>NZ_BOOO01000044.1 GCF_016863275.1 Planotetraspora mira
GACCGGGTTGTCACCCGTGATCATGACGGTGCGGATGCCCATCCGGCGCATCTCCTCGAACCGCTCGCGCAGGCCGGGCTTCACGACGTCCTTGAGGTGGATGACGCCCAGCACGCGCGTCTGCTCCGCCACGACCAGGGGAGTGCCGCCGGATGCGGACACGCCTTCGACTATTTCGTCGAGCTCCGGTGGCACCGACCCGCCGTGTTCTCGCACCCACGAGGAGACGGAGGCGGCCGCGCCCTTGCGCAGGCTGCGCGAGGAGAGATCGACTCCCGACATCCGGGTGACGGCGGAGAAGGGCACCCACACCCCGTCCGCCTCGGCGCCCGCGGCGGGGCCGACGCGACGGCGGGCCAGATCCAGGATGGACCGTCCCTCTGGTGTCCTGTCGGCGAGGCTGGACAACAGGGCGGCGTGCGCGAGATCGGCCTCCCCGGTCTCACCGACCGGGATGAAGGCGTCCGCCTGCCGGTTGCCGAATGTGATGGTGCCGGTCTTGTCCAGCAGCAGCGTGTGCACGTCGCCCGCGGCCTCGACGGCCCGGCCCGACATCGCGAGCACGTTCCGCTGGACCATCCGGTCCATGCCGGCGATGCCGATCGCGGACAGGAGTGCGCCGATCGTGGTCGGGATCAGGCACACCAGCAGCGAGACCAGCACGACGCCGGCGACGCCCTCGCCGGTGATGGCAAGGGTGTCGGGGGCGGCGGCCATCACGCCCTTGGAGAAGATCGCCATTGGCTGGAGCGTGACGGTGGCCATCAGGAAGATGATGGTCAGCGCGACCAGGAGCAGGTTGAGAGCGAGTTCGTTCGGGGTCTTCTGCCGCTTGGCGCCCTCCACGAGAGTGATCATCCGATCGAGGAAGCTCTCGCCCGGGTCCTGGGCGATCCGCACCACGATCCGGTCGGACAGGACGCGGGTACCGCCCGTCACCGCACAACGATCGCCGCCGGACTCCCGGATGACCGGGGCGGACTCGCCGGTGATCGCGGACTCGTCGACGCTGGCCACCCCGTCGACCACGTCGCCGTCCCCCGGGATCAATTGACCGGCGTCGACGACCACGACGTCGCCACGTCGCAGGAGCCCGGCGGGGATCTCCTCAGCGCGGATCGCGGACGACGGGACATCCTCGGCCCATCCCACGACGCGCCGGGCGACGGTCTGCTGCCTGGTGAGGCGCAGCGTGGCCGCCTGAGCGCGGCCCCTGCTCTCGGCCACCGCCTCGGCCAGGTTGGCGAAGATCACGGTGAGCCAGAGCCAGACGGTGATCAGCCAGCCGAAGAGCGACGGATTGAGGATGGTGAACACCGTGGTCAGCAGCGCGCCGACCTCGGTGACGAACATGACGGGGTTGCGCCAGAGGACTCTCGGGTCGAGCTTGCGCAGTGCCTCCGGCAGTGCCTTCCAGAGTTGGCGTGGATCGAGCAGTCCGGCGGCCACCCTGTGGCCAGGCCGGGGCTCCTCAACGTGGGTATCCGGTGCGACCGGCGCTTCGACGGCCATCAGAACCTCTCAGAGGAGCGGATCGCGAGAAGGAGATACACAAGCAGAGCGACCGAAACGATTAGGCCGATAAGGTTTTCAACAGTCACCGGGGGTCACCATAAATTCCACTCCAAGGGTGCCTGTAGAACGTAGAACCTCCTATAACGGCCCCCGCAAGCCGCTTAACGCGTTCACGATGAAATCCCTGCGTGACGTTGACGCGGATGAGGTCACCTCGACCGCCAGGCCCAGCGCTTCGTCGACGAGTGGAGAACGGTCGGGCAACCGGCGGCTCCGGCTCCCGCGATGACAAAGCTCGACTAATCTTTCGCGTATTTGATCATGAAGTGCGCGGGCGGCACCGCGTCCCCGGGTATGGCACCGGTCATGTCGAAGTGCCCGCCACCACATGACTGCAGAGGCAGGTGAGAAACCGAATGAGTCGTCACTTTGCGGAGGATCCGCCTGCCGGCGCGGTCATCACCACACGGCGGCCGGCGCTGGCCCTGCTGCTGGTCGTGATATCGGGGGTCACGGCGTCGCCCCATGCGAGCGCGAGCGCGGTAACGCCCCGCGTGGGCACGACGGCCACCTCCATCGACGACCGTGGGCCTGTGCGCAACGGCAACGGCGTCAGGAACAAGAATTATTCGGCGGTGAGAAGCCCGACCATCATGCGCGGCCAGCAGAACGTGTCGATCAGCATCAGCGGGAGAACCAACACGCAGTCCGCCCTGTGCAAGAGGGGGCGCCACGCGTGCAACATCTCTCAGAGAATCCGGACGTCGCACGGACGGTGATCGGCGTCTGGGGCTCGAACCGCGGAGAGCGCCCACCCGCCGACCCACGCCGAGGACGCGGCCGTCCTCGTCGGCCGTGATCGCCTTCGCTGCCACGTCTTCGGGGATGCCGCGTGCTCTGGCGATGCGTGGGGCCTGCAGTCGTGCGTGCGCGGGGGAGATCGCCGTAGTAATGGCGTAAAGATCACCCCTTTCGTGCGATCTCCGTCGTACGGTCGATGCGCCGCTTCGTTACGCCCGCGCCACTGCGACCGGTCCTAGCCCTGCGGCGGAAGGGTCCCCCCATGGGCAGCTATATTCCGCTCGCGATCGTCGCGGTCCTCGTGGCTTGGCTCGTCACCGGTGTTCGGGTCGTCAACCAGGTCGAGCGCGGCATCGTCTTCCGCTTCGGCAAGACGTTGCCGAAGGTGCGGCAGCCGGGGCTCACGCTCCTCGTCCCGCTGATCGACCAGATGAAGAAGATCAATGTTCAGATCGTCACGATGCCGGTGCCCACGCAGGAGGGCATCACCCGTGACAACGTCTCGGTCAGGGTCGACGCCGTCGTCTACTTCCGCGTGGAGGACCCGATCAAAGCGGCCATCGAGGTTCAGAACTACCTGTTCGCCGTGGAGCAGGTGGCCCAGACGTCCCTGCGTTCCATCATCGGCAAGAGCGAGTTGGATGACCTTCTGTCCAACCGCGAGGAACTGCACAGGGGCCTGGAGTTGATGATCGACAGCCCTGCGCTCGGCTGGGGCATCCACATCGACCGGGTGGAGATCAAGGACGTCCAGCTCCCCGAGGCCATGAAGCGGTCCATGTCGCGCCAGGCCGAGGCCGAACGCGAACGGCGGGCCCGGGTGATCACTGCCGACGGCGAGTTCCAGGCGGCCCGGAAGCTCGCCGACGCCTCCGCCATCATGTCCGAGACCCCCGGGGCCCTCCAACTGCGGCTCCTGCAGACCGTGGTCGAGGTCGCGGCGGAGAAGAACTCCACCCTGGTCATGCCGTTCCCCGTCGAGCTCCTGCGCTTCTTCGACCGGGCCACGCCTGCATCTACGCCCGCCTCCGCGCCTGCATCTGCGCCCGCCTCCGCGTCTGCCGAGACCGCGGCCGGGACCCCCACGCCGGAACCGCCACTGGCCGACGGTCTGCGACAGCTCCTGCGCACTCAGGAGCCGGTGGAACGCGACTGATCCATGACCGGACTGACCCAGCTTCGATCGATCAGCGAGATTCCGCGCTGGTTGTCATGGCGATGCCGCAGCTCGCGGAGGTGTGGATCACACTCTCGCCTCCGTCCGGCGTACCGGCTCAGTTTCATGGCCGACCGGCAGCCGGGCCGCGTCACGGCCACTCTTGTGTTGGCACTATATGAGCGTATAGTGGGCAATCTGGCCGAGTAGCTTGCAACATGTTTGTATAAGGAGTGGCGAGTGGTGGGAGGCCCGATTGGCGATGCGGCGTTCGAGGACCTGACGGCTCGTGCGCGGATCAGGGACGCCGCGATCCGCCTGTTCGCCGAGCGAGGCATCGACGGCACGACGGTCCGCGACATTGCCCAGGAGGCAGGCGTGTCACCGGGCCTGCTTCGGCACCACTTCGGGTCCAAGGAGGCGTTGCGCGAGGTGTGCGACGCCTACGCGCTGGACCGGCTCGTCAAGATCAAGGAGGATCTGCTCTTCGAGGGCAAGGTGGCCAACCCGGGCTTCCTCCCGTCGGTCCATCCGACGATCGTGCTGCTGTACAAGTACCTCACCCGTGCCCTGCTCGACGGCTCGTCGGGCGCCGCGGCGATGTTCGACGACATGGTGACGCTGAGCGAGCAGTGGGTCAGCAAGCACGCGCCGGCCGTCACCGAGGACTACCGGGCATACGCGGCGGTGCTCGTCGGCATGCAGTCCGGGCTCCTCGCGATGCACGACCACGTGTCCCGCGCGCTGGGCGTCGACATCTTCACCACTGAAGGCCACCTGCGCATGGCCGGCGCGCTGGCCGACTTCTACTCCCACTCGCTGCTCGATCCCGAGTTCGTCACGAAAGCCCGCGCGGCGATGGAGCCACTGCGGGCACCCAACCCCCCTAGCGCCACGGGGACCGACCCCGGGGCTGAAGGAGCATGAGGACCATGACCGAGGCGATCCACGTAGACGCACTGGTCAAAACATTCGGGCCCACCCGCGCGCTCGACGGGCTCGACCTGTCTGTGCGGACAGGGGAGGTGCACGGCTTCCTCGGTCCCAACGGCGCGGGGAAGTCCACCACCATCCGGATCCTGCTCGGACTGCTGCGCGCCGACTCCGGCTCCGCCCGGCTGCTCGGCGGCGACCCGCGGCGCGACGCCACGGAACTGCACCGCCGCCTCGCATACGTGCCCGGCGACGTCACCCTCTGGCCCAACCTGTCCGGCAGCGAGGTCATCGACCTGCTCGGCCGGCTGCGCGGCGGCCTCAACACCAAGCGCCGAGACGAGTTGCTGGAGCGCTTCGACCTCGACCCGCGTAAGAAGGGCCGGGCCTACTCGAAGGGCAACCGGCAGAAGGTCGCCCTCGTCGCCGCTCTCGCCTCGGACGTCGACCTGCTCATTCTCGACGAGCCCACCTCTGGCCTCGACCCCCTCATGGAAGAGGTCTTCCGCCAGGTGATCCGCGAAGAGCAGCAGCGCGATGGCCGCACCGTCCTGCTGTCCAGCCACATCCTCGCCGAGGTCGAAGCGCTCTGCGACCGGATCACCATCATCCGCGACGGGCGGGCGGTCGAGACCGGCACGCTCGCCGACATGCGCCACCTGACCCGCACTTCGATCGTGGTCGGCCTGGCCGGGCCGGCGACCGGCTTGGACACGCTGCCCGGCGTGCACGACGTACAGATCCACAATGGGACCGTGCGCTTCGACGTCGACACCGCCGCTCTCGACGCGGTGCTGCGGCAGCTCACCACCGTGGGCATCCTGAGCCTGACCAGCCAGCCGCCGACCCTCGAGGAGCTGTTCCTGCGTCACTACGACCGGACGCAGGCCGACGGAGAGCACCAGACGAGGGTGGCCCGATGAACTCGCTGACCGGCACGCGCGCCCTGGCGCGGCTGGCGCTGCGGCTCGACCGCGTCCGGCTGACCGTGTGGGTGCTCGGGCTCGCGGTGATGCCGATGGGGACCGCGGCCAATTACTTGAGCTTGTACCCGACCGAGGCGGACCTGCGCGCGGTGAGCGCCGTCCTCGCCAACCCGTCGCTCGTCGCGCTGAGCGGCCCGCTGTTCGGCGTGTCGATCGGTGGGCTCACCGCGTGGAAGATCGGCGTGACCGAGTTCATCCTGGTCGGTCTGATGAGTCTGCTCACGGTCGTACGGCACACCCGGACTGAGGAGGAGACCGGCCGGCTGGAGCTCATCGGCGCCACCGTGGTCGGCCGGTATGCGCCGCTCACCGCCGCCCTGCTCGTCACCGCACTCGCGAACCTGGCCATCGCGGTGCTGATCACCCTCGGGCTGCTGGCGACCGGGCTGCCGGCCGGCGGATCGCTCGCGTTGGGCCTCGCCACCGGCCTTGTCGGGATGTTGTTCGCCGCGGTCGCGGCCGCGAGCGCGCAGCTCACCCAGAGCGCCCGGGCGGCCAGCGGCCTGGCCGGCGCCGTCCTTGGCGGGACGTACCTGCTGCGTGCTGTCGGCGACACCGGGCCGACCTGGCTGAGCTGGCTGTCCCCGACCGGCTGGGCCCTGCACCTGCGCCCATACGCCGGTGAACGTTGGTGGGTGGCCGGGCTGTTCATCGGGATCGCGGCCGTCTTCGCCATCGTCGCGTACCGGCTCGTGGCGCGCCGGGATGTGGGCGCCGGCCTGCTGCCGCAGCGGCTCGGGCCCGCCGAGGCCTCCCCGGCGCTGCGCAGCCCCCTCGCGCTGGCCTGGCGGCTGCACCGCGGCCTGCTCCTGAGCTGGACCATCGGGCTCGCGCTGACCGGGGCCGTCATGGGTGGCGCCGCCGCCGGCATCGGGGACCTGCAGTCGCCGAACCAGCAGCTGACCGACATCCTGACCCGGATGGGCGGGAGTAACGGCCTCACCGACGCCTTCCTGGCCGCGATCTTCGGCATCACCGGCATGGTCGCCGCCGCCTACACGGTGCAGGCGACACTGCGGCTGCGCCAAGAGGAGAGCAGCGGGCGGGTCGAGGCGCTGCTGGCCACGCCGGTCGGCCGGCTCCGCTGGGCGGCGAGCCACCTGGTGTTCGCGCTCCTGGGTACGGCCTTGCTGCTGGCCGTGGCAGGCGTCGCCGGCGGTCTCGGGTACGGCGTGCAGATCCACGACGTCGGGGGGCAGATCGGACGGCTGCTCGGCGCCGCGCTGGTGCAACTGCCGGCCACCTGGGTGCTGGCCGGGTTCGGCACCGCCCTGATCGGCCTGGCACCGAGGTTCAGCGCGCTGGCCTGGGCCGCGCTCATCGTGTCCGTCCTGCTCGTCGAGCTCGGCGCGCTGTTCGGGCTGAGCGAGTGGATCGTCGACGCCACCCCGTTCGCGCACGTGCCGAAGCTGCCCGGCTCCGCGTTCACCGTGACGCCGATGTTGTGGCTCACCGCCATCGCGCTCGCCCTCGGCGCGGTCGGCCTCGCGGGCCTGCACCGCAGGGACGTACCGGTGGCGTAAGCACACCCGAGTCGAGGGCCGCACGGGCTGGACCCGCGCGGCCCTCGACCTGTTCATCACCGCATGTTCATGGGGAGCGTTTCGTCGGATCCTGCTTCGACGTTTCCGGTCGCTCGATACGGGTGGGATCGCCACGTACGAGCTCATCGTGGATGCGCCAGCGGGCGGTGGTGACGGCGCGCTCTGCCTGCTCCTCGCCGTGCTCGATGCGCTGTCGCAGCAGCTGCATGGCGATGCGGCGATTGAGGCTGAACTGCCGCTCGGTGTCGACCACGACGACGATCCCCGATGGCCGGTGGGTCGCCCGTACCGCCGTGCTGGCCTTGTTTCGATGTTGACCGCCGGGGCCGCCGGTACGGCAGGCCACGATGTCGACGTCTGCTTCCGCGAACGTCGTGCGCGGGGTGTCGACCTGGCACGGTTGGGCGATGACGTACCAGTTCTTTCGGCCGGTGCCGGCCCGGTAAGGGCTGGGGGCCTGCCAGCACAGAGTTCCCGTCCACGAGGCGGCGAACGCCTCGGCGCCGGTTCCTGCGATCTGGATCAGGACCGATCGGTAGGTGCCGGGCCGGTCACCGGGAACGGTCTCGGCCCGGCGGGTCTCCAGATTCCGCCGGGTGGCGTCGGCTTCCAGGCGACGCAGCAGCCGGGCCAGCGCCCAGGCACACTCCTGCGGGCCACGCCCGGCCGACAGGAGCAGGTGGACGCTCATGGCCGGCCTCGCTTGCGGCGCTGGTCCCGGTGGCCCCGTTGGGGCGTGGACCCGAGGTCGGGCGTCTTGTAGGTGACCAGCGGGACCGTGGTGGCCACGGGCGTGGCCAGGTCATGGTCGACGAGGTCGGCGATGACTTGCTCGATGCGCTTGTAGGCCGTCGGCGCCTCTTCGAAGAGCAGTTGGCGGTCGCCGCACACCACCACCGACCCCACCGGCGTGCGGCGCAGCTCCTCGACCGTGTGCTTGGCCCGGCCCCGGCGCAGGGCGTCCGCACGCGACATCTTGCGGCCCGCGCCGTGCGCCACGGAATGGTTGGCGTCCGGCCCGGCGTGGGCGGCCACGAGGTAGGAATGGGTGCCTCGCGTACCGGCGATGAGCACGTCACGGCCGTCACCCGGCGCCGCCCCCTTGCGGTGCAGGTAGACCCCGTCGCGGATCTCGACCAGGTTGTGGCACTGGTCGACGAGCGGCTCGGTGGGCTCGATGCCCAGGGCATGGGCGACCCGGGCGGCCATCAGCCGCCGGTTGAGCGATCCCCAGCGTACGGCCTCGTCGTGCATCGCCAGGTAGGCGCCGGGATCAGGGGCGGGGCCCGCGCCGTGGACCGCGGTGTGCGCCCGCAGGATCCGTTCGCCCAGCCCTCGGGAACCGCTGTGGACGATGAGAACCAGGTCGCCGGCGGCGAGTCCGAGGCGGCTCGCGTGGCCCGGCTCGAAGACGGTCCCGATCCGCGCCAGTTCGACGAAGTGGTTGCCCCGGCCGACCGTCCCGAGGCCCTCGAGGTGGCCGGCGGGAATGTCGCCCTTCACAACGGCCCAGGCCGGGTCGTCGGCATCCCGCTCAGGGTCCAGGGCGCGATCGAGGTCGGGGAATCGAGCGGCGACCTTCGTGGGTTCGGCGCGCTTGAGCTTGAGGGGGAACACGGCGATGCCGCAACCGATGTCGGAGCCCACCAGGAAGGGATACAACACGGTCGACGCCATGGCGGCCCCGATGGGGGCGCCCTTGCCGGGGTGCAGGTCCGGCATCGCGGCGACGTGCGTCATGCCGTCGAGAGCGGCCACCTGGTGACACTGCGCGAGGGCATCGGACTCGATCCAGCTTGCGGGGGAGGCGAACACGGTGACGGTGGCCGAACCCATGGCCGGGGCGGACGGCAGCGGTGACTCCGGCCGGGAGTGTTGCTGAGACAAAGAGCTCTCTTCGCTGAAAAAGGTACGGGCGGACGGCATCACGGCGCGCGTCGGCGCCGTGGCCTCGGAGTAGCGGGGTGCTGTCCGTCAGAGCATCATGGACGCCACTTTTCCTGAGCCCACCAGGCGAGGCAACCGGTTTTCGGCCGTACAGGCCTGTATGCCGCCATCTGACGACGTGCGCGTCCCGCGCGGGGCGGCGGGCGTCGGTCGGCCGCATGAGCGCCGGCGGTCGCCACGCCGGCCCACTCAGGGCGCCGTCGAGTGCGTGCTCGGTCAGCGGAGGGAGACGTCGGCGCGGAACGTGTGCCGATAGGCCGTGGGGGACACGCCGATCATGGTGGTCAGGTGCTTGCGCATGGATGCGCCGGTCCCGAAGCCGGCCTCCTCGGCGACGCGGTCCACGGGAAGGTCGGTGGTTTCGAGCAGGTGACGTGCGCGCTCGACGCGCTGCTGGATCAGCCATTTGCCGGGAGTCGTCCCGACCTCGTCGCGGAAGCGCCGGGTGAAGGTGCGGACACTCATCCTTGCGCGTCCAGCCATCTCGATCAGCGGGATGGGCCGATGGAGTCGCTCCAGCGCCCAGGCGCGGGTCTCGGAGGTGGTGGCCGCTGACGGCTCGGGCACCGGCCGCTCGATGAACTGCGCCTGGCCGCCGTCCCGCCAGGGCGGGACGACGCAGAGCCGGGCGACACGGTTGGCGACCTCGCTGCCGTGGTCGCGACGTACCAGGTGCAGGCACAGGTCGACGCCGGATGCGACGCCGGCCGCGGTGAGCACCTCACCGTCATCCACGAACAGCACGTCAGGGTTGACCTTGACGTTGGGGAACATCCGCTGGAAATGCTCCGCTTCGTTCCAGTGCGTCGTCGCTGGACGCCCGTCGAGCAGGCCGGCGGCGGCCAGAACGTAGGAGGCGGTGCAGATCGAGACGATGCGAGCGCCGGGCCGGAGATGGTCGAATATCCCGTCGACCTCAACGGGGGGCCAGAGTCTCTCATCCTGCGGGCCGCAGGAGAACGGGGGGATCACCAGCGTGTCAGCCGTCGAGAGGATTCCGCTGTCGTTCTCCACCGTGACGCTGAAGTCGGCGGCGGTCCTGACCGGTCCGCCGTCGATGCTGCAGGTGAGCACTTCGTACAGGGGCGTCTCATCGGGGCCGGCAGCGGTGCCGAAGATCCTCACGGGAATGCTCAGCTCGAACGGGTAGACCCCGTCGAGCGCCAGGACGACGACGCGATGCATGGCCAGATTCTTGCAAATGTTGGCAGTCTGGCCAATCGCCGGGGGTGCCTCGGCGTTGGCAGCCTTGCCGTACGCGGGCAGCCCACGAGGGGGAGGCCCTCGAGAGCAGAGGAACATGAGCATGCGCGCGATCGGTCAGGACTCCCTCGGCGGCCCGGAAGTGTTGAAGATCGTCGAGGTGGAACGTCCGGAGCCGGGCCCCGGTGAGGTGCTCGTCCGGGTCCATGCGACGTCGGTCAACCCGACCGATTTCTGGCACAGGGCCACCGGTGGGCTGGCGGGGGGTGCAGGGCCGATTCGGCTGGGGTGGGATGTCTCCGGCGTGGTCGAGGAGGTCGGGCTGGGCGTGACGTTGTTCGAGCCCGGCGAGGAGGTGTTCGGCATGCCGTTGCAGCCACGACCCGCCGGCACCTATGCCGAATACGTGGTCTCCCCGTCACGGCATCTGGTCCACAAGCCGGCCTCGCTGTCCCACGTTCAGGCCGCCGCGCTGCCGTTGGTCGCGCTCACCGGATGGCAGGCGCTGGTCGACACCGCCCACGTGCGCCCCGGCCACCGCGTGCTCGTCCATGCCGCGGCGGGCGGAGTCGGCCATGTCACGGTGCAGATCGCCAAGGCGCTCGGTGCCCACGTCATCGGCACCGCCAGTAGCGCCAAGCACGACTTCGTGCGGCGCCTCGGCGCCGACGAGGTCATCGACTACACCGGCGTCGACTTCGCCTCGGCGGTCGGTGACATCGACATCGTGGTCGACACCATCGGCGGCGAGTACGGCCCGCGCTCGCTGCGTACTCTGCGCGAGGGGGGCATCGTCGTCTCGCTCGCGTCTCCGGCCGAGGCGCGGTTGTCGGTTCAGGCGCGCGCCCTCGGATTCCGCTCGATCTTCATGATCGTCGAGGCTGACCAGGCGGGGATGCGGGAGATCGCCGCGCTCGTGGACTCCGGTCGGCTGATACCCGAGATCCACACGGTCCTCCCGCTGGAGCAGGCCGCCAAGGCCCACGAGGTCGGTGAGGCCGGCCGTACGAACGGGAAGATCGTCCTCACAGTCGTCGACTGACGGTGATGGCACACGCGGTCATGCTCCTCAGACGTCACTCGTCCGTAAGCTGAAGGTGTGTCCCCCGCACTGGTCCTGCTCGACGGCGTCCGCTGGCAGGGTGTGCGCGTGGTCGGCGACCGCGCACAGACCCTGCTGGCCGTGCTCGCCGTACACGGGCGTACAGGGCTCAGTGACGAGCGCCTGGTCGAGGAGTTGTGGCCTGATGAGGCGCCGGCCAACCCGACGAAGGCGCTACAGGTGGTCGTCTCGCGGACCAGGGCGGCGACCTGCGCGGACATCGTGGTGCGGATCCCGCGTGGTTATCGGCTGGGGCTGCCCGCCGGTCAGGTGGACGTGCTGCTGCTCGGCGCGCTGGTGGAGCAGGCGCGGGCCGCACTCGGCGAAGACGACGTGGCGCTCGCGCGCCGCCGTGCCGAAGAGGCCATGGCTCTCGTGGCCGGCGGCTTGGACGGCGGCACGGGCCCACTCGCCGAGCTGAGAGGCGTCGCCACCGGGTGGGCGGCCGAGGCGCGACGCGTGGCGGCGATCGCGCGAAGCCGGAGCGGCGCCCATGAGGGAGCGCTGCCGTTGCTGGAGGAGGCCGCGGCCGATCGGCCGTACGACGAGGAGTTGCTCGCCTGCCTGCTGCGCAGCGAGGCCGCCGTACGAGGTGCCGCCGCCGCTCTGGAGCGCTACGAGCGGTACCGTGCGGGCCTGGTCGCGAGGCTGGGCACCGAACCGGGGCCTGAGCTCGCCCGCGTGTACGCCGAACTCCTCGCCGCGGATCGGCCGGTGCGTGCGGGAATCCTGTTCGACGGTTCCTCGCTGCTCGGCCGCGACGGCGACATCCGTGCGGTGCACGCCCTGTTGCAGACCAGCCGGGTGGTCTCCATCATCGGCCCCGGCGGGCTGGGCAAGACGCGGCTGGCTCATGTCGTCGGCAGGAACGCCGTGCAGCCCATCGCCCACTTCGTCGAGCTTGTCGGGGTCTCCTTGCCGGAGGGTGTGGTGGGCGAGGTGGGTTCGGCGCTCGGGGTCCGGGACTCGGTCAGCGGGCGTCGTGCCCTGACCGCCGAGCAGCGCTCCGACGTTCGCGCCCGGATCGCCCAGCATCTCGACCAGGCTCCGGCGCTGCTGATCCTGGACAACTGCGAGCATGTGATCGAGGCCGTCGCCGATCTGGTGGCGTTCCTATCCGTGACGACCCGCGACCTGCGGGTGCTCATCACCTCGCGCGCCCCCTTGTCGATCCCCGCCGAACGCGTCTACCTGCTCGGCGAGCTGCCCACAGGCGACGCGGTGGAGTTGTTCCGCCAGCGCGCCACGGCCGCCCGCCCGGGTGTGCGGATCGACGGGGGAGTGGTCGAGGAGGTCGTCGCACGCCTCGACGGGCTGCCGCTCGCGATCGAGTTGGCCGCGGCCAAGGTGCGGGTGATGTCGGTGGAGGAGATCGCGCGGCGCCTGGCGGACCGGTTCGCCCTGCTGCGCGGCGGGAACCGTACGGCCCCCGACCGGCACCAGACGCTGCTCGCGGTCATCGACTGGTCGTGGAATCTGCTGGACGAGCCGGAACGGCAGGCGCTGCGGTGGTTGTCGCTGTTCGGCGACGGTTTCACGCTGGCCGTGGCCGAGCACGTACTCGGCCCTGACGCCCTGCACGTCGTCGACGCGCTGACCGAGCAGTCGATGCTGAGCGTCCGCGAGACGCCGTACGGCCTCCGCTACCGGATGCTGGAGACCGTCAGGGAGTTCGGGCGGATGCGGTTGAAGGAGGCCGGCGAGGAGGCGCTCGCTCGGACGGCGCAGCGGGCCTGGGCGACGGCGTACGCCCTCGAACACGCCTTCCAGATCTTCAGCCTGACGCAGTTCGCGGCGGTCGACGCGTTGCGCGTCGAGGAGGGCAACCTCGCCGATCTGCTTCGGCAGGCTCTCGGCGAGTCCGATCCCGCTACGACGGTGCAGTTGCTGACCGGCCTCGGCGCGCTGTGGTCGATCCGTGGTGATCACTTCCGGATCCTCGTTCACTGGGACGCGATCACCCAGATGATCACCGGCTGGGTGCCGCCGCCGCACCTCGTCGAGGTGACCAGGGCCGCCATGCTGATCACGCTCATGAACATCGCGATCATCACCGATCGCCGCGGCGATCCGTTGCGCGATCTCCTCCGTACGCTGCCCACCAGTGGCACGACGGATCCCCGCGTGACGGCGATGGCCACGGTGCTGCTCGCGTGCGACGCGGCCGACGGCGCCGAGATGCATCGCCGGCTGGCGGAGTTGTGCCGGAGCACAGACCGTGACGTCGCCTTGGCGGCGACGCAGATGAGTGTCCACGTCTTGGAGAACGCGGGTGAGGTGATCGGGGCGGTCGAGGCCGCCGAGCGGACCCTGGCGATGCTTCGCGAGGACGAGGGCCCGTGGTTCGCCGCGATCATGCGCGCCGTGCTGGCCCACCTGGTCATGCAGCTCGGCGACCGCCGGCGGGCGGTCGGGCACGCGCGGACCGCCATCCCGGTGCTGAGCCGGCTGGGCGCCACCGAAGACGAGACCCAGCTACGCGCGCTGCTGCTGACCTCCGCGCTCGCCGACGGCGATCTCGACGCCGCGGAGGCCGAGCTCGCCGAGATCACCCGGATCAACGACAACGAGGCGGTGTTCGGCGGGGCGGCGATCGTCCTGTTGTGCGCGGCCGAGCTCGCCCTCGCCCGAGGCGAGACGGCCGCCGCGCTCGCGGAATACCGCCTGGCCGTCCAGCGGGCACGCGACCTGCGCCTGCCCGGGATGTCGAGCGCGGAGTTCACGCCGTGGTCGCTCGTCGCGGTCTCGGTCACTTTGACGGCGTACGCGTACCACGCCCCGCCGGAAGACGTCCGGTACGGCGAGGAGCTGTTCTCCGCCGTCCGGGGCTACGACCTGCTGGCGGTGAAGAACCCCGTCCTCGACTACCCGCTGTGCGGCTCGATGCTCTTCGCGCTCGGCGCCTGGGGGTTGCTGCGGGGAGCCATGCCCCCCGGCGACTCGATCGGGTTGCTGGTGCTCGCCGAGCGGTTCGCGTACAACAGCCTCATGCCCAGCATGGCCTTCGAGCGGATCGAACCGTACGCGGAGCGGGCCGCGCCCGGGTTGATCGCCGCCGTGCGGGCCCACTACGGCGATCGACGCGGCTCCGACCTGCTCGACGAGGCACGGAGTCTCGTCGAGCAGGTCTCCGGCCGTGACGGACGGAGGTCACATGTGCCGTTTGTAGCTGCGTACCGACAGCGGCGCGAAGATCGCCATGACGATCAGGCACGCCAGGATCGTCCAGGCGACCTCTCCGCTGACGACGGCGCGGTTGGCGAGGTCGCGGGCGGCCGTGACCAGATGTGAGACCGGGTTGACCCGTACGAACGCGGCCAGCCACCCGGGCAGGGTGTCGACGGGGACGAACGCGTTCGACAGGAACGTCAAGGGGAACAAGATCATCATGGAGATGCCCTGCACGGCCTGGGCGCTCCGGGCGATCGTGCCGACCCAGGTGAAGACCCACGCCAGCGACCAGCCCGTGAAGATCGCCAGCAGGATCGCGGCGAGCACGCCGCCCGCTCCGCCGCCCGGACGGTAGCCCATCACCAGTCCCATGCCGAAGGTCAGCGTGGCCGCGATCGTATAGCGCAGCAGGTCAGCCACCATCGGGCCGGCGAGAGGCGCGATCCGGGCGATCGGCAACGACTTGAACCGGTCGAAGACACCCTTCTCCATGTCCTCACGGAGTTGCGTGCCCGTGGCCATGCACGTCGTCAGCACGGTCTGGGCGAGGATGCCGGGGATCATCAGAGGGAGGTAGCTCTGCACGTCGCCGGCGATGGCGCCGCCGAAGATGAAGGCGAACATCGCGGTGAACAGGATCGGCTGCAGCGCCACGTCGAAGAACTGCTCCGGGTTGCGGCGCATCTTCTTGAGCGCCCGCCACGCCATCATCAGGGTCTGGCCGAGGGTCTCCGCCATGGAGATGCGCCGCCGGGCGGCGGCCACGCGGTCGGCGGCCGTGACCGCCTCGCGGGCGGGCGCGATCAGGGTGCTCATCGGTTCTCCTCCGTGCCGGTCTCGTCGTGCTCGTCCGTTTCGTGGCCGGTGAGGGCGAGGAACACCTCGTCCAGGCTGGGCTTGGCCACGCTCACCGAGGAGATCGACACTCCGGCGGTGCGAAGTGCGATCAGCACGTCCGCGGCCAGGTCGGCCTGGTCGAGGGCGACGTTGAGGCGGCCCCGCTCCGGGCTGATGACCGGGTCGGAGCCGAGGACGCGCCGCACGACCTCCACGGCGGCGAGCACCTCGCCCGGCTCGGCGAGCAGCAACTGGAGGGTGGAGTCGCCGACCGCGGTCTTCAGCTCGTCCGGGGTGCCCTCGGCGACTTTGCGGCCGTGGTCAATGACGGCGACGCGATCGGCGAGTTGGTCGGCCTCGTCCAGATATTGCGTGGTCAGCAGCACCGTGCAGCCGTCGGTGACCAGACTGCGGATGGTGTCCCACATCTGGCCGCGCGTGCGCGGATCGAGACCGGTGGTCGGCTCGTCGAGGAAGATCAGCGGTGGCCTGGTGATCAGGCTGGCCGCCAGGTCGAGGCGCCGGCGCATGCCGCCGGAGAACTGCGCGACCGGTTTGTCGGCGGCCTCCTCCAGGCCGAACTGGCCCAGCAGCTCAGTGCCGATACGCCGGGCACGCGGCGCGGCGATGCCCTGCAGGCGACTGAAAAGCCAGAGGTTCTCGCGGGCGGTCAGGTTCTCGTCGACCGACGCGTACTGTCCGGTGACGCCGACCAACTGGCGGATCACGTGCGGGTTGCCGGCCACGTCGACCCCGAAGATCTCGGCACGGCCCGCGTCGATCTTCAAGAGGGTGGCCAGCATCCGCAGCATGGTGGTCTTACCGGCGCCGTTCGGGCCGAGGATGCCGAAGATCTCACAGGGGCGTACGTGCAGGTCGATCCCGTCGACGGCACGGTGCTCGCCGAACGTCTTCATCAGCCCTTCCGCACGCACGGCCAGATCGGTGCCCCCGTTGGGGGCCGGGCCGCCCCCGGTACGTCCGAGTTCTGTGATGCTCATGGCTTCACTCTCCGCGCCACCGGTTTCACGGCGCCCTCGCCCGGGTTTCACCGGTTGCCGGGAGCTCCGCGGATTGGCCAATTGCGGATCGAAGCGTGATCATGTGGCTCGATAAGACGCTGCTCCAAGTGCTAACGCTTCGGCATCGGACGCAAACCCTCCGCACGGTCCTTGCGTCCCGTGTCCGCAGACACCCCCAGCACAGGAGCAACGCTCGCACGCACGGGCCTCTAACTGAATCGCTCCGACGCTCCTGTGCTTGTCCAGCGGCGCTTCGAAGGCGTTCAGTGGTGTTGTTTCTGCTGGTGAGCGCCTTGAATGGTTCGCGGGCGACGTGTGCCGGTAGTGGCGCCCGGGCGCGTTCGGCTCGGTCACGCCGAGGTGCTCGGTCGGCTGTCGGTCGGTCCGAGCAGGGTTTCGCTCAGGGTCCGGGCCAGCCAGTCCTGGCAGTCGCGCACAGTCCAGCCGCAGAACTCGGTCAGTCGCTCGAACAACTCGATCGAGGTCAGGGCGTAGATCTGATCGGCGGCCCGCTCGACGCTCAGTCCGGTGCGCAGTGCGCCCACGGCCGCAAGGTGTTCTGCAGGTCCGTGGCTGCCTGTCAATCGCTGCTCTTCTGTGTCGGATAACAGGCGGGCCAAGCCGACATCGGTCGCTGCGGCGGCGCGCAGCACGCGATGCACCGGACCGACACGTTGATAAATCGCCAGCGCCATCTCCGCGAAGGCGAGCAGCTTCCGCACGGGGTCAGGTTCGGCGATGATCGCCTGTACCTGTGGCCGGGCACTCTGCGGGACGGCCTGCGCGTCACCAGCCAGGGTCACGTCCCAGACGAGCTTCGCCAAGCCCGGCTTGCCGCCAGGACAGGACGTGTACAGGGTCTGCACGACGACGCCTGCGGCCCGTGCGACGTCAGCCATCTTGGTGGCGGCATAGCCGTGTTCCAACATGAGTGCACGTGCCGCCTCGGCGATCCGTAGCCGGGTCGCCTCCGCGTTCTCCCGCCGTATCTCACTGACGTATCGCCGCTTGGGCTTCTGCTCCATGGATGATCACCGTGCCGTCGTATTGACTTTATCTGATTCAAATGAAATTTTATGCATCTAGCCAATCACTGGGTTCGCCGGGGGTGGAGCATGCGTGTCGTGCTGTTGGAGGTCGCTCGGACGGGGGCGACGTTGCTGCTCGGCCTCTTCGCCGGAGGCCTCGTCTTCACCGTGCTGGCTCCATCACTGCGTTCGTTACCCGGACCCGCGTACGTGCGGTACTGGCAGGCGCTCAATGTGGATTACGGCCGTGCCATGCCGGTGTTACTGCTCACCTGCCTCGCTCTGCTCGTGACGACGTGTGTTGTGTCCTACCAGCGTGGCTGGCTCGTATTTTGGCTCAGCATCGCCGCCTTGCTGCTACTCGTGGCTACGATCGCGCTCACCTTGACCCAATTGGATCCACTCAATCAGCTTGCGAACTCATGGAACGTCGATGAGTTGCCGACCGACTGGGCGGATGTCCGCCTGCGTTGGTGGACGCTGCACACGGTCCGGACTGCGATGGCGACGCTCGCCTTTTTCGCTCTCCTGGTCGCCCAGGTAGCCGATAGGGGAGGCGGCGAGACCGTCAGTGC
Organism: Planotetraspora mira; assembly: GCF_016863275.1. Taxonomy (GTDB): domain Bacteria; phylum Actinomycetota; class Actinomycetes; order Streptosporangiales; family Streptosporangiaceae; genus Planotetraspora; species Planotetraspora mira. The sequence continues at coordinate 17,821 of NZ_BOOO01000044.1, forward strand.
ACACTCGGACGCACAGCCTGCCCAGGTCTCCGGTTGACAGGGTCACCGCATGATCCACCGGGCTGAAATGTGGCCGACACCGCGCACAACTCGCGACTATTGCCCGACAGAGAGACCTCTCGGAGCAATCGAGATGGGTGACCGACCGAGTGACAGGGCCCCGCAAGGGCAAGGGGTCGCAGATTCGAATCCTGTCGTCCCGACCAGGTTTTGGCTGGTCGGATAGGGTGTCGCGTGATCATGTGACACCTTTTTCATGTACTGAGGACAATGGATCTCATCTCGGTGTGGTCTTCGGAAGGCCTCATCCGATGACTGCGAGGTGAGCGGACTCCGTCGCCAAGTCCTGTGGCATGGCCGCGGTCTACGCGGTGGCGGCGTTCCTGGTGGTGTTCAGCTTCGCCGTGACGGTTGAGGCGAATAATCCGGCGGTGTTTCCCGGCCGGCATGACAACGACGGGGCTTTCGGCGCGTTGTTCTGCGTGGGCCTGGCGTGCTCTCGGCGGCGGTGGCCGTAACTCTCGCGGTGCCTGCACCGAACGGCACGCCGTTCGACCTGCCTCGCGACGCCCAGTTCTCTCAAAGTGCGCAGCAGTGAGACGTATCTGACTTCGTCTCACAGCCCGAATTCATGTCGACCAGGCATCATCGATGTCGAAGCTGGATCGGTTTCCTCTGTTGGACGGCAAGATCCGGGGTCGCGCAGAACGCCGATATGGATCTCGTAGTGAGGGGCAGAACGATGGAATACCGCACCTTGGGCAGCACCGGCACGGTGGTGTCCTCGCTGTGCCTGGGCACGATGACTTTCGGCAATGAGAGCAGCGAGGAGGTGTCGCATGCTCAGCTCGACCGGTTCGTCGAGCGCGGGGGGAACTTCATCGATACCGCCAACGTGTACTCCCGCGGATTGTCCGAGGAGATCATCGGTCGCTGGTTGGCGGCCCGGCCGGGGGTACGGGATCAGCTCGTCATCGCGACGAAGGGCCGTTTTCCGATGGGGGACGGGCCGAATGATGCGGGCCTGACCCGCACCAACCTGTCCCGGGCGTTGGAAGCGAGTCTGCGGCGGCTCGGGGTCGAGACCGTCGACCTCTACCAGGCGCACGCCTGGGACCCCCTGACCCCGATCGAGGAGACGCTCGGCTTCTTCGATGACGCGGTGCGCGCCGGCAAGATCCGTTACGCGGGCGTCAGCAACTTCCTCGGCTGGCAGTTGCAGAAGGCGGCGCTGCTGACGCAGTTCCGTGGGCTCGCGCCGATCGTGACGCTGCAGCCCCAGTACAACCTGCTGGTGCGTGACATCGAGTTCGAATTGGTGGATGTGTGCCGCAACGAGAACATCGGGATTCTGCCGTGGTCGCCGCTGGCCGGTGGCTGGTTGACCGGGAAGTACGCGCGTGACCATGTGCCGACCGGTGCGACTCGGCTCGGCGAGAACCCCCAGCGTGGCATGGAGGCTTATGCCGCACGCAACGCGCAGGAGCGCACCTGGCAGGTCATCGATGCGGTGCGGCAGGTCGCCGAGGCGCGTGGCGTGTCCATGTCGCAGGTGGCGCTGGCCTGGACGGCGGGCCGGCCTGCGGTCACGTCGGTGATCCTCGGCGCACGCACGCTTGAACAACTCGACGACAATCTCGGCGCCGCCGAGTTGCACCTGTCCGAGAAGGAGACAGACCTGCTCACCGAGGCCAGTTCGCCGATCGTGTCCGTCTATCCGTACGGCACACCAGGCATCCAGCAGCGCTCGCGTGTCCTGAACCCGCCCAATTGATCAAGGGGCCCCCGCCGGGCTTGGCCGTACTCGGGATCGCCGAAAGATGCGGCTACGGACCTCTTGTCGTGCAGGTTCCGCTCGTCAGCGTCCCCCGCATGACGGTAAAGGTCCGTCCAAGGCCACCCCCTGCTCAGAGGGGGCACAGCCCACGTGTTGGACTGGTCACGGGAAAGGGGGCCCGGTTTGTGAGCATTCGGCGGTATACGGAGAGAGCTCGCCTGATGCTGTTCCTCGGCGTGGCGGTGGCTTTGCTGAGCACGCTCATGTCCGGGATGGTCATTTTCATCGTCCATCGCCTGGCGACTGAGTCGCGCACGGCCACGGTGAACGGGACGGCGACCGAGATCGCCTCTCTCGTCCCTCGGGGAGAATTGCGAAATCCGATCTCTGAGCAGGTGATCCCCTACGTCCAGGTACTCGATTCAAAGCGGAGGGTCATCGCCTCCACCGAGAACTTGCGCGGACGGCCGCCCATCGCGAGCTTCCTGCCCGCCAACACCGAGAGCGAGCGGACCGAGGTCATCTGCGGCAAGGCGATCCCGACAGGGGAGTGCGCCCTGGTCGTCGCCGTCCAAGCCACCGACAACGGCGGGTCGTGGACCGTCTACGGCGCCGCGCCCTCGGTCCCCTTCTACGTCGATCCCCTTCTGGCGTTGCTGCTGGTCGCCGGTACGGTGATCATTGTCGGCCTCATCATCTTCGCCAGCTATCGGATCATCGTCGGATACATCGAGCCTGTGAGACTCATCCGGGCCGAGCTGGGTCACCTGCGACCCACACGGCTGAGTGAGCGGGTCCCGGTGCCGTCACGCTCCCACCGGGAGGCCCATGATCTGGCGACGACGGTGAACAGGACGCTGGATCAGTTGCAGGCCATGATGGAGCGGGAGCGTCAGTTCACCTCCGACGTCTCTCATGACCTGCGTAACCCGATCACCGCGATGCGAACGGAGATCGAGGACGGGCTGCTGGCCCCGGACGAGGTCGACGTGGTCAAGCTGGGCACGACCCTGCTCGCCGACCTGGACAGGTTGCAGGCGATCGTGTCCGACCTGCTGACGCTGGCCAAGCTGGACGCCGGGGCGCCGACCACCTGCCAGTGGGTCGATCTGGCGGAGCTCGCCACCGCCGAATGCGCCCGCCGCTCCGGCAAACAGATCATTTGCGAGGTGACCCCGGGAGCGGTGGTGAAAGGCGACCGCGTACGGCTCACGCGGCTGGTCAACAATCTGGTCGCCAACGCCCAACGGCATGCCCGTTCCAAGGTCATCGTCCGTGTGTCCCGTGAGGGCGACGACACCGGGTCAGACGCCGGCACGGCGGTGCTCGAGGTCATCGATGACGGCGAAGGGATATCTCCAGGCGATCGCGAGGCGGTGTTCGAGCGTTTCGTACGGTTGGAGGCCGGGCGCAGGAAGGATTCCGGCGGCACCGGACTCGGCCTTCCGATCGCGAGGCAGATCGCGGAGAGCCATAGCGGCACGCTGACGATTCAGGACAGCGACCGGGGCGCTCACTTCGTCCTGCGGGTTCCTCTGCGACCCGCAGACGGCGACGCCGAATCGTGAAGAAACACCGCTGGGTCGTCGAGCGGACCTTCGCTCTGCGGCACGCCTTCCGACGCGACCGCGTTCCGTGGTGCGAGGAACTCGCGCGCACCTCGTAGACGGGTGCTCAACCGCGCTTGGGTGTCGGTGCCGACCAATCGCACGTCGATGGGTCCGGGGATGCCGGTGCCGGCGCGCAGCCCGGTAGGGAAAGTGGCCTGGTCGAGACCGTCCCGGCGTGCGATCAGCACTCCGAGCTCGTAGCGGCTGACGGCATCCTTGCCGGCGACGTGGTGGATCCCGGAGTACGGCGACGCGGCCAGTTCGAGCAGGGCGCAGGCGAGGTCGGTGACATGCACGGGGCAGCGCACGTCGTCGGTGAACAGGACACCGGTCACGGCACCGGCTGCCAGTGCGTGCACGAATCTCTCGTGCTGAGATCCGCCGTCACCGATGATCAGCGAGGTCCGGGCGATGACGGCGGTCGGCGTTATGCCCTTGATCGCCGTCTCGGCGGCGGCTTTGGCGGCGCCGTACGGCGACGTGGGATCCGGTGCGTGCGTCTCGTCGTAGTGGGCCGCCGTACCGGAGAAGACCGCATCGCTGGACACGTGCACAAGGCGGGTTCCTGCCACTGCCGCGGCGAGGGCGACGTGCATGCCTCCCTCGGCCGTGGTCGCCCAGTCGGATTGCCGGTAGGCGGCATTGACGATCACATCAGGCCGTGCCTCGAGGACCAAGGCCGTGACGTCGTCGCGGTCGCGGACATCCAGCTTTCGCCAGTCAACGTCGGCGACGGCGGGAACGCGACTGTGGAACGTCGCCACGACGCCATGGCCTGCACGCCGCGCCTGACGGATGATCTCCAGTCCGAGAAAGCCGCTGCCACCCACCACGAGAAGATCCACGCGGTCACGCTATAGCGTTCCGTCCGGTATCACCGGAACCGCCTGCCGTGCCGCATGCGGCCGGCCTCCCTGGCGGCTACCAGGGAGGCCTCCATCATGGGATCACGCCACCGCTACATCACCGGCATCGTCGGCACCCGGGCCGCGGAGTCGCTGTCCTGCTTCTGCCACGGAGCGGCCTGGTTGCTGCTCTCCTGGAACGGCGACACGACCAGGGTGAAGTCACGCATCAGGTGCTGACTCTGGTTCTCGTGCTGGCTGGCGTGCTGGAATTCGTGATTGCGGTTCCGATTGTGGTTTCCTCGCCCGCAACCACCACCGCCGCCCCATCCGCCGCATCGACCGCCGCACGAGCGGCCGCATGAGCGGCCACAAGAGCGACCGCTGTGGCGGCTGCAACTGCTGCCCCCACAGCTGCTGCTGCTGCCGGCACCGCTGTTGCTGTCGCGGCCACAGTCACTTTCGCGCCCGCTGTCGTCCGTGGTCCAGTTGTTGTTGCGGCCGCAGTTGCCCAGGCCCCGCCCCCAGCCGCCGACCCCGCCGCAGTTGCCGCCACCACCCCAGTCGCCCCAGCCCGCGACGGTGGCGGCGTTCGCGGCGCCGGCGGTGACGGCGGTACTGACAGTGAGGGCCCCGCCGGTCAGCGCGGCGCTGATGGCGAGAACTCCGACGAGGCTCTTGATGTTGGGCATCTAATTCCCCCTTGGAAAGCACGAGTGCTTTATGCTCGGATTTCGCTGAATAGCCAAGAAATGAACCTTTGGCGCACTTGTCTGTCTATTCGCGCAAAATGATGGTTTCCTGATCGCTTGGGCAGTAAACAGCGATTAACGGCTTTTGTGTATTGCTTATCTACTTATTAATTAAGTTAAGCCAGTATCGGCTACTCTGATACGAAATAGACCTTATGTCCAATTAGGGATGATGTTTCCGCTTTTCGAGTTCGGCGAATCCGCCTACCGGCCGGTCGAGTGGAAGCGGCGAGTCAGTGCTCCCGATTGGGTCCGTCAGCCTGTCCCCGCTGGTGGTAGTCACATGGGACGTAGGCAGAGCGGGGGTCTGGGTAACTCCGCACAGCCGGCGTAAACCTGACTGTGTCCCCGACGAAACGCCCGGGGGCACCCGCCCAGCGCAGCACCGGCCGCGACCCATGGATTGCGCGCACGCCCGCGCGCTGGCATGCCGACACGAGGCATTTCGACGTTCAGGGAAAAGGTCACATGGCGCAGCTACGTCCGTTCCGCAGCGAAACCAGTCCCGAGCAGCTCACCGACCTGCGGGAGCGGCTGGCCAGAACGCGGTTCGCGCCGGCACTGTCCGGACAGGACTGGACGCACGGCACCCCACCCGGCTACCTCGCCGAGCTGCTGGAGTACTGGCGCACCGAGTTCGACTGGGGCGCGGCCGAGGAGCGACTCAACGCGCTCCCTCAGTTCCTCGCCGAGTTCGGCGGCCACACCGTGCACTTTGTCCACGCCAGGGGAGTGGGGCCGCGCCCGTTCCCTCTGCTGTTCTCGCACGGCTGGCCGGGTTCGTTCTGGGAGGTGCATAAGATCATCGGGCCGTTGACCGACCCGGCAGCGCACGGCGGGGACCCGGCCGACGCGTTCGACGTGGTCGCGCCGAGCCTGCCCGGCTACGGGTTCTCCCCGCATCCCGGCACGCCCGGGATGACCCCGACGGCCATGGCGACCCTGTTCGATCGGCTCATGACCGAGGTGCTCGGCTATTCGCGCTACGGAGCGCAGGGCGGCGACTGGGGCGCGCAGATCACCAGCCGTCTCGGCCGCGACCACGGCGAAACCGTGGCCGGCATCCACCTGAACCTGATCGGGGCGACGCCGGTGCTGGATGAGAACTCGGCCCCGCTCACGCCCGCCGAAGAGGCATTCGTGGCCGAGGCCGAGCATTTTTTCTCCGAGGAGGGTGGGTACGCCCAGATCCAGGGCACCCGGCCGTCCACGCTGGCTGCGGGATTGTCCGACTCCCCTGCCGGGCTGGCCGCGTGGATCGTGGAGAAGTTCCGGGCGTGGAGCGACTGCGGCGGCGACGTCGAGTCGGTGTTCAGCAAGGACGAACTGCTCACCGACATCACCCTCTACTGGCTGACCGGCTCCATCGCCACCTCCACTCGCCTGTACTACGAGACCATGCACACCGAGGGCATGCTTGGCAGGTTTGTGCCCGGTTATGTCGACACGCCGACCGGGTTCGCCTCCTTCGCGAAGGACAACTTCACGCCGCCAGAGGAATGGGTACGGCGCTGCTACCGCCTGACCCGGTTCACCGAGTTCGACCGAGGCGGCCATTTCGCGGCATTGGAGCGGCCGGAAGAGTTGGTCGCCGAGATCCGCGGGTTCTTCCGCCCGCTACGCGCCTGACCAGCCTGAACAGGGCGGCCGGAATGGTCGGCCCAACGCCGTGCTGGCAACAGATGTTCGACCTCGGGCCAGATCATCGCCCGCCCCCTCAACGGACGCCGTCGGTGTCACGGGTCATGGCCGTCGAGGCGGATTCCGCATGCTCGGTGGCCCGCCGCATCAGCTGGGACGGCGGATGCGAACCCGGTGCTCAGTAGACGATGGACACGATCTGGCAGACGGCTTCGGCAAGCCGACGATCCCCCCGGATCTGCGCGCGTGTCAGGGCAGTACTGGGCTCGATGCCACGCGTGCACAAGCGCCAGGCCGTCTCCGGGTCCAGCGTCACCGATGCCGTCGGCTGCCCGTTGGGCGCCGCGGCCAGTGACCATCGGTCCTTCATCGCCGTCACGTTCCAGACGCCGCCGACCGGACCGCTGATGGCCACCTGCACCTGCGTCCCGACGGCCGCGGAGGTGCCGCGCATCGTGTGGGGCAGGGCCCGCATGAAGACCTCCAGGACCGTGCTCAGGGCCCGAGGCTCCGGATCCGTGCGGCGGCCGGTGGCATGGCGGATCTGCTGGCGGTGCGTCCAGTACTCGGTGAACTCCCGTGCGACGTCCAGCCAGGTGGGTGCCGGGTCTGCCCCCGCCCAGGACACTCCCAGGCCCGCCGTACCGAGGTCGGCGGACTCGAATTGACGGTTGACCTGGGCTCCTGCCAGTTCTAGGGCGTCGATGAGCTCGACCGGGCTGTGGCCGGCGTGGAGGTCGATCCAGTCCTGGTTGACGCGATGGATGAACGTTTCCAGGGTCTCGCCGGGGGCGAAGGCAGGCCGAAATCCGTCTGTGCTCCAGCCGAGGCGGCCGCGGTAGTCGCCAAGGATGTGTGCGGCAAGGTCCTGCACGCTCCAGCCCGGGACTGCCGTCTCGTTCCATTCGGCCGCTGTCAGCGTGCGCAGCAGGTCCAGGAGCGACGCCGACTCCGGCACGAACAGAGGGCGGGCGTCGATCGGTGCGCCGAGCCAGGAGGTGTCGGACACGCCGTTGGTCTGGGGACTCATATGCGGAGCCTGGCAGCCTGCGGGGCCGGCCTGCCAGCGAATATCGCCTTCGCGTGGAGTCCATGCCGGTCCCCGTCAGCCGTCTGAGGAGCGTCGCCTGCCTCGCTCGCGCATGGCATCCGATATTCGGCCGCGCTGCCTATGCGAGCACGGCATTGATGGTGCGCTGGCCAATTTCCGCTATCAGCGGGTTGTCAGCCGAATGGGCCAGAAACGCGAGCGACAGCGCCAGCGCCCACCCTCGCGCTCGTGCCCAGATGTGGTCGTCGGGTACATACTCGGCCGCCGCCCGATAGGCGTTCTGGAAAGCATCGTGGCAGTCGGCGGGCAGGAGCATCCAGGCCACGGACAAGTCCGTGGCAGGGTCGCCGGAGGTGATGTCGCCGAAGTCGATCACGCCGCTGATGCGGCCGCGGTCTATCAGGATGTTGGCGGGGTGAAGGTCGCCGTGCACCCACGACGGGGGCCTGCCCCACGTCGGCACTGCGGCTGCGGCCTCCCATACGCGCATCACGGCCCTGTGGTCGACCAGGCGGCCCAATACGCTCAGGTTCTGGGTGACCGTCGCGCTGCGGTCCGCGAGCGGGATGCCGCGGTGGGGGTTCACGGGGGCGTCCGGTGCGGCGGGAGTGTGCAAGGCTCCCAGAAACCCGGCAAGGCTGACCGCTGCGTCTCGCAGGTCGGCGGGCGGCTTCCGTGCGGCGACGTCCCCGGGCAGGAACGGGACGATGCTCCACGGCCACGGGTAGCCGAGGTCCGGTTGCCCGTTCCGCACCGGCGCAGGTACGGGCAGCGGCAGCCGAGGCTCGAGAACGGGGAGCCACCGCTGTTCGTGCACGAGCAACCTGGCGGCGACCTCACGCCTCGGCAGCCGGGCGACCAGCACGTCGCCGACGCGGCACATGACGTTGTCCCACCCGTTTGCCATCACTTCGACAGGCAGGTGGGCGAGGTCGGGTTGCTGGGCGGCCAAGAGCCGGCGAACCAGACCCGGGGAGACGTCCACCTCGGCGGCAGGCATGCGGTGAGGACCCACCCCGCGACCCTAACCGACTGAATGATCGGATCTGCCGCGGATCGGTTGCATCGCCGTGTGGGCCCGGCGTTGTTCCTCCGAGCGCGATCACCAAGCCGAACGTGCTCACGACGTACGCGGGTCGCCGTCGCCGTTCGTCGCCGCGCTCGTCCTCGTCGTCGCCCGCGTCGCGGCGGTGTCGTGCCGGTGCTGCGGGCCGAGGACGCGCAGCATGTCCAGCGCCTCGGTGCCGCCGGGCGGCGGGGTGAAGACCCGCAGCCGCTGGTCCGCCGCGGGCGTCGCCAGCACCTCGCAGTCGAACTCGATCCTGCCGAGCTCGGGATGCATGAGCCGGTACGGGTGTGACCTGCGCACCGCGACCTCGTGCCGGTCCCAGAGCGCCGCGAACTCGGCGCTGGCCACTTGGAGCCGCTTGACGAGTGCGCGGGATGCCGCGTCGTCCCCACGGCGGGCAACCGCGGCGCGCAGATCGGCGACCATCTGCCGGGCGTGCTCCTCGTGCTCCTCGACTGCGAAGTGGCTCCGCACGTCCGGCTCGGTGAACCAGCGCAGCACGATGTTGCGGTCCTCCTGGGCCACCCTGCACACGCACCCGAACAACGCCTGCGCCATGTCGTTCTGCGCCAGCAGGTCGCCCAGATCACTCAGGATCTGGGCCGGAACGCCGTCCAGCCGGTCGAGAAGGTACAGCATGCTCGGTCGCAGGTACTCCCCGGCTCGCGCCCCCTCCGGCGGGCGGTGCCCGGCGAGCAGATACAGGTGGTCCCGCTCGTCGATGGTCAGCCGCAGCGCGCGCGTCAGCGCGGCCAGCAGCTGAACCGAGGGCTGCGGGCTCCTGGCCTGCTCAAGCCGCATGTAATAGTCGGCCGACATCCCGGCGAGCGCCGAAACCTCCTCACGGCGCAGTCCCGGCGTCCGCCGCCTGGGGCCTTCGACCAGCCCGACGTCCCGTGGAGTCAGCCGTCCCCGGGACCGGCGCAGGAAATCGGCGAGTTCGTCGCGGTGCATCCCCATATCGGTAGTGATATCACCGTTCGTCAAACGCATCCTGGGACCGTCGATCCTAGGGAGACCGCTCCGCTTTTGGGCCGTCGAGGGCGAAGCCATGGTGGAGGTGTGGCCGTCCAAGGCATGTCCGAACGAGGAAGAGCGGTGATCACGCGATGAAGGCGGTGCGGTTCCACGAGTACGGCGGCATCGACGTCCTGCGAGTTGAGGAGGTGGAGCGTCCGGTGCCCGGCCCCGGGCAGGTGCTGGTCAGGGTGATGGCGGCCGGGATCAACCCGGGCGAGGCCCATATCCGGACCGGCGAGCTGCACGAGCGGTGGCCGGCGACGTTCCCCTCCGGGCAGGGCAGCGATCTGGCCGGCGTCGTGGCGGAGGTCGGCCCGCAGGTGCGCGGTGTCGCGGTGGGTGACGAGGTCCTCGGTTTCACCCACAACCGGGCGAGCCACGCGGAGTTCGTCGTGGTCGACGACGTGACGTTGACCCCGCGTCCGGAGGGGCTGTCCTGGGACGCGGCCGGGTCGTTGTACGTGGCCGGCACGACCGCATACGCGACCGTGTTCGCGGTCGATCCCGGACCGGCCGACACGGTCGTCGTGTCCGGTGCGGCCGGTGGCGTCGGGTCCATCGCCGTGCAACTCGCGCGGCGGCGCGGCGCCGCGGTGATCGGGCTGGCGAGCGAGCCGAACCACGCCTGGTTGAAGGATCGCGATGTCGTCCCCGTCGAGTACGGGGAAGGTGTGGCCGAGCGGATCCGGCAGGCCTCCGGCGGGAACGTCGACGCGTTCATCGACACGGTCGGCGACGGCTACGTGGAGCTGGCAGTGGAGCTGGGCGTGCGGCCCGCGCGGATCGACACGATCCGCGACTGGCGGGCCGCGGCCAAGGTCGGTGCGCGGACCTACGGAGAAGGCGCGGCGGCGTGCGGGGTCGTGCTCGGCGAGCTGGCCCGGCTCGCCGAGCGGGGGGAGATCGAGGTGCCGATCGCCCGCACCTACCCGCTGGAGCGGGTGCGGGACGCCTTCCGCGAGCTGGAGCGGGGGCACACCCACGGCAAGATCGTGCTCCGGCCATAGGCCTGTGCGAAATTCCCTAGTCAACCTATAGGAATAGTTGACATTGCCCTCCTGTCGACACACGCTGGGATACGGTCCACCCGCACATCGCCCATCGAAAGGTGTCAGCGAATGACCCAGCTCCATGACCACGCGACGCCTAACGTCGCCGACGACTCCTACCAGCACATCGACGTGACGCAGGTCGGCGGCGTGATCGGCGCGGTCGTCGGCGGCATCCGGGTGGGCGGCGACGCCGACGCGGCAGCGGTCGCCGAGTTGCGCGCCGCGCTACTGCGTCACCGTGTGGTCTTCCTGCGCGACCAGCGGCACGCCACCGACGCCGACCAGCACGCATTCACCAAGCTGCTCGGCACCGTCACCAAGCCGCACCCGACGGTGACCGGCGACGGCGAGGCCGTGCTCCCGATCGACTCCGAGCAGGGCAAGGCCAACAGCTGGCACACGGACGTGACCTTCGTCGACCGGATCCCGGCGATCAGCGTGCTGCGTGCCATCACGCTGCCGCCCTACGGCGGGACCACGGTGTGGGCCAACACGGTGGAGGCATACCGGCGGCTGCACCCCGGCCTGCAGGCGCTGGTGGGCCACCTGCGGGCAGTGCACTCGAACCTCTACGACTACGCGGCGCAGCGCCCCCAGATCGGCGGGATCGATGTCAAGGAACAGGAGTATCGCGAGCAGTTCCGGAGCAGCGAATTCGAGACCGAGCACCCCGTCGTCCGCATCCACCCGGAGACCGGCGAGCCGTCCCTGCTGCTCGGCCACTTCGTCAGGTCGTTCACGGGCCTGAGCAGCGCCGATTTCCACGACCTGTTCTCTCTGCTGCAGCGGCACATCACCCGTCTGGACAACACGGTGCGGTGGAACTGGCGCGACGGCGACATCGCCATCTGGGACAACCGGGCCACCCAGCACTACGCCGTCGCGGACTATGACGACCTGCCCCGGCTTCTGCACCGCATCACGCTGGCCGGCGACATCCCGATCGGCATCAACGGTGACACCAGCGTGGTCCGCAAGGGCGACGCCGGCGCCTACTCGCCCATCGCCGCCTGAGCGGCGGCCTCATCCGTCGACGTCCCCCGGCCGACAGGCCGGGAGACACTCAGGAGGTGTACGGCTCCAGATCGAGGACGGCCTTGCCCGCCACCCTGCGGCGGGAGACGGCTTCGGCGGCTTCGCCGGCGCGGTCCCACGGGCCGCGCCACCCGATGTCAACGGTCAACCTGCCGGCGGAGAGCAGTCCGATGAGGGTGGCGAGGTCGGGCCCGACGTCCACGGCGTCGCCGAAAGAGCTGAGTGTCCTGGCGGGACCGAGAGCGAAGGTCGAGTACGGCGGAAATGCGGCCGGTTCGCCGGATGCCCAGCCGATGCTCTGCAGGGCGCCGCCGGGCGCGAGAAGGTTCCACGCGCTGACGAGCTGCGAACCTCCGACGGTGTCCAGGACCAGATCGACCGGCTCGTCGACGCCGTCCAGGCCGACCAGCACCTCGTGGGCGCCCAGCCCAGACAGGCCCTCACCCCGAACCGGCGACCCGACCGATGCGATGACGTGCGCCCCGCCCAGCGCGGCGAGCTGCACGGCCATCCGGCCCACACCGCCGGAGGCGCCCGTGACCAGCACTCTCTTGCCCAGGATCGGTCCACCGGCTCGCAACGTGCGCAGTGCCGTGATGCCCGCCAGCGGCAGCGCGGCGGCGTCGGCCAGATCGGTCGACGCCGGCACCTCGGCCAGATCATCCACGCCGACGGCGAGCCGCTGCGCCCACGCACCCACTGTGAAGACAGCCACACGCGTGCCCACCGGAAGCCCGCTGCCGTCGGCCGCCGCCTGGGCGACGACGCCCGAGGCGTCGCAGCCGGGGACGGTGCCCGGCGGGCGCACGTCGGCACGCAGGTCTCCGTGGTTCACCGACACGTGGCGCACATCGACGAGCGCCTCGTGCGGTCCCGGTCGTGGATCGGGAATGTCGGCCATCCGCATGCCGCCGGGGGAGCCTGGGGCGACGACCAGGGCACGGACACTCATCGTTGTCTCCTCACACATTTCGTCCGACTGACGTCGACCGAAGTAAGCGGACCGTCGGTCCGTATGGTGATGGAAGTAATATACGGACCGACGGTCCGAGTTGTCCAAGGGGGAGCGTGATGGGCGCACAGCGACAGGAACGAGCAGACGCCGCGCGCAACCGGCGGGCGGTCCTGCAGGCGGCGGAAACGCTTCTCGCCGAGAATGGATTCGACCACGTGTCCCTCGACAAGGTCGCGGCCGCCGCCGACGTGGGGAAGGGCACGGTGTTCCGCCGTTTCGGCAACCGTGCCGGGCTCATGCGCGCACTGCTCGAGGAGCGTGCGGTGATGCTGAGCGAAGGCATCGTCTCCGGGCCGCCGCCGCTGGGTCCGGGAGTGCCGCCCCGCGAGCGGCTACTGGCCTTCCTCGACGCCCTGGCCGACCTCGCCACCCGTAATGTCGCGCTGCTCGCGGCACACGACCGTGCTTGTGCGGAGGACAAGTTCTCCGACCCGATCTATCTGCGCTGGCACCGCCACATCACCACGCTGCTCGCCGAAGCCCGGCCTGACCTCGATGCCGAATTCGTCGGCCATACCCTGCTGTCCATGTTCGACGCCGATCTGGTCAGGCATGTCATGAACGACGGCGGAGTGGCACGTCTCACCGGGTCTCTCCGCGATGTGGCCTCCGCCTTCCTCGGCGCTCCTCGCTAGACCTCCGCAGGCGGTGTCGGCATCTTGGCATGGACGCTCCAAAAAACCTACTAAACAAGTAGGACTTGACGGGAATCTGAGGCTGTGTTGAGGTGAACCTGTCCACCTCACCCAGAAAGGCAGCACTCATGCCCGTCGAGTTTCTCGGTATCGGCGGGACCAACGACGGCTCCGAAACTTCGCCGCGCTCCGGTCCCTCGTTCGACAAGCAGTACACACTCCGTCTTGCCCGGGCCCACCAGGAGTACGGCTGGGACCGTGTGCTGTTCGCCTACGGATCCGGCTCGCCCGACCCGGCGCAGGTGGCCGCCTACGTCGCCACGCGGGTCACGGATCTCGACATCCTCCTCGCCCATCGGCCGAACGTGTCGTACCCGACGTACGCCCTCAAGACGTTCGCCACGCTGGACCAGATCAGTGACGGGAGGCTGACCGTCCACTTCATCACCGGCGGCAACGACCACGAGCAGGGCCGCGAGGGCGACTTCCTGACCAAGGACGCTCGGTACTCGAGAACCAGGGAGTACATCCAGATCGTCAAGAAGGGCTGGACCTCGCGAGAGCCCTTCGACCACGAGGGGGAGCACTACAGCTTCACGGACTTCGTCTCCGACGTGTTCCCCGTCCAGGAGCCGCGGCCGTCGGTGTCCTTCGGCGGATCGTCGCCGGCGGCGTACGCGACGGGCGGGGCGGAAGCCGACATCTACGGCCTGTGGGGTGAGCCCCTGTCCGACACCGCGCAGCAGATCGGCTCAATCAGGGAGGCCGCGCGGCGGGCCGGACGTGCGGACGCGCCGAGGATTCAGGTGGCGTTCCGGCCGATCATCGCGCCGACCGAGGAGCTGGCCTGGGAGAAGGCGCACCGCATCCTCGGTGACCTGCACCGCGCCGGCGCGAACAGGCGGCGGCTGTCCGGGCAGCCGGAGAACACGGGATCACAACGGCTGCTGGAGGTGGCGGCCAGGGGAGAGCGCCATGACCGCGCACTGTGGACGCCGACCGCCGCCGCGACCGGTGGGGCGGGCAACTCCAACGCACTCGTCGGTACTCCCGAAACGGTGGCCGAAGCGCTGCTGGACTACTACGACCTCGGCGTGGAGATCATCTCCGCACGTGGCTACGACATCCTCGACGACGCGATCGACTTCGGGCGGCACGTGATCCCGCTGGTCCGGGAGGGAGTCGCCGAACGGGACCGCGCCAAGGCGGCCTCGCTCCGCTCGGTGGGATCATGACACTCTCCGGCACCCAGGCGGCGCCGCCGCGTTCGCGGGCCCGGGTGCCATCGTGTCCGTGGCCGGTGTCACGACCTCGCCCCCGCCCGGCTGGGAAGTGGTACAGGTCGTGCCAGGTGTCCAGATGTCGGGTGCCGCGGTGTCCGGCGCACCCGACGAGGAGGCGGTGCGGCTGACCGCGGTCGACGCGCCCGAGATGCTCCACCTCGCCGAACGCACTCGGCCGGGCCCCTTTCTCCCGCGCGCCTTCGAACTCGGCACCTACCTCGGCATCCGCCGCGGCGGCAGGCTGGTCGCCATGGCGGGGGAGCGGCCGCACCCGCCCGGCTGGACCGAGATCAGCGCCGTCTGCACCGACGCCGCGTTCCGCGGCCAGGGAATGGCCTCCCGCCTGGTCCTGGCGGTCGCCGCGGGCATCCGGGCGCGAGGGGAGATCCCGTTCCTGCACGCCGCGGCGAGTAACACCGACGCGATCCGCCTGTACGAATCGCTCGGCTTCTCCCTGCGGCGCACGACGTCGTTCAACGCCCTCCGCGTTCCTGAGAACGAGGTGATCAGCGCGTCTCGCACGCGACTGTGACGGTGCACCTGGCGTTCTGGCCGGTCCCTGTGGCCGGCTCAGGCCTACCGGTCCGGCAGCGGTCAGGCATACCGCCCGCCGGGGATGGCCGCGAGCAGGTCACGGGTGTAGGCGTGGTTCGGGCGGTCGAAGAGTTCGCCGGTTGCGCCGATCTCGACGATCCGGCCGGCCTGCATGACGGCCACCCGGTGGGCGATCTGCCGCACCACGGCGAGGTCGTGGGAGATGAACAGGTACGCGACGCCGGTGGCCGCCTGCAGTTCGGCCAGCAATTCGAGGACCTGGGCCTGAACCGAGACGTCCAGCGCGGAGACCGGCTCGTCGCAGACCACGAGATCGGGGGACAGGGCCAGGGCCCGGGCGATGGCGACCCGCTGGCGTTGCCCACCGGACAGTTCCGCGGGCCTGCGGTCCAGGACCGAGGCCGGCAGCGCGACCCGTTCGACGAGTTCGCGGGCCCGCGCCCGCCGGGAGGCCCGGTCGCCGACGCGGAACACACGCAACGGTTCGGTGATCACCTCGCCGATCGAGAAGCGCGGGTCCAGCGACGCGTACGGATTCTGGTAGATGAGCTGGGCGCGCCGGCGCAACCGGCGCAACTCCTCCCCCCGAGCCCGGGTGATCTCCTTGCCGTCGAAGACGATCCGTCCGGCGTCCGGCTCCACCAGGCGCAACACCAGGCGGGCCGTCGTCGACTTGCCGGAGCCGGACTCGCCGACGAGGGCGAAGGTCTCGCCCCGGTTGATCGAGAAACTCACGTCGTGCACCGCGCGCACCGACCGCGCGGCGGCGCCTGCCACCCGGGGGAGTGGGAACTCCTTGGCCAGGTTCTCGACCGTCACCAGGGGCCGGTCGGCCGCCGCCCGGCCCGGAGCGGGCCGCGGTGGTGCGGTAGGGCGGGCGACAGCAAGGCTCGGGGCGCTGCGCAGCAACTGCCGGGTGTACGGGTGGCTCGGTTGATCGAGGATCTGCCGGGCCGGTCCGGCCTCGACCACCCGGCCCCGCGACATCACCACGATCCGTTGCGCCCGGTCGGCGGCGATGCCGAGGTCGTGCGTCACCAGCAGGACGGCCGTGTCGTGCGCCTCGGTCAGGCTCTGGATGTGGTCGAGGATCAGCCGCTGGACGGTGACGTCGAGCGCGCTGGTCGGCTCGTCGGCGATGATCAGCTTCGGCTTGGCGGCGATCGCCACGGCGATCAGGACCCGCTGACGCATTCCGCCGGACAGTTCGTGCGGGTACTGCCGGGCCCGGACGGCCGGGTCGGGCAGACCCGCCTGTTCCAGCAGATCGACGGCGTCCAGCGGCGCGGAGCGGCGGTCCGCCAGACCGTGCACCCGCAGCACCTCCGCCACCTGATCGCCGATGCGCTGCACAGGGTTGAGCGAGACGGTCGGGTCCTGCGGGATGAGCCCGATCTGAGCCCCCCGGACCAGCCGCAACTCCCGCTCGGACACGCCGGCGAGGTCCCGCCCGCCGAACCGGATCCGGCCGGCGTCGATCTGGCCGGAGCCCGGCAGCAGGCCGATGACCGCGTGTGCCGTCGTGCTCTTCCCGGAGCCCGACTCGCCGACGACCGCGACGATCTCACCGGCGCGGACCGTGAGGTCGACGCCGTCGACGGCGCGCACCACCCCCGACCGTGACCGGTAGGAGACCGCGAGGTCGCTGATTTCGAGAAGGTTCTCCGGCATCGCGGCCGGACCGCTCGGCATGCTCATCGCTGGGTCGCCGACTCTCCGTCGAGGGCGCGGGCGATCCGGTTGGTGGCCAGGACGGTGGCCGCGACCGTCAGGCCGGGCAGCGTCGAGAGCCACCACGCGTTCGCCAGGTAGTTCCGGCCGGTGGAGATCAGGGTCCCCCACTCCGGGGCGGGAGGCGGGGCGCCGTACCCGAGGAAACTCAGCGACGAGACGGCCAGGACCGCGATGCCGAGTTCGAGGGTGGCCAGGACGAGCACCGGCCCGATCGCGTTCGGCAGCACGTGCCGGAGCAGGACCGAGTACCACCGGGCCCCGGTGGAGCGGGCGGCCTCGACATAGACGGCCTGGCGCACCCGCAGCACCTCCGCCCGCATCACCCGGGCGAAGCTCGCGACGCTGGCGAGACCGACCGCGACGGCGACCTTGACGGTGCCGAAGCCGAGCGCGGTGACCAGGGCGAGGGAGAGGAACAGCGCGGGTATGGCCAGCAGCACGTCCACGATCCGCATCAGCACGTCCTCGCCCCACCGGCCGACGAAGCCGGCCACCAGACCGATCGTGCCGCCGACGACGAAGGCGACCCCGACCGCGATCAACGTCGCCTTGAGAGAGAGCGCCGCGCCGTGGACGACCCGCGCGTAGAGGTCCCGGCCCAGTTCATCGGTGCCGAACCAGTGCTGGGCGCCGGGGCCCTGGAACCGGTCGACGGGCACCCCGAGCAGGGGGTCGCGCGAGGTGAACAGCGTCGGCCAGAAGGCCGCCAGCACGACGAGGGCGACCACGAGGATGGACAGGACCAGCCCGGGACGTCGCAGCAGGAACCGGACCAGCCGCCGCGCCTCGGCGCCGCGGATGACGCCCGGTTCCGGGTGGCGTGGGCGGTCCGGGTCCGGCCCGGTCGCCGGCTCCACTTCGCCGACCAGTGATTGACTCATCCGGTGCTCCTTTGCTGGGCGGCCGCGACGACGATCCGCGGATCGAGGAGCGGATAGATCAGGTCGACGGCCAGGTTGGCCAGCACGAAGGTCGACGCGCCGAAGACGATGACGCCCTGGACCACCGGGATGTCCTGCACCGTCACGGCGCTGACGGTCTCCCGGCCGACGCCGTTGCGGGAGAAGACCGTCTCGACGACGACCGAACCCGCCATCAGATTGCCGACCAGGATCCCCGCCATGGTGAACGCCGGCAGGGCCGCGTTACGCAACGCGTGGCGCAGGTGGACCCGGGTCCGGCCGGCGCCCTTGGCCCGGGCGGTCTGCACGTACGGCTCGTCGAGCGTGGTCAGCAGGCTCTTGGCGAGCAACTGTGCGAGCATCGCGCCGGTCGGCACGGCGAGGGTGACCGCCGGCAGGATCAGGCTGGCCGCGCCCTCGTTGCCGAACGCGGGCAGCAGTCGGAGCCGGAACGACAGCAGTTGGACGAGCATCAGGCCGATCCAGAAGGTGGGCAGCGACACGCCCAAGGACGGCAGCGACATCAGCAGCTGACGCAGCCAGCGGTGGGCGGTGTAGGTCGCGTACAGGGCCACCGCACCGCCGAGGACGACGGCCAGCACCAGGGCGGCGGCCGTCAGTTGCAGCGTGTACGGCAGCGCGTCGGCCAGCGTCGAGGTCACCGGCCGGCCGGTCGCCACCGAGTTGCCGAAGTCGCCGCGCACCGCCCGGCCCAGGTAGTTCAGGTACTGGACGAGGATCGGCTGGTCGAAGCCGTACTCCCGGCGCAGCGCCTCGATCTGCGCCGGCTCGATGGCGGCCTGGTCGAGCCCGCCGGCGGCCATCGCCGAGACCGGATCGCCGGGCAGCAGGTCGAGCACCAGGAAGGAGACCGTGTAGGCCGCCCACAGCACCGCCACCGCCTGCCCGAGGCGACCCGCTAGATATCGACGCATGCTCGGTTGTTCCTCCCGCCCGGCATCCGGCCCCCTAGCTCTTCCAGGTGTCGTGCAGCTGGATTCGGCTGGACGCCTCGAAGTCCAGGTCGTGGACCCGCTGGGCGACGCCGAGCTCGGTGGTCAGCTCCACCACGGGGATGACGTAGGCGTTCTCGACGATCAGCTGTTGGGCCTGGCTGACCAGGGCCTGGCGCTTCGTGGTGTCGGTGGTGGCGGCCTGCTCGTCCAGTACCGTGTCCAGCTTGCCGGGGTCGAGCCGGTAGGTGTTGGCCAGCGCCGTCGAGTAGCTGCTGCGCAGGATGTCCGGGTCGGCCCGGGTGATGTTCCCCCACAGTGCGTCGAAGTCGCCGGACTGCTGTATCTGGGTGATCTGGGCGATCGGCAGCTCACGCAGCCGGATCTCGACGCCTACCGCCTTGAGCTGCTGCTGGATCAGCTCGAGGGTCGGCCGGTTCGTCGCGGCGTTGGCGAACCAGTCGACCTCCAGGCTCAGCCGGGTGCCGTCCTTGGCCCGGATGCCGTCGGCGCCGAGCCGCCAGCCGGCCGCCTCCAGCAGCGACACGGCCTTGCCGGGATCGAACGCGAGCTGCGCGCTGAGGTCCGTGTACAACGGGGTGGTGTGGGCCAGGACGCTGGTCGCCGGCTTGCTTCCGGTCGGGAAGGTCGCGTTGACGATCTCCTGCCGGTTGATCGCCGCCTGGATCGCCTGCCGCACCGCGAGGTCGCGCAACAGCGGCCGGGAGTTGTTGAGCCCCAGGTTGAACACCACGCCCGGGTTGGCCCGTGCCCGCAGGTCGACGTTGCCGCCGCCCTGCAACGCGCTCTCGTCGGCGAGGCCGACGCTGCCGATGGCGTCGACCTGTCCCGACTGGAGGCTGCCGGTGCGGACCCCGGCCTCCGGAACGATGGTGAACACCACCTTGTCCAGGTAGGCCTCGCCGGGCTTGCGCCACAGCGACGACCCCCAGTTGTAGCCGGTGCGCCTGGCCAGGGTGATCGACTGGTTGGCCTTGTACCCCTCGAGCTTGAACGGGCCCGACCCGACGATCCCCTCGGTGCAGCGCTGGTCCGCCGTCTTCCGGGCACTCGCCGACGAGACCAGGCCGAGCGAGAAGGTCGACGTCGCCTGCAGGAATTGGGCGTTGGGCTGCTTGAACGAGACCTCCGCGGTGAGGTCGTCGACGACCCTGGTGCCGGTGTACCCGCTGAGGTAGCCGATCGCGAGGACGGCCTTGGCGCCGAGCTTGGGCGCGGCGTCGAAGGTGTCTTTGACCGCCTGGGCGTCGACGGGCGTCCCGTCGCTGAACGTGGCTCCCGGACGGAGGTGGAAAGTGAAGGTCCGCGCGTCCGGGCTCACCTCCCAACGCTCCGCGAGCCAGGGAACGACCTTCCCCGTGGCCGGGTCCTGGTCGGTCAGCGAGTCGACGATCTGCCGCAGGGCGTAGATGGTGTCGTTGCTGCCGACCTGTTGCGGGTCGACGCACCCGGCGTACGACCCGACCGCAAAGGTCAGGGTTCCCCCGGCCTTGGCGGCGTCGCCGTCAGCGGCGCCGGCGGTTCCGACGTCCGAGCCGCAGGCGGTGGTCAGCACGATCGACCCGGCCACGGCAAGCGTCGCGATTAGCCGCCGGCGGACCGCGGTGGATTGTGGGACTCGGTGCACGTGTACTCCACTTGAATCGAGGGGGTCGCCCCCGTGCTGGGCCGGACGGGAGCGGACCGATCGGTGGGGAGGTCGATGCCGGAACGTGGTCGGGGCAGGCGCCGGTGCGCCTGGCCGATGGGCGATCACCCGATGGGATGGCGGTCTGATGCGGGCGTGCTGTCTGTCCGGGCGGGCGGCTCTCAGCCGCGGCAGAGGGAACTCCGGACCCGCAGCAGGTCGATGTGGCGGCGGGAGAAGCTCAGCAGGGAACGGCTCGAGGCGGCCTCGGGCCGGACGACGTACACCCGCGTGGGCAGCATGTTCGCCTCCTCGTCGGCCGCACCGTACGGCTCGCATCGGCGCACCGCATCGTGCCGCCCGAGGCTGCCGTCTCGGCGCGCTCATGGTAGGCAGCCGGAAATATTTAAGTCAATCCCTACATGAAAAGTAGAGATTGCCTGCCCCGCTGTC
Source organism: Planotetraspora mira (assembly GCF_016863275.1). Classification (GTDB taxonomy): domain Bacteria; phylum Actinomycetota; class Actinomycetes; order Streptosporangiales; family Streptosporangiaceae; genus Planotetraspora; species Planotetraspora mira. The sequence continues at coordinate 38,851 of NZ_BOOO01000044.1, forward strand.
GCCAATGGGTGCGCGGCATCTGGGCTCTCTGGAGAAAAGCCCACCATTTAGGTAGGTATAGACAGATATTCTGAGTCGGCGTAATCTCCGGCCAAGGCCGTCCCGTCCACGCCCGGCGGGTCGCGCCCCCCGGCAGGGCGATCCGCCGTCAGACCGTTGCACGACCCGCAGTACCGGTGTTCCGCACTGATATGCCGACAGGAGGTGACGACCATGCCGAGCGCAGACCCCCGCGTCGTCGTCGCCGTGTCGTCGCGACCTGCCGGCTTCGCCCTGGTCTCCCGTCGGCACATCGATCTGCAGCGCGTCGCCGGCGCGCTGTGTCCTCGCTGACCTGTCGCCTGCTCTCTCCGACCGAGCCCCGCCCGAGCCGACCCGCCGCCGACCACCGGTCGACGGACGGGCCGTCGTGGCACCCTCCGACCAGGAAGTGGTCACTGCTCATGTCCGATTCGTTTCCCCTGCTTCACCTCGCCGTCGCGCTCGACGGGGCCGGCCGGCATCCGGCCGCATGGCGGGCGCCGCGGGCTCGGCCGCTGGAGCTTCTCACTGCCCGCTACTGGTCCGATCTGGTCGCGGAGGCCGAGCGGGGCCTGCTCGACTTCGTGACGATCGAGGACTCGCTCGGGTTGCAGTCCGCGAGCCCGGTCGAGCAGGACCGGCGCACCGACCACGTCCGGGGACGCCTGGACGCGCTCCTGATCGCCGCCCGGGTCGCGCCGCTGACCCGCCATATCGGTCTGGTGCCGACGGTGGTCGTCACGCACACCGAGCCGTTCCACATCGCCAAGGCGATCGCGACGCTGGACTACGTGTCGACCGGACGCGCCGGCGTGCGGGTCAGGGTGTCCACCCGGCCCGACGAGACGGCACACTTCGGCCGCCGTCCGCCGGCCCTCGTCCGTCTGGACGAGGTGTCCACCTCGGCGGCGCAGCGGCCGCTGGTCGACCTGTTCGACGAGGCGGCCGACTACGTCGAGGTGATCCGGCGGCTCTGGGACAGCTGGGAGGACGACGCGGAGATCCGAGATGTCGCGACCGGGCGGTTCGTCGACCGCGCCAAGCTGCACTACATCGACTTCGAGGGGCGCTGGTTCAGCGTCAAGGGCCCCTCGATCACGCCCCGCCCGCCGCAGGGCCAGCCCCTGGTCAGTGCGCTGGCGCACCAGAGCGTGCCGTACCGGCTTGTCGGCCGCTCAGCCGACATCGGCTACGTGACGCCCCACGACACGACCCAGGCCGAAGCCGTCGTCGACGAGATCCGCGCCGAGCAGGTCGCGGCTGGACGGGGGGCGGAGAGTGTGCTGGTCTTCGCCGACCTGGACGTGTTCCTGGACGACACCGCCGCCGCGGCGGCCGCGCGCAAGGCTCGCCTCGACGATCTCGCCGGCGCCGAGTACGGCAGCGACGCCCGCGTCTTCACCGGGACGCCGGCCGAGTTGGCCGACCTTCTCCAGGAATGGCAGTCGGCCGGCCTGGCCGGATTCCGGCTGCGTCCCGGCACCGTCCCGCACGACCTGGAGCAGATCACCCGCGGCCTCGTGCCGGAACTGCAGCGCCGTGGTGCGTTCCGGACGGAGTACCGCGCCGAGACGCTGCGGGGCCGGCTCGGTCTGCCCCGGCCCGCGAACCGGTACGCCGTCGCCTGAGCCCGGCCAGTCAACGTGGAAGGACCCTCCTGCGCATGAGCAGACCACCCAAGCAGATCCATCTCGCCGCCCACTTCCCCGGCGTCAACAACACGACGGTGTGGAGTGACCCGGAGGCGGGCAGCCACATCGAGTTCAGTTCGTTCGCCCACTTCGCCCGGACGGCCGAGCGCGGGAAGTTCGACTTCCTCTTCCTGGCGGAGGGATTGCGCCTGCGGGAGCAGAACGGCCAGATCTACGACCTGGACGTGGTCGGCCGCCCTGACACCTTCACCGTGCTCGCCGCGCTGGCCGCGGTGACCGAGCGGCTGGGGCTGACCGGGACGATCAACTCCACCTTCAACGAGCCGTACGAGGTCGCCCGGCAGTTCGCGAGCCTCGACCACCTCTCCGATGGCCGGGCGGGTTGGAACGTGGTCACCTCCTGGGACGCGTTCACCGGTGAGAATTTCCGCCGGGGCGGCTTCCTCGCGCAGGAGCACCGCTACCGGAGGGCGAGCAACTTCCTGCGCGCCACCTGGGAACTCTTCGACTCCTGGCACGGCGACGAGATCGTCGCGGACGCTGCTGCCGGGGTGTTCCTCGGCGACCCGGAGGCGGGGTCCTTCGAGCACCACGACGAGGACTTCGACATCGCCGGACGGTTCACCGTCCCCCGCAGCCCGCAGGGACGGCCGGTCATCCTGCAGGCCGGCGATTCCGAGGAGGGCCGGGAGTTCGCCGCCTCGTCGGCCGACGCGATCTTCAGCCGGCACTCCACACTCACCGCCGGGCAGGCCTTCTACGCCGATGTCAAGGGCCGGCTCGCCCGCTACGGCCGGACCCATGACGAGTTGCTCATCCTGCCTGCGGCCACGTTCGTGCTCGGCGACACCGACGCGCAGGCGCAGGAACTCGCCCATGAGGTACGGCTCGCGCAGGTGAGCGGCCAGACCGCGATCAAGTTCCTGGAGCAGCTCTGGAACCGTGATCTCTCCGGCTACGACCCGGACGGTCCCTTGCCGGAGATCGACCCGGTGGCGGGGGAGAACGCCGTCTCCCGCGGCCGGGCGAGCGTGCGGTATCACAAGGATCCGCTCGCCATCGCCCGGGAGTGGCGGGACCTGGCTGCGGCGAAGAACCTCTCCATCCGTGAACTGATCATCGAGGTCACCGGCCGGCAGTCTTTCGTCGGGTCGCCCGCGACGGTGGCCCGGCAGATCAACGACCTGGTCCAGGCCGACGCCGCCGACGGCTTCATCCTCGTCCCGCACGTCACCCCCGGCGGGCTCGACCGGTTCGTCGACGCCGTCGTTCCGCTGCTCCAGGAACGCGGCGTCTACCGCGCCGACTACACCGGCCCGACCCTGCGCCACCACCTGGGCCTGGCCGAGCCGCGGCGGGCCGGCGCGGCCAAGGAGGCCGGCTCGTGAGATTCCTGATGATCACCTTGATCGTGCACGCACCGCATCCGGTGACCGGGGTGCGCAAGTCGACCTACGACCGGTTCCGCGAGGTCGTCGACAACGCCCTGATCGCCGAGGAACTCGGCTTCGACGGCTTCGGGGTGGGGGAGCGGCACGAGCGGCCCTTCATCTCCTCCTCGCCTCCGGTGGTGCTGAGCCACATCGCCGCGCTCACCTCCCGGATCCGGCTCTTCACCGCTGTCACCACGCTGAGCCTGCTCGACCCGGTCCGGGCGTACGAGGACTACGCGACCCTCGACCACCTCTCCGCCGGCCGACTCGAGCTGATCATCGGGAAGGGCAACGGCACCGCCCAGCGGGAGCTTTTCCATGTCACGTCCGAGGACCAGTGGGACCGCAACGCCGAGAGCTACGAGCTGTTCCGCCGGCTCTGGCGGGAGGAGAAGGTCACCGCCACGCCGCGGTTCCGGCCTCGACTCACCGAGGCGGAGGTGTGGCCCCGACCGCTGCAGCAACCGATCAGGGTCTGGCACGGCAGTGCGACCAGCCGGGAATCGGTCGACCTGGCGGCCCGCTACGGCGACCCGCTCTTCTCGGCGAACGTCACCAACGCGATCGAGCCGTACGCGGAACTGGTCCGCCACTACCGCGAGCGGTGGGCGGAGTACGGTCACGACCCGGCCGCCGCCGTGGTCGGAGCCGGCAGCGCCGGCTACTACGCGGACCGCCGGTCGCAGGACGCCGTCGCCGCCTATCGGCCGGTCTTCGAGGGGCAGCTCGCCTTCCAGCGACGACTTGGGCTCGAGCCGGTCTTTCCCACCCTGGAGGACTTCGTCGAGCGCAGCTCCGCCCTGATCGGCAGCCCGCAGCAGATCATCGAGAAGGTCCACCGCTACCACGAGCAGTTCGGCCACAGCGTCATGCACCTGCATGCCGACGCCGGCGGTCTGACCGATGCCCAGCACCGCGACTCACTGGAGCTGTTCCAGTCCGACATCGCGCCTGTGCTGCGCCGGGAGATACCGGACCCGCCCTGGGGGTGGGGACCGGTCACTCCGGAGCCCGTTTCCGCCATTCCAGAAGGGTGACAGATGGCCACCATCCCACTGGCCGTGCTCGACCTGGTCCCGATCTCCTCGGGATCGACCGCCGCCCAGGCCCTGCGCAACAGCATCGATCTGGCGCGGCAAGCCGAACGCTTCGGCTACGCCCGTTACTGGTTCGCCGAGCACCACCTCAACCCGGGGGTCGCCGGGACATCGCCCGCCGTGCTGCTGGCGCTGACCGCGTCGGCGACCTCGACGATCCGGATCGGATCCGGCGCGGTGCAAATGGGCCACCGTACGGCGCTGTCGACGGTCGAGGAGTTCGGGCTGATCGACGCCCTGCACCCGGGGCGCCTGGACCTCGGCCTCGGCCGGTCAGGTGGGCGGCCGACCGAGCCGACCCGGGAACCGGTGCTGGTGGCCGACGGCCGGGCGCCGAACGGGTTGCTGATCCCGCCGAAGTTCTCCTTCGCCCACCTGCTCGCCTCGCCGCGCTTCGCGCTGCAGAAGACGCTCCTGCAACTGCCCGGCGCGCATTCCCAGAACTACACCGAACAGGTCGGCGACATTCTCGACCTGTTGCACGGCACCTACCGGTCCCCGGAGGGGGAGGAGGCGCACGTGGTCCCGGGTGAGGGCGCGCAGATGCAGATCTGGATCCTGGGCAGCAGCGGCGGCGAGAGTGCGAACGTCGCCGGTGCGAACGGCCTGCGGTTCGCCGCCAACTACCACGTCAGCCCCGGCAGCGTGCTGGAGGCGGCCGAGGGCTACCGGGCCGCGTTCCGCCCGTCCGCGGAGCTGGACCGGCCCTATGTCAGCGTCTCCGCCGACGTCGTCGTCGCCGAGACCGAGGCCGCCGCCCGCGAACTCGCCACGGGCTACGGGCCGTGGGTGCGCAGCATCCGGACCGCCGAAGGGGCCATCCCGTTCCCGACCCCCGCAGAGGCCCGTGCCCTGCCGTGGAGCGCCGCCGACCGTGAACTGGTCGCCGACCGCGTCGACACCCAGTTCGTCGGGACCGCGGGGCAGGTCGCCGACCAGCTCGAACGGCTGAGAGAGGCGTCCGGCGCCGACGAGCTGATCATCACCACCATCACCCATGATCATGAGGACAGGGTGCGCTCCTATCGGCTGCTCGCGGACGAATGGCGCCGACGGTGAGATGCCCGGATGGCCTCTCCGGTTCCCCGCCGCCGCGCACCATGCCACACCGTTCGACCCCGAGGCCTTCCGATCGCCACACGCACGTCATCGGTTCGGGACGGGAGATGTCGCCGGCCAGGATCGGTGGCCGGACATGCCGCATACCGAGACTTTTCTGAAATCCGTATTTTTCGGGTGTCTTGCGATCTCGCTCATTGAATGCTGAGGCCTGCTCGGTCTGACACAAAGCACGAACGAGGAGAACGCGGCCATGGCGTGTGCTGACAACGGACAAGGAAGAGCGAACCTCGCCTGGGGATCTCTCGCTGTCGTCCTCACCCTTGTTCTCTGCTCCTGCTCATCGGGAGCGGACCGCGCGTCGCCGAGCACGGGGACGTCCCCGACGGCCATCGCTGAGACCACGACTGCGGCAACCGACGAGCCCACAGCGCCGGCAACGGAGGAGGCGGCGACGGAGACGCCTGAAATCGAGGAGACCGTGGACCAGCCTCAGGAGAAGAGCCTGGTCGGCGGCAGCTACGAGGTGACGATCAAGGGCACCACCGGATGGGCGGACTTCCAGCGCGCCGGCACGGTGCGCATTCTCGACACGATCTCCGAGGTGGGGACGACCAACGAGGTCAACGTCGTGGATCTCTGCCTGATCTCGGGCTTCCCGGGAGCCCAACCGGAAGCGGGCGCCATCTGGTTCAGCAGCAATTCCGGCTGCGATCCGGGGGCCTCCGCCGCCAACATCGACCTGGCGTACGTTGAGGTGGACGGCCAGACGGTCACCGTCCGGCCGGACGAACTGGTGGCCGCCACGCTCGGGAACAACTTCACCGCCGGCTCCGGCCTGGCGGCCGGAATCTACGCACCGGTGTCCGGGCAGATGTCCATCACGGTCGATGAGGGCGGCAACCTCACGGGCTCCGTCGACATCATGGGGTACGGCGGCGCCGGATTCGGCCAAATCCGTTACCAGGCGGAGATCAGCGGCAACCGCGTCTGACTTACTTAGTGGGCGGCACGCTCCGCGGCCTCGTGCCACCATCGAGGTGGAGAAGGCCCGACGATCTTCGACGTGGGCTGATCAGGATGGAGACCGACCCGTCGGAGGGCCTCGGGGTGAATCCGGACGCTGAACCAGCCGTGCCACTGGCCGTCAGCCGCGGGGCCGCAGGCCAGGTCCACGCGTATCTCATCGATCTCGAACGGCATCCAGTCGATTCCCCGGTCACGCAGTCAAGCGCGCGCTGATGCCATCGGCTGCGGGCAGCCGTGTGTGTTCTCGTAGGCGGCAATCAACATCCACTCAGAACTCTGAGTACTCACGGCATCCATGATGCCCGACTTCGGAGGCAAGGGGCTTGTTCGCACGGGCATGGGGAGACACGATCTCCCGCCGAGGCGTCACGCCGAATCCGCATCGGCTCAGCCTGCGTTCTGTGCGCCGAAACGCAGGCCGTCGAAGAGGATCGCGGTGATGCGCACGGCTTCGTCCTGCCAGCCCTCTGTGGCGTGCATCCCGCAGATGCCTCCCAGCGCACGCAGCAGTGTGCGTCCGCCGACGCCGCCACGGATGGTGCCGGCTGCTGTGCCCGCTTTGAGCAGCTGATCGAGAGCCTGTGCCATCTGCGTGCGGGCGTCATCGAAGATCGGTGAATCCGTCGCCATGATGCTCTCCAGCGCGACGGCCATTCCCTTGCCCACGGCCGCGTGCTCCACGAGCAGCAGCAGGAAGCGCCGCAACGCCTCGTCCGGGGCATGCCGGTCAAGGAGCTCCGCGGGTGCGGCGCACAACTCGTCGACCTCCTGGCGGTAGACCTCCTCGACGAGGGCTTCGCGTGTCTCGAAGTGGCGATAGAGCGTCCCGACCGCCACTCCGGCTCGCCGGGCGATCTCCTCTACGTGGGCGTCGGCCTCGCCGGTGAGGAACGCCTCCCGCGCCGCGGCCAGGAGCGCCTCGCGGTTGCGCCGCGCGTCGGCGCGCAGCGGACGTGATGACGGCAACAGTGCCTCCATAAGATGAGTCCGGTTCAGCTTATGTATAGTTTCCGGAGTCAGGTTCACTTTACTGAAGGAGCACTCCATGACGTTCCCGGAAGAGGGGCTCCGCGGCCTTCGTGTGCTGGTCACCGGTGGCAGCCGCGGCCTGGGTGAGGCGACTGCCCGTCGATTCGCCGCTGCGGGCGCGACGGTGCTGACCGCCTCGCGCAGCGCGCCTCCGGCGGATCTGCCGGCCACCTTCATCCCTGCGGACCTTGCGACGGATCAAGGAGTAGACGAGCTCGGCCGACGGGTCATCGACAGCGTGGGTGGGGTGGATGTCCTGGTCAACAACGCGGGCGCCGCGAGTGCCCCGGTGCCGACGCTGAAGCGGTCCGACGAGTCGTGGCGTGCGGACCTGGAGATGAACCTGCTCAGTGCCGTCCGGCTCGACCGGGCCCTGGTTCCGGGGATGGTTGAGCGGGGTTCCGGCGTGGTCGTGCACGTCTCGTCGATTGCGAGTCGTCTGCCGCAGCGCACCGAGGCGTCCTACGCGGCGGCGAAGGCGGCGCTCAATGCCTACAGCCGCGAGCTGGCGACCGAGGTGGGCGAGCACGGGGTGCGCGTGGTGTGCGTCCTGCCCGGCTTCGTGGTCACCAAGGGCGCCGTCGAGCACCTCCAGCGGATCGCCGATCGGCAGGGTGTCGGCGTGGAGGAGGTACAGCAGCAGGTCGTGGATCACCTGAAGGTGCCGATGGGCCGGCCCGGCGATCCCGAGGACGTGGCAGAGATGATCGCGTTCCTCGCGTCCGGCCGCGCGAAGTGGCTCACGGGAGCCGAGTTCCGGGTCGACGGCGGCATCATCCCGGTGGTGTAGGCCGAGACCAAGCAGAGGGCGGACGGAGAACAAGCATGAACATCAACCTCAGCGCAGTGATCATCGACGCTGCCGAGCTGGAGCCCGAGAGTGCGTTCTGGCACCGGCTGCTGGGCGGCTCGATCACCAAGACCGCAACTCACCACTTCCTCCGGATCGACGGTTTCCCGACGTTCGTGATCCAGCTGGCTCCGGGGCATGTCCCCCCGAAGTGGCCAGAAGGCGACTCGCAGCAGATGCACGTCGATCTGACGACGGACGCCCTCGCGGACGCGGACAGGTTGGCGCTCGAGGCAGGTGCACGTCGGCTGCGGCCCACTGACGATGTCGACCCCGAATCGCAGAAAGGCGGCCGGGTCTACGCCACCCCGGCCGGACACCCCTTCTGCCTCAGGTCGGCCTGAGCCACGCCGAGCGCACGAAGGCCCCGGTCATCGGACCGGGGCCTTCAGTCTCGACCGAGATCGACGGATCAGCGGACGTAGACGGGCGAGGTCATCGCGACCATCGCCGCGTCGTACGGGCACAGGTTCACGCCGACATCGATCGGTCCGCACAGCGGGGTCTGCTCGAGCAGGTCGTTGCCGAGGCGCAACTCGGCACGCACCCAGCCCGGCTGGGCCGGGGCGGTGAACTCGATCGCCCCAGCGCGCGTGAGGTGCTGGTCGAGCAGCTTCTGGCCGTTGGCGATGACGCGCAGCGAGCCGTCGGTGAGCGAGTCGAGCGACCGCACACGCAGCGTCTCGCCCGGGCGGACGTCGTCGCCGATGACGGGCACGAAGCTCGTGCCGCGCTTGGCCTCGATCACGAGCGGGCGCCCGCCGACGGACGGCGGCAGCGCGGACACGCTGGTGCGGCCGGCGCGCAGCGCCTCGAGCACGGCGCCCGTCGAGTGGTTGCGCGCGAGCACCCAGGTGGTGGGATAGCCGGCGCCCTGCGGCTGCCCGTACTGCGTCTTGGCCTCGCTGCCGCCGGTCAGCGCGACGCGTTCGCCGCGCTGCAGCCAGCAGTCGAGGTAGTCCTCGGCGGTGCGGATGCTCGAGCCCGGGTTCCAGACCTCGATCGTGTCCGGCCGCACGTCGAACCCGTATCCCCAGGTGAGCGTCGAAGCGTCGCAGCCGGCGAACGGCTTGGTGATCTTAGAGCCTGGGTGGTCGATCTGGAAGACGCCGCCCTTCGCGCGCACTTCGTTCGCGAGCCCGTTGATCGCGGCGGCGGAACCGTCGCCGTTGTTGAGCAGCCGGTTCATGCCGAGCACGTGGGCAGACCCGTTGACGCGGTCCTCGTAGCCGGGGATCGCGAGCACGCCGTGGCCGCCGGAGTCCCGCGCGCCCGCCGAGCGGACGTCGTCGTCGTCGGTGACCGCGAGGTAGTCGAGCCCGCGGCTGCCCGCCTCGGCGAAGCGCGAGCGGACGTCGACGCCCTGACGGAACGGGTCGGCCTCGCTCGCCTTGTCGGTCCCGGCGCAGTAGACGTCGCTGGAGAAGCAGCTGTGGACGTTCAGGTCGCCCGCCAGCCAGCGGCCGTCCTTGGTGCTCAGATCGCCCTCGGGCGCGTTCGGCGCGCCCGCCTGCTTGTGATCGTTGACCCAGATCGGGCTGGAGTACGCGACCGGACGCCCGTCGCGGCGGACCCGGAGGAAGTACCAGCTGTCGTCGGCCGCCTTCAGCGAGGCGTCGAGCTGGTCACCGGTCGCGCCGGCGACCACCTGGCCGCCGTTGCTGACAAGCTCCAACTGCAGCGGCGTGCTCGAGCCGCGGACGTGCGCGTCGATGGCCAGCGGGCGCTTGCCGTCGGTCTGGATCCGCTCGCCCATGCCGTGCCCGTCGACCGTGAAGTCCAGTCGCAGCGCGTTGTCGAGCACCGCGTAGAAGCGGCGGTCGGCCATCGCGCTCTTGATGTCCTTCTCGGTGTTGGCCTTGGCCACGACGACGGTCTTGGCGTACTGCGAGCCGCCCCAGTCGTCCGTGCGGTCGTGTCCCTTGTCCTCGGCGCCGATCGCGCCGACGTGCCAGCCCTTGTCGAGCGCGTGGGCGTACCAGCCCTCGGGCGGGGCGTTGTGCCCGGGCGCCGAGCCGAAGTCGCTGCCGCCGTTGAAGACCTCGATGCCGACCATCTGGTCGTCGGCCTTCGGGAAGTACTTGAAGTCCTCCCAACCGAAGCCGAGGTCGCTGCGGACGTCACACTTCAGCGGGCCGCACAGCGTCTTGTCGCCGGGGTGGTTGAACACCGCCAGGCCGTCCTTGCCGGTGGTCGTCAGCCAGTCGTAGAAGCGATCCATCGCGATGGTGCCGCCGTCGATCTCGGGCATCGAGTTCTTACTCGAGAAGTAGACGTTGATGTGGCCCATGCGGTCCGAGGTCCACTCGAAGCCGCGGAAGCCGACGAAGTCCTTCGCGGGGTCGGTCGCGGCCTTGGCCTGCTCGAGCGTCGCGTCCCACTTGCGCAGCGCGTCGAGCGGGTTGACGGGATCGGCGTTCTGGCAGCTCGGCGCGACCCGCGGGTCCAGGCACTCCTCGTTGAAGACGAGCGGGGAGTTGACGTTCGAGGTGTGCTCGCTCGAACCGACGAAGTTCAGGTCGTGCTTGTCACGCCCAGACGCGAAGTAGTCGGCGGGCCGGGAGCCGGGCCATCCGTCGGAGTAGCCGCTGTGCTCGTGCAGCGCGCCGATGAGCTCGCGGGGCGCACCGGTGTGGGTTGTCGTGACGACCGCGGCCTTCTCGGTCTGAGCGTTGCCTGCCGCATCGGAGGTTGCGAGCGCGGGGCTCGTGGCGCCTATGAGGACGAGCGCGCCCGCGGCGGCGGTAGCGAACAGTGCGCGGATGCGCATGTACTTTCTCCGTCTGTTGGGTAGGGACGTCCTGCCTCGGAGAGAGAGGCGGACGCGTTCCACCCTTCACGCAGGCGATGGCCCCCGGATGACCTGGGCCTGAACGTCGGATGAGGCTTGATCTCGCGGAGTCGCGCCGGTGCGGCGGCCGACTCTGCATGATCAAGAAGCTCCGGAGCGTGGAGCCGGACACCACGCGCTCGCTTACCGATACGCAAGTGAGGCCGCGTGGATGGAGGAGTGGCGGCCATGATGGACATCGACTCGGCCGTTGTGAAGTTCTTCGACGGGGCCGACCGCTGCTTCTCAGCCCGGGCCGACGTACGGGCCGCGGTGGCGCGGCTCGCCGCGACCCCGGGCGACGCGCGTGACGCGCTGTTCCGTCTCGCAGTCGATTTCGAGGAGAGACACGAGTGATCCCCACGCCGCTGCCCACCGTGACAGTAACCGCGACCGCCACGGTCACCGTCGCCCCCGCACCTCCGTCTGAATCCGTCGACCTCGGGTGGATCAGCGAACAGTTGCAGGGCTGGGGCTCCCTGGTCGCGGCCCTCGTGGCGGTGGCGGCGCTCATCGTCACGGTCAAGACCGCGAATCGCGACCGAATACAAGGCGAACAGGAGCGGCAGGAGGACCGGGCCGAAGCTGATCGGCGCCTGACGGACGAACGCCGAGCCTCGGGAGCACTCCTGGAAAGGCAGCTCGAGCGGCAGCGTCAACGGGACCGCCGCGACTTCCTCATCGAGCAGCTTCAGCGGGCAGGGGACGCCTGGAGCGACTACACGGCGTTGTCGGCCATGCCTCAGCAGCGGGTCGCCGTCCAGCGGATCCAGGCGATATTGCCGGTCCTCCCCGTCGGCTTCGCCTCGCTGCTCAAGGTCCGCTTCCCCGCCTCGTCCTTGGACGACCCCCAAGCGGGGGCGGAAGCGGAGCGAAGGGCGAAGGCCGCTGGGCTTCCGTTGAAGGCGGCCGGAAGTACGGAGATCTTCGAAGAACTCGCGGACAACATCAGAGAGCTTCTCGGCGAGGAGCCGCGGGTGGCGATCGACGACGACAAGAGCCCGGCGGGACCCGAGTCATGACCTCCACCCCCATGCCCATCACCGCAGTCGTACGGGGGGCCAGGCACCAGTGTGGCGTCAGGGCTGACCACCAGCTGTGATGCTGCCGCGACGGAGACCTCGCCCCGTGCTGACCAGGGTGAGCATCCCCGTCATCGTGGTGGCGAGGGCGGCGACGACGGCCGCCTCCACGTGCCCGGTCGGCGCGGCCACGAGAACCAGGCACGCACAGGTGATCGTCGCGGTGCGCAGGACGCGGGTGCTCCGCCGGGCGGCACCGCGGATCAGCGAGCCGAGCACACCTGCGAGTAGGCAGCCCCAGATCAGGGCGACCACGTACTCGTCTCCGGCTTCCAGCCTGGACAAGGCACTGCGGACGTCGGGCGGCCCCGCGTTGAGCGGAACCAGACTCGGCATCTGGTCGGGGAAGAGCAGGAAGGCTCCATAACCCAGCACCGCGACCACGCCGGCGCAGACGGCTCCCGCGCACACCAGGGCCACGACGCTCTGAAGGGCGTCACGCGTACGGCGGGTGACCACGACCATCGCCGCCGCAGGCGCCGCCACGACGATCGCGATCAGCCAGATCCCCTGTCCCGGCAGGTGCTCCGCGAGCGGCGGCAGAGCACGTTCGAAAGGCATGAGCATGAAGCACGCCGGCCCCGCGACCAGACCGGCGACGATGCCGGACATCAGGGTGACGGCACTCGCCGTGGACGCGTGTGCGGTCACCGCCAGCGTCACCACGAGGTACAGCACGAGCGTGATCATGCCCGGCAGCAGGCCGTCGCCGGATCCCAGCGGTTGGGGACCACGATGGTCCAGGAAGGCCACCAGAAGGTACGCGCACGCGACCGCGAAGCCGGCCGTCCGCACCACCCGGGCGGCTCTGGAAGGCCGTACCGGACCCAGCAGCCCGGGCCGGCCTCCTCGCCAGGCCAGCGCCACCACGACCGACAGCAGGCCGGCCAACTCCAGACGGGCTGCGGGATGCGTGACACCTCCCGCCAGCAGGAGCGCCAATGCGCCGACCGCGCCCGCGGAAACGGCCAGGCGGCGCAGCGTCGCCGGCTGCGCCGCCGCCGCCCGGACGCAGCCCAGTGCGAAGGCGAGCCGCGCCGCACGCCCTTCCAGGTGCGCGAGTTCGGCCCGCATGGCCAGTCCCCAGTCGGACCGGGCGGCAGGCAGGAGCCATGACGCGAAGGCGAGGAGCCGCCTCGCCGCGTCGTCTCTGGGGCGGCTCACCAGGCACCGCGCAAGGAACGCCGTGTGCCGGGCCTGTCCCGCTCAGCGGCCGACTCCTCGACGGCCGGTGCCGCCACCTCGGTGGCCGCCGCCAGCCCCGTGCCGGTGAGCCGGTACAGGTGCCGGGGAGGGCGACCCGCCACCGGGACACTCTCCCACGACGATTCCAGCAGCCCGCGATCGGCCAACCGCATCAGGATCGGATACAACGAACCGGCCTTGAGCCCCACCTCCCGTCCGAGCTCGTAGCCGTAACGCCATTCGGAAGGGTCCGCCGCCAGCGCGCGGAGCACCCCTTCCGCCTGAGGAGAGAGACGCCTTGTCCGAGTCACACCAAAGACTCTATCTATATAGAGTTATCAGGTAAACCCGTCGCACCGAACCAGGTCATCGCCGGTCGATCGAGCCCCTACGCGAGCATCCCGCCGTCCACGACGATCTCGGTTCCGATGACGAAGGCGCGCCAGCCGACTCGCGGCGTCCCCGCCGACGTCGCCAACGCCGTCGCCTTCTTCGCCGCCGAGGAGTCCGGGTACGTCACCGGGCAGGTCCTCTACATCGACGGGGGACACGGTTTGGTCTGAACGGCTCAGCCGGGCACGTCCATGCGCTGCGTGCCGACGACCGACAGCAGCCGCAGCGCCTCCTCGGACGGTGAGCCGGGGGCGGCCGTGTAGATCACGACCCGCTGGTCCCGGTCGGTGATGTCGAGGACGTCGCAGTTGACGGTGATCGGGCCGAGCAGAGGATGCTGGAAAGTCTTGCACAGGGTGAGTTCGGTGCTCACATCGTGGGAGGCCCACAGGCGGGCGAACTCCTCGCTGCCGGCGAGGAGCTCACTCACCAGCTCGGCCACCTCGGGATCGCCGGGGTAACGGGCGGCCGCGGCGCGCAGGTCCTGGGCCGCGCTGCGGGCGAACCCGTCCAAGTCCGACACCCCGTACAGCCGCCGCCCCTGCGGGTGCGGGCCGAGGAAGACGCGGCGCACAAGATTGCGGTCGCGCCGCGACAGGGCGGAGAAGTCCTCCATGAGGGCGGCCGCCAGATCATTCCAGGCGATCACCTCGTGGGTCGCGGACGTCACGATCGCGGCGGCCTGCGGCAACCGGTACAGCAGGTCAAGGATGCTCTGCCGCACCTCGCGCGAGGGCCCGGGCGCAGGTCCCGGCGGTGCGCCGGCGAGGTGGTGGAGGTGGTCGCGCTCGGTGTCCGACAGGCGCAGGGCCCGGGCCAGACCGGCCAGCACCTCCCGCGACGGGCGCGGGCCGCGGGCCTGCTCCAGCCGCGTGTAGTACTCGGTCGAGATGAACGCCAGCTGCGCCGCCTCCTCGCGGCGCAGCCCCGGGGTACGACGGCGCGGACCGGAAGGCAGCCCCACGTCGGCGGGGGTGATCCGCTCGCGCCTGCTGCGCAGGAAGGCCGCCAATTCTCGTCTGTCCACAACCCCAGTATGCGCAGGTGGTCGCGGAGCCTATCCAGGTACCGCCGGTGCCTGGATCCACTCCGCGGACTGTCGGCAGGCTCGCTGCCATGGACAACACACCCACCACCGACACATTCACCACCGACACATCCACCCCCGCCGCCCTGGGCCTGCTGGCCGGCAAGGTCGCCTTCGTCACCGGTGCCGGTCGCGGTATCGGCGCCGCTGCGGCGCGGCTGTTCGCCCGGGAGGGCGCCCGGGTGCTGCTCGCGGCCCGGACTGAGGCCCAACTGAAGGCGGTCACCGTGGAGGTCCGGGCAGCGGGCGGCATCGCCGACTACGTGGTGTGCGATCTCTCCGACGCGGCCAGCGTGCGCGCCGCCGTCGACCGGGCCGTCGACCTGTACGGCCGGCTCGACGTCGCCTTCAACAACGGCGCGACGATCGTGCCGCCCGGACCGATGGACCAGGTGCGGGAGGCCGACTTCGACCACATCTATACCGTGAACCTCCGGGGCCCGTGGCTGGCCATGGTCGCCGAGATCGCCGCCATCCGGGCTACCGCCGGCACGGGGGCCATCGTCAACAACTCCAGCGTCGGCAGCCTGATGGGCAATCCCGAACTGCCCGCCTACGGTGCGATGAAGCGGGCGGTCAACAGCCTCACCGAGTCGGCTGCCGTCACCTACGGCCCGGAAGGCATCCGCGTCAACGCGATCGCCCCCGGCACCACGCTGACCGAGATGATCCGTACGTGGGAAGCGGATTCGCCCGGTCTCGTCGAGCGGCTCGAGGCGCATACCCCGCTGCGCCGCGCGGCCGACCCCGACGAAATCGCCCAGGCCGCCGCCTGGCTCCTCAGCGACCGCTCCTCCTACGTGACCGGCACGGTCCTCCGAGTCGACGGCGGCGCGAGGGCCTGAGCCGGGAACGCCGCCGCGGCATGGCGACGGGAAAAGGCGGGGCCGTGGGGCCTTACGCGGCTTGCACCGACTCACTAGGGGCTGTCCTGGCGATCATGAGCGGAGCCAGATGACGAGTGCCAAGTGCGCGTTTTACGCGTTCGGGTCCCAGTCTGCGAGCTGCTCCATCGGCTCGGTGTCGCCGGTGGTCTCCAGGCCGTCGAGCGGGACGCGCTCATAGAAGTAGAGGACCAGTTCGCTCGCTGCGCCTCGCATCGCCATGTCGCCCGGCTCCGCGTCGGCGGCGAGGTCGTCGCAGCGGACGCCGTCGGCGTTGAGGGTCAGGCGCCAGGAGCGGCCCTCGGTCGTGTGCAGGTCGATGGTCGCCGGCTTGAACGGCCAGGGGACGGTCGTCGTCGAGACGGTCGTCAGGAACTCGTCGACGCCCTCGACCGCGACGTCTGTCGGCAGCGGCTGTGCGGCGCCCTGGGTGAGCTGGGCGTCGTAGGTGTGGATGGCGATCTCCTGGATCTGGTGCCGGGCCACGGCTCCGCTGGTCTCCGGGGCCTGCGAGCGGCCCCACCAGGTCCAGCAGCCGCGGTCCGGGCCTGCCTCGCGCATCGCGTCGAGCATGAGCTCGGTCGACTCGGCGAGCCAGGCGTCCAGGGCTTCGTGGTCGCGGGGCGCGGTCGGGGCGCCCTTCGGGTCCGTCTTCGCCGGGGGCTCAGCGCCCGGGCCCGCCGCGACGATGGCGGCCTGGCGGCGGCGGCCGTCGCCGAGGTGCTGCGCCAGTTCGCGCAGCGTCCAGGCCGGGCAGGTCGGGACCTGGACGTCAAGGTCGGGGGCGGACGCGATCGCGGCGCGGAACGCGGCCGAGCGGTCTTCGATTAGCCGCAGGACCTCGGGGAACTCCAAGATGTTTTGCACGTCGGTTGTGTATCACGGCGTTCCGGCCGCCGGGTAGCGAATTTGTCGGACGAACGCGTCGACGGCCGGGCATAGGGGTGAGCTGACGGATGCTCAGTGGGAGCGGCTTGCGCCGCTCCTCCCGGTGAGCAACGGGCGGTGTGGCCGGTGGCGGGATCACCGCCAGGTGATGAACGGGGTGCTGTACCGGATCCGCACGCGGCTGGTGCCCGACACTCGCCGCCCCCGCGCGTCGAAGGGGGCTCCTCCCAGGCAGTCAGGACTGCTCGGATCCGGGTGCCCCGCCTGGCCACCGGCCGGCCTCGCACGACACCCGACAGCGTCAGCGCCGACAAGGGCTACAGCAACCGTCGCACCCGCGTCTACCTGCGTGGACGCGGGATCCGGCACGTCATCCCGGAGAAAGCCGACCAAGCGGCCGGCCGTCTGCGGCGCGGGAGCACCGGTGGCCGGCCACCCGGCTTCGACAAGGAGCGGTACGCCAAGCGCAACACTGTCGAGCGGGCGATCAACAAGCTGAAACAGTTCCGCGCGGTCGCGACCAGATACGACAAACGCGCCTACGTTTACCTCGGCACCGTCACCGCCGCAGCACTCGTCATCTGGCTCCGCTCATGATCGCCAGGACAGCCCCTAGTTGGCGAGGCCGGTTTCGTAGGCGTAGATGACGGCGTGGATGCGGTCGCGGAGCTGGAGCTTGGCGAGGATGCGGCTGACGTGGGTCTTGACGGTGCCTTCACCGATGACGAGACGGTCGGCTATCTCGTGGTTGGACATGCCTTGGGCGATGAGTGAAAGGACGTCGCGTTCGCGGGACGTCAGGAGGGCCAGGCCTGACCCGTCCGCCGGGCGCGTCGCCGTGTCGACGAAGTGCTTGACCAGGCGGCTGGTGACCGTGGGCGCGGCGACATTCTGGCCTGCGGCGACCGTCCGGATCGCGGTGACCAGGTCGGCCGCGAGGGTGTCTTTCAACAGGAAACCCGCGGCACCCGCGTGCAGGCCCGCGTAGACGTATTCGTCCAGGTCGAAGGTGGTCAGGATGATCACATGCGGGCCGGTCGCGGAGCGCAGGCGGCGGGTCGCCTCGATGCCGTCGATCCCGGGCATCCGGACGTCCATGAGGACGACGTCAGGCGCCTCCCGCGCCGCCACTGACAACACCGCCAGACCGTCGGCGGCCTCACCGGCCACCCGGATGTCGTCGGTCTCGTCCAGGATCATGCGGAAGCCGGTGCGGACCAGGGCCTGGTCGTCGGCGATCACGACCCGGATCATGCCGGCACCGCCACCGGCAGGACCGTGGTGACCTCGAAACCACCATGGTCGGCCGGTCCCGCCCTGAATGTCCCGCCCAGTGCGTTCACCCGTTCCGCGATGCCGCGCAGCCCGTTACCGAAGACCGGTGTCTCCCCGGCCGTGCCGGTGTCCGCGACCCTGATGTGCAAGGTGTCGGCGTTGAAGGACAGGTCCACGCTGCAGCGGCTGCCCGGCGGAGCGTGCTTCAAGGCGTTCGTGAGCGCCTCCTGGACGATCCGGTAGGCGGACAACTCGATGCCCGCGGGCAGTGTGGCGGGCTCGCCGGTGACCGCGAACTCGACCGGGGTTCCGCTGGACCGGACGCTTTCGATCAGGTCGGGAAGCGCGGCCAGGCTGGGCTGGGGAGCGAGCGACGGGTCGGTGCGTACCAGGCCGAGCAGCCGGCGCATCTCGGCCAGCGAGGCTCTTCCCGTCGTGATCACATTGGTCAGCGCGACCTCGCTGCGTTCCGGATGCCGGCGCAGAGCCGCCTGCGCCCCCTGGGCCTGGACGACCATCACGGAAAGGCCATGGGCGACGACGTCATGGAGTTCGCGTGTGATCCGTCCGCGTTCGGTCGCGACGGCCAGGGCCGTCCGCTGCTCCTGTTCGCGTTCCAGGTCGGCCGCCCGCGCCTGAAGGACGGCCAGGTGGAAACGGCGGGTCCGGGCGTTGTCACCCGCGGCCCAGGCGATGCCCAGCAGCAGCGCTGGAACTACCGCATACGACAGAGCCTGCCACAGCACGTCCGACAGCGGGTCCGCCAGAGCGGGTTTGTCGACAGGGCCCTTCGGGTTGGTCTTCGCCAGGATGGTGAGCATCGGGGTGTCCAAGAGAGGACCGAACAGGCCGATGCCGACCAGCCCGGCTTCGAGGGTGACGAGCACCGCCAGCGACAGCCGGCGAGTACCGGCGGCACTCGCCAGCGCGTACAGAACGACCAGAACGACCAGGTCGAGGGGCAGCAGATCGCTGCCGAGCACCGCCTTGGGACTCGGCGAGACCAACATCGTCGCCGGCCAGCCAAGAAGGTGCGAGGCCGCGCACGCCGTGGCGAGCAGCATCGCCGCCAGCGGCCACCGGTGCCGGGCGAAGACGGCCGCGATCGCGAGCAGGGCCGCCAGCCACCAGCAGAGAATCTGCAGTCGCCAGTCGTCCACCGACCCGTAGACGCTGATCATCTTGCGCTGCGCCGGCGTGTCGAAGAAGGGGTCGGCGCCCAGCAGCGCACTGGTCACGGCGAGCACGATGACCATGGCGCAGTCACCCAGGAACGTGCGCATGGCGGCAGGGTATCCGCGCCGGCAGGAAAAGCGGATCTGTCGTGAGATATACATCCGGGTCCACCGGACGGCAGACGCGGCGGCCCGGGCGGCACGTTCAGCCTTGGGAGCATGAAACGCATCCTTGCCTGTACGGCCCTGGCCCTGGTGTGCATCACCGGGTGCTCAGCCGCTGGCGGCGACGACACGCCGTCCCCCTCGCCCAGCCAGAACAACTTCCAGCGCTTGATGACGATCGGAAGGAAAATGGCCCAGTGCGCCCGGGCCCACGGCCACCCGAACTTCCCCGACCCGGTCGCGAACGTCGAAGGCGACGACATCGTCTTCAACCTTCCCGGTGGAAACGGCGATGTGAAGACCGTGTTCCGCTCGCTGGAGGGCTTCCCCGAGTGCAAGTCACTCCTCAACCAGATGTCGGACGCATCCCCACCCAGGAAGAGCAGGCCGCCCCGAGTGGGGGACCCGGGTCCGAAGGACGTGCCCGCCCTGCGGAACTTCGCGAAATGCCTGCGCCAGCACGGAATTCCGGAGTGGCCCGATCCCAAGGCCGACGGGACGTTCCCGCTGTCCGGGACGCCGCTGCAGGCCGAAGGCAAATCGAACCGCATCAGGACCGCCGCAACCGCGTGCGAGCAGTTCTGGTCCGGCAGGATCGGTGTCTCATGAGGACCACGCGCGTGCTCGTTGTCGTCGCCGTGGTCGCGGCGGCCGGGACCGGTGCCTGGGCGATCACCCGTCAAGATCCTGCCGCTCCCAAGGTGAGCGGATCGCCGGTGGCCGTCACGTCGGTGACGGTCGGCCGGGGTGACATCGTCGCCCGGATGCCGCTCGGGGGGACCCTCGGCTACGACGGGTCGTTCACGATCGTCAGCCAGCTCCCGCCCGGAGTGATCACCTCGGTTCCCGCACCGGGTGCGGTGATCAAGCGCGGCCGCCGCCTGTTCGCCGTCGGGGCTGCGTCCACGGTGCTGCTGTATGGCCGGACGCCCGCCTACCGGGCTTTCGCTCTGGGCATGGCCGACGGCGCCGACGTCAAGCAACTCGAACGCAACCTGGCCGCGCTGGGCATGGAGCCGGGGACCGTGGACCGGCATTTCTCCGCCTCCACCGCAGCGGCCGTGCGGCGCTGGCAGAAGGCGCGCGGCCTGCCCTACGCGTCCTGGACGGGACGACTGGAGCCCGGCGACGTGATCTTCCGGCCGGGGGCTGTGCGGGTCACGCAGATCCACAGCCCCGCGGGTGCTCTGGCCGGGCCCGGCGCTCAGGTGCTCGTGGTGAGCTCCACGACGAAGGTCGTCCGGGTCTCCCTGACGACCGATCGGCGGTCGCAGGTGCATGTGGGAGACCGGGTCAGCGTCTCCCTTTACGGATCTTCACACACCTATGACGGGCGGATCCGTTCCATCGGGAAGGTGGCGACCACGCCGCCCCAGCAGCAGCAGGGGCCGCCGGGTAGTGAGGGCCCGGCCACCATCCCGCTGACGATCAGCCTGGTCAAGCCGGGCAGAGAACTCGCCCAACTCGACCAGGCTCCGGTCAACGTCGACGTGATCAGCGAGCGGCGACAGGACGTGCTGACCGTCCCGGTCACCGCCCTGCTGGCCGGTACGAACGGCGGCTACCAGGTCGCGGTGCTGGACGGCACCGCTCGCAGGCTCGTCCAGGTCGTGCCCGGGGTCTACGACGACCAGTCGGGAACCGTCGAGGTGACCGGCGTCGAGGAGGGCGCCAAGGTGGAGGTGCCCGTCTCGTGAACCGCCCCGTGAACCGCCTCATGAACGATCTCATGAACCGCCCCATGAACGATGTCGTGCTGTCCTTCGAGGGCGCGGTGAAGACCTACCCGGGCACGCCTCCCGTCGAGTCGCTGCGCGGGGTCGACCTGACCGTACGGGCCGGGGAGATGGTCGCGGTCCTCGGGCCGTCCGGATCGGGCAAGACCACGCTGCTCAACCTTGCCGCCGGGCTCGACCGTCCCACCGCGGGGTCCGTCCACCTGGCCGGCGAGCGCATCGAGACGCTGTCGGACCGGCGGCTGTCCGGGCTGCGCGCCCACACGATCGGCGTCGTCTTCCAGCAGTTCTTCCTGCTCGACCATCTCACGGCCCTCGACAACGTCGCCGGCGGCCTGCTCTACCGCGGCCTGCCGCCGCGCCGCCGCCGTACCGCCGCCATGGACGCGCTCGATCGCGTCGGCCTGTCCCACCGGGTCGGCCATCTGACCCGCCTCCTGTCCGGCGGCGAACGCCAGCGGGTCGCCATCGCCCGCGCCCTGGTCGGTCGTCCCGCCCTCGTGCTGGCCGACGAGCCCACCGGCAACCTCGACTCGGCCAACGGCGACCAGATCCTCACCCTGCTCCGCGATCTCAACGCCGACGGCGTCACCTTGCTCGTGATCACCCACGATCCGCACGTCGCAGCCGCCTGTACCCGCCGCATCCAGATCCACGACGGCCGGATCGGCGGTGAGTCATGACCACGCCCGTCTCCCGGCTGCGCGCCGGTGATCTGGTGCCCCTTGCCACGGTCGGGCTGCGCAGCCGCAGGACGCGGACCGCGCTGTCGACCCTCGGCATCGCCATCGGCATCGCCGCGATCGTGGCGGTGCTGGGCATCACCCGGTCGAGCCAGTCCGAACTGCTCAGCCGGATCGACCGTCTCGGCACCAACCTGCTGACCGTGGCCGACCTCGGCGGCAACGAGGAGCCGCTGCCGCCGACCGCGCGCACGAGCATCGCCCGCACCGACGGCGTCGAACGCGTCACCGCCACCGCCCAACTCCCGGACACCGGCGTCTACCGCAACGATCGCATCCCCGGCGGACAGTCGGGCGGGCTGGAGGTCCGGGTCACCGAGACGACGCTGCTGTCCACCCTGGACGGCCACCTCGCGGCCGGCAGGTTCCTCACCTCGGCCACCAGCGGCTACCCGGTCGTGGTGCTCGGCCACGGGGCCGCGGACACGCTGGGCATCGCCCACCTGGATCCGGCCACCCGCGTCTGGCTCGGCGGCCGATGGTTCACCGTCGCGGGCATCCTGCAGCCCGTCGAGCTCGCCCCCGAAATCGACCGGTCCGCGCTCATCGGCACCGGCGTGGCCGGCTCACTCGGCTACACCGGGCACCCCACCCGCCTCTACCTGCGCGCGGCCGTCGAGCACGTCACGAAAACCGCGGGCCTGCTGGCCCGTGCCGTCAATCCCCAGGCGCCCGAGAACGTCGCGGTCACCCGCCCGTCCGACGCGCTCGAATCCCGCTTGCTCGTCGCCGACTCCACCACATCCCTCCTCCTCGGCCTCGGCACCGTCGCCCTGCTCGTCGGGGGCATCGGCATCGCGAACGTCATGGTCATCTCCGTGCTGGAACGCCGCACCGAGATCGGCCTGCGCCGCGCCCTCGGTGCCACCCGCCCGCACATCGCCACCCAGTTCCTGCTCGAATCACTGCTCCTGGCCACGCTCGGCGGCCTCACCGGGACGATCCTCGGCGCAGGGGCGACCTACATCACCGCGATCAACCACCACTGGCAACCGCTCATCCCGCCCACGGGCATCGCCGCCGGCCTCGGCGCCGCTGTGCTGATCGGCGCGCTCGCGGGCCTCTACCCGGCCACGCGAGCCGCCCGCCTCGCCCCGACCGACGCGCTGCGCTCCGCCTGAGCCACGCTGATTAGGGGAGGGGCGTAACGCGCAAGACCCGTGCGGGTGCCCGGGCTGCTCGCATCAGGTGGCGGCCAGTCATTCCCACTGGTAGGGGAGGTATTTTCCGTCCAAGGTGATGACGACTCTGTCGCCTGCGGGGTCGGGGACCCGCTGGACGTCGAGGCGGAAGTTGATGGCGCTCATGATGCCGTCGCCGCACTGTTCGTGAATGAGCTCTTTGACGGTGGGCCCGTAGACCTGGATGACCTCGTAGAGCCGGTAGATGGTGGGGTCGACGGGCACGGCGGAGTCGAGGGCTCCGCGGGTGGGCTGCTGTTGGAAGGCGAGTGCCGCGTCCTCTCCGAGTTCGAGCAGGGCCGCTGCCGTTGCGGCCTCGTCCTTGCTCATCGGGTGCTGGCCGAGCAGCGCCGCCGTGGTCCATGCCAGGGGCCGGCCGACGGCTTGGGCGAGTTGTGCCCATGTCACGCCGGTGACCACCTTGGCGTGGCGTACGGCGGCTGCTGCTTCCTGCTTGGTGACCATGTCTTCTCCGTGGTGGTGGGGGTTGCCCTCACCTTCCGCCCATGAAGATCCACAGGTCAAAGCGTTTGCTCCTATCGGGTGATAGAGCGCGGCTATGTCAGGACGATCATCACGGCCTTGCCGCGCCGTCGTCACCGACGGGACGGCGTGCGGGTCGTCTCGAGCGGGCGGAGACGGGGAGGACGCCGACGAGCAGTCCGGCCAGAGCGGCGGCGGCTCCGGTGATCACCACGGCGGGCCAACCGCCATCTCCCCAGGCCAGCGAGCCGAGCAGGGAGCCGAGCGCGATGCCCGAGAAGCGTAGGGCGAAGTAAAGAGTGTTGAGGCGATTGTGGGTGGCGGGATCGAGCGTGAACAGGATCGTCTGGCATACGGCCTGACCGCCCCAGACGCCGACATCGAGGATGAGCACGCCCGCGGTCAGCCACCAGAGGCTGCTGCCGCCCGGCAGCAACACCAGCCACCCCGCGATGACCAGGCCGATGAGCGCCGCCAGGGCGCCGCGCCGCCCGAGGCGGTCGGCCATCCTGCCGGCGTAGGGCGAGGCGAGGGCACTGGCCGCGGCCACCAGCCCGAACAGTCCGATCCTCGTCGAGCCGACGTGGTAGTGCCGCTGCAGCAGGAACGTCAACGTCGTCCAGAAGGCGCCGAACGCGATCCCGACCAGCGCCCCCGAGAGGGTGATGCGCCGGATCAGCGGCTGGGAGACGAACAGCCGCGGGAGCGACGCCAGCGTGGCGCGATAGGCGGCGGCGCCGGTCTTCGGGACGCGGGGCAGCGCCCGTTGCAGAACCAGCATGAGCAGGAGGGTGAGCGCGCAGGAACAGCCGTACACGGCACGCCAGCCGGCCAACTCGGCGAACGCCCCCGAGTAGGCGCGGGAGGCGAGCACACCCACCAACAGTCCGCCTTGAACGGTGCCGACGATCCGCCCCCGGCCCACTTGCCCGTCCTGTCCTGCGGCCAGTGCGACGGCGAGGGGCGTGACCAGTTGGGGGATCGGGGACAGCAGGCCGACGGCGAAGCTCGACACGATCAGGCACCATGCCGAAGGAGACAGGGCGCAGGCGGCGAGCGCGAGCGCGGACGCCGTACCGAGGCAGAGGATCAGTCTGCGCCGGTCGTGGCTGTCGCCGGCCGGAACGAGCAGGAGGATGCCTGCCGCGTAACCCAGTTGCGTCGCCGTGGGGACGGCCCCGAGTGTGTCCGGGCCGACTCCCAGCGAGGTGGCCACGGCTCCCAGCAGAGGCTGGTTGAGGTAGACGTTGGCCGCCGTGACGGCGCTGGTGATCGCCAGCAGGACGGTCAGTCGCCGGTCCGGTCCACGGACCCCGGGGGCAGGGCCGAGGACAGGGGCGGAGTGGGGTTCGATCACGTGAGTCGACGTTAGGCCGGACTCGCACTGGCATACTTTCGTGGCCACGCCATCGTCTATCGAGATTGCGCCATGTACGGGAAGAGCGAGCACCGTGACGACTATCAGGACGTGCCCAGGCCGATCGCGGCGATGGCACGCGACCTTCCCGACCGCCATCACATCCCCGCTCACCGCCACCGGTGGGCTCAGCTGATCTACGGCACGACGGGGGCCGTCACCGTCGTCACCGACCATGGCGTCTGGGTGGTTCCCGCCACTCGGGGAGTCTGGGTCCCGGCCGGTCTCACCCACGCGATGACCTGTGCGGGAGCGGTCGCCATGCGCACTCTCTACATCGAGCCGCAGTCGGCCTGGCACCTGCCCTCGGCTCCCACCGTCGTCTCGGTCTCCCCGCTGCTGCGTGAACTCATCGACGAAGCGACCCGGCTTCCCGTCGAGTACGACCGTGACGGCCGTGACGGCAAGGTCATGGAACTGCTGCTCCTCCAGCTCGCACCGCACCCCGTCCCGGCACTGCACCTCCCGGCTCCGGCCGATGCCCGGCTCGACGAGCTCTGCGCGGCGATCCAGCGGGAGCCCGGCGACCAGTGGACCACCGCGGCCGCAGCGGCCCGCATGCACATGAGTCCGCGCAGCCTGCAGCGCAGATTCACCGCCGCGACCGGTATGAGCCTCGCCCGCTGGGTGCAGCAGGCCAGGCTCATCCACGCGGTGACCCTGCTCGCCAGGGGGACACCGGTCACAAGCATCGCCACCGGCCTCGGCTACGCCACGCCCAGCGCATTCACCGCGATGTTCCGCCGCACGCTCGGCACCACCCCGACGGACTACTTCACCTACCCGCGCTGAGTACGCGTCGCCGATGCTTGCGCGGCTTGACTCCGCTGAACGGAGTGCCGAAGAAACAAGCCTCAGGGCCTGGAGTGCCGACCAGTGAGGTCCTCGAGTGTCTTGTCGGCGTGCTCGCTGTGCCATCGCGGGAGCATCTCCTACCAATACGGTTCGGACTCCTCGACCACGGCGTAGGTACGGTCCCATGCCTTGAACCTCACAGGCGGCAGGATCATGACCCGTGGTGGCAACCCTGCGCGCGGCGCGTCTCATCGGTGCGATGGAAAAGGGCCACCAAGGCTGAAACGCCATGCTCTACGGCGTAGCACTCCGCATGGACGAGTCGGCGAGGTGAGCCGCGCAGGTCGTAGATGAAGGGGATCCAGTAACCCTTCCATCCGCCCTCAAGGACCCGGTCATCCATCGGATGCGACCCGACCCCTGGGCCATCAGGATCGATGTTCTTGTCGCAGACCGGACATATAAGCATGAGGTGATCCTTCCCGCCATCAACCTCCGAGCTCAACTCACGTTCCAGGCCAAGAGGTCCGCTATCCACGCAACATCTCGTTCCGCGGACCGGTGAGCATGCAGGTCGAGTGGACCGCCGGGGAGCGCGCCTCGTGACGATCGACCGGGATCGCCACACCTCCTGTTGATCGCGACTCGATCACGGCGCATTCTGGGAAAGCGGCGCGAGACCCGGAGGAGATGAATGGCTGACCAGCTCATTCTGCTGGGGCTGGGATTCGTCCTCACCAGCGTGGCCGGTGGCCTGCTGACCTACGTTTTCCAGAGAAGGACGTGGGCGCATCAGCATGAGGTCGAGCGCGAGGAACGCGAGCATCAGCGGGTGGTCGAGCTTCAAGAACAGGAACGCCAACGGGCCATCAAGATCTTCGAAGAGATCAGCACTCTGCTCGACAAGCGGCTCTACCGCATGCGGCTGGTCCATTGGGCAGCCAAGCGTCGTATCAGGGGGAGCGCCCACGACGGTCTGGCTGCTGCTCTCGACGGCTACCGAGAGGTACTGCTCGACTGGAACGACAACCTCAACCGCGGAATCGCATTGATGGAGGCGTACTTCGGCGGTGACTTACGGGAGCAACTGGAAGAGTTGTACGACCACTACGCGGCCGTCGGGCGGGCACTCGATCAGTTCACTCGTGACGTGGGAACCGTACCGGTAGACGATCTCGAAGTGCCGCCACTGGGCCACCGACTGGATCGTCTGAGCGCCGAGGTGTACGTCCTCAACCTGCGCATGCTTCATCTGCTCCAGCAAGGGAAACTCGGCCAGTCCGCGCCGGGGGTGACGTCCCCGACCGCGGCGCAACCCGTATTGCAATTCGGCGACCAGGGGCCGGCGGTCCGCCATCTGCAACGGGCCCTGCATCGCGCCGAGCACATGCCCCAACACATCGACGGTCTGTTCGGCCGCGACACCGAACAGGCGTTGTGCGCGTTCCAGAGCGCCCACGGACTCACGCCCGATGGCGTCTGCGGTCCGGACACGTGGGCCGAACTGCCTACCGGCGGGGCCATGCCGGTGCTGTCGGAAGGCACACGAGGCGAGATCGTCGTGCGCCTGCAGACGGCACTCACCGAGTACGCCGCCGAGCGATGGATCACGACTCCAGGACTCATCGACAAGGTGTTCGGCCCCTCCACGAGGGCGGCAGTCCAGGCCTTCCAGCGCTGGCACGGCCTATCGGAGCGCGGAGTGGTAGAGCCCCATACATGGGCTGCCGATTTGGGCGCCGGGGACGTCACGCTTGAAGCCGAGGTGGGCCTGCGATTCGTATCCGATGGCGCCAGACCCTGGCACGCACGCTCAAGTGATCCTGTCGCACTCGGCCGGCGCCCCACCCAGAGGTGACAGCAGCGTCGTCCCCACACGAGAGCACATGCCGCACCCCTCTGACCACGGCTTCTTCTGTCCGGGCAGGGTGATCGGCCCGCCTGAAAGCGGACGGCCGACCCGCGGGAGCCGTTGACCATGGAAGACGGCGATTCACCGATTGTTTCGCCTTTCATACGGAGCACATTCACGGTGTCGACATCGAGAATTCGGCACCGAGCGACCGAGGCCACATCGCCGAAAAAGAGAGTTCACATAAACGAAACAATGGCCTGACCAGCGTGGACTCGCATTTGACGCCGATATTGGCTGCCTGTCATTCTTCACCCTTGTTTGTTCAGCAAAGGCGCCGTACACCTCAGCGACCTGTACGGTTCCAGCGATCATCGGGGAACGAAGATGGCGATCGAGCAAGGGCCCATGGCCGACATCCGCGACATGTACATGGCGCACATTCTGATGCGCAGGGAGTTCGGTCTGGCTCCCGGCGTGGTCCGCGCGGTCGACGGGGGTGACGTGAGCCGGGCGGAACTGGTCTCCGACCACATCGCGCTCATCGCCGGCCTCCTCCACGGCCATCACGCGGCCGAGGACGCGCTGCTGTGGCCGAAGCTCCTGGATCGTGGATCCGACGAGGTCGCCGCCGTCGTGCATCTCATGGAGGGGCACCACGAGGCCATCGACGCGGCGTACCAGGAGATCCAGAAGGAACTCGGCCCGTGGCGCGCCGACGCGGACGTCGCCCACCGTGACGCGCTCGCCGACGCCCTCGAACGGCTCAACTCGGTGCTCGTGGAGCACACCGCCCTGGAGGAGCGACACATCCTCCCGCTGGCGGAGAAGTACGTCACCGCGGCGGAATGGCAGGAACTCGGCA
The DNA here is from genome assembly GCF_016863275.1 of Planotetraspora mira. Classification (GTDB taxonomy): domain Bacteria; phylum Actinomycetota; class Actinomycetes; order Streptosporangiales; family Streptosporangiaceae; genus Planotetraspora; species Planotetraspora mira. The sequence goes on from NZ_BOOO01000044.1 coordinate 67,057, forward strand.
CCCAGGCGATGAACGACGTGCCGAAGAAGAAGCTGCCGCTGGCTTTCGGCATGGCGATGTACGAGGGCGACCCCGAGGTCATCAAGGAGGTCCTCCGCTTCGCGCCGTTCATGGCACGTCTGACGATGCCGTTCGTCGGCCCCCGGATCTACGCCTCCTACGCCAAGCGCCTGTACGGCACCGCCACCCCGCCCCGCAGCGCCGCCTGACAGCCGGCCGCCGGGCGTCGGCCGCCGGGCTCACCCGTGGCCGATTGCGGCTCACGCACGGCGGGCTGATCAGGGCGGGGGAGTCAGGATCCGCGCTGGACGGCGCGGCGGAACCGCGCCGGGGTGGAGCCCGCGGCCTGACGGAAGGCCCGGTTGAACGCCGATTCCGAGTCGTATCCGACCCCGGCGGCGACCGCGGCGACGGTGAGATCGGTCTCGATGAGGCGCTCGGCCGCGATCATCAGCCGGATGTGTGTGACGAACTCGCCCACCGTCAGCCCTGTGGACCGCGAGAAGTTCCGGGCGAGAGTGGCCCGTGACATGGCCGCCACCTCCGCCAGCCGCGCAATCGTCCAGTCGCCTCCGGGATCTCGCAACACGACCTCGATGACCGGTCGGAGCCGCTGATCGTCGGCGGCGGTCCATGCCGGCGCCCCGACGAACCGGTTCGGTGAGGCCCGCAGGACCATGGCGAACAGCGCGGTGCAGAGGGACGACAGGATCGCCCCGGTGCCGAGTCCGTCGTTGTACGCCTCCCGGCGAATGAGCGTGCTCAGCATCCGCACGATCTCATCGGTATGCCCGAACGAGACGTGGAGCGGGTCGGGCAGGCTGTGGAACAACATGGCGCCCGCGCCGGAGCCGAACCTGTAATGGCCGCAGAGCAGGTCCATGACGCTCTCACCCCTCTGGCTGCGCACGATCGGGAAGGCGCTGCCCGGCTCCGCGACGACGCCTTGCCCGCTTTGGCCGTCCGCGCCGGCCGTCTGGATGCGGTGGGCCTGGCCGCCGGGCAGCAGCACGGCGTCGCCCGCCTTCAATTCGATGCGCCGATCGAGCAGTTCGATCGTGCACTCGCCTTCGAGTAGCAGGTGGAAGGCCGCCCTGCCCTCGCCGTACGCGGGCACGTCCATCGACGTCGCGCCGGCGAGCAGGCAACGCATGTCGAGGATCGCCTGCAGCCTCGCCAGGCGGACGATCTCGCTGATCCAGTCCATGATGAGACGCTCGAGAAGAAAAGTGAGATGAATTCGTCTTACGCGCTCAATTGTAAGTGTTCAAGACTGGCACCATGAGCACCCTGAACTCCGGACTCCACGCCGATGTCCTCATCATCGGCTTCGGCAAGGGCGGCAAGACCGTGGCCGCCGAGATGGGCCGCCTCGGCAGAACCGTCGTGCTCGTGGAGCAGTCGGACCGCATGTACGGAGGCACCTGTCCCAACGTCGGATGCGTGCCGACGAAGGCGCTCGTGCATCACTCCGGCAAGCGCCGTGCCGGCGATTCGCCGCAGGAGTGGTACGAGCGCGCCGTCGGCAGCGTCCAGGCGCTCACCGCGCTCTTCCGCGGCGGCAACTACGACGCGCTGAACGACGCGGACACCGTCACGGTCGTCACCGGCCGCGCCGCATTCGTCGATCCGCATACCGTGGCCGTAGGCACAGGCCAGGACCGGCTCACCGTCACCGCCGAGACCATCTTGATCAACACCGGCTCTGAGCCGATCATCCCGGACATCCCCGGCCTGCGCGCGAGCAAGCGGGTCGTGACCAGTGCCGACCTCATTCAGACGACGGAGCTGCCGGAGCGGCTCGCGATCCTGGGCGGCGGGTATCTCGGCATCGAGTTCGCCTCGATCTACAGCCGTTTCGGCTCGCGGGTCACCGTGCTCGAATCCGCCCCGGATATCCTCGCCCGGCTGGACGGCGACGTCGCCGCCGTGGCCGAGGGCATCCTTGTAGGCGAGGGAATCAAGATCGTAACGGGCGTGAACGTCGCCGAGGTGCGTGACGGTGAGAGCGCCACGACCCTGGTCTACGAAAAGGACGGCAGGCGGCAGACCGTCGAAGCCGACGCCGTACTCGCCGCGGCCGGGCGGGTGCCGGCGATCCGCGATCTCGGGCTGGAGGCGGCCGGCGTGCGCACGACCATCCGCGGCGCGATCGAGGTCGACGAGCACCTGCGGACGAGCCGGCCGCACATCTTCGCCATCGGCGACGTCAACGGCGGGCCGCAGTTCACCTACGTCTCCCTTGACGACAGCCGCATCGTCATGGACCAGCTCGTCGGGGAGGGCCGCCGCTCGACCGCGGACCGGATGGCGATCCCCAGCACGCTCTTCATGACCCCGCCGCTGGCGACCGTCGGCCTCACCGAGAGGCAGGCCCGCGAGGCGGGCCGCCAGGTGAAGATCGCCGGCAAGCTGGTGGCCGACATCGTGGCCATGCCTCGCGCATACGTCGTGGAGGAGACGCGCGGGATGATGAAATTCGTGATCGAGGCCGAGACGGACGAGATCCTCGGGGCGGCGCTGCTGAGCGTCGACGCACAGGAGCTGATCAACACGGTCGCGCTCGCCATGCGGCACGGCATGAAGGCGGCCGAGTTGCGAGACGCCGTTTACACCCACCCCAGCTCCACGGAGGCGTTCAACGAGGTGCTCGGCACCATCGTGCGCTGAAGCCTGTCCGACGACGCACCGCCCGTCCTCGCCGCCCGCTTGAATGCGGTCGGCTCGACCACCTCGCCTGGGAGCATGCGCGGCCGCCTCGAACAACGGCCTGCCGGGGGAGATCGCGTGCTGTCCAGGCTGGGCGCGGCCTGGAGTCGGTCCGCCGGGGTTCGTATGGGCCTGGCGATCGATTCCGCTAGCGGCGGCCATCCGTGATGAGCCCGCCTTCGTAGGCGGCGATGACGAGCTGGGCCCGGTCCCGGGCGTGCAGCTTGGCCAGGAGACGGCCGATGTGGGTCTTGACCGTGCCGATGGTGAGGTGCAGATGCGCGGCGATCTCGGAGTTGGACATCCCTCTGCCGATGAGGGCGAGCACCTCGCGCTCGCGTTGGGTGATGTCGTTGAGGTCTCGTACGGCCGGGGCAAGATCGGGGCCTTGCAGGAATTCGGCGATGAGCCGGCGGGTCACGGTGGGCGCGAGCAGTGCTTCGCCGGAGGCGACGACGTGGATGGCGGCCAGGAGTTCGGTCGCGGTGGCGCTCTTGAGGAGGAAGCCGCTGGCGCCTGCCCGTAGGGACGCGTACACGTATTCGTCCAGGTCGAACGTGGTGAGGATGAGCACGCGCACGCCGGAGCCGGCGGGGTCGGCGCAGATGTGCCTGGTCGCCTCGATGCCGTCCATGTCCGGCATGCGTACGTCCATGAGGACGACGTCGGGCCGGAGCCGGCGGGCCAGGAGCACGGCTTCGGCGCCGGTACCCGCCTCGCCCACGGTGGCCAGCCCCGGTGTGGTGTCGATGAGGACTTTGAGGCTGTCGCGGACCAATACCTGGTCCTCGGCGAGCAGGACCCGGACGGGCGGTGGCGGGTCGTGCGGTGCGGCGTCGATGCTCATGCCGTCGATGCTCATGCCTCGGTGCCGTTCAGGTCGTAGGGCAGTCGAGCCGACACCCGGAAGCCTCCTTCAGGCCGGTGCCCCGCGCTGAATGTGCCTCCATACATCTTGGTCCGTTCGCGCATGCCGATCAGGCCGTGTCCGCTGCGGCCCGCTCGCGGCGGCCGGCCATGACGGCCACCGTCGTCGACGACCTCGATCACGGCTTCCCGTCCGTCGACGTCCACGTTGACCGAGCAGCGGGTGGGCGCGGCGTGAGTGACGACGTTGGTCAGGGCCTGCTGCACGATTCGGTACACCGACACCGCGACCGCAGGAGGCAGCGCGGCCTCTTCGCGGACGGTCAGGTCCACCTCGACTCCGGCCGAGCGCGCGTGGGCGGCCAGTTCGGGTAGGTCCGCCATGCCGGGAGCGGGCACATGGGGCTGCTGGGGCTCGCCGTCGGAGCGCAGGAGGTCGAGCACGCGGTGGATCTCGGTGAGCGTGCTTCGGCTGGTCTGCTCGATGACGGCCAGCGCGGCGCGCACCTCCTGCGGGCGGGCGTCGGCGACATGGTTGGCCACGGTGGCCTTGACGGCGATCAGGCTCATGCTGTGGCCGATGACGTCGTGCAGTTCCCGGGCGATGCGCCTGCGCTCATCGGCCACCGCGGCCTCAGCGAGGTGACGGACGAGACGAGCGGTCGTGTCCCGCTTCCAACGGACGACCGTCCCGATGGCCCATGCGGCGGTCAGCAGGACACCGATCACGCCGATCTCCACCGGCCAATGGGGCGGCATCTCCGTGGGGTTCGCCGCGGGCGCGAGACCGGGGAGCACCTGGCCGTAGAAGATCAGGACCGCGGTCACCGCGGCGAACAGGCAACCCGCCAAGCCCGCCAGCGACCAGGCGATCGACGCGGTGGCGGCCACCATGTACAGGACGAGCACGGTTGGGAGGAAAGTCACCGAGATCGTGCTCACCACGACTGCACCGAACACGGTCGCCAGCACGCCCGCGGCGCAGGCCAGACCGAGCATCGCCCACGGTCGGCGCCGCCGCAACGCGATCGGAAAGCTCACGACCGCCGCCACCGGCCAGGCCGACCAGGCGGGCCACGACGACGACGGTCCAGGCGGATCGACGAAGGCGTACACGACGAACAGCGCCACGATGACCGCCACCACCGCGTCGGCAACGCCCCTTCCACCGAGCCGCCGAGCCCATTCCATGACGAGAAGCTATCTCCTCATCAGATCATCTGGCATCTGCCCACGGTAAGACATCTCGCATCCGTCCGGGGTCGTACCTGGTTGTGCCAGTGCTGCGGCAAAGACGTCCAAGAGGGAACGTCCGAACCTCTCAATGCGGGAGAGGTTCACTTCGACGGCGGGCAGCCGCGTACGTATGACCGTGGACGGACGCGGAAGTTCCGACCGTGGTCAGACGCGCCGGCAGGGATGGTTTGTCACCGTGTTCACATGATCGAAGTAAGAGAGTTGACGAAGCGATACGGCCCGACGCTCGCCTTGGACCGGCTGTCCTTCCAAGCTCACCCCGGGCGGGTGACCGGCTTTCTGGGGCCCAACGGCGCGGGGAAATCCACGACCTTACGCGTCATCGTCGGCCTGCACGGCCCGACGTCCGGCGTGGCCCTGGTCAACGGGCGTCGTTACGCCGAGATCAGCCGGCCGCTGTACGAGGTGGGTGCGCTGCTCGACGCCGGCGCCGTGCACCCGGGCCGCACCGCGTTCAAGCAGCTCGCCTGCCTGGCCCGTAGCCACCGCATCGGCACCTCAAGGGTCAAGACGCTGCTGGAGCAGGTGGGGCTGCAGGACGTGGCGCACAAGCGCATCGGTGGCTTCTCGCTCGGTATGCGGCAGCGGCTGGGCATCGCGGCGGCGCTGCTGGGCGATCCCGGCGTCGTCCTGCTGGACGAGCCGGTGAACGGCCTGGACGCCGAGGGCATCCACTGGGTGCGCGGCCTGATGCGCACGCTCGCCTCGGAGGGCCGGACGGTGCTGCTGTCCAGTCACCTGATGAGCGAGATGGCCCTGACCGTCGACCACGTGCTCATCATCGGACGGGGCAGGTTGATCGCCGAGTCCTCGATGGAGGACCTCGCCAAGCGCTTCCGCCGCGACATCCTGGTCCGCTCCCCGATGCACGTGGAACTGGGCGGGGTCCTGCGGGCCGCAGGCATGTCGGTGTCGTCCGAGCCGCGGGGCGGCCTTGTCGTGACGGGCTCCGACACCGCGACGATCGGCGATCTCGCCGCTGAGCGTCGCATCCCGATCCACGAGCTGACCCAGCGCAGCGCCACGCTCGAGGACGTCTACCTCGAAATGACCGATGAGGCCGCCGACTATCGCGCCGGCGGCAGAAGGAGCCTGTGATCTCATGACGCTGCAGACCGCACCGTCGAGGAACGCCTCGGCTGAAACCACCGTGTCCGTGCTCGCGTCCGTGATGGACGTCGCCGCGGCGGAATGGCTCAAGCTCCGGACCATGCGCGCCGCGTGGGTGGTCTGGGCCGGAGCCGCCGTGTCCACGCTGATCGGCCTGATCATCATCATGGGCCACGTGGGCTCCTACGATCAGGCCACACCGGGGCAGCAGGCGTCTTTCGAGAGCGCCGATCCAGCGGTCGCCGTCATGCCGTTGGTGGCGTTCTTCATCGGCACGCTCAGTGCCCTGGTCATGACGACCGAGTTCTCGACCGGTTCCATCGCCCCCAGCCTGGTCGCGGTACCTCAGCGGCGGACGCTTCTGGCCGCCAAATCCGTGGTGGTCACCTGCGTGGCGCTCGCCGGCGGCGTGCTGTTCGCGAGCCTGTCGCAGATCGGCGCCATGCTCATCCTGGGCGACCGGCCCGCGCCGCTCAATCCCTGGACGCACTGGTGGGAAGCCGTCCCTCCCGCGGCCGGCACAGCCGTCACCACCCTGGCCACCGGCCTCGTGGCGCTGGGACTCGGAGCGGTCCTGCGGTCGGCGGCGGCGACGGTCGCGGTGATCGGGGCGCTCACCTTGGTGGTGCCGATGTTCGCGCACGTCCTGCCTGAGCCCGTCCATCTGTGGGTGGCCTCGGTGCTGATTCCCAACCTCGCTCCCCAGATCGCGGGCGCCGAGTCGGCGTATCTGCTGGCACCTCCGGTGGCGGCGGCGGTCCTGGCGTTCTACGTGGTCGTGACACTGGGGGCGGCAAGTCTCAGTTTCTCCCGCCGCGACTCGTGAGCGCGGTTGTGTCCCCTTTCAATGGCGACGAGCGGTGATGATCCAGGCGCGGGAGTCGAACCAGACACCGTCATCGCTCAGGTGCGCGGAGAGCGTCTCGCGCAGACGCCCGACCGCGCGTGCAGCGGCGGCAGGCTCCAGCCGCTTCAGCACCTCGCTGGTGCAGGTGAAGCCGCGGACCCAGTCGAGGGCGGCGGCCACGTCCGGACCGTAGTAGACCGGCTCGTGGACATCGGTGAAGGTGATGTCGGCGAACCCCGCGGCGCCAAGGATCCGCTTCACGGTCGGCGGGTCGGCGAGCGAGAACGGATCCGGTCCGGCGGAAGCGGCGGCCACCGGCCCCTCGGGTCCTGCGAGGGATCGGTGGATGGTGACGTCCCACTCGTTGCGCTCGTGGGTCTGCCAGACCATCATCACCAGGCGCCCGGCCGGGCGCAGCGCCAGCCCGATGTTGGCGAAGGCGGCGACGGGGTCGTCGAAGAACATCGTGCCGAACCTGCTGATCGCCAGGTCGAAGTGCTCCTGCGGAAAGCGGTGGACCTGCGCGTCGGCATGCTCGAAGGTGACGTTGCCGGGTCCTTGCGCCCGCGCCACCTCGCGGGCGCGCTCGATCGCGGTCGCCGAGACGTCGACCCCGAGTGCACTGCCCGCCCGGGCCGTCCTCGCGGCCTGCCGGGTCGTCTGCCCGGTCCCACAGCCGATGTCGAGGACGCGGTCGTGGAGTCGGACGTCACAGACCCGGCGCAGCATTTGGTTGTGCCGCCGTAGCTCGGCGTCGTAGCCGCTGGTGCCGGGCGTGTGTCCGCCTGCGGCGCGTCGCACCGCGGTCCCTTCATGGCGGCCCGGGGTCGCCTGGGCGCTGTTGTCACTGGCATCTGTCATGAATGACCCGCCTTTCAGCCCCTGAGGCCAGTTACCTCCCCGGAGACTGGCAGGGATCCCGGCGCAGGGGAAGGCGCACCACGATGCCGGCCGCCCACGAGTACGCCCAGGGACCGTCGTGAGGGCGCCTCCGGCCGTCGAAACGGGCGTCCACGGCACAACGCCTGCCTTCCCGGGGCCGGGGACGTGCGTGTCAAGCGTCACAGGCAGGGCCAGTCAGTGTGTTTGCCCAGGTTGGTAGCGTGATTCTGTTCGGGAAGGGGGCCCGCGATGCCTGATGTCGTCGATCGGTTGATGAGCGCGGTCAATGCCCATGATCAGGGCGCGCTGGTGGAGTGTTACGCCCCAGGGGCCGTCGCCGTGTCGCCGGAAATGCAGGCAGAAGGCTGGGACGAGATCATCGCCTTCCAAAGGCACATCGTTGAAGGCTTTCCGGACTTACGGGTGACGGTGTGGGACAAGCTGGTGTGCGACGACACCGTGGTGGTCGAGGGAACGGTCACCGGCACTCACAATGGACCCTTCCTGCTGACCGAGGGCGAGGTGCTCCAGGCGACCGGTCGGAGCGTCAGCGTGCGTTGCTGCTGGGTCTTCACGGTGGAGCATGACCTCATCGTCAGCCACCGCGGCTACTACGACCAACTGGAGTGCTACAGCCAGCTCGGCCTGAGGCTTCCCGCACCGGGGTGACGTGCCGGGGCCAGGCGGGCGGCGTCTCGGCCACCTTGATGGTGTCGACCTTGCCCGTCGGGTCGGCCTGCCATCCGCCGGTGCTCTCAGTCGCGTACCGACGCGAGTGAGAGCAGGGCCGTGTCCACGGCGGAGACGAGCCGGCGTGGGTCGGGGTCGGCCTTCACGATCACCTGCAGTCCTTCGAGGAGCATGGTGAGCATGGCGGCGGCGGCGGGGAGGTCGAGCGCGGGGGAGATCTCTCCCTGTCGGGCGGCGGCCCGCAAACCTTGCAGAAAGCCGTCCTCCACGACGGACAGGATGCCGCGCACGCTGAGGGTGACCTCTTCGTCTCCGGGCAGGAGTTCGCCCGCGGTGTTGGCGATCAGGCATCCGCGGGGCTGGTCCTGCTGTACGGCCAGGTCGATCCAACCGATCAGCACGGCCCGGATCCGCGGCAGGACCGGGCCTCCCTCCAGCAGCGTGGGAGCGAAGTCGTCGGCCAGGCGTGCGCGGTAGTGGGCGAGTGCGCGCAGGAAGAGCGCGTGCTTGTCACCGAAGGTGCGGTAGAGCGTGCCCGGATGTACGCCGAGCGCCGAGGTCAGGTCGGTGACCGACGTCGTCTCATAGCCCTGCGTCCAGAACAGCTCCATGGCGCGGTCGATGACGTCCTGCTCGTCGAAGGTTCGAGGTCGGGCCATGATCTGACGATACCTCAATTTGAACGCTCGCTCTCAAACCGGTATCGTCCATATTTGAGAACGCACACTCTCAAACTCATTTGAGAGTGCTCGTTCAACTACTGGTGGCCGGCTTTCGGCGTGCCCGGAGCCGACGTCCGGGCGATCACTCGGCCGATTCGGCGTCAATTACCTGAGGAACAACATGAGCATCGGAATCATCGGCGCCGGCGCCATCGGTTCGGCGATAGCCGAGATCCTGTCTCGAGCGGGCCTCGACGTCACCATCTCCAACAGCCGCGGGCCGGACACGCTCGCCGATCTCGCGAAGCGTCTGGGACCCCACGTCCACGCGGGCACTCGGGAACAGGCGGCCGAGCAGGACGTCGTGTTCGTCGCGGTGAACTGGTCCAAACTGCCTCGCGCCGTGGCGGGCCTGCCCGACTGGAACAGCCGGATCGTCATCGACACGAACAACTCGATCGAGGCGCCGTCGTTCCAGCCGTTCGAACTGCACGGCAAGACGTCGAGCGAGGTCTTCGCGGGCATGGTCCCCGGCGCGCGCGTCGTGAAGGCCTTCGGACACCTGAGTCCCGACCTGCTCACCGCCGATCCCGCGGCGCGCGGCGGTCGCCGGGTCCTGTTCCTGTCGGGAGACGACCGTGAGGCGCGGCAGACGGTGCGAGTGCTGATCGACCGCCTCGGTTTCTTCGGCCTGGACCTCGGTCCGCTCGCCGTCGGATCCCGTCTCCTCCAGTTCCCCGGTGGCACGCTTCCCGCGCACCACCTGGTGAAGGCCGATTGACGTGCGGCCCGGGGGACCGGTGCCGCCTTCCCCCGGTCGTGTGGACGGCCACTGAGTGATCGGTTCCGAATCCGTCCTGGCGGCACCTCTATATGAACGAAAGAAGGAGTGTCATGTCTCATCACCCTCTGGCTGGAAAGGTCGCACTGGTCACCGGCGGCTCGCGGGGCATCGGAGAGGCCACGGCCCTGCGTCTCGCCGACGATGGAGCGGACGTCGCGATCACATACGTGTCCTCGGGCGAGCGGGCAAGGAGTGTGGTGTCGAGGATCGAGCAGCGCGGTGTCCGGGGTAGGGCCTTCGCGTCCGACCAGGCCGACCCGGAACAGGCCGCGAACCTGGTCGACGAGGTCGTTGCGGCGTTCGGCCGGCTGGACATCCTCGTCAACAACGCCGGAATCTTCGTAACCGGCCCCATCGACGCCGAGGAGACCGACCAGGCGGCCATGGGCCGGCAGTACGCCGTCAACGTCTCGGGAGTCGTGGCCGTCACGCGCGCCGCCGCCAAGGTGATGGGCGAGGGCGGCCGGATCGTCTCAGCGGGATCCGTGAGCGCCGACCGCACCCCCTTCCCCGGCCTCGGTGACTATTCCGCGACCAAGGCCGCGATCACCGCGTACACCCGTGCGTGGGCGCGAGACCTCGGTCCCCGTGGCATCACCGTCAACGCGGTGCAGACCAGCTCGATCGCCACCGACATGAACCCCGATGTCGGGCCGTTCGCCGATGTGCAGCGCTCGATGAACGCCCTGGGACGGTACGGCCGGCCCGAGGAGATGGCCGCCGCCATCGCGTTCCTCGCCGGCCCCGACGCCACCTTCGTGACCGGTGCCACGCTGAACGTGGACGGCGGCTTCAACGCCTGACGGGCTGCCGCGTTCCCGGTCACGCGTCCCTCCCTTCTTCAGGTGCGGGGCTCATGACACGTCTCCCACACCTCGAACGGCGACGGCCGCCTCCGTGAGGATCGCGGAGGCGGCCGGGGACCGGGGAACCGGGAACCGACGTGACTGCGTTGGCACTGGTGCACCGCACACTGACCGGCGTCATCGACCCGCCGGCTCAAGAGAACGAACTACGGCTGGTGACCTTCCAGCGCGCAAAAGGGGATGATCCTCCCCATGTTCGGTGCGAGGCTGGGCCCGTGAGCGACACGCATACCGTGGTCTTGGTCGAGGGGGCCAGTGACAGGTCGGCCGTCGAAGCGTTGGCCGAGCGCCGTGGCCGGAACCTGGCGGCCGAAGGCATCTCCCTTGTGGCGATGGGCGGTGCCACGAACATCGGGACGTACGTCGCCAGGTTCGGCCCTTCCGGTCGCAATCTACGGCTGGCCGGTCTGTACGACGTCGGGGAGGAAGGCGACTTCCGGAGGGGGCTCGAGCGCGCCGGCCTTGGATCCGATCTCAGCCGAAGCGATCTGGAGGCGCTCGGATTCTTCGCGTGTGTCGCCGACCTGGAAGACGAGCTGATCCGCGCCCTCGGGACCGCCGCGGTCGAGCGCGTCGTCGACGCCGCCGGCGAGCTCAGGTCATTTCGCACCCTTCAGAAGCAACCCACATGGCGCGGGAGCCCCACCCACGACCAACTGCGCCGGTTCATGGGATCAGGCAGTGGCCGCAAGATCCGCTACTCTGGCCCGCTCGTCGCGGCACTCGATCTCGATCACGTGCCGCGGCCACTGGATATGTTGCTGGCCTACCTGTGAGGCAGACGGTGACTTCGTCATCGTCCACGGCGCCGGCCACCCGCACCGGCCCCGGATCCCCTCGAGCCAGATCTCTGGCCGGGCGGTGGTGACGTCCTCTTCGTCACTGCGTGTTCCCCCAGGGCGTCAGTGTTAGAGACTGACCGAAATTGGCGAATAGTCTTGTTTTTTCGACCCTTTAGTGATCAAGATGGTGGCACCGTTCGGGGTCCCCGGGAGGGTTCGTGGTCATCGGTGAGGGAGCGGCGGCGATCGTGCCGGGGTGCCGCGGTGGCTGTGGGTGGTCGTCTTCGTGCTGATCAACACCGGGGTCGACCTCGCTGGAATCGACATCTTCCGACGGAGGACAAGATCGTCCCGGCCGGTGAATGCCCGGCATCGCCGGGCTCGCCCGCAGTGCAGCAGCGAATCCCTTCCCCCGCGATGAGAGGAACCCCATGACCCGCAAGCTCCGCTTCGGCGGAAGGCTCGCCACGGTCGCGGTCGCGGTCGCGACCGTCGCCGCCACGGCCGGGTTCGCGCCGGCCGCCGGTGCCGTCCAGTCCGCGCCCGCGACCCCACCCATCGAATATGTGGATGTGTCCGTAGCGACTGTCTGGACCAGCCCTGACAGCCCGCGTCCCATCGACGCTCCCGCGCTGACCAACCCGGTGGACCCCGAGAAGTGGCTCGCCGGCATGACGGTGGACGACAAGCGGGGCCTGACGAGCGGCAACCTGACCCAGACGCAGGTCCTCTACGGCCATCCCGTCTACGTGCTGGCCCAGCAGGGTGACTGGGCCGAGGTCGCGGTGCCGGGCCAGGCCACGCCGAAGAACTCGCTGGGCTACCCGGGCTGGGTGCCCAAGGCGCAGCTCACCAGCAACCCCGGTTACGCCGCTCTGGCCGCGCACAGCTCCTTCGCGCTGGTGGACCAGGCCCCGACCGCGTGGCTGTACAACGACCTCGGACGGCGGTCGAAGGCGCTGAAGATCAGCGTGAACACCCGGCTGCCCGAACTCGCCCGCGTCGGCGACTCCGTCCTGGTCTACACCCCTGACCACGGCACGAAATGGCTTGCCGCCGCCGATGTCAGTGTGTACAAGTCGGAAGCGGACATCCCCGACCCGACCGGCGCGGATCTGGTGAACTTCGCGAAGAAGTTCATCGACGTTCCGTACCTGTGGGCCGGCCGGGCCGGGTTCGGTTTCGACTGCTCCGGCTTCACCTCCACCGTGTACGAGGCCAACGGCATCGCAATCCCGCGCGACTCCGGCGCGCAGGCCACCTACGGCGGTGGCACCAAGGTGGACCGGGCCGACCTGCAGCCCGGCGACCTGATCTTCTACGCCCGTAACAACGGCACCGGCTCGATCTACCACGTGGCCATGTACATCGGCGACCAGCAGATGATCGAGGCGTACGACGCTGCGACACCGGTCCGCATCACCCCGGCGCGGTTCAACGCCGACTACTGGGGCGCGGTTCGGTACCTCACCGCGGGCCACTGACGGTTCGCAGGCGAACGCCGACGCCCGCTTCCGCCGCTGATGGGGCGGAAGGGCCCGAAGCTGCTCGACTCCGCCGATGAGCGGATGGGGTGGTGACGCGGCGGGCGCGTCGACCGTGGGAAGCGGACCAGGCCCTAGGCCCGGTTGAACCGGGCGCCCCAGTCGTGGATCTGCTCGAGCAGTTCGGGCGGGTCGAGGACGCGGAAATCGGCGCCGAGCACGCCTAGTGCCATGATCGCCCAGTCGAGGGAGTCGGCGGTCATGCGCACCCGGCTGTGCTCGGCGTCGACCTCCTCGGCTGTGCTCCACCTGCCGATCCGTTCGCGCACGGTCGCGGCCGGGGCGTCGACCAGGACCTCCACCATGTACGGCCGGGGCAGGTTGTCCAGGCCGGAACGGACGAACTCGGCGGCGTCGGCGGCGGGCAGGTCCCTGGGCCGGAACCGGGAACCTGTGCCGTGCGGCGTGGTGAGCCGGTCGACCCGGAAGCTGCGCCAGTCGTGCCGGGTGAGGTCGTAGGCGACGAGATACCAGCGGCGGCCGAGACAGACCAGCCGAAGCGGTTCGACGTGCCGGTCGGTGAGCTGACCGCCGGCGGCGGTGTAGGAGAAGCGGAGATGTTCGTTGTCCCGGCAGGCCAGCGCGACCGCGGTGAGCACGCCCGGATCGACGCCCGCCCTGGCCGGGCCGTCCCAGCCGGCGGGCACGGTCATCGCGCGGAGCGCCTCGACCCGGCGCCGCAGTCGGGCCGGCATCACCTGCACCACTTTGGCCAGCACCCGCACCGAGGACTCGGCGATGCCCTCCACCGCGCCCTGCGCGGCGGCCTGCAGCCCCACGGCCAGGGCGACCGCCTCCTCGTCGTCGATCACCAGCGGCGGCAGCGCCGCGCCCGCGGCAAGCTCGTAGCCGCCGTCCACGCCACGGTGCGCCTCGACCGGATAGCCCAGTTCCCGCAGCCGGTCGATGTCCCGGCGCAGGGTGCGGACCGAGACTCCCAGCCGCTCGGCCAGGTCGGTGCCCGGCCAGTACCGGTGGTTCTGCAGCAGGGACAGCAGTCGCAGCGTCCGGGTGCTGGTGTTCGCCATGTTTTGATTCTTCCGCGATTCAGGCCAGAAAGTGACCGCTATGCGGCCTAGCGTGAGTTCTGACCGACGGAACAGAACAACGGAGCGCGGAGACCATGAGCGAGAGCACGACCGTCAACGAGCCGACCACCCGCGACATCACGGGCGAGCGCGCCGACCTGCTGGCGATGCTGGCCAAGCACCGGCACTTCCTGCGCTTCACCACCCGCGACCTCACCGACGAGCAGGCCGGGCGGCGGACCACCGCCAGTGAGCTCTGCCTGGGCGGACTGATCAAGCACGTCGCGGCGGTCGAACGGACCTGGGCGGACTTCATCCTGAACGGCCCGTCGGCGATGGACGACGTCACCACCATGACCGAGGCCGACTGGACCCGAAGGGCCGACGAGTTCCGGCTGCTGCCCGGCGAGACACTGGCCGGTGTGCTGGCCGCCTACGCCGAGGTCGCTCACCGGACCGACGAGCTGGTAGCCACCCTGCCTGAACTGGACGCCACTCAGCCGCTGCCGAAGGCCCCGTGGTTCGAGCCCGGCGCGCGGTGGTCGGCCCGCAGGGTGCTGATCCACATCATCGCCGAGACCGCCCAGCACGCCGGCCACGCCGACATCATCCGCGAATCCCTCGACGGCGCCAAAAGCATGGGCTGAGGTCGGAACCGCGCCTTCCCGCAGCGGGTGGACCGGCCACGGGCCGACCCGGCGGGTGTGCGCCCCAGAAATTTTCGCCTGAGCTGTCACATGCCGGAGGACTGTCCTGTCTTAACTGACGACCGGCGGCGATCAAGTGCCCCGGCGAACAGGAAAAGGGATCGTCATGAAGATCGTGGTTATCGGTGGGACCGGTCTGATCGGGTCGAAGCTGGTGGCGAAGCTGGGGGAGCACGGTCACGAGGCGGTGGCTGCGGCGCCGAGCACCGGTGTGAACACCCTCACCGGTGAAGGTCTGGCCGAGGTGCTGGCGGGCGCGCAGGTGGTGGTCGACGTGTCGAACTCGCCGTCGTTCGAGCGGGCCGCGGTGCTGGAGTTCTTCGAGACGTCCACGCGTAATCTGCTTGCGGCGGAGGCGGCGGCGGGTGTCGGTCACCATGTCGCGGTGTCGGTGGTGGGCACCGAGCGGATGCCGGAGAACGGCTACTTCGCGGCGAAGATCGCTCAGGAGCAGCTGATCGAGAAGTCGTCGATCCCGTTCTCGCTCGTGCATGCGACCCAGTTCTTCGAGTTCGTCCGCAGCATCGCCGATGAGGCCACGGACGGTGACAAGGTGCGGATCGCGCCGGTGCTCTTTCAGCCGATGGCGGGTGACGACGTCGCTCAGGCGGTGGGCCGGGTCGCGGTGGGCTCGCCGTTGAACGGCCGGATCGAGATCGGCGGGCCCGAGCAGTCCCGGATGGACGAGTTCTTCCGCGAGGCCCTGGCCGCGTGGGGTGACCCGCGCGAGGTGGTCACCGACCCGCAGGCCCGCTACTACGGCAGCGTGCCGGGCGAGCGCACGTTGGTGCCGGGTGACGGCGCCGCCCTCGGCCGGATCCGCTACCGCGACTGGCTCGACCGGACCGCCACCGGCAAGTAGATCAGCGAAAGGCGGTTCCATGCCGCCGGCCGATGGGCGAGCGCTGTGCGATTCCGAGTGTTGCTTCAGCCGGAACCCCGCGAAATCTGCCGGAGGATGGTCTCGTCCGTGATCTTTTTGTCGTTGGCGAGGAGGAATGCCTTGCTGAGAATGAGGGATAGGCGGCCGTCTTCTTCGAAGGGGAGGAACAACCTGGTGTCGCGTTTGCGAGCGGAGACGATGCACAAGTAGACGTCGCCGGGGTCCATGAGGATGTTGGCGCTGCCCAGGTGGATCTTGTAGGTGCGCAGGTCTCCGCGGACGACGAGGAAACGGTCGGTGAGGCTGCAGCGGTCGGCGACAGCCGTACGGGGGAGCAGCCGCGCCAGGGCGTCGCGGCGCACCTCGGCCGATGGCGGCAGATCGCCGAATGAGATCTCTCGCCAGTAGTCCCGGTAGCGGTCCTCGCCGCGGTCCACCCATTCGGGGTCGGCGGCGATCGAGGTGACCGCGACGAACAGGTCCACATCCCGCATGGCCTCGCTGAACACCAGCGGCGGCACCTCGGCCAGGTCGACCTGGCGGAAAGCACGCCCCTCCCGCCGGTCGAAGCGGACTTGGTCGGTGGCGGCCAGCGTCACCTCATGGCCTGCGTCGACGTCTGCGGTCTCGTAGCAGAACCGGACCCGCCATGCGCCCTCGGCCAGTTCCTTCTTGGCATCGGCGTCGTAGCCGCCGTCGAAGGGCCCCAGCCAGTTCGTCTGCCAGCCACGCTCCTTGAGCAGCGCGTACAGCCGCGGGTGGTCGACGATGTGGGCGGCGAAGCGGTTGGAGTAGACGCGTGTCTGCTCTTCGGCGGGGGTGAGCAGGTAGACCTCGCGGAACGCCTGTTTGAAGGGCTGGCGCAGCCGCCGCTCGGTCACCGTCTCCCGCCAGGCGGTGACTTCCTCCAGAGTGGCGCGGGCGGGATGCCACAGCTGAACCGGAGAGCCCGGCGCGGCCTCGTCCGGCAGGAAGCCCTTCCCTCCCGCCTCCCAGATCAGACCGCGCGCGACGGCGCCGGTGATCGGGTGGTCCCGGTAGTAGCGGGCCCATTCCTCATGCGGCCACACCCGGTCCGTGGTGAACAGCCCCTCCAGGCGCGCCCGCTCGGCCGACAGCGTCTGGCGGATCTCCTTCGCCACGGCCTTGAGCGCCTTCAGGTCGTCGGTCTCCTTCAGTACGGCGGGCGCGGTGCGAACCGTGGTGCCGTCCGGAGATCGGAAGCTGAGCCGTACGGTCATCGCGTCCTCGACCGTGAGCACCGCGGTCCAGTCGCCGATCGTGTGCGTCAGCATTCCCTCGGGGCCGAGCCCGTGATCGGGGACGCTGCGCTCGAGCAGTTGGCCGGGTGTGATCCCTTGGCGGCCGGCGGCGGCGTTGAGCGCGGTGTCGATCTGCTTGCGCAGTGCACGATGCCTGATCGATCGCTGCAGCCGCCACAGAGCCTCGATGGCCGCCGGATCCTGGCAGTCGCCCAGCGCGTTGATCGCGGCGCCCGCCAGCTTCAGGTCTTCCCGCACGTCTCGGCGGGCTCCCGACGTGCGCAGGGCGAGGTCCGTCAGCGCTGGTACGACGTTTTCCGCCCGGAGCAGGGCGGCGGCCCAGACGAACCCGCGGGCCACGTCCGCGTTGGGGTCCGAGACGATCAGCCGGGCCGTGCCCCAGTCGGTGTTCCACTCGGTGACGCGGGCGAAGGCGTCCAGAGCGGTGCGCACCAGGTCCTCGGCGCCGGCTGCCTGGAGCAACTCCAGGCAGCGGGCTCGCCAGGTCTTCGTGGGCCGTGGCCCGTTGAGCTCGCAGAGGTGCTCGATGAGCCGCACCAGGTCCGCCGGCGGCGCGTCGCCGAGGTGATCGCGTAGGGTCATGGCCCACTCGTCACAGGGGACGAGGGCCGATGGCGGCAGCGCGTCGGGATCCGTCCGGAAGGCGCTCGCGATCAGGCGATGCAGCCGACGCCGCTTTCCGGCCTCGATGCCGCTGTCGGCCACGGCCCTGATGAGCGGCTTCATGTGCTCCCAAAGTGCCATTCGCTCCTCGTCCCTGAAACCCAGCGCCAGTTCCACCACCCGCGACAGCCACGCGTCATCCCCATAGAGAAGGCCTCGGTCTCGCATCGCTGTGAACAGCGCGGCCACCTCCTGTACGGTCCACCCGTCCGAGCCGGAGAGAGCCAAGTCGAGCTCCTCGGCATAGCGGATCAACGAAGGCCGTGCGAGACAGATCGCAGCGGCTCGCCGAGCGACGCCCCGCTCCCGAGACAGCCGGCTCCTCATGTCGTGGCGGACCTGTTCGGCCTCACGCCGCAGCTTGGCGCCGCGCGCTTCGGACCAGCCCGCCGGACGAGACAAGGGTTGAGAGAGGCGCTCCAGCTCCCGTTGCCGGGCG
>NZ_BOOO01000045.1 GCF_016863275.1 Planotetraspora mira
CGGGTGAACGGACCGCCGCCATGGTGCGGACGTCCTGACGCGTCAGGTCGGCGGTGCCGCCGACACGGGGGGCCTCACGTGATCCCGAACGTCACCCGATAGTCGCAGCGGCCCTTGCACGGCATCGTCGCCGAGTCGTCGAAGGCGTACGAATACGCGTACGGCGCGGCCTTCTTGAACACCTGGGTGTAGTCCGTGGGCCATTTCGACGGGATGCAGTTCTCCCGCCCGGCCCACTTGCCGCGGCAGCAGTAGGTGTCGCCGCCGAACGCGGTGCACGGGTTCTTGCAGGCCACCATCTGGCCGCCGACCTTGAGTTGCATCTTGCCCGGGCAGCTGACCGCCTTGGTGCAGGTGCCCTTGTAACAGCCGGAGGGACTGACGGGATCCTTGGTGCCGCCGCCCGAGATGTTGATGTACATCGGCAGGTTGTAGCCGTCGACCATGCTGACGTCGTAGAAGTCCATCCCGCCCCAGGCCGCGAGGGAGAACTCGCCGAGCGTGGTCGCAGAGCCCGTGCTGCCGGCGCACTGGAAGACGCCCCCGCAGTCGCCGGTCTGGCAGTGCCCCCGGCCGGCCGAGTTGAAGGAGCAGCCGGTGCGGCCCCAGAACCGGCCGCCCCACTTGTTCGGGACCTGCACCGAGACGGTCTGACCTGGGCGGAGCACCCACCCGGTCGCGGAGAGCGGATACTTGTCGCTCTTGTTGGAGGCGAGCCAGACCGTCTGGCTCAGGTTGTTGACGAACGTGAACAGCCGCTTGCCGGCCGCCGCCTTCGCCGTGGCGGACGACCGGCTCCCGCTCTGTTTCGCCGTCGCGGTGCGTGAGGCAGACGGCCGTGGCGAGCTGGTCGGCTTGTGGCTGGGGCGGGCGGTGCGCGACGGAGAGGCCGAGGGGTTCGCGGCCTCGTCCGCGGGGGCGGTCACCGGGGCGGACGACAGGCCGGCCGCCGACGCGGTCGTGTCGCTCTCACGCGGGGAGGAGGGCCAGACCAGGGCCACCACCGTCGCCACCACCACCGCCAGGACGAGGGCGTACGGCTGCCACGACCGTGCCATCCCCCTTCTGCTCCTCGTCGCCATCGTCACGCGCCCTTCCCTGTCCTCCGATGAGACCGGGAGCACCAGGCCTCTGAACGGGAGACCGGGGGCCGCAGACCCTGACAACGGAAACCGGCGAAGAAGTCCGGCGAATTTGTGTTATCCGCCGTCCGTCCGCCGGTCTCCTGTATAGAGAGAATGTCCTGGCTGTAGAGGATTGTCCCGGCCCGACGCACACGGGCGGCGCGGGGACGATGGACTGAGAGCGGAGTGCGATGCCCGGAACCGGCAGGGGCGGACCCGACACGGCGATGGTGGAGGCCGCGCGCGGCGGAGACCAGCGGGCGCTCGACGCTCTGGTCGCCGACTCCCTTCCGCTCGTCTACAACATCGTCGGCCGGGCCCTCAACGGGCACAACGACGTCGACGACGTCGTGCAGGAGACGCTGTTGCGGGTCGTCCGCGGGCTGCCCACCCTGCGCGACCCGGAGGCGTTCCGGTCCTGGCTGGTGGCCATCGCCGTCCGGCAGGTGCGCGACCGCGAGCAGGACCGGTCGGCCACCCAGAAGCGCCGTGCGGACCTCGACACCGCGGAGGAGATGCCCGATCCGGCCTCGGACTTCGCGGCCCTCACCATCCTCAGGCTCGGTCTCACCGACCAGCGCCGCGAAGTGGCCGAGGCGACGCGCTGGCTGGACCCCGACGACCGGGGCCTGCTCGCCCTGTGGTGGCTCGAGGAGACGGGAGAGCTCCGGCGTACCGACCTCGCGGGCGCCCTCGGCCTGTCCGGCCGGCACGCGGCCGTACGCGTCCAGCGCATGAAGGAGCAGATGCAACTCGCCCGCACCATCGTGCGGGCGCTGGGCTCCGGTTCCGGGTGCGCCGAACTGCGCGCGATGACGTGGAACTGGGACGGCGTGCCCAGCCCGCTCTGGCGCAAGCGTTTCGCCCGGCACGTGCGCGACTGCGCGGACTGCGGGCGGAGCGGTCAGGGCATGCTGCCCATCGACCGGCTGCTCGCCGGGATGCCGCTGTTGCCCGTGCCCGCGGGCTTCGTCCTGCAGCACCTCCAGGCCATCCCCCCCGCCGCCTCTGAGGCGGCCGCGCACGCCGCTTCGCACCTTCCCCCCGGGCGGAGCGGCGTGCACCGGGCTTCCCGCGCCTTACAGCAGGAGCGCCCACGTGGCGTGTTGTCCGCCCTGTCGCACGGTCCCGTCGCCGGCACGGCCGCCGTCGGAGCCGCCGCGATCGTCGCGGTGGGCGTGCTGGTGGCCGCCAACCTCTCCCCGCAGAAGCCGGCCGCCCAGGGTGTGGCGCCCCAGGCGGCCTCGACGGCGCTCCCGCCGAAGCCGCCGTCGCCTTCGGCGTCCGTCAAGGCTTCGCGCAAGCCGTCTCCCAAGCCCAGCAAGAAGGCCTCGCCCAAGGCGACCAAGCCGGCTCCGCCTCCTGCGGTCGTCGTGGCGAAGTCCGCGAAGAAGGGCGTGGGCGTGTGGGGCATGCCCGGTGTCAGCGCCTCTCTCAAGAAATCGGGAGCGAGCTGGTACTACACCTGGTCCACGACCCATGACGGGATCACGACCCCCGCGTCGGCGTCGTTCGTGCCGATGATCTGGGGGACCGACAGCGTCACCAGCCAGAACCTCGCCAAGGCCAAGGCCGCCGGGCCGTACCTGCTGGGGTTCAACGAGCCCGACATGGGCGGGCAGGCGAACATGACGCCCGAGAAGGCGCTGTCCCTCTGGCCGAAGCTCATGTCGGCGGGCAAGGTGCTCGGCAGCCCCGCCGTGGCGTACGGCGGGGACCGCGCGGGCGGCTGGCTCGACAAGTTCATGTCGGGGGCGAAGGCGAAGGGTTACCGCGTCGACTTCATCACGCTGCACTGGTACGGCGGCGACTTCAACACCGCGAACGCCACCAACCAGCTCAAGTCGTACATCCAGGCGGTGTACAAGCGCTACCACAAGCCGATCTGGCTGACGGAGTTCGCGCTCATCGACTTCTCGAACGGCACCCGGTTCCCGACGGACTCACAGCAGGCGGCCTTCGTCACCTCGTCCACGAAGATGCTGGCAGGCCTGCCGTACGTCCAGCGTTACGCGTGGTTCGGCCTGCCGGCCGACAAGAAGCCCGGCACGGGGCTGTTCACGACCACAGGCGCGGCCACGCCGGCGGGCCGTGCCTTCCAGGCGGCCCGCTGACGGTCGCCACCCAAAGGACAGGCGTGACCCGGATTCCGATCGAGGCTTCCGGGTCACGCCGAGGGATCGGCACGGGTCGCCGGGGCCCGCTCCGGTGCGATCAGGCGAAGTCCTCGGGGGCGAACGCCCTGGGCTCGACGAGGACCAGCCAGTTGCCCGTGTTGTCGCGCATGACCGCCTCGACGCCGTACGGCCTGTCGGACGGCTCCTGGAGGAACGTCACCCCCTTGGCGCTGAGCTCCTCGTAGGTCTTGCGGCAGTCGTCCACGGTCAGGCCGACGGCGTGCATCTGTCCCTTGCCGAGTTCTCCCCGGATGAAGTCGGCGGCCTCCGGGTCGAGGGGAGGGCCGGGGAGCATCAGCGTGATCTCGAGTTCGGGCTGATTGGGGTGCCCGATGGTGACCCAGCGGAAGCCCTCGCCCATGGTGATGTCGGTGCGGGCCTCGAAGCCGAGGTTGTCGACGTAGAAGTCGCGCGTCTTGTCCTGGTCGAGGCAGTAGATGGTGATGAGTGAGATGTTCGTGACCATGCGGCCAACGTAAGAGCCGCAGGTCGCCGGGGGCTTCTCTCAAATTGCGCGATCCGGACCGCCGCCGGGCGGTCCCGCTGTGCCGCGGGGATCCATCGGCCCGCGCATGAACAGGAAGCACCCGGGGATGTGCGGCCCGCCCCGGGCCGCCCATCGGTCGCGGTAGGCCGTGGGACTCTCGCCGACGAGTTGGCTGAAGCGGGAGGAGAAGGACCCGAGGCTGGCGAATCCCACCATCATGCACACCTCGGTCACCGTCAGGTTGGCCGAGCGCAGCAGGTCCTGGGCCCGCTCGATGCGGCGGCGGGTGAGATAGCGGATCGGGGTCTCGCCGTAGGCGGCCTCGAAGCAGCGGACCAGGTGGAACTTCGAGATCCCGGCGACCCGGGCGAGTTCGCTGAGATCGAGCGGCGCCTGGTAGTGCCGGTCCATGTGATCGCGTGCCCGCCGAAGGTGCGGCAGCAGGTCCATTCCCGGCTTCCCGGCCTTGGGCCTGCTCACGCCTGTCACGTGGACGAGCGTATGCGACCGCCGGCGACGGCGTCCCGCCCGTCTCGCAGACGAGGGGCATGTCCCTTGCCCAGGTCGTTCGCCGCGGCCGGTGCGCCGGGGCGTCGGCCCCACCGCAGGTCAGCGGTCGTATCGTTGGAGTTCCAAGTGTCTCGGGAAGGGAGTGGCGGCCGTGGGAGAGTTCTCCGTCGCGCACTGGCTGATCGTCGCCCTCGTGTTCGTGATGTTGTTCGGCGCCAAGAGGCTCCCCGACACCGCCCGGTCGCTGGGCCAGGCCCTCCGCCTGTTCAAGCAGGAGACCAGCCGGCTGGGGGACGACGACGACCCGGAGGCCCCGGCCGATCGGCGTCAGGATCCGCCCCAGGACGTGCTGTCTCAGCAGGTGTCGCCCCAGGTCGCGGCTTCTCATGATCCGCGTGCGGGATACGGCGTTGCGGGGCCGTCCTCCTCCGAAGTGCAGGAGGACCGGCTGCGGCCGGACGAGACCGTGTGACGCCGGGCCTCCACGAGCGTCTGTAACGAGATCCTCACCTGCGGGTTCCGGCCTGTGCGCCGGGGCCCGTACTCGCCTGCCCGGCGTCGGCGCAGGCCCGTGGCGACTGCTTCCGGGTCGTCGGCGATCCCCAACGAATCGGGCTGACTGACATAAGCAAACCCTGATATTTCAGGATCTGTCAGATTTCGCGACCTTCCGTCTGTCGAGCGGCTTCGTCCGAGACCAGGACCCCCCTCCTGGCCGGGGCCGCAGGCAGAAAGGCCAGGCTCGTGAAACGAGTCTTCGCCGGCATCGCCGCCGTCCTGTCCCTCATCGTCCTCAGCGTCACTCTCACCGCCGGGCCCGCGAGCGCCACCCCGCCCAACATCCCGTCCGCGAGCACGGCCGCCTCCCGGCTGGCCTCACTCACCGTCGCCGCCGAGTCCCACCAGTCGACCTACAACCGGGACCTGTTCCCGCACTGGATCACCGTTTCCGGGGCCTGCAACACCCGCGAGCAGGTGCTCAAGCGCGACGGCTCCGGCGTCGTGACCAACTCGAGCTGCGCCGCCACCTCCGGCACGTGGTACAGCCCGTACGACGGGGCGACCTGGCACGCGGCGGCGGACGTGGACATCGACCACATGGTCCCGCTGGCGGAGGCGTGGCGGTCGGGCGCCTGGGCGTGGACCACCGCGCAGCGCCAGGCGTACGCCAACGACCTGGGCGGCCCCGAACTCTGGGCCGTCACCGACAACGTCAACCAGTCCAAGGGCGACCAGGACCCCACGACGTGGAAGCCGTCGCTGACCTCGTTCTGGTGCACCTACTCGCGCGCCTGGATCCAGGTGAAGTACTACTACGGCCTTAGCGTGCAGAGCAGTGAGAAGACCGCTCTGACCACCATGCTCGGCTACTGCTGATCTCTGGTCACGGCTCGTACGGCTTCCGCGACGCGGGGCCGTACGAGCTCCGTAAGGCCGCCGGCGCAGGAGGTTCGGAGCTCCCGCGCCGGAGGAAGGAAGCGGCCATATCGCGTGGCGACCGGTCTGACCGCGTTTGGACTGGTCCTTACCAATCTGCCGGTAGCGTAGCTGCTGTTGCGAGAAAGGGGGCCTCGCGATGTCGGAGGCCTGTGACGTTGTGTACCGCCTGGTCGCCGCCATAAATGATCATGATCTTGACGCGGTGTTGCGCTGTTACAGCCCCACGGCCGCCGCTGTGGGCCCGCAGGGTGTGGCGGACGGCCCCGAGGAGATCGGTTTCTACCATTCACACGTCTGGGAGGGGTTTCCGGATCTCCGTCTCACCGTGTGGGAGGTGGTCCAGTCCGGGGATCTCGTGGTGCTGGAATCGACGGTCACGGGCACGAATCTGGGGTTCTTCCTCCTGCCGGGTGGCGGGGTGGCCGATTCCACCGGCAAGGGGATCAGCGTACGGTACTGCTGGGTCTTCACCGTCGAATCCGCCGCGATCGTCGCCCAGCGGGTCTACTACGACCAATTGGAGATGTACGCCCAGCTCGGCGCGCGCCTCGTTCTCGACGACCCGCCCCCGTACGACGCCGTGTGACGACCCCGCGCACGATCCCCGACCGACTTCCCCGTCCCCGGCGAACCCATGATCCACAGCCCCCCGTCCTTTGCGTGACTTATGTTCCCGCTGTGGTGTTAGCGGATGAAAGTGATGATGGGGTCGGGGATGCCGCAGTAACATCGGCCGATGCGATTCAGGCAGGGCGCGGTCCTCCTCGTCACACTTCTCCTGGTGATCGGCGTATGGGGCTGGGTGGCACTGCGGCCGGGCTCGTCCGCGACCACGCAGGCGGTCGCGGCCGGGGCTCCGAGCGCAGGCCCGAGCGCGACCCCCACCCGCAAGGCCTACCTGGATCCGCGGCCGACCCTCACGCGGGTCAAGCCCCGTCAGCCGCCGCCGAAGGCGGGCAATCCCAGCGGACGGGCCGCCGTGCCGGCCGAGGCGAGAGCGGTCGACAGTTCGCATCCGACGCGGGTCATCGGGAACGGCACCCCGGCAAGCTGTACGTCGAAGGCCGTCGTCGCGGCGGTCGCCGCGGGCGGTGTGATCACCTTCTCCTGTGGGCCCGATCCCGTGACCATCACGATGAGCGCCACGGCGAAGGTCCGGAACTCCAGCGCCCGGGTGGTCCTCGACGGGGGCGGCCTGGTGACGCTCAGCGGCGGCGGCAAGAGGCGGATCCTCTACATGAACACCTGCGACCAGGCGCAGCAGTGGACGACGTCGCACTGCGACGACCAGGAGCAGCCGCAGCTCACCGTCCAGAACCTGACGCTGGCCGACGGCAACGCCACGGGGCAGACGGTCGACGGGGGAGGAGGCGGGGCCCTGTTCGTGCGCGGCGGCCGGGTCAAGGTGGTGAACTCCCGGTTCGTCCGCAACCGGTGCGACGCCACGGGACCCGACCTCGGCGGGGCCGCCATCCGGGTGCTGGACCAGTCGCACGATCTGCCGGTCTACATCGTGGGCAGCACCTTCGGCGGGGCCTCGGGCCAGGGCGGGGTCTGCTCCAACGGCGGCGCGCTGAGCAGCATCGGGGTGTCGTGGGTCGTGCTCAACAGCGTCATGACGTACAACAGGGCGATCGGCAACGGCGCCAACCCCGCGCGCGGAGGCACTCCCGGCGGCGGCAGCGGAGGAGCCGTCTACACCGACGGCAACCGTTTCACGGTGCGGATCGCGGGCTCGGTCGTGCAGCACAACCAGGCGAGGGAGGGAGGCGGAGCCGTCTTCTTCGTCAGCAACGACCGCACCGGCACGATGAGCATCGAGGGCTCGAGCCTGCGCGACAATCCCAGTGCGGGGTTCGAGACCGCGGGTTTCCCCGGCATCTTCTTCCTGGGCGCGCGCAACCCGGCGGTGTCGTCCTCCACGCTCAGATGATTGGGCGACTGTATCCGTATATAGGCGTTTATCGGAAAAGCGGGATTTGTCGTTCTGGAGGTACTGATCCCCATGTTTGACGG
The DNA here is from genome assembly GCF_016863275.1 of Planotetraspora mira. Lineage (GTDB taxonomy): Bacteria > Actinomycetota > Actinomycetes > Streptosporangiales > Streptosporangiaceae > Planotetraspora > Planotetraspora mira. The sequence continues at coordinate 7,755 of NZ_BOOO01000045.1, forward strand.
GACATTGATCTCCGGAACGTGATGACCGCGACTGGTCACATCTAGCGTCGTCCTCGAACCGTCCATGACCTCGGGGGAGACAAATGCCGATCTGTACCGCCGTCCTCACCGCCGCGCTCCTGGCCGGACCCGCGGCCTCGCCCGCTGACCCGGTGCCTGCGGCGCACAAGAGCATCGCGAACAAGACCGCCAAACAGTTGCAGACGCCCGACAAGAACTCGGGCAAAAACGTGGCCCGTCATCCGGAGCACGAGCCTGCGGCCCCGCCTACGCAGGTGGACGACGACCCGGTCCAGGAGTCGAGCGCGTCGTCCGACTCGGGCGACTCGGACTCCGGGAGCGACGAGGCGTCCTTCCAGAAGTCGGAGTCCTGGTCCAGTGATCCCCACGCCGGCGGGGACTCGCAGGTGAGGGAGACGAGGGAGACGAGGAAGACGCGGAAGTCCGGGCACGGCCACCACAGGAAGAACGGCAAGAGGTCGTCGAGGCCGGAGGCCGTCGAGGGCTCCGAACCGAAGAGCGCGGTGGATGCTCCGGTTGCGCCGGCCGCAGGACCCGCGCATGATCCGGTGATCAAGCCTGCCCTCGCCCCGGCCGCCAAGCCCGAGGTGAAGCAGGCTGCGGTGGTGAAGCACGCCCCCGCCGCCAAGCCCGCGGTGGTCCCCGCGGTCAAGCAGGCTCCGGTGGTGAAGCACGCGCCGGTGGAGAAGCACGCGCCGGTGGTCAAGAACGCGCCGGTGGTGAAGCAGGCTCCCGTGATCAAGCCTGCCCTCGCCCCGGCCGCCAAGCCCGAGGTGAAGCAGGCTGCGGTGGTGAAGCACGCCCCCGCCGCCAAGCCCGCGGTGGTCCCCGCGGTCAAGCAGGCTCCGGTGGTCAAGCATGCCCCGGAGCCGAGGCCGGCGGTCGCACCGGCGGTCGAGACGCCGAAGTCGGCCGAGGCGCTCATGAAGAAGAAGATCGCCGGGCTGTCGAATGACACGGCCGAGCCCGAGGCGGGGCTGAGCCAGGACTCCAAGGAGGGCAAGGAGGTCCCTGCGGCCGACGCCGCCACGCTCGACATGCCGACGGCAGGCTCCAACCCGCGGGACGTCGTGATCAATCCCGCCGGGGTGCCCCTGCCCGTGAACCCATACGCCCTGCCGGCCATGCCCGGTCTGCAGCGTGCGGTCGCCAGGTCGTTCGGGCAGCACGGGCACCAGGGCCGCCACGTCGGCCTGCGTCACCCGGACCACAAGCGGGGCCACGGAGACGCGTGATCCTCGCTGTAGAGGGGGTGGGCCGGCTCCCGGCTCACCCCCTTCGTGTGTCCCGGGCCGCCGGCCAGCGGTCCAGGCGCGTGGTGGAGACCACCTCGGCGCGGTCGCCGGGGAGGACGACCTCCGCGACCTCGACCACGCGGCCCGTGGTGTCGATCGAGGTCTTGTGCACCACCAGCAGCGGCGTACCCGGCGTGAGGTCGAACAGGTGCGTCTCCGCCCGGCTTGGCCTCCGCACTGTCACCTCGTCGACCACGCGATCGATCTCCACGCCGATCGTGGACAGTTGGTGGTGCGTCCCTCCTGGCCAGGGCTCGTTCTCCGCGGACAGGAGGGCCGGATTGGCGGCGACGAGGTCGTACGGCAGCCAGGAGCGGACCAAGCTGAGCGGCGCGGCGTCCCCACGGCGCCCCGTCTTGTAGGTCCGCCGGAGCAGCCGCGTGCCCTCCGCGACGCCGAGGCGCGTCGCCAGGCCGGCCGTCGCGCGGGCGGTGTCGAACTCGATCTGGAACTCCAGATCATCCCTGGTCAGGCCGGTGTCACGCTCGGTCGCGCCGCTGCCGCGCCGCTCGCGCTCGGGCAGGAGGGCACGATCCTTCTCCCACTGGTATCGGTCCGATACCCGCCGGAGTCGTTGATGAGATTCCCCCATAAATCACCTTTTCCCCACATATCTCCGCGTATGTACGGCCAGGCCGATCGTGCGCATGTACGGCCAGGCCGGATCGTGCGCTCTCCGCGAAGCCGGCCGGTCGGCCCTGCTGAACACCGCGATGGAGGGTAAAACCGACAAAGAGGCCAAAAAGCGGCTTGTCGGGGGGCGGAGTCATGGATGGATGGTCGTTCCATGGGCAGCCGACGGCGATCGGCTCCGGAGACATGACGCTGGTCGCCGGTGGCTCGTTCTCCGTGTCCACCCGGAACGGGGACATCGTCCCGGGCGGCGCGCAGGGCGTCTACTACGCCGACACCCGGCTGTTGTCCCGGTGGGAACTGCGCATCGACGACGCCCCGGTCGAGGAGTTGCGCGTCCTGCCGTCCGAGCCGCACCACGCGACGTTCGTCGGCCGGGCCAGGCCGCGCCCGGGGCAGACCGAGAGCACCCTCCTCGTCATCAGGGACCGCTATGTCGGCGGCGGCCTGTGCGAGGACATCGTCGTGCGGAACCTGTCCGAGGAGCCCGCGGGGTGCGTCGTCTCCCTCAATCTGCACTCCGACGTCTGCGACCTGTTCGAGGTCAAGACCGGCCGCGTCCGCTTTCCCGCCGACGTCGAGACCACACTCGGGGGGCGGGGCCTGCGCATCCTCTCGGTGAGCAAGGGGAGGGGCGTCCACGTTCAGGCCGTCGACGGTGACATCCCGGTCATCGCCGCCCCCGGAATGCTGATCTTCCGCGTGGTCGTTCCCGCCAGGGGTGAGACCCGCCTCACCGTGCAGGTGAGCCCGATCATCGACGGAGTGGAGTCCGAGCCCTGGTTCTCGGCCTCGTGCATACCGGAGCATGGGGAGGCGGCGCGGCTCCTGTCGGAGTACGAGGTGCACATCCCCGTCGTGCGATCCTCGAACGCGGCTCTCTCCGACATCCTCGACCGATCGAGGATCGACCTGGGCTCGCTCCGGTTGTTCGAGGTGGAACACCCGGAGGAGCCGCCGAGCATCGCCGCGGGCGCGCCCTGGTTCATGACCCTGTTCGGGCGCGACTCCCTGCTCACGTCGTGGCTCGCCCTGCCGCTCGATCCCAACCTCGCGCTCGGGACGCTGCACCGCCTGGCCCGGCTCCAGGGCGTGAAGACCGACCCCCTCACTGAGGAGGAGCCCGGAAAGATCATGCATGAGCTGCGGTACGGCGTGCGCACCGCGGCGTCGGAATCGGGGGCGCAGGCCTATTACGGCTCCGTGGACGCCACCCCGCTGTTCGTCGTCCTGCTCGGGGAACTGCGCCGCTGGGGCCTGCATCACGAGGCCGTGGAGAGGTTGATCCCGCACGCCGACGCCGCGCTCGGCTGGATCGAGCGGCTCGGCATGCGCGACGGCCTCCTGTGGTACCAGCGCAAGACCGACCAGGGCCTGGTCAATCAGGGCTGGAAGGACTCCTTCGACGGGATCAACTTCGCCGACGGGTCGCTCGCCCGGGCGCCCATCGCCCTGGCAGAGGTGCAGGGATACGTCTACGCCGCCTACGTCGCCCGTCATCACTTCGCCAGGGAGTCCGGCGACGACGAGACCGCGAACCGGTGCATGACCAGAGCCGTCGAGTTGCGTGAGGCGTTCAACCAGAGGTTCTGGCTGCCCGGCAAGGGCTACTTCGCCACGGGACTCGACCGGGACGGCAGGCTCATCGACGGGCTCGGTTCCAACATGGGGCACTGCCTCTGGTCGGGCATCGTGGAGGAGGACAAGGCCGTCTCCGTGGCCGCCCACCTGCTGTCGCCCCGGATGTTCACCGGCTTCGGCATCAGGACGCTCGCCTCCGACATGGGCGCCTACAACCCGATGAGCTACCACAACGGCTCGGTGTGGCCCCACGACAACGCCCTCATGGTGGCCGGGCTCATGCGGTACGGCTTCGTCGAGGAGGCCCAGCGGGTGGCCACCGGCCTGCTCGACGCGGCCGGATCGTTCGGCGGACGACTGCCGGAGCTGTTCTGCGGGTTCGACCGGGCGGAGTTCCCCGTGCCCGTGCCGTACCCGACCTCGTGCTCGCCGCAGGCGTGGGCCTCGGCCACGCCGGTCCAGCTCGTGCGGGCCCTGCTGCGCCTGGATCCGCGCGCGCCGCACGGCAGACTCTGGCTCTCACCCGTCCTGCCCGAGGGCTTCGGGTGGTTGCGGATCTCCGGCATCTGGTTCGCGGGCGGCCGGATCACCGTGGAGGCGGCGGAGGGCAACACCACGCCCATCGTGACCGGGCTGCCGGAGGGGACGGAGCTGATCGTGGGACCCCGTCCGCCTCTCGCGGCGTTCGTCGCCCCGGCGCGCCGGGGCGTCTGACCGGCGTCCCGGCCCCGCCGTGCCCGCGCCGGGTCACGGACGCCTCCAGCGGGATCGACGGCTTGTTCAACCGCGTCCCAAGGATCCGGTGCGGGCCCTTCCGTGGGAAAGCGAGGGGATAGATGCTTATTGTGCCGTTTTGCGAACTTCGCGGAGCGGGTATGGCATTTTGCCTCATCGTGGAAGCGATATGGAGCCGTCCGGTCACCGTCTGATGCGAGGAGGGGTGGATGACCGACGTCGAGGTGAGCATCACGATTCCGGCCGGGGGTGTCGTCCTGGAGGCGGATGTCGTCGTCCCCCGCTCCGCTCATGCCGTGGTGTTGTTCGCCCACGGCAGCGGCAGTAGCAGGCACAGTCCCCGCAACCGCCATGTGGCACGGGAACTGCAACGGGCGGGGCTCGCCACGGTCCTCGCCGACCTGCTCACCTCCGAAGAGGATCGGATCGACGCCGCGACCGGCCGCATGAGGTTCGACATCGGCCTGCTCTCCGAACGCGTGTCGGCGCTGGTCGAGTGGCTTGCGGAGGACGAACTGATCGGTGGTCTCGGTCTCGGCCTCTTCGGAGCGAGCACTGGCGCGGCGGCCGCCCTCGTCGCGGCTGCGGCGCGCCCGGACACCGTGAAGGCGGTCGTCTCCCGGGGCGGGCGGCCCGATCTCGCCGGTGACGCCCTCCGCCTGGTCCGCCAACCGGTCCTGCTGATCGTGGGGGAGCGGGACCCGATCGTCATCGAGCTCAACCGCGAGGCGATGGACGAGATCGTCGGCGAGACCCGCCTGGAGATCGTGCCGCGCGCATCGCATCTGTTCGAGGAGCCGGGAGCGCTGGAGGCCGTGGCCGAGACGGCCCGCGACTGGTTCCTGCGGCACCTGGCGGGCGCGCCGGCGGGCTGAGCCGCCGAGGGCCGCTGGACCCGTTCCTCCCGGGCACGACTACGATCGGACGCCATGGAACAGCGGTTAATGAGCAGGTTCGGCCGGCAGGTGGGCGTCGTCGGCTTGGGGGCATGGCAGCTCGGAGCCGACTGGGGCGACGTCAGCGAGGCTGACGCCCTCGAGACGCTGAACGCCGCGGTCGACGCCGGGGTGAACTTCGTCGACACGGCCGACGTCTACGGCGACGGGCGCAGCGAGACCATCGTCAGCCGCCTGATCAAGGAACGGCCCGGCCTCACCGTGGCCACGAAGATGGGCCGCCGGGTGCCCCAGACGCCCGAGGCGTACACGCTGGAGAACTTCCGCGCCTGGAACGACCGGTCGCGGGCCAACCTGGGCGTTGACCGGATCGACCTGGTCCAGCTGCACTGCCCGCCCACCCCCGTCTACTCCGACGACCGGGTGTTCGACGCGCTCGACACCCTGGTGGCCGAGGGCCGGATCGGGGCGTACGGCGTCAGCGTCGAGACCGTCGGCGAGGCGCTCACGGCGATCGAGCGGCCCGGCGTGGCCAGCGTGCAGATCATCCTCAACGCCTTCCGGTTCAAGCCGGTGGACGAGGTCCTGCCCGCGGCCGAGAAGGCGGGTGTCGGGATCATCGCCCGCGTTCCGCTGGCCAGCGGCCTGCTGTCCGGCAAGTACGGCCCGGGCACCGTCTTCGCCGAGGACGACCACCGGAACTACAACCGGCAGGGTGAGGCCTTCGACGTCGGGGAGACCTTCTCCGGCGTCGAGTACGGCGTCGGTCTCCAGGCGGTGGACAGGCTCAGGGAACTGGTGCCGGACGGCGTCACCCTCGCCCAGTTCGCGCTGCGGTGGATCCTCGACCAGCCCGGTGTGAGCGTCGTCATCCCCGGCGCCCGCAACCCCGCGCAGGCCAGGGCGAACGCGGCGGCCGCGAGCCTGCCGCCCCTCTCCGCGGACGTGCACGCGGCCGTCCGGGAGGTCTACGACACCCTGATCCGGCCTCAGGTGCACCACCGCTGGTAGAAGCCCGCTGGTTGAACCGCCCCACGGGCGCCGCTCCGCGCGATTCGAACGCGCGGGCAGGCGCCCGTTCGCGTCGCGGGACCTCTCGACGGCCGCGGATGCATCTGATCGCGGGGGCCGGTCCGAATGACCTTGTGTGGCGGGCGCACAGCGGACGACGATGGGGCGAGTGCACGCCTATGAACGAGGGCGCTGCGATGGATGAGGGCACGCCGGAGGCCGGCCGGACGCCGATCTCCGGTGACGAACCGGGATACGGGATCGGAGCCGTCGCCCGGAGGCTGGGCGTGCCCGCGCCCACGCTCCGCACCTGGAACCTGCGATACGGCATCGGCCCCAGTCGCAGGAGCCCCGGCGGTCACCGGCGTTACGACGCGGGAGACCTGCGGTGCCTTGAGGAGATGAACCGGCTCATCCATGCGGGAGTCGCGCCGGCCGACGCCGCCAGGCAGGCGCTGAAGGTGCGGCGTCCCGGCGGCGGGCCGACGGAGGCGGACTGCGACGAGCAGGTGCCCGGACCTCCCGTGAGAGAGGGGGAGATCCTCTCCCCGGCCATGCTCGCCCGGGCGGCGATCGCCCTGGACGCGAGGACGGTCGGCGACGCGGTGGAAGCGGCTCTGGACCGGCACGGCGTCGTGCCGACGTGGGAGCGGCTGGTGTTGCCCACCTTCGCGGTGATCACCCGGAGGCAGGACGAAACGGGCCTCGGCATCGAGATCGAGCACATGTTCTCCGACCGCCTGCTGTTCGCGCTCAACTCGGTCGCCGGACGGCTGTCGCATCCGGTTCATCCACGGCCGGTCCTGGTGGCCTGCGCGGAGGAGGAGCAGCACAGCCTGCCGGCCCACGCGCTGGCTGCGGCGCTCGCCGAGCGCCGGGTGGAGACGCGGGTGCTCGGAGCGCGCACGCCCTACTCCGCGCTCGCCGAGGCGATGCGCAGGATCGGCCCGGCGGTGGTGTTCGTCTGGTCGCAGCAGGCGGAGACCGGTGACCCCGCCCCGCTGGGCAGGCTGCCGAGGCTCCGTCCCGCCAGCAGGATCCTCGTGGGCGGCCCGGGCTGGCAGGAGGGCCTCCCGCCGAGAGCGGCCCTGGTCACCTCGATGCCCGCCGCGATCTCGGCGGTCCTGTCCGCCCTGAGATGAGCCTTTGTGAAACCTCGTCACTGACGAGGTTGCGTCCCTTACGCACGAGCGGCTATGAATAGGTTTTGAAGAAGTTTCTCCGGGCAGGGGACAACTCATGGACGACAGCCTCGAGTCCCGCCTCGCCGCCGGGGACGCCGGCGCGGTGGGGGAGTGCTACCGCGCGCATGCCCCCGCGGTCCGCTCGTTCCTGCGGCGGCTCGTCCCGCACGAGGACGTCGACGACGTGCTCCAGGTCGTGTTCACCGAGGTGTGGCGGTCACGGCACCGGTTCGACCCCACGAGGAGCCTGCCTGCCTGGCTCTTCGGGATCGCGCGCAAACGGGCGGTGGACCATTTGCGGGCCCGCAGGCCGCAGACGTTGCCGCTGGACGCCGTGGCGGACCCGGCGGGCCCGGACGGGCGCGTGGAGGGGGAGGAACTGGCCGACCGCGACCGGATCCGCAGGGCGCTGGACGAGCTCCCGGCGGTCCAGCGCCAGGCAATCGAGCTCGCCTATTACGGCGATCTGACCCAGCGGGAGATCGCCGACAGGCTGCGGGTGCCGCTCGGCACGGTCAAGGCCCGCACGGCACGCGGGCTCCACCGGCTCGCCGCGCTGCTCCCGCGCGCGGCCGCGTGACCGGACCCGCCCACGGCGGTCCGGTCCGGAGACAGGGGAGGTGCGATCATGGGCGACGTCAGGCCGCGTCTCGCGGTCTCCAGCTGTCTGCTGGGCGAGCCGGTCCGGTTCAACGGGGGCCACAGCCGCGACAGGTTCCTCACCGGCACCCTGTCCGAACACGTGGATCGGGTGCCCGTCTGCCCGGAGATGGAGATCGGCCTCGGCGCCCCGCGCGAGACGCTCCGCCTCGAGCACTCCGCACGCGGACCGCGCCTGATGACCCGTTCGTCCCGGCTCGACCTCACCGACCGCATGACGGCCCACGCCGAGTCCCGCGCGGCGGGTCTCGACGTGGACGGCTACGTGTTCAAGACCAAGAGCCCCAGTTGCGGGCTCCATGGCATCCCGATCCACGCGGGCGGAGCCGGCACTCCGGGCGCGGGGGGCGCGAGAGTGGACGCCGACCGGCGCAACCGCGGCCTGTTCGCGGGCATCGTCGTCGGCGTCCACCCGTTGCTCGCGGTCGAGGACGAGGGCCGGCTGCACGACGCCGTGCTCCGTGAGGCGTTCGTCGAGCGGATCTTCGCCGTCGCGCGGCTCCGCGAGTTCCTGGCCGGCGACTGGCGGCCGCGCGACCTGGTGGCCTTCCACGCCGCCCACAAGATGCAACTCCTCGCGCACGCCCCCGCGCTCTACCGCGAGCTCGGCCGGCTGGTCGCCGAGGCGGGCTCGCGGCCGCGCGACGACCTGGCGGCCGCATACGGCCACGCGTTCCGCACGGCCTTGGCGACCAGGACGTCCGTCGGCCGCAACGCCAACGTCCTGGAGCACTGCCTCGGGATGGTCGGCGACCGCCTCGGGCGGGTCCGCCGGGCCGACGTGCTCGATGTGATCGGCTCCTACCGGGCCCGGCGGGTCGCGCTGAACGTGCCCGTGACCCTGCTCCGCCACCACGCGAGGGGCGAAGGGGTCACCTACGTCTCCGACCAGACCTACTTCCGGCCCTACCCGGACGACCTCGGGCTGCGCAACCACATCGCCGCATGACCCGGCCGCCGTGGTCAGGCGGACTGCGCGGCGTCTCCGGAAGGGCTCGCCCCCGATGGCGCGCGGCCGGCCCGTCCACCGTGGCCCGGTTCCGCCGCGGACTCGGCGGGCCTGCGGGATTCCCCGGGTTCCCCGCTCTCTCCGGGCTGCCCGCTCTCCTCGGGTTCCTCGGGTTCCTCGACCGACTCGAGACCGGCGAGGATGGTGGCCAGGATGTCGTGGAACTGCCGTATCTGGTCGCGTGAGAGCGGGTCGAACACCCGGCGCCGCACCTCGTCGACGTGGCCGGGAGCGGCCTTCTCGAGTGCGGCGAAGCCCTCGGCGGTCAGCTTCGCCATGGTGGTGCGGCGATCCTCGTCGTGCTTGATCCGCCGCACCCAGCCTTTCTCCTCCAGGCGTGCCATGGCATGCGAGAGCCTGCTGGCGGAGAACTGGGTCACCGAGGCGAGCTGAGTCATGGTCATCGTGCGGTCGGGCGACTCCGACAGGCAGACGAGCATGATGTAGTACGCGTGGGGGATGCCCGAGTCCTGCTGCAGTTGCCGTTCGAGGGCTTCCCAGAGCAAGTGGTTGGTCCAGATGTAGGCGCGCCAGGCCCCCTGCTCCTCCTCGTCGAGCCAACGCGTCTCCGACATGGGCTCAAGCGTACCGATGAGGTTGAGATTTCAACCGCCTTCCGGCCATCCGGTTCACCCGCTTCCGCCGCCCGGCCCGGCCGTACGAGGCGGGAGGGCGGCCGCGCGGTTTGAATCCCTCACGCGAGGAACTGTCGAAGCATGGACGCACTCGCGAAAGTCGACGCCTACTGGCGAGCCGCCAACTACCTGTCCGTCGGTCAGATCTACCTCATGGACAACCCGCTGCTCGCCGAGCCGCTCCGGCCCGAGCACGTCAAGCCCCGGCTCCTCGGCCATTGGGGGACCACCCCGGGCCTGAACTTCTGCTTCGCGCACCTCAACCGGGTCATCCGGGAGCGCGACCAGAACATGATCTACATCTGCGGGCCGGGACACGGCGGCCCGGCCGCGGTCGCGCACGCCTGGCTGGAGGGCTCCTACAGCGAGCGGTATCCCGACGTCTCCCAGGACGCGGAGGGCATGCGACGGCTGTTCCGGCAGTTCTCCTTCCCCGGCGGCATCCCCAGTCATGTCGCCCCTGAGACGCCCGGGTCGATCCACGAGGGCGGCGAGCTGGGCTACTCGCTCGCCCACGCGTACGGCGCCGCCTTCGACAATCCCGATCTCGTCGTCGCGTGCGTCATCGGCGACGGGGAGGCGGAGACCGGTCCCTTGGCCGCCAGCTGGCACTCCAACAAGTTCCTCGATCGAGATAGGGACGGCGTCGTCCTGCCGATCCTGCACCTCAACGGATACAAGATCGCCAACCCGGCCGTGCTCGCCAGGATCCCCGAGGAGGACCTGGTCAAGCTCATGGAGGGCTACGGCTACCGCCCCCACATCGTGTCGGGGGACGACCCGGGGGCCGTTCACGAGGAGATGGCCGAGACGCTGGAGTCCGTCTTCGACGAACTGGCCGACGGCGGACGGCTCCCCATGATCGTCCTTCGTACGCCGAAGGGCTGGACCGGCCCTCGCGAGGTCGACGGGCTGCCAGTCGAGGGCACCTGGCGGGCCCACCAGGTGCCGCTGGAGCAGGTCAGGGAGCGGCCGGAGCGCCTCGCGACGCTGGAGGAGTGGATGCGCTCCTACCGGCCGCAGGAGCTGTTCGACGCTCGCGGCGGGCCGGTCGAGGAGATTCTCCGTACGGTGCCGGACGGTCCGCGCAGGATGAGCGCCAACCCGCACGCCAACGGCGGGGAACTGCTGCGCCCGCTGGTGCTTCCCGACTTCCGCGACTACGCGGTCGAGGTGAAGTCGCACGCGTCCTCGCCCACCGAGCCGACCCGGGTGCTCGGCGGCTTCCTGCGGGACGTGTTCGCCGGGAACCCCGGGAACTTCCGGCTGATGGGCCCGGACGAGACGGCGTCCAACCGGCTGTCGGCGGTGTTCGAGGCCACCCCCAAGGCGTGGGACGCCGAGATCCTCCCCACCGACGAGCACCTGGCTCCGGACGGCCGGGTGATGGAGGTGCTGAGCGAGCACCTGTGCCAGGGGTGGCTGGAGGGATACCTGCTGACCGGCAGGCATGGCCTTTTCAACTGCTACGAGGCGTTCATCCACATCGTCGACGCGATGTTCAACCAGCACGCCAAATGGCTGGAGTCGACCCGGAGGATCGGGTGGCGGCGTCCGGTGGCCTCGCTGAACTACCTGCTGTCCTCGCACGTCTGGCGGCAGGACCACAACGGCTTCAGCCACCAGGACCCCGGATTCCTCGACGTCGTGATGAACAAGAAATCCTCCGTCGTCCGGGTATACCTGCCGCCGGACGCCAACACCCTGCTGTCGGTCGCCGACCACTGCCTGCGCTCACGGGACTACGTCAACGTGGTCGTGGCCGGGAAGCACCCCGTGCTCGATCTCATGACCATGGACGAGGCCGTCAGTCACTGCACCCGCGGAGTGGGCGTCCTCGACTGGGCGAGCAACGACGACGGCGTCGAGCCCGACGTCGTGCTGGCCTGCGCCGGTGACGTGCCCACCATGGAGACACTCGCCGCGGCGGCCCTGCTCCGCGCCCACCTGCCCGAGCTCAAGATCAGGGTCGTCAACGTGGTCGACCTCATGCGCCTCCAGCCGCCGTCCGAGCATCCGCACGGCATGAGCGACGCCGAGTTCGACACGGTCTTCACCGCGGACAAACCCGTCATCTTCAACTTCCACGGGTATCCGTGGCTGATCCACCGGCTCACCTACCGGCGCAACGGCCACGACAACCTCCACGTCCGGGGTTACCGGGAGGAGGGCACGACGACGACGCCGTTCGACATGGCGATGATGAACGACATCGACCGCTACCACCTGGTGATGGACGTCATCGACCGGGTGCCCGCGCTCGGCGGCAGGCAGGCGCACCTGCGGCAGCACATGGCGGACACCCGCCTCCGCTGCAAGCTCTACACGCGGGAGCACGGTGAGGATCCCGTCGAGATCCGCGAATGGGTGTGGCCCTACTGACCGCGCGTTCTCGGGCGTCGTTTCCGGGAAAGGACTCGCAGGCCGATCACCGCGTCATTAGGGTCATACGGTGATCGAGGGCATCGATGTGTCCGATTGGCTGCCGTCCGTGGAGTGGGACGGCGCCGTGTTCGGCTTCGCCCGGGCCACCGAGGGCGACCGGGGGGTCGACTCGGCCTACGCGGGCCACCGGGACGCCATGGACGCGGCGGGCGTGCTGGCGGGGGCATACCACGTGGCCAGGCCGGGAGGCGATCCGATCGCCCAGGCCGCGCACTTCCTCGGCCACGCGGACGCCGGCCTGCTCGCCGTCGATCTCCGCGTCTCCGACGGGCTCGCGCCCGCCGAGGTGGCCGCCTTCGCCCGGCGGTGGTGCGACGAGGTGCGCCGCCTCGCGGGAGTGCGGCCCATCGTCCGGACGATGCGCCACTTCGCCGCCGAGGGGAACTGCGCCGGGCTGGCGGACCTCCCACTGTGGATCGCCGCCCCCGACCGGCCCAGGGGGCAGCCCTCGGTTCCGCCGCCCTGGACGTCCTGGACGCTGCACCAGTACGCCAGCAGCCCGGTGAACCGCGACACCTTCGCCGGATCACTGGAGGAACTCTCGACCCTCGCCACGCGGGAGTAACCAAGCGAAATAGGGGTGGTGGCACCGGTAGCATCGGATGCGGGAGGAACCCGCCCGGCCGTCGAGGCATGGTCCGACGCGCGGGGCCCCCGTCAGATCAGTCCCGCAGCATCCGTACGCAAGGAGTCACCGTGTCTGCCGTCCTCGAAATACGCATCACCCTCGCCGGAGCCGAGCGTGTGGTCGCGGCGGGGACGACGGCGGGGGAGGCCCTGGGCGCCGACGGCAGAACGGTCATCGCGGCGAAGATCAACGGCGACCTGCGCGACCTGGCCGCCGAGGTGTCCGAAGGCGACGTCGTCGAGCCGGTCGCGATCGACAGCGCCGACGGGCGGGCGATCCTGCGCCACTCGACCGCGCACGTCATGGCCCAGGCCGTCCAGGAGATCTTCCCGGAGGCCCGGCTCGGCATCGGCCCGCCCGTGGAGAACGGCTTCTACTACGACTTCGACGTCAAGGACCCGTTCACCCCCGACGACCTCAAGCGCATCGAGAAGCGCATGCGCGAGATCGTCAAGCAGGGGCAGACCTTCCACAGGCGGCGGGTCTCCGACGACGACGCACGCGAGGAACTCGCGGCCGAGCCGTACAAGCTGGAGCTCATCGGGCTCAAGGGCGGCGCGGCAGGCTCCGACGACGGCGCGGACGTCGAGGTGGGCGGCGCGGAGCTGACCATCTACGACAACCTCGACCCCAAGTCGGGCGAGTTGTGCTGGAAGGACCTGTGCCGCGGGCCGCACCTGCCCACCACCCGGGTCATCCCGGCCTTCAAGCTGATGCGGTCCGGCGGCGCCTACTGGCGGGGCAGCGAGAAGAACCCGCAGCTCCAGCGCATCTACGGCACCGCGTGGGAGTCCAGGGACAAGCAGGACGAATACCTCCGCCTGCTGGAGGAGGCCGAGAAGCGCGACCACCGCAAGCTGGGCGCCGAGCTGGACCTGTTCTCCTTCCCCGACGAGCTCGGTTCGGGGCTGCCGGTGTTCCACCCCAAGGGGGGTGTGATCCGCCGCGTCATGGAGGACTACTCGCGCCGCAGGCACGAGGAGGCGGGCTACTCCTTCGTGAACACCCCGCACATCACCAAGGAGCACCTCTACAAGGTCTCCGGCCACCTCGACTGGTACGCCGACGGCATGTTCCCGCCCATGGAGCTCGAGGGCGCGCGGTACTACCTGAAGCCGATGAACTGCCCCATGCACAACCTGATCTTCAGGGCGCGCGGGCGGTCCTATCGCGAGTTGCCGCTGCGGTTGTTCGAGTTCGGCACCGTGTACCGGTACGAGAAGTCAGGCGTGATCCACGGGCTGACCCGGGTCCGCGGCCTCACCCAGGACGACGCGCACATCTATTGCACCCGTGACCAGATGCGCGACGAGCTGAAGTCGCTGCTGCGGTTCGTGCTCGACCTGCTCCGCGACTACGGCCTCGAAGACTTCTACCTGGAGCTGTCCACCAAGGACCCGGTGAAGTACGTCGGCTCGGACGACGCGTGGGAGGAGGCCACCGAGACCCTGCGCGAGGTGGCCGAGTCGGAGAACCTCGATCTGGTGCTCGACCCGGGTGGCGCGGCCTTCTACGGCCCCAAGATCTCCGTACAGGTGCGGGACGCCATCGGCCGGTCATGGCAGATGTCGACCATCCAGCTCGACTTCAACCTGCCGGAGCTCTTCGAGCTGGAATACCAGTCGGGTGACGGATCGCGGCAGCAGCCGGTGATGATCCACCGGGCGCTGTTCGGGTCGATCGAGCGGTTCTTCGGCGTGCTGGTCGAGCACTACGCGGGCGCCTTCCCGCCCTGGCTCGCCCCGGTGCAGGTCGTCGGCATCCCGATCGCCGACGCCCACGCCCCTTACCTGCTGGACGTCGCCAAACGGCTGCGGGAGCACGGCATCAGGGTCGAGGTCGACGTGGCCGACGACCGGATGCAGAAGAAGATCCGCAACGCGCAGAAGGCCAAGGTGCCGTTCATGCTGCTCGCCGGCGACGAGGACGTCGCCGCCGGCGCGGTGTCGTTCCGGTACCGGAACGGCGAGCAGAAGAACGGGGTGCCGATCGAGGAGGCGATCGCCGAGATCGTCGACGCCGTCGAGCGGCGCGTCCAGGTCTGATCGAACGGTCTGATCGAAACGGCTACGGCCTGCGTCCCGCTACCGGGGCGCAGGCCGTAGCCGCGTCAGAAGGCCCTCAGGAGGCCTCCTAGAAGTTCTCGTCCTCCGGCTCGGCGGGCTTGTCGCCCTCGCCGGGGAGGCGCACGTCGTCCACCGTCACGTTGACCTCGGTGACCCGCATGCCGAGCATGTGGCTGACCGAGCGTGCCACGTTGGCCCTGACGTCGGTGGCCACCTCCATCACCACGTAGCCGTACTCGATCACGATGGTGATGTCGACGGTCACCTGCTGGTTCAGGATCGAGGCCCGGACGCCCTGGTTGGCCCGCTTGGCGCCCAGCCCGATGCGGTCACGCACGCTCTCGAATGCGCGCTCGAGGTCGCCGCCGAGGTCCGCCACACCGGCGATCTCCAGGGCGGCGAGCGCCGCCACCTTCTCGACGACCTCGTCCGCCACCTTGATCCTGCCCCTGACCGCCACGGCGAAGCCGTCGGTCATCGCGGACGCGGTCCCCGGCTCCGGCAGGGTGAAACCGCCCTGAGCCGGCGCCTCAGTGGACGTCTGCTCCGTCGCCTCCTCGCCCTCGTACTCGTCATGCTGATCTTCAGCGTGCTCCTGGCCCTGCTCGACTGCGACGTCGGTCATTGTCCAACTCCTCGGCGATTACGGCCCCGCGTGCTCCGCGCAGCAGGAGAATTCTGCCCGAAGATCGAATGGTTTGTCCCGAACAATGCCCAGCACGCGTAGGAGAGATCCGCGAGTCATATGCTGCTTCACATGCGGCAGGCACGTCGGAACGAGGGGAGAGGGCGGCTGTGAGTTCAGAGCCCATCGAGCAGGCCGGCGCGGGGACGCCGGACAACTTCCAGCGCCTCTGGACCCCGCATCGCATGGCGTACATCAAGGGCGAGAACAAGCCGAGCGGGACGGGGGAGGGCGACGGATGCCCGTTCTGCGAGATCCCCAAGATGCCTGATGAGGACGGCCTGATCGTCGCCCGCGGCTCCGTCGTCTACGCCGTCCTGAACCTGTACCCGTACAACTCCGGCCACCTGATGGTCGTGCCGTACCGGCACGTGGCCGACTACGCGGACCTGGACGAAGCGGAGACCGCCGAACTGGCCGAGTTCACCAAGCGCTCGACGCTCGCCCTCAGGAAGGCCAGCGGCGCCCAGGGCTTCAACATCGGCATGAACCTCGGCGGGGTCGCGGGCGCGGGCATCGCCGCCCACCTGCACCAGCACGTGGTCCCCCGGTGGGGCGGCGACACCAACTTCATGCCCGTGGTCGGGCACACCAAGGTCCTGCCGCAGCTTCTGCGAGACACCCGTACGCTGCTCGCGGGCGCCTGGCCCGCGTCCTAGGCGGGTTTGCTCCGCGGGGCTGGGCGGGCTCTGCTCCGCAGGATAGGCGGGTTGCTGCGCGGGGCTAGGCGGGCTGCTCCGCAGGGCTGGGCTCGAGCGACGGGACGGTGCCCGGCGCCTGCTCGCCGAGTTCCAGCGCGCGGATGCCCGCGCTGAGCACGAGCGGGACGGCGAGAGCGAGGGCCATCGACAGGACGGCGGCCCCCGAGTCGTTGACCAGCATGCCCACCACGCCGCTGACGAGCGCACCGAGCAGGCCCGCCTTGAGCGTCGGCGCCCGTTCGAACGCGAGCGGCAACACGCCCGCGCTCGCCTTGCCGGGGCGGAGCAGCGCGAAGACGAGGAACGCGAAGGCGGCGATCACCACGGGCATCAGGTTGGGGCTGATCAGCGTGTGCAACATCGCGCCGAGCTTGCGCGAGATCACGGGAAGGAAGGTGCCGTCGAAGACCTGCCCGACGAACCGCCCCAGATGTGTCTGGTCGGCGGCCGGGCGGAGGTAGTCGAGGTAGGCGATGCCCATGACGAGCACGCCGCCCGCCACGCAGAAGGCGCCGAGCTTGATGATCGACACCCGCTTGCCCGCCACGATCAGCGCCGCCACGGCGATGCCCGGAACGAAGGCGATGACGCCGCCGAAGTCGCTGCCGACGCCCGGCCAGCCGTCCAGCAACATCGCGAAGCCGCCCAGACCGGCCACCAGGCCCACGGCGAGCGTCCTGCGGCCGGAGCGGACCAACCTGTCGGCGATCGCCGTCGTGACGAGCAGGACGGCCGTCGCGAGAAGGGCGAACGGGATGTTGCCGAGGCCGTAGTAACGGGCGCCGACCACTCCCGTGTAGCCCATCATGCTGTTGAGCTGGAGCGGCGTCCCCGTCAGCAGGTCGGCGAGCAGCACGACCGCCGTCACCCCCGCGACCACGGTCGGCGGCCCGAGCAGGCTGCGGCGCCACGGTCCGAGGAGGGCGACCGCGCTCAGCAGGACGGCCGTCACCAGGATCGCGCCGAAGAGAGTGACCGTCGGCAGCGGCGAACGGGCCCAGGGGAGGAGATTGACGAGGTAGGTCGAGGCGGGGATCGAGGCGAGCGTGATGGCCGAGACCCGGACGCCGCGCAGGCCGCTGCGGCGGCGCATCAGCAGGAACGCCGTGATGTAGAAGGCCACCTGCAGCACGGCCACAGTGGTGAAGAACACCCCGGTCCAGTCGCGGATCGTCTGCCCGGCCACGTCGGCCACCTTCAGGGAGTCGACCTGCTCGCCGACGTTCCGTCCGGTCGTGTGGCTCTCCATCGTCGTTCCCACGACGGTCGCCGGAGGCGTGACGGCCAGACCGGCGAGGATCGTGGACGTGAAGTCCGGAAGGATCACCATGTCGTCCCGATGGGTCGACCGGCTGCCGAGCGTGAGTGGCTGCGCGGAGCCGGCCGGGCCGGGCGTGTACTGCATGGCCGCCCGCAGGTGGGGGACCGTCCCGTGGTCGGAGAGCCCGGCGACGAGGACCGTGCTGGTCCCGAGGTGGAGGAGCGCCGGTCCCAGCGTCGCGTCCGCCGCCTTGACCGCCGCGCGGCGGGCCTCGGGGGTCAGCTTCTCGACGGTCGTGGTGACCTTGTCGTTCTCGATGTACGGCGTGATCAGGTCGCCGGCGTCGACCGCGACGACCTTGCAGCGGGTCCAGTCGGTCACCTGCGCCGGGGTGTCGGCGTAGACGTCGACCTTGCCCTGCCGGTCGGCCAGGGCGAGCGCGGCCCCGGGGCCGACCGCCATCGTGCACTGCCGCGCGTCGTGGACGGCCTGGCCGAGCGTGCCCGCGTACTGCTGGTCGCGGACGTCCCAGAGCCAGTTGAACTCCGGCACGACGGCGCCCTCGCCCTGCTTCTCCGGGGTGGGCGGCATGCCGCATTTGGCCCCCACGGCCGACCTGACTCCGGCCGAGACCGTGAGCCAGCCGTCATAGGGGCAGGTGATGTTGCCGACGGTCCGTACGGACAGGGAGCCGAGGGCACTCGACCCGGCCAGCTTCCAGAGGTTCGGGGTGTCGGTCTGGTTGATGTCGCTCCACATCAGACCGGGCACTCCGATGAGGACCACCTGTTGGCCTTGAGCGGCGTCGGTGGTCGCCTGTGGGGCCTGGACTTGGGCCATGGCCGCACCTGCGGGGGCGAGCACGCAGAACAGCGCCCCCACCACTAGCGCGATCAGCCGACGCCTCACGGTTGACCTCCTGGATCATGCACAAGTTCGCGCCCACGCTATCGGACCAGCCCACCCCTTGTGCGTGATCATGCTCAAGTTCGGCAGAAGGCCCCCTGACCTGCCCCAACACCGCGCGTGATCATGCACAGGTTCGGGTGGAGCCCTCGCGACCTGCCCGAACTCCAAGCGTGATCATGCACAGATTCGTGAAGTGCCCCCGCGATCTGCGAAGACATCGACCGTGATCATGCTGTGCCTGGTATCGACAGGGGTTTCCGCCTAGTGTCCTCTGCTTCGGAGCGATCCGGAGGAGTGCCGTTCTCTCTGGTCGGGGTCCGTTTCTAGGTTCGGAACCATGGAGGCCGGTAGGGCCTCATTAGGCCACTTCTGTGGGGATTGTGTGGGGAGTGCAGAGGGCGACATACGGCCGTTCCCGCCTGTAGCTTGGCAAGACGCGCGTTCCCTCAGAGGTGACCGATGATCGCAGACGCACTGCTGACCCCGGAGCAGCTAGCCGAGTACCTGAAGGTGTCACCAGAGTGGGTCGACAAGAACATCTATGACCTGCCGTTCGTGAGGATTGGCAAGTCGTACCGGTTCCCGAAGGGGGACATTGACCAATGGCTGAGATGGTCTGAGTACTGCGGCCTGCCTCCGAAGTTTTTCGGCAAGCAGGTCTAGGCAAGTACCTAGAACATCCATGCTCGGGCCGATCAGCCCAGGCTCTACTCCTTCTTGCGGTGCTTGGAGACTGCGCAGGCCACCGCGCCAAGCATTGCGATCATGGCGATCCGGAGGAGAACATCGCCCACGCGTTCGGTGCCAAGGTTGAGGGAGAAGAGGCCTCCAAGGATGAGTGTCCCCGTGCCAACGGCAAGGAAGACGTTACGTCCGGTTAGTCCGAAGAGCTCAAGCATGCGGGCGATGCTATGGCCCGCCACTCAGTCCGCACCAGGATGATCGCTTAGGCGATCGCGCTCACTCGGGCGGCTCAGGCGTTCCACGATTGGCACCCTCACGACCCGCCCGCCATGCGCAACCAGGTGCTCCGCCGCGGGTTAATGCGACGGTGATCGCGTGCATACCCTGACCCCCATGCCGGGTGGTGGCCAGTGTGCTTACTGAAAAGTAGACGGACATCTGGCCGGAGATCGCCGCGCCTGCCCAGAGCCAAGCTTTAGAGCTTTTCATTGATCGTTCTCACTTCTAATCGTCAGTGATCACTCGGGGGCTGATCCACGATCGGCAACGGGTGGAGCACCCCGCTGGATGAACGACATGGACCGCTGTCCATGGTCTGCTTGGCTTGTCCCAGGGCGATGGCGAGCGGGGTGATCAGGCCCTTACCTCAGCCATCTACGGCCGGCGACGACGAGCGGGCCCTTGACGATCACCTCGGAGCCGGAGCGCCCCTGCTGGGGGCAATTTCTGCATTCGTGTTGGCGGTAGCTTTTGCTCGTGCAGACGACATATCACCCCCGTTGGCCTCTGGTTCTCCTATCGAGCCTGGCTTTCCCCGTGCTTTTCGGAGTTGTCTTCGCAGCCGTGTCGCGTTCGGTCTTCGGCGCGGTGGTCGGAGCGCTTCTCGCCTTCGTGCTGGTGACTTTTAGAGTGAGACGTCGATCTCTGACGGTTCACGAGGATGGGATGACTGCACAACGGGATGCTTACAGGGTCTCCGTCAAATGGGCCGATCTGGTCGAGGTGCGGCGGGACAAGCTCGGGGGTCTGGTTCCCCTCGATGTGATGGTCTTCAGCCGCAGCGAGCTCGAACCGGTCGATGCGCGCGGCAAGGTGCGGCGTTCTGTCCCGCCGAAGGTCACAGAAGTCGGCGCTGATCGGCGAATCCAGGTCGGGGTCTACCTGCGCGACTGGCGTGAAAGCCCGATCGGACGGGCGGTTGCGGCTACGGGCTTCCAAGCTTGAGTGACGTTCGCTCGCGCGGCCCGAGCGCCTGGCGGCCGGGACCGGCCCTCAGGCCGCCTGCCCGGCCGGCGAGCAGGCTAGGGTCGCGAGGCCTTCGCCCGAACCCGTGCATGATCACGAATGATGTTGGGCCTGGTCAGGCGGCCACTTTACGAATCTGTGCATGATCACGCTTGGAGTTCGGGCAGGTCGCGAGGCATCCGCCCGAACCTGTGCATGATCACGCCCGGTGTCGGGGCAGGTCAGGGCACCTTCTTACGAACTTGTGCATGATCACGCCCGGTGTCGGGGCAGGTCAGGGCACCTTCTTACGAACTTGTGCATGATCACGCCCGAGAGAGAGGGTCAGCGGATGGCTAGGCGGGTGGGGAGGCTTTCGTTGCCGAGGCGGTCGAGGGTGGTCACGTAGTACGTGCCGGCGACCTTGCCCGCATAGCTGGGAGCGTGCGTGGCCGGGACGACGGCGATGAGGTTCCGGCCGTCGGCTGTGGCGCACGTGCCTGCACTGTCGACCCGGTAGATCCCATAGGAGCGGGCGCCGGACTGGGCGGCCCATGCCAGCGTCCGGCCGTTGTGCTTCAGCCCGCTCGGGGCGGCGGGAGCCTTGGTGCTCATCCCCTTGATCAGGGGGAGGAGCGCGGGCCTGGTGTAGTACTCCTTCACGAGCCGGTCCATGACCGAGAGCGGGTTCGTTCGGAGCTGGGAGGCGTTGAAGAACACGTCGCCCTTGACCTCGGGGTACTTCTGGTTGACCGCCAGGTGCGAGGGCAGCTCATCGGGCTTGGCCCAGGCCGGGATCGTCTTGGTGCCCACCTGGTAGAGCGCCTGGCCGATGTAGAGGTCGACGCCGGTGCCCTTGACCGCGTTCGCCCACCAGGGGACCAGGACGTTGTAGTCGGCGATCGCGTATCCCCGCGGCCAGTAGATCTGGGGGATCAGGTAATCCACCGAACGCGCCTTGATCCACGCCTTCGCATCCGCATAAATCGAGCTATATGCGGACATGCCCTTTGTATTCGAACCCGATGAAACTTCGGATTTGTTTCGCCAGATGCCGAACGGGCTGACGCCGAACTTCACGTACGGCTTCTCCGTGTGAACGGCCTTTGAGACCTGGGCGATCAGCTTGTTGACATTGTCCCGCCGCCAGTCGGCCAGCTTCATGCCCTTGCCGTACGTCTTGAAGGCGGCCGAGTCGGCGAACTGCGTCCCCTGCCCCGGATAGGGATAGAAGTAGTCGTCGAAGTGGATGCCGTCCACGTCGTAGCGCCGGGTCACGTCCTTCACGACCTTGGTGACCCAGTCGCGGACCTGCGGGAGCCCGGGGTTGTAGTAGAGCTTGCCCTCGTGCTTCACGACCCAGTTGGGGTGAAGGCGGGCGGGGTGGTTCGCGGGCAGTTTCGACAGGTCCGTGGTGTCACCGGCGCGGTAGGGGTTGAACCACGCGTGGAACTCCATGCCGCGCTTGTGCGCCTCCTGGATGAGGAAGGGCAGCGGATCCCAGCCGGGGTTCTTGCCCGCCGTGCCGGTCAGGTACTGCGACCAGGGCTCGAGCGAGGAACTGTAAAGAGCGTCCGAGGCCGGCCGTACCTGCAGGAACACCGCGTTGAACCGGCGCTTGGCCGCGAGGTCGAGGAGTTTGACGTACTCGGCCCGCTGCTGGGCGGGCGTCAGGCCGGCGCGGGAGGGCCAGTCCAGGTTGTGCACCGTGGCGATCCAGATGCCGCGCAGTTGCCGTTTGGCGTAACGGGCGCTGGTCGTGCACGACGCCGTGCTCGCGGGCTCGGCCATCGTCGCTCCAGATCCCGCCGCGGGGGAGCGGGGGGTCGCGGGGCGTGCCACGGCACGCGCGTCACCCGCCCGTGCCGACAGTTGCGTCCGCGCGGCGGCGGCGGCCTGCTCGACCTGCTCGGCCCGGGCACCCGGTCCGTAGGCGTACGCGACTCCCATGGCGGCGGCCGCGGCCAGGATGCCGGCGAGCAGCGGCCGGCTCACCCGTCTCCGCTCAGTCACGTGATGACCTCCCCGATTCCCGATGCATACCGCCATCAGTCTTGCACCGGCAAATCGATGGTTTCCCCGAAGAAAAGAAAGTCATCTCATGTTGCTGATGTGATAAAGCGAGACGCACGTCATGGAGTTCCCCGGGCGCCGGCCGTACGAAACTCCGGCGCCCGGGAAACACCTGATGATCGCTAGGCGGAGTCCGAGGCGAGCTTGTCCGCGAGGTGCGAGGGGAGCGGCTCGTACCGCAGGAAGACGCGGTGGAACGTCCCCGTGCCGTGGGACATCGACCGCAGATCGATGGCGTACCGGGTGATCTCCAGTTCCGGCACCTCCGCCTTGACCAGCGTGCGCCCGGTGCCCACGGGTTCGGTGCCGAGGACCCTGCCGCGCCGCGAGGACAGGTCCGACATGACGGCCCCGACGAACTCGTCGGCCACCAGGATGGACACCTGGTCGACCGGCTCGAGCAGCAACGTCGGCACCTTCGCCGCGGCCTCCTTCAGCGCCAGTTGGCCCGCGATCTGGAAGGCCATGTCGGAGGAGTCGACCGAGTGCGCCTTGCCGTCGTAGAGGGTGACGCGGATGTCGACCATCGGATATCCGGCGACGACCCCGCGCTCCATCTGCGCCCGCACTCCCTTCTCCACCGACGGGATGAACTGGCGTGGCACCACGCCGCCGACGATCTTGTCGACGAACTCCAGCCCGCCGCCCGACGGCAGCGGCTCGATCTCGAGATGGCAGACGGCGTACTGCCCGTGGCCCCCGGTCTGCTTGACGTTGCGCCCGGTGCCCTGGACCTTCCCGCCGAACGTCTCCCGCAGCGGCACCCGCAGCTCGACCTTCTCCACCTCCACGCCGTGCCGCTTGGACAGCCGGTCGAGGAGCACGTCGGCATGGGCCTCGCCCATGCACCAGAGCACGAGCTGGCGCGTTTCGGCGTTGTTCTCCAGCCGCAACGTCGGATCCTCGGCGACGAGACGGGCGAGCGCCTGACTCAGCTTGTCCTCGTCGGCCTTCGACTTGGCCTGGATCGCGACGGGCAGCAGCGGATCGGGCATGTCCCACGCCCTCATGAGCAGCGGGTTGTCCTTGTCCGACAGCGTGTCGCCGGTCTCCGCGCGCGTCAGCTTCGCGATCGCGCAGATGTCGCCGGCCACGCACTTGCCGAACGGCCGCTGGGTCTTGCCCAGGGGCGAGGACAGGCTGCCGACGCGTTCGTCCACGTCATGGTCCTCGTGTCCCCGGTCGGCCATCCCGTGCCCGGAGACGTGGACGACCATGTCGGGGTGGAGGGTCCCGGAGAAGACCCGCACCAGACTGATCCGCCCGACGTACGGATCGCTCGTCGTCTTGACGACCTCGGCCACCAAAGGTCCGGACGGATCGGCGGTGATGTTGGTCACCGGCTTCCCGTCGGTCGTCGTGATCTCGGGAAGCGGGTGCTCGATCGGCGAGGGGAAACCCTGGGTGACGATCTCCAGGATCTCCAGCATGCCGACGCCGGGCGCCGCGGCCAGGACCGGGTGGAAGGTGCCCCGCGCGACGGCCTTCTCCAGGTCGTCGATGAGGACCTTGGTTTCGATCTCCTCACCGGAGAGGTAACGGTCCATGAGGGACTCGTCCTCGCTCTCCTGGATGATCCCCTCGATCAGGTCGCCCCGGTACTGCTCGATCAGCTCGAGCTGGCCGGAGTCCGGTTCCCGTTCCGTACGGCCGCCGGCCCCGTACTCGAAGAACCTCTGGGACAGCAGGCCGAGCAGCCCGATGCCGTCCACGGGAAGATAGAGGGGGGCGACGCCGTCTCCGAAGGCCTCCTGGCAACTCGCGAGGACCTCGTCGAAGTTGGCGCGCGGATGGTCGATCTTCGTGATGATCACCGCGCGGGGCATGCCGACCAGCCCGCACTCTTCCCAGAGCATCCGGGTCAGGCCGTCGACGCCCTCGGCGGCCGAGACGACGAACAGCGCCGCGTCGGCCGCGCGCAACCCCGCGCGCAGGTCGCCGACGAAGTCCGCGTAACCGGGGGTGTCGAGAAAATTGATCTTGATTCCGTTGTGCACGACAGGGGCGACGCAGAGGTTGACGGAGCGTTGCTGGCGAACCTCCACCTCGTCGAAGTCGCACACCGTGGTGCCGTCCTCGACCCTGCCCGTGCGCGGTACGGTGCCCGTCGCCACGAGCAACGCCTCGATCAGGGTGGTCTTGCCGGCTCCAGAATGGCCGACCAGCACGACATTGCGCACCATGTCCGGCCGATCGGCCGCGGGTGCTCTGCCCGCGGCTCCTGTTGTAGCGCCGGTAGATCTTTCGGCCACGTCGCCTCCCGCGTCTCAGAGCGGTCGGGATGGGCACGTCGCACGCTCCCCGCGCCGGCCGCTCGTGCCGTCGCTGTCCGCGCCCATGGCCCCGCCCTCGCGGAGCGCGCGTGGGAGTCAACGTGGCGTTTCACTGCACGTCACCTCCACGCGGCCTGTCAGGCGCGTGTTCTTCACCCTTTACCCATGTGGCGAGGATCACAAGACTTTTCGACGGAATGTCCTTGCGAGCTCGCCGTGCTGTTCATGGCCTACGATCGGACGGCCATGTTGAGCATCCTGCGCCCTGCCGTCACCCGAATCATGACGCCGCTGGGCAGAACCCTCGCCCGGCTGGGCATATCGCCCGACGCCATCACCCTGGTCGGAACGCTCGGCGTGGTGGCCTCGGCGCTCTTCTTCTTTCCCCGCGGACAACTGTTCCTCGGAACCGTCGTGATCACCGTCTTCGTGTTCGCGGACGCGCTGGACGGCGTGCTCGCCAGGATGACGGGGAAGGGCAGCGTGTGGGGAGCCTTCCTGGACTCCACGCTGGACCGTCTGGCGGACGCCTCGGTCTTCTCAGGTCTCATCCTTTACTTCGTCCTCAAGGACGACCCGGAGATCGTCCTCGCGGGTGTCGCATTGTTCTGCCTCGTCGCGGGAGCATTGGTGTCCTACGCCAAGGCCAGGGCAGAAGGCCTGGGGATGACCGCGAACGTGGGCATCGCCGAGCGGACGGAGCGACTCGTGGTCGCGCTGGTCGCGGCCGGGTTGTCCGGGCTTGGCGTGCCGTACATCCTGGCGATCGGGCTCTGGCTGCTCGCGGCGGCGAGCGCCTTCACGGTCGTCCAGCGCATGGTCCACGTGTACAGACAGGCGGTGGTCAGATGAAGCGCGCGGCCGGCACCCCACCCGTCCGGGTGCCGCTGGGGGACCGTCTCGTGGCGGCGGCCTACTCGGTGGGCTGGGTCGTGGTCCGCCGGGTGCCCGAGAGGCTCGCCGCGTGGTTCTTCCGCTTCCTGGCCGACTGTCTGTGGCGCAAGCAGGGCACGTCGGTACGCCGCCTGGAGTCCAACCTGGCGCGGGTCGTGGGCGGCGACCCCGCCGACCCGGCCATCCGCGAACTGAGCCGAGCAGGGATGCGGTCGTACTTCCGGTACTGGATGGAGGCGTTCCGCCTCCCCTCGATGGACCGGGACCGGATCCTGTCCAAGACCCGCGCCGTCGACGGGGAGTTCATCTTCGACAACATCGACAAGGGCCGCGGGGCGGTGATGGCCCTGCCTCACATGGGGAACTGGGACCTCGCCGGGGCGTGGCTGGCCCACAAGGGGTATCCCTTCACCACGGTCATGGAGCGACTGCGGCCCGAGTCGCTGTACGAACGGTTCCTGGCCTACCGCCAGAGCCTCGGCATGGAGGTCCTGCCTCTCACCAGCAAGGGCGGCGGCAGCGCGATGGCCTTCGGCACGCTGGCCAAGCGGCTGCGCGAGGGCCGTCCGGTGTGCCTGCCCGCCGAACGGGACCTGACCGCCTCGGGCGTGGAGGTCGACTTCTTCGGCGCCAAGACCCGCATGGTCGCCGGGCCCGCGCTGCTCGCGATCCAGACGGGGGCCGCGCTGCTGCCCGCCGTGTTGTGGTTCGAGGGCGACGGCTGGGGCATCCGCATCTGTGAGGAGATCCCGGTGCCGGTGGAGGGGACCAGGCAGGAGAAGGTCGCCGCGATGACGCAGACCCTCGCCTCCGTCTTCGAGAAGGGCATCGCCGAGCATCCGGAGGACTGGCACATGCTCCAGCGCCTGTGGCTCGACGACCTGGAGCCCCGGCCTGTGGGAGCGCCGTGAAGATCGGCATCGTCTGCCCGTACACCTGGGACGTCCCGGGGGGCGTTCAGGCGCACATCCGGGATCTCGCCGAGGCGCTCATCGCCGACGGGCACGACGTGTCCGTCATCACTCCGGCCGCCGAGGACGCCCCGCTGCCGTCCTACGTCACCTCCGCCGGCCGCGCCGTGCCCGTGCCGTACAACGGGTCGGTGGCGCGTCTGGCCTTCGGCTTCCTGTCGGCCAACCGGGTGCGCAAGTGGATCAGGGAGGGCCGGTTCGACGTGCTGCACGTGCACGAGCCCGCCGTGCCGTCCCTCGGAGTGCTGGCCTGCTGGGTGGCGCGCGGCCCGATCGTGGCCACGTTCCACGCCTCCTACGAACGCTCGCGGGCCATGTCGGTGGCCGCGCCGATGTTGCAGAGCGCGCTGGAGAAGATCAACGCAAGGATCGCCGTCTCCGACGCTGCCCGCAGGACCCTCGTCGAGCACCTGGGCGGCGACGCGGTGCTGATCCCCAACGGGGTCACCGTCAGCAGATACGCCGAGGCCACACCCCTTCCCGGGTGGGGGCCCGACGGCGGCGTGATCGGGTTCCTCGGCCGGATGGACGAGCCGCGCAAGGGACTGCCCGTCCTGCTGGAGGCGTTCTCGCTGCTCGCCCCCGAGAGGCCGGGCCTGCGTCTCCTGATCGCCGGGCCCGGTGATCACGACGACGTGCTCGACCGGGTCCCCAAGCAGTACCGGGACCGCGTCGGGCTGCTGGGCATGGTGAGTGAGGCCGACAAGGTCCGCGCCTATCACTCGGTCGACGTGTTCTGCGCTCCCAACCTGGGCGGCGAGAGCTTCGGCATCGTCTTGACCGAGGCCATGTCCGCCGGGGCGCCGATCCTGGCCAGCGACATCCCCGCGTTCCGCCGGGTGCTCGGCGGAGGGCAGGCGGGGGCGCTGTTCGCGACCGGCGACGCCGCGGCGCTCGCCGAGGAGGCCGCACGTCTCCTCGACGACCCGGGCCGCCGGGCCAAGCTCTCCGACGAGGCCCGCCACGCCGTGCGCAAGTACGACTGGTCGACCGTCGCCCGTGACGTCCTACGCGTCTACGAGACCGCTGCCGCCGCGGACGCGGGGGTCGTGGAGGAGGTCGCGTGACGACCACCCTGATCCTCGTCATCGGCGTGCTCGTGGTGCTCGCCAGCGTCTACGTCTCCTGGCGGGCGGGCCGGCTCGACCGCCTGCACATCAGGCTGGAGGCCGCGCAGGCCGCCCTCGACGCCGCCCTGCTGCGCCGCGCCGCCGTCAGCCTGGAACTCGCCGGATCGCGCATCCTCGACCCGGCGACGTCGCTCGTCCTCGCCGCCGCAGCCCATGAGGCCCGTACGTCGGGCCCCGAGGAGCGGGAACACGCCGAGAGCGACCTGTCCAAGACCCTGCGGGCGGTCGTCGACCAGGAACGGTTCGACGAGAAGCTCACCGAGCATCTCGCGGGCCCGGCGTTGATGAAGGAACTCGACACGGCGGTGGCCAAGGTCGTCTACTCCCGCCGCTTCTTCAACAACGCCGTCGCGGTCACGCGTAGGGCGCAGCGGCGCTGGCTGGCGCGCACGCTCAGGCTCGCGGGGCACACGGACTACCCCCAGTTCTTCGAGATCGATGACGCCCCGCCGGAGTCTCTTGCCGCGGAGTAGTCCGATTTGACCGAATGTATGCGGACATCGTGCCGCCCGCCGGTAAGCTCATGCCGTTTCATGGCATGAGGACCACGTCTGATGGGCATGTTGTGCCTGCTCAGGGGGTCCCCACGGGAGGTGCTGAACAATGCGGGCAGTGACGGGCTTCACCCTTGCCCTAGGGGTCGTGCTGGCGGGAGCGGGGTGCTCGTCGGACGAGGAGCCCGCCAAACAACCACTGGCGGCCACGGCGTCGCCTTCGCCCTCCCCGTCGCCGACGGCGCCGCCCGAGCATCCGTTCACGGGGCGTGAGACCGCCGACCGCAAGCCCGTGCTGCTCGTGAAGATCGAGAACACTCATGCGGGCAAGCCCCAGATGGGCCTGCGCAGCGCCGACATCGTCTACGTCGAGCAGGTGGAGGGCGGCCTGACCCGGCTGATGGCCGTGTTCTCGTCGAAGCTGCCCGCCCAGGTGGGGCCGGTCCGCAGCGCCCGCATCTCCGACCTGCACATCCTGCCGCTCTTCGGCAAGCCGGCCCTCGGCTACTCCGGGGTCCAGCCGAAGATGATCCCCTATGTCCAGAAGGCGCCGCTCTTCGACGTCTCCGACAGCGCCGCGCCCTCGGCGTACAGTCGCGTGCCCGGGCGGGTCGCGCCGTACAACCTGTTCGCGAGCCCGAAGAAACTGCTGGCCAAGGCTCCGGACGCGAGCAAGGCGCAGGACATCGGCTTCGTCTTCTCCGACGAGGCGCCCGCGGGGGGAACCGCCAAGAAGTCGTACAGCGTGAAATATCCCGCGGCCAGGTTCTCCTTCGCCTGGTCGGCGCCGCAGAAGCGGTGGCTGGTGACCCAGGACGGGGCCAAGGACATGGCGGCGGAGGGCGGCCAGCAGGGTGCGCCCACGGTCGTGATCCAGTGGGTCAAGACCGACCGTTCGCAGTTCCACGACGTCAACGGCAGCTACACGCCCCTCATCCACAGCGTGGGTGAGGGCAAGGGCATCGTGCTGCGGGACGGCAAGGCGTACAACGTGTCGTGGTCGCGGCCCTCGGAGAAGGAGGGCACCACCTACACGATGGCCGACGGGAAGCCGATGCCGTTCTCCCGGGGCCAGGTGTGGGTCGTGCTGGCTTCGAAGAAGCCGGTCTCCCCGTGATGCAAACGGTACAAAGTTAGCGATCAACCCTGACAGAGTGGAACGTAAGGGGATGGACCGGCCAGGACCTACGATGGAGGTGACAATCGTAGGCCCGCCGACGTGAGGTAACACCGTGTCCAGCAGCACCCCCGAAATCAACGAGTCCGCCGTCGGCACCGCCCGCGTGAAGCGTGGAATGGCGGAGATGCTCAAGGGCGGGGTCATCATGGATGTCGTCACCCCTGAGCAGGCCAAGATCGCCGAGGACGCCGGCGCGGTGGCGGTCATGGCTCTGGAGCGCGTGCCCGCCGACATCCGCGCCCAGGGCGGCGTGTCGCGGATGAGCGACCCCGACATGATCGAGGGCATCATCGGCGCGGTGTCGATCCCGGTGATGGCCAAGGCGAGGATCGGCCACTTCGTCGAGGCTCAGGTGCTGCAGGCGCTCGGAGTCGACTACGTCGACGAGTCCGAGGTGCTGACGCCCGCCGACTACGCCAACCACATCGACAAGTGGCAGTTCACGGTGCCCTTCGTGTGTGGCGCGACCAACCTTGGGGAGGCGCTGCGCCGCATCACCGAGGGCGCCGCGATGATCCGCTCCAAGGGTGAGGCGGGCACCGGCGACGTCTCCAACGCGACCACCCACATGCGGCAGATCCGCGGCGAGCTGAAGCGGCTGACCTCCCTGCCCGAGGACGAGCTCTACGTCGCGGCCAAGGAACTGCAGGCGCCGTACGAACTGGTCGCCGAGGTGGCCAAGGCCGGCAAGTTGCCGGTGGTGCTGTTCACGGCCGGCGGCATCGCGACACCGGCGGACGCGGCGATGATGATGCAGCTCGGCGCGGAGGGCGTGTTCGTCGGCTCCGGCATCTTCAAGTCGGGTGACCCGGCCAAGCGTGCGGCGGCGATCGTGAAGGCCACCACGTTCTTCGACGACCCCGATGTCATCGCCAAGGTCTCGCGCGGCCTGGGCGAGGCCATGGTCGGCATCAACGTGGACGACGTCCCCGTCTCACACCGCCTGGCCGAACGCGGCTGGTAACCCCACCCACCCCGGCCTCGGGCTCAGACTCGGGCGTGATCATGCTCAGGTTCGTAGAAGGATGTGCTGAGCTGCGCCCTCTCGCGCCGTGATCATGCACACGTTCGGGGATGCACCGTCTGAGCTGGGCCTTTCTTGTTCGTGATCATGCGCAGGTTCGGGAATTGACGGTCTGAGCTGCTCGTTCGTTGTTCGTGATCATGCACGTGTATTCGGGGATTCCGTGGATGTGCATGATCACGGATGGTGTTCAGGCATGTCGGAGGCATGATCACCGAACCTGCGCATGATCACGCGGAAGGTTCGCGCAGGTGGGACGGCCTGAATGCGAATCTGTGCATGATCACGCCCGGAGATGGGGCTGGTCGGACGGCACATCTCCGAACCCGTGCATGATCACGCCGGAGGCGGGGGTGGGGGGTTAGGGTCTGGGGTGTGACGACGGACGACACGGGACGGCTGGCGGGGAGTCTGTCGCGGGAGCTCCGCGACCTCGTCATGCTGCTTCGCCGTACGACCGCGGGACAGCCGGTGACCGCCCAGCAGTACTCCGTTCTCGGCTCCCTCGAAGGCGCCCCGCGCCGTATGTCCGAGTTGGCCGAAGAGCACGGCGTGCAGTTGCCCACCATGACCGTCCAGATCAACCGGCTCGAGGACGCGGGCCTGGTCGCCCGGGGCACGGACGCCTCCGACGCCCGCGTCCGCACGGTCGAGCTGACCAGCGAGGGCCGGTCCCGGCTCCATGCCGTACGGCAGGCGAGGATCTCCTACCTCACCCGGCAGTTGGACAGGCTCACCGCTGAAGAACGGCGCGCCATCAGTGCGGCCCTGCCCGCACTGGCCAAGCTCGGCCGCGGCTGACCCACCGCGCCCGCCGCCGGTTTGGGGCGTCGCCCCGCATGGTCATACGCTGAATCGGCCACCAGATGAAGGGACTGCCGTGACCTCTGCGCCGAAGATCGGTGTGCTCGCCCTCCAGGGCGACGTGCGCGAGCACGTCCGCGCCCTGGAATCGTCGGGCGCAGGCGCGATGCCCGTTCGCCGCCAGGAAGAGCTCGACGCGGTGGACGCGCTGGTCATCCCGGGTGGAGAGTCGACCACGATGTGGAAGCTCGCGACCGCGTTCGAGCTTCTCGAACCGCTCCGGCTGCGGATCAAGGAGGGCATGCCCGCCTACGGCTCCTGCGCCGGCATGATCATGCTGGCCGACCGCATCGAGGGCGGGATCGAGGGACAGCAGACTCTCGGCGGCATCGACATGGTCGTCCGCCGCAACGCGTTCGGCCGTCAGATCGACTCCTTCGAGGCCGATCTCGACTTCGCCTCGCGGGGCCTGATGAGGGCCGTGTTCATCCGCGCGCCCTGGGTCGAGTCCGTCGGCCCGGAGGTCGACGTGCTGGGTCGCGCTCGACGAGAGGATGCGGTGAGCGATCCTGGGGATAGGATCGTCGCGGTCCGGCAGGGACCGCTGCTCGCGACATCCTTCCATCCGGAGCTGACCGGAGATGCGCGGGTTCATTCGTATTTTGTCGAAATGGTGAGGGAGTTCTAGGCGATGTCCGGCCACTCCAAATGGGCGACGACGAAGCACAAGAAGGCGGCGCTCGACTCCAAGCGCGGCAAGCTTTTCGCCAAGCTCATCAAGAACATCGAGGTCGCGGCCAGGACCGGCGGTCCCGATCCGGACGGCAACCCGACCCTGTACGACGCGATCACCAAGGCGCGGAAGAACTCCGTCCCCATCGACAACATCGAGCGCGCCCGTAAGCGCGGCGGCGGTCTCGAGGCGGGCGGCGCCGACTGGCAGACCATCATGTATGAGGGCTACGCCCCCGGCGGCGTCGCCATCCTGATCGAGTGCCTGACCGACAACCGCAACCGCGCGGCGTCGGAGGTCAGGGTCGCTCTGACCCGCAACGGCGGCTCTCTCGCCGACCCCGGCTCGGTCTCGTACATGTTCAACCGCAAGGGCGTCGTGATCGTCCCGCGAGCCTCGCTGACCGAGGACGACGTGCTCATGGCCGTCCTGGACGCGGGGGCGGAGGAGGTCAACGACCTCGGCGAGAACTTCGAGGTCGTCTCCGAGGCGACCGACCTCATCCCGGTCCGCAAGGCCCTGCAGGACGCCGGGATCGACTACGAGTCGGCAGAGGCGAGCTTCATGGCCACGATGAACGTCCCGCTCGACGAGGAGGGCGCCCGCAAGGTCTTCCGCCTCATCGACGCGCTCGAGGACAGCGACGACGTCCAGAACGTCTGGGGCAACTTCGACGTCAGCGACGAGGTCATGGAGAAGCTCGAAGAGGACTAGCGCCGGGCGAAAAGAGGTCGCGTCTGCGGCTGCGGGCGGCTTAGCTTTGTCGTTTGTGGACATTCGCGACCTGACGGCCGATGATCTCGACGCCGTGCTCGACAACCGCAAGCGCGCCTTCGGCCCGCTCTCCCCGGGCGACGTGGAGACGTGGCGTAAACGCTTCGAGCTCCTGCCCGAGGGGTCCTACCTGGGCTCCTTCGAAGGCTCCCGGCTGACCGGCACGGCACGGATCAACCGCTTCACCCAGTGGTGGCACGGGCGGGCGCTGTCCATGGGGGGCATCGCCGGCGTGACCGTCGCGCCGGAGGACCGGGGACGCGGCGTGGGCCGCACGCTCATGTCCGCCGTGATCGACCGGTGCGGCGAACTCGGGCACGTCACGTCCGCGCTCTATCCGGCCACCACGCCGCTCTACCGGAGCCTGGGCTGGGAGCACGCGGGGGCGCAGTTG
Organism: Planotetraspora mira; assembly: GCF_016863275.1. Classification (GTDB taxonomy): domain Bacteria; phylum Actinomycetota; class Actinomycetes; order Streptosporangiales; family Streptosporangiaceae; genus Planotetraspora; species Planotetraspora mira. The sequence continues at coordinate 40,762 of NZ_BOOO01000045.1, forward strand.
ACGGCCGTCCTGCCCACTGAGGCGCTGCGGGGCATGGGCGACGGCGCCTCAAGGGCCGTGAAGCTGCGCCGCATGGGCCCGGACGACGCGCCGGAGCTCATGGCGGTGCTGGAGCGGGTCTACGCCTCCACCCGTGCCAGCGGGCCGCTCGGCTGGGACGAGCCCACGTGGCGCCTGTGGCTCGACGACGATGACGACTTCTGCTACCTGGCCGACGACGGTTATGTGATCTACCGCTGGGACTCCGGCGACATCGAGGTCGACAACCTCGTCGCCGGCTCCGAGGCCACGGCGCGCGCCCTGTGGTCGCTCGTCGGCACCGCCTCGTCGATCGCGACGTCGGTCAAGGCCTCCGTCGAGCCCCACGACCCGGTTCTGTGGATGCTCCGCGAGCGGCAGTCGGACGAGGTCAGGCAGACGCGCTGGATGTACCGCCTGATCGATCTGCCCACCGCCATCGAACGGCGCGGCTTCCCCGCCGGGGTCTCCCTCGACGTGGCGATCGAGGTCGACGACCCGCAGCGGGCCGCCAACTCGGGCACCTGGCGCCTGGAGGTCGCGTCGGGATCCGGTACGGCTTCCGCCGCGGCGGGCACCGAGCCGGGGCGGGCGCCCAGATTCACGATCGGCGGCCTGTCGGCACTGTTCGCCGGAGTCCCCACGTCCACTCTCCGGCGTACGGGACGGCTCGCCGGCGGATCTCCCGAGGCCGACGACCTGCTGGACGCCGCCTTCAACTGCGCCGCGTACATGATCGATTACTTCTGACGCGAGCGAAGACGAGCCGATCACGGTAGAGTTCGGGGCCGAACAGATGTTCGGCGGTTCGCGGATGCCGCTGGGCGAGCGGACCAGGGGAGGCCTGCCGGTGCGGATGCCCGAGTTGCGAGTGCTGGGGGTCGACCCCGGGCTGACGCGATGCGGCATCGGCGCGGTCGAGGGCCGTCCTGGGGCGCCTCTCAATCTCGTCGCGGTGGGGGTCGTGCGCACTCCGCCCGAGGACGACATCGGCTCCCGCCTCGTGGTGATCGAGGCCGAGATCGAGCGGTGGCTCGACGAGGTCAAGCCCGACGCGGTGGCCGTCGAGAGGGTGTTCGCCCAGCACAACGTCCGCACCGTCATGGGCACCGCTCAGGCCTCCGCCGTCGCCATCGTGTGCGCCGCCCGCAGGGGGCTGCCGGTCGCTCTGCACACCCCCAGCGAGGTCAAGGCCTCCATCACGGGGAACGGCAACGCCGACAAGAAACAGGTGGGCACGATGGTGACCCGGCTTCTGCGGCTCGACGCGATGCCGAAGCCCGCCGACGCCGCCGACGCCCTCGCGCTGGCCATCTGCCACGTGTGGCGGGGAGGCGTCCAGAACCGGCTGGCCGAGGCCCTCGCCCGGTCGCGTGGCGGCGCCTCGGCCGCGATGGCCGCGGGGTACCGGCATTCGCCCGCGGCCGGCCGTACGGACGACCGGACGGGCCGGTGACCGTCCGATCCGCGATGGGGGCGGCACTCTGTCTGCGGGCTCTGGTAGGACTGGGGTCGGCACGCCGGCGCGGGCTGCCGAGGGTCCCGCGACGGAGATCGTGGCAGGGTCTCGAGACCGGCCATGACGTTCACGCCGGCGGGCCCGCGGGACGGCGTCACGGCCGTTCCGCCCGGGGTGGGAAAGGGACGGGCCGATGATCGCATCCGTGGCCGGTGAGGTGACCGCCATCGCGCCGGACGCCGCCGTGATCGAGGTCGGCGGGGTGGGCATCCTGGTGCACTGCACGCCCGGCACGCTCGCCTCGTTGCGCGTGGGCGAGGCCGCCCGGCTCGCGACCGCGCTCGTCGTGCGGGAGGAGTCGCTCACGCTGTACGGCTTCGCCGCGGAGGACGAGCGGGTCGTGTTCGAACTGCTGCAGACGGCCAGTGGGGTGGGGCCGCGCATCGCCCTTGCGATGCTGGCGGTCCACACGCCGAACGCGCTGCGTGTCGCCGTGGCCGGCGCCGACCTCAAGGCGCTCACGATGGTCCCCGGCATCGGGCAGAAGGGCGCCCAGCGCATCGTGCTCGAGTTGAAGGACAAGCTCGGCACCCCCGACGAGGCCGTCAACGCCGCCCTGAACGGCAAGGCCAAGCCTCCTGCCTGGCGCGAGCAGGTCCACTCCGGCCTGGTCGGGCTCGGCTACTCCGCCAAGGACGCCGACGAGGCGGTCGCCGTCGTCGGCGCGGAAGCGGACGCGGAGGTCGCGGCGGGCCGCGCGCCCCAGGTCGCGGCCCTGCTCAAGGCGGCACTCCGTGCGCTGAGCGTTCGATGAGGCCCACCATGCGGCACACGGACCGGGAGCGAGCATGAGCCTCGAACGTGATCTCGTGTCTCCCGAGCCGGAGAACGACGAGCAGACCATAGAGGCCGCGCTGCGGCCGAAACGTCTCGACGAGTTCATCGGCCAGGCGCGGGTCCGCGAGCAGTTGTCACTCGTGCTGGAAAGCGCCCTTCGCCGGAACCGGCCGCCCGACCACGTGCTGATGAGCGGCGGCCCCGGCCTCGGGAAGACCACGCTCGCGATGATCATCGCGGCGGAGCTCGGCGCGCCGCTCCGGGTGACCTCCGGTCCCGCGCTCGAGAGGGCGGGCGATCTCGCCGCGATCCTCTCGACCCTGTCGGAGGGCGAGGTGCTGTTCATCGACGAGATCCACCGGATGGCCCGGCCCGCGGAGGAGATGCTCTACCTCGCCATGGAGGACTTCCGGGTCGACATCATCGTCGGCAAGGGTCCGGGGGCGACGTCGATCCCGCTGGACATCGCGCCGTTCACGCTTGTGGGGGCGACGACCCGCGCGGGCCTGTTGCCCGCACCGCTGCGCGACAGGTTCGGGTTCACCGCGCACATGGACTTCTACCACGCGAGCGAGTTGGAGCAGGTCCTGAACCGCTCCGCACGCCTGCTCTCCGTCGACCTCCCGGACGAGGGCGCCCATGAGATCGCCCGGCGGTCTCGCGGCACGCCTCGAATCGCCAACCGGCTGCTCAGGAGGGTCAGAGACTTCTCGGAGGTCCGCGCCGAGGGTGTGATCACCAGAGAGATCGCCTCGGCCGCACTGAATCTTTACGAGGTCGATGCCGAAGGGCTGGACCGGCTCGACCGGGCGGTTCTCGGCGTCCTGCTCCGGAAGTTCGGGGGCGGCCCGGTGGGCCTGTCCACCCTCGCCGTGGCGGTGGGGGAGGAACCTGAGACCGTGGAGGTCGTGGCCGAGCCCTTCCTGGTACGGCAGGGTCTCATCGCCCGCACTCCGCGCGGCCGGGTCGCGACGGCGTCGGCCTGGGCTCATCTCGGTCTGACTCCGCCTCCTGACGCATTCGGCGCGTCCGTCCTGCCAGGTCTGTTCGACGAGGCCTAGACGAGCATGTGGACGGGGTGACGCGTGCCGTACAGGGGAGGAAATGAAAGGGAAAAGTCCCAGGAAAAGTCGTGCACCTGTGATGTATGGGCCTTGTGGGATCACAAATCGGTTTCGAAGGCTATGAAACAGGAACTTTCCCGCGAGCCAGAACGTGTGCTCGTTGCCGGGTCAAGAACGGCTCGCATACACTGCGTGGCTTGACTGGCCGCTTACGCCGACCCGTGTAGCGTCGCGGCGGCCACGTGGCAATGCGCATCAAACCTCCGGCGTCAGCCGGGTTAATCACGTAAGGAAGGGTGGCCCCGTGGGTAGCAACCCGCTTGGGACGTTCCTGCCGCTGATCTTGCTGGTAGTGGTCTTCTACTTCCTCTTGATCCGTCCGCAGCGAAAGCGGCAGCAGGAGCAGGTACAGATGCAGAACAACCTGGCTCCCGGCGCCCGAGTCATGACGACGACCGGGCTGTTCGGCACCGTGTCGGCGATCGACGACGACGACGTCATCCTGGAGGTCGCCCCCGGAATCGAGACCCGGTGGGTCAAGGCGGCGATCGGCCGTGTGGTCACGCCCGCGGAGGGAACCTCTGATGAGGAGGCCGACTCGACCGTCGTCGACACCCCCGACACGACGACGGACGGCGATGACTCGAGTAGCAAGCAGTCCTGAGTAGGCTGATCGCACACCCTTTGACGAAAGAACTGACCACCAGTGGCCCCACCGACCAGTAGCCAGATCAAGCCGGGACGCACGCTCCTGGTACTTCTGGCGATCATTCTCGCCATGGGCGCGACGATCGCCCTACAGAAGGCGTTCGTCCCCAAATTCGGCCTCGACCTGGCCGGTGGGACCACGGTGACGCTTTCGCCGGCCACACTCGACGGGAAACCGCCGTCGGACGAGAGCCTCGACCGTGCCGTCACCATCATCCGGGCGCGTGTCAACGGCAACGGCATCACGGACGCCGAGGTCGCCAAGGCGAACTCCAACATCGTGATCTCGCTCCCCGGAGTGGGGCAGCGTGAGGCGGTGGCGCGAGTCGCCACCACCGCCGAGCTGCGGATGCGCCAGGTGCTCGCGGTGGCCGCCGCGACGAACCAGCCGGTTCAGATGCCGACGGCGGCTCCGACACCCAGCGGCTCGGGCGCTCCGAGCGCCACGCCGACCGGCGGATCGACGCCCACTCCCAGCGTGAGCGGGACGCCTGCGGGCAGGGCACTGTCCTCGGCCCTCGCCGCGCCCTCGCCGTCCGCAACCGCGGACGCCAAGGGCGGAGCGAAGAGCGACGACAAGGCGAAGGGCGACGCGAAGGGGAAGGCCGAAGCCACCCCGACGCCGCCCGTTCCCCCTCCGGGGGCCACCGAGGACCCGCTCGCCGGCGCGGACACCAGCGGCATCGACCCTGCGTTGCTGGACAAGTTCCGCGACATCGACTGCACCGCCAAGGACCGCGGTCAGGGCACCGCGGACGATCCGAACAAGCAGATCGTGGCATGCAGCCAGGACGGCACGGCGCGGTACATCCTCGACAAGGCGGCCGTGCAGGGCACCGAGATCAGCGGAGCCTCCGCCGGCACCGACCCGACGACGGGTGAGTGGATCGTCCAGGTCACCTTCAAGTCCAAGGGCGCGACGGAGTTCGCCGACATCACCCGGCGGATCACCACGCTCACGGCGCCGCGCAACCAGCTGGCGAACGTGCTCGACGGCGTCGTCGTCGTGGCCCCGACGATCGAAGAGGCGATCCCCGGCGGAAGTGCCCGGATCTCCGGCAACTTCACCCAGCTGACCGCCAACGATCTCGCGGACCAGCTCAAGTACGGCGCGCTGCCGCTGAAGTTCAAGCAGAGCGAGGTCGTGTCGGTCTCCTCGACGCTCGGCCAGGACCAGCTCCGTGGCGGCCTCATCTCGGGCGCCATCGGCCTGCTGATCGTCATTCTCTACTTGTTGCTCTACTACCGGGGCCTCGGCCTGATCGGTGTGGCGAGCCTCGGCGTGGCCACGGTGATCACCTACTCCACGGTGGTGCTGCTGAGCCATAACGCGGGCTTCCGGCTCTCGCTGCCCCACATCATCGGCCTCGTGGTCTCGATCGGCATCACGGCGGACTCGTTCATCGTCTACTTCGAACGCATCCGTGACGAGATCAAGGAGGGCCACCGCACGTTGCGCTCGGCCGTCGAGGTCGCCTGGCGCCGCGCGAGACGGACGATCCTCGTGGCCGACGCGGTCATGTTCATCGCCGCGATCGTGCTGTACTTCCTCGCGGTCGGCGGCGTGGCGGGCTTCGCGTTCGCGATGGGCCTGACCACACTGATCGACATCGTGGTCGTCTTCCTCTTCACCAAGCCGCTCATGTCGCTGGTGGCGCGGATGAGGTTCTTCGCCAAGGGCCACAAGCTGTCCGGACTCGACGCGGAGCGCATGGGCCGTACGAGCCCCGCCGAGCAGACCCTGCAGGAGGCGTGATGCCGGGTGTTATCAGTCGCCTCTACCGCGGCGACATCAACATCGACTTCGTCGGCAAGCGCAAGATCTGGTACGGCCTGTCGGCCTTCCTGCTGATCATCTCGATACTCGGCCTCGTCCTTCACGGACTGAACCTCGGTGTCGAGTTCAGGGGCGGCTCGGTCTTCGACTTCGCCCGGACGCCCGGGTCGAGCGTGGAGCAGGTCCGGTCGACCGTCGAGGGCGCGGGCCCGCACCAGGTGATCGTCCAGCAGGCGGGCTCGAAGAACTGGCGGGTCACCACGGAGAGCCTGGACGTCGATGGGGTGTCCAAGGTCCAGAAGGCGGTCGCCGAGGAGTACAAGATTCCCGAGGCGCAGGTCAGCTCTCAGGTGATCGGGGCCACGTGGGGCGGTGAGGTCTCACAGAAGGCCTGGCTCGGCCTCGTGGTCTTCATGCTCGCGATCATGCTGTACCTCTCGGTGGCCTTCGAGTGGCGGATGGCGCTCGCCGCCGTCGTCGCCCTCGTGCACGACCTCGTGATCACGGCGGGCATCTACGCGTGGTCCGGCTTCGAGGTCACTCCGGCGACCATGCTGGGCTTCCTGACGATCCTCGGCTACTCGCTGTACGACGCGGTCGTGGTCTTCGACATGATCAAGGAGGTGACGGGCAAGCTCGGGACGTCGGCCAAGATGACCTACACCCAGGCGGCGAACAACGCCCTCAGTCACACCCTGATCCGGTCGCTGAACACCTCGCTCGTCGCGATCCTGCCTGTGGCGGCGATCCTGTTCATCGGGACCACGCTGCTCGGCGCAGGCACGCTGAAGGACCTGTCGCTGGCCCTGTTCGTCGGAATGCTCGTCGGCACCTACTCCTCGCTGTGCGTCGCCACGCCGATCCTGGTGACGCTCAAGGAGCGGGAGCCGCAGTGGCAGGCGCTGGCCAGGCGGGTCGCGGCCCGGCAGGTCTCCGCCGCCAAGGCCGCCGCGGCGACCGCGGGCGGGAGCCGTACCGGCAAGGAGCCCGTCGCGGCGGGTTCCCAGAACGGCGCCGCGGGATCCCAGAACGGCACCGTGCCCGGTGGGAAGCAGCGCAAGAAGCGTTAGCCGTCCGGACACTCGGACACTCGAGCGCCCCCGCCGCCCGCAACGGGCAGCGGGGGCGCCGCTGTTTTCGGGCGGCGTCCGCAGCGGTCCTTGGTTGAGGGGGCGGTGGGTCTGCCGGGTTTGACCGAGCAGCAGGCGGCCTGCCGTACGGGGAGGGCCCGCCGGATGTGCTCTAGGGTGGGCGTCGTGACTGACTGGAGCGCCCTGATTAGGGACATTCCTGACTACCCGAAGCCGGGGATCCTGTTCAAGGACATCACCCCGCTCCTGGCCGACCACGCGGCGTTCACGCAGGTCGTGGATGAGCTGGCCGACGGCCTCGTCTTCGACAAGGTGGTCGGCATCGAGGCGCGGGGGTTCATTCTGGCCGCGCCGGTGGCGTACCGGAGCGGCGCCGGGTTCGTCCCTGTCCGGAAGGCGGGCAAACTGCCGGCTGCGACGCTTGAGGCCTCCTACGACCTCGAGTACGGCTCGGCGACCATCGAGGTGCACGCGGACGCCTTCGCGCCCGGCGAGCGGGTTTTGATCGTCGACGACGTGCTGGCCACGGGCGGGACGGCCGAGGCGACCGTGGAACTGGTCAGGAGGGCGGGCGCGGAGGTGACCGCCGTGTCGTTCCTGATGGAGCTGTCGTTCCTGTCCGGACGGGACCGGCTGCCCGGTCTGGAGGTCCGCGCGCTGCTGAGCGTGTGAGCCCGATCGCGGGGCCGCCCGATCATGGGCGCGAACAGTCGGCGGAGAGTGCTGTGGCGGCACGGATACACTGAGGGATCTGGACTCGACGTGAGGAGTCTGTGTGCCCCGTGATGTGGTCGTGCCTGACAGCACGCGGGCTGGACGCGGGACCGACCCGCGCGAGGCCCCCGAGCCGGCCGATGTGCCCGCTGACGCGGTGCCCGACGCATCGGGGGGCGCGGAAGAGAGACCGGCGCCGGCCGCGCGACGACGGCTGACCCGGTTCGGGGGGCAATGGGGTGCTATGAATCCGGTGCTGGAGCCGCTGTTCAAGACGGTCCGGGCGACCCATCCCAAGTCCGACATGCGCCTGATCGAGCGCGCCTACGACATGGCCGCCTACCATCACCGCGACCAGAAGCGGAAGAGCGGCGACCCGTACATCACCCATCCGCTGGCCGTGGCGAGCATCCTGGCCGAGCTGGGGACCGACGACGAGACCCTGTGCGCCGCCCTGCTGCATGACACCGTCGAGGACACCGCCTACAGCCTCGACGAGTTACGGGGCGACTTCGGCGACAACATCGCCCTGCTCGTCGACGGCGTGACCAAGCTGGACAAGGTCAAGTTCGGCGACGCCGCGCAGGCCGAGACCGTCAGGAAGATGGTCGTCGCGATGTCCCGCGACATCCGGGTCCTGGTCATCAAGCTCGCCGACCGGCTCCACAACATGCGCACGATGCGCTACATGCCCGAGCACAAGCGGCAGCAGAAGTCCCGGGAGACGCTCGAGATCTTCGCGCCCCTGGCCCACCGGCTCGGCATGAACACCATCAAGTGGGAGCTGGAGGACCTCGCGTTCGCCATGCTCTATCCGAAGCGGTACGACGAGATCGCCCGGATGGTGTCGGAGCGGGCGCCCAGACGTGACCTGTTCCTGCAGGAGGTCATCGAGAAGGTCTCCGCCGAGCTGCGCGAGGCCAAGATCAAGGCCACGGTGCGCGGGCGGCCGAAGCACTACTACTCGATCTACCAGAAGATGATCGCCAAGGACGTGGCCTTCGACGACATCTACGACCTGGTGGGCATCAGGGTGCTCGTCGACACGGTCCGCGACTGTTACGCGGCGCTCGGGACGATCCACGCACAGTGGAGGCCGGTACCCGGGCGGTTCAAGGACTACATCGCCATGCCCAAGTTCAACATGTACCAGTCGCTGCACACGACGGTCATGGGACCCGAGGGCAAGACGATCGAACTGCAGATCCGCACGCGGGCGATGCACAACCGCGCGGAGTACGGCGTGGCCGCCCACTGGAAGTACAAGGAGGAGACGAACGGCTCGGGGCCTGCCAAGGCCAAGCAGGTCAACGACATGGCCTGGTTGCGGCAGTTGCTCGACTGGCAGAAGGAGACCTCCGACCCGGGCGAGTTCCTGGAGTCGCTGCGTTTCGACCTGTCGGTGTCCGAGGTGTTCGTCTTCACGCCGCGGGGGCAGGTGATCGCCCTTCCCGAGGGTGCGACGCCCGTGGACTTCGCGTACGCCGTGCACACGGAGGTGGGACACCGCTGCATCGGCGCCCGCGTGAACGGGCGACTGGTGCCGCTGGAGTCCCGGCTCGGCAACGGGGACACGGTCGAAATCTTCACCTCGAAGTCGCCGGACGCCGGACCGTCGCGTGACTGGCTGAAGTTCGTCAAGAGCGGCCGAGCCCGGAACAAGATCCGTCAGTGGTTCTCCAAGGAGCGCAGGGAGACCGCGATCGAGGCCGGCAAGGAGGCCATCGGGCGGGCGATGCGCAAGCAGGGCCTCCCGCTCCAGCGCCTCATGTCCGGCGAAGCGCTTCTGGCACTGGCGCGCGACCTGCGCTATCCGGACGTGTCCGCGCTGTACGCGGCGGTGGGGGAGGGCCATGTCGCGGCCCAGTCCGTCGTTCAGAAGCTCGTACAGGCGCTGGGAGGGGTCGACGGGGCTGAGGAGGACCTGGCGGAGGCCGCGGTCCCTACGAGGCTCAAGGGGCGCTCCAGGGCCAATTCGAACGCCGGCGTCATGGTGGCGGGCGATCCGGACGTGTGGGTGCGGCTGTCCCGATGTTGTATGCCGGTACCCGGCGACGACATCGTCGGATTTGTCACGCGAGGTCACGGAGTTTCCGTACATCGGACGAGTTGTCCGAACGTAGAGCAGTTGAGTGCGCAGGCGGACCGCCTGGTTCAGGTGTCATGGTCGCCGCAGGACGATTCGCTCTTCCTGGTAGCGATCCAGGTCGAGGCCCTGGACAGGCCTCGCCTGTTGTCCGACGTCACGCGGACGTTGTCGGACCACCACGTGAACATCCTGTCGGCATCGGTGGCGACCTCACGGGATCGGGTGGCCGTCAGCAAGTTCACCTTCGAGATGGGTGATCCCAAGCATCTCGGCCACGTCCTCAAGGCCGTCAGGACCATCCAGGGCGTCTATGACGTTTACCGCGTCACCAACTAACCCAGATCCGGCCCCTTTCTTTCCCCCTTGGGCGTGATCATGCACAAGTTCGGAAGAAGGTGCAGTGGCCTGCCTGGACTCAAG
>NZ_BOOO01000046.1 GCF_016863275.1 Planotetraspora mira
GATCATGCACACCTTCGGCGGAACCGTGATTGACCAGCGGTTACGTCTTCCGTGATCATGCACACGTTCGGGGAATGTGCCCCTGAACAGGCCCGACGCAGTTCGTGATCATGCACAGCGTGCTAATCGGCCATGCACTGCCTCGGCGTGAGGCCGCCGGAGGATGATGCGGACGCATGCAGGCGCCTGCGTGCGGGCTGGAGCGGGCATGGTCTGCCGCGGTGCCTGGCGGGCATTCTCCGTGGTTCGTGCATCGAGAAGCTGAGGGTCCTGGAAGCCATTTGCCGGTCAGCGATCTCCGTCGGGAGCGCTCCCACGCAGATTTCGCGACCATCTCGTGCATGATCACGAACGGAATCGGACCTGCTCAGGGCAACATTCCCCGAACGTGTGCATGATCACGGAAGACGTAACCGCTGGTCAATCACGGTTCCGCCGAAGGTGTGCATGATCACGACCCGAGCCTGGGCAGGTCAGCAACCCCCTCCACGAACCCGTGCATGATCACGCCCAAGGTCGAGGCAGGTCAACGGCACATTCCTCGAACTTGTGCATGATCACGCGCGGTTTAGGAGAACTCCGCCAGGGTGCGCTCGGCTTCTTCCAGCCAGGAACGACGGGCGGCCAGACCTTCCTCGGCCTCCTTGACGTCCTTGTCCCTTCCGCCGGCCCGCGCCTTGGCCAGGCGCGTCTCAAGCTGCTCGATCGAGCGGCGGAGCTGGTTGACCGTGTCCTGGGCGCGGGCGCGGGCCTCGGGGTTCGAGCGCTTCCACTCGTTCTCCTCGGCCTTGCGGACGGCGTCCTCGACGCGGCGCAGGCCGCCCTCGAGCTTGTCCCGCATCTCCCTGGGCACCGAGCCGGCGGCCTCCCAGCGCTCCAGAAGGTTCCGGAAGGCGCTGCGGGCCGTACGGGCGTCAGTGACGGGCAGGAGCCGCTCCGCCTCGACCAGCAGGGCCTCCTTGACCTCCGCGTTGGCCGCGAACGAGGCGTCGCGCTCGGCGAAGACCGCCGACCTCGCCTGGAAGAACTGGTCCTGGGCGCCCTTGAACCGGCCCCACAGCTCGTCCTCGGCCTCGCGGGAGGCGCGCCCGGCGTTCTTCCACTGCCGCATCAGCTCGCGGTAGGCCGCCGCCGTGGCGTTCCAGTCGGTCGAGGACGCGAGCGCCTCGGCCTCCGTGACGATCCGCTCCTTGGAGCTCCGTATGGCGTCGCGCTGCTCGTCGAGGGACGAGAAGTAGGCCTTGCGCCGCTTCGCGAAAGCCGTACGGGCGGTGGACAGGCGCTTCCACAGGGTGGCCTCGGTCGCCCGGTCGATGCGCTCGGCGGCCTTCCACTCGTCGATGAGCTGCCGCAGGCGTTCGCCGCCGGACTTCCAGTGAGTGGCGTCCTCGGCGATGCGCTCGGCCTCGGCGACGATCCGCTCCTTGGTCTCCCGGGCCTGGACGCGAGCCTGGTCGCGGGCGGCCTTGACCTCCTCACGGCGCTTGCCGACGAGGTCGGTGAGCGCCGCGAGGCGGTCCTGGAGGGACGCGAGGTCGCCGATGGCGTGCGCCTCTGCGACCGCCTCCCGCAGCTTCGCGATGTTCGACTCGGCCTGAGCGGGCGCCAGGTCGGTGCCCTTCACCCGCTGTTCCAGGAGCTGGACCTGCCCGGCCAGCTCGTCGAACTTGCGGCGGTAGTAGGCCAGGGCCTCTTCAGGCTCGCCGGCCTGCCAGGACCCGACGGCCCGTTCTCCCTCAGCCGTACGCACGTAGACGGTGCCGTCAGCGTCTACCCGGCCCCACGGGTCGGTGGTCACCGCGTCCTCCCGCACTTGAATCAGCCCTCCAGGGCCCGAAATGCCCTTGGTTGTATTACGTCAGCTCTTGCCCGTGATTGTCACGTCTTTGATTTCCACGGTCTGCTTGGGAGCGCCCGTGCCGTCACCCGTACCGCCGGGAAGTATGCCCTGCTTGGCGACCTTATCGAGGATTTCAAGTCCTTTTGTTACGGTACCGAAGGGTGTGTAGGCGGCGTTGAGCCCCGTGTCGCCGAACACGATGAAGAACTGGCTTCCGTTCGTGTTGGGACCGCTGTTGGCCATGGCCAACACACCACGCGTGTACTTCGCACCCTCGAGGTTCTCGTCGACGAACCGGTAGCCGGGGCCGCCCTGGCCGTCCGTGGCGTTCTTGCCGTCGGCCTTGGCGAGCGGGTCGCCGCACTGCAGGATCGGGAAGTCCGTCCCCAGCCGGTGGCACTTGGTGTCCTTGAAGTAGTTCTTGGAGGCCAGGTACCGGAACGAGCCCACGGTGCACGGCGCCTTGGCCGCGTCCAGCTTGGCGACGATGTCGCCGAGGTTGGTCTTGATGGTCATCGTGCCCGCGTCGGTGCTGACCTTGGCGGGCGGCAGGCCGACATCCTTGACCTGGCCGCTGCCGGGGTCGGCGACGTAGCCGCAGGTTCCGGTCGCGGGGTTGTACGCCGTGGGCTCGGCGGCCGCGGGGGCGTCGGTGGCGGGAGCGCTCGCCGACGGAGCCGCGGACGCGGTCGCCACGTCACCGTCGGTCCCGCCTAGAAGCGCGATCGCGGCCACGATGCCACCGATCACGACCACCACGGCCGTGGAGGTCCCCAAGATCGCGACACGCCGTGCCCGTAGTTGACGGTCGGTCCGTGCCTGCATCTGCCGCTGATAGTGCTCGCGGGCCAGCTGCTTCTGACGATCCTTGCCGGTGACCACTGCGTCCTCCCGACTGCCTGGTTTCATTGGTCGTGTCGCCGGATGCCGGTCGGCCACGGTGCGCCGCCGCAGGAGAGGACGGAAGATCCTCCCGTGAACGGCACGCCGCTGTATGGCATCCGGCTCGACTGCTCCAAGAATGACTATTGAGGTGGGCGAATCGTATCGGCACACGGGTATTGGTTCGCAGCCCGCCGACCCGCACCGGTACCCTTCGGTTACATTCGCTCGCGTAATCCTTGATACATCGTCACGAGACGTAGAGGCGCTTCCGTGCTCGTCGCCGGGTTTCCCGCAGGGTCCTTCCAGGCCAACTGCTATGTCGTCGCTCCCGCCCCAGGCGAGGAGTGCGTCGTCGTGGATCCTGGTCAGGACGCGGTGGACGGCCTCGACGAACTGCTGCGGGAACACCGGCTGAAGCCCGTGGCCGTGCTCCTGACCCACGGGCACATCGACCACGTTTGGTCGGTGGCGCCGGTCTGCGGCGCGCGTGACATTCCCGCGTGGATCCATCCGGAGGACCGCGAGCTGCTGTCGGACCCGGGCAAGGGATTCTCGGCTCAGGCGGGTCAGCTGTTCGGCGGGCTGGAGTTCAGCGAGCCCGCCGACGTCAAGGAGCTGTCCGACGGGGCCACCCTGCGGCTCGCCGGTCTGGACATCACGGTCGACCATGCCCCCGGCCATACCAGGGGGTCGGTGACGTTCAGGACGCCCTTGGGGGACACGGATCCCGCGCAGGACGCGGAGGTCCTGTTCTCGGGCGACCTGCTGTTCGCCGGCTCCATCGGCCGCACCGATCTCCCGGGCGGCGACTACGCGACGATCCTGGGCAGCCTCGCGAGAACGCTGACGCTGCCGGACGAGACGCTGGTCCTGCCCGGCCACGGACCACAGACGACGATCGGCCGCGAGCGGGCCACCAACCCCTTTCTCAGGGAAGTGGTGCCGCACAGCGGCCCTAGCAGGGGACTGTAATGAGCTTTCAGGCGCCCAAGGGCACCTTCGACTGGATGCCGCCGCGCTCGGAGTGGGCACTCATCGTGCGCGACGCGCTGACGGCACCCGCCCGCCGCGCGGGCTACGGGTACATCGAGACCCCGGCCTTCGAGGACACCGGCCTGTTCGCGCGGGGGGTCGGCGAGTCGACCGACATCGTGACCAAGGAGATGTACACCTTCCAGAGCAAGGGCGGCCAGTCCCTGACGCTGCGCCCCGAGGGAACGGCCAGCGTCGTGCGCGCCGTCCTCGAGCACGGCCTGTACGGCGGGGCCCTGCCGATCAAGCTCTGGTACTCCGGCAGCTACTTCCGCTACGAGAAGGCGCAGGCCGGCAGGTACCGGCACTTCTCGCAGGTGGGCGCCGAGGCGCTCGGCGCGGAGGACCCGGCGCTCGACGCGGAGCTGATCGTGCTGGCCTGCGACGGCTACGCCTCGCTCGGCCTGAAGAACGTGCGGCTGCTGATCAACTCGCTCGGCTGCAAGGAGTGCCGTCCCGCCTACCGGGCCGCGCTGCAGGACTTCCTGCGCGGGCTCGACCTCGACGAGGCCACCCGGCAGCGCATCGAGATCAACCCGTTGCGGGTCCTCGACGACAAGCGCCCCGAGGTCCAGGCGCAACTGGTGGACGCGCCGCTCGTGACCGACCACCTCTGCGGGGCCTGCAAGGCCTACCACGAGGAGGTCCGCAGCCTGCTCACGGGAGCCGGCCTCACCTACACCGACGACCCGCGACTGGTCCGCGGCCTCGACTACTACACGCGGACGACCTTCGAGTTCGTCCACGACGGTCTGGGCGCGCAGTCCGCAGTGGGCGGCGGGGGGCGCTACGACGGCCTGAGTGAGATGATCGGCGGCCCAGCGCTGCCCAGCGTCGGCTGGGCCCTCGGCGTCGACCGCACGGTCCTCGCGATGGAGGCGGAAGGGCTGCTGTCCGAGCGTCCGGGGCAGGTCGAGGTGTTCGCCGTCCCGCTGGGCGAGGAGGCCAGGCGCCGGATGTTCTCGCTGGTCGCCGAGTTGCGCCGGGACGGCATGGCGGTGGACATGGCCTTCGGCGGCCGGGGCGTCAAGGGCGCCATGAAGGCCGCCGACCGCAGTGGTGCTCGTTTCGCCCTGATCCTGGGGGAGCGGGACATCGAGGCGGGAGCCGTGCAAGTGAAAGACCTGACAACAGGTGAGCAGACCGCGGTGCCGTTGGCCGAGGTCGTCGACGTTTTGAAGGGGAAACTCTCGTGATCCGCACTCACGAAGCAGGAACGCTTCGTAAGGAGCATGCAGGCCAGCAGGTGACGCTGGCGGGCTGGGTGGCGCGCCGGCGCGACCACGGCGGGGTGGTGTTCATCGACGTGCGTGACGCGTCGGGCTCGGCCCAGGTGGTCTTCCGCGAGGAGGATCACGCCCACGACCTGCGCTCCGAGTACTGCGTCAAGGTCACGGGCGAGGTCCGCGTACGGCCGGAGGGGAACGAGAACCCCGACCTTCCGACGGGCGGGATCGAGGTCGTCGCCTCCGAGGTCGAGGTGCTCAGCGAGTCGGCGCCCCTGCCGTTCCCCATCGAGGGCAGCACCGGCGTCTCCGAGGAGGCACGGCTGAAGTACCGCTACCTCGACATCAGGCGGCAGCAGGTCGCCCAGGCGCTGCGGATCCGGTCCCAGGCGACCTACCTGGCCAACGACGTCATGAACGAGCGCGGCTTCGTCTACGTGGAGACGCCGGACCTCACCCGCTCCACGCCTGAGGGCGCTCGCGACTTCCTCGTGCCCGTACGGCTGCAGCCGGGCAACTGGTACGCCCTGCCGCAGTCCCCGCAGCTGTTCAAGCAGCTGCTCATGGTCTCCGGCCTGGAGCGCTACTACCAGCTCGCCCGTTGTTTCCGCGACGAGGACCTGCGCGCCGACCGGCAGCCCGAGTTCACCCAGATCGACATCGAGATGTCCTTCGTGGACCAGGACGACATCATCGAGCTCGGCGAGGCTCTGATCGGGCGCATCTGGAAGGACACCATCGGCTACGAGCTGCCTTCCCCGCTGCCGCGGATGACGTACGCCGACGCCATGGCGCGGTACGGCTCGGACAAGCCGGACCTCCGTTTCGGCGTCGAGCTCGTCGACCTCACGGAGTACTTCTCCGGCACCCCGTTCCGGGTGTTCCAGGCGCCGTACGTCGGGGCGGTCGTCATGCCGGGCGGCGCGTCGCAGACCCGCAAGGAGCTCGACGGCTGGCAGGACTGGGCCAAGGCGCGCGGCGCCCGCGGCCTGGCGTACGTGCTGGTGCAGGAGGACGGCCTGGGCGGCCCCGTCGCCAAGAACCTCTCGGAGACGGAGATCGCCGGCCTCGCCGAGGCGACCGGCGCGAAGCCGGGTGACGCGGTCTTCTTCGCCGCCGGCGCCGCCTCCGCCTCGCGGGACCTGCTCGGCGCGGCGCGACTGGAGATCGGCCGCCGGTGCGGCCTGATCGACGAGTCCCAGTGGTCGTTCCTGTGGATCGTCGACGCCCCCATGTTCGAGGAGGACGGTGAGGGCGGCTGGACCGCAGTCCACCATCCCTTCACCGGGCCGAAGCCCGAGTGGGCCGACAACTTCCAGGACCACCCCGGCGAGGCGCTCGCCTACGCGTACGACATGGTCTGCAACGGCATGGAGATCGGCGGCGGCTCGATCCGTATCCACCGGGCCGAGATGCAGCAGCGGGTCTTCGACGTGCTGGGCATCTCCAAGGAGGAGGCGGAGAACAAGTTCGGCTTCCTGCTGGAGGCGTTCAAGTACGGCCCGCCTCCGCACGGAGGCATCGCCTACGGCTGGGACCGGATCTGCATGCTGCTGGCGGGCGGCGAGTCGATCCGGGACGTGATCGCCTTCCCGAAGACCGCGTCCGGCTACGACCCGCTGACGGGAGCTCCCACGCCCATCACGGGCGCGCAGCGCAAGGAAGCCGGCGTGGACGCCAAGCAGAAGGACCCCAAGCCGACCACCTGACCCCTACCCACCGGCCACCTTCCCCGTGATCATGCACAAGTTCGGGGATTTCACGTCGGCCTGCGGAAACGCCGGGCGTGATCATGCGCGGATTCGTGGATGTGTGCGCTGACCTGCGGCTATGCCGAGCGTGATCATGCACAGGTTCGGGAGCATGCCGGTCTGCCTGGGATGATGCCGTACGTGATCTGGCAATGATGCTCTGATTGCCAGATCACGTACGGCATAGTCGCAGGTGAGAGGCCATTTCGCCGAACCTGCGCATGATCACGAAGAGTGAACGGGCAGGTCGCGGCCCATCTCGGCGAATGTGTGCATGATCACGGCCGGGGAGTTGGCTGGTCAGTGGCCACATTCACGAACCCGTGCATGATCACGATCCGTGTTCGGGCAGCTGGAGGGCGCATTCTCCGAACCTGTGCATGATCACGCCGGGGGGAGGGGCGGGTGGGGTATCTGGGGAAATTCTGGGATGACTTGGGTTTTGGGAGAACCTCTTGCCGCTGGAATCCGTATGAGAGTGCAGCGAGAGTGAAACCACGCCTGGATCCAGCTCAGGAGCGATGCACATGTTCGACCAGATCCTCGATCTCCCCGCCCACCCCTTGATCATCCACGCGGCGGTGGTCTTCACCCCACTGCTCGTGCTGCTGAGCATCGCCTACGTCGTCCTCCCCGCGTTCCGCCGCCGGCTCGACTGGGCACTCGTCGTGGCCGCGATCGCCGCTCCCGCCGCCGTCTTCGCCGCCAGGCAGAGCGGTGAGGCGCTCGAGGCGCGCCTGTTCAAGGGCCAGATCCCCCCGCCCGTCGTGGAGCACTCGAGCTTCGCCAACCCCCTGCTCTTCACCACCATCGGGCTGGGCGTCGTCGCGCTGGTGCTCGTCTACCTGACGCGTCCCCACCGCGAGCCGGGGACGGCGCCTGCCGGCTCGGCCCGGGCCGTCAGCCTCGTGCTGTCCGTCGTGACCGTCGTCCTGGCGCTCGTCGTGGCCTACTACGTGTTCCGGGCCGGCGACAGCGGCGCGAGGGCCGTCTGGGCCTACTGACGGTACCCTCTGGGTTGTGGACAGTCTGTTCGATTCGGCGGCCGAGGAGGCCCACAAGAGTCAGGAGCCGCTGGCCGTCCGCATGCGGCCGCGAGGTCTCGACGAGGTGATCGGCCAGCGGCACCTCCTCGGATCGGGGACGCCTCTGCGACGGCTGGTCGAGAGCGAGGCCCCGATGTCGCTGTTCCTGTGGGGGCCGCCGGGAACGGGCAAGACCACGCTCGCCTACGTCGTCTCCAACGCCACCAAGCGGCGGTTCGTCGAGGTGTCCGCCGTGTCGGCCGGCGTCAAGGACGTCCGCGCGGCCATCGACCAGGCCCGGCGGGACCTGGGCATGACGGGCCGGCAGACCGTGCTGTTCGTCGACGAGGTCCACCGGTTCAACAAGGCGCAGCAGGACGCGTTGCTCCCGGCCGTGGAGAACCGCTGGGTCACGTTCATCGGGGCGACGACGGAGAATCCCTTCTTCTCCGTCATCTCGCCGCTGCTGTCCCGGTCGTTGCTGCTGACCCTCGAGCCGCTGTCGGAGGACGACATCCGGGCCGTCCTGGAGCGTGCCGTCACCGATCCGCGCGGCCTCGACGGCCGCGTCACCCTGCGGGCCGACGCGCTCGACCAGCTCGTACGGCTGGCAGGGGGCGACGCCCGCCGGTCGCTGACCTATCTGGAGGCCGCCGCGCTGCTCGCGGACGACGTCACGGTCGAGGTGGTGGAGAAGGCGGCCGACAAGGCCGCCGTCCGCTACGACCGCCAGGGCGACCAGCACTACGACGTGATCAGCGCCTTCATCAAGAGCATGCGCGGCTCGGACGCCGACGCGGCCGTGCACTATCTGGCCCGGATGGTCGAGGCGGGGGAGGATCCCCGCTTCATCGCCCGCCGGATCGTGATCTTCGCGTCGGAGGACGTGGGCATGGCCGACCCCAGTTGCCTCCAGGTCGCGGTGGCCGCCGCGCAGGCGGTGGAGTTCATCGGTCTTCCCGAAGGGCGCATCAACCTGACCCAGGCGGTGATCCACTGTGCTCTGGCGCCCAAGTCCAACGCCGTCGTCAAGGCCATCGGCGCCGCCTCCGACGACGTACGGCGCGGCCTGATCGGACAGGTCCCCGGTCACCTGCGCGACGCCCACTATCCGGGGGCCGCGAAGCTCGGCCACGGCAAGGGATACAAGTATCCGCACGACTTCGAGCACGGCCTGGTCAGGCAGGACTACGTGCCGGAGGAGCTCAGGGACCGCCGCTACTACGAGCCGACCAGCCACGGGGCCGAGGCCCGTTTCGGCGAGAGATGGTCGAAGATCCGCGGTTTCCTCCGGGGCGAGGGCGACCCGACGGGCGCGTGAGCCTGGTAGGGCAGGCGTGTGGTGCGCGCCGACGGGCAGGGCGTTCGCGATAGGGTCTTGCCATTCCAGCTCCGGTGATCTAGGGAGATCGGCAATGCTTACCGCGGGAGAGCTCGCGGGCCTGATCGTCGCCACCTTCTGGGCGATTCTGGTCTGCTTCATGGCCGTAGTGCTGGTCAAGCTGGCCCGGCTGCTGGTCGAGACGACCAAGATGGTGTCGGAGCTGAGCGACCGTGTGGTGCCGCTCCTCGAGGACATGAGCCGCACGGTCGCGGAGACCAACCGCCAGCTCATCGCGGTCGAGGCCATCACCGACAACGTCAAGGACGTCAGCGGCAACATGGTGAAGATCACCGGGGTCGCGTCCACGCTGTTCGCCGGACCTGTGATCAAGATCTCGGCCCTGGGCCACGGAATCCGGGCCGCGCTGGCAAGACGCGGTGGCCGGGTGACGGGCGAGCACGTCCCGAGCCCGCGCCGCGCCCTCGACGGTCAGGCGGCACGAGGTGAATCCGGTGCGCGCGGCCTGTCCGGGAGGCGGGGCGGATGATCCGGCGGCTCTTCTACATGGCCCTGGGCGCGTATCTCGCGGTCTGGACTATGCGTAAGCTTCAGGCATTGCGGCCCGACCATGTGGCCAGGCGTACGGCCGGCCGGATGGCGGGCTACGCCGGACGACTCGGTGAGTTCGCCGGCGACGTGCGCCACCTGGCGGCGAGCAGGGAAACCGAGTTGCGGGCCGCCTTCCGGCTCGACAGTGTTGAGACAAAACCCACCAGATACGACGACGTAAAGGATGGCCGCTGAAATGGAGTCGGCAGAGATCGTACGCCGCTTCCTGCGCTTCTTCGAGGAGCGCGGACACACCGTCGTTCCCTCGGCCAGCCTGGTCGCCGAAGATCCGACGCTGCTTCTCGTGAACGCGGGCATGGTCCCGTTCAAGCCCTACTTCCTCGGCCAGCGCAAGCCGCCGTATCCGCGCGCGACCAGCGCCCAGAAGGTCATCCGTACGAACGACATCGACGAGGTCGGCAAGACCACCCGGCACGCGAGCTTCTTCCAGATGCTGGGCAACTTCTCGTTCGGGGACTACTTCAAGGAAGACGCGATCCCGTTCGCGTGGGAGTTGCTGACCAAGCCCGAGTCCGAGGGCGGCTTCGGCTTCCCGGAGGACCGGCTGTGGGCGACCGTCTACCTCGATGACGACGAGGCGCTGGACATCTGGCACAAGAAGGCCGGCCTCCCGCTGGATCGCATCCAGCGCCGCGGTCTCGCGGACAACTACTGGCACATGGGCGTGCCCGGCCCCGGCGGCCCGTGCTCCGAGATCTACTTCGACCGCGGCCCCGACTACGGCAGGGAAGGCGGCCCGGTCGCCGACGAGACCCGGTATCTCGAGGTCTGGAACAACGTCTTCATGCAGTTCCAGCTCGGCGCGGTCCGCGGCAAGGAAGACTTCGACATCGTCGGCGAGCTGCCCGCCAAGAGCGTCGACACCGGCATGGGCCTGGAGCGCATGGCCGCGATCCTGCAGGGCGTCGACAACATCTACGAGATCGACACCACCTACAAGATCCTCAGCACGGCGGCCGAGCTGACCAAGACGCGCTATGGCCGCAACCACCGCGCCGACGTCTCGCTCCGGGTGGTCGCCGACCACATGCGCGCGGGCGTGATGCTGGTCGGCGACGGCGTGCTGCCGTCCAACGAGGGCCGCGGCTACGTGCTGCGCCGCATGCTCCGCCGCGCGATCCGCAACCTCCGCCTGCTCGGCGCGGGCGAGGAGCGGTACATGCACGAGCTGACCGACGTGACCATCGCCGTGATGGGCCAGCAGTACCCGGACCTGGTGGCCGACGCCCCCAACATCCACGCGGTGATCGACGCGGAGGAGACGTCGTTCCTCGGCACGCTCCGCACCGGCACGGCGATCTTCGACGTCGCGGTCGAGGAGAGCAAGCGCAAGGGCACCTCCGCGCTCAGTGGCGCGCAGGCGTTCCAGCTGCACGACACCTACGGCTTCCCGATCGACCTCACGCTGGAGATGGCGTCCGAGCAGGGTCTCCAGGTCGACGAGGACGGCTTCCGCCGGCTCATGAAGGAGCAGCGGGACCGGGCCAAGGCGGACGCGGCGGCCAAGAAGACCGGCAACGCGGACATCTCGGTGTTCGGCGACATCCTGGAGAAGTCCGGCAAGGTCGACTTCCTGGCGTACGACCACACGACGGCGGAGGCGAAGATCGTCGGCCTGCTCGTCGAGGGCGCCAACGTCCCGGCGGTCGGGGCGGGATCCACGGTCGAGGTCGTCCTCGATCGCACCCCGTTCTACGCCGAGGGCGGCGGCCAGCTCTCCGACCAGGGCATCATCCGCACGGACGGCGCCGAGGTCGAGATCGTCGACGTCCAGACGCCGGTCGCCGGGCTCATCGTCCACCGCGGAAAGGTCAAGCACGGCGAGATCCGCGTCGGGGACCAGGCGCACGCCGAGATCGACATCGAGCGGCGCCGCGCGATCTCCCGCAGCCACACCGCGACCCACCTGGTGCACCGCGGCTTCCGCAACGCGCTCGGCGAGTCCGCGGCGCAGGCGGGCTCGGAGAACTCCCCGGGACGCTTCCGCTTCGACTTCACCGCGGCCGGAGCGGTCTCGCCGACCGCGCTGCGCGACGTCGAGGACGAGGTCAACGCCGTTCTGATCAACGACCTCAAGGTCAACGCGTACTACACCTCGCAGGCGGAGGCGCGCGCCATGGGCGCGCTCGCGCTGTTCGGCGAGAAGTACGGCAACGAGGTCCGCGTCGTCGAGGTCGGCGACTACTCCCGTGAGCTGTGCGGCGGCACCCACGTCGCGAGTTCGGGCCAGCTCGGTCTGATCAAGGTGCTGGGGGAGGCGTCGATCGGCGCGGGCGTGCGCCGGGTCGAGGCGCTCGTCGGCATCGACGCGTTCCGGTTCCTCGCCAGGGAGAGCGTGCTGGTCAGCCAGCTGAGCGAGCAGCTCAAGGTCCGGCGGGAAGAGTTGCCCGAGCGCATCGAGGGCATCGTCACCCGGCTGCGCACCGCGGAGAAGGAGTTGGAGCGCGTCAGGTCCGCCCAGGTCCTCGCCGTCGCGGGCGATCTGGCGGCACAGGCCCGCGACTTCGACGGAGTGTCCGTCGTGACCCACCGCGCGCCTGATGGCACCTCCGCTGATGATCTGCGTAAGCTCGCCCTTGATGTGCGCGGCCGGTTCCCGAGCGACCGCGCTGCGGTCGTCGTCGTTGCCGGGGTGCCCTCAGACCGCCCGGTCGTCGTCGCCGTGGTGAACGAGGCGGGACGCGAGCGAGGACTGAAGGCCGGTCGTCTCGTCGGCGTCGCCGCCAAGACGCTTGGGGGTGGCGGTGGCGGCAAGGACGATGTGGCGCAGGGCGGAGGATCGCGTCCTGAGGCGATCGACGACGCGTTGCGGGCGGTCGAGGAGACCATCTCCTCTTCTCTCGCCTGACGGGTTCCGTTCGCGTGGAGACCTGCTCATGAGGCGCGGCGTCAGACTCGGCGTCGACGTCGGCTCGGTCCGGATCGGCGTGGCCCGCAGTGACCCCTCGGGTCTGCTGGCCACGCCCGTCGAGACCGTACGGCGAGGCCGGGGCGACCTCGGCAGGATCGCCTCGATCGCCGCCGAGCACGAGGTGGTCGAGGTCGTCGTCGGGCTTCCGACGTCGTTGTCGGGGCGGGAGTCTCACGCCGCCTCGGCCGCGCGGGAGTTCGCGGCAGAACTCGCCGTGAGACTCGCGCCGACGCCGATCCGGCTCTATGACGAGCGGCTGACGACCGTGACGGCGCAGCAGGGCCTGCGGTCGAGCGGCGTGAAGGCGAAGAACCAGCGCGACGTCATCGACCAGGCCGCGGCCGTCGTGCTCCTGCAGGCGGCACTCGACTTCGAACGCGCGACAGGCAGGCCACCGGGACGACCCCTCGAGCCGCCAGGCGAACAGCCCGGCGAGGAAGCGAGTGGCGGGACCGCCAGGTGAGGCGGGCGACGGGCGTCGTGATCGGTGGCGCCGCCCTGGTCGCTGCCGCCATCGCGTTCGGTGTCCACTCCATCGTGCGGACGGCGCCCGCCGCCGAGGACTTCGAGGGCGCGGGGACCGGGACGGTCACGGTGGAGATCACTCCAGGCGCGAGCGCGGGCGAGATCGCGGAGACGCTCAAGCACGCGGGGGTGGTCGCCAGTGCCCAGTCGTTCGTCGACGAGGTGGTGCAGCGCTCGAAGGAGTCGAGCCTCCACCCCGGCCAGTACCGCTTGAAGCGGCGCATGGCGGCCGCCTCGGCCCTCGATCTGCTGCTCACCCCCGCGTCCCGTGTGATCAAGAGGGTCACCGTGCCGGAGGGCATGCGCCTGGCCGACGTGCTCGCCACCCTTGCGAAGGGGTCCGGCATCCCGCTGGCCGACTTCACGAAGGCGGTCGCGGAACCCGACCGGCTGCGCCTGCCGGCGTACGCCAAGGGGCAGGTCGAGGGGTTCCTCTTCCCGGCCACCTACGAGATCGAGCCGACGGCCACGGCAGGGGACGTGCTGCGGAACATGGTCGTCCGGTTCCGTGCGGCCTCGCAGCACGTCGACCTGGAAAGGCTCGCGGCCGAGCGGCGTCTGACACCACTGGAGGCCGTCACGATGGCGAGCATCGTCCAGGCCGAGGGCGGCCAGGACGCGGATTATCCGAAGATCGCTAGAGTGATGTTCAACCGACTCCTCCGCGGGGGGAAGCTCGAGATGGACAGCACGGTCAACTACGCCCTGCGCAGGCACACCCTCAAGGTGTCGGAGCAGGACACCAAGACCGCGTCCCCGTACAACACCTACGCGCACGAGGGGCTCCCGCCAGGACCGATCGGCAACCCGGGAGAGAAGGCACTCCGGGCGGTGCTTCATCCTGCTTCGGGTGATTGGTACTGGTTTGTGACAACCGATCCAGGCCGTAGAATCACCAAATTCACTGACAAAGAGGCTGAGTTCCTGAAATATCGGGAGGAGCTGAACAAGAACCTGGGGACGAACTAGCCGATCGAGGTGAGTCGCCCTCCTGAGGTTTCACATATCGGGTGTCCTTGCCCCGTGTAACGTCGAGCACGACACGGGACGAGCGACGACCCACCCCACCTGCCGGAACCCCCCTCGGTTTGGCACACTCGCTTGACGCGGAGCCGGTCGTACCGAGAGATTGGCCGACGCAACTATGAACGATCTGGGCATGGACTTCCTGCTAGGCGACGAGGACGAGGAGCGTCCCGGGCGCCGGTCCCGTGGTAGCCGCAGTCAGCAGCGCCGCAGTCGCAAGCGGAGGAAGAGGCAGCGCCGAAAGGGCGCGGCCGCCAGTGTGTTCGCCGTCCTGGTGATCCTTCTGATCCTTGCCGGCGCGGGGTACTTCGGCTACACCTGGGTCCGTGACGTGGTCACCGTGAAGGATTTCTCCGGACCCGGCACCGGTGAGGTCGTCGTTCAGATCGATGAAGGCGCCACCGCCTCCGACGTCGCCGTCAATCTGGAGAAGCAGGGCGTCGTGGCCAGCGCGCGCGCGTTCGTCAACGCGATCGGCGAGGCGGGCAAGGGCAATTCGCTGCAGCCCGGCCAGTACAAGTTGCGCAAGGGGATGTCCGCGGCCTCCGCCGTCGAACTGCTCGATCCGAAGAACCGCATCCGCGACGACCTGACCTTCCAGGAGGGTCTGCGGCTCAGCAAGATCTACGAGCAGTTGGCCAAGGCGACGGGCAAGTCCGTCAACGACTTCAAGAAGGCGGCCAAGGGCGACATCGGCCTGCCCAAGTACGCCGACAAGCGGCTTGAGGGCTTCGCGTTCCCCGCCACCTACGAGATCAACGACAAGATGAGCCCGTCGGAGATCCTCACCGCGATGGTCGACAGGTTCACCCAGACGGCCAACAAGGTCGACCTCGAGAAGCAGGCCGAGGCGATCGGTTACAGCCCCCGCGACGTCATGATCGTCGCGAGCATCGTGCAGGCCGAGTCGGGCAGCGTGGACGACATGCCGAAGGTGGCCCGGGTCATCTACAACCGGCTCCAGCGCAACCCGCCCATGCTGCTCCAGATGGACAGCACGACCATGTACGGCCTCAACAAGTACGGCATCGCCGCGACGGAGGCCGAGACCCAGAGCAAGTCCCGGTACAACACCTACCGGTATCAGGGACTGCCGCCGGGGCCGATCTCCAACCCCGGTGACCACGCGATCGAGGCCGCGCTCCACCCGGCGGACGGCGCCTGGCTGTGGTTCGTGACCACCGATCCCAAGAAGGGGATCACCAAGTTCACCGACAAGGAGTCGGAGTTCTGGAAGCTCCGCGACGAGTTCAACCGGAACTACGGATGACCGTCGGGCACCGGGCCGCGGTTCTCGGCTCTCCGATCGGGCACTCGTTGTCCCCGATCCTGCACCGTACGGCGTACGCCGCGCTGGGCCTGCGGGACTGGAGGTACGACTCGTTCGAGTGCACGGAGGAGGGGCTGCCCGCGCTGGTGGAGACGATGGGCTCGGAATGGGCCGGGCTGTCGCTGACGATGCCGCTCAAGCGCGCCGTGCTCCCGCTCCTGGAGACGGTCTCCGAACTGGCGGTCCAGGTGGGGGCCGCGAACACCGTGGTCTTCCGTGACGGTGCGCGCCACGGAGAGAACACCGACGTCCACGGGATCGTCCAGGCGCTGGCGGAGACGGGGGTGTCGGCCCCCTCGGCCGTCACGATCCTCGGGGGCGGCGCGACGGCCGCCTCCGCCGTCGCGGCCGTCCGGGAGATGGGCCTGTCCGAGGTGACCCTCGTCGTCAGGGAGGCCGCCCGGGCCGCGGAGACCCTGGAGGTCGCGGAGCGCCTCGGCGTCACGGTGGCCGTGCGGACCTTCGCCACGTTCGGCAGGTCCTCCGTGGACGCGGATCTGATCGTCTCCACGCTGCCCTCCGGCGCCGCGGACGGTGTCGCCGACGAGGTCGCGAGGGGCCTGCCCGAGAAGGGCGCCCTGCTCGACGTCGTCTACTCGCCCTGGCCCACCGTGCTGGCGAGAGCCGTACAGGAACGGGGGGGCACCGTCGTGAGCGGCTTTTCGATGTTGCTCCACCAGGCGGCCAAGCAGGTCGAGCTCATGACCGGCCACGGTGAGGTGCCCGTCGAGGCCATGCGCGCCGCCGGCGAGGCGGAGATCGTCCGGCGCTCGGCCTGACTCCGGATGGTCCGCCAGCCCCGGTGAGGCCGGCCTCGCCGGGGGAATGGTTCGGCGATCCGGCGTGCTTGTGGTAACGTAAGCCATCGATCGGTCCGGCATGCCAGCTGGACGCGCAAGCGGAGGTCCTCCTCCCACCTGATCCGCCGAAAGGCAGACGGGTTAAGGATCACACCGGAGTTTTCGGCAGGAGAGCTCAGTGACCCCGCATGCGTGACGTGCGGGGTTTTTGGTTTTTCCTGCACGGTCGAGCACCAAGCGGAAGCCTTTTGGAGGTCCCATCAGCACCGAGCCCCGCATCAACGATCGTATTCGTGTGCCGGAGGTCCGCCTCGTCGGCCCGAACGGCGAGCAGGTCGGCATCGTTTCCATCGGAGATGCGCTGAAGCTGGCCCAGGAAAGCGATCTTGACCTCGTCGAGGTCGCCGCGACGGCCCGCCCGCCTGTCTGCAAACTCATGGACTACGGCAAGTTCAAGTACGAGTCGGCCATGAAGGCGCGCGAGGCCCGCCGCAACCAGGCACACACGATCATCAAGGAGATCAAGCTCCGGCCGAAGATCGATCCGCACGACTACGAGACCAAGAAGGGTCACGTCGTGCGCTTCCTCAAGGCGGGGGACAAGGTCAAGGTCACGATCATGTTCCGTGGGCGCGAGCAGTCCCGGCCCGAGCTGGGTTTCCGGCTGTTGCAGCGGCTCGCTGAGGACGTCACGGAGCTCGGGTTCGTCGAGTCGCAGCCCAAGCAGGACGGCCGCAACATGATCATGGTGATCGGACCCCACAAGAAGAAGGCCGAGGCCAAGGCCGAGCGCGCCGCGGCGCGGGCACAGCGCGGAGACGCGCCGGTGGACCCGGCTGACGAGGCGGTCGAGCAGGCTGAGGCATCCGCGTCTGTGGAGTGACCCCGCGCGAGCGGAGCGATCTCATGCGGGCGGGGACGCGCCTCACGCGGGTGGAGCGATCTCACGCAAGCGGAGTGACGAGCCCCTTCTGAACCATCAGATGGAGCGCGGAGAAGCCGAGACCGAGACGGTCTCGAGGAGTGAGCATGCCGTCGGCCGGGGCACCAGCCCCGGGCCGGCGGTACGGACAACGAGGGAGAGACGGCTGACATGCCGAAGATGAAGACGCACAGCGGTGCGAAGAAGCGGTTCCGGCTCACCGGTACCGGCAAGATCGTTCGCCGCCGTGCCAACCGGCAGCACCTGTTCGAGTACAAGCCGTCCACTCGTACGCGCCGTCTCGAGGGTGTCGTCGTCATGTCCGACGCCGACACGAAGAAGATCAAGAAGTTGCTCGCTAAGTAACGACCCCGGGGAGATAGTCAAATGGCACGCGTGAAGCGGGCGCTCAACGCCAAGAAGAAGCGCAGGGTCGTCCTCGAGCGGGCGAGTGGTTACCGGGGTCAGCGGTCGCGGCTGTACCGCAAGGCCAAGGAGCAGATGCTCCACTCCATGACCTATGCGTACCGGGACCGCAAGGACAGGAAGGGCAACTTCCGCCGCCTGTGGATCCAGCGCATCAACGCCGCGGTCCGGGCGAACGGCATGACCTACAACCGGTTCATCCAGGGCCTGCGGCTCGCGGGCATCGAGGTGGACCGCAAGATCCTCGCCGATCTCGCGGTGAACGACGCCCCGACCTTCGCCACGCTGGTCGAGTCCGCCAAGAAGGCGCTCCCGGCTGATGTGAACGCGCCGGTCGCGTAGTACTGCTCAAGTGAGGGCCCGCCGTGATCCGGCGGGCCCTCACTCACGTCGAGGGGGATCGAGGCAGGCATGGCGGAGCTCACCAACATCAGGTCGCCGCGGGTCAAGGCCGCGCGGCGGCTGACCAAGCGGGCCTTCCGCGACCGGGACAGGGCATTCCTGGCAGAGGGGCCGCAGGCGGTCCGCGAAGCTCTCACGATCAAGGACGTCACCGTCGAGTTGTTCGCCACGGCCGACGCCGAGGCGCGTCACCCCGACATCATCGCCGCGGCCACGGCCGCGGGCGTGCCGGTCCACCGCGCCAGTGGTGAGGTGATGGCCGATCTGACCCAGACCATCACGCCACAGGGCATCCTGGCCGTCTGCCGGTTCGTCCACGTCCCTCTCGGCGAAGCCGTACCGGCCGGCGCCCGGCTGGTGGCCCTGCTGGCCCATGTGCGCGACCCGGGAAACGCCGGCACGGTCCTCCGTACGGCCGACGCGGCGGGAGCCGACGCGGTCGTGTTCACCGACGCGTCGGTCGACCCCTACAACGGCAAGTGCGTCCGGGCGAGTGCGGGCAGCCTCTTCCACCTCCCGGTGGCGACCGGGGCGCCCGTCGCGCAAGCCGTACAGCAGGCGAAGGACGCGGGGCTGCGGGTCCTCGCCGCGGACGGGGCGGGCACGCGGACCCTCGACGAGGTCGACCTGGCCCGTCCGACCGCCTGGCTGTTCGGCAACGAGGCGTGGGGACTGCCGCCCGAGCTTCTCGCACTGGCCGACGAGGTCGTCCGGGTGCCGATCTACGGACGGGCGGAGAGCCTCAACCTCGCCACCGCCGCAGCCGTGTGCTTGTACTCTTCCGCGCGCGTGCAACGGCAGAACTTACATTCCGTGGAAGATCCCACCACCTCGCCCCGCTGAGGCTGCTGTCGGCTCCCGGAAACCCGCTATTGTCGGCGGTGGAGTCGCGCTGAGTCAGGCGGCGTGGTTCCGTTCCGCGGGGCTCCCGAGGGCTGAGGAGGCGGTCTCGTGCGACGTGGCGACACCCCCAGCGGTTCCCTTCACGGGGTCTCCGATGGGAGTGCGTACATCTGCGTCGACGAGCTTCCCGACGGGCTCGTCGCGGCCGACCACGAGGGCCGGATCCTCGTCGTCAACCGGGCCGCCGAGCGGCTGACCGGCGTCGGCCGGCAGACCGCGGTCGGCAGGCACATCACCGATGTCCTGCCCTTCCGCGATCTCGAAGGCCGTGACTGGTGGAAGTGGCTCGACCCGCGCGGCGGCCTGCGGACCCGCAGTCGCGCGCCGGAACGCCCGCTCAGCCTCCCCGGCCGCCAGGAGTTACTCGTGGCCGCCCGGTTCGTCCGTACGCCCGAGCGGGGCGGCCCCGTCGCCCGAGTAGTGATCACGATCAGGGACGCGTCGGCCCGCGCCCGGGTCGAGCGGAGCAGGGCCGACCTCGTCTCCACCGTCGCCCATGAGCTCAGATCCCCCCTGACCAGCGTGAAGGGGTTCACCGCGACGCTCCTCGCCAAGTGGGAGCGGTTCACCGACGCCCAGAAACTGGTCATGCTGGAGACGGTGAACGCCGACGCCGACCGCGTCACCCGGCTGATCACCGAGCTTCTCGACGTGTCCCGGATCGAGTCGGGCCGGCTGCAGGTGCGCCGGCAGGTCGTCGACATCCCCGCCCGGGCCCGGAGGATCATCGCCGGCCGGGTGGCCGCCGGAGAGCCGGAGGACCGGTTCCGCCTTGAGGTCGACGGCGAACTGCCGGAGACGTGGCTCGACCAGGACAAGATCGACCAGATTCTGGCGAACCTGGTGGAGAACGGCGTACGACACGGACGCGGTACGGTGTCCGTAGTGGTCGAGCCAGTCGAGTGGGGAGTAGCCGTGTCCGTCCGTGACCAGGGTGAGGGCGTCGCGCCCGAGCTGGTCGGGCGTGTCTTCCGCCAGTTCTGGCGGGGCAACGGGCGCCGCAGGGGCGGCACAGGGCTCGGCCTGTTCATCGTCAAGGGCCTGGTCGAGGCGCACGGCGGCACGATCAGTGTGCAGCGCGCCCCCGGCGGCGGTGCGGAGTTCCGATTTATCTTGCCCACCGGGGCTCCTGACTTCGCCTGAGCTGCGCCGTTCCGCGCGGCTCGCGCAGCGCGGATGACGGCCCGGTGGGCTGATCCCACTAAACTCGACCATGCTGGGCGCCCGGCGCTCGCACGCCCTGGATACGGAGCTCTCTCTTGTCGAACACCTATGACCCGGTCGAGGTGACGCCGTTGCACGCCGACGAAGTCGGGCGGGCGCAGGCCGACGCCCTCGCCGCGATCGCCGCGGCGCGTGACCTCGATGATCTGAAGACGGCGCGCCTCGCGCACGCCGGCGACCGTTCGCCGATCGCCCTGGCCAACCGGGAGATCGGTGCCCTGCCGCCGGCGGCCCGCGCCGAGGCGGGCAAGCGGATCGGCACGGCCCGCAAGGCCATCGGCGAGGCGCTCGCCGCCCGCCAGGCCGAGCTCGAAGCCGAGCGTGACGCGCGCGTCCTCGTCGAGGAGACCGTCGACGTCTCGCTGCCCTGGGACCGCGCTCCTCGCGGAGCCCGTCACCCGCTCACCACGCTGCAGGAGCGCATCGCCGACGCGTTCATCGCGATGGGCTATGAGATGGCGGAGGGACCCGAGCTCGAGGCCGAGTGGTTCAACTTCGACGCGCTGAACATCGCGCCCGATCATCCCGCCCGCTCCGACCACGACACGTTCTTCGTGGAGAGCACCGAGTCGGGGAAGGTGCTGCGCACCCAGACCTCGCCGGTCCAGATCCGGGCGCTGCTGTCACGGCGGCTGCCCGTCTACGTGGTCTCGCCGGGCAAGACCTTCAGGACCGACGAGCTCGACGCCACCCACACCCCCGTCTTCCACCAGGTCGAAGGTCTGGCGATCGACAAGGGCCTGACGATGGCGCATCTGAAGGGAACCCTCGACCGGTTCGCCGAGGTGATGTTCGGTGAGGGCATCCGCACCCGTTTCCGGCCGAACTACTTCCCCTTCACCGAGCCGTCGGCCGAGATGGACCTGCTCTGCTTCGTCTGCCGCGGCTCGTCGGCCGTGCCGGGCAACCCGCCGTGCCGTACGTGCAAGTCCGAGGGCTGGATCGAGTGGGGCGGCTGCGGCATGGTCAACCCGCGCGTCCTCATCGCCTGCGGCGTCGACCCCGCCGTCTACTCCGGGTTCGCGTTCGGCATGGGCATCGAGCGCACGCTGATGTTCCGCCACAACGCCGAGGACATGCGCGACATGGTCGAAGGCGACGTCCGGTTCACCCTGCCGTTCGGGATGGAGGTCTGATGAAGGTCCCGCTTTCATGGCTGCGGGAGTATGTCGATCTCCCCGCCGTCACGGCCCACGAGGTTGCCGACAAGCTCACCGCCGCCGGTCTGAAGCTCGAGTCGATCACCGCGCACGGCCACGAGATCAAGAACGTGGTCGTCGGACGCGTCCTCGCGATCGAGGAGCTGGCCGGTTTCAAGAAGCCGATCCGGCACTGCCGGGTCGAGGTGGGGGAGGCCGCGCCGCGTGAGATCGTCTGCGGCGCCGTCAACTTCGCCGAGGGCGCCGTGGTCCCGGTCGCGTTGCCGGGCGCCGTACTCCCAGGCGGTTTCGAGATCGCTTCCCGCAAGACGTACGGCAGGCTGTCCGACGGGATGATCTGCTCGGAGGCCGAGCTCGGCATCGCCGAGTCGTCCCCGGGCATCCTCCTGCTGCCGCAGGACACGCCCATCGGCGCGGACGTCGTCGAGCTGCTGGGCCTGCGTGACGACGTGCTCGAGCTGGAGATCACCCCCGACCGGGGGTACGCGCTGTCGATCCGCGGCGTCGCCCGCGAGGCGGCCACCGCGTTCGGCGTGCCGTTCCGCGACCCGGGCGCCGTCGAGCCGCCGGCTGTGCCGGGCGAGTCGTGGCCGGCGTCGATCGCCGACCCCACGGCCTGCGACCGCTTCGTGCTGCGCTCGGTCTCCGGGTTCGACCCGGCGGCCGAGAGCCCGCTCTGGATGCGGCTGCGGCTGATGCGCGCGGGGATGCGGCCGGTCTCGCTGGCCGTCGACGTGACGAACTACATCATGCTCGAGCTCGGGCAGCCGCTCCACGCCTTCGACCGCTCCCGGCTGTCCGGAGGCATCGTGGTGAGGCGGGCGCAGGCGGGCGAGACGCTGGAGACGCTCGACCACGTCGTCCGTAAGCTCCACGAGGACGACATCCTGATCACCGACGACTCGGGCCCGATCTCGATGGCGGGCACGATGGGCGGCCTGCACACCGAGATCTCCGGCACGTCCAGCGACATCGTGATCGAGGCCGCGCACTTCTCGGCCACCGGGATCGCGCGGGAGTCCCGCAGGCACAACCTGGTGAGCGAGGCGTCCAAGCGGTTCGAGCGCGGCGTCGACAGGGAGCTTCCGCTGATCGCGTCGTGGCGTGCCGTACAGCTCCTCGTCGAGCTGGGCGGTGCCACGGCCGAGCCGGGAGTCACCCACGCCCAGGTCGAGGCGGCGCCCCTCACGATCACCATCCCGTCGGGTCACCCCGGTCGTGTCGCCGGCCTGCCGTACACGCGGGAGACCGTGATCCGGCGGCTCGAGCAGGTCGGCTGCACGGTGTCCGACGGCGCCGTCGCGGGCGTCCGCGGGGGGCAGGGCGTCGCCGCCACCGGTGTGGTGTCCAGCGGCGACCTGGCCGACAAGCTCGCCGTGCAGGGCGACGACCTGATCACAGTGACGCCGCCGACGTGGCGTCCGGACATGACCGACCCCAATGACCTGGCAGAAGAGGTCATCAGGCTCGAGGGATACGAGCACCTGCCGTCGGTGCTGCCCGCCGCTCCCGCGGGGGCCGGGCTGACGGAGGCGCAGCGGCTGCGCCGGCGGGCCGGGCGCGCACTGGCCGCGTCGGGATATGTCGAGGTGTTGTCGTATCCGTTCATCGGCGAGCGCGACCTCGACGGCCTGCAGTTGCCCGAGGGCGACGCGCGCAGGAGGGTGAGCCGGCTGGTCAACCCGCTGAGCGAGGACGAGCCGTTCATGCGGACCACGCTGCTGCCCGGCCTGCTGAAGACGCTCGTCCGCAACGCGGGGCGCGGGTTCGGCGATGTCGCACTGTTCGAGATCGGGCTGGTCTACCGGCCGGAAGCGGACGCTCCGGCGACGGCGCCGGTGCTCGCGGTCGACCGCAGGCCGATTCCCGAGGAGCTCGCTGAGATCGAGAAGGCGCTGCCGCGGCAGCCGCTCCGGGTCGCCGTGGTGCTCGCAGGGGAGTTCGAGCGGTCGGGCTGGTGGGGCCAGGGTCGCCAGGCGTCCTGGGCGGACGCCGTGGAGGCCGCGCGCACACTGGCCCGTGCGGCCGGAGTCGAGCTCGGCGTCTCGGCGGACCAGCACGAGCCGTGGCATCCCGGGCGTTGCGCCCTCCTGACCGTGGCCGACCCCGTCACCGGCGAGTCGGTGACGGTGGGTCACGCGGGTGAGTTGCACCCGCGCGTCGTCGAGGCGTACGGCCTGCCTCCGCGCACGGCGGCGATGGAGCTGGAGTTGTCCGCGATTCCGTTGTCGGGCCCGGTGCAGACGCCCGTCGTGTCCGCCTATCCGGTGGCCACGCAGGACGTCGCGCTGATCGTGCCGGCGGACACGCCGGTCGCGACGGTGGAGGCCGCGCTGCATGAGGGGGCCGGGGACCTGCTCGAGGCCATCCGGCTGTTCGACGTCTACACGGGGGAGCAGGTGGGCGAGGGCAACAAGTCGCTGGCCTACAGCCTGCGGTTCCGGGCCGGCGACCGTACGCTCACCGTCGAGGAGACGACGGCGGCTCGTGACGCCGCCGTGGCCCTCGCCGCCGAGCGGACCGGAGCCCAACTCCGCGGAGCCTGACCCGTTGGGCCGCGCCCTTTGGAGGCGTGCCCCTCGGGGGCGCGCGCTCCTTGGGGCGTGATCATGCACAAGTTCGGTGGTAGGCCTGCTGACCAGCCCCGACCTTGTGCGTGATCATGCATGGATTCGGGGAAAGGCGCGCCTGCCAGCGGAGATGTCGCGCGTGATCATGCACAGATTCGCTCGTACGGGTACTGGCCAGGCCTGATGCATTTCGTGATCATGCACAGGTTCGGTGATTGGTGCGTTGTTCAGGCCTTATGCGTGTGGTGATCATGCAAATCTACTTGTTTGCATGATCACCACATGTGTAGTGCCAGGTCGCGGCGGGTTTCTCCGAAAGTGCGCATGATCACGACTGGGAAACTGGCCGCTCAGGGCGGCTGTTTCCGAACCTGTGCATGATCACGCTTGGTGGATGGGCTGGTCAGGTCGGCGATTTCCGAACCTGTGCATGATCACGCAGAGGTTATGGGGGGGTTATTTGCTGTAGAGCTCTAGTTCGTAGAGGGAGTAGCCGTAGGTGGTGCCTCGTTTGACTCCTTGCATGCGGACGTATCGGGCGTTGACCGGGGTGAAGGACACGTTGTCGATCCCGCCGTTCCCGCTGGTCGTCGAGTACGCGGGGGTCCAGGTGACGCCGTCGGTCGACGTGTCGATCCGGTACGACGAGCCGTAGGCCGCCTCCCAGCGGAGGATCGCCCGTCCCACGCTCTTGGCCGAGCCGAGATCCACCTGGATGTACTGGTTGTCGGTCCAGTCGCTCGCCCAGCGACTGGCGGGGTCGCCGTCGATGGCCTTCGCCGGCGTGTTCGGGCTCTGCGTGCCGTTCGCGCTCGCCGTCGCTCCCGCCGCCAGATTGCCGATCGAGTCCCCACGGTGGGCGGGGAACGAGACCACCTGCTGGTAGGTCGGCCGGTTCTGCCACGAGATCAGCGGGTGCTTGACCCCGCCTAGCGGCGACTGCTGGATGGCGTCGGCACACCACTGGTTGCCCGCGGCGCACGACGCGTCTCCCGGGTAGGTGGTGGCCGCCGGCTCGGCCAGTGCCGCGGACAGGCTGTTCAGCAGGACCGTACGGCAGGCCGCGACGGTGTCACCGCAGAACTTGGCCGGCAGGGGAGAGGCCACCTGGTCGCCGAGCACGTTGCGGACGTCCTTGTCGACATAGCCCCACCAGCCGTACTGGAACGAGGAGCCCTTGTGGGTCTGCGCCTCGTTCGCGGAGGTCGGGAAGGAGGACAGGTCGCCCTGCTGCTGCCCGGAAGGTGACTCGTTGATCTGCAGCGCGTGGACCAGGGACTGGTACAGCCCGTCGCCGAGGCCCGGCTTGAACTGGGCCCGGACGAGCTTCGGCCACCACGCGTCGAAGATGCGGATGGCGTCGGCGTTCGCGTACGTCTTGCTTCCGGGGGAGGTCTCGACCCGCTTGGCCCCGGACGACGCCCACGACGACAGCTTCGACACCGCCGACGCGAGGGCCGGGTCGGTCACGGCCGTGCTCTTGAGCACCCGGAGCAGGTTGGGCAGGACCTTCGTGCCGCGCAGGTCGGTCGTCGCGGCGGACGCCATGATCTTCACGGTGCCGCTGCGGTCGAGGGTTCCCGAGGCGAGGGCGGCCTTGACCGGAGCGTCGAGCAGATCCGCGCGGTGGACGGGCCCGAAGCTGAAGTTGCCGTCCGCCGAGCCGTAGTCCTTGGCCTGCTTGTTGTTCCAGCTGACGAAGTAGTCCTGGTTGACCGCCTGGGGATGGGTGCTCGGAGCCGCGTAGTCGGCGGTGTTCGTCGAGGGATCGTATCCGGCCCACTCATGCGCGGCGTCGGCCGTCATGGGCAGGTTGGGGTCGGACACGGCCGACCTCACCGGGTCGCTCCCGGACATGAAGTACGCGGTGTCGGCCGAGTTCACGTAGAACCAGTTGAACGCGAAGCCGATCGTGGAGGCGGAGTTCTGGAACGCGGCCGCCGATCCCATCTCGGCGGGGTCGTTGAACATCTGGAAGCCGATCGCCGAGTCGGCCTCGTGCTGGTAGGTCGAGCGCAGCGTCGTGAAGGCCGTGGGGACACCGCCCACTGTGCCGCGCCAGCTCACCAGTCCGTACTTGGTCCGTTTGATCACAAGGTCGTAGGACCCGGCCGCGGTGGAGTCGGCCGTGGTCGGCTTCCAGGAGTTGGTCTTCTTCAACGTCTCCATGGCCGTGCAGGTGCCCTGGTAGAGGTAGTAGTTCGACGACGTCGTGGGCGCCCCGCCGTTCGGGTCGCAGAGCGTGATCGAATACGTGTCGGTGATGTCCTGCAGGCTCGAGGTGGCACTCCAGGCGTAGTCGGTTCCGCGGCCGAGCAGGACGTACAGGCTCAGCCCCGAGAAGGCGGCGCCGCGTGCCCGGATGCCCGGGCCGGACAGTTCCTCCAGCATGAGCAACTGCGGTGCGAAGTAGCCGGTCTGCGGGCCGAACACGGCGATCGGGTGGCCGGTCGCGGATTTGTCCGCCGAGACGACGATGGCGTTCGACATGCTCGGCTTGCTGTTGTCGACGGTCAGGCCGGTGAGGGCGCTGGTCGCCGCGGTGGTGGAGGAGGTGGCCGTGCCCTTCTCGTTCTCGGTGATGTCCACGGGCGTCGTCGTGGCGTCGGGCAGGACGACTCCGGTCGCTCCGGCCGGGGCGTCCCCTGAGGGGAAGCTCTGCCCGTCATGCAGGGTCAGCACGGTCTCCGGGTCGTTCTGCTCACGGAAGGCCTGCCACACCTGGTCGCCGACGGCCGTGCCGTACTTGGCCCGGGCCGCGACCCTGACCAGGGCCGACTGCATCTCGGCTCCGCCGCCACCGCCGAAGAGGCCGCCGATCACACCCGCGATCGCGACCAGGTCGGTCATCTGGAAGTCGACGGGCCCGCCCGCGTTGGTGATCGCGTCCATGTGGCCGGTCACGACGTACTCACCCGGGCAGTTCCGGTTGGCCATGCAGTAGTCGATGTAGGAGTTGATCCCGGCGATGTAGCTCTGGACGTCGGAGTACAGTTGCGCGCCGCGCGGCCCGGAGTTCCTGAGCCGGTCGATCTGCGCCTGGAGGTCGGCCTCGGTGTAGGGGGAGTTGCGCCAGACGCTCTGCTCCAGTTCCCTGTTGCCCATCGCGCCCCCGGCGAAGGGGGTCAGCTCGCCCCGGCCGACGTGGCGCATCAGGTCCATCAGCCACAGGCGGTCCTGCGCACCGGCGTACCCGGCGCCGAACATCGTGCCCGAACGGGTCGTGCCGGTGATGTGCGGGACGCCGGTCGCCTTGTCGCGGACGATCGTCACGTCGGACCGGGGGCTGATCGTGCTCTCCACCTGGCCGGCGGGCACGCCGAACCCGCTGTCGTTGAAGAAGTTCGTGATCTGGTCGTCGGTCAGCCCGGTGTAGCCGGAGATCAGACCGGCGTACTTGCTCAGCTGGTCGGTGCTGTGGGTGGGGAAGGTGCCGAAGCCCTGGTTGCCGAGAATCTCGATGAGGGTGGCGTTGCCGTTCTGGCCGGGCGGCAGCACGTCGGCACACTGGCCGAGGCAGTAGTCGTCCGGAGGGAAGGCGGGTGCCGCCGAGGCGGGCACGGCCGGGAGGCCGAGAGCGAGCAGGGCGAACGCGGCGGCGGCCGTGATCGCCCGTCGAAGGCGCGCGTGCATGCGGGAACTACCCTTCGCGAGGTCGGGGGGTGAAGGGACAGCAGACGATGCTGTTCACGCGCGCGAACATGAGTGGGGCTCACTTCGGGACGATACTCGTTGGTAACCATTGGGGCAATGGGGAAGTGAAGGGCATCTGTGACTGCCCCTGATCACTCCGGTGAGATCGTTCTGTCACGGAGACCTTTCCGTTCGGACACAGGTCCGGTACGGCTGAACCCGGCAGGGGAGGCCCGTCGTGTTGGTGGTATGAGGCTTCTCGTGTTCATCGGCGCCGCCCTTGTCGCGCTCACGGCGTGTGGGACGGCGGAACCGCCCACGCGTGCCATCCCGCAGACCCCTTCCGCGGGATCACCCGGCACCTCCACCGCCGCGGCGCCGTCCGCTCCGAAGTCGTGTCCGGGACAATGGGGCGGCGACGGGATCGGGGGCTGGGTGCCCGCGGCCTCGGATGTCGCCGGAGCCGCGGAGTCGCTCGTTCCCGGCTCCCCTGTCGAGGCGTTGATCTGTGCGTATCCCGGCGACAACACGAACCCGGGCGGCGAGCGCCTGGCCGGGACGCGCACGCTGAAGGACGGCGCCGGTCAACTGGCCCGAGACCTCGGCTACCTCCCGGTCGGCTCGACGGACAGCGGCGCGTGCACCGCCATGGGCGGACCGATGACGAACTACCTCATCCGGTTC
The DNA here is from genome assembly GCF_016863275.1 of Planotetraspora mira. GTDB lineage: Bacteria > Actinomycetota > Actinomycetes > Streptosporangiales > Streptosporangiaceae > Planotetraspora > Planotetraspora mira. The sequence continues at coordinate 28,230 of NZ_BOOO01000046.1, forward strand.
GGCTACGCCGACGGGCGGTCGCTGTGGGTGGGCAGCGCCGAGGAGGTCAACCACTGTGCGATGACGACGAACGGCACCGCCGGCAGCAGCACGTATGTAGGCGACCGCATCACCGACGCCTACCGGAAGGGACCGGCGACGTCCGCTCGCGAGAAGGACCCGTGCCGCACGTGGATGGCACGCCGTGGACAGAACGCACGAATGGTCCCCGACGAGCCCACATCACTGGTGGTCTGCCGGCTCGACCCGCAGGGCGGGCAGGCGTCCCGGACGGAGTATGGAACCGACGTGGCCAGGCAGTTGGCCACCACGTTGAACGCCTTGGACACCCGCCCGAGCGACAACAGTTGCCGGCAGACCGAGGGCGCGGATCCCGGCGTCATCCTCCGTCTCGTGTTCGGTTACGCCGACGGGCCCCCGACGGCCGTCATGGTCCAGGCATTCTGCACGCCCTCCGTGAACAACGGGCTGCTCCAGGCGGACGGCGACGATCGGCTTCACCAGGAGGCCACGCGTCTCGCCCCCCGCTGAGCCCGGCAGGCGGCCGCCCCGAATGCTGCGGGAAAATCCGGGCGCGACCCGTCAGCGAGACCGGCGGGCGTTGAGCCGGGCGGCCTGGCGCGTCAGGTGGTCGCGCTCGGCGAGGTTGGGTGCCTGGTGGGCCGCCTCGGCGTACAGCCGTGCCGCCGTCGCCAGGTCGCCGTCGCGCTCGTGGAGGTACGCCGCCACCGCGGTATGGCGGGGCAGCGAGTTGTCCAGCGCCGCGAGCGCCGCCAGGCCGGCGCGCGGTCCGTCGGCCTCGCCGACGGCCACCGCGCGGTTGAGCCGGACGACCGGGCTGTCGGTCAGGCGGGCGAGTTCGTCGTACCACTCGACGATCTGCACCCAGTCGGTCTCCCCGGCGGTGGGCGCGTCAGCGTGGAGTGCCGCGATGGCGGCCTGGGCCTGGAACTCGCCCAGCCGGTCGTGGGCGAGGGCCGCCTGCAGGATCTCGACGCCCTCGGCGATCGACTCGGTGTCCCACCGGCCGCGGTCCTGCTCGGCGAGCGTCACCAGGCTGCCGTCGGGCGCGGTCCGGGCGGCGCGCCGGGCATGGTGGAGCAGCATGAGGGCGAGCAGCCCCGCCACCTCGGGATGGTCGATCGCGGCCGCGAGCTTCCGGGTGAGCCGGATGGCCTCGGCGGCGAGGTCGACGTCGCCGGAGTAGCCCTCGTTGAAGACCAGGTAGAGGACGCGCAGCACGGTGGCGACGTCGCCGGGCTGGTCGAACCGCACGCCGGAGACGGTGCGCTTGGCCCGGCTGATGCGCTGCGCCATGGTCGCCTCGGGCACCAGGTAGGCCTGGGCGATCTGACGGGTGGTCAGCCCGCCGACGGCGCGTAGCGTGAGCGCGACCGCGGACGACGGCGTCAGCGACGGGTGGGCGCACAGGAAGTAGAGCTGGAGCGTGTCGTCCACCGCGGACGCGGGCCCGGGCGCCGGCTCCTCGTCGACGAGGTCCTCACGCCGGCGGCGGGCGGTGTCCGCCCGGGTCGCGTCGAGGAACCGGTTCCAGGCCACGGTGACCAGCCAGCCCTTCGGGTCCCGAGGTGGGTCGGCCGGCCAGACGTGGACCGCTTTGACCAGCGCGTCCTGCACGGCGTCCTCGGCCGCCGCGAAGTCGGCTCCGCGGCGGACGAGGATCCCGAGCACGCTCGGCGTGAGGCTTCGGAGCAGGATCTCGTTCACTTCAGAGAACACTCGGTGACGGTGGGTGAATCGGTCAGGAACGGGCGCAGCTCAAGCCATTCGTGGATCGGCCTCCCGCCCGCCCCAGGGGCGGCCGACAGTTCCCCGGCCAGCTCGACGGCGCGCTCGTAGCTGTCGACGTCGATCACCATCCAGCCGGCGATGAGGTCCTTGGTCTCGGCGAACGGGCCGTCGGTGACCGGTGGGCGACCTTCGCCGTCGTACCGGACGAACATTCCCCCGGGGGCGAGCGCCTTACTGTCGATGAACTCGCCGGTCGCCTCGAGCCGGGCCGCGAAGTCGTTCATGTACTGCACGTGGGCCGAGATCTCCTCCGGCGTCCACTGGTCCATGGGCACGTCGTTGACCGCAGCAGGGGCGCCGCGGTAGTGCTTGAGCAGCAGATACTTGGCCATCGTGTTTCTCCTCGGTGCTGGTGCGACCCATTTTGGTCGCGTTCCTCGCCAGGGACGGAGCCAGTCACGAATTCTCGACATCAACGATGGCTCCAACCCGCATCGCCCGCCGCCTGTGACGAAAGGCGGTCGACGGGGTCCGCCCGGTTGCACGGGAGCTCAAACGGTCAAGCCGACGCCCTGAAGCGGGACCGCCTAACCGCAGTGGGACCAGCCGCTCTTCCAGCTGGCCGTGCCGTACCCGCCGCCCCAGCTCACGCACGTGGCCGCGGCCGACAGCCGAAGCGGGCCCGCGTAGGCGGTGTAGTCGCCGGAGTCGCTGTCGCTGGAGCCGCCCTGTACCTGCAGGACGGCACTCATCTTGATCTTCTGTGTGATGACGTACTTCGACATCGTGACCACGCAGTTCTTGCCCGACCCACTGCTGTAAAGCAGGTAGACGGTGGCACCGCTCAGGGCGTGCGAGTCGATGACCTTGTACCCGGACCCGCATACCTGAGTCGCCGTGTACGGGTTCGGTTTGGGTGGTGTTGTGGCAGGGGTGGAACTCGGCGCGGGCGCCGAGTGGGTGGGTGACGAAGGCGGCTGCGCAGGGCTCGTCGATCGCGGTGAGGTGCTCGTGGCAGGGGACCGGGAAGTCTCCGTCGCGGGGGTGTGAGCAGAGGCGTCGGCCACGTTCGGGCCCTTGGACGCGGAGTCGGACGCAGAATCGGACGCAGAGGTCTTGCCCGGCGAGCCCCCATTGGCCTGTCCGTCTGAGGGCCGGTCATCTGCGGCCTGACCGCCGTCCGGGGTCTGGTCGCCGCCGGGTGCAGCCACGGCTTGCGCCTGCTGCGTGATGGCGGCGGATCCGCCGGATCCGCCGGGCGGCCTCGTGAGCGTCAGGGTGCCGACGATCAGGGCGGTACAGGCGGCCACCACCGAGACCGTCAGCATGACAGCTCGTCGCGGCTTGCCCCTGCCCATCTGCGTCTGGTCGGCAACGTGTCCGTCGTTCCCGACATGGACGCCGTTCCCGGTCCTGTGATCTCCGCCGCTGTTCATGCCGTCGAGTGGTTGACCGCTGCGTGATGCACCGGTGTTCCGGTGACCTTCGCTGATCCGCTGGTCGCCCGTGCTCACTCCGGCCGGTTGCTGACCCATCAGGTAGGCCGCCACCTCCTCGGCTGAGGGGCGGCGGGCGGGATCCTTGGACAGGCATGCGGCGACCACGTCACGCAGCGGTGCGTCCAGAGCGGTGACATCGGGCTGCTCGTTGAGGATGCGCTGAATCACCGCCGGGATGGTGTCCGAACCGAAGGCGGGAGTCCCGGTGGCGGCGAACACCATGGTGATGCCCCAGGCGAACATGTCCGCCGCGGGCGTCACGTTCGCACCGTGGACCTGCTCGGGGGCCAGGTAGGAGGGCGTGCCGAGGGTGTCTCCGGTGGCCGTCGTGCCGGGTGTGTCCAGTGCCTTGGCGATGCCGAAGTCGATGACGACGGGGCCTTCCGGGCCCATCAGCACGTTGGCCGGCTTGAAGTCGCGGTGCAGGATGCCCGCCCGGTGGATCGCGGCCAGGGCGGTTACGGTGCTGATCGCCAGGCGGTCGAGTGAGGCGCCCCGCCGCGGTCCTTCGCGCTGCACGAGTTCGCGCAGCGACGGCCCCGGAACGTATTCGCTGACGATGTAGGGCTGGTTGCCTTCGAGGTCGGCGTGCAGGACGGGGGCGGTGCAGAATCGGGCGACCCGGAGGGCGACCGAGACCTCGCGCAGGAACCTGGCGCGGGCGTCGGGATCGCTGGAGAGCCGGGCGTGCAGCAGCTTGACCGCGACCTGATCGCCTGATGGCGATCGGCCGAGGTAGACCGCGCCCTGCGCGCCTTCTCCGATGCGCGCCACGATTTCGAAGTCGCCGACGCGGCGCGGGTCATCGACCGTGAGTTCCTGCGCCACACCGGCCCCCCGATAGCGGATTTAGCACGACTTGTGCGGCAGAACAGTATCAGTGAGGCGGTGGATGCGGAGATCGCCGGAGCGGGGGCCAGAGACGTCCCGCGCGGTCGAGTCGTCGCACCTTTCCTGGACGGAAAATCCGTGCGATCAGGGGAATCCCTCCAGTGGGAATGATTCCGCCCCGGCGTTTTGATGCCCTCAGCATTTATTTCTTGTCATTCATCAAACGCCCCATCCTTGGACCTGGAAGGCGTTCGTCGAACGACGAACAGAGGGTGCCGTCGCGCCAATCAGGGGTGCAACTATTCGTTCTCAGTGCCCAGGTGACCGCAGCAGCGCCTGGCGGGCCGAGTTCGCCATCCACTCCTGAGCGCGGTCGAAGGTCCAGCCTCGCTCCCCGACGAGCAGGAACCAGGCGCGCTGGCCCAGAAAGAACCAGAGGAGGTCGACGGCCAGCGCATGATCCAGGTCCGAGCGAAGCGCGTCCAACTCGACCAGGCGATCAGCCACCGTGGTCAGGGCCTTGAGGTACGCGGTGATTCCCTCGTTGTAGACCTCCGTGGCGCCGGGATCCCCGAGACCATCGTGGAGCAGGCCGTACAGAACGTCCCAGTGCCGCTCATGGGTACGGCGAGTGCCCTCGGCGGTGATGTCGATGATCGCTCCCGGATCGGTGCACGTCGCCACCGCTTCGAGACCCTCCGCCACCGCGGAGTCGTTCACGGCGGAGGCCAGGAGCGCGGCCAAGATCGCCGTCTTGCCTCCTGTGCTGCTGTAGACCGTCTGCACCGCCACTCGGGCCGCGGCCGCGATCTGGGCGACCGTCACCTCCAGATAGCCGTGGGCGAGGAACAACTCCCGCGCGCTCTGCATGATCGCCGTCCGGGTGTCTGCGGCCGCGTCCATGCGACGGGGGGAGTGGTATCTGCCCATGTCCGTATCCTCCCATTCTTCTGTGGTGATGGCCACATTGACCATAGATGTCTCTATTGACTAGCGTCCTCAACATGCTGAACCCGACCGCTGAACCCATGGCCGTTCTGGAGACCCGTCTCGTGCACAACGTGCACCGGCAGGCGACCGCCTTGCTGGTCGAGGCCGCCGGGCGGCCTTCGGTGCCCGCCGCCGCGCTGGCCGAGCTGCGCGAGTTCCTGGTCGCGCACCTGCATCACCACCACGAGAGCGAAGACGACGACCTGTGGCCGATGATCATCGCCGTCGCTCCTCAAGCTGCCGAGGGGCTCGCCGCGCTCAGCGTTGAACACCACCGGCTCGATGCCGCCCTTGAGGCCCTGAGTGCGGTGACAGTGGCGGACGGCGCCGACCGGGCTGTTCTCCGGGAGGCCGCGACCGCCGTGCGCGACCTGGTTCTCCACCACTTGGAAGACGAGGAACCGCTGCTCTTCCCCGCTTTGCGTGATCAAGTGTCCCCGGAGGCCTGGGCGGATTTCGCCAAGAAGGTGATCGAGACGTCACCGACCCTGGCAGCGCACCTGCTGGTCGGATTCTTCGACCGGGTGGGCACTCCGGAGGAGGTCGCGCTCGCGCTGCCCCCGATTCCCGAGCCCGTCCTGGCGGCCATGCGGCAGCAGGCCCAGGCGACCTTCGAGGCGCTGGGGGAGACCGGCTGACAGCCGCTGGTCTGCTGCCCTGATGTGGATCCTCACCGTCGCCCGTGCGGGGGCCGGGCGACGGTGACAGTGACGCGGGTTCGCCTGCGGCGGGCGACGCGGCAGTGGTGAAGTGTGCTGCGGGCGGGCGAGTTGCGCGACGAGGCGAGGCCTATGCCAGCTCGACACCGGGCCGCACGCCACCTCCTGGCAGCCGTGGAGCGAGCTCTTCGCGGCAAGCGGTTACCCGAAGAGATGACCGAGCAACTGACCCTTACGTGAAAGAGATGGAAGAACACAGTGTCCCGACGTCGTACAACCCGCTGGACCGTCAACCGTGCCAGGGCGGTTCTGCTGCTCGCCGTACCAGGGGTGCTGATCTCGGCCGGGGTCTCGGCCTGTGGCACCTCATCGCCGGTTACCCCTGTGGCGGCGAGCCCCACATCGGACACGTCGCCGGTCACGTCGACCCCGACCGGTGTCGCGCCGAGCGCCGGGGAAGCTCCGAGCGCGAGCGAAGCCCCGAGCGCCGAGGAGCCTGCCCCGAGTGTCACGTCGCCCGCTCCGGCTGCCGGCACACCGGCGACCGTTCCGGCCTGCACGGCGAACGACATCAAAGTGACTCTCACTGAGCAGCCGCAACGACGCGAGGGCGCCAGCCGGATGGCGCTCGTCCAGATGACGAACGCGTCCAGCCGTACCTGCAACGTGGACGGCTGGCCGGTGATCACGCTCGTGAACGCGGCCGACGAGGCGGTGACCGTGCCGACGAAGTATGTCGCCGAGCCGGGTAAGCCGGTGCCGGCCGACCTGGCCCCGGGTGGCGGGGTGTTCGCCGGCGTCAAGTGGACGATCTGCGACAAGGCGGCCGCTGGTTGCCCGACCGGCAACACCATCAAGGTCGGGCTCGCGAAGGGTGGGCCGCTGGTGGTCGCGACCCTGGAGGGCTTCCCGAGCTCGGAGCAGTCCGGCATCACCGTGAAGTCGCTCCAGGTCGGCACAATTCAGCCCAGCAACCAGGGCGTCGTCGCCTGGTGAACAGACCGGCCTGAGTGAGTCATGCGCCTGATCAGGCGGTGGCGGGTTCCTCGGCGCGCCGGGCCCGCTCGGCGAGCGCGTACTCGTCGGTCCGCGCGTCGTAGGCACGGAACTTCGGAAGGACGGTCGCCATCAGCGCGACCGCTCCCACGCAGAGGGCTCCGCCCGCTCCCAGAGAGAAGCGCGTCCCTCCGAGTTGTGCCATGAAGCCCGCCCGGGCGTCACCCAGCATCGGGCCCGTCGAGTAGGAGAGCAACTCGATGCCGGCCAACCGGCCGCGGTACTCGTCGGGGATGGTCTGGTTCCAGATCGTGTGCCGGAACAACCCGCTGACCATGTCGGCGCCGCCGGCGATCGCGAGGAACAGGAAGACCAGCCAGACGTTCGGCATGAAGGCCGCGACCACCACCGCGGCGCCCCAGCCCGACGCGGCCACGATCACCGCGCGGCCGTGGCGGTGGACGTGGTTCGTCCAGCCCGAGGTGAGGGACGCGAGAACCGAGCCCACGCCACCCGCGGCGTAGAGCAGCCCGAGGGCCTTGGGCGCGCGGAGGTCGTCGGCCAGGAAGGGGTACAGCGCGTTCGAACTGGCGAAGGCCATGGCGGCGATGTCGACGAGGTAGGTGCCCATCAGGTCGGCCCGCTTGAGCGCATACCGCACCCCCTCGACCATCGACCGGAACGAGGCCGGGGTGGCGTCGTCCAGGCGGCTGACCGTGCGCACCCTGACGAGCAGGACCAGGGATATCAGGAACGTCGCCACGTCGACGCCGTACGACGTGGCGGGCCCGAACGAGGCGACGATCAGGCCGCCCGCGGCGGGACCCGCGATCATCGCCGTGTTGCCGATCACTCCCTGGATCGCGAATCCGGCGGTCATCTGGTCGAGCCGGAGCACCCGGTTGATGAGCGCCTGCTCGCTCGGCCCGCGCACGCTGCCGAATCCGGCCGCGAGAGCGCCCACCACGTAGAGCACCCATGCCTGCGGCTCGGGTACGAGCGCGTTGACCAGCAAAAGAACGGAGGTCAGGCAGAGCCCGACCTCCGAGACGATCACGATTTTGCGCCGATCGAGTGCGTCGGCGATGGCACCACCCCACAGGCCGCAGATCACCATGGGGATGAACTCGGCCATGCTCACCAGCCCGACCGCGAGGTAGGAGCCGGTGAGCTCCTTCATCTGGTACGGCACGGCCACCATCGTGATGAGGGTGCCGATCTGGGTGACCAGGTTGGACCCGAGAAGAAGGCGGAAGTCCCTGGATTCCCGGAGTGGGCTCAGATCCAGGCGCATCCGGCGGGCGAGGGATCTGAGCGACCGAACAGGTGTTTCCGACACGATCGTCCATTTTGGCGAACACCCGAGCGAGGAGCAAACCGCCGGCCGAGCAGAAACGCAGGCCGCCGGTCGAGGCGGAGGGGTCGAACGCGTGGGGGCGGGGAGCGATCCCCGCCCCCACGCGCGGCCGAGCCGTCAGGCGGGGACCTTGTCGAGGAACCCGTGCACGCTCTTGATCCGGCCGTCCTCGGCGAGCACGATGACGTCGAAGCCGATCACGACGGGCTCGGCGGCGCCCGCCGGGCCGAGGTGCCAGGTGAACCTGGCGATGTCGTGGTGGCCGTCCACGCGACCGCCGAGCGTGAACACGAAGCCGGGGAACATCTGCTGGGCGCCGGCGATGACGGCGCCGATGCCCTCGTGCCCGGTGACGGAGGTCAACGGGTCGGTGAGCTCGGCGTCCTCGGTCCACAGGTCGGCGACCGCCTTGGCCCGGGCGTCGGCGTCCGTCTCGTTCCAGGCCGCGATGTACCGCTCGGCCACGCCAGTGAAGTCGGTCATGTCGGACTCCTTCATTTCGTTGTCTCGGTGCGACACCCGAAATGTGGCATGAGCCCCGGAAGGCGGTCGATTACGTCGCAGGTAAGGAGTCCTGCCCGCTCGACCCGCCCAGTGGATCGAAACCCCGTCGACCCGGGGCCCTGATCGGGCGGACCATGGTCGCCGTGGAGTACAAGCACGTTCGCGGGCTGGAGTTGTCGCGGCTGTTCTACCGGGATGCGGTGGAGCCGCTGCTGCGACGTCACTTCGGCCGCGTGACGCACACGGCGGCCCTGATCGGAACAGGATCGGAGGTCCTCGGCTTCGACACCGAACGATCCGCCGACCACGACTGGGGGCCGCGCCTGCAGCTGTTCCTGGGGCCGGACGACGCCGATCGCCACGGTGAGGCGATCACCGCGATGCTGGCGGAGCGTCTGCCCGGGACGTTCCTCGGGTACCCCACGAACTTCGCCACTGTCGGCCCCAAGGGCACTCGCCACATGCGGGCCGCCGAAGGACCCGTCGACCATGGGGTGGTCGTCACCGATCTGCGCGGCTGGCTCACCGGTCACCTCGGCTTCGACCCGCTCGCCGGCGTCATGTTGTTCGACTGGCTGGCCACCTCGTCCCAGGCCTTCGCGGAGATCACCGCCGGCGAGGTGTTCCACGACGGACTCCGCCGGCTGGGGCCGGTCCGGGACCGGCTCGCCTGGTATCCCGACGATGTCTGGCGCCATCTGCTCGCCTGCCAGTGGGCGCGCCTGGCAGAGGAGGAGGCATTCGTCGGCCGATGCGGTGAGGTCGGCGACGAACTCGGCTCGGCCGTCGTCTGCGCTCGCCTGGTACACGACCTGATGCGGCTGTCCCTGCTCATGGGCCGCCGCTACCCGCCGTACGGGAAGTGGCTCGGCAGCGCGTTCGCCCGGCTGGAGTGCGCCCCTGAGCTCTCACCCGTCCTCGCGGCCGCCCTCGCGGCGACCGGCTGGCGGGACCGCGAACGCCATCTGTCCGCGGCCTACGAGAAGGTCGCGTTGCTGCACAACCGCCTGCGGCTCACCGAGCCCGTCGACCCGCGCACCCGGCCGTACCACGACAGGCCGTTCCGGGTCCTGCGCGCCGACCGTTTCGCCGAAGCCCTTCTCCGCACCATCGCCGACCCGGCCGTGCGGGACCTGCCACACACGGGCGCCGTCGATCAGTACGCCGACAACACGGGTGTCCTGTGCGACAGGACACGCAGCCGGCGCATGGCCGAGGCCGTCCGCCGTCCGTGACCGGGAGCGACCCCGGCAGGCGGGTGCCGTACCGGGGCCGGCGAGAGCGAACGGACGTCAGAGCCCGAGCGTCTCCCTGCGGAGGTGGGTCTTGAGGATCTTGCCTCCCGGGTTGCGCGGCAGTTCGGCCTCACGGAACCAGATCCGGACGGGCACCTTGAACTTCGCGATCCGCTCGGACAGGAACGACTGCAGTTCCTCCACCGTGGCGGCGGCGCCCGGCTTGAGCCGTACCACCGCGCCGACCTGCTCGCCCATCTCGTCGTCCGGGATGCCGATCACGGCGGCGTCGTCGATGGCCGCATGCTCGAACAGGGCGGCCTCGACCTCGGCGCAGTATACGTTCTCGCCACCCCGGATGACCATGTCCTTGGCCCGGTCGACGATGTAGACGAAGCCCTCCTCGTCGACCCGGGCGAGGTCGCCTGTGTGGAGCCAGCCGTTCACGAACGTCTCGGCGGTGGCGTCCGGCCGGTTCCAGTAGCCCATGATCACGATCGGCCCGCGGACGCACAGCTCGCCGACCTGGCCGACCGGCACCTCGACGCCCTGCGGGTCGCAGACCTTGATGTCGATGACCGCGGCGGGCAGGCCGATGCTCTCGGGCTTCGCGACGTAATTGCGGCCGCTGTTGTAGACGGCGAGCGCGGTGGTCTCGGTCATGCCGTACCCGTTGCCCGGGGTCCGGTTGGGGAGCAGTTCGGTGATGCGCTCGAGCAGCTTGGGCGGTGCGGGTGCCCCGCCGTACGAGATCGCGGTGAGCGAGGAGATGTCGTGCTTGCCGAAGTCGGGGTGGGAGAGCAACTGCCAGGCGTTCGTCGGCACGCCGCTCATCGTGGTGATCTTCTCGCGCTCGATCAGCTCGAGGGCGCGCTTGGGATCCCACTTGTACATGAGCACCAACTGGCCGCCCGTGAGGAACGTCGGCATGAGGACGGCGAAGCAGCCGGTCGTGTGGAACAGGGGGACGGTCAGGAGCGTGACGCGGCGCACGGCGGCGGCCTCGGCCGGGTCCTTGCCCGCGAGCGCCACGCTGCTCATGAGCGCGTAGGCGACGGTCATGGGCGCCTGGCCGAGATTGCGGTGGCTGCCGAGGGCGCCCTTGGACCGGCCCGTGGTCCCCGAGGTGTAGAAGATGGTGGCCGGGTCGTCCGGTCCGACCTCGACGTCGGGCAGCGTGACGTCCGGGGCGACGTCGCCGATCACCTCCGCCCAGTTCGCGTCGTCGGCGCGGGTGACGATCGTGGGCACGCCGCCGCCGGCGAGGCGCTCGGCGCGCTCACCATCGGCTATCAGCAGCTTCGCCCCGGAGTCGGTGAGGCCGTACTCCAGCTCCTGCCGGGTCCACCAGGCGTTCAGCGGGACGGCGACGGCGCCCGCCGCGAGCGTGGCGGAGAAGGCGACGATCCACTCGGGATAGTTGCGCATGGCGATGGCGACGCGGTCACCCTTGCGGATGCCGTAGTCGTCCACGAGCCGGTGGGCCAGCGTGGCGGCGAGGCGGAAATGCTCCTCGAAGGTCAGCCGCTGGTCCTCGTAGACGACGAAGGTCTGCTCCCCGTGGAACCGGCTCGTCTCCAGCAGCGCGCGGAAGGTGGCCGGTGCGTGCTTCCACGCGCGGATCGTGTTTCCGGCGACCTGGACCTCTTCCATCTCGAAGAGCTGGCCCGGCGCCGTGAGTTGTGCCTGGACCTGTTCAATCGCTGTCATGCTGGCGTGCTCCCGGGGGTGTAGTTAACCGGAATGTCACAATACCGACCGGCCGGTACGGGGGCCAGAGCCGAAACCGTCCACACTCTGAAACTCAACTTGCATGCTCATGCCCTTCGTTGCATACTCGCTAACAGGCAAGAACATGAGCTGGACCGCATAGTCATGCAGGGGGCGCGGATGAGAGCGGCGATCGCCGGAGCGAGTGGATACGCGGGGGGCGAGCTGCTCCGCCTGCTCCTCGGGCATCCTCTGGAGATCGGGGCGCTGACCGCGGCATCGAGCGCGGGGAGCCGTCTCGGGCTCCATCAGCCGCACCTGCCCGCTCTCGCGGACCGTGTCATCGAGCCCACCACGATCGACGTGCTGAGCGGCCACGACGTCGTCTTCCTGGCCCTTCCGCACGGGCAGTCGGCCGCCGTCGCCGCCGAACTCGGCGAGACCACGCTGGTGGTCGACTGCGGCGCGGACTTCCGGCTCGCCCGTGCGGCCGACTGGGCGGAGTTCTACGGCGGAGCCCACGCGGGCACCTGGCCCTATGGCCTGCCGGAGCTCCCGGGACAGCGCGAGTTGTTGCGCGGCACCCGCAGGATCGCCGTTCCCGGCTGTTATCCCACGGCGGTGTCGCTCGCCCTGTTCCCCGCGTTCGGCGCGGGGCTGGTCGAGCCCGACGTGGTGGTGGTCGCCGCGAGCGGAACGTCGGGTGCGGGCCGCTCACCCAAGGTCCACCTGCTGGCCAGTGAGGTGGCGGGCTCGGTCGGCGCGTACGGCGTCGGCGGCGTCCACCGCCACACGCCCGAGATGGAGCAGAACCTGTCCGCGGTCGCGGGCCGGCCGGTGCGGGTCTCCTTCACCCCCACGCTCGCGCCGATGAGCCGCGGCATCCTGGCCACCTGTACGGCTCCCGCCACGCCGGGCCTCACCGCCGCCGCGCTCCGGGAGGCGTACGAGACGGCAGTGAAGGACGAGCCGTTCCTGCACCTGCTTCCCGAGGGTGTCTGGCCCGCCACCGCGATGACCGTGGGCGCCAACACGGCCGTCCTGCAGGTCACCCTCGACGAGCGGGCCGGGCGGGTGATCGCCGTCATCGCCATCGACAACCTCACCAAGGGCACGGCGGGGGGCGCGATCCAGAGCGCCAACCTCGCCCTCGGCCTGGCGGAAGAAGTCGGTCTACCCCTTAACGGAGTCGCCCCATGAGCGCCATGCACCCCACAAGCCACACGAGCCACCTGAGCCCGATCCACGAAGGGGGCGAGCACGCGTGAGCGTCACCGCGCCTCTCGGCTTCCGCGCCGCGGGAGTGGACGCAGGCATCAAGCGCGGCGACGACCGCGACCTGGCCCTGGTGGTCAACGACGGCCCGTCGCGGGCGGCGGCGGGCGTCTTCACCCGCAACCGGGTCAAGGCGGCGCCGGTGCTCTGGTCGGCACAGGTCGTGAGCGGCGGTCAGGTCAGGGCCGTGGTCCTGAACTCCGGCGGCGCCAACGCGTGCACCGGGCCGCTCGGGTTCCAGGACACCCACGCGACGGCGGAGAAGGTCGCCGAGGTCCTCGGCGACTCGGCGGCCGAGGTGGCCGTGTGCTCCACCGGCCTGATCGGCGAGCGGCTGCCGATGGACGCGCTGATCACTGGAGTCGACGTGGTCGCCGCCCAGCTGTCCCGCGACGGAGGACTGGCCGCGGCCGACGCCATCCGGACCACCGACACCGTCAGCAAGATCGCCTTCCGCCGCGGCGAGGGCGGATACATGGTCGGCGGCATGGCCAAGGGCGCGGGCATGCTCGCCCCCGCCCTGGCCACCATGCTCTGCGTGCTGACCACCGACGCCGAGATCGGTTCCGAGGACCTCGACCGGGTGTTGCGGGCCGCCACCGCGGTGACCTTCGACCGCCTGGACTCCGACGGATGCATGTCGACCAACGACACCGTGCTGCTGCTCGCCAGCGGCGCCTCCGGCGCCCGGCCCGACCTGGCCGACTTCGAGAAGGTCGTCACCGCGGTCTGCGCCGACCTCGCCCGCCAGCTCCTGGTCGACGCCGAGGGCGCGAGCAAGGCCATCGCGATCGAGGTGGTCGGGGCGGAGTCCGAGACGGACGCGGTGACCGTCGGCCGCGCGGTCTCCCGGTCGAACCTGCTCAAGTGCGCGATCCATGGAGAGGACCCCAACTGGGGCCGGGTCGTCAGCGCGGTCGGGACGACGGACGCGGCGTTCGACCCCGACCGGCTCAACGTGGCGATCAACGGCATCTGGATCTGCCGCGGCGGCGCGGCCGGCGACGATCGGTCCAAGGTCGACCTGCGGCCACGCGACGTGACCATCACCATCGACCTGTCCGCCGGGCCGCACTCCGCGACCGTCCACACCACGGATCTCACGGCGGCGTACGTCCACGAGAACTCGGCGTACTCGTCATGAACGTCAGGACCAACGGAGCTCTGGACAAGGCGCACACGCTGATCGAGGCGCTGCCCTGGCTGGCGCGCTTCCACGGCGCCACCGTCGTCATCAAGTACGGCGGGAACGCGATGACCGAGGAGCACCTGCGCGCGAAGTTCGCCGACGACGTGGTGTTCCTCCGCTATGCCGGGCTGAGGCCCGTCATCGTGCACGGCGGCGGCCCCCAGATCCAGGCACAGCTCGATCTGCAGGGGATCGACAGCCACTTCGTCTCAGGCCTGAGGGTCACCACCCCCGAGGCCATGCAGGTCGTCAGGATGGTCCTCGTCGGGCAGGTCAACCGTGACGTGGTCGGCCTGATCAACAGGCACGGGCCCTTCGCCGTCGGCATGTCGGGAGAGGACGCCCATCTGTTCACGGCCGAGCGCAAGCACGCCGTCGTCGACGGAGTGAAGATCGACATCGGCCAGGTGGGCGAGATCGTCAGAGTCGACGCGGGAGCCGTACAGGCGCTGCTCGACGACGGGCGCATCCCGGTCGTGTCGTCGATCGCGCGCGGCGACGACGGGCCTGACGATCCGGGCGTCTACAACGTGAACGCCGACACGGCCGCCGCGGCGCTCGCCGTCGCGCTGAAGGCGTGCAAGCTGATCGTGCTGACGGACGTCGAGGGGCTGTACGCGGACTGGCGGCCCGATGCCCCCGCGCAGGAGGTGATCAGCCGGATCAGGGCATCCGAGCTGGCAGAACTCCTCCCGGCGTTGTCGAGCGGCATGGTCCCCAAGATGGAGGCGTGCCTGACGGCCGTCGAGGGCGGGGTCCCGCAGGCCCACGTGCTCGATGGCCGCGTGCCGCACGCCCTTCTGCTGGAGGTCTTCACGGACGAGGGCATCGGCACCATGGTCGTCCCCGACTCCGATAGCGGTTCGGGAGCGTCCGGCGCTCTCGAAGGGAGGGACTCGCGGTGAGCCATACCGACGCGCTGCGCAAGCGCTTCGAATCGGCCTTCATGCCCAACTACGGCGTGCCCCCGGTCGCCATCGCACGCGGCGAGGGCAGCGTGGTGTGGGACGCGGACGGCAGGCGCTACCTCGACCTGATCGGCGGGATCGCGGTCAGCTCGCTCGGCCACGGGCATCCCGCGCTCGTCGAGGCCGTGTCACGGCAGGTGGCGACGCTGGCGCACACGTCGAACCTGTTCCTGCACGAGCCCGAGGTCCTGCTCGCGGAGCGGCTCGTCGGCCTGCTGCGCGCGCCCGCCCGCGTGTTCCTGGCCAACTCCGGCACCGAGGCCAACGAGGCGGCGCTGAAACTCGCCATCAAGTACGGCAAGAGCCGCGGGAAGAGCTACTTCGTCGCCGCCGAGATGGGCTTCCACGGCCGGACCCTCGGCGCGTTGTCGCTGACGGGAAAGCCCGCCATCCGCGACCAGTTCGGCCCGTTCCCCATCGACGTCAGGTTCGTGCCGTACGGCGACGCCGACGCGCTCAAGAACGCGGTCACCGATGACTGCGCGGCGGTCTTCCTCGAGCCCACACAGGGTGAGGCCGGGGTGGTGCCGCCCCCGGACGGCTACTTCAGCGCGGCGCGCGAGATCTGCTCGGCGGCGGGTGCGCTGCTGACCGCCGACGAGATCCAGTCGGCCATCGGGCGGACCGGGCACTGGTTCGCCCACCAGGCGGACGGCGTTTTGCCCGACGTCGTGACCCTGGCCAAGGGCCTCGGAGGCGGCATGCCGATCGGGGCCTGCATCGGGATCGGCGAGGCGGGCACGATCTTCGACAAGGGCGACCACGGGTCGACGTTCGGCGGGAACCCGGTGTCGTGCGCCGCGGCCCTCGCCGTGCTCGGCACGATCGAGCGGGACGGCCTGCTGGAGCACGTCACGACCGTCGGCCGCAGGCTCGCCGAGGGGATCGCCGCCATCGACCACCCGCTCCTCGCCGGGGTGCGGGGCCGCGGGCTGTGGCTGGCGGCCGTGCTCACCGCCGGCCGTTCGGCGCAGGTCCAGGCGGCGGCGCAGGAGGCCGGCTTCCTGGTCAACGCCCTGCAGCCCGACGCCGTACGGCTCGCGCCACCACTCGTGATCACCACATCGGAGGTCGAGTCCTTCCTGGACGCGCTCCCAGGAATTCTGGAGGCCGCCAATGAATAGCCAGGGCTCGGCGCCGGTCAGGCACTTCCTCCGGGACGACGACCTGTCGCCGGCGGAGCAGGCCCAGGTGCTCGACCTCGCCGAGGCGATGAAGAAGGACAGGTACGGCTACCGCCCCTTCGAGGGGCCGGCGACCGTTGCGGTGCTGTTCGACAAGCCGTCCACGCGGACCCGCGTCTCGTTCGCGGTCGGCGTCGGAGAACTCGGCGGGCTGCCGCTGATCATCGACGGCGGGGCGTCGCAGATGGGCAGGGGCGAGCCGATCGAGGACACCGCCCGGGTGTTGTCGCGCCAGGCGGCGGCCATCGTCTGGCGCACCTCGGGTCAGGAGCGCATCGAGGCGATGGCCTCGGCGTCGGCCGTGCCGGTGGTGAACGCGCTGACCGACGAGTTCCACCCGTGCCAGATCCTCGCCGACCTCCAGACGATCCGGGAGCATCGGGGCGCGCTGCGCGGGCTCACCATGGCCTACCTGGGTGACGGGGCCAACAACATGGCCCATTCCTACCTGCTCGGCGGTGCGACGGCCGGGATGCACGTCCGGATCGGGGCGCCGTCCGGATACCTTCCCGACGCGCTGATCCTCGACCGGGCGGCCGAGATCGCCGCGTCGACCGGGGGTTCTGTGACCGCGGTGAGCGATCCCGCGGCGGCGGTCGACGGCGTCCACGTGGTGGCGACGGACACCTGGGTGTCGATGGGCCAGGACGGCAAGGAGGAACGGATCGCGGCGTTCGGCCCGTTCCAGGTCAACTCCGCGCTGCTGGCCGGGGCGGCTCACGACGCGATCGTGCTGCACTGCCTGCCGGCCTACCGGGGACTGGAGATCACCGCCGACGTCATCGACGGCCCGCGGAGCGTGGTGTGGGACCAGGCGGAGAACCGGCTGCACGCGCAGAAGGCGCTCTTGCAGTGGCTGGTGTCGAGGAGTGGGGAGTCGTCATGACCATCCCGCTGACCAAGGCCGCACGCCATGCCCGCATCATCGACCTGCTCACCCGGCACAAGGTCCGCTCGCAGCCGGAGCTGGCCAAGCTCCTGTCGGAGAGCGGTGTGGAGGTGACGCAGGCGACGTTGTCGCGCGACCTCGACGAGTTGGGGGCGCTCAAGCTGCGGGCCGACGACGGGACGTTGGTCTACGCCCTGCCGGGGGAGGGCGGCAGCCGGATTCCGCGCTATCGGGCGGGCAATGTGAACGGCTCCCCGGAGAACCCGGACGCCCGACTGAAAAGGATCGCGGAGGAGCTCCTGGTGTCGGCGGAGGCGTCCGCCAACCTGGTGATCCTCCGTACACCACCGGGGGCGGCGCAGTTCCTGGCATCGGCCGTCGACCACGCGGGCTGGGAATCGATCCTCGGGACGGTGGCGGGGGACGACACGATCCTGGTGATCAGCAGGGATCCGTTAGGCGGCACCGCTCTGGCCGCCGCGCTGCTCAACCTGACCACCCGCCGCCTGAACGGATAACCCCGCCACGCCTCCTCCACCGGTTCTCCCGCCGTGATCATGCACACATTCGTAAAAAGGGCCGCCGACCTGGAACTTCTTGCTTGGTGATCATGCACAGATTCGGGCCGGCCCGTGATGACCAGCACAAACATCAATCGTGATCATGCAAGAGGAGGACGAGAACCATGAAAGTCGTGCTTGCATATTCCGGCGGTCTGGACACCTCCGTCGCCATCCCGTTCCTCGCGGACAAGACCGGCGCCGAGGTCATCGCCGTGGCCGTCGACGTCGGCCAGGGCGGCGAGGACATGAAGGCCATCCAGCAGCGGGCGCTCGACTGCGGCGCCGTCGAGTCGGTCGTCGTGGACGCCCGTGAGGAGTTCGCCCGGGACTTCTGCGTTCCGGCGCTCCAGGCGAACGCGCTCTACATGGACCGCTACCCGCTCGTCAGCGCCCTGTCGCGGCCGCTGATCGTCAAGCATCTGGCGGCGGCGGCCAAGGAGTTCGGCGGCACGCACGTCTCGCACGGCTGCACCGGCAAGGGCAACGACCAGGTGCGGTTCGAGGCCGGCCTCGCGGCGCTCAACCCGGAGTTGGAGGTCATCGCCCCGGCCCGCGACTTCGCCTGGACCCGTGACAAGGCGATCGCCTTCGCGGAGGAGAAGGGCCTGCCGATCGACGTCACCAAGAAGTCGCCGTACTCCATCGACCAGAACCTCTGGGGGCGCGCGGTCGAGACCGGCTTCCTCGAGGACATCTGGAACGGCCCCATCGAGGACGTCTACTCCTACACCTCCGACCCGTCGGTCCCGCGTGAGCCCGACGAGGTCGTCATCACCTTCGTCCAGGGCGTGCCGGTGGCGCTCGACGGGCGGGCGCTGTCGCCCTTCGAGATCGTCGCCGAGCTGAACCGGCGCGCGGGCGCGCAGGGCGTCGGCCGGATCGACATGGTCGAGGACCGTCTCGTCGGCATCAAGTCGCGCGAGGTCTACGAGGCCCCCGGCGCGATCGCGCTGATCGCGGCCCACACGGAGCTGGAGAACGTCACCGTGGAGCGCGACCTGGCCCGCTTCAAGAGGACGGTCGACCAGCGGTGGGGCGAGCTCGTCTACGACGGCCTGTGGTTCTCGCCGCTGAAGAAGTCGCTCGACGCGTTCATCAGCGACGCGCAGCGGCACGTGTCCGGTGAGATCCGGCTGGTCCTGCACGGCGGCAAGGCGGTCGTCACCGGGCGGCGGTCCGACGCCTCGCTCTACGACTTCTCGTTGGCCACCTACGACACCGGTGACGCCTTCGACCAGTCTCTCGCGAAGGGTTTCGTCCAGCTCTGGTCGCTGCCCAGCAAGATCGCCGCCGCGCGGGAGGCCCGGCAGGGCTGAGACTTTCGGACAGCCCCCGGTTCTCATGGGGTACCGGGGCATACGTCGGCTAAGGTCGCGGATGGGCCGACGTGACCTGACGCGCCACGATGCCGCACGACGCGTCACGATCGGCAGGTCAGGCACACGAGGCACGCCCGTGCATACCGGAGCGAACGGCCCGCGGCGAGGCCGGGACCGGGACCGCATTGCCGTACGGCAGGCAGGTCCCCTCACAGCAGGATGGAATCGGAGGAGGAAGACGGTGGCGGACAACAAGCCGATGCGGCTCTGGGGCGGCAGGTTCGAGGGGGGACCCGCGGACGCGCTCACACGCCTGTCGGTGAGTGTGCAGTTCGACTGGCGGCTCGCGCCGTACGATCTGCTGGCCTCGCGCGCGCACGCCCGCGTCCTGCACCGTGCCGGGCTGCTGACGGGGGAGGAACTCGACCGCATGCTGGGCGCGCTCGACGAGTTGGAGAGCGCCTGCAAGCGGGGTGAATTCCGCCCGACCGTCGCCGACGAGGACGTGCACACGGCCCTGGAACGCGGCCTGCTCGAGCGCCTCGGGTCGCTGGGGGGCAAGCTGCGCGCCGGTCGCAGCCGCAACGACCAGGTCGCCACCGACCTGCGGCTCTATCTGCGCGACCACGTCCGCACGGTCGTCTCGCGCCTGGTCGAGCTGGAGACCGCGCTGATGAGCCAGGCCGAGGAGCACGCCGCGACCGCGGCGCCCGGCATGACGCACCTTCAGCACGCGCAGCCCGTGTCCTTCGGCCACCAGTTGCTCGCCCACGTGCACGCCCTGACGCGGGACGTCGACCGGCTGAAGGACTGGGACAAGCGCGCCGCCGTCTCGCCTCTCGGCTCCGGCGCGCTGGCGGGCTCGTCCCTGCCGCTCGACCCCGCGGCGGTCGCGGCCGAACTCGGCTTCGACGCCCCGGCGCCGAACTCGATGGACGCCGTGTCGGACCGTGACTTCGCCGCCGAGTTCCTCTTCTGCGCGGCGATGATCGGTGTGCACCTGTCCCGCCTCGGCGAGGAGATCGTGCTCTGGGCCTCCCAGGAGTTCCGCTGGATCGAGGTGGACGACGCCTACTCCACCGGTTCGTCGATCATGCCGCAGAAGAAGAACCCGGACGTCGCGGAGCTGGCCAGGGGCAAGAGCGGCCGGCTGATCGGATCGCTGATGTCCCTGCTCACGACCTTGAAGGGTCTGCCCCTCACCTACAACCGTGACCTGCAGGAGGACAAGGAGCCGGTGTTCGACGCGGTCGACACCCTGCTCCTGGTGCTGCCCGCCGTCTCGGGCATGGTGTCCACGATGCGGGTGAACTCGGCCAAGCTCGAGGCCAGTGCCCCCGAGGGCTTCGCCCTGGCGACCGACCTCGCCGAGTTGCTGGTCCGCCGCGGGGTCGCCTTCCGCGACGCCCACGAGGCGGTCGGCCACCTGGTGGTGTGGTGCCAGGTCAACGACAAGGACCTCGGCGACCTGACCGACGAGGAGCTGGCCAAGGTGTCACCGCACTTCGCGGCGGAGCCGGCGGAGGCAGCCGACGGGACGCCGGGTGTCCGCGACGTCCTCAGCGTGCAGGGCGCTCTCGCGGCGCGCAGCGCGTTCGGCGGCACGGCACCCGACCGGGTACGCGACCAGCTCGTCAGCCTGCGCGAGATCGTCGACGGCCAGGCGGCATGGGCGAGCGGCAGCTGACCGGGCCGCCGCCTTCCCTCGCCGGGACGGCGCTGGACCGCGACTTCTTCGACCGGCCGTCCGATCAGGTGGCTCCGGACCTGCTCGGCCGCGTGGTCGTCCACGGCCCCGTGGCCGTGCGGCTGACCGAGGTGGAGGCATACGGCGAGCCAGGCCAGGACCCTCCCGCGCACACGTACCGCGGGCGTACACCTCGGAACGCCGTCATGTTCGGCGAGCCCGGGCACGTCTACGTCTACTTCACCTACGGCATGCACTTCTGCGCCAACCTCGTCTGCCGGCCTGAGGGGGTCGGCTCCGCCGTCCTGTTGCGGGCCGGCGAGGTGATCGCCGGAGCCGAGGTCGCCAGAGCGAGGCGCTTCCCCGCCGGTACGGCGCTCGCCGACGGGTCCGGCGGCGTGGTGAAGAAGATCTCCGACCGGGACCTCGCCAGAGGCCCCGCGCGGCTCACCGTGGCACTCGGGCTGGGACGAGAGCACAACGGGCTCGACTGCTGCGCCGGCGGGCCGATGCGGGTGCTGGCCGGCGAACCCGCGGATCCCGCGCTCATCGTGGCGGGCCCCCGGACGGGAGTGTCCACCGGAGCCGAGACCCCATGGCGGTTCTGGATCGAAGGCGACCCGACGGTGTCGCCCTACCGGGCACACGCGCCACGCAGGCGAACGTAGTCGCCGGGCGGGATTTCGAGTGGCGGTATGGTTTCGCCTCGTGCAGGCTTGTACGAGGCGAAGCCGTACATCAAAGGCAGCCAGTGCGGCGCCACGCCGTACTCCATCGATGATCGAGAGCCAGGACCGTGACCGCATCTTCGGGCAATCTCATCCCGACATCTGAGATCGCCGACATCCTCGACGAGCTGGAATGGCGCGACATCATCGCGCAGACCACCGATGCCGACGCGCTGCGTGCGTCGCTGGCCGAGGGTCCGATCACCGTCTATGCGGGCTTCGACCCGACGGCGCCGTCGCTGCATGTGGGCAATCTCGCCACGCTGCTGATCCTGACCCGGTTCCAGCGGGCGGGTCATCGGCCGATCGGCCTGGTCGGAGGGGCGACGGGTCTCATCGGCGACCCGAGCGGCCGCAGCACCGAGCGGGCGCTCAACTCGGCGGAGATCGTCGAGGAGTGGTTGTCCCGGATTCGGGTCCAGGTCGAGAAGTTCCTCTCGTTCGAGGAGGGGCCCGCGGCGGCGACGCTGGTGAGCAACCTCGACTGGACCGGCGAGCTGTCGGCGATCGAGTTCCTCCGCGACGTCGGAAAGCACTTCCCGGTCAATCGCATGCTGGCCAGGGAGTCCGTGGCCGCGCGGCTGGGCGGCGAAGGGCTGAGCTACACCGAGTTCAGCTACCAGATACTCCAGGCCAACGACTACCTCGAGCTGTACCGCCGGCACGGATGCTCGCTGCAACTGGGCGGCAGCGACCAGTGGGGCAACATCACGGCGGGGGTCGACCTGATCCGCCGTGTCGAGGGAGCTCATGTTCACGCGCTCACCGGCAAGCTGATCACGAAGGCCGACGGCACTAAGTTCGGCAAGACGGCGGGCGGGGCCGTGTGGCTCGATCCGGCGCTCACCTCGCCGTACGCGTTCTACCAGTACTGGCTCAACTCCGACGACCGCGATGTGGTGCGCTTCCTCAAGGTGTTCACCTTCCGGTCGCGGGAGGAGATCGCGGAGCTCGAGCAGTCGGCGAAGGAGCGGCCGGCGGCACGTGAGGCCCAGCGTGCGCTGGCGGAGGACCTGACGACGCTCGTCCATGGCGCCGACGAGCTCACGCGGGTCATCGCGGCCTCGCGGGCCCTATTCGGCCAGGGATCGTTGTCCGAGCTCGACGCCAGGACGCTCGAATCGGCACTGGAGGAGGTGCCGAAGGCGACCGTCGCCTCGCTGGGGGCGCCGTTCGTCGAGTTGCTGGGGGAGAGCGGCCTGGTCGAGTCCAAGTCTGCGGCCCGGCGGGCGGTGAAGGAGGGCGGTGCGTACCTCAACAACGTGAAGATCACGGATGAGGAGTACGTGCCGTCGGCCGACGACCTGCTGCATGGCCGGTTCCTCGTGCTGCGCCGTGGCAAGAGGACCATCGGCGGCGTCGAAGTCGCCTGACAGGCTCTGCACGAGAGTCGCCCCGGGTGTCGGCCGACGCCCGGGGCGACCCTTTTGTGGTCAAGAATTCTCGTGGCGCGGGTAACAGTCTTATAGCCGTGCGGGTGACATATGCCGCAATCATGGCCTTGACCTGCGGTTATGCGTCACGAGCCGTGATTTGACGGAAGTCTGGGAGTTGCCTAATGTTTCCTTCGCCCGGGGGACGCGGGACGCCGACAAGGCGGCCAGACGCCCAGGGCAAGCCACTCAGACAAGCAACCGGGTGTGGCCGTCAGGCTGAGTCCGGGTTGATCGTGATGCGTTCGAACCCCCGGGTTTTGACAAGTTGCGGGTAACAATGTAAGTTGGAGTGGTTGCCCCGGAAGCGGGGTGGTCCTCCTCGGGAGGGTGCTGAGGTACAGCGAGGCCGGCAGGCCGTAGCTGCACTAGGCTCCTCGGGGATGGGACAAGCGGAAGTTCAACGCCCTTGGTCTCGGGACTCTACTGAGTTTCGGGTGA
>NZ_BOOO01000047.1 GCF_016863275.1 Planotetraspora mira
CCGGCGCGAGCGTGGTGAAGGCATTCAACACCATCTTCCGTGGCGTCCTGGAGAACGGGCGGCCCAACGTGTTCTTCGCCGGCGACGACGCGCAGGCCAAGGCGAGATTTGCGACGTTCGTCGAGAGCCTCGGGTTGCGCCCTCTGGACGTCGGCGGTTTGAAGATGGCGCACTGGCTGGAAGGTATGGGTGTGGTCACGATGGGCCTTGCCGGTAACGGGCTCGGCCATTGGGACTTCGCTCTCGGCGTCAACGAGTTCCAGGGCTGAACTCACGACAGATCACCGAAATCCGCTGATGGCCGGACACCAATGTCGGTGAGTGATCCCTACCGAGGAGACTCTCGCAAGTGGTCAGGGGGGCGGAGGACGGCTCAGCTCGAAGGTCCGACGAGGATGGTTGCAGCTCAGTACGTGGTACAGCGGCTCTCACTCGGGACCGTCCGTTCACTTCGGATTATGCGCGAGAAGAGCCTCCTGAAGGGGAGCCAGGGGGGTGCTGTACAGCAACCCGCACAGCAACGTCGACTTACACGATCGGCCGCCGCCAGCTCGCATCTACCAATTGACCAGGAGGGCGCGTCCCTGACGAGGCAGCTGCCTTTTCCTTGTAAACAGAAGGTCTGGGGTTCGATTCCCCAAGGCGGCTCCACATGGAAAGGCCCCTGATCAGGCATTTTGCCGTCAGGGGCCTTGTGTTTGTCCGGTCAAACTGCGGATCTTGCTAATACCCTTGCTAACAGGAGATCTGATGGCCTTGGAAGAGCATCCCGGCACGTAGACCTACGACCCTGAGGCCGAAGCCGCCGCCGAGTACCTTCGAGGACTGGTCCGGACGGTGGCGTTGCCAGAACTGTGATCGTTGATCGCCCACCCCTGTCGAGTCCGGGCTGTGAAGGTCCCCGGCGGGCCCGATCATCTGCCGTTTCAGGCAACAGATGGCCGTCGAGGATCGAGGAAGTTGACACCCTGCGTCTCCATCAGTTCCTCGAACACGTCGATCCCTGCCCGTGTGGTCATGTCGGCCTCACCGGCCGTGATCGGCAGCAGCCAGAGAATGCGGACGCCCTCTTCCACGTATTCGAATTCGGGACCGAGCGGATAGGGGAGAGACACGAACAGAAAGCTGAGCTGTTGCTGGTGATCGCGACGTTGCTCAGCCGTGGGTGGGGCCGAGGTCGTGGATCGTCTGGGCGAGTGCTCGGATCAGGTCGGTTTCGGCCTCGGTCTGCCATATCAGGGCGTAGGTCAGGCGTGGCATGTCCGGCATGGGTAGCCACTGCAGGTGCGCCATCGCCCAATATCGGGTGACGTGGGCGGGGAAGTTGTGGACGATCTCGCCGGTGCTGACCAGGTTGATCAGCTCGTCGGGGTTGGTGATGGATTCGATCCGTTCGATGGTCTGGCCACGCGGGGTGTGGAAGGGGAGGTAGCTGTTCTCCCAGTAGTCCGGCATGTGGGGGGCGGTGGCGTGTCGGAAGTCGCCGAGCGCTTCCAGGGGTACGGAGGACCGGCCGGCCAATTCGTGCTCGGCGGAGACGGCGAGGACTCGTGGGTCGGTGAACAGGATCGGGCCCACGGTGAGATCGGGTTCTTCCACGGGTAGCCAGGCGATCAGTACGTCCATGTCGCCGTTGCGGAGCCCGGCGAACGGGTCGATGAGGGGGGCGCGGCGCAACTGCAGTTCCCATTGCGGGTGCCGGTCGCGGAATGCTCGCCAGTACGGATGCAGGTCGTGGACGTTGAAGGGCAGCATGCCCACCCGCAGCCGCGCGTTGATGCCGCGGGATGCCATCCGGGCGCGTTCGAGGCTTTCGTGTAGGCCCGCGTAAACCGGGAGCAGGTCGTCGCGCAACTGTCGGCC
Organism: Planotetraspora mira; assembly: GCF_016863275.1. Classification (GTDB taxonomy): domain Bacteria; phylum Actinomycetota; class Actinomycetes; order Streptosporangiales; family Streptosporangiaceae; genus Planotetraspora; species Planotetraspora mira. The sequence continues at coordinate 1,864 of NZ_BOOO01000047.1, forward strand.
GACCGGGGTCAGGCGGACCTGGCGGCGGTTGGAGCGGTCGAACAACGGGGTCCCGATGCGGCGTTCCTGCTGGCTGATCGCCTGGCTGACCCGCGCCTGGGACACGTGGAGCCGGGCGGCCGTTCGGCCGAAGTGCAGCTCCTCGGCCAGGGTCAGAAAGATCTCGATGTCCCTATGTTCCATGTTGTTCCTAGTCGCGTTATAAGCGCCAAGTTATCGGATCGCTCGGAATCTCACGTTGATGCTGGCACGCCGCCACTCCACAGTGGGAGACGTCCAAGACCGCAAGTGGTGGCCCCGTCGAAGGAGTTGGCCGTGAGCGACGAGCTCGACACGACGGCGATGTATGCGATGCATGACGCGCTGCGCCGGGAAGCCGAGCACCTGGCCAGAGTCACCACCCTGGTCGGCGCCGACCCGGGCGCCGTCCTGCGCACAGCCGCCGGCTGGGAGCTGTTCAAGACCTCCCTGCACATCCACCACGCCGCCGAGGACGACGCGCTGTGGCCCATGCTGCGCCAGATCCTGGCCGACCGGCCGGCCGACCTGACGCTGCTGGAGGCGATGGAGGCAGAACACGCCGCCATCGACCAGGTCATCGAGGCGATCGATGAGGTACTGGCCGCGTCCGAGGACGGGTTGGACCGGCTCGGGGATCTCACCGATTCCCTGGTCACCGGCCTCACCGGACACCTCAGGCACGAGGAGGACCAGGCGCTTCCGCTGATTCAGGCGGCCGTCACCCAGGAGCAGTGGAATCGCTTCGGGCGGATCCACGCCCAGCGGATCGGTCCCGCCGTACCCAGAATCCTGCCGTGGCTCCTGGACGGCGCGAGCGACCAGACCGTCGTCGCAATGCTGGCGCAACTCACCGAACCGGCGCGCCAGGCCTACCAGCACCAGTGGCGACCCGCCTATGCGGCCCTCGACCGGTGGCATCAGCAGAAGGAACGGTCATCACCGGCGGCATCGGTCAGGTTTGAAGAACCGGGCACATGACCACCCATGCACCGCATAACCATCCTTGTAAGGGAGTAAGGCATGAAGGCACACGTCAGCTCGATCCTTCTTGGCGTCCGGGACATGGATCGGGCCAAGCAGTTCTACACCGAGGGGCTCGGCTGGAAGATCCAGAGCGACTTCGGGAATTCGGTGTTCTTCGCATCGGACGGCGCCTCGCCCGTCGGCTTCTACAGCCGTGAAGGCCTGGCCGCTCAGGTGGGTACGGACCAGGAAGGCAGCGGCTTCAGCGGACTGGTCCTCACCTACGTCGTCCGCAGCGAGACGCGGGTCGACGAGGTCATGGCGGAGGCCGAGAAGGCCGGCGCCACGGTCCTCAAGCCCGCCGGCGCTCTGCCGTGGGGCGGGTACGGCGGCTCCTTCGCCGACCCGGACGGCTACATCTGGAGCCTCGGCTACAGCCCCAAGGGCACCGACCAGCCCTACGCGGAGTAGCCGCGAACCTTGTCACACAGCCGTCCGGGATGGTGGGGCGGGCTGTCGCTGCCGTCCCGGACGGCTGTGACCCCGAGTGCCGGTGAACCGGCAGGACGAACAGGAGAAGATCATGAAGTTTCGGGCCCACGTTGAGCCACCTGAGCCCATGCGGGGCCTAGAAGTTCCGTCCGAGGTGATAGCAGCGCTCGGCGGGGGCCCGCGGCCGCCCGTGACGATCACAGTGAACGGGCACTCCTGGAAGAGCCGGGTCGCCCTCCTGCGCGGCCGCCACCTGCTCGGTCTCAGCAATGCCAACCGGCAGGCCGCAGGTGTTGCGATCGGCGACGAGGTCGAGGTCGAATTGGAGCTCGACACCGAGCCGCGCGTCGTCGTCGAGCCAGAGGACTTCGCACAGGCTCTGGACGCCGACCCCGTCACCCGCGCCGCGTACGACGCTCTCGCGTACAGCCACAAACGTGAGCATGTACGCGCCATCGAGAGTGCGAAGAAGCCCGAGACGCGCCGGCGGCGTATCGAGAAGGCCATCACCACCCTGCGGGGCTGACCCCCGAAGGTAAGACTCCGGCGGCAATGCAATCACCGTGCGGAGGCATCACCCTGCCCGACTCTCCCCGAAACAACAGATACGTCGAAACGCCTTCCGACCGGTCTGTACTTGTTTCTTGCCTTTGAGTTTCGCGTTGGGCGCCGTGATCAAGTACTGGGCCGCGCCGACCCACCTCGTCATCATGGGCATCCTCGCGCCGGCCAACTGGCCCGCCGACTGGCGCGACCTCCTGCGGGCTCCTGCCGGCGAGGAGCGGATCCCCGTGCTGGTCAAGCAGGCAGCGAACTGAGTTCCGTGGCCCGACGGTGTCACCGCGGGCCACGGCGTCCGACCTTCCTCACCCGTATCCGGAACAGGAGACCCGACGCATGAAGGCCCCGCCTCGATCGCTCGCGCAGCGCATACAGGACACCCGGCGCCGCCTCGACGAAGACGTCGACGCCTGGGTGGCCACCGCCGACCGAGCGGGTACGCCGTATCTGGTGCCGCTGTCGTTCCTCTGGGACGGCGAGACGCTGTTGATCTCGACGGCGGCGGGCAATCCCACGGCCCGCAATCTCCGCGTCGGCAGCCGGGTCCGGCTCACGATCGGGCCGACCCGCGACGTGGTCCTGATCGAAGGATCCGCGGTCGTCGCCGACGGGATCACCGACGAGGTCGCCGACGCGTTCGCGACCAAGACCGGGTTCGACCCCCGCGAGCAGCGTGACTACCCGTACTTCCACATCCTGCCGGAACTGATCCAGGCCTGGCGCGAGGTCAACGAGATCGCAGGACGGGATCTGATGGTCAACGGCAAGTGGCAGACGTAGCGTTGATGGCGGCTTCCATCTCGCGTTTCACCGTGCTGATCTGGTCATCCACGTCGCGGATCTCTACGGGTCAGGACAGGTGCCCGAGCTGGCGTAGAGCGCCGAGGTCGTCTCGGCAGGCCCAGTGCTCGGCGATCCGGTCGCCGTCGAAGCGGACCATGTGGATCTGCTGCATGCTGAACCGCCCACCGGTGGGCGGATGCCCGAACAACGGACCGTGCTGGGTGGCGGAGAGGGTGGCCCGGTAGGCTGCCCGGTTTCCGGCCGACAGCACTTCGTGGACCTCGTAGCGGATGTCGCCGAGCGCGGAGTGCAGGAACGCGACGGTGGCCTTGAGGTTGTCGGGGCCGGGCGGAGCGGGACTGGGCGGTGCGGCGTGGTCGACGAAGTCGGTGGTCACCAGTCGGTCGGCGAGGTCGGTGTCGCCGGTTTCGAACAGGTCGCGGTAGACGCCGCGGATGATCTCCTCGTGCCTGGTCATCGCGCCTCCCGGCGAGCTTGCAGGGTGTAGAGGGCGACGCATGCGGCGCCGGCCATCAGCGGGACATGGAACAGGTACTCGATGCGGGCCAGGCCCGCGAAGTCGTGGTGGTCCAGGACGCGGTGCAGGTTGTCGTGCGGCCACCAGCTCAGCAGCATGAAGCAGACGCTCACATACAGCGCCCAGGCCTGCCCGGCGGATTTGGCCGTGCGTCGCGCGGCGGGCAGACCGACGATGGCGTACGCGACGCCTGCGCCGAACAGCAGCGACTCGACCACGGAGAGGATCAGGAAGTAGGGCAGGAGATCCGCCGACGGGGTCATCGCGCCGGGCGGGTCCGGCCAGATCACGCGGCCGAGGGCGAAGGCCGCCAGGGCGGCGATACCGGCGGCGGATGCCGCAGTGATCCGAGTGGCGCGGGCGGGGGTCGGTAGGGTCGTCATTGGCTACTCACTCAGGTGACTAGAACGACATTACGGTGACTAGAATGAGATTAAGGTGAACGGCGTGGCGGCGCAAGACGGTTCCCGGCCCAATCGACGCCAGATCCAGGCGGCCCAGACTCGCCGGGACATCATCCTGGCCGCGTCGAAACTGTTCACCCAGCACGGATACGCGCATACCTCGGTCGCAGACATTGCCAGGGAGGCAGGCGTGGCCGTACAAACGATCTACGCGAGTGTCGGCACCAAGCCGCAATTGATCACCGCGATGCTCGACGAGGTGGACGCCATCGCCGAGATCCCGCAACTGGCCGCACAGATCCAGCGATCGCAGGACGCGCGCGAGGTCATTTCGCTGATGGTGCGCTTAACCCGCCAGCTCAACGAGCGCTGCCACGACATCATCACCGGACTACGTTCAGGTGCCCACGTCGATGCAGACCTCGCCGCCGCGTACGCCGCCGGAGCCGTCCGCCACCGCGACGGAGCCACCACCTGCGCCCGACACCTCGCACGGCTCAACGCGCTACGCCCCGGATTGGACACCGCGACCGCCGCCACCACAATCGCGGTGCTGCTGTCCACCGACAGTTACGCGCAACTCCACACCGAACACGGCTGGCCCTACGACCAGTGTGAAAAGTGGCTGCGCGACACCCTCAACCAGCTACTCCTGCCGGCTACGACCTAAAACCGCCGCGTCTGAGTAGCGCTTGGCGGCTGGCCCGCTGTCCTTTCGGATGGGTCGACAGCAGACGAGCGATCAGGACAGGGCGTCGTGTGTGCCGGTCGTTGCTTTGTGTCGGCCTCGAACCTTTTGTCTGGATGGAGCAACGTACGTGTTGCTGGACTTGCTCGGCGACGTGCTCGGGGAGTTCATTCCGACTCCGCATCGGCTACAGCGCTGGATCTACCGGCATCCGATGCTCTCCAGCGCGGGTACTGGCGGGGTTGCGTTCGCTGGGCTCACCTTGGCTCTATGGGTGAGCGGGGAGGCGCCCATTCCTTGGGCACTGCCTGGCAGCGTGGGTCTTGGCCTCGCTGTCTTCGTGCGATTGCTGATGGCCATGAACGTATACGTAGCGAAGCGCCAGGCAAGGCGCCAGTCGGGGCATGTGCCCCTCGATGAGAAGCGCCGGATGAGCGTGAACACGGAACCCCGCCGGGCTAAGCACGGCCCGAACAGGCTCTCCCCCGAAGAGCCGCTACCCCGATTGTTCGAGCCGCCCGGCGTACCAAGGCGTCCCGAGATAGACGGCTGAGGCGAACTCCGGGCCAGACGGAGGCTGTACAGCACTGGGATAGCAAGCTCAGACACCTGTTGCCATCGCCTTACAAGCGAGAGGTCACTGGTTTGAACCCAGTACCGGGAACAGAGGCCGTTTCGATGATTGACAACGGCAATGCGATCGTCCTGCTCGTGCACGCCGAGGACGGCGAGATTTCCGCGTGCTTCCAACTCGGCACCCGCGACGTCACCGGGACGAACAACGGCCCGCTGACGGAAGCGCTCCGGCATGCCGGCCTCATTCCGGACGCGAACGGCGGCGGCAGCGCGCCCCCTTCTCGTGAGGCCGAACGTTCGATGCTGCGCGTGGCCGAGACCCACTTCGACCTCACCTTGCCGCGTGCCGACATCCTGGAGCACGAACTCATGGCAGCCCGCGTCCCCGGATAGAAGCGCAACTTGAGTCGATCAGGCACCGACCCCGCTCGACGATCTTGTATCGAAGAGGTCGAGGTCCCGGGTGGGGGAGGTGCTGTCCATATGAGAAGGCCCCTGAACAGGCGGTTCGCCATCAGGGGCCTTGCGTTTGTCCGGCCAAATTGCGGATCTTGCTAACACGTCCGGACGCCGGTTTTGCTCCAGAGGGTCAGGCGGCCCGCCGGCCGAGGGCTCAGGTCAGGTCCCCCTCTTGGGTCTCTTCGACCTGTCGGATGAGCTCCTTCAGCCGGGAGATCTCGTCGCGCAGGGCTTTCTTGCCGGCCGGCGTGAGGTGAATCCACGTACGGCCGCGTCTGCCCTCGTAGCCTTTCTCGATTGTGATCAGGCCGGCCTTCTCCAGGACGGTGAGGTGCTGGGAGAGGTTGCCGACCGTCAGGTCCAGCGTCGTACGCAGGAAGCCGAACTCCACCCGCCGTGCTTCGTGGGCGATGGTCAGGATGCCCAGCCGTACGCGCTGGTGAACGACGTCGTCGAGCCCGTTCGCGGGGTGGGTCATGCGTGGCGCCGCTCGGCGAGCGCGAAGCCCGCTCCGCCCAGGAGGAGCACGCCACCGGTCAGCGCCAGGGCGGGAAGGAAGCTCCACGTCGGGGAGAGGTTCACGTCGATGTTCAGGCGCGGGCCGATGCCGCAGGCCAGGAGCGTCACCACCAGATAGCCGATGGCGAAGCTGAGCACGGCCCAGCTGCGTTCCACGCGGGCCAGGACGAACAGGGCCAGGCTGATGGAGATCAGCGGCACCAGGCCGACGGCGACCGGGCCGGACGGTGACATGCCCGCCAGGTTCAGTTGCTGCGCCCATCCCGACAAGACACCGAAGATCAGCCCGACCGCGACTCCGGCGCCGACATACGGCAGGATGCGGGCGCCCACTCCACGACTACGGGCCCGGTGGACATAGAAGGCGGCGATCGCCGCGTATGCCAGGACGAAGGCGGAGATCCAGTAGACGCCGGCCGGCCAGCCGACGACCTGGACACAGGTGCCCTTGTAGATGAGCTCCACGCCGCCCCGGGCGCCCAGGGCCGGGTCGCACGTCACGACGTGCCGCCCCAAGCGGTAGAAGGGCGCGGCTGCGACGACCACCAGGCCGAGCAGCACGAGCGGGAACCAGGTGCCGCGCTGTGCCTGGCGCACACGTCGGGTGAGGTGTTCCGTGGTCGAGAAGACCTGCCGGGCGATGTCCGCGGAGAGAGCCGATTCGTCTGTCACGGCATTAGGTTTGCATCACAAATCACTCTTCGCAACATACTTCCCAAGATTCGCGGCCTGCCGCGGACTGGATCTACCGCCTGACCTGCCGTTTCGGCGGACGCAGCCCATTCCCGTCGCATTCCGGTGGGCATCCCAGGGTCTGAGGAACATTCGAACCCGATCGCGCGTCATAGCTACTTGGCGGACGGCCGCGCTCCATCGAGATCCTGGTCCACTTGATCGCTGTCACCGGGCCGCGCTCCGGTCGCCGCACTGGACGTCGAGGACTGCGCCGCGGTGACGCACGGGGGGACACCGTGGCGCCGGCGACTTCATGCGGGAGGAGTTCCACATGGCAGTTCGATTCGACGTGGAGTCCCTGCCTCCCAACGATCGTGCAGAGGCGATCCGTGAAGTCTCGCGGACGTTAAATGGCCGATCAGAGGTGGACTTTCCCTCGAATCCGGATCTCATCAGGGCCGTTACGATTACCAACGCGCTGGGCTCGGTAGAAATCTCAAGCATCCACTGGAACGTGGCTGCCCTTCGGCGGGCCGCCGGCCCAATGACTGATGACGTTGAACCGCACATTTTCGTCGGTCTCCAGAAATCAGGAGTGTCCCGATTCGACCAGGGCGGCAGGCAGGCGGAAATACGGCCGGGAGATCTGGTTCTGCTCCAGAACGTGAATCCTTACAGTGTTTTGTTTCAGGACACCGTGACCGCGTTCACCCTTCGTGTTCCCAATCGCATCCTTGGTCTCTCACCGTCCCTGCTGGGTCGGATCACATCTGTGCGACTCGGTGCGGAACGCCCGGTTGTGGATACCGCGGCGGCATTCATCTCCCGGTTGGCCCGCAATCAGGCCACTATCGGCGAGACTGACGCCGGCCTGTTGGCGCAGCCCTGTATCGAATTGATCAGGGCTGTGGTCACTACGGGCCTTGGGTGTGACGACCTGGCCAGGGAGCCTTTGCATCACACTCTCCTGCAACGCGTCATGACTTACATACGTCTCCATCTGGCGGAGCGCGATCTGAGTGCCGAGCGTATCGCCGCCGAGCACTTCATTTCCGTGCGCCAGCTCTACTTGACTTTGTCTCAGGCCGGCATCTCACTCGGCGATTGGGTCAGGTCTCAGCGCTTGGAGAAGTGCAAACTGGAACTGGCCTCGCCCCTACATCAGTTCACGACGATCGAGGCGATCGCCCACCGGTGGGGGTTTGCCAGCGCGCCCCATTTCAGCCGTGTATTCAAGGCCGCTTATGGTGTAAGCCCTCGCGAGTGGCGCCATAGGAATCGTCGGCTTCCAGCCGAAACAGAGTGACCGCCGGACGCCCGGACGAGCACCCCACGCCGGAAGATCTCCATTGCCACGGGGACCCGTACAGGTGCCGGGCGGAGCCTTGCACGGGAAGGCAAGGAGCCTTGCACGGCAAGGCAAGTTACCGCACGGTACAAAACCTATATTTGCCGCTGATCCCACGAGGTCACGTCTTTCGGCGTTGACGCATGTAAGTCGACGGGCGCGATTCCTTGTCGCGGCCACTGTTCCCCGAGCACTAATGAGGGCCTATGAGCACGCAACCGACACTCCTTCTCGTGCATGGCGCGTACCACCGTCCCTGGGTATGGGACCGGGTGATCGAGCAACTTCACGACGTGGACGTGCACACGGTGGCCTGTCCCAGTAGCGGGAGCGACCTTGGAGCACTCGGCACGCTTCAGGACGACGCCGATACGGTTGCCGCCGCTGTAGCCGCTATCGACGGCCCTGTCGTCGTCGTGGCGCACTCCTACGCCGGATCTGTCGTCACCGAGGCGCTGGCCGGCGCGGACAACGTCAAGCGAATCGTCTACCTCGCCGCCGCGATGGTCGACGAGGGAGAGTCCCTGTTGGGAAGTGCGGGCGGTGTGCCGCCGTCCTGGTGGCTGATCAGCAAGGACGAGGGCCCCGAGGGTGGCGTCATCCGGGTGGCCGAGGACGAGGCCAAGGACGTCTTCTACGGCGACGTCGATTCCGAGCTCGCCGCGGAGGCGATAGAGAAACTGGTCCCCGCGTCGTACTCCTCGCAGACCGGACCGGTCTCCGGGGCCGCCTGGCACACCATTCCCAGCACGTACATCATCTGCACGGCGGACAACGCCATCCCCCCGTTCGCTCAGGAGGCGATGGCTGAGCGGGCGAAGCGGGTGTATCGCCTGGATTCCTCCCACAGCCCGTTCCTGTCGATGCCGTCAGAGTTGGCGGCACTGCTCAGGGGCGAACTCGCATCTTGAACGGCGCTGAAAAGCGCTCACATCCGCGTGTGTCCCCTGGTCTGCGATAGGGGCCAGGGGACACATCACTGTGGACGATCGACGACGCGCCGTCGGGATGTAGGTCCGGGGCTCAGCAGGCCTTGGAGTAGACCTTCGACGAGGACTTGTAGGCGCAGGAGTCCTTCAGCGTCCCGGACGCGTTCCGCAGGTACGCGGTGTCCGAGGTGTTGTTCCAGATGTAGGCGAAAGTACCCAGGCTGAAACTCCTGCCCCAGTAGCGGTTGGCGGAGGTGTTCTTGCCCTTGCCGGTCCGCACGGTGACCGTCTTGCCGGCGCCGAGGGTGAACGCGCCGAACTTGAAGATGTGACCCGAGGTGGTGCTCTGCTTGTCGCGGAGGGTCCAGCCCTTGAGGCTGACCGCCTTCTTCGTGGTGTTCTTGATCTGTACGTACTCGCCGTTGAGCTTCTTGTTCGTGACGGGAGTGTCGGAGGTGCGGCCGTACGAGTTGTAGTAGATCTTGGTGATCTGGATGGCCGGGCCGGCCGCATACGCGGGCTGAGCGACGACGACCGCGCCGACGGCCAGCGAGGTGGCCAACAGCAGGGAACGAGCACGCACAGGAGACTCCTGAGGTGGGGGACATGAACTGCGAGTTGATCATATTGATGGCGATAAGTACCGATGGACCGTTCCCGCATCGGTTTGGTATCTCTCGGGGACTTTGCGCGTAGGGGCCCGTCTCCTACCACGGGACCGGCGTCCCGTCCCAGGAGAAGAACTCCCCGGAGGGGCCGTCGTCCTTCAGCAGCGCCAGCCGGATCGCGCCCGCCGCGGCCTCGGCTGGGTCGCCGCCGCTGGTGGCGGCCGTGGCGTTGAGGTCGGTCCGGCGCAGGCCGGGTGCGAGTGCGTTCACCTTGATGCCGTCACCGGCCAGTGCGTGGGCGTAATACACGGTCAGTGCGTTCAGCGCGGCCTTGGACGACCGGTAGGCGGCGTAACCGCCTCGGTGCGGGAACTGCGGTCCGGTGGCCCAGGTCAGCGATCCGGTACCGCTGGAGATGTTCACGATCCGGGGGTGCGCGGACCGCCGCAGCGCCGGCAGGAAGCCGTTGGTCACCGCGACGACCCCGAAGACGTTCGTCTCATAGATGAGGCGAAAGGTGTCGACGTCCTCTCGGTCGGGTGTCTCGTCATCGCCGGAGATTCCGGCATTGTTGATCAGGATGTCCAGCGCGCCGACCTGGCGCGCGGCGTCGGCGATGCTCGCGGCGTGGGTCACGTCCAGGACGAGCGGTCGGGCGTCGCCGCCTATCTCCTCGACGGCGCGCTCTCCGCGCGCGGCGTCGCGCGAGCCGACGTAAACGGTGAGACCCGCGGCCGCGAGTTGGCGCGCGATCTCCTTGCCGATGCCCTTGTTGGCACCGGTGACCAGTGCGATCGAGTTGTCCATGTCGTCGAGGGTGCCTGCCGGCCAGGCGACCGATCCAGGCACAATCGATACCAGTGAAAAGGACGACCCGGGAGGTATCGAATGGTGAGAGACGAACTGGCCCGTTTCTTGCGCGATCGGCGGGAGGGGCTGCGCCCCGGTGACGTCGGCCTCCCCGCGGGGCCCCGGCGCCGCACGCCAGGCCTGCGCCGTGAGGAGGTCGCCGACCTGGCCTGCATGTCGGTTGACTACTACGTCCGGCTGGAGCAGGCGCGGGGGCCACGCCCGTCGCCGCGGATCCTGAAGTCTCTGGCGGGTGCGCTCCGGCTCGCGCCTGCCGAGCGGACGCACCTGTTCCGGCTGGCAGGCGTGGCTCCGGAGTCGCCCGCCGGACCGCCGCGGGAGGTTCGCCCGTACGTTGACGGCCTGCTGCGCCGGGTCCCGGAAACCGCGGTCGTCGTCACCGCGGCCACCTACGACGTGATCGCCTGGAACCCGCTCGCCGAAGCGCTACTCGGCAACCTCCGCGCCCAGCCCAACCTGGCCCGCCGGCGCTTCCTGTTCCGTGATGAGGTGCTGACCACGGGCCATGAGGAGTTCGGTGAGTTCGCGGTGGCTCGGCTGCGGGCCGCAGCCGATCGGTATCCCCACGACACGGCCCTTGCCGCCCTTCTGTCCGAGCTCAGATCGGGCAGCGCGGAGTTCAACGAGATCTGGGCCACCAACCCGGTGTGCGCTCCCGGCCACCGGACGAAGACCATGACGCATCCCGAACTCGGTCGGCTTCGCATCAACTGCGACATCCTCATCACCCCGGACGACGACCAGCAGGTCGTATTCATGACCGCGGATCCGGGCACGCCGACCGCTCGCGCCCTGCGTCACCTGGCCGCCCAGGTCGCATGACCGGTATGTCTCTCGGGTTGAGTCGGGTCCGGGCCGGTCAGTTAGGCGGAGTGTCCCGCGGATTCGCCGGCTCTGGGCTGTGATCGGCGCCGCCGTCCGCCGGGGTCCGCGTCTTCTTGCGGATACGGGAGGCGCGGAGGTTGGCCATGTTGCCGCACGTGCGTACGTTGTGCCAGACCCCGCTGCTGTTCCGGGACGTGTCGTAGAAGGCGGATCGGCACCCGGGCTCGCGACACAACTTGAGGTGGGCCCAGTCGCCGTCCTGCTGGGCCAGCAGGATCTCTGACCAGACGGCCGACTCCAGCCACCTGCTGCCCGTGCCGAAGGGGACCATCCCCACCCGCCCCTCACCGTCGGAGACGAGGCTCACCTGGGCGCGCTGCTCGACGCCGGCCTGTGTACCGGCCATGTCGACAGGCCGCTCACCGGGAGGAACCGCAAGCATCTTCTCCACGGTCGTCCTGAGTTCCCGCAGCGCCTCCAAGTCCGCCTGGGGGAGTGACAGTCCGGGGGAATCGAGCCCTCGGCTGCGGGCCCATTCGTCGGCGGCCCCGCGCAGCCAGTCCTCAGCCGACGTGCGGTCGGTGAGCAGATCCGGGCCGTCACGTTCGACGGCATGCGTGTTCACCAACTCCTGCACCAGCGCGAGTCCGGCAGGAGCGGTCCGGGCCCCGAATCTCTCAGTCGCCAACCATGACATAGGTAAGAGCTTATTTGACTACGTCGCTGGAAGCGAGCACTCTGGGACAGAGGCAAAGCGCCTTATGGCTCTGTCGCACGACAGGGCGTCTTTCGAAGGAGTGTGGAATGACCACTGTCAGTGGAGCGACCGTCCTGGTCACGGGTGGACAGCGAGGACTTGGCAAGGAGATCGTGCGGGAGCTTCTGCGTGCCGGGGCCGCGAAGGCGTACGTCACCTCCCGCGAGCCGGTGACCGAGGACGACCCGAGGATCGTCCCGCTCGAGTTCGAACTGGCGGACCCGCGTGCCGCCGCTGAGCTCGCGCGAGTCGCCGGTGACGTCACCGTCGTCGTCAACAACGCCGGAATCATGACCTTCGGACCGCTCTTGGAGGACGACGAGGAGGAGGTCGCCCGGGTCTTCGGGATCGTGGCGTTCGGCCCGCTGCGCGTCGCGAAGGCCTTCGCGCCCGTTCTGGCGGCGAACGGAGGCGGCGCGCTGGTCAACATGCACTCGCTGACGTCGTGGATCGCCGGATTCCCCGGCTCCGGCACCCACGGCGCAGCGAAGGCCGCCCTGGTGTCGATGACCAACTCGCTCCGGGTGGAACTCGCCGCGCAGGGCACCCAGGTCCTCGGCGTCCAACTCGCTCTGACCGACACCGACCTGGTCCGCCGGTTGGACGGCGCCAAGAACGACCCGCGTGCAGTGGCCGCAGACATCGTCGCGGCCCTCCAGAAGGGGGAGTCCGAGTTGCTTGCGGACGACTTCAGCCGTCACTTCAAGGCCGCCCTCTCCGGCCCGGTCGAAGGACTGGCCGTGACGAACTGAGGGAAGTCGTTAAAACCCGTTGCAGTCGATGCGCTGATGCCCATAGCGTCCGCGGAGCCGTCCATCGTGTGGGTGGGCGCCGTCGATGAGGAGGTGTGCGGCAGATGCGTATGAGCGCTCAGCAGCCGAGTCCGGGTTCTGACATCTTCCGCCCCCTCACCACGGAGACAGCGTGCCGATCAGCATCACCCCACTGACCGACCCCGACCGCGACCCGAACAGCCACCGGCTGGCCTGGCTGGCATCCGACGCCGACGCGATTCCCGTAGGGTCTGCCTTCCTGCGTCTTTTCACCCGTGACGGAGAAGACCACCGCGCCGAGCTGGAACTGAACGTGCACCCGGCCGAGCGACGCGAAGGCACCGGCTCTCTCCTGCTGGACGCAGCCGTGGCCGCCGCCCGAAGCGAGAACCGACGCTGTGTCATCACGCAGGCCGAAGCCGGATCGCCCGGAGACCGGTTCCTGGCGGCCAGGGGCTTCCGCAGGGTTCTCACTCTGACGTTCACCCGGTTGCCGCTCGCGACGGCGGACATCAGCGCCCTGACCGAGATCATCGAACGGCCGCATCCCGGCTACCGGCTGGACGCCTGGGACGGAACCGTCCCGGACGACCTCGCCGAGACGTTCGCCGCCTCACGTCGCGCCATGGACGACATGCCCATGGACGACACCGACTACGGCACGGTGAGCTGGGACGTCGATCGAGTCCGGACCGCGGCGCAAGCCGTTGAGAAGCGCGGCGACCTCCTGCACACCGTCGTCGCCGTCGACGAGTCCGACGGCTCGATCGTCGGATTCACCGAACTGGTCGTCCCCGGCGACGGCAGAGGTGACGCCCAGCACTACGGCACCGGTGTGCTCCCCGAGCACCGGGGGCATGACCTCGGCCGCTGGATGAAGGCAGAGGCGATCCGGCAGGCCCGTGAACGTCACCCGGCCCTCGGCGGCCTGCTGACCGACACCGCTGACAGCAACACCCACATGAGAGCCATCAACGACGCGCTCGGCTACGTGCCGACACACAAGACGTACGAGTACCAGCTCGATCTGTAGGAGGCTCCCGAGGACAGGGATCGTCAGGTCTTCAGCGGCCGGCGGTGAGCCGGGCGTCGATGGCAGGGCCCTGGTCGTGGATCCAGGCTTCGGCCCGAGGCAGCCGGTCCTTCACGCCCTCCTCCCAGAGGCGTTTGAACACCGGGTCGACGTCGGCGGCCGCGCGCATGTTGACGTGGAAGCGGTGGATCATGGCTGTCGCCGCGGGGACCAGGGCCCGACGCTGGGGCATGGTCATGCCGTAGACGTCGGCGAACCGGGCGACGCGGCGAGGGACGTCGAGGTCGGTGAACGCGGGCGCCCTGTCCTCGGGATGCAGCAGGGGCGCCCAGTAGTAGACGGCGTTGGCCAGATCGTCGACCCTCGTGGTCGGTTTGGCGAGGTCGAAGTCGATGAGCGCCGCGGGCAGGCCGTTTCGGAAGACGACGTTGCCGGGGCAGTAGTCGCGGTGACTCACCAGCAAGGGTTCCCCATCGGGGGTCGACGTCGTGTTTCGCGCTCCGGGGGTTCTTCCCCAGGCCGCGTCCGCAGGTGGCACCCAGCCGTGAGCGGCGTCATGAAGGCGGCGGATGAGCCGCGCAAGTTCGATCAGGACCTCTTCGCCCGCCGTGTACGGCGGCAGGGGTTCGCGGGGAACCTCGCCAGGAACGAACGAGAGCACCTCGCGGCCCTGGTCGTCGAGGCCCAGGGGAACCGGAGCGTCCGAGAAACCCGCAGCATGCAGGTGCGCCAGGTAGGCCTGGACCGTCGTGGTGAAGGGCCGGACCGGGCGGCGGACGGTGTCGCCCACCCGCACGATTCCCTCGGTGACACCATCGCCGACCAGTGGCTCTTCATCGCGTCGGCCGACCTTTGCCGGCGGTGGCCGGCGGTTCATCGGGTTCCACGACACCATCGTCGCTCTGCCGTACGGCTCATCAGGCAGGCAGGTGGGCGGGCTTTCCAGGGGACCACGAACGCGAGTCTGCCCCGATCGCACCGGAGTTGTCGACAACGTTTCCGGAAGCCACCCGACGGCACGATCACGAACGAGGGCCTGCGGCCGCTTTACGCCGTGGCCTGCCGACCATCGTGCGTGGGCCGGCAGGCCACGGGGTGAGGTGCTTACGCGCCGAGCTTGGAGGCCACGCTGCGCAGCCTCTCACGGGCGTCCGGGCTGAGCCGGTTGATCATCGGACGGCCGACCCGTCGCAGGATGCCGGGCTTCGCCGGCCGTCCGCCATCCGTAGAGGACGCCCCAGCGGGAGCGACGGCGCCTGATTTGTCGGTTAACCGGAGCCGGCCGTGGGCGTCGACCCGGACCTGGCCGATCTTCAGCTCGGGGCCGGCGTGGCCGTCCAGACGGGCGAACAGCCGCCAGGTGCCCGGGCGCAGGCCGGCGAAGGGGGACTGGCCGCCGTCGGTGGTGCGCAGGCGGATCCTGCCGCCGACCGGCTCCATCACAGCGGGCAGCGCGACGGAACCCGAGTCGTCGCCCTTGCCGCGCAGCACGAACCAGGCGCGGGTGGGGGCGGTGGCGGAGTGGGAGACGACCGCCAACTGGACGGCCAGCTCGCCGTCGTCGTCCGGCACGCGCGACACCTCACGCTTGGCGAGGGCGGTGCCCAGCTTCTTGCCGCTGCGGTCCACGTCCAGGCTGAGATTGCCCTGCGGGACGGTGAAGTACGGGATGGTGAGCTGGGCCGGCTTGCTCAGCAGCGCGGGCAGGCAGTGGCCGTCGACGTGGGCGGCGCGGTCGGCGCCGAGCCGGGCCTTGCGCACCAGGCCGAGGCCGCGCACCGGGACCCACACGTCCCACGCGCCGCGGGTCAGGGCGTCGCGGCCCCCCACCGCCTTCGGGTCGAGGTAAGCCGTGCCGCGCAACACGACCTGGCAGCGGACATCGCCGTCGGCGAGCCGCTCCAGCTCGTCGACGGAGGTTTCGAACTCCGCCGGACACGGCCACTCCACGGCGGTGTCGCGGTCGCGGATGCTCACCTCGGCCTTGAAGTCGTCCAGTTCGTCGGTGACGTCGACCAGTTCGCCGTCCGCCAGAACGCCCTGGTGGAAGTCCGGGTGCAGGTAGTACCGGTCGCCGCGGCGCAGCAGGGAGAGCGGAGCCCTGTCGTCCCCGTAAACCAGCCGGGCGCTGACGGTGACGACGATCCTGCCGTCCTCTTCCCAGGCCAGGTCTTCCAGGCGGGCGTGGCCCTTGACGGAGGCGGCCCGGCGGGCGATCTCCACCAGCCCTTGGCGCTGGTCGCGGCGGAGAAGGGTCGAGCGGATCCGAAGGACCGCGCCGAGGCCGTCGTGGACGCCGTCGTTGATGTAGCCGTCGGCGAGTTCCTTGACGGCGTCGACCATCTCGTCGAGGTATTCGGGGGCGTACTTCACGACGGAGGGCTCGCTGAGCCGGCCGAGCATCTCCACACGGTAGAAGCGGCGCAGCAGTCCTTCGCGGAACTCGCCCGGCTCGGTGTTGGCGTTGACGACGTCGAGGACCTCGCGCAGGTTGCCGTAGTAGCCGGACGGGATGATCTTGGCGGAGCCGGCGTTCTTGCCGTCGTCGCGCTTGGAGTAGTGGTAGCAGGTGTAGTCGCCGAGGATGGAGACCACCTTCGCGGGAAAGTACGTCTCCATCATGTAGAGCTGGTCTTCGAGGCGGCGCTTGCCCTCGGGGTAAGCGATCTTGTTCTCCCGCAGGAACTCCGTACGGAACATCTTGTGCGGGGTGAGGCTGTCGACCAGCGACGTGTCGTAGATGGTGCACTTTTCGCGGTTGACTCGGAAGACGCCGTGCGGGACGGCGCGGAAGTTGCTGGCGACCTTGCCGAAGACGATGTCCGAGCCGTTGCGGTGGCCCATCTCCCACAACCGCCGCAGGGCGTCGGGAGCCAGGTAGTCGTCCTGGTCGACGAAGTGCACGTACTCGCCGCGGGCCTCGGCCACGCCGATGTTGCGCGGCTTGCCCGGCCATCCGGAGTTGGGGATGTGGATGACGCGGACGTGGGAGTGCTCCGCGGCGAGCTTGTCCAGGCGCGCGGGGGTGTCGTCGCTCGACCCGTCATCGACGAAGAGCAGTTCGAGGTCCCCAGGCGCGAGGGTCTGGCCGAGGAGGGAATCGATGCAGGGCTCGATGTACTTGCCTGGGTTGTAGACCGGGACGATGACGCTCACCTTGGCTGACACCGCGAACCGCCTCCTGCGCATATGTATGACCAGCCCGTTCAGGCCGCATTCATAGTCGCGCCTTTGCGAGGCCATGCCTAATTAACCAACGAGCTAAAGACGCCTAGATCGCGAGAAAAGTTGTAAATGCCCACCAAATGTGATCTAGATCACATTTGGTGGGCATCTGTCACTGCTCTCCCGCCGTACGCACGGCCGGCGTGTGCGCCTGGAAGCGCCCGGATCGGCTATTCGGAGTCGCGTGAGCGCTGTCTGGCGCGGAACTGCTCGACGGGCAGGCCGCCCCAGCCCCAGTTCTCCGTCTCGACCTCGTCGATGACGACGAAGGTGGACTCCATCGGTTTGTCGAGCACGTCGAGCAGGAGTTTGCTCACGCCGTGAATGAGCGCGGCCTTCTGCTCGGGGGTGGCGGCGTCCGCGCCGGGTTCGGTTCCCTCACGGGTGATGTGAATCGTGACGACTGGCATCGTTCCGGTCCTGTCGGTTCGTCGGTCGTATGGGTCTACTCGGTGGCCGGCTGGGTGTGCTCAGTGGCCGGCGCTCTGGCCGCCGTCGATGTGCAGGATCTCGCCGGTCACGAAGGGCGCCGACTCGAGATAGAGCACGCCGTCGACGACGTCGCCGATCTCGCCCAGGCGGCCGACGGGGTGCAGGCCGGCGAGTGTCTCGTAGGTCTCGACGGCGTGCATCGGAGTCTTGATGACCCCGGGCGAGACGGCGTTCACCCGCACGCCCCGAGTCGCGTACTCGATGGCCAGTGAGGTCGTGGCGGCCGCCAGGCCGCCCTTGGTCAGCGAGGCGAGGACGGACGGCACGCTGGAGTTGGGGTGGTCGACGAAGCTGGTCGTGATGGTGACGATGTGACCGCCTCCCTGCTCGATCATGGGACCCAGTACGCGCTGGGTGATGTGGAAGAAGCCGGTGACGTTCACGCTGGTCGCTGTGGCGAAGTCGTCCTCGGTGTAGTCCGTGAACGGCTTCGCGATGAAGACGCCGGCGTTGTTGACCAGGGTGTCGATGCGGCCGAAGCGGCTGAGCGCCTCCGCGACCACGCGGTCGGCCGTGGCCGCGTCCGCGATGTCGCCTTGCACGGTCACGACGTCCGCGTCCATGGAGGGCGTGATCGAGCGTGAGGTGGCGACGACTCCGTAGCCGAGCTTTCGGTAGGCGTCGACCAGGCCGGCGCCGATGCCCTGTGATGCTCCCGTGATCACAGCGACCTTCTGTCCTCGGTCGGTACCCATGGTTGAGACTCCTTTTCAGATGAGGGAATGTGATCTGCCGATCCTTGAGACGACCGGTCTACTATTAAGCTAGACGACTGGTCGTATACTCGCAACCATGGGACGTACCAGTGACGCGAGAGACAAGATCCTCTCGGCGGCGCAGACACTGATCGAACAGCGTGGCTACACCGCCTTGGGGGTCGCGGAGATCTGCGCCGCGGCGGGCGTGCCGAAGGGCAGCTTCTACCACTTCTTCGAGTCCAAGCAGGCTCTCGCGCTCACCGTGATCGACGAGCACTGGACCGAACAACGCCGGCAGTGGACCGGGTTGCTCGGCGCCGACCGTCCCCCGCTGCAGCGGTTGCGGGACCTGTTCGAGGCGACCGAGAAGGTGCAGCGCATCGGTCAACAGGACAACGGCACCGTCGTCGGCTGCCTGTTCGGCAACCTCGCCCTGGAGCTCAGCAACCAGGCCGACGACGTGCGACACCGGCTGCAGGAAATCTTCGACGAACAGATCAAGCTGATCGAGAAGGTGGTCGCCGAGGCGCACGAGCGTGGCGACACCGCCGCCACGGTGGACACCCACACCGCCGCGCAGTCCATCGTGGCCCAGTTGGAGGGCCAGGTGCTGTTCGCGAAACTGCTCAACGACCCCGGCCAGATCGAGGCGATGTGGCGCAACTGCCTGGCGTTGCTGGGCGTCGTGGACCCCGATCCGACGCGGCCGGGAGTCGCCGGGAGCGCCTGACGCGGCGGCCTCGAGGTCGCCCGGGGCTACGCCGTACCGACGATGCGGTTCTCCCAGGCCCAGGCGGCGATCTCGACCCGGTTGCGCACCCCGAGCTTGGCCTGGATGCCGGACAGGTGGCTCTTGACCGTGCTCAGCGAGATGAACAACTCCGCGGCGATCTCCTGGTTGGTGCGCCCGCCGGCGATGGCCCGGACGACCTCGGTCTCCCGTTCGGACAGCGCCCGCGTGGGCCGGCCGGTGGCCGGTGTCGCCGCGGCCGCCAGACGGCGCAGCAGCCGTACGGTGACCGACGGCGAGACCAGGGCGTCCCCGACGCTTGCGGCCCGGACGGCCTCGACGAGCAGGACGGGGCCGGCGTCTTTCAGGATGAAACCGACGGCCCCGCCACGCAGCGCACCGTAGATGTACTCGTCGAGGTCGAAGGTGGTGACCACGACCACCCGCAGCGGATCCGGGACACCTGGGCCGGCCAGGGCGCGGGTGACCTCGATGCCGTCGAGCCGGGGCATCCGGATGTCCACGAGGCACACGTCCGGGCGCAGCCGCCGGGCAAGGGCGACCGCCTCGACGCCGTCCGACGCCTCCGCGACCACGCTGATGTCGGGCTGGTCTTCGAGGATGATCCGCAGGCTGCCGCGTACCATCGCCTGATCGTCGGCCAGCAGCACTTTGATGGTCATCGGGGCTCCCGAGCGGGGACGGGCAGGGTGGCGAGCACGGACCAGCCGGCCCCGGGGCGCGGGCCGGCGCACAGCGTGCCGCCGAGGATCTCGACGCGTTCACGCATCCCGACCAGGCCGTACCCGCCGCGGTGGTGGTACCGGACCGGGGCCGGTGCCGCGTCGTCGACGACCTCGACGGTGACGGCCTGCCGATCCTGGGTGACGCTGACCGTGACCGAACGGGCATGCCGGGCGTGACGGACGATGTTGGTCAACGATTCCTGGACGACCCGGTAGACGGTGCTGGTCACTTCGGGTGGCCATACCGATTCGTCGTCGGGCAACCGCAGGCGTACCTCGGGGCCGTGCCCGTCGAAGCGTTTGACCAGGTCGCTGAGTTGTTCCGGGCCGGGTGTCGCGGGGGCCGCGTCGTCGGTGTCGCGCAGAAGGCCGACCACGCGGCGCATCGCGGCCAGCGCGTCGGAACCGGCGGCCTCGATGTCTGCCAATGAGCCTTCGAACCTCTCCGGGTGCTTACGGGTGACGAGCCGGGCGGCCTGGGCCTGGACCACGATGCCGGTGATGTGATGGGCGACCACGTCGTGCAGTTCTCTGGCCAACTGCAGGCGTTCGTCCCGGCGCACCTTCTCGGCGACGGCCCGGCGGCGGTTGTCGAGTTGCCGAAGGAACAACCCGATCGCGAGGGCGGCGAGCCATCCCGCGCCGTTCAGCCGGGGCACCGCGCCGGAGGAGTCCGGAGGGGTGGCGAGCCAGGTGCCGGCGACCACCGCGAACCCCGCGGACGCGATGGCGCCGGCCGATGGGACAGGAAGCCACCTGATCGCCGATCCCACGAGAACGGACAGAGCCAAAGTCATGGCGGGGCCGGGTTCGGCGGGCAGATGGACGAACCGGGTGGCCAGGATGGCGACCGCCGCGACGGCCAGGCCCGCGATCGCCGCCCACGCCCGGTCACGCCGGCGCACCAGGGCGATCACGCACACCACGGCTCCGGCGGCGCAGTCGAACTGCCAGTAGCCGCCGCCCCAACTGTCCGCGATGCCGACGGCCGTGACGGCGAGCACCGCGGCGAACACGACGCCGAGCCCGGCATCGACCGCGATCCCGGCCAGCCGCTCCCGTACGTTCACACCGCCCAGGCTACGAGAATCCGTACGCGCACCGAATCGGCCGAAAGTACGGTCATGCTTCCGTCCGGTCGGGGAGTACGGTCGTGCTTCCGTCCGGTGGGGTTCCGCCCGAGGACGTCCTCCGCCGATGCCCGTCACGCCTGCGCCAGCGCGAGCAACACGGTCGCGGCCATGGCCAGCATGACTCCGAGGGTCTGCACCGGCGCCATCCGCTCCTTCAACGCGGCACGCGACAGGACGATCGTGGCCAGGGGATAAAGGTTGACCAGCACGGAGACGACGGCGAGGCTGCCGGACCGCAGTGCCAGCAGGAGCAGGGCGTTGGCGGCCCCGAGCAGGACGCCGGCCGTGACGCCCAGTGCGCGGCTCCGGCCGGGAGACGGCAGACGCGATTGATCCGCATCGGTGTCCAGCAACGACAGGACGTACCGGACCCGGACGCTGCCGGAGGACAGGGCCAGGAGAGGCGCCAGCACGATCAGGCCCACCGCGCTTTCGACGAGTCCGGACGTGAGACCCGACTCGCTCGGCGCGAAGTCCAAAGAGACGATGGAAAGACCCAGGCTGATGCCGGCGACCACGGAGAGCACCACGGTTCGTAGGCGCACCCGTACCCGCGCGGGGCCGGCCCCCCGCTGGGCCGAGATCAGGATTCCGCTCGCGACGGCCAGGCATACGGCGACCCAGGACCAGAACGTCAGACGCTCGCCGCGTGCGATGGCCACGGCGATCGGCACGGCGGATTCGAGAACGGCGATCAGCGGCGACACGAGGCTCATCGGCCCGACGGCCAGCGCCGCGTAGAACATCAGGAATCCGACGATCGCGAAGACGCCCGCGGCCGACCCTGAGAGCACCGAGGCGGACGACCATGCCCCGTCGCCCAGGGCCACCATGATCGCGAGGATGAACGTGGAGAGCAGATAGATGATCGCCGTCGTCGGTACGACACGGAGGCGCATCGCCGCGAAGCCGCCGAGGAAGTCGGACACGCCGAAGGCGATCGCTGACAGCAGCGCGAGCGAGACGCCCAGGATCACGTAACCACTGTACGGGGAATGATGGTTACACCGCCAGGTGAATCCGGCCGACGCCACACGGTCAGGCGTGTGGAAAGTCGTCCCGGGTGCGCTGGAGGTAGCGGTAGACCTCGTCATCTGCGCGCGTAGCAGCGATCTTGTTCGTGGCGAGGTTGATCGTTGCGTTCCCGGCCATCGACAGCGCCGCCCACGACGCGACCTGGAGACCGAGTGGCCAGGAGAACGGCTCAGACATGGGCAGAACCGTTGCCGCCGCCCCGGCCGTCACGGCCACGAACGCGAAAACGCCGCTACGCACCCACGTCATCTTGCTTGCCTTGGCCGCTTTGTCGAGGTCGCCGATCGCGTCTCGCAACTCCAGGCGCATTCCCTCCATG
The DNA here is from genome assembly GCF_016863275.1 of Planotetraspora mira. GTDB lineage: Bacteria > Actinomycetota > Actinomycetes > Streptosporangiales > Streptosporangiaceae > Planotetraspora > Planotetraspora mira. The sequence continues at coordinate 24,064 of NZ_BOOO01000047.1, forward strand.
ACCTCGTGCGGATTCTCGCCGTAATACCGCGCGAGGTTGAACTGCATCTTCCGAAGCTCGTGCATCACGCGGCGTCGTTCGTCGTCGTAGCGCGTTCGAAAGGCGATCACCTTCTCGAGGTCGGTGCCCGGAGCGGGCATGGGGAGCAGGTCGCCCAAGTCCACTTCCAGACAGGGGCCCGCGCCCTCATTCGCGGATGGTGCGTTCACGGCCCAGAAGAACTCTTTGTCGGTGGTGTAGGTGGACCGCGTCGGCCCGGTGGCGCCCTTCCCCGCGGCGGCGCGTACGAGATGGTCGGCGGCGACCGCGAAGATCATGTGACGAAGCTTCGTATCGACCCACACTTCGGTCACCTGGTCATCCGCGGATCGTGCCCGTGCCAGCCCTTCTTCGAGCAGTAGCCGGGTCCAGGCCGGGGGGAACCTGCTCACCGAATACCAGTTGCTGACGGCGTCGGCCGCTGGATCCTCCTCCGGCGGTACCAGATCTTCGCGCGACACGTGCTTCAGCAGGCGGTCGAGTTCCGTTTCGAACGTGGAGTGGAGTGCACTCGGGTATCCCCATAGCGAGATCGGCTCATACAGCCCGGACTCCGCCAGCCGTAACAGCGTCCTGCTGCGTTCGGTCCGCTCCGCATACCGGCGCCATTCGTGGGGTGCGATGCTCGCCACCGAATCCCAGTAGAGAACGGCCTGGAACAACGCAGACTCCGGCGGCGTCATGCCGGGGTAGTAGAGCATCTGCGGCATTGCTTTCCTCCCAGCCGAGGAATTCGAATGCGGCGACAGTCGGTCGCTCCGCCGAGCAACCACTATGCGTCCGCACCACTGACGGCGCCACGCAGGCGACAAGAAATGTCGGCACCTGCCTTCTGCGGTGCGGCTTTGCGGTGCGGCTTTTGCGGGCGGCTTGGGGTACGGCCCTGCGGTGTGGCTTGGCGGTGTGGCTTTTGCGGGGCCTTGCCGTACGGCCTTGCAGTGTGGCTTTTGGGTGCGGCCCGCTCAGTACCATGCGGTCAGCCCGGCCGCCCCCGCTCCATTCTCGGAGGCGTGGCGGAGGACGCCGAGCGGTCGATCGAGCAGTTCGGCCACATCGAAGTCCGGACTCTCCCCGAGCCCGGACATCCATTCGTCGATGCGCGCAAGAACCGCGGCACGCTGAGGCGCGGTGAGCGCCAAGGCGGCCTCGGCCAGCGGCAACACTTGACGGACCTCTTCAGCGGTGAGCAGGAAGTCGCCCAACCAACCGGGTGACGATGAGACCCCTTCGGCCTCGAGCCCGTACCGCAGGGCCACCGCCGGCCTGACCTTGCGGACTGCCGTGACGTACAGACCCGGGCCCTCCTCCGCCGGATAGAGCGCCATGAGCGCATCGCGCACGGTGTCCGGGATCGGTCCGTGGCTGAGGATCAGGTCGATCAGGCGGCCGGCCGCCGAGGTCGGTTGACCGGGCTGCGATGTGAAGGACACTTCGCGATCATCGGCATGGCCCGGAATCGCAGGTCGTCTGCCGGCCGGGGAAGCGAACCGTTCCGACAACGGCACGGCCTCGTCGCCGGGGATGACGCCGACGATCCACACTCCCGTGGAACTCACCATGTGCTCCCGGCCGCTCAGGCTGTCAACATGCCGGATCTTGCCATACGGACGCACTGTCGTGAGCCCTCGATCGAGCCACCCGTAACCGCCGCTTTCCGGCGGGTGTGGTCCACTGGTCAGGGGGAGCTGCGAGATGAGCGCGCCACAGCGGTGGTCCATCACAACGCGCATCACTCTGTTCACCGGCGTGGTGGCGGCTCTGCTCTCTGCGCTGCTCGCCACGACGCTCATGATCGCCATCAACCGGGTCGCCACGGACTTCCTCACCGACGAACTCGCGGCGAACGCCGGGCGTGTGGCCACGGCGGTGGAGCAGGGCCGGATCCCCTATCCCCTCGCGTACCACCAGTCCCGCAACATGCAGGTCGTCGACTCACGGGGCCGGGTCGTCGCCGCCACCAAGGCACTACAGGGCCAGCCGCGCATGGCGAAGTTCACCTCCGACGGCAGGACGAGCGCGACCTCCGTCGTATGCGGCGGGGTCTTCCCGATGGGGGAGTGCAACATCGTGGTCGCGAGATCGGCCCGCTACGGCGGTGAGAGCTGGATCATCTACAGCGCCTCCCCAGTGACGCCCACGTGGGTCGATCCGCGGCTGGCCGCGCTGGTGGGAGGGAGCGCGGTGACGCTCGCCGCCGCGGTCACCTACCTCGGCCACCGGATCGCCAAGGCGTCCCTCAGGCCGGTGAGCGCCATCCAGGCGGAACTCGAGGAGATCAACGCCAGCTGTCCTGATCGCCGGGTGCCCGTGCCATCCAGCCAGGACGAGATCCACGCTCTCGCGGAAAGCGTCAACCACACTCTGAGCCGGTTGGAGGCCGCGTTGCTACAGCAGCGCCAGTTCGTCTCCGACGCGTCCCACGACCTGCGCAGTCCGATCGCCGCGATGCAGGCCGAGGTGGAGGATGCTCTGATCGCACCCCAGGAGACCAGCGTGCCCAAGCTGGGTGTGGCCGTTCTGGACGATCTCAAGCGGCTGCAGGCGATCGTGCATGATCTGCTGACCATCGCCCGCCTGGACTCCGGGATGCCCGGCGCGCGCGAGCCCGTCGACCTTGCCATCCTTGTCTCCAACGAGTTGCGGACGCGTCGCCCGGCCAAGCAGATCGAGTCGGCGCTCGAACCTGGCGTGCTTGTCGTGGGCGACCGTTCACGGCTGATCCGCGTGTTCACCAACCTCATCGACAACGCTCAGCGGCATGCGGAAAGCACGATCACCGTGAACGTACGGCGGGAGCCGGGGGACGATCAGCACTTCGCAAACGGCGTCGCGGTGCTGGAGGTCATCGACGACGGCCCCGGCATCGATCCGGACAAGCGCGAACTGGTCTTCCAGCGCTTCATCCGGCTGGACGCCGCCCGCACCAAGGACGCCGGCGGTGCGGGGCTGGGTCTGGCGATCGCCCGGCAGATCGCCGAGAACAACGGGGGGACCCTCCGGATCGAAGACAGCCCTCGCGGCGCACGCTTCGTCCTCCGGCTTCCGGCCGCGCCGGGGAGCCGTGAGGCCGATGAGCCGGCGTCGTCGTACGACATGCTCAATTGGCGCGACTGAGGCTGTGCGTGAGGACGTATGGTCCTTGTCGTGCCTGGCTTCATTCAGCGCCCGAGTGCGCGCCTGCTCGTTGCGGACGATCACGACCGGCTTCTGCTTTTCAGTAGCGTGGACGCCACGTGGTTCACCCCTGGCGGGGGTATCGACGATGGCGAGCCGCTCACGATGGCGGCGGTGCGTGAGCTGCGCGAAGAGACCGGCTATCAGGTGGAGCCAGAGGAACTGGGCCCGGTCGTGGCCACGACCTCGGGTCACTGGAGGGCGGGCTGGGACGGCCAGATCCGGTTCTCGGTCGAGTCGTACTTCTTCCTGCGGGTGCAGGAGTTCGCTCTGGACAGCGCGGGGCTCGATCGCTACGAGCTCGATTTCATCACCGGGCATCGATGGTGGTCACTGGCTGAGCTTCAGACCACAGAGGAGAACGTCGTCCCGTGGGGTCTGGCCGGGCTAATGGAGCGGCTCTACGCGGGCGAGATCCCGGCAGAGCCGGTCCGGCTTCCCTGGCATCACCCCGAGTTCGCTCACCTGGCCGACGCGTAGTCACCTCGGGTGCGGGGAAGTCCGTACGCCTCAACGGCCGTGTACGGATTTCGAGCGGTTGCGCCTTCGTGTGATCAAAGGTCGGGATCGCATATCTCTTCGTGGTTCCCCTGCCCCGCCGTACGTTCGGGCGAAGGTGCACAGCGGCGCATCCGCTTTAGGAGAGCGCGGTCGGTATTTGTCTCTCGTTGCGGATGATCTGCAAGAACGCCCTCTAAGGCGCTCGCTATTCGCGTGATCATCCCGTCCATGTCCCGCATCGCCGTGGGTCACTCGCGTCATCGATCCGGTGGTGACGTTCGTCGGGTATATGTGTCTTTGATCCGCAATGCGGATGCCTCGGCTGCCGCTCATATCCCGCCGGCGCCCGAATCGGGAGTAGTGATACCCATGTCTTTGTCGCGCAGGGCGTTCGTTGCCCCAATACTGCCGTCCCTTAACGCCGGTTCGAGCGTCATCGAATCCATCCTTCGCCTGACTCAGGCCGGTTGGAACCGGGCGGATATGTTCCCCCCCCCTTCTGGCAACTCCGTCTCAATTTGGGCTTGACTTTTACCTTTCATGACGTACCGTTTACTTTGACGTAGGAGCACACGTCACGCTGCACCCTCGAACAGGCGCCGACCTGGATGAGGTACGGGATATGCCCGCACGAGCGCCGTAGAGCGCTGAGGCTGACCCAGCAGAGTGGAGATGTGACTTCAGCGCTCCCTGCTCACGGGCCGGATCCGTGTCGTGGGGAAGCGAGGGCCGGTTCGGCGTCTCCGGTTCCCGCGTGTGTTCTCCGCGGGAGAGGTTCCCGCGGTGCTGGGAGCCGAGGAGGCAACCACAGTGTCGTCGAACAACATTCTGCAGCCGAGCCCGGACGGGCTCTCTAAGCCCATCAGGCATGTCCCGCCGATTCCGGAGCCGTCCGACCATCGGGCCCTCCGTGCGGCTCTTAAGAAGCACGGCATGAGCGATCGTGCCGCGGGTGCCATCTCCACCATCTGGACCAACCCGGGCGCTGTCCTGCCCCAGGTCACCAACCCGCAGCGGCGTAGGGTCCCCGGCGGATACATGCTGGTGGTCTCGGGACAGGTCTACACGGCGCGGCTCATGCCGGACCCTTACAACCCTCGCAATGCTGACCAGGTGCAGTTCGCGCTGGCCGGCGCCGAGGGTGCCCCGCCTGCCGTGCTCGTGTCAGCAGTTGAACATGGCGTCGGGGAGATGGCCGTCCAGGTTCCGACTCCTGACGTGCTCATCGGTCAGCTTGCGTGGGCGGTTCAGAACACGCGTCTCCGGAACACCCCCCACCCCAGCATCGAGGCTCAGGGGATCATGGATCCGCCGATCGGGGTGGCGACGACGTTCTTCTTCGAGGGGGATGAGGCTGCACCGATCACCGTCCCTCTGGTGAGGGAAGGCTCCAGCCGTGTTTCTCACGGCCACCGGTATCTCGATGTCAGCGTCGACGACGTGCTGTACAACCTGCCGCGCAGCGCCAGCGCCATGGACAGCCACATCTCCCGGCTCAACGGCTACGCCGATAAGCCTGCTGACGAGATCGAGCTGACCGAACAGGCGGCGGTGCGGTGCGCGGTCACCGAATTCGAGCTGATCATCGGTGTAGAGCCGGACATCCCTGGGACACTCGATCTCTCCCAGGCGATCAAGGCGAGGGTCGCGCAGGACCATCTCAACCCCAAGACGAAGTGGTCGACAGCGTCCAAGAACACCTCCCTGGCCGAGGAGTGCTTGCTCTCAGCCCTCAAGGCGGGCGTCATCGGGTCCGAAGATGAGGCGAAGTGGCTCGGCGGCTACCTCACCCGTGCGGCGGCCTCCACGCGCAAGATTCCGCCGTACGGCGATGATCGAGCCGCGTGGATCATTCACATGTTCACGACGAACGAGAAGACGGCGCACGACGCGATCCGTGCACCGATCGCACTTGTCCTGACGGAGGACGAGGACGCATCCACGCGCAAGCGAGCTGTCCGCGTCGAGGGAAACACCAAGCTTCCCCTGGGTATCGAGGTGGTCTCCCGCGAGCTGCACGGTCACCCTCTCTTCTCGGAGGCGAAGGTCACCCAGTTCCGCAACGCTCTCAAGGACGCTCTGCCTCGCAACCTCAGCACTCGGGGACCGTGGAAGCGCACCAAGCGAACTCCTCAGGCCCTGTGGGAGGCCGCGGCTAAGGAACTGGTCGACGGTATGCCTGGCGGCCCGGCAGGGACCGAGCTGTGGGTGCGCGCCGCCTACGTGCTGTGCAAGCACGGGATGATCGGAGGTCCGCGTCACGACCAGGGGGAAAGGAGCGACCGGCGTCCCGCTGGGGAAGTCATCGAGGCGCTTCTGACAACCGGCGCCGGGCTCCGGCATCTGCGTCAGAGCCTGGAAGACGACCGGGCGGGTCTGCGGCCACGGCGGGTCAACGAGCAGGGGCAGCCGATGAAGACCGCGGCGGGCGACGACGTCGTGATCAACAGTGAGTTCCTGCGCGAAAAGCTCGCTCCCAAGGACGGCGTGGTGGAGGTTCCGATCACGCCGGAGGACGGGGCATACAAGCGCTTCAGGGCCGCCATGGAGAACGTGAAGAAGAATGTCCGCTTGCTGGAGGACAGCATGCGCAATCTGGCCGGCGTCCACATGCCGGACGAAGAGATTCCCTTGGTGGAACAGACCGGAAAGCCGGACATTCTCCTTCTCCGGGAGGAGCTCAAGGCCATGGCCGAGACCGCAGACACGTGGCTGATCGCAGTCATGGAAGCCCAGGGCGGCAACCTCGTCGACGAAGAAAACGAGTCGGACGCGGAGGCCTCCTGATGAAGAGGATGGTCTACACGGCGCTCACCCAGATCGCGGGGACCCGCCTCCAGCGGACGATGCCCCTGCCATTGCGGCCGGTTCCGGAGCACCTTCCGGACCTGTCCCGTGCGGTGTACATCACTGAGGACGAGGACGGCAAGATCTGCTACGTCGGGTCCGTCTACCGGCCGGCTGATCCGAACGGTCTCGCCAGCCACATCGGGGAGTACCTGCGGGATGATCCGCGGACGGGCAAGTGGAGCAGGATCTACGTGCTGCCCTTGCGCCCAGATACCTCCGAGGTCGACGTACGGCGGTTGGGGGGAGAGGTCGCCGGATGGCTTCTCCCGTACGACCGGGAGCGCTGGCCGCAGGCCAGCTGAGCCACAGATCTGAAGGGGGTGAGCTGCTCAGGCAGCTCACCCCCTTTCTGCAGAGGCCGGAGACCATCTCTATTTACGGTCCTGCCGCCTCTTGAAGCAGATGGCCGTGAGGGCCGACCCGCTAGCGGCTCGGCAGCATGTCCCGGCAACCGGGATGCTGAGACAGCCAGACGCGTCCGTGCGATAGTGCATGGGCGATGAACAGGACAGCATTAACGAAAAGATCCACATCGCTCTCGATGGGTAGGCATTCTCCCAGCTTGGCCGGAGGTCATGCCGTGATCGTCTGCGGCTTGGCGTGGCGTGATAGTGCTTATGGCGACTTGCCGGATCAGCAGGCCTACCCATAATGATCATTAGGCTGCACAATTCACTGCGTGCGCACATATGTCGGAGTCACGGACGGCAGCTGGTATCACTTCCTTGCAGACCGCCCGGCCTTGAGCGAAGCCAACTTCTGGCGCCCGTCGGGCGGTATGCAGTTCCGCGCGCTCAAGCCCGGAGAGCCGTTCTTCTTTAAAACCCACCACGAAGACAAGCGGGTCGTCCGCCGAGGGCCCTATAACCGCGTGGTTGGCGGCGGCTTCTTTGATGCCTTCGAGCCGCTGCCTCTCTCGGAGGCCTGGCAGATCTTCGGTGAGGCCAACGGCGCTGCCGACATGGAGCAGATGAGACGGCGGATCAGTCAGTACCGCAAGCAACCGATAGCCGAGGGTGAAGATCCCTTCATCGGCTGCATCTTGCTCCGGGACACTTGCTTCTTCAGCCCTCCTGCGCCCGCTCCTCCCGACTTCGCCCCCAATATTGTTCAGGGCAAGGGCTATGACCTGGCCGCTCCCGAGTCCGGATACTTTCGTGAACTGGTTGCTCGCCTGCTCGACGGCCGCCAGGTCGAGGGCGATCCCGTGCAATCATGGTCGCGCGAAGGCCCAGTTTTTGGTGATCCCCGGTTGACCCCACAGCGCCTCGGACAGAGGGCTTTTCAAGCAGTCGTCCTCAACGCCTACCATCGACAATGCGCGATCACCGGCAGCAGAATCGTCCCTGCTCTCCAAGCCGCTCACATCCGCCCGGTCAGCTCCGGCGGTCAACATCGCCTGGACAATGGCATTCTGTTGCGTTCAGACGTGCACACTATGTTTGATCGTGGCTATCTGGGCGTCGATGCGGAGTATCGGCTGTGCGTAAGTCCACGCCTGCGAGAACAGTTCGGCAATGGTGATGAGTTCTATCGGCGTGCCGGAGCTGTGATCGCGCTACCCGATGAGCGGCATGGCCGCCCTGATCGTGACGTTTTGGGATGGCATCTAAGAGAGGTGTTTTTATCCTCCTGAGGACTGTCCGCAGGACGCCGCCAGACGCTGAAATCTGCCGGTCGGCCTCCCTGGATAGCCACGTCTCGGCCTGCTTTACCTGCTTCTCGTCCTCGCCCCGCCCCCCACGTGACAAGAGTGAAAGCGCACGTAGCCTGCCGTCCTCAGCGTCGGCTGTGCGTGAGCCGAACGTCACGAGCGAGCCGACGCCCGCTCCCCAGTTTGAACAGCGCCTCGTGATCGGACTTCCGCCTATCGGCCGAAGCCGGGTGTGTCACCGTTGCTTCAATAACATGGCCAGGCACGCTTCACTCGGCTGACGTCACCTTATCGAGCCACAGTCGGCGGCTGAAACCGCCTCGCTGGGCCCGCTTGTGGTGTGCTGCCTCCTGAACCTGCTCGTCGGAGAATCCGAAGGTTCCGGCGAGGGCTGCTAGGACCTCATAGAGGTCAGCAAGTTCTCCTAGGCGATCATCTGGACCGGCTTGTCGCAGTTCTTCGGCCTCTTCGGCGAGCTTGGCTGTCAGCGCGGGGACAAGCTCTGACTTATCAAGTACGCGGACCTTGGCTGTCCGGCCGTTGGCTTCGATGATTTCGGGGATCCGATCACGGACCAGCTTGCCGTAGATGATCGTCTGTTCTTGGCTCAAAATGTCGTCCTTCTGGCCGATACTGCCCGTGTGGATTACCGACGCGGCGTGGTCACTGGTGAGAGCGTATGGCGTGCCATTGTGTTGTACGGCGCCAACTCGGCTACCTACAAGTTCGCCTTCGGTGCGACGCTGTTGGAAATCGCCGCCACAGGCCGCAACCACGTCACGCTCGAGGAGCTGGCGCCGCGGTACGCGGAGCTGCTCTGCCAGGCCCTTCAACGACAGCCCCGGCAAGGCACAGCCGGCCGCAGTAAGTTCCTGGATGCCTGCCGCGCGTTCAATGCCGGCGAACTCGACGTTGATGCGCTGGGTCGGCGAACCGTCCAGCTCGGCTTCAACAACGTCATCGACGCGTTCCCTCAGCTCAGTGGTGGTCAGGCGCCAGTGCGGTATTACGAGGACCAGCGCAAGAACTCCGTCGCTCCAGGCCTCACGTTGCGCGACGAACTACTCGAACTCGCCGAATCGGTTCACGCCCAGGACCTCGGCGCCGAAACCGTTGCCCGTTGGAGGCTGGTGGAGACGGCCTGGGCGACCGGCATATCCGACGCCGTACTTGCTCCTCCGCTGGTCTACGACCCTGACACCCAGCACTTGGTTCTCCAGACCAAGCAGCGCCGCAAGAGCGTCACCGGAGTCGTCGCCGCCCTCAGCGGATACCAAGACGGCCGCTGCGCCTACTGCAATCAGGTCATGGCGCGGGACACGCGAACTGGACCCATCGTCGAGCACGTTCTGCCGTGGAAGCTGCTCACCCGCCCTTGGAACGGCCCCGACGTCGACGCCATCTGGAACCTCGTTCTGTCGTGCAAACCCTGCAACGACGCGAAACGGGACCGAGCACCACATGAACCCTGGATGCCATGGCTCGAACAGCGCAACAACGACCTCATCGAATCGCGTCATCCACTGCGCGAAGTACTCATGGCCCAGATCGGCGAAACCGCTGCTGTCCGGCACGCCACCCTTAAGCTCGCCTACCAACGGGCGACAGAACTACTTCCGGCCGTTTGGGCTCCACCCACAAGCCAGGGCAACGGGGTGGAACTGTGACTGACGGAATAGCGTTCCAAGTGTGGTGAATGCGCCATGTAGCGTCCCCCTTCCGGCGCCTTGACTGCGGCGGATAGATCGGTCCGCCGATCAGTGGGGGAGCGGCGAGCGCGGATCACGCCTTGCCATCGACGTACACCTCGCCCTGCTCGAAAGTGCGCCGCGGCCGAGGACGCGGGCGAGCATGTATGGGCACAGATCGGCGGGCAGCTCGTGAGCATGCCAAGTTCGCGGCTCGATCACGGCGTCCGAGGGGAAAGAAGACCTGCGGCATGGGCTGAATGCAGCTAGCTGAGCAGTCGTGCCTATCAGCGGTGTGGTTGAAAGGAGGTGTTCTTACGTCAGCCGCTTCCGTATCGGTGGGTGATGTCAGCTTCGGCCTTGTTGGACACGAGGTCGGTCAGTGCGCTCTGCTCTTTGACCGCGCAGAACTTGACGAAGTTGTGGTGACGATTTCAGTTGCCGTGTGCTTTTGCGGGCCGCTTACCGCAGTCGAGAGACCACCATATCGGCATCCTTAGAGAGGATTGAGATACGGCCTGCCTGCTGGCAAAATACCCGCGCGGGCAGCACGTTCTACACTAAGGGCCTCGGATCCGTCTCGGCAAATTTGAAAACGATAGCTAAGATGCTTGCGGATATAGCTCTTGGTCAGTTGGTCAAGCAGGAGTCGGCCCCCGCCAATATCGGACTGCTGTTCCGGCGTCAAATCTGGGACGATAAAACGGTCGCAAATGTAAACGTTGAATTGATCTCCCGATCGTCTTCCGGATGCATGTGAGTTAAGGCGTGTCCATAGGCCGAGGGCCTTTTGCGTTTTGTCGGTGCGGGCGACGAAGTCTTCGGCTTGCGCTCCTCTTCCGCTCATGCCGGCATAGACAAAGTCATCTTCCCTCCATATGGTATATACACCTGCTGCTTGGCGAGGAACCTGATCACTTGGCCACTCGGAGAACTTGAAGAGTGGTCCGTCCTGTAGCACGTTCACGTAACTGACAGTACAGCCCCTAGGCCACGGAATTCTAGGTGGGATCTGGGTTACAGCCGACCGACCGAGACGACGCCTGAGCAGGCCCCACTGAACGCTAGACCCAGATAAGCGAATCTTCCTTACTCTTCAAAGCCTCCCTCGCAAAACCAGGTGCTGCTTGAGAGCGCCGCATACGTTGCGGTCTGCCAGCTATTTATATTGGCCACACGCCGACTGATGGCCTGATCGCATAAATGCTCCCGAACTTGATCCGGGCCATTTTTAGAGAGTATCTGTGACAGGATATACTTAATATTATTGAGCTCTTGAGCGGCCTGGGATGCATACAGTGCTGCAAGGTTGAAAGTCTTAAAGTGTAAGCGTACGCGGCGCAGCAGAGTATCATTCCATTGAGGTGGTGGAGAAACATAGAATCGCACGGCCGCCGGTGCTATCTCTATAACTTCGGCGTGAAGCCATGGATCGTTCTCCACGTTATCGAAATACGGATGTAGAGTCTCTTCCGCGCTGGCGCTTGGTGCCTTATTCATCTTCAATTTATTGCAATCCGCGCATGCGGGTACAAGATTCAAAGGATCCACGGCCAGGGCCGGATAGAGAGTCTTGGGGAGATGGTGATCCAGCGTGGAAACTATTCGTTGCCCGCAAAGAGGGCAGCGCCCATGGGCGGGTGCTGAGATCAGATCATCATAGATGGCGCGCCCGGCAGCTTCCTTCTTTGCCATACGCCTCTCGTAAACCTCGATCATTTCGTCCTTGCTGACTAGGCTCAAGTTGAAGTCGGAATCGTCGAGGGAGTGAAGCATTGTTTGTTGCGCTGCTGCAGCGTAGGAGTCAGCCGCGGCGACTACCTCTTCTTCAGAGAGTTTGAGGCGCTCTTGAAGTTGCTTGTTCCGGATACGGCTAATGCATGTCATAAAGCTGGAACGTGCCGTGTGGCTTGGGGGATTTAGGTACCACATCAGATGTCGGCTTCTGTGTCTCGAGTCGCAATTAATCCCCGGATGATTGCCTTCGCCTCGCCGCCAAGCTGGCTAGAGAATCGGTCGATTATCTCTTCGTAGGTGGTCTGCCCTCTCACTGCTTCGCCTATTAGCCGGTGAAATCCTGATTGGGTCACCTCCAGGCCGAAGATCTCTCTGGTGAGAACGCCAACGTTCTCCCCGAATGTTTCGATTTCTGGCCGCTCCCGGACTAGATCCCGGCCAGACCGCCGGAGCTTCCATACGCAGTTTCTTGGAACCTCTTGCAGTACTACTGGGGAGTGGGTGGCGATGATGGCTACTCCGTTGCGATCAACCAGGAGATCGGACAGCGCACGGATGAATGCTCCAAGGAGCGGGGGGTGTAAGTGGGCCTCCGGTTCATCCAATAAGACAAGTGATCGCTCTTCTACGCTCTCGACCAGACGGGTTATCGTCAGCAAGACGATCTTGTGCCCTGAGCTAAGCTGGCGGAACAGCCGGGTGGCCCTATTTTTAAGCTCGTCATCTTCAGCTGCCGAATCTGCAAGATCTGCTACACGTGCATCGCTGAAGATTGGGTCCGTCTCGAGTGTTTCCAAGGCGCGTCGCCATCGCACTAGGCGAGCTCCCTGAAGGCAGACTTTGACGCTTAAGCTGAACTCGCGGGCAATGGAGCTGGGGTCCTTTGGAGGCTGTGGCATGCCATCGGCTCGACTCTTGATGCGCTTGAGGCCGATGTAGGTGTAGTGGACTCCCTCCGCCTTATTGCGTGAATTACTAAAGGGTTCGAACGGGTCAAAGGCGCTGAATGTAACGGAGACTAAGTTGGCGAACACGTTTCCATCGTCAGCCCCCATGTCGAGGGATCCTACCTCGTCCGGATTTGCATTCTCGTCCGCTAGCGCGCGGGCCATGTGATTGAGGAGATATGTTTTCCCCACCCCATTCCGCCCGATCAGTACATGAATATTTGTCGGCGGCTCGGACTCCGGTTTTACGTCGAAGGACAGCGATACTGTATGTTTAATCGAACGCGTGGCGTTTGGTGCCGTGTACTTGAAATGGTATTGAGATAGGCGCGCGCCACCCCTGGCAAGGCGACGGAATTGGCCAGTTACTGTTGCTGGTGGGACGAAACGAAGTAGCGAAGTACCGGTCACGTGCTCATTGCGTGCCCGGTCAAATCGCTGCTCATCAAGCGCGACATCTCGTAATGATCGCAGAATCTCGTCTCTAATCTCCTCGCCTAAGGTGTTAAGGCGCTCGTAATAACTGTCATCTTGCCCGAGGGAAAAGTAGTTCTCTCCCAGCTGGGGGAAATTTTCGGCCAATGATGGGCGTCGCTGTGGCGGTTGCATGCCGAACTGTGCGATTTTGACTTGTCCAACATCGTGAACGGCGCCATTTGCGTCGCAATATATTAGATAGTATTGCGTGCTGTACTGACCCCAGTCGTCCCAATTATCTGTCACGAGAAATGCGTGCGAGGTAGCTCCTTTCGGGGGTCGTGTTCTGGCGGGCAAGACGGTGAAGTGCATGTCTACCTCCGTGGATATCGCTTCCTGTTTGCGCCATCGTGCCGATAGTGAACCAGGTAGCTGACGTGATCGTCTACGGATTCAGGAGCGATGCCGCTCACGCTCTGGGCGTCCGACCATCAGCACACGGAGCCACCCTGTTGCGGGGACTGCTGAGCACCGATGCCTGCCTGGCTGGTGCAGGGACACGTGCACGATTCGGATGCCTCTGACGACTAGCTGTGCTCGAACTCCCGTGTTGAGGAGCGAATTGGGGTGGGGCAGCCCGGAGCGAAGCGAGGACGTGCCAACTGCTGCAGGAATAAGAACGGCCATGCTTATGGCCAGCGTGGAGGAGACTGCGCCTTAGTCGTGTCGGTGAGAGTCAGTCGGCAGGTATCAGGGTTGCGAGGAAGTCGCGGGTGGCTGGATCGACTGCGTAGATGATCGTGCCGCGCATCCCGCGGGTGAGTAGCACTTTGTAGACGTTGCGGGCGAGCTGGTCGAAATCGGCGTCCGGTACGGCCTTCTTGCTCTTGAAGGCGGGGTCCTTGTTCTCAGAGCGAACTGTGACGAGAGATCCGTCTCGGGCTACAAGGTCGGGTCCGATGATGACGCCGGACCAGTCGTACTCGAAGCCTTGGGCGGTGTAGATGCATCCGACCTGGTCGAATCCGTTTTGTTCTGTCGCCCACAGCATGCTGGGTGGTGCATCCCCGACGGCCCGATCCTTTTTGACGTTCCAGGGTCGTGACCAGTTGCCGATGACGACGTCTTCCACAAGGGAGTTGTCGGGTCGCGGGTCACTCCACGGCCAGCAGAAGCCGGCGGTCATCCGCGCGGTGCCGGGCTTTGCAAGGAGAGCTGCTTCGAGTTCGTGAGGGGAGTGCGCTAGTCGTACTTCGAAGTCCTGGTCGCCGTCCCAGGGCATAGGGCTTTCTCTGTCGAGGCCGAGCAGGCGAAGTACCCAGTGCTCGTACTTGCGGCTGCCGCCGCAGCGGAACTGCTCGTCGAGGGAGACACGGTTGACTGCATAGCCGCGTGCCCGTGCGTACTGCTCGATCGTGTGGACGGTGCCGAGCTCGCCAGGTCGTACGACCTGGTGCTCGTCAAGCAGGAAGACAGGGACGCGGGCGGCGGTCATCAACTCGTCTAGTTGAGGCCGGCCGGTGCGCTTTGCTGCCGGGGTGAAGCGGCTGGTAGACGTTTCGCGGATGCGGTGGGCTTCGTCGCAGATCAGGACGTCAAGGCTGTTCTGCTCGGCGTCGGTGAAGCTGTTGAAGTACATGAAGAGGTTCTTGATGCGCGTGCTGCCGCGGCCGGGGTATCGGCGCATGGTCTGGGTGAACGACTGTGAGCCAGTCGCGTGTAGTGCCGTTCTGCCTTGCCGGTAGAGCTCACCCAGCAGGGACAGGGCGATGACGCTCTTGCCGCTGCCGGGGCCGCCGGTGACGATGACGACCTGTTTGAAATCAGAGCGGCGTGCCTTGTCGACGGCGCGCATGACCAGTTCGTAGGCAACCTGCTGCTCGTCGAGGAGCGTGAATTGCTCGCGCTCGCGAATCTCGTTGGCGGCGTAGGTCATGAGCTGCTTGCTGGGCGCGACCGGACTGCTCAGCAGCCGGTCGGCGGCCTCGGCGCCGGGCTTGTCGGACAGATGCTCCCGCAGGTAGGTGTGGAAGTCACCGCGGCGCTGCTTGGTGAAGAGTCTGCTTCGCTCATCCCGCACCTGGTCATGCAAGCCGTCCACATCGAGGTCCATAGCGTTGTGCAGGTAAGCCACGCCGTGGACGGACAGTGGCCGGTCCTTAAGCACGCTCAGGAAGTCGGACATGTATTCGCAGTAGCGCCGGACCTGCTCGGCGGGGTTGAGTAGTTCCCTTCCTGGCATGCCGTCCACGATGACTAGGTGCTCGCCCTGGTCGGACGGCTCGGCGCGACTCCACTGCTTGAGCTCTACGACGACGTAAGAGTCCTCACCAGTGCGCGGGTGCACGCCAGCCAACACGACGTCGGCTCGCTTGCTGGTCAGTGGAAGCTTGTACTCGACCAGCATCTCGACTTTGCTGAGCCCTGCGTCGGCCAGGTCTCTGGCGAGCGCGGGAAGGCTCCGTTGCCATGATCTAGCTTCGGAGGGGGATGGGCCGCGGCCAGTGGTCATCCGCAGGTGCTCGCTGATCTGCTCGGCAAGCGCAGCTTCGTTGGGCGAGGCAATCAGGCTCTCCACGGACAGCCGTAATGCCGTCACAGGCTCCCCCAGGCAGCACGAGATAACTCGTGCGGGTGGGGGCGTATCCGGTCCGGCGTCAGCCGGGTAAGCGCGGAAGCCCGTCGGGCCGCATCACATGGTCATCATGAGGTTAGTGGAGGCGCTTTCCTCGCGGAACCGCGAAAGAGATCAGCATCGTAACGACGCTCGCTCTCGTTCAGTTTGGCGTTGGCGGCCTCGATGAGCTCCACACCAAGAAGATCGGCGAGGCGGACGAGGTAGAGAGTTACGTCGGCAAGTTCGGACCGTACGCGTCCGAGAGCCTCTCCATCCAACCTGCGCGACTCGTCAGGCGTCAGCCATTGCAACTCTGCCACCAACTCGCCGACCTCGCCGGCGAGGGCCATCGCCAGGTTCTTCGGGGTGTGGAACTGCTCCCAATCGCGTGCGCGGGCAAAATCCTGCAACCGCGAAGCTAGCTGATTTAAGTCGGTCGTCACGTTCGTAACGGTACTGCTCATGGCTCTGAGCAGCATTTGACTCGGCCGGTGCTGCAGGGCGGTGTCCCCGTGGATGGTGTGCTCGACCCTGCCGCAACCCCTCGAACGTGCGCTGAAGGGCGGACTGGAGTGGTCTGGTGCGGGGCTTACACCGCAGCGTGAAATCCTCACCCGACCCGCTGGTCATTTCCTGGTCGCGGCACTAGATGGGCCCGCGGTCGAGGCCATCGGCCGGACCAGCGTGACCGCGCCTGCCGCCGGCCAGAACGCAGGTGATCAAAAAGATACGACCTGCCCGCCACCCCGACGAGAGTGGCAGACGTGCATTAGAAGGTACGTCCGTCCCGGAGGGAGCCAGTCGCGGTCGCAACCGGCGGGAGCGCCTCCGGAACGATCTACGTCATCTGCGCTCCCTGGGTCTAATCTCCTAACGAATTCCAAGGCGAAACCCATAGGGTCGGCGCCTCCATGACCCCGACGGGGCTCGCATCGGCACGCCCGACCTGACCAGCGCCGAAGGCCCTCGCCAACTGTCCGGCGAGGGTCTTTGCCATGTCTGGAGCGACGTCCAAACGGCCTGGCACCCTCCCTGCTTGATACGAACTACGCATCAGCTCGCCGCCGGAAACTGTCTGCTCAGTGGAGGAATGTTGACGGCAACAAAATCAATAACTTCCCAGCTCAAGCGGCATTAAGTGCCATCTGAAGCTGCAGCGGCTTGCTGCATCACGTTGCGAACTAGATCATGCCGCCGCTATTCTCTGATCATCGTCCGGAGGCTTGTGAGCAAGGAGACTCGAACGGATGAACGACCCCCTCGAGAACGTAGACCGACCGCTCCCTGAGGCTGGCAGCAGTGTGATCAGGACTCTGTTTGCGAACCGGGAAGCGGAGGAAGCGTGCCGCTTCCTGCTGGAACGGCGGGATGACCCGCCGACGATGGCTGAATGGCTGGAGCGCTCGCGTCAGGTCCTGGGCAAGGCAAACGTCCATAGCCAGCGTCGGCTACGGGATGTGCGAGACCAGTTCATCGTCACGTCCTATCGCCGCACCGGCGATGGGGAATGGGTGTATCGCATCGATGGGTGGAGCTCGACACCCGCCACCGACAAGGGGCACCGGATCTCGCCCAAGTTGGAGGCCGAGGTCTTCACCCTCCGCGGCAGGTTCTGTGCAATGTGCGGTGCCGGTCCCGACGAGGCCAAGCTGCAGATCGATCACATCGTGCCGCGATCGTGGGGTGGCAAGACCGAGCTGGGCAACCTCGAGCCGTTGTGCCAGAAGCACAACAACGGCAAGAAGGCGTTCTTTCAGACGCTCAATCCCTACAGCGATGCTCTCGCTGCCGCGCTCGGCAGGCCCAACCCGTGGGAACGTATAGGTGAGCTGCTAAAAGCATTCGCAGAGCGCGGTGAGCATACGCCAGCCGAGCTGCTTCCCGTGGCGGCCAAGGACACACACCGGGGAGATCCGAAGAAGCGGCTTCGCGAGCTTCGATTCGTCCTCGGCTGGGACATCGTTGCTCACCGAGTGAAAGACAACGGCGTTACCGAGGTAACGTACGAATTGCGATCTTGGAAGCCTTGGCCGGCCGAGGGTGCCTCAGAGGCTGTTAATCGCTACGAACGTGAGCGCAAGAGCCGCAAGGCGGCTCAGGCCGACAGCGACGAAGCTTAGAAGGAACCGCGCGATGAGCGTCCGGCAGATACGCCACCCAGAAGAGCGTGGCCGGGCGCTCCACGTCGCCTTCGAGTTCCACAGATAGGACGGCCGGCGCCACGACTCCACTTTTACTCAACATCGCATCCTGAGTCTGGAGCCCAAGTCAACGTGTACCGGAAGGTTCAGAGAGCCTTCCGGCATAGCCCGAGACACGAATCCTGCAGGTCAGAGCTTCGGCCCGGCAATCATGCTGCTAAGGGCAGCGAGGATAGGGTCCTGGGACAGGCTGGAAGCACTGGAGTACAACGGGCAGAATCATAACTCGTTATGATTCTGATGCCAGATCGTGAGTTGCGTTCTCTGCGAGGATTGTCAGTCCATGCGACTACCTTGGGCGAATGAACCCGGATGCAGCAACGCGTGATGCAAACATGGCATCGTCTGTGCGGGCCTTGAGGCCTCGCGTGGCCGATGGATCCGTTGCCGGCACGGGTGCCCTCCCCCGAATGTGCTCGAGGCAAGCAGGTGTGCCCGTAGCACCCAAGAATGCTACGTTTGCGTAGAATAATGCGATCTTACGACTGGTGGCAGACGCGCCTAGCCGATGAGTTCTTCGGCCCGGATAAGAATGGCACTCCGGTGCTGTTCTTCATCGACAAACAGGAGCAAGAGCGGCTGCACAACGGCACCATAGGCATCGAGGCCCTTGGCCCCGCAGTGAGTGCCGAGCTGGATTGGCGCAAAAATCCATTTTGGCCAATTTTGGACCGTATCACTCGCTGGCGGCGCACAGGCCAGGAAGATCCTCCGCCGTGCCTGCCCCTGCTGGCAGCATGCGTGCTGGCCGCAACCGAGGTGCAGCGAGCCGCGCAAGCGGGCGCTCCGCCCTACTACGTGAGGCTAGCTGAAGTCCTTAAACCGTCCTATGGCAGTGCACCCAACGAGGACTTCCTGAAAAATGGATACGAAGATGTGGTGGAGTGCTGGGATAACCTGAGTAAGTGGCTCAGCGTGCAGGGCGGAAGCCGCGGCCTAAACACCGCCCACGCAACTAAAGGGCGTGAGAGAATTGGCTATGCGCAATCACAAGCACTTGTCCGCGCCTCGGATCGCGATGCCCTGACCGCGTTCTTCCGTCTGACTGATACATCCAAGAGGAACGTTCCAATATCGGAACCCAAGCTGTTGCGTGACTTACGGATGTGGTCCGGGAAGAAGTCCTTGTCTCCCCGGCTGAGAGAAGCGCTTGATACACGTGCCGACGACGTTCTTCTGGGACCGCTACTGGTCTCGCTGGTGGGCTCGACTCACATCACAACCCCGCTCACATCACGCGAGACCTTGAAGGAGCTAAAGCTCCGGCTTGCTGCCGACGAGGATCCCGTTGATGGCTGGCAACTGCACTGGCATGCTGCCACAGTGGAGGGTATTTCCGCAGACATGCTGAAGTATTCCCAAGGGGAACTTACGGTTAAAGCTCAAGATGGATATACGTCCTATATCCTGTCCGGTCGCCTGCCTGATCCAGCACTAGCACTATCGCATGGATTTTCTGCGCGTGGGAGCGCGCTCAGAGTCTCGATCTCTGCCGGAAGACATGTCATCGCGCTGAGGGAAGATTTCGTAGCAGGCGCGTGGGTCGAGGTGTCAGAGCTGACGACCTTTGAACCTTATGTGTTTATAATCGACCGCTCGGGCGAACAGCGGATGCAAACATTCTTGCACCACGCAGGTCTCCCATGGGGAACCCCCCAAGAAACTTCGGCCGACGGCTGGTATGCACTTCCGCAAGTCGAATTCGCGGATGACGGGCTGCTTGGCCGGGCTTTTAACGTCGTTGGATTGTCGGGGACCTCCCATACGCCTTCGCGACGCCCACGCTTGGATGGTGGGCTCAGAGTGCGGCTGGATAGCGAACGTAGCAACTATCTGGTGGGTGGTGAGCCGGATGCGATTTTGCCCGCGCTCCCTGCGGGAATGGCGACGTTACTAGACGAAAGTCCGCTGGCCGGAGATTTAGAAGCGCGGATCTCGCTACGGGGCCGCGATCTGAAGAGCGGCCCCCACACGATCAAGTCGCCGAATGGTGACAAGTCCTTTGAACTCCACAATCCTGCCGAACCAAGGCAGCTGCCCGAAATAGACATCACGCCGCTTAGCGGAATATCCGATCAGGCGATCAAGGTGCGTGTTGTCGGCGACTCGTTCTTCATCCGAGCTGATGGAACATTTATCCCCGTTCCAGGTACCCGCCTGCCGGCCTGGTGGACCCGGCGTGGCACGGGTCTTCAAGTAGATGGATATGCCGATATCAACGTCCCTGACGACGCAGTCTGGGTCGTCACTACTGGGGAGAATGACCGCAACACAATCGTGTTGCTTCGCGATATCGAGCCGGCGTTCGGCCACCTGGGTGAGCCAGCAAGAGAATACTGGACACGGCTGGTTCTCGATCAACAAAGCGGCACGCCACATTTCAAAAAGTGGCGGAGATATCGGGAAGAATTTTTTAGGCGATCGATGCAACCGGGAGCTCATCATGTTTGATCCCGATCTTATCGTCGCATGGCTTGCGGAGGTGCAGCACGGGTCAACCGTGGCTCTCAGGAAAGATATCGCTTGGGCGTCGGGCGCCGAGCCAGCAAATGCTTCACGCTGGATGGAGATGCTTGACGTGCTCGGGATCGTAGATATCAGCTGGGCATCTCAGACTTGGCGGGCCAGACCTCTTACTCTCACGCCGCTGCCCGGCCGGTACAACGTTGCCGTGCTGGCTGGTGCACGTCCGGACGCGGCGTACTGGAGTCACCTGCCTGGAGTGGTATTCCGCAACTATCCCTCGCCTGCCAACCAGCTTCCATTACCTGCAAGCGTTTGGATGCAATGGGATGATCTGGAGGAGACGCGGAAGATAGCTGCTGCTCTTGGGGCAGAGCCGGTGTCATGCGTAGCAGAGACTATTGCGCGTCGCCTCGATCGAATCGCACTCGGTGAACTAACAGCCCCCCCGGCTCGCACCACAGGCCTAGCGCGATTTGATAACTCAACTGGAAACTTCCTTTCATGTGCCTACTCGTCTCATCCCCAGGATGGGTTGTACGAGTACAAGTTGTATGGGCGGCTTCCCCGCTACGCCACGGTCAGGAATGGAAGCTGGTACGCGGCAGGCAAGCGTATCGGTATCCACCTTGAACTTCCGTCAGGTTCCTTTCCTCTTCAATGGCGACCTGACTCCGGTACTCGTGATGGTCAGACCCTCGGGCAGCTCATCGCTCCGTATAAAGCACTGCTGCCAAAACCTCAGGAGGAAGCTGCCGTCATGTGCACGGGCCTTCCCCCGCTCAAGACTGAAGCTGGCCGTGTATATGACGGCGTGCCACGCTGGATCGCCGGCCGAATTGCACAGTCCCTACGTCGCAACCTGGAGATCCGGTGACTCGTCTGGATTACGAAGGCCTGGATGCCTTTGGCGCATTTGACGCAATGCGTGATGCGTACTTGCGCTATTACGACACAGCTTTCCGGCTTCGCGATAAACGGCTTCAGGATGAACGCAGAAATCTACTAGACCGCGCCGGCGGGGTATACGCGGAGCCATATATCGAGCTGCGTCCTGAATACGCGTCATCGGGGCGCACACTCGCGGAATCGGTAGCCGACGCTGGTGCGGTCCCAGAACTCGCTGAGTTCGCTGAACTGGGGCTGCTTCCGCGGGGCAGAGAGCTATATACGCACCAAGAGCAAGCCCTGCGTCACTCGATGATGGCAGGCCGCAATGTAGTCGTCACCGCCGGCACTGGCTCAGGCAAAACCGAAGCGTTCCTCTTGCCGATCCTCGCGGACTTACTCGCTGAATCCCGAGAGTGGTCCGGCACGCCGGCATCCTTGAGACAGTGGTGGAATAGGCCTTCTTCCCCCTTCGAAGCGCAGCGCTCCGGGGAGACCGGCCGCGCTCAGGCCGTCCGAGCTCTCATTCTCTATCCCATGAATGCGCTCGTCGACGACCAGCTTGTCCGGCTTCGCCGGGCGCTAGACAGTGATCAAATCCGGGCTTGGCTGGACGCCAATCGTGGCGGTCATAGGTTCTATTTCGGGCGGTTCACCGGCGCCACGCCTGTAACCGGCAGTCAAGACCAGAAGTACAACGTAGATGAGCTTCGAAAATATCTTCAGGCCACTGAGGCTCGTAGTGAGCGAGCACATGAGTCCGGCGACGAAGATACTCGCTATTTCGTTCCGCGGTTGGGGGGCGCCGAGATGGTGTCTCGATGGGACATGCATGATGCCCCGCCGGATATCCTTATTACCAACCACTCCATGCTTAACGTCATGCTGTTGCGAGACCGCGACCAGCACTTCTTCGAACGCACCAGTGAGTGGCTGGCTCGCAACCCAGAGGCGCGGTTCACACTTGTAGTGGACGAGCTGCATATGCACCGGGGAACGGCTGGCACGGAGGTTGCCTACCTTATCCGCAATCTCAGACACCGCCTCGGTATCATCGATAAGCCGGAGAAACTGAGAGTGGTGGCCACGTCGGCGTCGTTGCAAGATGATCGAGAACAGGACCGCCGATTCCTCCAAGAATTTTTCGCCGTCGCAGAGGATACTTTCCACTTTATCCCGGGCGAAGCGGCTAAAAGGAAAAGGGTAGATTCTACTGATCTGTCCGCTCACGCAGTGCAGCTTGCTGATGTAGCGGAGAAGGAAATCTCTGCGGATGACGCGGTGCGCCTCCTCGAAGATACAGGTGCGGGAGAAGTCCTTTATTCGGCCCTTCGCAGAGACCAAGAAGGTCCTTCCTCGCCAGCTCTCCCCGCGTCCGAACTCGCTGAGCGCATGTTCCCCTCGGCTTCCCCAGACCTCCGCGCGGCCGCCCTGATGGGCGCGACTTCCGCAATACGTGCCGCCGGTGAGGCGGAGGAACTTCCTAAGATTCGCATCCATCTGTTCTTCAGGAACGTGGCTGGCATCTGGGCGTGCTGCAGTCCATCGTGCGAGGCCATCCCTGGGGGTCAATACGAGGGGCGCACTGTCGGACGGCTGTACACGGCCCCTCGATCACAGTGCGAGTGTGGCGCCCGTGTTCTCGAACTGCTGTATTGCCAGGCGTGCGGTGACGTCATGCTCGGCGGCTATGCACCACGCAGCGCCTTCAACAGGAACTCCTTCAATTCTTATCTGCTGCCCGATACCCCCGATCTGTCACGAATTCCTGATCAGTTCAGGCAGGACCGGACTGCCTCGAACTACATCGTGTACTGGCCCTCGACTGGACCGCAGCAAGCAGATGATGACGCCCAGTGGACGGCAGAGGCCAAATCAGTAACTTTCACCTTCCGCCGGAGCGTCCTCTCTCCGAAGACTGGTCACCTTAAGAACAGGGAGCCCGGGGCTACTGGGTGGAGTTTCCATATACGCGGGATCATCGACCGGCAGACTGGTGAGCCTCGGGTCAACGCAGAGGGACTTCCGCCATTTCCCACTCGCTGTCCGTCCTGCAGTGCCGACTGGGAAAAGCAGGTGACACGGGGCCGAGACGGCAAGCCTAAGCGGCTTGCTCTTGGCGACCCGGCTCGCCTGCGGTCACCAATCAGGGCCATGCGGACTGGTTTCGAGAAGATCAACCAGGTCTTGTCAACCGAACTAGTCGGCCAGTTCACGGATCCAGGTCAGCGAAAGCTCATCGTCTTCACAGATAGCCGGCAGGACGCAGCCAAGCTAGCCGCGGGTCTTGCACTACGTCACTACCAGGACCTTGTGCGACTCCTAGCCTTGCAGGAACTGGCCTCATCCGCGGTGACAGCGGAAGACATAGAACAGGCCCGAGCGTTCCATCAAGGTGATCACACAGTTGGAAATAAGGCGGCATTCGAGCGCTTGAAGCAGCGGGATAAGGACACTCTGAAGACGCTCCGCCTCGCATGGCTGGATGAAGACGAAAGAGGAGTCGCTGCTGCGTCTGCCAAGTTCACCGAACCACCCACGCTGGAGTACCTTGCGAAGATACTCGTCCATCGCCGCCTGCTAGCTCTCGGCACTAATCCTGCGGGAACAAGGCAATCAGTTCAGCGGCAAGGAGGAGGTCCCTGGTACGAACTATACGATTGGAACACCGAGGAGCCAGAACTCCTTCACGGCATTACCGCCGCGCAGAGGGAAGCTGCCTTCTCAGCCGAGGAGGATTTGCTAGAGAACACGGTCGCCGCACTGTTCTCGGGGACGAACCGCGACTTTGAGTCGCTTGGGCTTGGCTGGATAGAGGCCGCAAGTGCAGCCCCGACCAAAATTCCCGGACTTGGTGCAGCTAGCCTGCGAATTCTAGCCGAACAGCACCGCTTTGTCCTGATACGGGATGAAGCGCCAAAGCCGCCCAAGCGGCTCCGGGAGTATTGGAAGAAAGTCGCCGCCGCAACCAGCGTTGAACTTGACGATGTCCAGGTGCAGGTGGAGGCCTACTGGCGAGGCATCGTTCAGGGTTATCTGATTGACCCGAGAAAAGTAGTGATCCGGCCCAATGGCAGCCACGCATGGGTCTGTTTATCGTGCCAGCGGCAGCACCTTACGCCCAGCGCCGGCATATGCACAGCATGCGGCAGGCCTTTGCCTCCAGACCCTGTCAACGTCAGTGCACCAGAAGCCGATTACTATGCATGGAAGGCCGCCGCAGGAGACGGGGATTTCCGCTTGAACTGCGCCGAACTCACTGGCCAGACTGGCAGAATCGAGGCACAAACCCGTCAGGCACGCTTCCAGAAGGTCTTTCTCAGCGAAGAAGAAGAAAGCCTGGTTCACGAGATCGATGTGCTCTCCGTCACCACGACCATGGAAGCCGGCGTGGACATTGGGCCGCTATCGGCAGTTGTCATGGCCAACATGCCGCCCACGCGTTTCAACTACCAGCAGCGGGTCGGCAGGGCTGGGCGCAGATCTTCCCCTGTAGCGGTAGCCCTCACTGTCTGCCGCGGCCGCAGCCATGACGAGCACTACTTCAGGCATCCCGAAGCCGTCACCAACAACCCTACTCCGCCGCCCTACCTAGCCATGGGACGGCCAGAAATCCTCCAGCGTGCCGTTGCCAGCGATCTGCTGCGCCTGGCATTCAATGCGTCCGAGGATCATGGCGGTACATCGAATGTGCACGGGCAATTCGGCCTGGCCGAGCATTGGGCAGAGGCAGCGCCAGAGATCCGTCAGTGGCTCTTGGATAATCCTGAGGTGGTCCAGGAGACAAAATCGGCATTAACGACGCTGACTGCCTTCCCTGCAAATACTCCTCACCTCAATAATGCATGGCTCATATCTGTCCTCGATAGGATTGATGAGGCTGCGACAGCCGTCGGGGAAAGTCTCGAACTCAGCGAACGCTTAGCGCACATGGGAATTCTTCCCATGTTTGGTTTCCCAACGCGGGTGCGCCAGCTATACCTGCAGGAGCCGAGGAAACGGTATCCCTGGCCTCCAGACGAGGCAGTGGACCGCGATGTCGCCTTGGCCGTATCTCAGTTCGCTCCCAGGAGCGAGATCGTCAAAGACAACGAAGTGTACACAGTGGTCGGGGTCACAGAATTCGAGCCGCGCCCGCAAGGCCCGGTTGCCATTGAGGAACCTCTCACCAAGCAGCGCAGAATCGGCCTATGTTCAAACTGTAATCATTTGGCCGTGGATCCCGCCCCGTCTACGGAAGCCTGCACACTGTGTGGGGTTGAAGGATTCCGGATTGTGGACCTACGCGAGCCAGCCGGCTTTCGTGCAGGAGCGCCGAGGGATTTCGACGGCAACTTCTCCTGGTCTCCAAGAACGGTCTCCGCTCGGGCAACCACCAAGCTGGATGAGCTGAAGCATGAGCCGTGGAAGGCTGGGGCGTTCCTATCCGGCCTAGGCAGCCGCTACGTCGTCAACGACAACAACGAGAAATCATTCTCCTTCCAGCGGGCAAGAGGATCCTGGGGGGGCTACGTCGAAGCCGGTGCTCAGGGCATCGACGATATGGCACGAGGGAGCGGCGAATATTTCTCCGTCGCACTGGGCGCGGTACTGCCCACAGATTTCCTCTTTGTGGGCCCGCAATCTCCGGTCGATCAAGGATTCGGGTACCGGCTCAACCTCGAGAGTCACAAGCCGTTCTGCGGCGCAGACATCAGCCAGGGGCGCCGGGCTGCCTGGTACTCGCTAGCATTCCTCATCCGAAGTGCTGCAGCGGCATATCTTGACGTTCACCCACAGGAACTCATTGCCGGCGTCCATCCTGGCCCGCACAACGAAGGCACGGCGCTCTACGCCTTCATCGCTGATGCACTAGAAAACGGAGCGGGTTTCAGTACCCATCTCGGCAACGCTGACGTCATCCCAGACTTCACCGAGTATGTGAAGGGCTACATAAATTCACTCGCAGAGTCGAAGCACGCTGGGAACTGCACCGCTTCGTGCTACGACTGCCTGCGGGATTACTCGAACATGGCCTTCCATCCGCTACTTGACTGGCGATTGGCATCTGATCTATTCACTGTGTTGTCCGACGGCAACGTTCAGCATCAGCACGAACGCGAGCAAAAGGCAGTGCAAGCACTGAAGGAGATCTATGAAGGTACGCTGCTCGCCGCCGACACTACCGTTGTCGGTGTAAAGGCCAGGGGGCAGCGCTGTGCCGTCGTAGTCAAGCACCCTCTCGAGGCATGCGAGCAAGATCTGGTAAGCCCACGCCTCACGTCGGCAATCGCAGCGGCAATGAACTACACGGGCGACGCGTCACGCATCGTTACATCAGATTGGTTCACGCTCGAAAAGAGCCCCCTAGTGATAATTGATCAGCTCGCTCAACAGAGCCAACGCTGATCCGCGGTAAAACCGGTCGTAGCTGGGCGTCGGGACGACCCAGCTACGACCGCGGCGAGATCCGCAGGAGTAACCGGCAGGCAATATCACGCAGGATGGCACGCTTCAAAGACTAAGCTCGCCTGCTGGCGCCCAGGTGACGTGGTTGCCCTGATAGGTGTAATCCGTGCCGATGGCCGTTGTCGCGGCCGCTAGCTGATCGTTTGGGGCTTGGTGCGGACGTACTCGTGACGCAGATGATCGTTTTGGCCGACGAACGCTTTGAACTCAACGAGCTTGTAGGCCAGGTCTCCCGTGCTCTGCTCTACTTTGGCGATTTCAAAGTCTCGGCTGAGGAGGGTGATGCGCCTCTCGATTTCCGGATCGGTGAGCTGGATGTCGGCTTTGGCCATGATTTGCTCGACAGTCATGAAATCGCCGGCAGCGCGGAGAGCCCGATAAACGAGGTCATGCGCGCGGTCTGTCTCGAGCTGACGCTTCTCGCCCTCGTGGCGGAGTGCAGCACCGATTGCAAGGCCGAGAGCCTTGGCAACTGGCGGCGGAAAGGCGTTACCTATTTGGCGATAACGAGAGGTTTTGGGGCCTGTGAAGGTCCATTTGTATTCCTTGTGGTCCCAGCCCTGCAGCCTTGCCACCATTTCACAGGTCAGTTTGGGGCCGTATTCTGTCATTGGCCGCTTGTCGGAGTAGGGAGGCGCGGTGTCATGGACGCCGTATGCGTCGACGCCAAGGGCCGCCCATGCCCTCTTAGCGCGCGTGGGGCCAAGATCCGCCCCGCCATGTTTCTTGGAACCGCCAACGATGGTGGGCGCAATGTCGTTGGCCTTCTTCACCCAATCGTCCACGCCCTCCCACCCATTCTCTGCCATCAGATCGCGAAGAGTCTCGCCCACACTGGGTGGGCGTTCTTCGGAACCTTCGGGCCATTGGAAGTATGCGAAGTCGTCTGGTCTCATGGCGACCAGAACAAACCTGGGGCGTAGCTGTGATACGCCGAACTTCGCGGCATGCAAGAGCCGCCATTCTGCCTGATATCCCAATTCTTGTAGTCTGTCGAGGACGTGCTGGCGGTACCCCCTAAAGCGCGGCATGCTAAGCCCTCGGACATTTTCCAAAAGCAGGGCGCGTGGCTTCACAACGGCAACTTGCTCAACTGCCCAGGCGAAGAGGTCGCGTTCATCGGTGGCGCCAAGCTGCTTGCCGGCGATCGTGAAGGGCGGGCATGGAACGCCTCCAGCAAGGAGATCTATCCCTGTGAACTTGTCTGGCGTCCAGATCTGAGGGTCGGCCACGTCACCCTGCACGACCCACTGACCGTCTTCGACGTGCTCGGGGTTGCTGACCTCGATATTGCGGAGTCGAGCGTTTTCACGGAGAGTGCTGCAGGCATTGGAATCAAGCTCGAACGCCAGGCGGTGTTTAAAGCCCGCAAGGTGCAAGCCAAGGGCTTGCCCGCCGGCTCCGGCGCAGATCTCGACAACCTCAAGAGCCATAGAGGGCACTCCTTGCGTGATCTGTGGTGGGGACGGTTCGGCAGAAGTTGTATCGTCCCGGAAGGGAGGACTGGGCCACAGGAAGACTAGGCAGGCCATGGCAGAGAGTAGCCGAGAGCAGGCGCGGAAGCTGGCGCACGCGCGTGGCCGCTATCCGGCGCCGCTCAACGACGGGCGATCGCGCAACATGCAGGCTAACCGGCGCGCTAATACCAAGCCGGAAGTGGCTCTGCGTAGCGCGCTCCACCGGCTGGGCTATCGGTACCGGAAGGACTATCGACTTGACCTGCAGGGCGTGAGAGTACGTCCGGACATCGTCTTCACGAGCCGCAAGATCGCTGTCTTCGTTGACGGTTGCTTCTGGCACGTCTGCCCAGATCACGGGCGTCACCCCAGCACCAACGAGTGGTACTGGGCACCAAAACTGCTCCGCAACATGGAACGTGATCAGCTCGTCAACGCGGCCCTGGAAGCCGCGGGCTGGCATGTTGTCCGGCTCTGGGAGCATGAGCCCATGCCTAATGCGGTGCAGGCCGTGGTCACAGCGCTGAGCTCCCGTGCCGAACATAGGAGCGAGAGTAGCGAAGAACGACGACAGAATCCGACCACCTGACGGAGCTGGCACTGAGGTGCCAGGGGTCGGATAGTTGGGCGGTTACGTATCGCGCAGCTAGTGAGCCAGGTACGCGCTGGCTCGGCATGCCTCGTCAGGCGAGCCAGCTGATGCCTCATCAGCAACTATGCCCTCCCCGCGCCGGGTAACAGGCCTACTCTTGCGGACCGACGAGAGACCGTGCGTCCACGACACCTGGTCAGGCGCATGCACGAGGTGCGTGACGAGGGTCACGTCATATGAGATGTCCAAGGAGCTCCCCGGCCCGGGTGGGCGCGTGTGATGCGGCGGATACTGAGCGCGGGAAACTGAGACACCCGAACGGATCATGCCATGCAGTCGTGCTCTGATCTATTGCGCTGCGGCTTGCCAAATCTGTTGTGCTGGCATGTCGCTTTATGTGCAGTAATTCGGCTACATTCAGCCAGTGATCAATGAGCCGCTACCTGGTATGAGTACGATCGATCCTGCGTTAGAAGCCGTCCACGCTCACCTGCTGAGCGTGGACCCCCGAGGTGCACGGATGGCAGCGGCGATCCGACGTACGTTCGACATGTTGCTTGATGGCCAACACACGGGCCGGTTTCGCTGGGAACAGCTCCACAAAACTGAGAAGACCCACTGTGGCACGCTGATTGAGATCAATCTCCAGAGGGAGTTCGGCTTCGAGGATGGCAGAATCCTCGACTACTTGATCGTCGGAGTAGAGGTCGACTGCAAGTACTCCCAGAAGTTGGCTGACTGGATGATTCCGCCCGAGGCGGTTGGCAGAATTCTTCTAGGCTTATGGGCTAACGACAAGGACGGTCTCTGGAGTGCGGGATTGATCCGAGCGGACGAAGAAAATCTCAACAAGGGGGAGAACCGCGATGCTAAACGCAGCCTAAGTAAACAAGGTCGCGGGGCGATTCGCTGGCTGTTCAAGAGCGCGCCGCTACAGGAGAATGTGCTCCTGCGCCTAACAGCTGAGGACATCGACGCGATTTTCGGCCCCGCAAGCGGCCAGAAGAAGATCAATGAGTTGTTCCGGCGTGCCCAGGGCATGCTCATCAGCCGCAGCGTTGTTGCCACCGTCGCCATGCAGGAGGACTACATGAAGCGGGTCCGAGGTAACGGTGGTGCGAGGACGGCCCTGCGCAGCGAAGGAATCGTCATATTCGGCCAGTACAAGAGCCATGCTCAAGCGGCAACGGCTCTCGGCCTGCCGACACCTGGCCCGGGTGAGTTCGTCAGCGCGAGACTCGCACGCCGTCAAGCACACCATGGAAACTTCCGATGGGTTGAGCTCGACGGGGAGAAATGGGTCCTAGCAACAACGGTAGATCCAATCGAGCCGGGCCCTCGGCTCCCTGAAATCGGCCGGCTCTGAAGTCAGCATTGACAGCAGTCGGCAAACCGCCTCAATAGGCGGCTATCTCGACGCCTCGGCCTCGCAGAAACTACGCCACAAGGAGTGCAGAATCTCGTCCGTCGGCCGCCATGTCAACTGCGTAGGCTCCCTAAGGCGACTGCCGCTCAGTCCGGCGTACTCCGTCTGAAGGAGCAACTTCGAGACGAGGATGGTCCTTGACTCGGGCATGACCGCCAGCATTTGAAGGTCAAGCAGCGTATGGATATCGGCCCGCAACAGCAGCCCGTTGGTCACGGTGTTGGAGGCTGGCCCTCGATAGGGACGCAGATGTGCAGCTTCAAGGACGTCTTCCACCGGACAACCAGTGACGGCGCATGAGTAGCCGTACGCCCTCAATAGGTCCTGGCGGAAGCCACGCTGCCCGCGACGCATGACGATCTGTCGGTAGACGCGTCGGCGGGCGTCGTAGTCGTCATCTGGCGGGTCATCTTGCTCGGATACGGCCTCTTCGGCATCGCGGATGAGGACCTCGGCGGCGGTGTTGCCGCGTGGCCGGCTAGGGCCGACAAGGCTTTCGAAGAAGAAGTAACCGTCCTCCCACGCCACCGGGTGAGCTAGGCCGCGAACGATGTATTGACTGCGGCCATTCTTGGGCGGTATTTCATCGAGTACTCCCACGGGGACGGCGTCCCGCAGGCAGGCCATCAGCCCTCTGTTGGTGTACATGCGGTCACGCTGAGCCGGGGAAAGGCCTTCCTGGTGATAGTTGAAGAACCAGCTGCCGTCCTCTCTTGTCCGCACTGCACCGTCTGGGTAAGGACTTCGAAGGTTGATTCGGATGCTTAGGGCGTACTCAAGGTCTGCCGGCTTGTAGATTCCTTTCGGCGCGGACACTAGGAAGGATCCGTCGTCCATCCGGCCGGGAAACGGGGTGATTGCACCCGCGTGGTCAACGAACCAGGAAAGACGCCGCTGATGACTGTCAGCGAGGGTGCGGAGCTTGGTGAGGGCTTGATCGCCGGACATGGCGCCAGTTTTGCATAGTTTGTAATAATCCCGCACGCCATCGAGCCCTACTGGGGGCCTGTCCTTTGAACGGCCCCGTCACGGATTCGGTGGTAAAGAAGGGTCAGTTGCATCATAGTGAGTCATTCTTGATCTTGATGAACTGATGAGCGCGGTCGCTGGTGGTGAGGATGCAGCGGACGAAAGTGAGCGTGATTCGGTGCTGACGCAAATTCCCGTCCGGCCGGTCACCTGCTCATACCGGGCCGAGACAGACCGGGTACGGCTACCCACGACTGGGCCGTTGCCGATGTCCCGGTTGATGCGCGCCGTGTGCTGGTGGTGGTGTGGGTCATCGCCTGGTCTTCCCGGTGGGTGGCGACAGCTGTCCGGCGTGCTGGAGCGTTACCAGCGGAGCGCTCCCCATCTGGCATCGCGGATCGGCGCGGTGGTCAGCGAGCTTGGCTGTACAGCCGGGCCTCGGTCTTAGCCCCTGGCGGCATAGGCCATCTGCTACCCAAAACGCAAAGGGAACGAGCATTTCCGTGTGAGCGTGCGACCTGCCGAGTCCTTGAGTACGGCTTTTATCTTATGCTGACGAGATCCGGCAACCGGATAGAACTTGTGAGTCAAGTCGATGCGCTGCGGGACTCGTACTTCAGTATCGCGGTCTATCGTAATGATATGAGCCTTGAATCCGTCGACCCACATCGTCACTGTTGCTTTCCTGCCGGTGAAGGCAACGCTAGCTCGTGGATCAAATAGAAACGGATCGCCAAGCGTTGCGTCGCCCAGAACGCGCTGCGGAGGGGTGACACAATCCAGCTCGAAAATCAAGGACGGCTGAGCTGGCTCTATCGGCACCGGCGGAAGAGAGGGAAGCGCCACGTTTCCGGATGTCGACGTTGGTCTTACAGCAGGGGACTCGGGAACTTTCATAGTCACGGTAACGGTCGCGACAGGGCGCGTTGACGACGGTGCTGTCGAGGTAGAGCAGGCCACTGTTACGCCAGCCAAAATGCCACATAGCGCATAAAAGGCCGATACGGGAATGAGATTCGTCCGGTCGCGGATCACTGGACGCAGAGGACCCAGTCGAATCTGTTGGGCCTGGGGCGGTTGTCCGGCCCAGTAGTAGTCATGTCCGGGATCATGCGCCACGGTGCTCCTGGGCTGCGAGTGCGTGTAGACATACGACTGCCTGTAGACATACGACGCTTGGGGCAGGCGTAGTGTTGGCCGGCGATACCGAAGCGTTAGCGGGAGGACAGGTACTGCCACGGGAGGCATGGTTAGCCCGCGATTCGTGGTGATTGGGCACAAGGCTGAATCGCTCCGGACCCCATGAGAGCCGAATGACGGTCGCTTTCTCAGGGCGTAGCGATCGCTGCGCTGACTGCCGATGGGCAGGGTGTGGAACGTTTTCTAGGGAGCTTGTGCCTATGGTGGTCGGTGTTGCCGTCGCCGGTGCCGTCATCTGGCGGCCATCCAGTGAGAAGTCGGCAACGGTTGCTATATCTGAACGGCATAACGAAGTCAGCGATCGTCATGGTCCGATCTCTTGGGCGCGTCGGACCGCAGTGGTAGATCATTCGGACGGCCAACCCGCGATAGGGCCGACCTGCGGTTCCTCGGCCGTCAAACCATCCCACTGAGCGGCCATTCCTCTCTTTCTAACGTTCCAATCACGCTAGGCAACCCGGGAGGCGAAGTGCACGTCCATCTATGGCACCGAGCATCCCAAGCCTCTGGAGTGACGCCATGCACCAGCAGCCGGGCCCACAAGGCCCCTATGGGCCGCCCCCCGGCCAGCCCCAGTACGGCGGCACGCCTCCCCAGCAGCCACCCGGGTGGCAATACCCGCCAGGGTGGCAGCCCCCGCCGCCGCACCGGAAAGGCAAGGGCCCGGGCTTCTGGCTCCTCGTCATCGGGCTGCCCTTCGTCCTCCTCGTCGGCTGCATGGCGGTCGTCGGCACGCTGACAGTGCCGACTGGCACGACCAACAAGGTCGCGCAGTCCAGCGAAACCAGAAACGCGCCAGCCAAGGCCACCGACAGGGCCTCGAGCGACGAGGAGACCACTCCGTCCGACGAGCCATCGCCGACACCCAGCCCAGAGCCCTCCCCACGCAGGTACAGCGGGGTAAGCGCAAAGGTCATCAAGCTGCGCAAGAGCGATTGGACGGACGTGTGGCTTGTTACGCTCACGCATCGCGGGCAATCGAACTTCATCGTCTCGCCACTCGACGCCCGCGGTGCTGAGCAGAGCTCGATCGTCAACGAGATCGGCATCTATAAGGGAAGCGTCCTGCTCAATGAGGACGAGGGCACGGAGACAGCGGCGCTCAAGATCGACGCCGACGGGAAGTGGACGGTGACGCTCAAGCCCATTTCCAAGGCTCGGCAGTGGACCGGTGCCGGACTTACCGGCCGCGGCGACGACGTGGTGATTGTCAACCCGCCGAGCGCCGGCCTCACTACAGTGAACGCCCGTCACTCCGGGAGCTCGAACTTCATCGTGGACGCCTACACCGAGTCCAGCCGGGAGAATCTCGTCAACGAAATCGGCAGTTGGCGCGGGGAGGTCCCCCTCCCTGATGGGACGATCCTCGTCACGGTGCACGCTGACGGCGTCTGGTCCTTCAAGAAAAGCTGAGATGCGTGACGGCTGGCCTAAGACCAACGCCTCGCTTCCGGACTTCGAGACAGGCCGCCGTTGCCCCGCAAGCCGTTGTGGCGACTGACAACGGAGTGCCTCTGCCATGCGTGGCCGAGAGTCTTGCCCAGTCCTTCTGATCCGTAGCAAGGTCAGATCTGAGCACAGTCGTCCAGGGCTGGCATGAGCGCCTGGATATGCGCCGAGGTGCCGGATGGTGTTAGCTGCCACGACAAAATGTCCAATCGGGCACGAGCACCGCGTCCGCGGCGCGGCCGCTAGCTTCCTGAGCACCGTAGCGGGTGCGGACCTGGCAGGCGTCTGGCCGTGCCGCCCCTGACTACAGCATGGGGACGCCGGAGGAACTCCCTATCGAAGCCTTCAACGGTTCCCCTCCTAACTTGTTCGGTTATGAGTCAGGACGCGGCTGAGTGCCATAATGGGCTTATGGAAGCACATGGCGGACATCCGTTTGATCCGCAAATTCTTTATGTCGATCTCACGGCCGACTATCGTAGTCTTGAGGCATGGGGCCTCCATCTCTTCAACTCGATGGCTGCTCGACTGAGAGCGGAGCTATCCGCTCTGCGGCAAGAAGATTCTCGTTTTTGGCCGCCTGAAGGATGGGTTCCCGAGGGTCCGCACTTCGTTTATGAAGATTTCCCTAGTCTGTTTCACACGCGCAGAGGTCGTGGTCCACTGTTCATAGCGTGGGACACGAATATGGTTATAGACTACTTTAACTACGGGCGAGCCTTGTGGGAGGGCAACGATCTACCGGTCGTGGCCGACGAAAACTATGCGAGCGAGCTAGAGGGTCTCCAACTGCTGATTGCCTTGTGGGTACTAAGGGATATCAGATTTATTATCCTGCCTGCGTCAATCAACGATGCGAAGAAGCGCCTCTCGGCCGAACGTAAGGCTCACCGGATCAGAGCGTTTGAAGAGTTTACTTCGGCGCTGGGCTTGGTAAGCAGTGAGCCCTCCGGGATGGATCTTCCTTCCAGAGAAGGTTTGCTGATTCTTCCGGACTCCTTACTAGAGGATGCGTTAGCAGGGCTGCCTCAGGGCTTCGATCGCGTACTTGTTGCGTCTGCAGCTCGCATGGGGATACATGTCTTCATGACAATGGACAAGGGTATTTTGAAGCAGCGCGAGGCGTTTAGATCGTTTGGGTTGTTTCTGGCGTCGCCGCTTGATCTTCTGGAAGCACTGATTGGCTGCGGAGCGTTTCACTGTATGCTCGAACCTCGTTACGCATACTGGCCAATGCCTGATCAGATGAGGGTCGGTCATTTGATTCGCGCCCTGCCGTCGTTCGATTAGGTCAGCCGCTGAATCCGAGGCAAGGATTGGCGACTCCAGCGCTGCTTTTGAAGGGAAGCCGCCTGCTGCGTGGCCTGGATGGCCTGGCCGTCACGAAGGTCGTCGCCGGAGGTAACGGAATGCAGAATGGGCCAGCGGTGCACCTGGCGCCGATCAACGCGCGAGATACGACCCGCAGTTCGGGGCCGCCGCGGTCCGGGTGAAGGATGGGTGACCACCCGTCCACGGCATCTGCCGGTGGCGGGCCGCGGGCGTGCGTTGCTCTGGCGTAAGCGGCGCTATTGATGTGACCAGACATCCTGCCCGCGTCAGACGTTCACCGAGCAGTGCCGCAGATCCCCGTGCAGGCCCGGCTGCCCCCGCTCGGTGGTCCGGATGCACGGCTGTCAGCGGGATCCGATGTTTCCATGACCTACTGAACCTGCCCCCACGGCTGGTCGGCCGATCCCGACCGGCTGGACGCAGGGCCCAGCCACTGATGCTCACTACTCCTGGACGGCGTTGCAGTGCCGCCGCCACATGCGCACGACCCACTCGTTAGCACCGATCGGCGGCTCGACGTCAAAGCGGAACGTCTGCGCCGTCTCGACCAAATACAGCAGTGGTGTTCCGTCGCGACCGTCCTCACGGTCGAGGAGAGGGCCGCCCTGGAGGCACTCGACGGTGATCACCAGGTCGAGGACACGCTGCACTGCGAGATCCAGCAAATACACGGTGATTTCCCGCACCTGTCCCTGGGCCAGGCGCTTAACCAAGACGAGTGGTGGCTGGTCTGGGGCGATGACGGCATGCGCGACCTCAGGGTGCTACCGCCGTGCGGTCGAAGACCCGACCTCAAGCCAGCAGTGCGTCCTCCAGCTTGACCACCCAGGATGGTGCGGCTTCGCGCTGGACTAGACGCCCTCCGGAACTCGGTCACCGAGGTCACCGGCGAACTCGAATACCCCAGGCCGAATCTCGCGGGATTGCGCCCGCACGTTATCGGCGAGGTCGGCTGGCCAGCGCGTCTCGGATGTCCACACGACGCCCTGCATGTCCTTCAGATGGTGCGCCTCAATGTGCTTGGACAGATCCAGGCCTGACGCATCGATCGAGATGCCGCCAAGGCGACCCTTGACCACGTCGACCATCGACAGCACCACGTCGATGCTCAAGCTCCAGGTCGCTGCACTCCTGGAGGTCACCCGCAGCGGCCTCTCTAGATTCTTGCGGAGAAGAGTCCCGAGCATCTTGTTTACCGACGCGGCCTCATCCGCGCTGACAGCAAGTCTGCGGAGCATTCGGTACAGGCGGTCACCGATCTCCAAAGCTCCTTGCAGGTCCCCGGTGTAGCGAGCAAACACATGTCGCACGATGGTGGCGTCCCGCGAGAAATCCGCCTCTCGGCCGAAACGCTCCATCTGCGCGCCGACCTGGGCAAGCACCGCTGCGAGATGGCGCGCATCACGGCGTGCTTCGAGAAGCATGACAACGCGCTCGGATTCGGCCCGAGGCGTGATCGCGGCAGCGTCATCAGCAACATGGACTCTGATCACACGGGTGATGCCGACGCCAACTGCCACATCAGTCTGCCCAGTGAACGTCACCGTCATTGTGTCGGTAGAGGCGGGCTGGGCACCTGCAGCAACGAGGAGCCGCGCCCATCGTGGGGACACGGTGATCCGCAGCCACGGCTTGGGCCTGTTTCCTCGTGCCAGTCGGCCGAGCAGGCTGTCAGGCCGCACCCGCAACATCCTTGTCACCTCCCTCCAGCTCCTTCTGCGCCGCGTCGCCGGGTTTGGCCTCTGTCACCTCAACGCGCGCTAGGAGCCCCTGCACCATGGCCGGCGCCCCTACCCCCATGATGAACGCTGGCCAGGGACCGCTCATCTGCTGGCTCGCTGCGGCCGCGACCACCGCCCCCACGGCCAACCCGACAGCCAGGACGAAAAGCCGGGCCCATCGTTCCTCGGTGCTGGGCCAGGGAAACTTGTACTTCGCTGCCACCACCGCCGCGCTCAGCCCGACCAGGCCGGCGGCCCCGCCGCCTGAGAGCCCCCACACGGCCGCTTCCATCGGGTTCATGTACCGACGGTAAATGCATGAAGCCGTCAGTGACAGGCATACGTCGCGACAGCTTCATTGTGGGACAGCATCGTCTTCCCGAGACGACTCCTGACCACATCACCCGCCGTCGAGGACCCGCCGGACCTCGGGCAATCACCGTTATCAGACAGTGGAACCGTGGTCAGCGTGGTATTGGCAATAGTCGGCATGTACTCGTGCCGGGGGCACCGCCCGGGCCCGGTGCGATCGTTCGTTTTGGGATGTATGCGTAGTTCATGTATTCACATCCATGATCATCCTTGTTGTGTACTTCAGGTATCGCGGACGGGTGAACGGAAAACGCGTGTTGACATGGCGCAGATCGAGACCCAATCTCGCATCAAGGGTTTTATGTGGAGCGGGGGTTCATGCCATGAGCCCTGGCGAAATGATTCCGCCCGGGGATACCCCGCGACAGGTTCCGACCGTCTCCGTGTACGTATGGTGCGACGACTGCGGTCGTGTGTATGTGAGGGCGTCGGATGCGGACCAGTGCCCGAAGAACTCCAGCCACCGGCCTACGAAACAGGTTCTCGTTAAGTTAAAGTGCGAAACATGTGACGTGATCTGGGACGGATGGTTTCGCAAGCCGCCCCGATGCTCACGAGCCAAGGCGGCCAACGACCATCCGCTACGAGTTGTGCGAGTATCTCCTACATGATCGAGGGCCTGTTCGACAGAGCGGCCTCACTGCTTGAGCGGCGGTTCTTGAAGAACGCCTTCCTGCCTGTCCTGTTGGTCGCTCCAGCGGCGGCGGCGCCCGCGCTCGTCCAGGAGGACCTGTTGGCCCGGCTCATCCGGTGGTGGGATGGGCAGGCCACGACAGTGCAGTTCCTCTTTCTGCTTGGCTATTTCGTGACCTGTTGGTTTAGCGGGGCCATCGTCGCGAGTCAATGGCGCAACATCATCCGACTCTACGAGGGATACCCGACGATGCGATGGCGCCCCATCAGTCGACCGGCCGTGCGATGGCACAGAGGTGAGCGTCGACGGCTTGCGTCTAATGCCCAAGGCGCTGACTATCGTACGTACCGATCATATCCGCGGGAGAGCGATATCCTCCCCACGCGACTGGGCAACGTCATACGCGCCGCTGAAACATATCCCTGGCGTCGCTATGGTGTGGATACAATCACCATCTGGCCGAGGATCTATCGTGTCCTTCCGCAGAGCACGATAAGCGACATTCAGGATGCTCGTGCCACCTTGGAATTCCTGCTGGTTCTCTCCCTTTGGTTCGTCACGGTCGGTGTTGGGAACGTAGTGTTCGCAGCAGTACTGGGTACTACTATGCTCGGCGCAGTGCTTGTGTGCGGCATTGCCTCCTTTCTTTCGTACTTGACTTATGTTTCGGCCATTCCGGCGGCCGTCGAATACGGGGAACAACTTCGGTCGGCGT
This sequence comes from Planotetraspora mira, assembly GCF_016863275.1. Taxonomy (GTDB): domain Bacteria; phylum Actinomycetota; class Actinomycetes; order Streptosporangiales; family Streptosporangiaceae; genus Planotetraspora; species Planotetraspora mira. Next base: position 62,555 of record NZ_BOOO01000047.1, read on the forward strand.
TTGACGCTCACCGTCTCGACCTATTGGCCAGGTACCGCGCGCCATTCCCCAGAAATCTTGACGAAGAGCGCAAGCAGTGGGCCGAACTAATGAATTTCATTGTCAGCGGGACCGCTCTGGGATGGATCTACGATAATCAATCCATCGCTTCCACTACGGAAATGCAATGATGACGACAAGTGGCGACCTACCAGATGTCGGCCCCGGTCGGCCGATCGGCGCGACGCCCGAGGATCTTCCGCCGGACGCGGGTTTCTCTGTGGCGCCAGACGCTGACGCGACCCGGGAACCGGTCAAGGAGTGGGTCGATGACGAGCCACCTCGCGGTCCTAGCTTCGGGATGTTCTCCCGATATGCCATCGTGGCCATGATCACCGCGCTCGTCGTGGTGCTTCTGTGGAAGCTGTCCGAGTCGCGTCAGGTGCCCGTGCTAGTCGTCAAGCGGAACTTACCTGCCTACCACCTGCTCTCCATGGACGATGTGGTCCTCAGCACTCGACCAGCCGAGGAAGAGGCACACTATGCCGCTCTGCCGATTGACGGCAGGCTAACTCTGAAGCCGATCCAACGGGACGAGGCTCTCGCCACGTCGGATCTGTCTCCGAAGGTCACCGACTTTCTCGGCCATGCGGTGGTCGTCACTGGCATTTCAGTTCCTGGGGCCGGCGCGCTCGCCGGAACGCTGAGAAGTGGAGACCGCATTCGACTGATCTTTCCTGGGAGAAGCCGGAAGGTACTCGGGCTGAACGGAGTAGTGATGTCTCCTGTGACCAAGGAAAGCAATGGCCGTGCCTCGCTAGCTGTCGCACTTCGCCTCAAAGAGGCCGAAGCGCACGCCAGCGAAATCCTTTCCGACCGTGTCTTTCTGCTTCGCTCCGCGAACTGAGTACGAGGAGGTAGTCCGTCACAACGTGGCGAAACTCCTGAAGGTCTCACCTACCAAGTACAAGGTGCCGCTCCGATGCTCAAGATCGTACGAAGTGCGGCTGCCTGTCCGAGGGCTAGCGGACCACGGTGATGCCATCGGTTGGCGAATCCCTGGCGTCCCGCCCAACGTACCGGGGTTCCGTCCCTCTCTTCGAGTAGCACGTCATGGCTACCGACTCCGCCGCATGCCCCGGCCTCCCCGTGCGCGCTGCACCGGTGAGCGGCCCCGTCTGTGTCGTTGGGGAACCAGTTCGGGTCGTGATTCGAAAAGATCTTGACGATGGTGGGTTTCATCTACCTGCAGTGAGCGGGGTGGTGCCATCCGTCAATGAGCTAAGTGATTGCGACCGTCCGATTTTCATGCGGACTAATCACCCTTCTCGGACAGAGAAAACTGCGGTCAGAAGGGTGTGGACGGTAGTCGGCATGTGCCCTCGTGTGGGGACGTTGCTGTCAGCGCTGCTGTCATTTCGCCCCTGGCCTTCCGGAGGCGATTGTGCAGCCTCACCGCTGTCTGGCTGACAGAGCGTCAGTCGCCGATAACCTCCCTATATGCCTGCACCAGGCGATGAAATTGGGGCCATCCGAAGCCAAGGCATGAGCGCGCAGCAGATCTCGTGCCTGGTCTGACGGTCGAAGCACCGGTGAGTTACGGCGAAGGAGCGACGACGATGGCCTACGCGGACGAGAGGCACGGCGCTGACCGCACCGAAGCGCTCTTGTGGGCTGCCCCTACAGGGCCGCTTCCCTCACTACCCATCGATACCAGGGCTCAGGTGCTGCCCATCGGCGATCTGCACTGGTCTGACGCCGAGCGCCTGTTTCTCAAGCTGTTGCACACGGTCCGGCCGGTTCAGTATGCCAAGCTCTTCGGCGTTCCAGGTCAGGCCCAAGCTGGGATAGATGCTTACGCTCGACTCCCGCTGGACTTGACAGATAGTGAAACCGGCGGCCGGGATTACATCACCCTGCAATCGCGGCGGGTCGAATCACTAACCGCAGCCAAGATTGAGAAGGCTGTTGACGACTTGCTTGGGGGCGAATGGGGCGACAAGACGTCAACGTTTCATTTCGCTACCTCGTTCGACCTGCAGGACACGAAGCTGGACGCCGCGATCCGCCAGCAGACCGAACGCCTGGCCAAACTCGAGATCACCTTTGTCCCGTGGGGTGTGCAGGAGGTCTCTAGCCTGCTGAAAGAGCATCCTCGCATCGTTGATGACTTCTTCGGCCGGCCCTGGGTGGAACGCTTCTGCGGCCCGGAGGCAGCACAAGCCCTCGCGAACAACCTGCCCCGCCAGGACAGCAGCAAGCTACGCGCCGGGCTGCGTGACCTCTATCAGGCCGTTTTCTCCGCCCAGGGCGGGGTCCATCCCGTCGAGAACACAGCGCCCGACCACGAGTTTGTGATTTTGGATGTCGATCCCAACCGCCAGCAGTCCGAGATCCTCGACGTCGAATTGCCTGAGCCGCCTGGTGAAGGTCAAAACCTTGCGCAAGGTCCGGTGGACGGCCACACCTTCATCGCCTCGCGGCTGGGCGCCCGCCGGCAGTCGTTCAGATCTGCCCGCCACCTGCTCAACCGGACGAGCCGGACCATGCCTGCCACAGATAGCACCCTCACGGCCGACGAGTGGCTAGCTGGAGGCAAGTACCGGCTGCTTGTCGGCCGTCCAGGAGCGGGCAAGTCGAGCCTCCTTCGGTTCACGGCAACGGACCTGCTCTCGTCCCAACCGCAATCGATCGCGCTGCAGCGGGAACACGCCTCCGACCTGCCGATCTGGCTTCCGTTCGGGTTCCTGTGCCGCCATCTCGAAGCGTCGACGGAGAACTCGCTTGTCTCGGCGGCTGAAGCTTGGCTGAAGTCGCAGAGCGCCACCCACCTTTGGCCACTGGTCCAGCGCGCACTGCAGGACGACCGCTTGCTGCTCCTCGTCGACGGAGTCGATGAGTGGGGCGACGTCGGCGCAGCCGAGCGTGCTCTCGGGATCCTCGAGGCGTTCCTCGGCCGCACCAACGCCTCGGCGATCCTCTCCACGCGCCCGTACGCGGTCGACCGGCTCAACTGGACGCGCCGGTGGGCACTGGCGGAGATCACGCCGCTGACCGACCAGCAACGCCGCATCATCGCTGCCGGGATCCTCTTGCCAGTCACACAGTCGGAAGCCGCACCGGCTGCCCGGCCGATGTGGAGCGCCGGTGTCGAGCCGTTCCTCGACCAACTCGCCGCCACCCCCGAACTCGTCGAGCTCTCCCGGTCCCCTCTTTTCCTGACGTTGCTGGCCGCGACATGGCAGGGCGAGCCCTTGCCGCGGCAGCGGTTCAAGATCTATGCCCGGCTCGTCGAGTTACTCATCGAAAAGCATCCTCAGATGCGGCAGCGCGCCTCACATGCGCGAGGGGCACTGCTGACAGCCACCGAGATGACCACCCTGTTCGCCGCTGTGGCCTACCGCCTTCGCGTCAAGGATCCCGCCGGTGCCGTCACCAAGCCGGAGATGCGCAGGCTCATAGTCGAGTCGATGACGGACGACGAAGTCCTCGGCTATTCGAAACACGACGCCCGCAAGATCGCCGACGCGGTCCTTGCCATGGCAGAAGACGAGTTCGGCCTTATCGTCTCGCACGGCGCCGGTGCCTTGGGTTTCCTGCATCGGGTAGTGCTCGACCACCTGGCCGGTCAGTACCTCGCTACGCTGCCTGCCGACGAGCAGGTCAAGGACGTACAGCAGTTCATCCATGATCCGGCCTGGCGCGACGTGCTCCTCGCACTGCTGGCCGAGCAGGTCAGCCCTCACGCAACCGAATCACTGCTCACCGCGGCTCTCGACACGGGTGGCCACCGATGGGCAGACGTCGACGGATACGAATTGCTCGCCGAAGCGCTCGCCGCTGGCGTCAAGCTCACCCCGAAATCTCATACCGCGTACTCGAACCGCCTCGTCGAACGTATCGAGACCCATCCCTCGCTCCGTCATCGGGCGAACCTCATTACCGCGCTCGTCGGCACACTCGCGAGCCACTCCGCCCGAAGTCACCTGCTTCCGATCATGAAACGGTGGCTCACCGCACCTCTCCCCGTGTTCTCAACCATGTGGGAGCTGCGTGATCTCGACATCGCCGACGAGGTCGCGGCCGAGTACCTGCTCTGGGGCATCCGGCACCCCGAAGACCACGTGAAGATCAACGCGGCGAGGTCCATCGCACACCGGTTCGGCGGCCAGCCAAGCCTGGTGGACCGGCTGGTAGCGTTCGCTGAGGCCGGGCCATCCTCGGCAACGCAGGCCGCCGCCATCCTCGCCCTCGGCAACGGCTGGGCCGGGACACCCGACACAATCCGCTTGATCGACTGGGCCCGCCGCCAGCCGTCCACACCGCTCCGAGTGGTCGGCCTGCACCTGCTACAACGCGGCAGCCCGTCTGGTGACGCCGCGCTGTTCCGCCCGGAAGAACGTGACTGGCTGCTCTTACTGCTCCGCCGTGAGGACCACCTCCTGGGGCCGTGGCCCGTAGCGGACCTCGTCAACATCGCGGCCACCGGCAACGCGCAGGCAGCCGATTTCGCGCTGGAGACCTTGACGACGAACGGACGCACCGGCGGCGCCCGACGGCTTGCATGGACCCTCGCCTGCAACGCCTTCGCCGACGACAGCCGCTTCAAGGCATGGGTGGCCGCAGAACTTGCCGAGCCCAAGGGACACGGCTTGATCTTGTACGACATCGGCATGATTCCCCAGCAGTGGTGCGTCGATCCGGCATTCGCTCAAGCGCTCCATCCGTACGTGGACGCCAAACTGAGGGAGCCGGCGTACAACGTCGCCGGTCTCGCCACCGCGATGCCACCCGATGATGCCCGGAAGGTGCTGTTACGCAGCCTGGACACCTGGCGCCCCTACACCGCGGCCCGCAACCTGGTCGAGCGGTACGCAGACGATGAGCACGTCCGTACAGCCCTCACCAGCCGACTTCGCGGTGATTACACGCGCGCCGCGCCCATGGCCGGCGTTGCCATCGACATGCTCGGCCCGAAAGAGGGCTTCGCCGTCCTGGTATCCCTGCTACGCCAGCCAGGCAAACGTGGGGAAGAACCGGTCGTCGTGGCCCAGGCGGTAGCCGACGCCTGGAAGCGGTTTGAGGACGCCGCCCGGGAAGCAGGCACCGAAGGCGAAGCCGCACGGGACGTGCTCGCCACCTACGACCCGGCCGAACTGTCGATGCTGTGCATGGCGGTGAACTCCCGCCCCTTGATGTGGCACGTCCCAGCCGTCATCACCGCCTGGCCCGGGCAACCAGCGGTCCAGGAGTTCGCCGACAAGCTCTTCCATGACCCAAAGGCCATCAACTCGGGCATTTCGGACGCTATCCCGGTCACGATTCTCAGGGCCTACTGCGGCAGGACCGACGATCCCTCCCGCCGAATCCTCGACAAGACCCTCAATCTGCTCAAGCACATCGAACCAGAGCTGCGCGAAGTACTGGCCTTCGGACTGGCACGTAGCTCGCTCGCCGCGAACGAGCTCATCGACGTCATGGCAGAGTGGAGGAACGAACCCGACACCGAGGTTCGCCGCAACGCTTTCATCGGGCTCACCCAAGCGATCAAGCGTCACCAGCAAGCCCACAACAACGTAGGAGGCGCCGACACACTGACCGCCGAAATGAAGTGGCTACGCAAGGAGATCAAGGACGAGCTGTGCGCTTACGGCCTTGAACTTGAGGAGCGTCGGCAACTGGCATGGATCGGCATGCTCATGCTCGAGGACCTCACGCTCAGCGACGGTATCCAGGAAACCATCGGCCACTCAGGGCAGGCACCCGGCGTCAAACTGGATGTCCTCTACGACGGTGACGTGGATCAAATCCTGGTCGACTTGGTCGCCGAGAACTGGGAACGGTTGCGCGTACACTTCGGCGACGACCTCTTCCAGCGCCTGAAGGGCCGCCGCCATGTCATGTCAGCGCTGGCAACCGTCGCTTCCCGGTACCCCGCCATCGCGGAGATGCTCCGCGGCGAGGCCGGCACCGATGCCGCACTACGGCAAGATCGGCATTTCCTCCTGTGGGCCAAGGAAGAGAACCGGGGCAGCGAAGGAGTCCTTCGTGCGCTCGTGGCCAGGCTCGACGGCACGGCGCTCCGCAGGCATGACCAAGTCCTCGACTCAGTGCTGGACCGAGACAGCTGGAATGTGTCCGACGAGGCATTCAAGGTCATTCTCACTGAAGGCGCGATCGACGCCGGGTCAGGCCGCATCGACGTCAGCGAAAAGCTAGCCCCGTATGCCCAGCTGTTTCCGGCGGACAGCGTGTCCATCGCTGCCCTCCGTGACCTCGAATCGTGGTTCCGAACAGACCGTGCGGCTCGCGAGCACCGCGGCTGGGCCGACACGCTGGCCGTTGCGTTCGGCACAGCTGATCCGCGAGACCTGCCCGCCATTGTGACCCGCGCCCACACCCGCATCCGTATGGGCATGTCCGACCTGTATTTGCCCATGTTCACCAAGCCGCTCGTACGGCGGCTGCGAATGGATGGCGAAGCCGTCGAAGCGTTCAAGGCTGCGCTCAGCAAACCGATGGAAATCCGCGAGGACAGCCCCATATTCGCAGACCCCTGGGATCCGATTGCCGACGCATGTCCCGACCTGCAACCGCTACAACGCACGTACCTCTTCGCCGTCGCCCTGCGCCAAGCGGGCGCTCTACCTCAGCAGGACGCGGCAGCGGCCAGTAGTGTCCTGGCATCCGCATCACCCGACACCGTCGTGCACAACCCGTTCACCAACCACGAAGGCCCACTCTGCCTCGCCGTACTGGACCTCGCCGCTCACAGCCAACGACCTGGTTCGCACGCGTGAACTGCCGAGGCCTTACAGCACGCGACCTTGGCACCAGGCCGCTGACCACCGCCGATCTTCGCCTGCCTGACGTCCGCTTTTCAGGACCCTGCTGGCTACCCATGAGCTGGGGCTGAATAGTGCCTACGGTGCCCAGCGTGTGCCTGTGGTGGTCGAGGCTGCCGCCACTGTTGCCGTCACCTCGCATGGCTTTCCCTTGGCCAGGCCGGTCGACGGAGACATCACAGCGGAGGTGCGGCGCCATCAGGCATTTCCCGTTGGCGCCGCCCTCTCGGATCGTGTGGCCCCATCCCCAGGCGCGGGAGGAGACCGCCCACTGGATGCGGACAGGTCAAGTGAGAATGTGGCGCAACAGTTCGACGAGGACTGCTCCTGAGCCACCGATGAGGAGTACGGCTCCCGCACAGCCGCTGCCCTGCTTGGCTGCGCTCTTCCCCGCTTGCCGTCCAGGGCTGGAGGCCGCGGGTTGCAACTCCACGCGAATGGAGTAGTCCCCTGGGCTCCCGTCCCAGTCTGAACGGCGGTCGACGAAGAGGGACTTGTACTCGGCTGGAGTCAGTTCTCGTTGCCGCCAAGCCTCATGCCAGTCTGGTCGCCGGGCTCCTGCCGTGCGCTGCCGTTCGGCAGTTAGCTTCTCCGACAGTGCCTGTCCCTCGCTATTTGCGAACAGGCCGTCCTGGCTGGCACTGACCTCTTTCTGGAGAAGTACCTGCGCGCTCTCCGGATCGACCACGCTGATTCCCGCGGCGATTGCCTTGCCGATCCGGGGGTCTCCGTCCGCGTCGACGGCCACCACAAGGCGGACCGTCTTTGTCACGTTGACCGCGACCGTCGCTCCATGAGCGGCCGCGTAGTCCATGACATCGACCAACGCCGGCCCGTCTCCAACGGGCAGCAGTCGCCAGCCTTTAAGCGGGCCGTTCTTCTTCGCGCGGTCGGCTGCTGCCGCCTCCTCCAAGTCCCCAATCAGATGGGAGGCTGACAACTCCTTGGCGGCTCGCTGCAACTCCTTCAATTCGGCCGTGGTGACCACACCATCGGCTTCCGCACGAGTGCGCACACCAGCGAGAAAGCCTTCGTGCACCTGTCGTGCTGTGGTTTGTGTGAGGCCTGCCCGTGCTGCCAGCGTGGCGAGTTGTGCGGCTTCCTCTCCCACGATGCGGCCGTCCGCCAGTGCGTGGCCGAGCACGGCCTGATATGCGGCCACGCCCGCTGGGCGGGGCGCAGGCGGGTGCGCCATCAGGGGAAGCCGCGCGGTCAGGGTCGCCAGCCATCCATCGCTGCCCTTTCTCAAGCCGGCTGCTCTTGGTGCGATGAATCCGCTGCGGGGGTGTGGAGGCAGTTGTACTGGTCCTGGACCGGCCCACGCGAGGCGCTGCGGCGCCTCGGCGATGAACTTTGATAACGTCCATGCCAGGGTCCGAGCATCGCCAAGAGCAGAGTGCGCAGCGCTCGGCCACTCTCCCGTCACGAGGCTCGCGACGCTGTCGAGGCGATATCCGTACTGCTCAAGGTGGGTACGGGACATCACCAGCGTGCACAACCCCGGAAGACCGCTCAGCTTGATGCCGAGACGGCCTAACTCGGCCACAATGAACTTTTCCTCGAACTCCAGGTTGTGGCCAACAACCACCGCACCACTCAGATAGGCGAGCATGTCCCCGGCGACCTGCTCGAAGGTGGGAGCACCTTTGACGTCGGCATCCGTGATGCCATGGAAGTCTGCGTTGGAAATTCTGAGCCGCGGATCGATGAGTGTGGAGTACTCGTCGAGAATGACCCCGTCGCCTCGCATTCGCACGATGCCAATCTCGCAAACGCGCGAGCCCTTCCCCGGATGCAGCCCCGTGGTCTCCACATCCAAAATTGCGAAGGTCAGGCTCCGTGGATCGACACCCGGCGTGCGCGTGAGCTGGCCGTAGGTAAACATGGCGTGTAGTCCTCCAACCTGAACTTTTGGAACGAAACAATGGCAGACGATACAGCCATATACCGTCTACCTGAGCGAGGAACTGAGGCGGTTGAAGCCGCACGATTAGCGCGGTGCTCCGCCGCCAGACCGCGGTGCTGCGCCCATGCAGGATCGTGGCGCCGATCGAGTTCTACCTGTCACGGGCCGGCTCCTGGCCCTGGCCGCGCAAGTGATGGACTGGCTGCTCGCCGTCTTCGACCGGGCAGGCACACGGGTAGCGTCACTCACTAACGCCACTGGCCGTTCAGTTGCGGCTCGACCCCTACTACTGAGGGCGCACTCGGGCCGCTAGTCCTCGACACCATCGACGAACCACCTACCTGCACGTTGCACCAGCTCCACTACCGCGGAGCCTTGAGGACCGTTGGCCCTTACCCGGAAGTGCCCAACGGTGAGCTCCTCCAGCTCCTTACCAAGGTTCTGGTTCGCCCACCAAGGCAGGAGTTCCGCCCAGTAATCGATCTCCTCGGCCACCGCGTAGGTAGCCGTGAATCTCACCACCTGGTCGTCCTCGCCGAACTCGACCTCGGCCGGTTGGTAGTTGCGGTGATGGTGGGCTGGGAACTGGCTCGCCTCCCGGAGGAGGGTGCCATCGATCGAGTGATCGATAAGGTGCCGGTCGGCATGGCCAGCGTGGAGTGGTCGAGGCCGGGTCGTTCCGGGAAGAGATGCCGCCGTAGCGACAGAGCGAGTACACCAAACGGCCTCACGCTCAGCACGGTCACATGGTGCAGCATTTCGAAATCTGTGCATATAGCTCCAATTTCTGCCTTATAGTCACTTATTCATCCGCAAACGAGTGACGCTAGAGTCCAAAATGGCAATTTTGGATGGCCGAAAAGGAGCCATAGGTGACAACTAAGTCTCGGCGCATCAGAAGCAACTTCAACCTAGGGGGCGAGCAAGCAGAGGCCGATCCGTTACTGGAACTCGCCTTCTACGAGACTGGAGATTATTCAGCAATCACATCCAAACTCGACCCTCGGTGCTTTCTTATTGGGCGTACCGGTAGCGGCAAGTCTGCCGCATTGCAACATCTCGAGGAAGAATACCCTGGCAAGGTTATTCGAATTACTCCAGAAGATCTCTCTCTTCCATATATCGTCGACCTTCAAGTCATGCGCTACCTTGACTCCCTTGACGTTAATCTTGATCTACTTTTCATTGCACTATGGAAGCATGTGCTGCTTGTCGAACTGATACGCCACAGATATAAGGTAGACAGCCCTGCGGCCAAGCAGAACTTCCTGTCAAATCTTCGCGAGAAGATTAAAAGAGACTCCGGCAAAAGGGCGGCCCTGGAATATCTGGACGAATTTGGTGAAAAATTTTGGTGTGAGGCGGACGAGAGAGTCCGAGAAATCACTCAAAAGTTTGAGCAACGAATTGACGCCGCCGCGAAAGCCCATATAGGCGTATCGAAATCTTCGCTAGAAGCGAACGCTGGAACCGGAACTACGGTTGCCAACGAGTCTCGTGGAGAGCAAGCGGATCGATTTCAGAGGATCGTCAACGACACACAACTCCCTCGCCTTAATAAGATGCTCAACGTTTTGGACGAGGATATTCTCGACTCTCCACAGCATCAGACGTACGTAGTAATAGATGATCTCGACCGCGATTGGGTCGATGAGAGAATTGCAAACGATCTCATCAGATGCCTATTCAGGACGGTTCTCGACCTTAAGCGGGTTAGGCATCTAAAAGTACTGGTGGCACTGCGTACGAATATTTTTCGCGAACTCGACTTCGGAAGAAGAACCGGCGGCCAGGAAGAAAAGTTCCGCTCTCTAGTTCTCCAGATGCGCTGGAACAGCCAAGATCTTGAGGAGATGCTCGACGAGCGCGCCCGGATCGCCGGAAAGAATGCCGGATTGCCGATCTCTCAGGTGCGCGATTTATTGCCGACCCCCAACAAGACGCGGGGCAACGCGCTCCACTATATCTTTTGTCGGACTTTAATGCGACCTCGCGATAGCATCTCATTCTTTAATGAGTGCTTTGCGCTAACTTCCGGAAAAGAGAAGCTCTCTTGGAACGACGTGCATCTAGCAGAGCGCGCCTACTCAGAGAAGCGACTACTAGCTCTGCGTGACGAATGGAAACCGACCTATCCAGACATACAAAAAGCACTGTCCGTCTTTAAGCAGGTCGATCTCCCTCTCGACAAGACACGGCTGGCCGAACTCCTCGACGAAGTCATGATCTTGCTCGCCGATCGGGACTTTGAAGGCGTTCGATGGCTCACTGCTCTTTCCGAGGCGATGTTGGGAACTTCAGAGGCCTCGAACTGGACGGACCTATATCAGCCTCTAATTAAGCTTTTCTACGATATAGGATTCATCGGTCTCGCCAAAGGCCCCGGAGAGGCTGTCACGTTCTCTCATGACGTGCCAGGGCTAGCCGACAGCGCACAATCCATCAATGAGGCCAAGGCCTTCTATATTCATCCCGCTTATCACTATGCTTTGAGCATCAAAAAGCACGATCAACTGGAATGGAACGTGCCGACTAAGCCTCGTTGATAGAGCCGAGGATCGGTAACGCCAGGTCAGAATTTGAACTGGCGGTGTAGTCATCTCCTCGTCGGGCGGCCGGTCTGGCATCCCTCGTGGTGGCGGGCGAGGAGATGACCTCCCGCTCAGCCGCACTTATCTGGCTCATCTCCGAGGAGGCCGGGGGTGCAGGGGGTGGAGCCCCCTTGCGGTTCTACACCGGAAACAACGGCGAGTTGTACGGCCTAGCTTGGCAGTCGCCGCCCTAATGAGAAACTTCTACGTCGACTACGTCTCGTCTAGGCGATCCCAGTAGTGCGGGCGGCGCCGGACGGGACCGGCCGAAGAGCCGCAGCCCGGCCGGCTGGCCGGCCAGCGCTACGCGGACCGCCGCAGGCGGGCCGCTTTAATACCGAGAAGATAAGTTGCTTTCGGTTGTGCACCCGGACCGATGATCACGCAAGCCTGGCAGTGCTCCAGACGCGTTCAAAGCTGGCGAGATAGGTGCCTGCGGCGCCTTCCTCATTCCCGCGTAAGTGGACAACCGGCGCTTGGGCTGCTGGGGTGCCGTACGCGTGGATGTTGACGAGAAGGTCGTCGTCTGCGCGGTAGAGCGAGTTGTAGAGCACGGTCCGATGGAGACGAATCTCGACGCCCTCGACGCTCAGAAGCGGTTGGCAGAGGGTGAGCGCGTTCCTGATTCGGGCCCGCATCACGTCTGGACCGATGCCTTCCTCGGTCCCTCGGGCAGCGACCTCTGGACTGTCGGGGTCGCCAAGGAGGATGCGGACTTTCACTCCGGCTCGGGTGCGTGCTGCTAGAAGTCGGATCATTCCGGTGTCCTCGGCGAGAAACAGACTGCTGTACCCAAGGATGCCGATCTCCTTGGTTGCGCCCTCGAACAGCCGGCGCCAGACATTGTGCGGGACGGCCCACCGGTGTGCGTAGACAGCGTGGATGTCCTTGGAGATGGCTCGGCGGTGCTGAGGGATGTCTGGCCAGAGATCGGCTTCGTCGACCTGGAGGAGATCGGCCATGGCCCAGCGGTGCCGTGGGTAGGGGGTGCGGCCCTTAAGCCAGCGGTTCACGGTCTTGGGATCGACGGCGAGGGCAGCTGCGATGTCGACGGCTTGGAGTCGGGCTGTTGCAAGGGCGTGCCGGAGGTTCTCGCTCACGGGGTCTCCCGGGGGGCGTTCAGCTCTGTCGGCGACGCTAGCACAAGACGTCCCTAGACGTCCCTAAGTTGTGGTGTAGAGGTTCCGCTCCACATCGGAGGCTAAATCGGGCGGGTGAACAGAATACCCAGTTCATCGAGTCGAAGGAGCATCCCTGGTGGACACCATCCGTGAACAGCAGCGGGCCTTTCAGCATGATCTCCTGACGGACCTGCAGGACATGCTCGGGTCACGGGAGATCACGGCGATTCTGATCGCCGATCAGTACGGGCGGCCTGCACTGGAGGTCGTGGACAGTCAGTCCAGAACGCGTCGCGTATTCGTCCATCTCGCGTTTTTGTGGTTCTACTGGGGCGACGAGCGCGACGAGCGCATTTCGTGTCTGCGTCTGCCGACCGCGGCGGATCGAATCGAGGGTGCGGCCCGTGAGGGCTGGCGTGAGGGCGAACAGGGTGAACTCGGCATCGACCTGATGAAGATCCTCGATGCACACCGCTCATAACGTGCGCGGGGGCCATCTGACGGGATGGCGCGTCTATACGCAGATTGCCGAGCGCGTTCGGGAGCGCATCACGGCCGGCGTCTACGCCGCTGGAGCCTCCCTACCCTCAGAGGCTGCACTGTCGGCGGAGTTTCGGGTAGCTCGAAACACCGTGCGCCGGGCCCTGCACGCTCTGGAAGCGGACGGACTCATCGTGACAGCACCATCCAAGGGACGGATCGTGAAAGCGGAGCGCCAAGAAATCACGGCGGTCTACCGGTATCAGATGATCGCGGGCGATCTCCGCCGACAGATCGAGCGGGGCGACCTTGTACCCGGAGACACGGTGCCGACTGTGGCTGAGCTTCGCTGGCTGTACGACACCTCCCGGAACACGGTCCGACAAGCGCTCGGCGAGTTGGAACGGGAGGGGTTGATCATGTCGAGGCCAGGCAAGAGGCGGCTCGTGCGCTCACCAGAGTGAGACGTCCTAGGACGTCCTTTCGCGCGCTCTAGGTCGGTTCGCGGCATGAGTGCTTATTGTCTATGGCGTGGGGGAAGCTGAGTGGGCACACGACCTGGCCAAACAACTTCTGGCGGAGCCGCTGCCGCGGCGGTGGGCACACACACAAGGAGTCGCGGCCCGTGCCGTGTCACTAGCCTCGATCCTCGGCGACGAGACGGACAAGCTGATCGCCGCGGCCTACCTGCATGACATCGGGTACTCGCCTGAGTTGGTCGACACCGGATTCCATCCCCTCGACGGCGCGCGGTACCTGCGCGACGTGGTGAACGCCGATGACACGCTCTGTCGTCTGGTGGCCTACCACTCCTGCGCCGTGAATGAGGCAACCGAACGCGACCTCCACGACGCGCTCACTGCCGAGTTCGACGAGGAACGCCCCGAACTCGTCGAAGCGCTGACCTACTGCGACATGACCACCGGCCCGGACGGAACACACCTCGACGTCACGGAGCGGCTGGCCGAGATCCATTCCCGCTATGGCCCCGATCACCTGGTCAGTCACTCAATCATCGCCTCGACCCCATGCATCCTGTCGGCAGTGCGGGCAGTCGAAAGCGCACTCTCCTCAGTTGGGGATATGTCCAAATGATCGAGGTTGGCATGATGGAGGGATGCGATTTCCCACGCCCGATGACCCCGAAATGGTGGCGGCCGTCGAACGCTACGTCGTGCCGGGTGAAGGGGCATTGCGACGGTACCTGAACCTGCTTCACGGCAACTTCCTGGAACTACCGGAACTAGAGCGCTCCCAGTTCGGAAGAGACTTGGCCACCTCCGCTCGGCAGATCAGCGACGACGAGCTCGCGCTACTCCTCGACGGTGAGTGGCGCTCCCGGCTCACGGCCGCGTGGCTGATCGGCATCGGTCGTCGCACCCACTTCCGCGACCGTCTCGCCGAGATGCTGTTGAACAGCGAACTTGTGTACTCAGGCCAGGGCTACTGCTTCGCGTTCGCCCGATTCGCCGACGAGTCCGCCGCCGCCGCTCTCGTTGCGTACCTGGGTCGCTACCTGCCTGATCCGGACTGCTACTACGACCAGCACTGGGCGATTGGCGCGCTGCTCCACCTCGACGAGCGGCTGAGCACCGAACATGCGTCCCATTTTCTCGCGCCCGAGGGCCTATGGGCCCGATCTGCAATGCGCGATCGGGATCCTGCCGAACTGAAGGAAGAGATGGACCGGCTGTGCGTCTTCGCGGAGACCATCACCGTGTGATCCCCCGCCACCATGCACGGCGGGGAGTCTCCGGAGGAAGGCGGTAGCCGGCCCATAGCCGGCTCCCGTGACATCGTCACAGTCGCTGCGACCAACCAGGCCTTCAATGCAGGCTTAGATGTTGAATGAGTCCTTGTAGGCTTTGCGGATCTTGGCGCCGCCGTACTGTCCCGGAGGAATGCATACCGGGCATCCGCACGGCGGTTTGCCGTGTGCGTTGGGCATGTAGCGCCATCCGGTCACCTGGTTCACTCGCCGAACCCGGTGGATCTCCCTGACCTGAATGGGCCGGGGGATGAACAGTTCGTACCCGCGGGCATCGTCCTGCTCGGCCACCAGGGCGGCGGCCTCTGCACTGCCGAGTCGAACGGGGTCGGAGTTGTAGTGGCCGACCCACACCATCTCGTCGTCCGGGATGCGGAAGTGCACGGCGACGAAGGTGCGCTGACCGCCGCGCCGCAGCTCACGCCCCCACTGGTAGGTCATCTGGTAGGAGGGCAACACCGGCACGCAGTAAACGCCTGTCCCGCCGCCACGCCCGTGACTTTCCGCGCGAATCCCAACGCGTCGCACGGAGCGGATGTTCTTGGCTGCGGTGAGGTGCACAAGCAAGGTCATTGGTTCGCCTTCGTGCTCTGCAAGCGCCTAACCGATGTACGGCAGGGCCGTGTCGGTGAAGTAGTGGCTGATCCGCAGGCGCATTGACCGGTCCATTGGCAATGCCTCGACCTGGTCGCGAGGCACCCATCGCGCCTCGGTGGACTCACTGCTCGGGGTAGGTGCTCCGCTGACGGCGCGGGCGGTGAGGACGATGGAGAACTCTTGCCGGGCTTCGCCGTTGCTGGTGTAGAGGATGACGTGCTTGGGGTCGGTGTAGGTGCCGACGATTCCGGTGATCTCGCACCTGATGCCGGTCTCTTCGAGGGTCTCGCGTACCGCTGCCTCGGGGAGGGATTCGCCGAGGTCGATCGCGCCGCCTGGGACGGCCCAGTTGTCGTTGTCGCTGCGACGGATCATCAACACGTCGCCGGCGTCGTTGGTGACGACGACGTTGACGGACGGAACCAGGCTGTTTGCGACGGGGGCTTTGGGGTCGTCATAGAAGTCGATCCGGCGTGCCATGATCACGACTCTACCGGGGCGGCCTGGTCCCACACCTTCTCGAAGCTGTCGACATAGGTGCTGACTATGTCGCCACCGATGACTCTCCGCAGGTGCAGCACGGGTGCGTTGCCGGCGGGCGTGCCGTACACGTGGGTGTTGACGAGAACCTGA
Source organism: Planotetraspora mira (assembly GCF_016863275.1). Lineage (GTDB taxonomy): Bacteria > Actinomycetota > Actinomycetes > Streptosporangiales > Streptosporangiaceae > Planotetraspora > Planotetraspora mira. The sequence goes on from NZ_BOOO01000047.1 coordinate 78,475, forward strand.
TCGTCCCCGCGGTAGATCGAGTTGTACAGCACGGTCCGGTGGAGTCGGATCTCGACGTTCTTCCGTCCTCGGATCGGCTTGTAGAGGACGAGGACGTTGCGGACCTTGGCGGCCATGCCGTCGTCAATGCCCTCGTCTGCGCCGCGCTGGGCCACCTCGGAACTGTCGGGGTCGCCGAGCAGGATCCGGACCCGGACTCCGGCTGCGGCTTTCTCGCCGAGCATGCGGACGATGCCAGCGTCGTCGGCGAGGAACAGGCCGCTGTAGACGAGGATTCCGATCTCCTCGTCGGCCTGAGCGAATAGACGTCCCCATGCGTCCCGTGGGACGGCCCAGCGGTGCGGGTAGACGGTGACGATCTCGCTCTCGGATGCGGAGGCGACCTGTTCCCGCGTCAACGCCTCCGGCCAAAGGTAAGTCTCGTCCGTCCCTAGGTGAGCGGCGACGGCGTACCTGTGCTTTCGGTACGGTGCGCGGCCTTTGGTGATCCACCGCTCGACCGTCTTGGGGTCCACCTGGATCGCGTCAGCCAGCTCCGCGATGCTCACCCCGCGCTCCAGCAGAACCGCGCGTAGTCGCTCGTTGGCCATCTCACCTGCCACGTTCGGGGACGTCCAGGGACGTGGCAATCCTAGACGGGACGTCTTGAACATGTCCCGTCCTGTAGTGATCTCGTCCTGCCCTCTGGCCGCACTCTCGGTGTCGTACGCCACACCGACTGCGACGAAAGGACAGGTGATCATGACAGACACGACCGTTACCCCGCCTGATGAGACCCCCGATTGCGAGTGCGGCGCCCTCCTCGACGACGGGCAGACTCGCTGCCGCAAGTGCCTCGCCCGTGACCGTTGGGCCCGCCGTCAGGCCGCCCGCCTGCGGGCTCAGCGCCGGCGCGGCGCGACCCGGCGCCCTCCGCGTGACCCCCACACCGCGGCCGCGAGGGGAGTGAGCTGGGCATGAGTTCGCTTCCTTTGATCATCGCCCTTGTGTTGGCCGGCGGCGTGCTCGTGGGCTACATCGCGGTCCTCGTCGGCATCAAGCGCGAGGACAAGGCGATGAGCCTCACATCCGCCCCGGACGGCCAGTCGGCCCGGCTCGCCCGGCACGTCACCGGGCTGCACGTCCGCGGGGGCGGGCCTACCGGTCGGATCGCTCCGAAAGCGTCGACTCGACCTGGGCGAGCCGTTCCGACAAGTCCCGTACGGCGGTGCGCAGTTCGATGACCTCGCTGACCAGATCCACCGCCGGCCCCTGCCCCGACTCGCTGGACTCGTCGTCCCGAACAAATACGCCCTTGCCCTGCTGGCCGATGAGCAGGCCTTCGTTCCGCAGGATCCCGACGGCCATCTTCACCACGCTCAGCGACGCGTCGTACTGCTCGGCAAGCTGCGCGGTCGACGGCAAGGGCGCCCCGGGCGCGAGGGATCCGCCGCGGACCTGCTCGCGCAGATCGTCGGCGATCTGGAGATAGGCGGGCCGCCCCGTCTTCTTGACCATGCACCCTCTTCCGCTGCTGGCGCCCCTATCTCACCACGGACAAGCAACCAAGCCAACTAAGGCAATTGACAACCAGGCCAACTAGGTTAACCATGTTGGTCGCGAGCTTAAGGAGGTCACCACATGCGCACCATCCCGATCCCGGTCGATGTGACCAAGCTGCAGTTCGTCTGCGTCCGTGCACCCCGGCCGCGGATCCTCAACCAGGACACCGGCGAGATCAAGGTCGACAAGAACGGCCAGACCGTCTACGAGACCGTCCTGTCTGTCGAGGACGACCTCGGCCGGATCGAACTCGTCAAGGTCGGCACCTCCGGCGAACCCCAGATCGCCGCAGGGCAGGACATCACCCCGATCGGCCTTCTCGGCTACGTCTGGGAGATCTCCCGCGCTGGCGATACCCGATGGGGGATCAGCTACCGCGCCAGCTCGCTCGTCCCCACAGGGGTGAACGCGCTTGCCTGACACTTGGTGGATCGCCCTCATAGCTCTGGCCGTCCTGGCGGCCGGGCTCTGGGTCTGGCGCCGCTACCACTACCCCTCGTTCTGGCTGGCCATTGGCTTCCCGCTGATGGCCGTCACCATCCGCGCCACTTGGCGCACCGTCGCCCTCGGCTGCGGACTGACCAAGAAGCGGCAGCGCTTCTGGTTCACCACAAATGCCCGTCTGATCGCCTCGACCGGCATCGTCAAAGTACGGCGACGCTTCCAACGGGTCGCCGTCGACACCAAACCGTTCATGTGGCTGCCCCGCCCGACACGGCACGGGTGGCGCGTCACCGTCCATACCCTGGAAGGGCAGATTCCCGCCGACTACGCCCAGGCGGCCGAACGGATCGCGCACTCCTGGGGCGTCTACGCCGTCCGCGTCTCCTCACCCCGCCCCGGCCGCGTCGTCCTGGCCGCGACCATGCGCGACCCCCTGATCCGCCTTGACCACATCCCCGCATCGGGCGAACTGCTCAAGGTCACCGTCGGGCGGTTGGAGACCGGCGGACCGTGGGCTATCGACTTCCGCACCGTCCCGCACTGGCTCAACGCCGGCGCCACCCAATCCGGGAAATCCAATCTCGCCAACGCGCTGATCGTCGGCCTCGCTCCGCAACCGGTGGCGCTGGTGGGGTTCGACCTTAAGGGCGGGGTCGAGTTCACTCCCTATGCGCCGCGCCTGTCTGCCCTGGCCACCACCCGGGCCGAGAGCGTGGGCCTGCTGGATGACCTGGTCGCGCTGATGGTCGACCGGATGGGTGTGTGCCGTACGGCCGGCGCCCGCAACATCTGGCAACTCCCACCAGCCGTCCGTCCCGTGCCGGTAGTGGTGCTCGTCGACGAACTAGCCGAGCTCTACCTGATGGCCGATAAGTCCGAGAAAGACGAGATCGCCAAGACCTCCACGGCCCTCCTGCGGGCGGCCCAGCTCGGGCGAGCGTTCGGCATCTACCTGTTCTGCTCCGGCCAGCGCATCGGCTCCGACCTCGGACCCGGCGTCACCGCCCTACGCGCCCAGTGCTCCGGGCGGATCTGCCACCGGGTCAACGACCCCGAAACCGCGACCATGACCCTCGGCGACCTCGACCCTGCCGCCCTCGTCTCTGCTCGCGCCATCCCGTCCGAGACTCCCGGGGTCGCGATCGTCGCGAGTCAGGACGGCCAGTGGTACCGCGCCCGGTCCTTCTACGTCTCCGAGCAAACCGCCGAACACGCCGCGACCACCTACGAGGACCGTGCTCCGTCCTGGGACGAGATCACCCGTCCTGGCCGGTCCTCCGAAGTGTCCGGGACTAACTTGTCCGAATTTCTCACCGCCTGACCGACAGAAGGGAGGGAACGATGCGACGCCTCGCCTCATGGCTGGTCGACACAGGGCCGGTCCTCATCTTGGCCGCTATCGCGGGTGCCGGATCGTTCACCCATATCCGCGACACCGCCACTGACCACGGGCAAACCGGCTGGATGTCCTGGGCCGTAGCTGTCTGCGTCGACCTCACCTGCGTCATGGCCGCCCGCGAACGCCAACGCGACAAGAAGACAGGGCGTAAGCGCACTAGCTGGGTCTCCTGGCCGACCCTCGTCCTGGTCGCCGGAATCGTCCTGTCCCTAGCCGCCAACCTCCAGCAAGCCGAACCCACCATCTGGGGCCGACTCACCGCCGCCGTCCCCGCCGGCGCCTTTCTCATCGCCGTATCCATGCTCGAACGCCGCGCAGCACATGCCCCTCAACCGTCCCCAGAACCCGCCATCGTTGCGGCCTCGGCACCCGTCGGGACCGTCTCCGCCTCGTCCTCGTCCGCGGTGGTGCCGTCCTCCGTCCCCGTCCTAGCAGGTGAGGACGGCAGGACGGAAAGGCCCGGACCTTCCACAGCCCTTGTCGACTACGCCCGCCGCGTCGCTGACGACCATCACGCCAAGCACGGCAAACCCATCACTCGCGACCTGCTCCGCTCACGGCTCGGCGTGTCCAATCAACTCGCCTCCGACCTGCTTCATACCGTACGCGCCGCCGCATCGGAGCCCACCTGACGAAAGGAGCCCTGACCGTGAGAATCCGCCTCGACGGCACCCCTGCCGAAATCATCGACGCCCTGTTCCGGTTGCGCCAGACCTTCACCGTCTCCGGCGTCTCCCGCGCCTACCCCGACCGCGCCAAGAAGCACCGCTGGCGGGTCTTCGTCACAACCACACCACGCGAAAGGAGGTGAATCACCGTGGACGACACCGAGCAGTCCCCTAACCCGGAAACCGAGTCGGCCGTACCTCTGCGGTGGCAGTGCTGCCACTGCGGCGGGACGGGCCTGGACTCCTACGGCGAGACCTGCCGCCACTGCAACGGGCTCGGCCTGTGCTGACCCCGTGAGCGCCCCCGGCCTGGCCGCACATCCGCCAAGACACACGCCAGGTCGAGGGCCATCCCTCCACCCGAAACGAGCGAAAGGAGGACACCATCTTGCCCGCATCCACCACTAACGCGCACGCAATCCACGGCGCCATCAGCCGCCTGAACGACCCCCACTACACCCGCTGGGCATCCCAGATCCGGCGCTCAGGCGGCTGCCGACAGCCGATCCACCTCCGCGGCAAAGTCGAACACTGGGACACCGCCACCGGCACCCTGCTCCACCGCTATAGCACCCGCCTCGAACCGGACGGCGTCCTACGCGTCCCCTGCAAGACCCGGCGCGCCTCGCGCTGCCCGTCCTGCGCAGAGGTCTACCGTGCCGACACCTACCACCTCATCCGCACCGGCCTCGTCGGCGGTAAAGGCGTCCCGGAGTCGGTGACGGCACATCCGTGCCTATTCGTCACCCTTACCGCGCCGCCTTTCGGCGCTGTCCACACCCGCAGGGAGCGAAACGGCAAGATGCTGCCCTGCCACCCCCGTCGGGACGCCCAGGTGTGCCCGCACGGGATCGTGCCGTCGTGTACGGCGCGACACCAGCCGAATGCCGAAAGCCTCGGCGAACCACTCTGCCCCGGCTGCTACGACTACACCGGCTCTGTCCTGTTCAACGCCCTCGCGCCCTTGCTGTGGAAACGCTTCACCGACGCTCTGCGTCGCCACCTCGCGAAGAGCGGCGATCTCACCTTGCGCGACATGCGTGAACAGCTCACTGTCGCGTTCGCCAAAGTCGCCGAATACCAACGCCGCGGCGTCGTCCACTTCCACGCCGTCATCCGCCTCGACGGTCCCAGCGGTCCCGGCCTCGACCCTCCCGGCTGGGCCACGGCTGACGTCCTGGCGCAAGCCGTCCAGCACGCCGCAGACGCCGTCACCGCGACCACCCCTGCGGCTGCCGGTACTTCAGCGCGAGTTCTGCGGTGGGGACGCGAAATCGACGTCCGGCCCATCACCCTGCGAGGTGACCTGACGGAACAGGCTGTGGCCGGCTACATCGCCAAGTACGCCACCAAAGCGGCCGAATGCGTCGGCACCCTCGACCGGCGCATCGTCCCCACCGAAGATTTGGCTCTGCTGCCTGTCCGCGAACATGCGCGTTGTCTCATCGCCGAATGCCTCCGCCTGGGCGCCATCAGCGGGCTGGCCGGCCTTCGGCTCATCCACTGGGCGCACATGCTCGGCTTCGGGGGCCACTTCTCCACCCGGAGTCGCCGCTTCTCCATCACCCTCGGCGACATCCGCGCCGACCGCGCTGAACATGCCCGAACCGAGGCCGTCTCGACCGGACGCCTACTTCTCTTCGACGAGGACACCGCCCTTGTCGTCAGCGACTGGCACTACGCCGGACGCGGCTTCACGCCTGGTGACGCGCTCCTAGCGGCCTCCATCACCAAAGGCAGTGTCTCGTCCCCAGGTGACGGGGGTGGTGTGTGATGTCGACCGACGACATGCTGACGCTGCCCCAGGTGCTGGCCGAACTGAATGGTGTCTCTCTGCGCACCTTCTATCGGTGGCGCGAACTCGGCAAGGCTCCCGTCTGCACCCGGTATCCGAACAACAAGCTGAGGGTACGGCGAAGCGATCTAGACGCCTGGCTTGACGCACGTAGGGAGGCGTCGTGACGACCACCTATGACGTCCGCTTCTGGGATACGCGGAGGAACGCTTCCAGTAAGAAATCGTCGTATGAAGCCCGGTGGAAGGTCGGCGGCAAGGCGAAGTCGAAGACGTTTCGTACCAAGGCGCTTGCCGACAACTTCGTGTCTGACCTGCGGCAAGCGGCCAAGCTGGGGGAGGCATTCGACGTCGTCACTGGTCTTCCACTGTCGATGCTCGCAGCAGACAACTCGAAGCCGTCTGGCCCTACCTTCCTGGAATTCGCGCAGTCGTACCTCATGAGCCGTTGGCGTAGTTCGGCGGCGAAGACACGTGAGACAGACGCCTACGCCATGCTGTCGCTGGTTCCCGCTCTTGTGGCGGACCTGCCGAGCCGGCCAAGTGATTCGGAGATACGCGATGTTCTCCGCAGCCACGCGCTCCTACCGGAGGGGAGGCGGGCCGACCTCACCAACAGGCAGGCTGTCACGCTCCGCTGGCTGGAGAAGGCGTCACTCCCGATGTCGGAGCTGAGGGAAGCTCGCTTGCTCCGAATCGCCCTCGACGCCATCGCAGAGACCTTCGCTGGCAAAGAAGCCGGGGCGAACACAGTCAGGCGCAAGCGAGCTGTCTTTCACCATCTCCTTGAGCAAGCAGTAGAGCAGAAGCTCTTCGTGAGTAACCCGCTCGATGAAATCAAGTGGACGCCTCCCAAGGCTGTCACCTCGGTCGACCCACGTACGGTCGTCAACCCTGCGCAGGCACGGAAGTTGCTGGATGCCGTGTCCATGGTCGGCCGCAAACGCGGCCCGCGGCTTAGAGCCCTCTTCGCATGCATGTACTACGCAGCCCTGCGCCCAGAGGAAGCGAGCGACCTGCGTCTGAAGAACTGCACGCTGCCACACGCGGGATGGGGATTGATCATTCTGGAGAAGGCGCGTCCTCAGAGCACCAAGCGGTGGACGAACACGGGGGAGACCCACGAGCCGAGAAGCCTGAAGCATCGTGCCGCTAAGGAGACTCGGGAGATTCCCATCCCGCCCGCCCTCGTCGAGGTCCTACGAATCCACGTCGAGGAGTACGGCACCGCGGAGGACGGCAGACTGTTCCGGACCAGCACTGGCGGGACTTACTCCAGCTCCGCTCATTCCTATGTCTGGCAGGAAGCCCGAAGGCTTGCTCTCACGCCAGCACAGGCTGCGTCCCCACTGGCAGCCAGGCCGTATGACCTGCGGCACGCGGCCGTGTCGCTGTGGCTGAACGCGGGCGTATCGCCGGCTGAAGTGGCCAAGCGCGCAGGTCACAGCGTGGACGTTCTACTCCGGGTCTACGCAAAGTGTATGGATGGTCAGCAAGACAGCATCAACAGCAAGATTAATGAAGCCCTAGACGACTAAGTTTGGTTCACGAACTGGTCCTGGCGATGCTGGGGCCTTCGTCTTTCGGCCACGAGCATAAGGCGACCTTCCTCGACAGCCGCCAACTTGCCGGGCTGAGGAGTGGGTCCAGGTGGAGCGCCCGGAGCGAAGCGAGGACGTACGACCTGGACGCGTGACGAAGAACGGCCATGATGGCGTCACGCGACGAAGGGGAACACGTCGACTTGAGCGTGTCTATTGAATCGCTTTCATCCGCAGCTCGGCGTTGGAGTACAAGGATGGCTTCGATGACCTGACCCGGGCGAGGGCAGCGCGCCATCCTTCAACTGTGTGTTAACCCTTCGCAGCGCATGTAGAGCTTGGTGTGGCACGGAGCTGCCGATGGACACAGGATCGCCAGTTGATGCGCCCTCCTGGCTGATATCGATTTGGTCGCGTTGCAAAGCTGCGTGTCATATAGGCGGGATGATCTATCCGTGGAAGTCGCAAAGCTCCTCTTGGAGTATCTGAAGGTCATGGCATGGCCACTGCTGATCGGCATCGTGAGCCTGGGATTCCGAAAGTCAATCCGGAGGCTTCTGGAGGAGCGTCTCACAGAGATCAACGGCTTAGGGGTGTCCGCAAAATTTGAGGAGAAGGTGGAAGAACTTGCGGTAAAGGCGGCCGCAATTCTGGAAGCTTCTCCAGTCCCGCCTCAGGACAATTCCCCTACATCTGCTCGTGTCGACCCGGCAGAAGCGGTCATACAGTGGAGCGAGCAAAATCTAATACATGCATTCCAGCATGCGCGAAGCTATGCACGAACTGAGCCGGATATAGCAATCGCATTTGCGTGGTCCAGAGTAACAATTACGCTACGGGAAGCTGGGCAGCGGCTAGACCTACGGGGGTTGGGAAATTTAGATTCGCCCGGCGCTAGTTTCATGAGAAGGCTGCGAGAAATACGCTCACTCGAAGAAGCAAGGCCAATCAACGAAGTGGCACCACAGATTTTGGAATTGTATAGAATTCGCAACGAAGCGCTTCACGATCCCCGCAGTAAACCGTCTCATAGTGCTGCGCTTTCTTTCGTCGACGCAGCGGAGGATCTTTCCATCTCATTGTTTAGAGCCATAGAGTCTGGCCACGGATAATCAGTCAGCAACTTGTGAGTTTCGAGACGATTGGCTGGCAGATCAACCGCTTATGTCGCATGCGCCTGCTGGGTGCAAGAGAGTCAGGAGCTTGGCGTCATTCGGATTTATTGGCGGCGGGTATATGTTTGTCGAGGCTCGAACTTACTTGTTCGGCCACATTAACCCCACCGGTAGCAACCGCAACAATGGCAGCAACAATCAGTGTTATTCGGACGCTTTGGGCAGCTTGCTCGGCGCCTGTAAAAACAGGCAACATGGGCAATGCGATGCCCAGTCCTAGAAGGACAACGGACGGCCATGCGCGCTCGATGATTCGACGCAAACGGTCCCGCAATGGTATCTCTGGCGCCGACTCCCAAAGAGTAGCCAGATGTCCGCACATCCATTTATCTAATAATTCGCACATCGAGATAGCTACTCTTTCGAAGTCGGTCGCGGAGATAGCTTGGGCCAAGGCTGGCTTGTGGGACCGAATTATCGACGCAAGTTGTAATCCAGTCCTGCGCACTCTCCTTCGGGTTTCGATATCCCACAATGGAACTCGTCCTACAGCGAAGTTCTCGGCCTCGCGACTAACTCTCTCCAGCTCTGCAATAAGCTTTACTGTGTTCGATGGGCGTGTCCAACGTCGATGTGTGCGACACCAATTAACCCAATAGCTAATTACTAGCAGGTCTAAAGCTACAGCATCTAAAGGGGTGGGTGGTGTGTGTTTGCGACGCAGGCATCGACTCCTGAAGTGTTCCGCGACCAACGTGATCGGACCGGCTGCTGACATGCATAGGCCAAGCAGCTGTGCAGCTTGTGCGTATTCATTTATGTCAATTCCGGCTGCACTTATCAGTACCAGACAAAAAGACAGTGCGAGTATGCCGAGGAGTAACCCTTGAAAATGTCTTCTAGTCCGCGGATTGTCGAGATCTAAATGTAGTGCCCTATGGTCTAGGCGTCGAACATAAGGGCGGATGGACGTGGCTATGAGTAATTGTGTTCCGCCAAAAATCAGGAGAGAGAGTATGAGGGCCCTAGTGTTAGAGTTGGCTTGGACCCCATAGATTAGGATGGCGCCCGTGCCAGACCACGTCAAGAATGAGAAAATTAGAATAAGTGCGAAGGTTTCACTGGGCTTTGGTGATATTTGCCGCCAAACTGTCCTGCGGCCCGCAGCTATGGACATCCTCCTGCGCAGCGTCGGACTGTTGAATGGGGCTGGAAGCTGATCAACGCATTTTTTGATGAATTTCGTCTCCTCTCGTACCTTCATTGTGGTGCGTTCGTAGATCCATAATTTCCCTAGGGGCACCTGTCGCCGAAATGCGTTGATGAGCCGGCCTATGAGCGATGCAAGGTCTACGTCCGTGAGCTGCATAACACGATTGTGGGCCAACATGGCAGCGAAGCACATCTAAGTCGCGAGATATCGTCATATCCGGCCTACGTGCTTGGCGGGCGAGTGTGTCCGCATGTAGAGGCAGTGGTGCACTCAGGGGCATGCCCGAATCCGGCATAAGGTATCTCGTTCGCGTAATGTGGCCGGCTCCTCCAGGGCCGACGACGGTGAGGAAGTTGCGATAGGCCTCGGGCATGCTCTATCCCTGTGCTGCGCTTATAAGTCTGCAATCTCGGTCTCGATGAGGACAGACCGAAGGGTGTAGCGATGTCGCCGCTCACCGAACTTTCGTAGGCAGGGTCGACGTCGTCCATGGTCGCCAAACGGGACACAAGGTGATCAACGTTCCGCCCGGCTGCTCCTGGTCGCGGCTCCGTCCTGCCGCGTTCCGAGCCTCGACCTCGCGCTACCTATCAGGTTTCATCCCGCGGATATCCCGCGACCCCTGACATGGGGCTGCTTCCGGTGACCTACAGCTGCATCGAAGTGTGAGAGATCACGGAGGAGAATCCCAGGTCAGAGCCTAGATCTCAAGGTCGAAAAAGTGCCCCCGGCAGGATTCGAACCTGCGGCACCCGCTTTAGGAGAGCGGTGCTCTATCCCCTGAGCTACGGAGGCGTGATGTGCTCTGTAAGCCTAGCGAAGAGTTGGCACAGCGCGCGCCTCAGTAGGGGCGTGGCTCGAAGCTGATAGGTCATCGCGTGGCTGAACTGCGGTAAAGCCCTGGCAAGTGGGCGAGTTCCTCCGTGTCGGAGCTGGCTACCGTCACTGTTCGTGACCGGATTGCGACGCAAATACTTCCGCAGGCTGCGCCTCGTGGTGCTCGTCGTAGGGTTGACCGCGCCAGCGGTCCTCGCCTCGGGCATGCTCATGGCCGAGATCACCGGCTACGAGGCAACCGCTCGGGGGGCCACTGGTGGCTCCATCCAAGCGGCCGGCAAGGCGAGATCTCCTCTGCACCCTCAGGCCTCAACGGCCAGGAACGGAGAGGCGTACGACTTCTCCCAGGGGACGATCCAGAACGTCTCCATGCCTGGTCTCCCCACGGGTCATCCTCACGGGCGAATGGCCCAGGATCCCCGCGGTGCCGAGACCAAGAGCCTCCCCAACATTCAGTCGGTGGCCAACGCCGAGACTCAAGACGTGGCGGGCGGAAACAAGCCCGGCGCCCTGGCGGATGGTCGCCACGCGGTACGGCCAGGCGCCGCTGGTGCCGCCGCACCAGTCGCCGCCCAAGGCGCCCCACAGAACGTCGTCCAAGACGCCAGCCAAAACGCAGCGGCAAATGCTGCCGCCGAGGGCGCGGCACCAGCCGATGCGGCCGGCTCGGCGTCGTCCGACGCGGCCAATACGGCTCCGGCGGCGGGAGCCGTACCGGGTCGGCAGGTCATGGAGCCGACGGCTGTGCCCCCACCTTCGGGCCCCTCCCGCGTGTACGGCCAGCTGATCATCATTCGCAAGCCCGCGGCGGCACCGCAGGCTGTTGCAGGCAAGGCCCGGCCGGCCACGGTGGCCAAGGCGCCACCGGTCGAGAAGAAGGAGCAGGCCGAGCTCACCTGTGCCCTCGACTGGCAGGACACCTGGCTGTGGGACCTGTGCAAGGAACGCGGCGGCCACCCATAAAGGCCATTAACGACTGACCGGACAAGTCTCCAAATTGGACCGTGATCGGTACCTATCGCATTCGGCGACCGAGCCCGGGGACTCGGGCGGCTGTAGTAACGTGCGTGCCTGACCGAAGTCACGAGTTCGTAAAGAGGAGTTGATCGTGCCGTCTCCTCGGTCGGCTGGTCTGATCGCGGCCGTCATGGCGGTGGCCTCTGTCGTAGGGGTCTCGTCCGGCACGTCCCGCTTCGTCCCTGTGGCTTCAGAGACGGCCATCAGCGAAGCCGCCTCCACATCGGAGACAGGTTCCCAAGCGGCCGGCGAATCCGTCGAAGCGGCCAAGGAGCCCAGCTTGACGGCACTCCGCAAGCAGGCCCAAGAGGCCTACAAGGCGATCGGTGACGCGTCCAAGCAGCTGGACGCCAGGAAGAAGCAGTTCGACTCCTCGCAGAAGAAGCTGGCGTCCAAGCTGAGGCAGCTGGGGAAGGCCAACCAGGAGTTGGCGTCAATGCGCAAGCCGCTCTCGGATCTGGTCGAGTCCGTCTACCAGAACCCTTCCGCCACCGGGATCGGGCCGCTCTTCGCCCAGGGCGACGGCACCGCGACACTGCGCGCGATGAGCGACGTCGACCACCTGGCCGTCGGACGCAACAAGATCCTCGACGATGCGGCGCGGCTGCTGAAGGACAAGGAGAAGCTCGCCGCCGAGGCTCAGGATCTTCGATCGGCCAACCTCCTGGAAGAGGCCCAGCTCGACCACCAGGTCGACAGCTTGCGGGCGAAGTCATCCGATCTGGTGAAGTCGCTGACGCAGACGCTGACCAAGATGGGCGTCAAGGTGAACCAGGGCCATCGTGGAGCGGGCGCCTGCGACCCCACTCGGATCTCCACCGCGGCGCAGTACCCCAACGGCCTGCTCCCCAAGAGCAGCCTCTGCCCCCTGCCCCAGGCGGGAAGGGAACTGCGGGCCGACGCGGCGATCGCCTTCGCCGACCTCAACCTGTCCTACCAGAAGCAGTTCGGCAGGCAGATGTGCGTGACCGACAGCTACCGCAGTCTCGCCTCGCAACAGGCTGTCTACTATTCGCGCCCCGGGTTCGCCGCCGTTCCCGGCCGGAGCAACCACGGTCTGGGCCTGGCCGTCGACCTCTGCGGCGGTGTGCAGAACTCCGGGTCGGCCCAGTTCAACTGGCTGGAGGCCAACAGCAAGCGCTTCGGGTTCATCCACCCGTCGTGGGCCTACAGCAACCCCTTCGAGCCGTGGCACTGGGAGTACGACCCCAAGCTCGGTGCCCGCGTCTGATCACAGAGATCGCCCCGCCAAGAACAGAGATCGCCCCGTGAAGAACCCCCGTGGAGGACACGGCCTTTCATCGTGGATGGATGGTGACGGAGAGCCGGGCTTGGGCCTGTGCTTGGGCGAGCTGAGCCGCCTCTGACGGGCTCGTCGCCAGCACGAGCAGCGCGCCGGACTCCGACCCCTCCGTCGTCTCCTCCACCGGACGGGCCAGCACCCTCACCTCGTGCGCTACGGCGAGCGCCTGCTGGGCGTCCCCTTCGAAGGCGGCCAGCACGTCGATCACGTCGCCGGGGGAGAGCAACCTCGCCGCGTCGGGGTCGGCGATCCGCACGGGAGTGGCCATCATCCCCGGCTCCCGCGCCGCGAGCAGGCCCTGGCCGAGCAGCCGGGCGTCCGTGAGCGGCTCGCCCCGGCGCACCGGCCCCGCGACCACCCGTCCCGTCACCGCCGACCCCGCCGGGAACGCGCCGTCGGGCACGGCGTCCGGCGGGAGCCGTACGGTCATGACGTCGGTGGCGGCCAGGCGGCCGCCACTCAGATCGCGAGCCGCGGCGAGGACCGGCACGCCCTGAGGCTGCCGGACGGCCATCAGCACGCACGCCATCGCGAGGCCTGCCAGTAGCGCGGCGATCAAACGGCGGCGTCGTGCGAGGACGCGCCTCATCGCGGGCATCGTGGCCCTCCGATCCTCGAGATCACATGCATGGCTGCCCGCCGTGGGTCGGGCTCAGTGCGCCGCCGATCCATGCCGACCCGCCGAAGGCCGCATATGGGCCCCCGGTCCGGAAGGCACGCGCGGCGGGCTACGGAAGGTCGAAGGGGAGCTTGAGGCCGTCCAGGGCGTCTCCGCACGAGCAGGGACGGTCGAGGGGAAGGCCCTCGACGGCCTCGCTGACCAGCGTGCGCATCCGCTCGACGTTGGCGGCGAAGAAGGCGAGCACCTCCTCGTGCGTGACCCCCTCACCGGCCTCGACACCGGCGTCGTGGTCGGTCACCAGGCACAGGGACGTGTAGCAGAGGGCCAACTCGCGAGCGAGCACCGCCTCGGGGTGGCCGGTCATGCCGATGATCGACCAGCCGGCGTCGGAGAACCACCTCGATTCCGCCCGGGTGGAGAACCGAGGGCCCTCGATCACGACGAGCGTGCCTCCGTCGACGGTGTTCCACTCCGTCTCCTGCGCCTTCGCCACGGCGACGGCCCGGCCTGAGGGGCAGTAGGGGTCCGCGAACGACACGTGGACGGCGCCGCCGGCGTCGTAGTAGGTCTGCACACGGCTGGTCGTACGGTCCACAAGCTGGTCGGGAACGACCAGGGCGCCCGGCCCGATCTCGGGGCGCAGGGATCCGACGGCACTCGGGGCGAGCACCTGTCGGACGCCAAGAGAGCGCAGGGCCCACAGATTTGCCCGGTAAGGGATGCGATGAGGGGGAAAGACGTGCTCTCGCCCGTGGCGAGGGATGAAGGCCACGGAACGGTCCCCGATCCGGCCCAACGTCACGGTGTCACTCGGCGGGCCATACGGCGTCGCCACGCTGATCTCTTCGGCGTCATCGAGCAGGGAGTAGAGACCCGAGCCGCCGATGACCCCGATCTCCGCGCGATTCGTCATGCGGCCGACCTTAACGAATCCGTATCGGCTGCGATTGCAGGCTGTGGATAACCCGTGCGGGCCCGGTCGATGCCGGGCCCGTCGTCACGCGGCGGAGGTGGTGGAAGAGCTCGTCGTCGACGTGGTGGACGAGGAGCTCCCGGAGGCGGCCGCGGGCTCCTTCTTGGCCGTGTCGCTCGACGTCTTGCTCGCGTCGGCCGCCGGCTTCTTGGAGTCGCTCGTGGAGGTCGACGCGGGCGCGGTGGACGAGCTCGACGACCGGCTGTCGGTGCGGTAGAAGCCCGAACCCTTGAACACGATGCCGACCGGGGAGAAGACCTTGCGCAGCTTGCCCTGGCACTGCGGGCACTCCGTGAGCGGGTCGTCGGTGAACTTCTGGACGGCCTCCAGCTGCTCACCGCAGACGGTACAGGCGTACTGGTAGGTGGGCACGCGCTCCTCCTGAAACTGGCACTCGACCCGTTCGACTGCTAATGGTAAGCAGTCAACGAGCTGAAACGCCACTCAAGCCCGGTTTATTGCGCCGCCGCATCAAGCCGCGCACACCGCACCGTACCGTCCCACAGCACTCCACCGCCCCACAGTGCCCCTCGAAACCGATCAGCACGCCCATGCTCCGTGGCCGATCCACGATCGATCAACAGGCCGGCCGAGTACGGCTAACCGCCGCGTTCGCCGTACCAGCCGGCCAGCTTGCCGCGCCGGCTGACCGCGCGCAGGCGGCGCTCCACGGCTTCCCGCTGGGGAGCGGTCGTGACGACCAGAAGCTGGTCCTCCACCCGCAGTCTTGTCGTGTCCGACGGCACGAACGACCGGTCGCCCCGCACGACCATCGTCACGAGCGTGTTCGCGGGGAGGCGGAGCTCGAAGATCTCCACGCCGTGCATCTTCGATCCCGGCGGGATGCGGACCTGGAGCAGGTCGGCGTTGAGCTCCTCGAGGGGCGCGGCCTCCACGTCGAGATCGCGGGCCTCGCCCTCCGCCGACAGATCGAGGATGCGCGCGAGATAGGGCAATGTCGGGCCCTGGAGCACCGTGAACACGACGACGATGATGAAGACGTCGTTGAACAGCCCCTTGGCGTCGGGCATCCCGGCGGCCCAGGGGATCGTGGCCAGCACGATGGGCACCGCGCCGCGGAGCCCGGCCCACGACAGGAACACCTGCTCGCGCCACGAGACGCTGCCGATCCCCACCAACCGGGCGAGTGCGGCACACACCACGACGGACACCGGCCGGGCGATCAGCACGAGCACCAGCCCCGAGACGATGGCCGGGATGACCACGCCGGGAAGCTCCGACGGGCTGGCGAGGATGCCCAGCATGACGAACAGCCCGATCTGCGAGAGCCAGGCCGCCCCCTCGGCGAAGCCCCTGGTCGCCGCCCGGTGAGGCAGCCGGGAGTTGCCGAGGATCAGCGTCGCGATGTAGACGGCGAGGAATCCGCTGCCGTGCAGCAGCGTCGCGCCGCTGTAGGCCACGAACGCCAGGGCGAGCACCGCGATGGGGTACAGGCCCGAGGCGGGCAGCGCCACCCGGCGCAGCGCGTAGGCCGCCGCGGGCGCGACCACGAGGCCCACCGCCGCTCCGACGACGAGCTCGTAGGCGGTCTCGATCAGTACGGACGACACCGCCGGCATCGGCTGCGTGACCGTGCTCAGCATCATCACGACGATGACCGTGGGTGCGTCGTTGAAGCCCGACTCCGCCTCGAGGATGCCGGCCAGGCGCGGAGGCAGGGGCAGGCGCCGCAACACCGAGAACACCGCCGCCGCGTCGGTCGAGGCGAGGACCGCGCCGAGCAGCAGGGCGAACCGCCAGTCCATGCCCAGCAGCGCGTGCACGGCCACCGCGAGTGCGACGATGCTGACCGCGATGCCCGCCGTCGCGAGGACCAGAGCCAGGGGGACGGCGGTGCGGACGTGGTTCCAGTTGGTGGTCAGGCCGCCCTCGGCGAGGATGACGGCGAGCGCGATGAGGCCGAGTTGCTGGGCGATCTCGGCGTTCTCGAAGTGGATGCCGCCCAGGCCCGACTCCCCGAGGAGAAGGCCGAGGCCGAGGTAGATCAGCAGGCTGGGAAGGCCGGTGCGATGGGCGATCCGGACGGACGCGATTGCCGCGATGACGACGGTGGCGGACAGGAGAAGCCAGACGTTCAGACCCACCTGCCCCCCTTCCTCGCGCTACGCCAATCTTTTCACATTTGCACCAACTCAATGATTCCTGCGGGGAGGGCGGAGAACCGTACCCGCTGGTCGTGCGGCTCGGCGGGCACGCCGTCGACCAACTCGCCGTCATGGAGCAGCGCGACCGTCGGCACGTTCGGCCCCACGCGGGCGAGCGCCCGGTCGTAGAACCCGCGGCCCCTGCCGAGCCGTACTCCTGTCGACCTGTCCACCGCCAGCGCCGGGACCAGCACGAGGCCCGCGGTGCGGATGGTGTCCACGCCCCGGCGGGTGTCCACCGGCTCCATGATCCCGAGTGGTCCCGGCGCGAGGGAGTCCGGGCCGTCGTAGACCGCCCAGTCCAGGTCGCCGTCCGCGCGTTGTACCGGGAGGATCACGGTCGTGCCGTGCTTCCACAACGCGAAGATCAAACCGTGTGTCGACGGCTCGCTGCCGAACGACCAGTAGCAGGCGACGAGTCCCGCCATCTGCACCCATGGCTGGTCGAGCAGCAGTTCGCGCACCGCGGCCGAGGACTTCTTGAGGGTCTCCTCGCTGAGTTCGGCCCGGCTGCGCAAGATCCGCTGACGCAGGTTCGCCTTGTCCATAGCCTGCTCCGTTAATGTTCAACCATGGCTGACTTCGATCCTGTGACCAAAGCTGTAATGCCGGCCGCGGGTCTCGGAACCAGGTTCCTCCCCGCGACGAAGGCCACCCCCAAGGAAATGCTCCCGATCGTCGATAAACCGGCCATTCAGTATGTCGTGGAGGAGGCCGTCTCCGCCGGACTGCTCGACGTCCTCATGGTGACCGGCCGCAACAAGCGCTCCATCGAGGATCATTTCGACGTGGCGTACGAGCTCGAGGACGCCCTGCGCGCCAAGGGCGACGAGGAGCGGCTGTCGCAGGTCCAGGATCTCGTCGATCTCGCGACCATGCACTACGTACGGCAGGGCGAGCCGAAGGGACTCGGTCATGCCGTTCTGTGCGCCAAGCAGCACGTCGGCGACGAGCCGTTCGCCTGCCTGCTCGGCGACGACCTCATCGACCCGCGTGACCCGCTGCTGAAGCGCATGATCGAGGTCCGCGCCACCTACGGCGGCAGCGTCATCGCCCTCATGGAGGTCCCGAACGAGCAGGTCTCGCTGTACGGCGCGGCCGCGATCGTCGCGACAGGGGAGGACGACGTGGTCCGCGTCACCGACCTGGTGGAGAAGCCGCCCGCGGACGAGGCGCCGTCCAACTGGGCGATCATCGGCCGTTACGTGATCGATCCCGCGGTGTTCGAGGTGCTGGAGAACACTCCGCCCGGGCGCGGCGGGGAGATCCAGCTGACCGACGCCCTGCGGACCCTGGCCTCCCGATCGCCCGACGAGGGCGGTCCCGTCCACGGAGTGCTGTTCCGCGGCCGCCGCTACGACACCGGGAACAAGCTCGACTATCTCCGCACCGTCGTCCAGTTCGCCGCCGCACGCGACGACCTGGCGCCCGACTTCCTGCCCTGGCTGCGAGAGTTCCTCGACCAGGCCGGATCCTAGAGTCATGAAGCCCGTCGACCGCCACCTCGCCGACATCCTCGCCACCGTCCAGCCTCTCGCGCCTCTCGAGGTCGAGTTGGAGCGGGCGCTCGGCTGCGTGCTGGCCGAGGACGTGTCCTCGCCCGTGCCGCTGCCGCCGTTCGACAACTCCGCCATGGACGGCTATGCCGTACGAGCCGAGGATGTGGCGGCCGCGCCGGTCTCGTTGCCGGTGATCGAGGACATCGCCGCCGGCGACGGCGAACTGCGGGCCATCGGGCCGGGACTGGTCACTCGCATCATGACCGGCGCGCCGCTCCCCGCGGGCGCGGACGCCGTGGTCCCGGTGGAGTGGACCGACGGCGGCACCACCAGGGTCACGATCCACAAGCCGGCGGGCCCGGGCCATGCGGTCCGGCGTGCCGGTGAGGACGTGAAGGGCGGAGACGTCGTGCTCCGCGAGGGCACCAGGATCGGCGCGGCCCAGCTGGGCATCCTCGCCGGTGTCGGCCGGCGGCGCGTGACGGTACGGCCCCGCCCGCGCGTCGTCGTGCTGTCCACCGGGGCGGAGCTGGCCGAGCCGGGCTCGCCGCTGGCCCCCGGGCAGATCTGGGAGTCCAACAGCTTCATGCTGGCGGCGGCCGTACGGGAGGCCGGGGGAGAGGGCTTCCGGGCCGGTGCCGTGACCGACGACCCGCAGGTGTTCCTCGACAGGCTGGACGCCCAGCTCGTGCGCGCCGACGCGGTGATCACCAGCGGGGGCGTCTCTATGGGCGCCTACGAGCCCGTCAAGGAGGCCCTGTCGCCGCTGGGGACCGTCTCGTTCGAGAAGGTGGCGATGCAGCCCGGCATGCCCCAAGGCTTCGGCGTGGTCGGACCGGACGAAGTGCCGATCTTCGCGTTGCCGGGGAACCCGGTCTCGTCGTTCGTGTCCTTCATCCTGTTCGTGCGGCCCGCGCTGCGCAGGATGCAGGGCCTGCCCGCGAACCTGCCGGAGACCGTGCGGGCGACCACGACCGCCGCTCTGCGCTCGCCGTCAGGCAGGCGGTCCTACCTGAGGGGCGTGCTGTCCGGCACGACGGTCGACACCGTCCGAGGTCAGGGATCCCATCAGCTCGCGGCGCTGGCCTCCGCGAACGCGCTCGTCGTGGTGCCGGAAGATGTTACGGAGCTCCCCGCGGGGGCCGAGGTGGAGGTGATCCCGCTGTGAACGGTCTGACCCACATCGACGAGTCCGGCGCCGCCCGCATGGTCGACGTCTCGGCCAAGGACGTCAGCGTCCGAACGGCCACCGCGACAGGGCGGGTCGCCCTCTCGCCCGAGGCCGTGGCCGCACTGCGCTCGGGGAACGTCCCGAAGGGGGATGCGCTCGGCGTGGCCAGGGTCGCGGGGATCATGGGCGCCAAGCGCACACCCGACCTGGTGCCGCTCTGCCACCCGATCGCGCTGCACGGCGTAGAGGTCGAGTTGTCCGTCGTCGACTCCGGCGTGGAGATCACCGCCCGGGTCCGTACGGCCGACCGGACCGGTGTCGAGATGGAGGCGCTGACTTCCGTCACGGTCGCCGCGCTCGCCCTGGTCGACATGGTCAAGGCGGTCGATCCGGCGGCCGTCATCGGCGACGTGCGGGTCGAGGAGAAGACCGGCGGCAAGACCGGCGTCTGGACCCGGGACTGACCGAACGTGGGAGGGGAATGACTTTGCGCGCTTTGGTGATCACAGTCTCCAACAGGGTCTCCGCGGGGGTCTACCAGGACAGCTCGGGCGCTCTCCTGGCCGCTCTGCTCGCCGAGGCCGGATGTGAGCCCGTCGACGGGCCGCGTGTCGTCCCCGACGGCGAACCCGTGGAATCGGCGCTCCGCACCGGTGTCGCCGAGGGATACGACGTGATCGTCTCGACGGGCGGCACCGGCGTGACCCCGCAGGACCTCACGCCCGAGTACACCCGCCGCGTCCTCGATCGGGAGATCCCGGGGATCGCCGAAGCCGTACGGCAGGCGAACCGGGAGAGGGTCCCGACCTCGATCCTGTCCCGGGGGCTCGCCGGGCAGGCGGGCTCGACGCTGATCGTCAATCTGCCCGGATCCACGGGTGGGGTCCGGGACGGCATGGCGATCCTCGGCCCGATTCTCGGTCACATCGTCGACCAGATTCACGGCGGTGACCATGGGGCGTGAGGGAGACTGAGCCTCGCGTGGCGCGTTGACCGTCCTCAGGTGGATGATTGACTAATGGATCGACTTCGCGGCTGGCCGGCCATCCTGGCGGAGGGGCCCATCGAGCTCCGGCCGCTGCGCATGCGTGACGTCAGAGACTGGCGGGAGACCCGGTTGCGCAATGCCGACTGGCTGCGCCCGTGGGAGCCGAGCAACCCCGAGACGCCCCTGTTCAGGACGGGGCTCGGGCCGTACGTCTCGATGGTCGGGACCCTTCGCCGTGAGGCTCGCCAGGGCCTCGCGCTGCCCTGGGTGGTCACCCACGAGGGCAAGTTCGCGGGGCAGCTCACCGTCGGCGCGGTCGTCTGGGGCTCCGCCCGCTCGGCTCAGGTGGGGTACTGGATCGACGGCGCCCTCGCCGGCCGGGGCATCATCCCCACCGCGCTGGCCATGGCCGTGGACCACTGTTTCTTCACCACAGGGTTGCATCGGCTGGAGGCAAACATTCGGCCAGAGAACCACGCCAGCCGCAGGGTGGTGGAGAAACTTGGCTTCCGGGAGGAGGGGGTCCGCAGGCGCCAGCTCCACATCGACGGTGCGTGGCGTGATCACATCTGTTACGCGCTGACGGTGGAGGACGTGCCACGAGGCCTTCTGGTCCAGTGGCGCCGGACGGTGGAGGGTTCCAACGCCCGGCGGAGCGAGCCCAGCCCGGGTTAGCTCAAACGATCTCCGGGAAGGTGCGCTCGGGATCGAATTACATGAACAGCTTTGACGATCTCGCGACACACCGGACCGAATGCTCGTCAATCAGTGACACACCGTCTTACGGTGCGTGACGTGAGCACATCTCCGACGACTCGAGTCCCCGGATGTGTTCGCCATGCCTGGAGGTGGCCGGATGGGTAGCGCCCTCCTCTACCTCGCCATCGTCGTGATGTGGCTCAGCGTCCTGCTGCCCATGTGGCTCCGCAGGGACCGGCATGTCGAGATATATGACGACCTGCAGGCCGAAGCCGACACGATCATCGAGGCGCCGGCTCCGGACCGCTCCAATGTCGAGCCGGCTCCTGCCCCGGTGCCTGCTCCCGCTGCCGTTTCTGCTCCTGCTCCTGTGGAGCCTTCGCGCGATGCGGTGGAGGCCGACACCGCCGAGGCTCCCGCTCCGGTACGGCCACGCCGTACGGAGGGGCAGCGGCGCGCGAGCATCGTCGCCCGCAGGCGCAGGCGCCTGCTGTGGAGCCTGCTGCTCGTCCTGGCGTCCGTGGTCACGGCTGCCGTCCGAGTGATGCCCTGGTGGGGCGTGGCGCCCTCGGGCCTGCTGCTCGTGGGCTATCTCGCCGTGCTCCGCGTGGCCGTCAAGGCCGATGCCGAGCAGCGCGAGAGGGCCGCGCGGGCACGGGCGGAACATCTGCGCCGGCAGCGGGAACACCACCGTGCCATGGAGGAGATGGCGCGCGAGGCGGAGATCATCCAGCTTGAGGCCCGCAGGCGCAACCAGGTCTTCGACCAGTACGCCGATGGCCGCCGTGCGGTCGGAGACTGATCCGGATGGCGCGGGGAGCCCCAAGAGTTTGCTAATCTAGTCGAGTCATTGGGGCTATAGCGCAGTCCGGTAGCGCACTTCGTTCGCATCGAAGGGGTCTGGGGTTCAAATCCCCATAGCTCCACCATGACGAAAGGCCCGCCAGGTGAACGCCTGGCGGGCCTTTTTGCTGCTCAGGAGCCGTTCAGGGAGCCTCGGGCCGATCTTCTTCCGGGGTGGACGGTAGATCTTGCGCCGGCCCTGTGGTCTCTGGAGTCAGCGAAAAGTCAGCGAAGATTGCACGAGCTCTGCTGCTTCGGTCCCGCGATGCGTGCGTGTAGCGGTTGAGCGTGGTCGAGTTCTGCTCATGCCCAACAAGGCCCACAACATCGTTCACCGGGACGCCTTCTGAGACGAGCCAGGTCGCGTAGCAGTGCCGGAGGTCGTGGAACCGGAGTCCTTCGCCGGCGTGTTTTGCAACCTGTGAGACCGCTTCCTCCTTGGTCAAAACGCCTTCCTCTGCTGAATGCCTTGCTTGTCTGGCCAGACGCCGAGGAATGCATCCGGACTCATCTGCATGACGGCGCCGAGGAGTCCCGCACGGACGAGGGACGGCCGCCAGACACGAGCGCGGAAGGTGTGTCGGCTAAGCGCGCCGCCACGGGACGTAGTGAAGACCTCTCCGAGCGGCCCCGCGGGATAGGTGCCCTTATGCGCGCTAAGGAGATCGACGACGAACCCGGGAAGCGGCACTTCCCTCCGTCCTGCGCGGGACTTGGGGTATGGCTTGATGGTGACGTGACCGTTGACCTCTACAGCGACCTGGAGCACTCTCACCGTCCCGGTATCGAGGTCGAGCGCATCCCAGCGCAGGCCCGCACACTCACCCCAGCGCAGACCGGCCCCAGCTGCCAGCGCGACTACCGCCTGGTAGAGACCCCGGAGCGGCCATCGCCTGGCAGCTCACGCCGCCCCGGGGTCTCTGTGGGCAGGCGTAGAAACCGCTGACGACACCGGTATCGCCACAGCGGTCACTCTCGTGGTCGGGATGCTGATCTCGCTCGTCCCCGCAGTTGATGCTCTCCGCAAGCGCCTAAGAATCGAGATAACTAAGAAGCGCTGGGACACTGACACCTGAGCGAGAGTCCTGAGGTGGCCC
>NZ_BOOO01000048.1 GCF_016863275.1 Planotetraspora mira
GAACGCAATCATCTTCGAAGCCATCACTGCTCCTGATCTTGATGGGGATCGCCGGGACGGCGCCCGCGACGGATGGATCCGCCGGCAGACGGACGGTTTGCCGGCGGACCCCGCCGTCCCGGCGCACGCCTTGCGATTGGCACTCTCCATGTGTGAGTGCCAGGCGTCTGCTCGCACTCTATCCAGAATTTGCGTGTCACGCACATAGTGCGCGGCACGCAATGTGAGATAGGGTCGATCCATGAACGACGACGCCATGGACCTCCGGGCGCGCATCAGGCAGACCACCCGGGAGGCCATCAGCCATGCCGCGCTGCGTCTGGCCATCGAGCAGGGCCCCAACGGGCTGGTCCTCGTGCGGGTCCAAGACATCGCCACGGCCGCGGGTGTCTCATCCCGCACGTACAACAACTACTTCTCCAGCAGGGCCGAGGCGATCTGCGCCTTCCAGGCCGACCAGTCCAAGCGCGCGGGGGACGCGCTGAGCTCCCGGCCCGTGGACGAACCGCTGGACCAGGCCGTCATCGAGGCCATGGTCGAGCTCTACACCGACCCCGAGCCCGACAGGGCCGGCCTGCGCATGATCATGGAGACGCCCGAGCTGGAGGGTGAGGCGCTGAAGGCGTTCAGCATGGCGGAGGGCCCGCTCGCCGTGGCGATCGCGGCACGCACCGGCATCGACCTGGGACGGGACCTGTTCCCCGCGGTCACGGCCGCCGCGGTCGCCGGGGCCGTCCGCGTGGCGGGGCGTCACTGGCTCGAGGCCGGTGACAGCGAGTCCTTCGCCGCCATCCTGCGCAGCGCCCTGTCCTGCGTCGTTCCGGCCGTGCCACCTCAGGGTCGGAAGGATCGGTGACCGACATGCGAGCCAAGGGCATCGGTTACGACACCGGGTTCAGTTTCGACGGCGTCACCCGCAGGCCGTTCGACCACGCTGTCGTACGACGAGAGTTGCAGATCATCCGCGATGACCTGCACTGCACCGCGGTGCGCCTGTTCGGCGACGACCTGGACCGGCTCGAGTTCGCCGGCGACCACGCGGCCGACCTGGGCCTGGAGGTCTGGTTCTCGCCGTTCACCTACCAGCTCGGGCCGGAGCAGATGCTCGACCTGCTCGCCGATGGTGCCGAGCGCGCCGAGCGGATCCGCCTCCGGGGCGCCGACGTCGTGTTCGTCACCGGCGCCGAGCTGAGCCTGTTCAACCGCGGGTTCCTGCCCGGAGACAGCCTTGAGGAGCGTGTCGGCGCCCTGCTCACACCACGGCCGGAGACGCGCGGCCTGCCGGCCGAGGTGCCCGGCCGCATCAACGCCTTCCTCGCCAAGGCCGTCACCGTGGTCCGCGAGAGGTTCGGCGGCAGGGTCACCTACGCCTCGATTCCGTTCGAGGGCGTCGACTGGACACCGTTCGACATCGTGTCGGTCGACGCCCACCGCTCGAAGGAAGTCGCGCACATCTACCAGCAGGGCGTTCGCGCATTGGTCGAGCAGGGCAAGCCGGTCGCCATCACCGAGTTCGGCTGCACCACCTACCGCGGCGCGGCCGACCACGGCGCCCGTGGCGGAGAGATCGTCGAATACGACGGCGTCACCCCGGTGCGGCTCAACGGCGACTACGTCCGCGACGAGCAGGAGCAGGCCACCTACCTCCGCGAACTGCTGGACGTGTTCACCGCGGAGGGCGTGGACGCCGCCTTCGCGTGCACCTTCGTCTGTTACGGCCTGCCCTACCGCCCCGATCCCCGGGAAGACCTCGACATGGCGAGCTGGGGCGTGGTCAAAATCCTGGAACACGGCCTCGGCGACACCTACCCCGACATGCCCTGGGAGCCCAAAGCCGCCTTCACCGCACTCGCCGACTACTACCGCTAGCGAGGCCCTTCGCCAGGGGAGTGGATCGGGGAGATGTGCTCACCGGCACGGCGCAGGACTCTCGCCTCGCGCCGTGCCGGTGCGTGATCGGACCTCAGCGGGTGCGCGGCAGCACCTGGATCGTGTCGCCGACGGGGCGCTCACCGGTGGCGTCCGACGGGCGGTTGACGAGGGTGCCGTTCACGACCGTGGTGGAGGAGCCGCCCCCGTCCAGGTTGAGCGCGTCGACCGCGCCGAGGGACCGCATGAAGGCCGCGCCCTCGGCGAGGGTGAAGCCCTCGCTGCCACCGCTCAGACGGCCGTCCACGGTCACCAGAAGCAGCCGGCCCTGCCGGTCGATGCCGGCCATCGTGCGGGGCTGGCGGTTGTTCGCCCATGCGAAGCCGAAGGACAGGTCCAGCGGGTCGACGACGCCCTCCGTGGCGGCGTCGATGCGGATCCGCCCGTCCTCGACCAGCGTCGGCGCGGCGCTGACGATGCTGTCGTCCTTGCCCAGCCTGACTTTGCGCCCGTGGTCGTCGCGGATGTCCTCCGTCACGGAGATCTTCGCCCCCACCTTCGCGTGCGCGGTGAGCCAGGAGGCCGCCGGGCCGATGCCCTGGAGCACGGTCTGGCCGGGCGCGACGGTGCCGGTCCGGTCGCCGACCGACACGACCCGGTCCTTGGAGTTCAGCACCACCTGTACGCCGGGACCGGTCGGGAGGGCGTGGACGTAGTCGTCGGTGAACTTCACCAGTTCGTCGGTCGTGGTGCAGGTGGTGTCATGGCGTGGTTCCGCCGTGGGGATCGCCCCCGGCCGGCCGCAGTTCCGCAGCAGTCCGGGCGTGCGGTTCACGCCCTCGACGGCGTGTTCGGCATGGCCGGCGCGCGCGGTCACGGTGGTGGTGAGATCGGCGATCCGGGTGCGCCGGCCGCCGTCCTCAAGGATCAGGGCCGCCCGCGATCCCACCGCCATCGAGGTCAGCTCGCCGTCGTAGGCGCCGATGCCCGCCATCGTGCCCTGTACGCCGTCGGCGTCGGAGGTGAGGAAGAAGCCGCCGTTGACGCCCACCAGGGAACCCAGCTTGGCCGCCACCGACGAGGTCGTCTCCCGCTGAGCGACGTTGCCGTCGTGGGTGGCCTCGACGGTCCCGCGGAACCGGTGCGGGTCGATGACCGTGACGTTGATGTTCTCCACGTCGGCCGGCTGGTCGGCGTCATAGCCGGCCCACTCCACGACGTTGCGGAAGCCCGCCGCGGTGACCTGCGACGCCACGCTCCGCGCCGCGTCCTGGGTCGGGTAGGAGCCGATCCGCACCCGTACGCCCATGAGACCGCGCGGTGTGTCGGAGTAGCCCGGCCACGGGATCCTGGTCGCCACCGGCTCGAAGCCCGCGGTGCGCAGCCGGTCGGCGGTCTGTGATGCCCACGACTCCGTCCCCACCGCGGCCCAAGCCTGGGCGCCGGTGAACCGTGCCTTCGTCTCGGCCTGCACGGTGACGGTCCAGCCGGGCGCGGCGGCGGGGTTCTTGATTGTCCCGGTTCGCACCTCCACGCCCGGCGCGACGGTCCGCGTCGTCCACTGCGCCACGGTCCCGGTGCTCGCCGACGTGTCTGCGGCGGCCACTCCTGAGACCGTCAGCGGCGCGACCAGCGCGAGCGTGGCCACGCCGAGTGCGAGCCGGGCACGAGGGTTGCGACCGCTGCCTGGGCTGTTGTGCATAAGACATCCTTCAGACTCGGTGGACGGCCAGATGGGGTGATCCGTTCCGGCCGAAAATGACCAAGTCGAAAGTCCAACGCGGCGAAACGAACGCCGGGGCGGAAGCGAAGGTGCGGACGCGGACAGGAACATGAACGCTCGGTGGCGGCAGGCCGCCGAGCGGGGCGTCGTGGGGGAGAGGAGGGCCGCCCCGGATCGTGTTCTCGCCGGGGAAGGGCGCGGGCGACTCTGGGGAGACTTTCCGGTGCGTCCCAGACCGTGAGCCCTGCGTCCGCGGTCTTCTGCGAATCGACACTCTTAATTGATCTACATTGTAAAGGGCGTCCGTAGGGCAATATCGCCCTTTTCTCAAGCGGAACAACCACTACACACCGAGGCGGGGACCCAGATCCTGAGCCTGCACGTCACCGGCATGAAGGCGATGCAGGCGATCAGGGCAACTCAGCACGCTTCCCAGTGTCGAGAACGTGCTGCCGGCTCCGTCCCAGGTACACCAGTGGCCACAACGGGCCGCGCGACGAAGAAGGAGAACCACCATGACGCTCCAGCGGATGGACAACGTCGGCATCGTCGTCGACGACCTCGAGGCTGCCGTTGCGTTCTTCGTAGAACTCGGCATGGAACTGGAGGGCAAAGCGCAGATCGAGGGCCTCTGGGCGGACCGCACCGTCGGACTCGACGGCGTCCGCTGCGACATCGCGATGATGCGGACCCCAGACGGCCACGGCCGGCTGGAACTGGCGAAGTACCACGCCCCCGCGGCGATCGACGCGAGACCGCAAAACCCGCCGCACAACACGCTGGGCATGCATCGCGTCATGTTCGCCGTCGACGACATCGAGGACGTCGTTGCCCGCCTGCGCACTCACGGCGCCGAACTCGTCGGTGAGCTGGCCCAGTACGAGGACAGCTACCGGCTCTGCTACGTCCGCGGCCCCGAGGGGATCATCGTCGCGCTGGCCGAGCAGCTCAGCTGACAGCCCGTCGCGGCCGACCTGCGACCAACCAGAACGATCCGCTGGACGGACCAAGAAGACGACATGAAAGGGATGACCGTGCAACCGAACGAAATCACCGAGGTTCTGAACCGGCCGATCAGCCAGGAACTTCTGGCCCGCGACCTGACCCGCTTGGCCTACGTCGCCAAGGACGGCACACCCCGCAATGTCCCGATCGCGTTCACCTGGAACGGCTCGGAGATCGTCATGTGCACTACGAAGAACGCGCCGAAGCTCCCGGCCCTGCGCAACAACCCGACGGTCGCCCTGACGATCGACACCGAGGTGCACCCGCCCAAGATCTTGCTCATCCGCGGCCGGGCCGAGTTGGACTTCGTCGATGGCATCCCGAACGAATATCTCCAGGCGACCAGCACCTACGAGATGACGTCCGAGCAACGAGTCGAGTGGGAGGCGGAGGTGCGTTCCCTCTACCGCGACGGCATGGTCCGGATCGTCGTGACCCCGACCTGGGCGAAGCTGATCGACTTCGAGACGACTCTGCCGAGCGCGGTCGAGGAACTGATCCAGCAGCGGGAGGAGCGTCAGTCTGCCTGAGCGCCGCCCGGTCGGTGAGTTGGGCCTATCGGATGCGGGAGGCGCTCGCTGTGCTCTCCTCCCGCCTTCGACGACCCAAAATATTCAGCATGTACGCTGAATATTGACAACCTGAACATTCAGCGAGATGGGTGGGAGATGGTCGACGAGTCCGGGCGCCACGAGGATGCGTATGAGGCGGTTTTCAGTGCGCTGGCACACCCGGCGCGCCGACGGGTGCTGCTCACCATCTACTTCAACGGCGGATCGATGGCCGCCGGCGAGATCGCCGCGGTGTTCTCACACGCCTGGCAGACGACCACCCGCCACCTGCAGATCCTCGAGGCCGCCGGCCTGCTCAGCAGCGCACGCGACGGCCGCATGCGGATCTACCACCTCGAACGCAAGCGCCTGGACCTCGTACGCGACTGGCTTGCGCACTTCTCCATCACGCCCGACCCCGCGAAGGAGACCCCCTGACATGGCAGCCGCCACCACACCGGTCAACCGGCCCGACACTCCTCAGCTCTTCCGCCTCAGCGTCGAGGTCGGCGACCTCGACCGGGCCATCGCCTTCTACAGCGAGCTGTTCGGCATCGAAGGCCACCGGCAGGCCGGAGCCCGCTCCTACTTCGACTGCGGGCCCGTCACCCTGTCAGTCATGGACGTCTCGGCCAATGGAACGCCGCACACCGCGGCGAAGGCCCTGTACTTCACCGTCGAGGACCTCGAAGCCGTCTTCGCCCGCGCCGAGGTCCTCGGCTGCCTGTCCACGGAACTCGTACACGACCAGAGCGCCGGGGCCATCGTCGTCCGTCCGTGGGGCGAGCGGTCGTTCTACGCCGATGATCCCTGGGGCAACCCGCTGTGCTTCGTCGAGCGCGGCACCGTATACGCGGGCTGACTTCCGACTGAGCTTTCTTACTCGGCCGGGCCCTGTCTCGGTGCTGCACGGACGTGCGCGCGTTCGCCTTGTTTCCCGATGAGACTCAGGTACTCGACGGGGCCGGCGCCGGTGGAACCGAACCAGTGCGGGGTGCGTGTGTCGAACTCCGCGGCCTCCCCGGGTTTGAGGATGAGGTCGTGTTCCCCGAGCACAAGGCGGAGCGTTCCGTTGAGGACATAGACCCAGTCGTAGCCCTCGTGGGTGCGCATGTCGGGTTCGGCGTCGTCGGTTCCGGTCGGGAGGACGAACTTGTAGGCCTGGATTCCTCCGGGCCTACGGGTCAACGGCAGGATGACCGAGCCGTCGCCGCAGGGGATGGGACGCAGATTGATGCGGGGGTCGCCGGTCGGCGGCGCATCGACGAGTTCGTCGAGCGTGACCCCGTAGGCGCGGGCAAGCGGAAGCAGTTGCTCGAGCGTGGGACGTCGCAGGCCCGCCTCGAGCCGGGACAAGGTGCTGGTGGAGATGCCGGTCTCCTCCGCGAGGTCGGCGAGCGTGACGTCGCGATGCAGTCGAAGCCGTTTCAACCTCGGTCCGACAGCGTCGAGAGTGCGGTCTACGGCTTCATCCACGTCTCTATTTTGCCATTCGGCAACAAGGTTTGCACATCTGCCTTCTCTGTCAGCACCATGAAGAACGAACCGACGAACGCCCTCGATCTGTCGGCGCGGGCGAGCCCGGTGGAGCTGTAGGCACGTGGCCGCGTCGAGGTCACCTGCTACGGCGGAGAGTCATCGTGAACGAGGAGGACGACCTGTGACGCATGGATTCGACAAGGACTTCTGGGAGCGGCACTGGCGACAGGGGTCAGCCGAAGGCCCCGGGTCAATGGGCGGCAACCCGCCGAACCCGTACCTCGCTCGTGAGACCAGCGGCCTGACACCGGGCACGGCGCTGGACGCGGGGTGCGGCGGCGGTGCCGAGGCGATCCGGCTCGCCTTCGACGGCTGGCACGTCACCGCGGCCGACATCTCGTCCGAGGCCCTTGCTCGCGCCGCCGAGCGCGCGGCGGCGAGCGGGGCTCCCGAGCACTTGCAGTGGGTTGAGGCGGATCTGAGCGTCTGGAGCCCGGGTTTGCGGTTCGACCTGGTCATGACCCACTACGCCCATCCGGCGATGCCCCAGTTGGAGTTCTACGACCGCATCGCCGGATGGGTGGCTCCCGGCGGCACGCTGCTCATCGTGGGGCACCTGCACACTCCGGGCTCTACCGGCCACGGGCACCACCCTCCTGCTGAAGCGTCGGTCACCTCCGCGGCCATCACCGCGCGCCTGGACGACAGGGAGTGGGAGATCGTGACCGCCGAGGAGCATCTCCGCACGCTCACCGGCCACGGGGGCCCAGCGGTCCCCCTCCACGATGTCGTCGTGCGCGCCACCCGGCGCCGGTGATCAGGCGTCCCAGCGGCCCTCCGCCTTGGCGCGCTCGACCTCGGCCAGCCCGGCCGGCCGCATCCGGCCCGCCTGTCGCAGTCGCGCCACCCGGGTGATGTTCGTCGTGCCCTTCTTGGCCGGCACCACCCACACCTCCGTCGCCGAGGCGTGGTGGTCGGCCAGCCAGCACCGCCACGCGGCGGTGTCGGTGAAGATCTTCACGACTCCGCCTTCAGCGAGTCCAGGATCTCCAGGTAGTGCGGGTTGTACATCAGGCCCAGGACGTTGCCCCAGGGGTCGATCGCGGAGGCGGTGATGAAGCCGGTGCCCCGGTCGCGCGGCGAGTCGTGCTCCTTCGCTCCCATCGCGACGAGCCTTTCCAGGGTCGCGGGAACGTCGTCGACGTGCCAGAAGACCACGGCGCCCGCCGGCCTTCCGATCGTGTCGGGATCGGCGGTCCGGGCCAGGTCGCTCCCGGCGTAGGTGCTGTGGACGACGCCGAACTCGT
This sequence comes from Planotetraspora mira, assembly GCF_016863275.1. Taxonomy (GTDB): domain Bacteria; phylum Actinomycetota; class Actinomycetes; order Streptosporangiales; family Streptosporangiaceae; genus Planotetraspora; species Planotetraspora mira. The sequence continues at coordinate 7,935 of NZ_BOOO01000048.1, forward strand.
GCTGGTAGTCGCCGATGCGCCACTCCATGTACGCCGGGGTGTCCAGGTAGGGCGCGATTCCGAACAGCTCGGTGTACCAGCGCCTGGTCGCCTCGAAGTCGGGAGAGTAGAAGGTGACGGTGGTGAGTCCTCGCAACATTCCCGGTGTCCTCTCTCGCGGGTCGTGTGGCCATCCTCGCATTTAAAGTGCTCACCAATTGAGCACTTTAAATGCGAGGATGGAGACATGCGCGCCGATCGTCTCGTGGCTGCTCTCCTGCTGCTCCAAGCACGTGGCCGGGTGACCGCCTTGGAGTTGGCCGAGGAGTTGGAGATCTCCGTGGCCACTGCCCGCCGCGACCTGGAGGCCCTGTCCGCCGCCGGAATCCCGGTCTATCCGCAGCCGGGGCGCGGCGGCGGCTGGTCGCTCGTCGGTGGCGCGCGCACGGATCTCAGCGGGCTGAACGCGGCCGAGTCCCAGGCCCTCTTCCTGCTCCTCGGCCCGGCCGGATCGGGTGATCCCGAGCTGTCCTCCGCCCTGCGCAAGCTCATCCGCGCCCTGCCCGCCACGTTCCGCTCCGATGCCGAGGCCGCGGCCCGGGCCGTCGTGTCCGACTCCGCGGGTTGGGGCGAGCAGGACCGTGAGCCGCCCGCCCTAATGCAGTCCCTGCAGAACGCCGTCGTGCGCAGGCTCAAGGTACGGCTGGCGTACGACGGCAGGGGTGGGCAGTCGACGGAGCGCATGGTCGATCCCCTGGGCCTGGTCGACAAGGACGGGATCTGGTATCTCATCGCGGGCACGGAAGCCGGTCAGCGGACGTTTCGCGTCGACCGCGTCACGTCCGCGGAGATGACGGATCTCCCCGCACGGCGACCTGACGACTTCGACCTCCCGGCGGAATGGGCTCGTGTGGTGGCGGAGATGGAGCAGCGGCGCTCACTCGTCTCGGCCGTCGTGCTGATCGACGCCCGGTTCCTCCCGGTGCTCCGCTCGCATTTCGGACGGCATTGCGAGGTCATCGCCGAGGACGACGGGCGGGTCCGGGCGCGGGTGGCGGCGCACATGGCACGGTCGATCGCCGAGCAACTGGCCGGTTGGGGTGCGATGGTCGAGGTGGTGGAGCCGGAGTCGGTACGCGACGAACTCGCCAGGATCGGCCTGGAACTGACCGAGCGTTACGCCCGGAGGGCGGCGCCCGCCTAGAGGGACACCAGCCGTCCACTGCGACCTCGTAGGCGGATCGAGGCGAGGGTGTCGCAGACCAGTGCCACGCCGAGGAGCACCCCGCAGGCTCCGGCCACGGTCTGCGTGTCACCCGCGAGAGCGGCGTGCAGGCCGTGGACGGCCCAGTAGCCCGGGGAGAGCGGGGCCGCGTTTGCGACCCAGTGCGGCAGGAGAGCGAGCGGGACCAGAGCCCCGCCGAGACTGCTGAGCAGCATGCCGCCGATGTCGTAGGCGGCCGAGAGCTCGCCCATGCTGCGGGCCAGGACGCCGAGGAGCGCGCCGAGGCCGAGCAGTGCGCAGGTCCAGCTGAGCAGGACGCCCAGCAACAGGAGGGGGTGCGGAACGCTCAGGCCGAGGGCGCACACACCGAAGCCGACGATGAGAAGTTGCTGGGCGAGCAGGGCGGCGAAGACGGGGACGGCCTTGCCGATGAGCATCTCCGCGGGGTGGACGGGCGCGCCGCGTAGGCGGTCCCAGGTGCGCCCGAGCCGTTCGGTGAGGATCGCGCTGCCCGAGATGCTGAGCGCGAGCAGGGAGAAGGTGACCAGTGTGCCGACGACCGCCTGTTCGGTGCCCGCTGTGCGGCCTTGTGCGGCCAGGTACAGCGGGCGGAGCAAAGCGATGAAGACGAGTGGAAGGATCATCCGGCTCAGCAGCGGGCCCGGTTCGCGCAGCATCAGCAGCAGGTTGTGGCGCACCAGGGCGCCCGTGCGGATGGCGGATTCACGCGGCGACATGACGGGCCTCCGCATCACGCTCGTCGACCGTGGCTTCCAGCGATCGGTAGAGGTCGTCCAGACTGGGGCTGCGTACGTCGACAGAGGCGGGGGTGCGGCCGGAGGCGAGCAGCGTGGCCAGGTCGGCACCGGGGTCCGTCGTCGACAGACGCAGATCGGGTTCGCCCGGGTCGGCGAAGGTGACCTGGAGTTCACTGGGCAGGTGGCGGGTGAGCTCCTGCTGGGTGCCGCGCGCGATGACGCGCCCGGCGCGGGCGAGCGCCAATGTGGCGTCGAGATCGACGAGTTCCGGCAGGTAGTGGGTGGTGTAGAGAACGGCGGCGCCGGCTTCGGCGCGGGCCTTGACGGCGGTCAGCAGGGCCGAGCGGGTTTCCGGGTCGGCGCCGGCGGTCGGCTCGTCGAGCAGCAGCAACGGCGGCGAAGCGACCATCGCGGTGGCCGCCTGGACGCGGCGGCGCTGGCCCCCGGACAGGACGCCTACAGGCAGGTTCACGAGGGCGGCCAGGTGGAGCTCGTCCAGGACCCGGGCGATCTCCTGCTCGCGCCGCCGCCCGCGCAGCCCGGTGAGCGCGGCGAACAGCCGCAGGTTCTCCCGCACGGTGGCGCGGTTGTACAAGGCGAGTTCCTGCGGAGCCACGCCGAGCAACTGCCGCGCGGCACGACCCGCGCGCAGCGCGTCGAGCCCGCCGATACGTGCGTGTCCGGCGTCGGGACGCACCAGACCGGTGACGACTTCAACGAACGTGGTCTTGCCCGCGCCGTTGTGGCCGATCAGGCCGACGATCTCGCCGGCGGCGACCTCGAGGTCGAAGCCGTCGAGCGCCGCGCGGTGGCCGTAGTGCTTCACCAGGCCCTCTGCGATGAGCATCCCGCCTCCATAGATGTCTACAGCGTATACGTCTACACTGTAGACCCATGGGAGGCAGACGAGAAGAGATCCTGGACGCGGCATTGGCCATCGCCGACGAACACGGCCTCGACGCGGTCTCGATGCGAGCGGTGGCCGAGCGCGTCGGAGTGACACCCATGGCGCTGTACCGGCATGTCAGCGACAAGGCCGCGTTGCTGGACGGCATCGTCGGACGGCTACTGGCGGCACTGCTGCCGTCGGACGGCGACCGCGGCCGAGCCTGGGACGAGCGCCTCAACGCCCTCGCACACGCCTGCCGGGCGATCACCCAACGTCACCCCTGGGCGGCGCACCTGCTCTTCTCCCGGCCGGCGGTCACGCCGGACGCCGTGCGCGCCGTAGACGTCATCTACTGCGCGCTCATCGAAGCCGGAATCCCTGAGCGTGAAGTACCTCGGCTGGAACGCCTGGTCAGCACCTTCGTCCTCGGGTTCGCGGCCTCCGAAGCCGCTGGGCGTTTCAACCCCGGCACCGGCGACCCGCGCAGCCGCCGTGGCCGGCTCCCCGACGGGGATCTGCCCGGCCACAGCAGACTCGCGCCCTGGCTGAACCTGCCGGTCGATCTCGACGCCGAGTTCAAGGCCGACCTGGACGACGTCCTGGCGCTGATCAAGGCGGCCGCCCGCAAGCAGGGATGAGCCGAAGGCCGGTCGATTTCTTTTCGGTTGCTCAGGCGAAATCAGCCGGCGGGCTTGCCGAACCAGCGGGAGAGGTGGTCGTCCAGGTCCTGCTGATCGTCGCCGATCCAGGCGACGTGGCCGTCGGGGCGTAGCAGAACGCACGGAACATCCAGTTCCGCAGTGGGATCCGCGAGGTGATCGACCCGGTCTGACCAGGCGCCGACGGTCAGGCGTTCGGTGCGGTCCAGCAGCAGGCCGCGGCCGCGATGCAGCAGACCGTAGAGGTGGCCCTGTTTCACGTCGATGTCGCACAGGCGGCGGCCGAGCAGGTCGGGGCCTTCGCCGAAGTCGTAGCGGATGCCGATCGCGGTGATCTTCTCGATCAGATGGCGGTTCACCTCGTCGAAGTCCATCAGTTCGGTGAGCAGCCTGCGTACGGCCTGCGGGCCTGGTTCGGCGGACGTCAGTTCCATCTGGGCGCGGGTGTTGTCCAGCACGTCTTCGGCGACCGGATGACGTTCGGCCTGGTAGGTGTCCAGCAGTGTTTCCGGGGCCCAGCCGCGGATCTGTGCGGCCAGTTTCCAGCCGAGGTTGAATGCGTCCTGAACGCCGAGGTTGAGGCCCTGTCCGCCGATGGGTGGATGGATGTGCGCCGCATCGCCGGCCAGCAGCACCCGCCCGACGCGATAACGGTCGGCCAGCCGGGTGGCATCCCCGAAGCGGGACAACCAGCGCGGGGAGTGCACGCCGAAATCGGTTCCGGCGATGGTGCGCAACTGTTGTTTGAAATCTTCGAGGGTGGGCGGTTCCGCGCGGTCGCCGACTCCCGCGGCGGGGACTACGACGCTGTAGACCCCTTCGCCGAAGGGCCGGAGCCAGAATCGCTGAGGGGGCTCGCTGATTTCTGTCACCTTGGCGGCGATCTCCTCCTGCGGCACACCGACTTTCATCTCGCCCATCAGCGTGTCGGTCCGTGAGGGCTCGCCGGGGAAGCCGACGCCGAGCAGTTTGCGCACCGTACTGCGCGCGCCGTCACAGCCGACGAGGTAGCGCGAACGCAGCTGTTCCCCGTCGGCCAGCTCGACGGTCACGCCCTCGTCGTCCTGCTCGAAACCGGCGACCGCGCAACCGCGCCGGACCTGCGCACCCAGTTCGTTCGCATGCTCTTCGAGCAGGCGAACGATGACCGGCTGCGGGATGCCCAGCAGATAGGCGTACGCGGAATCCAGGCCCTTGGGCGCGGGTTTGGGGATGGCGGCGAAGTAAGCGCCTGCCGGGCGCCGTCTTCCCTGCTGGACGATGCGATCCAGCAGTCCGCGCATCGCCATCAGCTCGAGACTGCGAATGTGCAGACCGACTATGCGGACGAACGACGCGGGCTCGGTTTCCTTCTCCAGAACGAGTACCCGCACATCGTGCAGCCGCAGTTCGGCGGCCAGCATCGCACCGGTCGGCCCGCACCCGGCAATGATCACGTCGAACATGAGGGGCGCGCGATCGGCGCCGGAGGCCGGCGACCAGAGTCCGGGGACGTCGCCCGCGGTGAGGTCGCGCTCGGCCCTGTCGTTCGACGGCGGCTCGGCGGTGAACTGCTGAGAGTGCATAGGTGTTGCCTTTCGGGAGTGCCTTGTTGGCGAGGCGCTCCCGGCGACACCTATGTCAATCGCCCGACCGTGGCAGGAAGGGGGAGCACCCACATCGATACAGCGTTCATGGGTCTCACCTCCTTGGGCGGTGTCACGGTCGACTGCAAGCTACAAGCCCGGGCATCACCCCGTCCAATCCTTTTCCCAGCCACGTGATCACGGCTCCAAACGGGCCTCTGGGGGTGCAGGACCGCCCGGCCGCAACGCGGCCGGGCACACCTCGGGGCGGGTCAGCGCAGGCGGGACTCGATGGCCTCGATGATCCGTGGGCGCAGTTCCGCGGCGCGGATGACGGCGTCGACGGAGCCGACCTCGACCGCGCGCCGGATGTTGTGCACGCGGTCGAACTCCGTGGCCACCTCGCCGAGCTTCTCCGCGCGGACCGACGAGCGGAGCTCGTCGAGCTCCGCGGTCAACGTGGCGCGGTCGGCGCCGGAGGCGGCCGCGACGCGGGCCTCCAGGTCCCGCACGCGGGGGTCGGCCGCGGTGCGGGCGTTGACGTCGCCGGAGAACACCACCGCGGCGGCGGGGGCGCCGCCGAGCACCGAGGCGAACGAGCCTTCCAGCGCGAGCACGGTCATGTTCGGGTTCAGCGCCTTCGAGAACACCACGAACGCGCCGCCGTGGTATCGCGAGATCACGCAGAACACGATGGGCCCGCGGAAGTTCACGATCGCGCGGCCGATCTCGGCGCCGTACTCCAGTTGCAGCTTCCGCATCGACTCCGGCGATCCGTCGAAGCCCGACAGGTTCGCCAGCACCACCAGCGGCCGGTTGCCGCTGGCCGCGTTGATCGCCCGCGCGGCCTTCTTCGACGACCGCGGGAACAAAGTGCCCGCGGTGTAGGTGTCCGGGCCGTCGGTGGGCGGGAAGCCGCGCCGCGGCACCGACCGTGACTCGATGCCGAGCAGGCACACCGGCATGCCGCCGAGGTGCGTGTCCTGCACCACCGCGGTCTCCGCGTCGGCCATGCCCGCCCAGCGTTCCAGCACGGGGTGGTCCTGGTCGGAGAGCGCCCGCATCACGGTCCGGATGTCGAACGGCTTCTTGCGGTCCGGGTTGGCCTCGGCGGAGAAGATCTCGCCGACGGTGGTGAAGTCGCTGCCCGCCACGACATGCGGGAAGTCGGAGATGTCACGGTCGACGGGGTCGGTCGTCCCCGCCCGCCGCGGCGCCTCCTCGCCGGGTGCGACGTACGTGTGGTCGTAGTACGACATCAGCACGCCCCGCGCGGCGGCGAGGTTCGGCGCCCAGTACTGCGCCTGCCCGTTCGGGCCCATCACCCGGTCGTAGCCGCCGATGCCGTAGTTGTCCTCGGCCGACACGCCTCCGGAGAAGTCGAGTGACTGCTTGCCGGTCAGCACCATCGCCGAGTCCGGCGTCATCACCAGGATGCCCTTGGTATGCATGAGCATCGTCGCCTCGGCGTTCCAGTACGGCTGCGCGCCGACGTTGATGCCCGCGACCACGATGTTGATCTCGCCGCCGTCCTGGGTGAACTCGACGATGCGCTTGAGCGCCGCGGCCACCCAGTCCATGTTCTCCGTGCCCGACTTCATGGAGATCCGGGCGCCGGCGGACAGCGCGTACCACTCCAGCGGCACCCGCATGCGCTCGGCCAGGTCCAGTGCGGCGATCACGCGGCGGCACTCCGGCTCCGACAGCGCGCCGAGCGACTTCGTCGGGTCGCCGAGCAGGACGACCCTGGTGAGGCCTTGCGGGTGCCTCCGGGTCGGCGTGGTGACCACGCCCGCGACGATCGCCGCGGTGTTGTACCCCTTCGGCCGGTCGACCGGCACCAGCGCGTGGTCGCCGTCGAGGTCGTGCTCGACGAAGTCGCCGAGCAGGCCGGTCAGCTCGTAGGGGTACACCGTGTTGCGGCTGCTCGCGCGCAGCACCTTCTGCCGGTATTCGTCGAGCGGCTCGACCGGCTCGTTCGACGGCTCGCCGACGGTCAGTTGGGTGCCGCCGGTGGCGTCTAAGGAGATGCGCACGGCGATCTTGGTCAGCTCGCCGGTCTTCCGGTCGCGCTGCCGCGCGATGAACAGGATCTCCTCCAGCCCGGCGCCCGCGGTCGTCGGCAGCACGCGGCCGGCGATCATCTCCAGCTCCGTGCGGGTGATGTCGCTCGGCGGCCAGACGTAGACCACGATCCGGTTGGTGTTGAAGCGCTTGTTCGACGGCCTCCGCGACTGGGCGCGGCGGATCGAGTCGAGGCAGGTGGCGATGGTGTCCTCGGCCGTCGGCAGCGCGACCAGCCTGCCGTCGTGTTCGCGCAGCTCGGTCAGGTCGCGCACCTGTGCGAACGCGACGAGGCGGTCGTCCGACGGGTTCTCCCGCGCGACGCACTGGAAGAGGTAGACCTCCTCGTCCGAGGACGGCAGCCGGGTGAGGTCGAACTTGCTCAGCCGCTCCAGCTGCATCCGCTGGGCGATGTACGGGTGCAGGCCGCGGATCAGCCGCTCCTCGGCCATCCCGGTGGCCGACGGGCGGAACGTGAAGTGGTGGTGCATCACCGCGCCGCCGCTGCCCGCGACGGTGGTGGTGAGTCTGCGGACCTGGTCCGGCAGCGGGTGCGCGCTGACGACCTCGTGCAGCGCGGCCGCCATCGCGTCGGAGTCCTCCGGCTGCTTCTCCCAGGCGAGATAGATGTCGGCGTCGACGGCCTCCTCGCCGCTCGCCAGCTCCGCGAGGCCGCGCAGCGCGCCGCCCAGCGCTTCGAAGCTCACCGCGGAGGAGACCAGGGACGAGCCGGCGCGCTCGGCGACGACGAACGTGCAGCCCGCGACCTCGCTGGTGCGGACACCGGTGAGGCCCTTGTTGCCGTAGTACCGCCGGGTCAGCACTTCCAGCATGATCGAGTTGTCCAGGTCCTCGCGGACGAGCCGCTGGCCGAGCAGCCGTACCAGCGGCTCGGTGCTGCGCACCATCTCGGCGATGCGCTCGGCGCGGTCCGGCGCGTCCGGGTGCGCGTCCAGGTGGCGCAGGTGCTTGCGGACGTCCGCGTAGACACGGGCGCGGTTGCGGCGCAGCAGCGGCCGGCCGAACCAGGCGTAGACCACGCCGCGCGCGAGGTCGGAGACCGCGGGGAAGCGGACCTGCGTCGCGGCCAGCAGCCGCTCGAGCGCGAGACCGGCGGGCTCGCGCAGCGTCTCGTCCGGCGGCGACTCCCGCAGCCATGCGGACAGTAACGTCGTGACGACCGTGGCGTCGGCGGACGCGCGCTGCTGGGCGAGGAAGATCCGGAACACCGCGGCTTCGAGCGCGGGGGAGTGCTCCAGTTCGGTGACACCGTAGTGCCCGAGCGCCTTGGCGAGCTTGGCCTGGAACGATTCCGGGAGCCCGGCCCGCTCGACGTCGAGGCTCTGCAGGTAGGTGTGGAAGTACTCGCGGGCGCTGTGCACGCGGAGGTCGTCGCCGGCGTCCTCGCCCGCCGGCCGGTTGCGGCTCAGCTCGGCGAGGTCGGCGAACACGCCGACGAGTTCGAGCTCCTCGGCCAGCGGCCGGTGGTCTTCCTCGGTGGCGGCCCGGCGCGCGGCGAGGTAGTCGTCGAGCACCCGGTGCTCGTCGTGCGGGTCGATGTCGAAGCCCAGCAGCAGGCTGCGCAGGTCCTCCTGGCCGCGCGTGGTGCGCTCCCGAACCGGGATCTGCCCGGGCGCGGCGGGCAGGTCCAGCTCGACGGACTCGGCGGCCGAGGTGTCCTCGGCTTCGGCGTCGTCGGCGAGCGGTTCCAGCCGCAGGAGCGGTGCGCCGGTCTCCACCTGGCTGCCCACGGATACGACGCGTTCCTTCAGCCGCGCCTTGAACGGCGCCCGCAGCACTGTCTCCATCTTCATGCTCTCCAGCACCAGGACCGGTGCGCCCGCCTCGACCTCGGCGCCGACCTCGAGCGGGGTGGCGACGACCAGGGCGGGTGCGGGGGAGCGGACGACGCCGCCCTCGTCGCGGCTGACCCGGTGCGTCACGCCGTCCACCTCGACCAGGTGGATCGGCCCGTGCGTGCCGGTGAGCAGGCGGTATCGGGTGCCGTTGACGACGATCTGCCCGGTGTGCGTGTCGTAGCGGTCGAGTTCGACGTCGGCGGTGCGGATGTCGTGACCCGCTTCGATGCCGACGCGGAACCGATGCGGGCCGACCCGTGCGACGCGCACGCGGTAGCCGACGCCGCGCAGCTTGAGGTCGAGCGGCCGGCCGCTCTCGTGCTGCACCTGCGGGCGTCCGCCGAACGCCGTCGACAGCAGCCTCTGCCGCTCGACGCGTTCCTCCTCCTCGTACGCCTCGATGGCGGCGGCCGCCAGCGCGACGGCTGAATGCCGGTGTGAGACGAGCCTTCCCTCGCCGCGGACGCGGTCGATCCAGCCGGTGTCCGCGCTGGCGTCGATCACCTCGGGCTGGTCGAGCAGGTCGAGCACGAAGCTCTTGTTCGTCGCGCCGCCCTCGATGATGACCGTGGTCTGCGCCATGGCCCGGCGCAGCCTGCCAAGCGCCTCGTCGCGGTCGCGGCCGTAGGCGATGACCTTCGCGATCATCGAGTCGAAGTCGGCGGGGATGGTGTCGCCCTCGCTGACGCCGGTGTCCACGCGGATGCCCGGCCCGGCGGGCAGGTCCAGCCGTACGATGCGGCCCGGGGAGGGCGCGAAGTCCCGGTCGGGGTCTTCGGCGTTCAGCCGGGCCTCGATGGCGTGCCCGCGCTCCACCGGCGGCTCTCCTTCGAGCCGGCCGCCGGATGCCACCCGCAGTTGTGCCTTGACCAGGTCGAACCCGGTGGTGGACTCGGTGATCGGGTGCTCGACCTGCAGGCGGGTGTTGACCTCGAGGAACGCGAACAGCTTGTCGCCGGGGTGGTAGAGGAACTCGACGGTCGCCGCGCCGCGGTAACCGACCGCGACGGCCAGCCGTTCGGCCGACGCCTTGAGCTCGGCTGTCTGCACCGGGCTGAGCGCCGGCGACGCCGACTCCTCGATGACCTTCTGGTTGCGCCGCTGCACCGAGCAGTCGCGGACGCCGAGCGCCCACGCGGTGCCCTCGCCGTCGGCGATCACCTGGACCTCGACGTGCCGGGCACCGGTGACCAGGCGCTCCAGGAACACGATGCCGCTGCCGAACGCCCGCGCGGCCTCCTGGCTGGTGCGCTCGTAGGCGTCGGCGAGTTCGGCCTCGTTCGTGATCACGCGGATGCCGCGTCCGCCGCCGCCGGCGGTCGCCTTCAGCATCAGCGGGTAGCCGATCTCGGAGGCCGCCGCCAGCGCGGCGTCCAGGGTCTCGACCGCGCCGCGGCTCCACGGCGCGACCGGTACGCCGACCTCCTCGGCGAGCAGCTTCGCGCCGATCTTGTCGCCGAGCCTGCGCATGGCATCCGCGCTCGGTCCGACGAAGGTGACTCCGACCTTTTCGCACAGCTCTGCGAACGCCGGGTCCTCCGCGACGAAGCCCCAGCCGACCCACGCGGCGTCGGCCCCGGTCTCCACCAGCGCGCGCTCCAGCGCCTTCAGATCAAGGTACGGGCGCGCGGACGCGGGACCGAGATCGTAGGACAGGTCCGCTTCGCGGACGAAGGTGGCCGTACGGTCGACGTCGGTGTGCAGGGCGACGGTCTCGATCCGTGTCCCGGTCTCCGCGGCGAGTTCCCGTACGGCATGGATGAGCCGCATAGCGGCCTCACCACGGTTGACGATGGCGACACGACTGAACACCCGACCGAGCCCTCCTGCAGACCAACAAATGTACGCGCCGCGACACGGCGGTCCCCGGCAGTGTTCCACCTTGCTGAGTACCGGCTGGCAGCGCCATGTCGCAGACAGTGCAGGCTATGCGGCTCCAATTGTGGGAAACGACCAAAAGCCGTGGGCCGCCCGCCCCTGACCAGGCATGTGCGATTGGAGTATCGGCACACTTCGCACCCGATCAGGAGCGATGAGACCTCCGCCCGGTGAGCGGGGGCGCTGGGCCCCGACCGCCCGAGGTGATCCGCTCACCGGTGCGGACCCCGAGAGCCCGCGTCATTTCCGGGCGGTCGCCAACGGGGTCTCGGGCTTGTCCCAGAAGCCGAACGTCTCTTCCTCCTTCTTGTTCTCCTCCTCCTGCTCGTCTTCCTCGTCTCGTGGAGAAGCCGCCCAGCGTGACGGCATGAGCACGGGGATGAACATGGCCGTGCCGAGCAGGCCGTAGACGCCGGTGGACAGCAGCGTGATCATGCCCTTGCCTGCCAGGGCGAGTTCCGGATGTACGGCGGCGCCGGTGGGAACGATGCCGGTGGCGGTCGAGACGTCGAGGACGTAGACCACGGTCCAGGCCAGCAGCGCCACGGCCGGGACGAACGTCGCCAGCGGGGATGTCCGCATGGCCAGCGGGAGGCCGACGAGCACGCCCAGCAGGACCGTCACACCAAGAGCGATCAGCATCCGCGGGTCTGAGACCGGGTCGAGGTTCTCGGAGACGCCCCGGCCCATCTCCTGGGCGGCCCAGCCACCTCCGGCCAGTAGACCCGCCGCGACGACCACGCCGGCGAGGAAGCCGAAAAAGTGCCGCATGACCAACCACCTCCTTGTGAGAGGACCCTCTGAGGCAGGGCCCTTTTCGGTTCGCCGCAACGTTAGCGACCAAACCGCCTAAATCACAGCAACTTCTGACAATTGGTCAGTCGGTGCCGTTTGAGCGTGGCTGGATGCGTTGTGCCGATCCGCGTGCTCACTTGCGCCGGCGACTGCTGATCGCGCGGTAGGTGTCCTCCAGGGCGGTGAGGGTCTCGTCGTACGTGCGCCGGGCGGCCACCCCGACGAAGAGACAGTCGATGACGGTGAGCTGGGCGATCCTGCTGCCCATCGCGCCGGATCGGAACGGCGTCTCGCGGGCGGCGGTCGTCAGCACGATGTCGGCCAACTCGGTGATCGGCGAGGGGTGGAAGTTCGTGATCGCGATCGTGGTCGCTCCGTGGTCGGCGGCTAGCCGCAGCGCCTCCAGGACGTCGACGGTGGTGCCGGTGTGCGAGACGCCGATCGCGACGTCGCCCTTGCGCAGCAGCGCAGCCGAGGTGAGCGCGCTGTGGAAGTCCTGCCAGGCGAAGGCCATCAGGCCGATCCGGTGCAGCTTCTGGTGCAGGTCGGCCGCGACGAAGCCGCTCGCCCCGGCGCCGTAGAGATCCACCCGGCGAGCCTCGACGATCGCGTCGACCGCGCGCTCCAGGGCGGCGACGTCGAGGTGCTCGGCGGTCTCGGCCACCGCGCGCGAGTCGCTGTAGCCGATCTTGGCGACGATCTCCTCCAGGGGGTCGTCGGCGCTGATGTCGCCGTCGAGCGGGCGGGCGCCGCTGCCGAGCGAAGCCTCCCGCGTCGCCTCGCGGGCGAGCGCGAGCCGCAGTTCGGGGTAGCCGCGCAACCCGATGGCCCGGCAGAACCGCAGCACCGTGGTCTCCGAGGTGCCGCACTCGCGGGCCAGCACGCCGATCGGCCGGTCGGCGACCCCCTGGGGGTCGGCCAGCACCGCGTGCGCGACCCGTTGCTCCGCGGGCCGCAGGGACGGGATCGTGCCGCGCAGCCGCACCAGGATGCCGCTCGAGTAGTCGCCGCCGGGGTTCACGCCGCCTCCGTGCAAGTCTCTGCCATGTACAGGGTAAATCGTGCAGGTCCGTGCCTACTTGCTCATACCGGCGGTCAGCCCGGCGATGATCTGCTTGGTCGCCAGGACGAACAACACGAAGAGCGGCGCCGTGGCGAGGACCAGCCCGGCGAACAGCGCCGACCAGTCGGTCGTGTACTCGCCGAAGAACTGCGCCAACCCGCGCGGGATCGTGAACTTCTCGTCGGAGCGCAGCAACACGAGCGGGTAGAGGAACTCATGCCACACCGGCACGAACTGGAACAGCATCACCGACGCCAGCGCGGGCCGCACCAGCGGCAGCATGATCTGCCCGAAGATCCGGAACTCGCCGGCCCCGTCGAGCCGGGCCGCCTCGTCCAACTCGCCGGGCAGGGAGCGGTAGAACGCCGACAGAACGAAGACGCAGAACGGCACCCCCGACGCGGCGTACAGCAGCGTGAGCCCGAGCAGCGAGTCGATCAACCCCATGGAGTCCATGAGGTAGAAGATCGGCACCAGGCCCAGCCGGATCGGCAACATCAGCCCGGCAAGGAAGTACGCCCCGAGCACCCGGTTGCCGAAGAAGTCGTGGCGGGCCAGCGGGTAGGCCGCCAGTGCGGAGACCGCCGTGCCGAGCAGCACCGCGCCGCAGGTGACGGTCAGCGAGTTCAGCAGGTACGTGCTGAACGACGCCTCCGTCCACACCTGGCCGTAACTGCGCAGCGTGGGGGACGTCGGCAGGCTGAGCGGCGCGGTGAAGATCTCGCTCGTCGGCCGCAGCGAGTTGAACAGCATGATGACCAGAGGCAGCAACGCGACGACCGCGTATCCCCACAGCAGCAGGTGGACGGCGGCCCGCCCCGGCGCCCGGCGTCCGGCCGTCACACCAGCTTCCTTTCGCGGCGGCGGAAGTACGAGGTCGCCAGCAGCGACACCCCGAAGATGAACACGAACATCAGCACGGCGAGCGCCGATGACCGCCCGATCGCCTCCACGCCGCCCTCCAGGAACGCGACCCGGTAGAACAGCAGACCGAGCACGTCGGTCGACCCCGCCGGGGACCCCGTCGACCCGGCCATCGCGTAGACCAACCCGAAGGCATTGAAGTTGCCGATGAACGTCAGCACGCTCACCACGCCGATCGCCGGGGTGAGCAGCGGCAGCGTCACCCGCCGGAAGGCCTGCCAGGCCGTGGCCCCGTCGACCCGGGCCGCCTCGTGGTACTCGGCCGGGATTCCGGCGAGCGCGGCGGAGAACAGCAGCATGGGGAAGCCCACCCACTGCCACGCGTTGACCAGGATGACGACCGGCAGCGCGGTACGCGTGTCGCCCAGCCAGGGCAACGCCCACGAGTCCAACCCGAGCCCCTCGAGCAGCGCGTTGACCGGGCCGAACGTCGGGTTGAGCAGCAGGCTCCACAGGTAGCCGATGACCAGCGGGTCCACGAGGTACGGGGTGGTGAACGCGGCCTGCAGGAACCGCTTGCCGCGGCCGTACCGGAACAGCAGGAGGGCGAACAGCAGCCCGACCGTGTTCTGGATCAGCATGGTCCCGCCGAAGAACAGCGCGTTGTGCGCGAACGCCCGCCACACCTGCTGGTCGTACGGGTAGATGCTGAGCAGGTCCCGGTAGTTGCCGAGCCCGGCGAACCCCGTCTGCCGGATCCCGCGCCACTCGAAGAAGCTGTAGTCGAGCGCACTGACCAGCGGATAGACGATGAAGACCGAGTAGAGCAGGAGCGCGGGCAGCAGGAAGACGGCGAGCACCCGCCACCGCGGGACGTACCGGCGGCCGGCGCCGGTACGTCCCGCGCGACGCCGGGGAGCGCTCAGTTTCCTGGCTTGAACCACTGCTCGACGCCCTTCTGCACGCTCTCGGAGACCGCCTCGGGGTCGGTCTGGCCCGCGAGCATCTTCTGCACCTCGTCCCGGAAGACCGCGTCACCGTTCGGCTGGCCGTACCGGAAGTCGACGAGCAACATGTACGGCGCGCCGTTGGTCGCGTAGTTCTTGGCCATCTCGGCCAGCAGCGGGTCCGACGGCGTGACCCCGGGGACCGCGGACAACTGCTTCAACTCGGTCGAGTAGAGCTGCCCGAACTCGGGAGTCGCCATCCACTTGACCAGTTCGAGCGCCTCCGCCTGATGGGCCGACCTGGCGTTGACGCCGAACGAGCCGTCGGCCCAGCCCGGCGTGACGGGCGTGGTAACCGGCGAGCCCGGCGGCGGCGGCACCTGGAAGACGCCGACCTCCAGGCTCGGGTTGGCCTTGAGCACGGGGGCGAGATCGAAGGCGCCGGTCGGGTACATCGCGGCCTTGCCCGTCGCGAACAGCGCCTGGACGTCGGGGATCTTGACGGCCACCACGTCCTTGGGGAAGTACGGCTCCAGGTCCTTGATCAGCTTGATCGACGCCGTGAAGTCGGGGTCGGTGAACTTCTTCTGCCCGCCGGCCAGCGCGTCCCGGAACGCGGTGCTGCCGTAGCGGGCGTTGCCGAAGATCTCATGGACGATCGGCAGCGTCCAGGTGGCGTCGGGCCCGGCCGCGACGGCGAACGGCGTGATCCCGGCCGCCTTCAGCTTCGCGGCCGCCGCGATCATGTCGTCCCAGGTGGCGGGGGGCTGGATGCCGTTGTCGCCGAACAGCTTCTTGTTGTAGAGCACCTGGAGCGTCTGGTACGCGAACGGCACGCCGTAGATCTTGCCGTCCGTGTGGCCCTTGGCGCCTTCGAGCAGTTTGGCGTCGAAGCCGGACAGCGCCTCCACCTTGCCGTCCAGTGGGACGAGTTGGCCCGCCTCGATCAGCGGCTGGAGCCCGCCGTACGCCCGCAGTTGTGCGACGTCGGGGCCGGCGGTTCCGGACAGGCCGGTGGCCAGGATGTTGTTGTATTCGGTGGCCTGGAACGGCTTGAACTCGACGTGGATCTTCGGGTGCGACTCCTCGAACTTGGCGAGGATCTTCTCGTACGCCTTGACGTCCTCCACCCGCCACGACCACAGGCTCAGCGTGACCTTGTCGGTGCCCGCCTCCTCGCCCTGGTCGGACGCGCCGCCGCCGGGCGCGCACGCCGCCAGCGCCACCGCGAGCACCCCGATCGCCCCCGCGATCCACCTTCTGTTCATGAGGCTTCCTTTCTGCTCGTAGACAGTTCGGCGAGCGCTGCGCGGACCCTGCCGCCGGCGGACTGCAGTGCGATTCGCGCCTGTCCCGCGGAGGCATCGGCGAGGAGGCAGACCAGGGCGACCTTCAGGTCACCCTCCGCCGCGGTGAGTGTTTCCGCGCACTGCGCCTGTGTGCGGCCGGTGGCCTCCTCGAGGATCGTGAGCAGGCGGCCGCGGAGTTTGGCGTTGGTGGCGGTCATGTCGATCATGAGGTTGGAGTACGTCCGGCCGAGCCGGATCATGACCGCGGTGGAGAACGTGTTCAGCACGATCTTCTGCGCGGTTCCGGCCTTCATCCGCGTCGATCCCGCGATGGCTTCGGGGCCGGTGTCGACCGCGACGTGGACGTCGACCCGCTCGCCGAGCGGGGCCAGCGGGTTCGACGACACCAGGACGGTCGCGGCCCCTCCCGCGTTCGCCGCGCGCAGCGCCCCCGCGACGTACGGTGTGCGGCCGCTGGCCGACAGCCCGATCGCCAGGTCGCCCTCGCCCAGGCCGAGCGCCTCGGCTGCGCCCGTCGCCTCGTCGTCCTCCACGTTCTCCATCGCCTGCTCGAAGGCGGCGACGCCGCCCGCGTGGTGCGCGACGACCTGCTGCGGGTCGATCGTGTACGTCGGCACGAGCTCGGCCGCGTCGAGAACCGCGATGCGGCCGGAGCTGCCCGCGCCGAAGTAGTGGATCGACCGGCCCGCCAGCAGCGCGCCCACCCCGAGGTCGACGGCCTTGGCCAGCTCAGGAAGGACGGCGCGGACCGCCGGGGCGATCAGACGGTCCTCGTCGTTGATGAGCTTCAGCATGTCAAGGGTCGAACGGAGGTCGATGTCGAACGTCCGCGGGTTGGCACGTTCGGTGGGGGCCGCCACCTTGATCGCCTCAAGCTCACTATCCGTCACGGAACCTTCCGCCTTATGAAGAACGTGGTGGACATGGACTTCGCTCTGCCCGGGCGTCACCACGTGGATCGGAGCCGCCCGCTCACCGCACCAGGGAGGGTCAGACACGACCTAGTGCCCTCCCTGGTAGATCAGGTACTTCTTGCGCATCTCGGCGAACGCCCTGAGCTCGTCGGCCCAGCCGGCCTCGACCTCGTCAGGGCCCTTCCCCGCGTCGACGCCGGTCCGGACCTGGGTCGAGCCGGTCATCTTGTCGATCCAGTACGGCCGGGCCGGATCGGAGGTGTCGTATCGCCACGCGAAGTCGTTCGGGTAGAGCCGCTTCGCCGTGACGATCATCGCGACGCCCGTCTTGAGCGGGTCGAACGCCTTCCGGTCCGTGACGTACAACTGCACCCCGCCGCACAGCGCGTTCGCGTGCTTGGAGAACGTGGGCGTGAAGTAGGCCGGCCGGAACCCGGCGCCGGGCAGGCCCAGCGCGTCGAGCGTCTCCGCCCACCGGTGGTCGGCGTACGGGGCGCCGATGAGCTCGAAGGGCCGGGTCGTGCCGCGCCCCTCCGACAGGTTGGTGCCTTCGAACATGCCGGTGCCCGAGTAGACGAACGCGGTGTCCACCGTCGGCATGTTCGGAGACGGCAGAACCCACGGCAGGCCGGTGTCCTCGTATGTCAGGTCCCGACTCCAGCCGCGCATCCTGACGACCGTGAGATCCACCGGCTGTTCCAGGAACTCGGCGTTGAACAGCTTCGCCAGCTCGCCGACGGTCATGCCGTGGGCCTGGGGGATCGCCTCCCGGCCGATGAACGTGGAGAACTGTGGCGTCATGACAGGCCCGTAGGCCCGGCGGCCGGTGATCGGGTTGGGCCGGTCGAGGACGACGAACCGCTTGCCGGCCGAAGCCGCGGCCTGCATGGAGTCGAACATCGTCCAGATGTAGGTGTAGAAGCGGGCGCCCGCGTCCTGGATGTCGAACATGATCGTGTCCACGCCCGACCTGGTGAAGACGTCGGCCAGCGCCTGGCCGCTCTTCAGGTAGGTGTCGTAGACCGGCAGTCCGGTCTGCTCGTCGACGTAGAAGCCCTCGGAGCCGCCGGCCTGGGCGGTGCCGCGGAACCCGTGCTCGGGGCCGAACACCGCGACGAGGTCGATCTCGTCGCCGGCGGCCATCACGTCGACCTCGTGGCCGAGGTCCGGCAGGATGCCGGTCGGGTTGGTCACGATGCCGACCTTCTGGCCCCGCACGAGCGCGTAGTCGCCCGCCATCAGGACCTGGACGCCGGTCTGGAAGCCCCGGGGGAGTGGATGGTCGTGGAGTCGGGGGATGCCCATGCCTGTCCCGGCCATGGCGACGGCCGCGGTGGACAGCAGGGCCCGCCGGGAAAAGAGCTGGCCCATCAGGTCGTGCTCCGTTCTGCGGAGGGGTCAGTAGCTCAGGCCGTGTCCGTAGGGGTAGAGGACCGAGCCGTCGGCGGCAGGGATCGTCACCGGCAACTTGCCCGTGGGGTCGGTCCGGCCGAACAGCACCCGTGCGGTGGCCTCCATCGCCGGCTTCTCCCACGAGTACGTCGCGAGGAACGTCGGAGCGCCGGGGAAGTCCGCGATGTCGTACGGGTTTCGCGTGGCGACGATGACGACGGGCTTGCCGGTGGCGAGCAGCGCGTTGACCAGGGTGCGCTGGGAGGCCGAGCTCTGGGAGTTCATCGTGGTGACCACGATGAGGTCGCTGGCGCCGGCCTTGGCCACCGCGGCGTCGACGGTCGCCTGGGTGGGGCCCGTCCCCGTCTCGAACAACTCGGTGGTGACGCCGAGATCGCCGATCGCCTCGGCGAGCCGCTCGGTCGGCGGGATCTTGACGGACGGCGGCGTGACGTTGCGGTACCCGGTCACCAGCACCCGCTGACCGGTTCCCTTCAACGGCAGCACGCCGGCGTCGTTCCGCACGAGCGTCACACTGTGACCGGCGACCGTGCGCGCGAGCGCCCGGTGCGCCGGGGTGCCGACGCGGTCGAGCACCTTGCGCTCGTTGACCTGCTGGTCGCCATGGAAGAATCCACGCTGCTTCTTGAGTCGCAGGACCCGGTAGACAGACTCGTCGATGCGCTTTTCTGTGAGCTCGCCCGAGCGGACGGCGTTCAGCACGGCGTTGTAGGCGACGTCGAGGGAGAGCGTGCTGGCCGGGTCGTCGACGATCATGAGCATGTCGACCCCGGCCTTGAGGGCGAGCACCGGGACGCGGTCGTCGCCGTACTTGTCGCGGACGCCCTGCATGGACAGCGAGTCGGTGACCACGACGCCGTCGTAACCGAGCTCGTCGCGGAGCAGTCCGGTCATGATCTCCGGGGCGAGCGTCGCGGGGTCGCAGCCCTGCTGGGTCACCACGTCGCAACTACTCTGCAGGTAGGGCATGACGACGTGCGCCGTCATGATCATGTCGGCGCCCGCGGCGATGCCGGCCCGGAACGGCGGAGCGTCGATCTGCTCCCACTGCTCCTTCGTGTGGAAGATCCACGGCACGCCGGTGTGGCTGTCGGTGACCGTGTCGCCGTGGCCGGGGAAGTGCTTCAGGCTCGCCGAAACGCCTCCCTGCTGCAGACCGCGGACGGAAGCCCGCGTCAGGTCCGACACGAGTGTGGCGCTCTCCCCGAACGAGCGGACGCCGATCACCGGATTGCCCGGGTTGATGTTGACGTCGGCGACTGGCGCGTAGTCCTGATTGATGCCGAGCGCGGCCAACTCCTGACCGGTGACCTTCCCCGTGGTGAGCGCGTCACCCGTGCTGCGGGTCGCCCCGAGCGCCATCTGGCCGGGGAACGCGGTGAACGGCTCGTCCAGCCGGTAGACGGCGCCGTGCTCCTGGTCGGTGGCGATCAGCAGCGGGATCTTCGCCGGCTGCGCCAGCGCCGCCCGCTGCAGGTCGTTGGAGAGCCCCGCCGTCTTGACGGGGTCGTTCAGGTTGTTCGCCCACCGGAAGTAGAGGAGCGCGCCGAGCTTGTACTTGGCGATGAGGTCGTCGCCGTTCTTGACGTCCGGGCCGTACATCGCCTGGTTCGCGGCGACGTCGGCCGCACTGGGCGCGTCCCCGCTCTCCCCGTAGACGTCCGCCACGAAGAGTTGCCCGACCTTCTCCTCGAGACTCATGCTCGCGATCTTGCCGAGGATCCAGCGGTCCTTCCCGCCGTGAGCATGCGCGGCGGGCGCCGTCCCGACTCCGAGAACCGCCACCGTCGCCAGAGTCAGTAACCGTCGGTAACGCATCTGGTCCTCCAACCACTCGCATGCGGGTAAATGTCATGCAAGGTCACCGCGTTGCCTGGAAGTTACTTACATCCGACTGGATGGTCAACGCTTTCTTGACAGAAACTTCACGTACGCCGATCTCGCCCGAACGGGCAGGAGTCGGTGGGAGGCCGGAGGGCATAAAGGCGGGGACATGACCGGAGACGCCTGTCCCACAGATCTCGTCCGGGCCGTCCGGGCGGCGGGCGTCCGCGACGAGCGGATGCTCGAGGCGCTCCGCGTCACGCCACGAGCGGACTTCGTTCCGGCCGGCGATGCCGCGGTCGCCGACGACGACATACCCATCCCGATCCCTCACGGGCAGGTCACCACCCAGCCTTCGCTGTCAGCCAGGATGATCGAAGGCCTCGGCCTCGCGGGCGACGAGCACGTGCTCGAGGTGGGCACCGGACTCGGTTTCCAGACCGCGCTGCTGGCCCGCCTGGCCGCCGACGTCGTGAGCATCGACATGTGGCCCGACATCGTGCAGTGGGCGCGGTCGAATCTCGCCGGGCACGACATCGACAACGTCGAGTTGCTCGTCGGGGACGGCAGTTGCGGCGTACCGGACCGCGCCCCGTACGACGCCGTCATCGTGTCCGCCGCGTTTCCCGAGGTGCCTCCGCCGCTGATCGAACAGCTTCGGGTCGGCGGGCGCCTGGTGCAGCCCATCGGACCGGGCGGGCAGGAGGAAGTCGTGGTGTTCCAGCGTACGGATACCGGACTGCAGCGCCGGCAGGTCCTCACGCCGGCCAGGTTCGTTCGGCTGTACGGACGGTACGGCTTTCCCCGTGACTGACGAGGTTGTGAGGACGCGCGGGCCGATACGGACACACCTCACTTCTCTTCACGTTCCGGCGGCGCCACCGCCCGGCCGTCGCACCATGTAGACGTCGATCGGGTCCTGAACCTCGACGGTGAACCCGTGGCGCTCGTAGAGTCGCCGGGCGGCGCTGCCCTGCAGGACATTCAGGCGAACCGGCATGCCGTCGGCATCCGACCGTTTCAGCAGTGTTCGCAGCACAGCCGATCCGAGCCCCCGGCCCTGGAGGCCCGGAACGAGATAGAAGTGCTCCAGCCACCGCCCGTCCTCCGCCGGGCGCACAGTGACGCAGCCCGCGAAGGCGCCGTCCGCCACGATGACCGACGTGTGCTGAGGGGAGAAGGAATCCCGCAGCCGCTGCCGGACCCGGTGCTCATCGAACCGTCCCAACCGCTCCAGGTCCGGGCGCATCACCGTCGCCCGCAACTCCGCGATCACCTCGACATCCGAGGGCCTCGCGGAACGCAGAGCCCAGTCCATGGGATGGCCCGGCTCGATCGCGGGCGTCGCCTGACCTGGGCGTATCCCGTCCACCCTCGCACTCGTGTCCATGGCGGAAGTATCTCAGCGGCCTACCGCGCACGCGCAGCGGGATCTTCCACAGGCCGGGCACGCAACAGTCCGGCGGGCCACACGAGAAGGGGCCCTCGCGGCGAACCGTGGTGTCCCTTGGTCTAGATCCGTTTGATCGTCGCGAACCAGGCGGGTGCGCCGTCGTCGCCGTGGTATCTCGTCTGGACCCGGTCCGGTTCGACGGCGGCGACGTTCCATCCGTTGCCCGGGTCGAACGCCGCTCTCAGCTCCTCCCGGCTGACGGGGTGCGGGCCGGTATCGGGTCCCTCGTCGCTGAAGCACAACACGTAGAGGGTTCCACCGTGCTCGGTCACCGACGCGAGACTCGCCACGTACCGGGGTCGTTCGTCGCCGTCGCAGGTGTGGAACATTCCGCAGTCCAGCACGGTCTCGAACCTGCGCCCCAGACGCTCCAACCGGAACGCGTCAGCCACAGCGAACTCAGCCGCGATCCCACGGTCGGCGGCCTTCTCCCGGGCGATCGCCAGTGCCGTCTCGGCCACGTCGACGCCCAGAACCGGAAATCCCAGCGAGGCGACGTGAAGAGCGTTGTCCCCGGTCCCGCAGCCCACATCGAGCACCGCTCCGGCGAATCCGCCTTCGGATGCCAAACGCACAATCGCCGGCTGCGGCCGGTCGATATCCCAAGGCGCGGGGCCGTCATGGTACGACGCGTCCCAGGCCAGCCCCGTCATCCGTTCGTGACTGGTCGGGCGCCGACCACCGAACGGGTCTTCAGCAAGGGTTCCTGATCGCTCCGACAACTCGACCCCTTCCCGCAACCGATGCCACCCCATCGTGGCACGCCGATTCGGCCACAGTACGACTGCGCCGTCGAGGACATGCACTGTTCGTCAGCGGGTTCCGGCGGGTGGTCAGGCCAATTGGAGCAACCAATGGTTGCGCATGATGGAGCACCTCCTCTACAGTCATGTGCAATAAAACGTTGCGAGAGGATTGAGGGTCGGGATGGAGTACGGCAGCATCGAGCGGGAGATCCACGTCGAAGCCACGCCTGAGGTGGTCTACGAGGTCATCAGCACGCCCGAGCACCTGCGGGAGTGGTGGCCGGACGAGGCGGAGTTCGAACCGGTGCCCGGCGCCACCGGGGTCATCTCGTTCGGCGACACGTCCACGCCGGAGGCGCACGTCGTACCACTCACGGTGGTGGAGGCCGACCCGCCCCGGCGGTTCTCCTTCCGGTGGGTGTACGACGAGGATGCGGCCGCGACGCCGGCCAACTCGCTTCTGGTGACCTTCGACCTGGTCCCGTCTGGTGCGGGCACGCTGCTGCGCTTCACCGAGACGGGGTTCCGGGAGAAGGGCTGGGAGGCGGCCGTGCTCGAGGAGCAGTACCGCGACCACACCAGCGGCTGGGACCACTACCTGCCCCGTCTCGTCACGTACGTCGATCGGCTGGTGTCGACGCCATGAGCTTCACCATCGACGACGAGCTCTGGTCGGCGGTGGGGGACCCCATCCGGCGGCGGATGCTCGACCTGCTGCTGACCGACGGCGGCGGCACTTCGACCACGTTGAGCGCGCGACTGCCGGTCACGCGGCAGGCGGTCGCCAAACACCTCGCCGTATTGGACCGGGTCGGGCTGGTCCACGTCACACCGTCCGGACGCGAGCGCCTCTACGCGGTGGACGAGGCGCAACTCGCCCGCGCGATCGCGCAGCTGTCGTCGGTCGGCGCCACCTGGGACGCCCGGCTGCGTCGCATCAAGCGGATCGCCGAGGCGATCCAGCGCAACCAGGAGAGCTGACCCCCCTCACGGACGAACGTCGCCATGTCCGTGGCGGCGCCGATGAACGCTGCCCGCATGCGGGCGCACACAAGAGAAAGAGGTATCGAGATGGTGGACATCCTGCACAGGATCGGAGTCACGTCGTCCCCCGGCGACGTCTACACGGCCTTGACCACTGTCGACGGGCTGGCGGGCTGGTGGACAGAGGAAACGGACGGCGACGGTAACGCCGGGGGAGTGCTCCGGTTCCGCTTCGAGCCCGGCGGCTTCGACATGAAGGTCCTGGACGCTCAGCCCGCCGAGCTCGTTCTCTGGGAGGTCGTCGACGGTCCCGATGAGTGGATGGGCACACGGGTCCGCTTCGAGCTCAAGCAGGAGGACGGCTTCACGATCGTGTTGTTCCGGCACGAAGGCTGGAAGGAGCCGGTGGAGTTCATGTACCACTGCAGCACCAAGTGGGCCACCTTCCTGATGAGCCTCAAGAAGCTGGTCGAAACCGGCACGGGCGAGCCCGCGCCACACGACGTCAAGATCAGCAACTGGCACTAGGACGTGTTCCCATAAGCGGCGCCGTGTGGCTCAGACCTCTGGAAGGGAGGGATCGGGTTTCCAGGGGTTCGGCGCGGTGATGGACCAGCGTTCATGGTCGCGCCAGGCCCCGTCGATGTAGAGGTAGGCGGGCGACAGCCCTTCGTAGCGGAAGCCCAGGCGCTGGGCCAGGGCCAGGGACGCCTTGTTCGCCGGCTGAATGTTGGCCTCCAGCCGGTGGAGCCGCAGGTCGGTGAAGGCGTGCTGCAGGGTGACGGTGAGCCCGTCGGTCATGTAACCCTGCCCTGCGGACGGGGCGAAGGCCGCATAGCCGAGGGACGCACCCTGGTAGCGGCCCCGGATGATCGAGTTGATGTTGACCATGCCGGCTGCCGCGCCGGTCTCCCGAACTCGGATCAGAAAGCCCAGGTTGGTGCCGTCGTCGATGCGGCGCATCCAGACCTGGAACTCCTCCGCGGTCGCGGGCAGCTGCATCCATGGGTGGTGCAGTTCGGTGCTGGCCTGCACGAGCGAGCAGAACTCGTCCTGGTCGGAGAGGGTGAGCGGGCGCAGTTCGACCCGTGATGACATTTCGGACATGGGGCCAACGTTAGGGCCTCTTGCGAGCAGTGGATCACTCGAGCACGATCCCGGAGAAGAAGGACCAGGCCGCCCACCGGCTCAACCGAGGTTCGTGGGCGGCCGGCCAGTCAGGGGGCGAGGGTGAACCAGTCGGTGAAGCCGCTCGGGTCGTGGCGGCCCATGGCGCCGTGCTCGAAGAGGCCGTAGCCCAAGGCGCCCTCACAGGTGACGCGGGCGACGTGGTCGACGATGCCGAACATCATCCGGCCCGCGACCTCCGGTGACTCCAGGTCGTACGTGACGCGTTCGGTGAAACCTGGGCCCTTCCACACGCCATGGGACCAGTCGGGGTCGCTGCTGTAACCGGCACCGATGTGCAGCGCCACCGGCAGCAGCGACTCGATCTCCAGCACCACGGGCTTGCCCTCCGAGCCGGTGCAGCGGATCACCGCGCCGGTGGGGATCCGCGTGCCGGACGCGTAGGAGATGGCCACCTGGGGCCAGCCGAGTTGCTCCACCCGGCCGTCGCGCCACACGCGGGTGCAGTCGTTGAGGGTGCGGAAGCCGTCCGGGTTCTCCTGGAGGATCAGCACGACGGCGTAGTCGTCGAACCGCAACGGCATGTAGAGCCACCACATGCCCTCGAACGGCGGGTCCGCCGGCCGACCGGCCGGCACGGGTTCGCCGACCGGGCGGATGCCCCACGAGCGGTCGCGGGTGCCGACCCAGCGGTCGGGCGTCACCGCGATCTCCTCGCCGTCGATGACGATGGAACCGGACCACGTGCCGACCTGGGCGAAACGCTGCGCGTCGAGGGTGACGCGGCTGCCGGCCCGCATGATGTGCGGCTGCTCCTGAACGACGGGGAACGAGCCCTCCCACGTCATGTCGAGTGCGATGCCCTCGGTCTCGTCCATGACGACGCGCAACTTCTGGAGCGGCTCCACGACCTCGATGCGGTAGCCGCCCACCCTCTGGTTCAGCCGGTCGTCGTCGATCGCGTCGCCGAGGTGGACGGCCGTCTGCGTGCCGCCCCGGCGGACCAGGACGAAGGCGTCCTTGGTGCCGAGGTTCGGGTACCAGCCCATCCCGGTGATCACGAAGATGTCGCCCGTGCGGTCATGGGCGTTCAAGTAGCAGCGGTCATAGAAGTTGCGGTCACTGGTCGCCGCCCAGGTGACCGGCAGCGGCGCCTGATGGATGGGGTACTCGTCGAGCGGACCGACCACGTCTACGCACCTACCTCGTCGAGAAGCCTTTCGAGCAGCGGCCGGGAATGCATCAACGTCTCGATGTCGCCGGGCCGCTCGACCTCACCGAAGTGAATCTGGCGCGCGCCGGTACGCATGAACACGATGCACCATCGCACGCCGTTGTATACGTGGTACCACTGGAGATCGCCGAGGGCTATACCGGTGACCTTCTCGTACGTCGCCTTCGCGTCTTCTTCACGGAGGAAGTGCGGCATGCCCGGCATGGCCATCACCGTGGTGATCGACTCGAAGACCTGGTGGGCGGAGATCATCCAGGAGATGTCGAGCTCGCGTGGGCCGATCGCGGCCATCTCCCAGTCGAGCACGGCGACCGGCGCGAAGTCGCGGTAGAGGATGTTGCCGATCCGGGAGTCGCCCCAGCTGAGGACCGTCTCATGGGTCTCCGGCAGGTTCGCCGTGAGCCAGGCCAGGCCGCGTTCGACGAGCGGAGAACGGCCCAGGTCGGTCGTCGCGAAGTCGTACCACGCCCGCGTGCGCGCCAGATTCCGCGCGAGCAGGCTGTCGCCCTCCGCTCCCTCGCGCGGGGTGAGGAACCCGAATGTCGAGGACGCGTCGGGGATGGCGTGCAGCTTGGCGATCGTCTCGACCGTGACGTCCTGCAGGCGGCGTTGCTCGTCGGGCGAGGCGTCGAACAACCAGTTGCCGCCGAAGTTGTAGGGCAGCACGTCGGGTGGGACGACGCCCTCGACCCGGTCCATCAGGAAGAACGGGCTGCCGATCACCTCACCCGTGGGCTCCATCCACCGCACCCGCGGTACCGGCACATCGGTCAGTTCGGCGACCAACCGCATGGCGTCGTACTGGTCCTGAAGGGCGTATTCGGGAAACACGGGAACGTCTTCCGCCGCCGGCGCGACGCGCGCGACGAAACGGCCGGCCTGCTGCCGGCCGTTCTCGGTCCAGGTGGCGTCGACGAACACCGTCTCCGACGACAGGCCGTTGGCCTCGACTCCTTCGTGCACCACGACGTCGGGGTCCGCGGCGCCGGCGGGGAGGACGGTCGCCAGCCACTGGGCGAGATGGGCGGAAAAAGCCTGGGGATCGCGGCCTGAGCGCCGCATCTTCTTCTCTGCCGGTCGGCGGTCCATCGAACTCCCTCCGGGTAGCGAATGTGAATTCCGCGGAAACCCAAATAGAACAAGTTCTAGACTCGCGATTACATTACACCGCGGACGGCGAGAGAAATAGCGCCGAATACAAGCACCCTGTCGCCGACGAACCGCCGTCGGTCATCGCCCCTGGCCAGTGAATGAGAACAGGTTCGAGAAGCAGTCCTAGGCGTCGGTTCGCTTCTCCAGCCGGCTGCCACGCGGCAGAGTGACCGCCATGATGTTGCTGGGGATGTCCAGCACGATGCGATGCCATCGCCCGCGCGGGACGATGGCCGCGGTTCCGGCCCACAGCCTGATCTCTTCCTCCTGTTGTCCCGGCCGCTCCGGACGGAGGTAGAGGCTTATCTTTCCGATGAGGCAGGACACGATCTCCTCGGCCTCGGGATGGACTTCCCAGTGGTCGGCGTGGACGTCGGCCGAGGTCTTCGCGTGGAAGGCCATCAACTGCCAGCCGTCCTCGTCGGAGACCCTCGGTCTTTTCTCGGCGCGGATCTCGCCGCCTTGGGTGAAGTGGATGGAGGACGCGAAGAGATCGATCGGGGTGACAGTCATGCCGAGACGGCCTTCCTGCAGTGATCTTTCATCCGGTGGGGTTGCGGCCCGGGTGGATCGCCGGTCAATCCCGGGCGAGGAGAGATTCGCGGTCATCGATCTGCTCGGCCCGTGATGGCAGGCTGGTCCGGCGCAGGACGCTGAGGGCGACGAGGACGGCGGCGACCAGGAGCACGGCGCCGAGCGTCAGGCCGAGCGCGTACCCGTCGTTGAGGGCCTCCGGCGTGACGGCCTGGCCGGTGCGGTCGTGCGCGACGGTGCCGAGGACGGCCAGCCCGAGCGAGGCACCGATCTGGCGTGAACTGTTGAGCAGGCCCGACGCGGTGCCGGTCTCGTTGAGCGCGACACCCGTCGTGCCGATGGAGACGACCTGGCCGAGGCAGAGCCCGAATCCGACGCTGGCGACGATCGACGGCCCCAGCACGTCGGTGATGAAGGCGCCGTCGGCGCTGATCAGGCCGAACCAGGCGAATCCGGCGGCAGTCAGCAGTCCGCCGCTGACCAGAAGGGTCCGCGGCGCGAAACGGTAACCGAGTTTGACGGCGAGTACCGAGCCGGCGACCACGCCGAGGGCGAACGGCAGGAACTCGATCCCGGTCAGGGCCGGCCCGATCCCGAGCACTCGTTGCAGGTACAGCGACATGAAATAGAACGCCGACGACATCGCCGCACCGACGAGGAGGTTGTAGGCGTTCGCGCCGGCGACCGAGCGGTTGGCGAACAGGCCGAGCCGGATCAGCGGTTCGCGCGTGGTGGTCCGCTCGACGTAGATGAAGGCGGCCAGCAGCGCGGCGGCGACCGCCAGAGTCGTCAGGGTGACCGGGGAGGTCCACGCATACCGGTCGGTGCGGACGACGCCGAACACCAGCAGGGCCATGCCCGCCGTGGCCAGGACGGCACCCAGCACGTCCGGGCGGCCGTCGCGAACCGAGGACGGGTCGGCGGCGACGGCCCGCCAGACCAGGGCCAGCGCGCCGGCGGCCATCGGGACGCTGACGAACATCACCCATCGCCAGCTGGCGTACTGGGTGAGCAGGCCGCCGATCAGGACGCCGAGGGCGCCCCCGGCGGCGTTCACCGCGGCCCATACGCCGAAAGCCCGGATGCGAGCCTTGCCCGTGGGAAACGTCGCGGTCAGCAGCGCCAGCGCGGCCGGCGCCAGCGCGGCGGCCCCGATGCCCTGTACGGCACGAGCGGCGACAAGATGGCCGGGTTCCTGGGCGAACCCGCCGACGAGTGAGGCGAGGCCGAACAGGCTGAGCCCGAGCAGCAGCATCCGCTTACGACCGTACCGGTCGGCGGCCTTGCCACCCAGGAGGAGCAGCCCGCCGAAGGTGAGCGCGTAAGCGTGGATCACCCAGGTCAGACCCACCGCGCTGAAACCGAGGCCGACAGCGATCTGCGGGAGTCCGACGTTCACGACCGACAGATCCAGCGACACCATGAACTGCACGACGGCCACCGCGGCGAGAATGAGCCCCGGCCGGGCACCCGAATCGACGACCACGCTTCCGCCCGCTGATCGTCCACCTACTGGCGTTCTCATGACCGCAATCGTGGTCCAGCCGCTGTTCAGAGGCGTCCCACAAGCGGAGTCATCTTCCGCTACCGCACCGGGATCAACGACTGGCCGGACTACGACGCCGGAAGTAGAACCGCGCGACGTCGTAGTCCGCCGGCGGGTGCCCCTGAGCCCGCGCCCGATCCAGTTCACGGACGGGGGCGCATGTGATCAGCCGAGAGATCGGGCGCGGGCGATGAGATCCGCGAGATCGATCACGTCCGGATCCTCGGTGACCTCGGCCAGTCGCGCGGCGTGGGCCGACAGGTCCTCCAGCCCGAGTCCGAAACGCTCGCCGCCGGCGCCCCAGCGCATGCGCAGCCGCTCGGCGAAGGCCGCGGCGACCACGTCCACCTGGAACCGAGGCCCAGTGGTGCCCCACAGGTCCGGCGACAGACCTGCCGTGTCCACCGAGCCGGTCAGCTCCGAGGGACGGCGGGTTTCCGGGTCGAGCCATCGGACGGTCGCCGTGGCGAGTTGCCCCACGGCCCCCGGCCGCAGCCGCACCCAGTAGAGCGCCGTGACGGCGTGGCCCGGGCCGACCTCTCCGCCGTCGCGGGAGTCGTCACGGAACTCCTCGGGCGAGAGCTCCCGGTTCTCGTACCCGATCAGCGCGTACGAGTCGACGACGCCCGGGTTGAACGCGACCTGCGCCTTGGCGTCGCGCGCCCGGACGTCGAGAGTGGCGGGCAACCGGTCGACGAACACCGTGCGCGCCTCGTCCAGGGAGCTGACGTAGACCGCCGCCCCGTCGCCGTTGTCAGCGAGTTGCTCCATCAGGTGGTCGCCGTACTCGCGCCCGACCCCCACGCACAGCAGGGTGACCTGTTTCCCCGCGTAGTCGCGGACCCGGCCCAAGATGCCCTGCCATTCGGTCTCCCCGGTGTTGGCCAGCCCGTCCGACAGCAGGATCACCCGGTTGGTCGCCATCGACCGGAACGCGCGCGACGCCTCCACGTAGCCGGTGACCAGTCCCTCTTCAAGGTTGGTCGAGCCGTCGGGGACGAGTTCCTCGATCGCGGAGTGGAGGTGCGAGCGCTCCGACACCGGGGTCATCGACGTGAGCAGCCGCGCCGAGCCGCTGAAGGACACGATCGACACCTGGTCGCCCGGCATGAGCTGGTCGACGAGCGTGTGCAGGGCCCCGCGGACCAGGTCCAGGCGGCCGGCCTCCGCCATCGAGCCGGACACGTCCACCACGAAGGTCAGGTTGGCCGGCTTGCGTGCCGCGGACTCCGTTCGGCGTGTCTGCAGGCCGACGCGCACGATCGCGGCGCCGTTCGACCGGGCTCCGTCGACATGTACGGCGAAGCCGTCGTCGTCGGGCTCCGCGTAGTCCTGGCGGAACGCGTTGACGAACTCCTCGGTCCGCACCTGATCGGGCTCGGGCCACCGGCCCTCCTGGATGGCCCGGCGCGCGTAGCCGTACGACGCGGTGTCGACGTCGAGGGCGAATGTGGACAACTGCTGGTCGGTCACGTCCCGCTCGACGGCATCCGCGGGCGCGGCCACCGTGGGGGCGTCACCCGGGGTCCCGGCGGAATTCGACGAGGTGGCCTGGCCGGCGCACGCGGAGCCCAGCAGGACCAGCGCGACGACGGCGGAGAGAACACGCGGTTTCATGGAGTGCCTCCATTCGGGTTCACCCCCTTTAAGACGCAGTGCCGTACGGCGACGCTGGGCGCGTCATCCAAGCGAGGGCAAAGCGTTCCCACCGCGTGATCAACCGACCCACGTCACGTGGCCGCGCTCGTGCACGCCGGCACCCGCTGCAGCAGCAGGTGCCGGCGCCTGGACCTGCGGGCGGCCGTGCACCGTCCCCGCGTCCCGGCGGATGGTGCACCCGTTCAGCGGGCTGAGTCGGGAGTGCGCTGCGGAGCAGCCAGGACCCAGGCGGCGAAGGCTTCGACGCCGTCCACGACCGCCTCGAAGCGCGCGGAGTGGAACAGGTCGAAAGCGTGCTGCCCGCCGGGCAGTTCGGCGTAGACCACGGTGCTGTCCGAGACGCGGCGCAGTTGGGCGACGAAGTTCCGGGCGCCCTCGACGGTCGCCAGCGCGTCCTTGGTGCCGTGGGCGATGAGGAACGGCGGCGCACCGGGGTTGAGGTACGCATACGGTTGGTTCGGGGACGGCGTTTCGTCGGGCTCCCCACCGAAGAAGTGGCCGTAGTAGCCATAGAGGCAGATCGCCCCGGTGACCGAGGTGTCGGCCGACTCGAATCCGGGCTGGAACACCGGGTCGTTCGGCGTGAGCGCGCACAGGGCCGCCAGGTTGGAGCCGGCGGAGCTGCCCGCGACGAACAGCCTCGACGGATCGGCGCCGTAGGCGGGGGCGTGCTCGCGGACCCAGGCGATGACCTTCTTGGCGTCGATCTGGTGGCCGGGAAAAGAGGTCTGGGGCCGCAGCCGGTAGTTGGCGCTGATGCACACCCACCCCTGGCCGGCGAGGCGGTACAGCAAGGGCCGCGCCTCGCGGTTCTTCGCTCCGCGGGTGAATCCGCCGCCGTGGAAGTAGACCAGGACCGGCGCGTTCTGCGGCGCGCCGCGGCGGCGGTAGATGTCGAGCAGATTCCGGCGGCCGGCGTCCCCGTAGCGGATGTTGGGGATCCGCTCCACGTTGCGCTGCCGCATCAAGCCCGGCAGCAGCAGGATGCGGGCCCAGGGCCGGTGGCGGCGCAGCGGTTTGTGCACATGATCTCGCCAAGCGGTCCCCAGCCCCTGCTCAAGGGCGCGCCCGACCACCTGGTCCGTCCGCAGGCCCCGCCAGGCGGACACGGCCATCCCGGGGATGGTGGCGAGGGCCACCGCGGCCGTCGCCTTGGCGCCCGGTGACTCGAGATCGCCCTGGGCCTCAGCCAGTGCCGTGGAGGCCAGCAGTGCCAAAATGCCCAGGAACGGCACCTCGTTGAGGGTCAGGCCGAACCAGAAGCTCATGCTCGCCAGTGGTCGGGGCCGGCGCGGCGCGACAACGGCGAAGAAGGTGCACCAGGCCAAAAGCGCCGTCGACGCCACGTATCCCAGCGGCATGGTCATGATCGAACCCCCGTCAACTCTGGGAATCTGTCCCGGCAACAGATTGGGACGATACGTATCGTCTCGTCAGAGCATGCCGGGGAGCGTGTCCAGAGTCAATACGCGACGTTTCGTTTCGCCTACGATGAGGGCATGTCCAAGGGGCCGAACGCGGCACGCCGCAACGAGAGCAGCCGGCAGGCGATCCTCGCCGCCACCGAAGACCTCTGCCGCGAGAACGGCTACGGACGGCTGACCATCGAGGCCATCGCCGCCCGCGCAGGAGTGGGCAAGACGACCATCTACCGGTGGTGGCCATCCAAGGGCGCGGTCGTCCTGGAACTCCTCGACCAGGCCGCGACCCTCGCCTCCGCTCCCCCCGACACCGGCGATCTGGCCGCCGACCTGCGCACCCTGCTGACCGAGGTCATCGGCATCCTCACACCGGTGCACACCTCGCCCGCCACCGGGCTGATCGCCGAGGCGCTGCAGGACCCCGACCTCGCCCACGACCTTAGGGAACACCTCATCGAACCGCGCATCGCCGCGTTCAAGCAACGGCTTCGCCGGGCCCAGGACGCCGGCCAGCTCTCCGCCGACGCCGACCTCGACGTCGCGCTCGACCTGCTGTACGGCCCGCTCTATCACCGCATGGCCCTTCATCTCGGCATGCCCGACCCCGGCCACCTCGACTCCCTCGTCGCCCACGTCCTGCGCGCGCTCACCCCGCCACACCCCGCCGGCGTCCGCGAGCGGCGAAGGAAGTCGCAGACCGGCGTTTCATGAGTGGTCGGTGACGGTCTGCGGGTCCGGCTCCGGTGAGATCGCTGCCCCGGCCGACAGCAGTCTCTCCGCCAGCGCGCGACAGCGCCTCCCGAGCTCCGGAGGGTCGAGCACCTCGAAGTCGTGCCCCAGCAGGAGCACGTGCATGAGCACGAAGTCGAGGCTGGCGGCGCCACTTTCCACCTCACAGAGCTCGTTCCCTCGCCGACGTACGACGGCCGCCGACGCCGGAATCTGCGCGCGCACCGTGTCGGCCGACGCGTGCACGAGGAAGCGCGCCTGGTGCGGGTAGACGCGGCTCGCCACACCCTCCTGCACGTACGTCGCCGCGTCGGGCGCGGCGCGCGGGCGGAAGCGCCTGGTCCGTGCGGACACATCGGTCATCCGGTCGACGCGGAAGCTGCGCCAGTCGGCGCGGTCGAGGTCGTAGGCGAGGAGGTACCACCGCCGGTCGGAGGCGACCAGGCGGTAGGGTTCGACCCGCCGCCGTCGCACCTCGCTCCCGGAGGGGTAGCCGAAGGCGGCCTCGACCTGGTCGCGGCAGGCTCTGGCCAGCGTCATGAGCACCTTGGGGTCGACCGGCGTGCGGCCTCCGCCGAAGGACTCCACCGAGCCGATGAGCGCGCGCACCTCGTGTCGCAGCCGGGCGGGCAGCACCTGGTCGAGCTTGGACAGTGCGCGGAGCGCGGCGTCGCCGGTACCGGCGACCGCGCCGCCCGCGCCTGCGAGCAGCGAAACCGCAGTGGCGATCGCCTCCTCGTCGTCGAGAAGCAGTGGCGGCAGGTCCTGGCCCGGGCCGAGCCGGTAGCCGCCGCCGACACCCTGGCCGGCATGCACCCGATAGCCGAGCGTGCGCAGCCGCTCGACATCACGCCGTACCGTGCGCGGCGTGACCCCGAGCCGGTCGGCGAGCTCGGGCCCGGTCCAAACCTGGCGCTGCTGCAGCAGCCCTAGCAGGGTGAGCACGCGCTCCGTCGTGCCCCGCTCGTCACTGCTCGCCCCGTCCATGCCGCCCACCCTGCCAGAGATAGCGGACCGATTCTGTCCGCTAGGAGTGTCAGGGTGGCCCCATGGATGCAGACGTACTCGACTGGAACCGGACGCTGCGCGACCTCGACCTGCACACGAAGCCCGCTACGAACGGAGCAACCCGATGAGCCGCCATATCCAGGTCACCTTCGACGCCCACGACCCGCGGGCTCTGTCGACCTTCTGGCGCGACGTGCTGGGCTACGTCCACCCCGGCCCGCCCGGAGTCGACCTGCCCGAGGACGCCGACCCGCTGGCCGCGTGGGACGACTTCCTCGCGCGGGTCGGCGTACCGGAGGAGCAGCGCAACACGAGGTCGGCCCTCGAGGACCCGGACGGGCACGGCCCACGGCTGTTCTTCCAGCAGGTGCCGGAGGACAAAATCGCCAAGAACCGCGTCCACCTCGACGTCCGCGCGGCCCCCGGACTGCAAGGAGAGGAGCGGATGGCGGCCTTGGAGGTCGAATGCGACCGGCTCGTCGCGCTGGGAGCGACGCGGGTACGTCGCTACGAGCCCGCGCCCCCGATGAGCGCCGGCTTCATCGTGATGACCGACCCCGAGGGCAACGAGTTCTGCCTGGACTGACGCAGATCAGCGGTCTCAGCGTTCGCGGGCGCAGAGGTATGCGTCCAGGTCGGCGGCGCCCTTGAGCATGGCTCGGCCCCGGGCGGACAGGCGGGCCTGCCACTCGCGCAGGGTCGACTCCAGCGGGGCGACGCCTCCGGCGGAGCGGACCTGAGCGATCAGCGGGGCGATCTGCTCCAGGAGGTAGCCGCCCCGCCTGAGCTGGTGGGCCAGCCGGACGTCCCGTACGTCGGCCGCGCTGTAGATCCGGTAGCCCGTCTGCGGATCGCGGCGCGGCCGGACCAGCCCGGCGTTCTCCCATTTGCGCAGGGTGGCAGGGCGGATGCCGAGCCTCCTGGCCAGGGGGCCGATGAACGTGTCGCCGCGCTCCTGCGGCATGGGCGCCAGATCGCGGAGCGCGGCTTCGACGGCCTGGAGAGTGCGGCGGTCGTCGAGCAGTTGGCCGTGACTCTCGTCGATGAGCCGCAGCGCGTCCTCGGTGGCGCCCCGGTTGACCGCCCGCATGATCGACGTGGCCGTCTGGTGCCCGTGCCCGGGCGCGAGGGCGAGGAAAGCGCGCAGGGATTGCGCGTGCAACGGTGTATAGGTGCGATAGCCGTGGACGGTGCGTTCGGCGGCGGGCAGGATGCCGGCGTCCTCGTAGTTTCTGATCGCCTGGGTGGACAGGCCGTGCTCGCGCGCCAGGTCCACTGGCCTCATGGATGCATCACCGATTGAAGGTTTTCGTGCTGAAAGCGGGCATTCTCACGGCAAAGTTTACATCGAATGTTCAGCGATACCGTTGAAGGCATGGACATCAAGGACACGGCCCGGCCGCTCGACGGCGCGGGCGTCTCGGCGTTCCTCCGGTCGCTTCCCGCTGAGCCCCTGCTGCTCGGCCTGGGCGAGGCCAGGCACTTCGTGGGAGAGCTGGGCGAGTTGCGCAACGAGATCTTCCGGCACCTGGTCGAGCACGAGGGCTACCGGTCGTTCGCCATCGAGAGCGACTGCCTCAGGGGTCTCGTGGTCGACGACTACATCGCGACGGGCGCGGGCACGCTCGACGACGTCATGGAGCGCGGCTTCAGCCACGGCTTCGGCGCGTCCCCGGCCAGCCGCGAACTCGTGCGCTGGATGCGCGCGTACAACGAGGAGCATGACGAAAAGCTCCGGTTCTTCGGCTTCGACGGCCCGCTGGAGTACTGGGCCGAGAGCCCGCGCGAGGCGCTCACCGCTCTCTGCGCCCTCCTCGACGGCCCGTTGCCCTGCACCAGGGAGACCCTCGACGCGCTGCTCGGCCCGGACGACCGGTGGACGAACGAGGCCACGGTCATGGACCCGTCTCAGTCGATCGGCCAGTCCGCCGACGCCCAGCGGCTGCGGCTGCTCGCCGACGACCTGGTGACACTGCTCGACACTCAGATGCCGCGGCTGAGCGCGAAAGACAGGGAGCGGGCGGCGCTGTACGGGCGCACCGCCGTCGGCCTGCTCCGCTACCACTCCTCGATGGCCGACACGTCCCCGGCGCGGATAATGCGGCTGTCGGCCCTGCGGGACGCGATGATGGCCGCCAACCTGCGCGCCATCGCCGGGCAAGGCCCCGCCCTGGTCTTCTGCCACAACCTTCACCTGCAGCGGGACAAGAGCTTCATGCGGCTCGGCGACCTGCCGGTGGAGTGGTGGAGCGCAGGGGCGATCACCGAAGCGCACCTGGGCGACCGGTACGCCTTCCTGGCCTCCGCCTTCGGCACGGTCGGCGACGACACCCCGCCCACGGACACCGTCGAGGGCATCCTGTCCACGCTCCCGTGGGACCGCTCCCTCATCGACGCCCGCCGCCTGGTCGAGGCCATCACGAAGCCCGCCCCGCGCGTCTCGCACGACTTCCGCTATTTCCCGCTGGACCCGGCCCAGCTCAACATGATCGACGGCGTCGTCTTCCTCAAGCAGGTTGTCAGCCTCGATTGACAGGCGTGTGCCGGCCCCAGCACGATCTGCCGGCTTTCGTGCTGGGGGAGCCCGCCCCCCGGCTTCGCGATCTCCATCGCGTTCCTGGAGGCCTCGGGCATAGCGTTCACTCTCAATTCATTGCAACTCGAGAACCGACGGTGTTGCATTACGTTTCAAGGCCATCGCAACGATTTTCTAGCTTTCACCTGCATAGATGATGAGTATGCGCAACGACTTTGTTGCCGTCTCCCTGAAAGCAACGTAGCGTTTCCAATGTCGGAAACAACGAACGAGCACAGGAGAACATCATGCAGAAGTTCGACACCCCCGCCCCGATCACCACCGTCCTGAACATCCCCGCCGGACGTGTCCAGCTCATCGCCGCCGACCGGACCGACACCACCGTCGAGGTCCTGCCCACCAACCCCGCCAAGAGCCGCGACACCAAGACCGCCGAGCAGACCACCGTCGCCTACGCCGACGGCGTCCTGCGGATCGAGACCACGCCGAACAACCAGCTGTTCGGCCCGTCTGGATCCATCGAAGTGACGGTCAAGCTGCCCGCCGGCTCCCGCATCGAGGCCAAGGCCGCCGGCTGCGAACTCCGCGGTGTCGGCCGCCTCGGCGACGTCGCCTTCGACGGCGCGTACCGCCAGATCAAGATCGACGAGGCCGCGACCGTCCGCCTCACGGCGATCGACGGCGATGTCGAGGTCGGGCGGCTGGGCGGCCCCGCGAACATCAGCACCGCACGAGGCGACATCCGCATCACCGAGGCCACCGGCGGCGCGGTCGTGCTGCGCACCCAGTTCGGCGACATTTCGGTCGCCGCCGCCGGCGGCGTCTCGGCCTCTCTGGACGCCGGCACCTCCTACGGCCGCGTCAGCAACACCCTCAAGAACGACGGCACCGCCGGACTCGACATCCGCGCCACCACTTCCAAAGGCGACATCACCGCCCGCAGCCTCTGAAGGAGCAGAACCAGGACCATCCGGCCGGGCCCACCGCGATCGAGATCCTTTCGGTCGTCGCCGAGGCCCGGCCGTCCACCCCGAGGGGCCTGCGATCCACACGCAGGGCCGGGAGAAGTCGTACAAGACGTCGCCACTCAGGGGCACTGGCGGCGGGGCCGAGCAAGTCGAGGTGGTGGTGCTTGAGCGGGGCACCCGGCGATCCGGGCATACTGCAGCCGAATCGTCACACAGGAGACGCCAACGCATGAATACGCCCCCATCGACACCTGGAGCGGAGCGGACTGACGGATCATCCGTCCAGATCGGCGCTCTCGTTCCGCTGACTCGGCCTGGCTGGGTCGAGGCAGGCCG
This sequence comes from Planotetraspora mira, assembly GCF_016863275.1. Lineage (GTDB taxonomy): Bacteria > Actinomycetota > Actinomycetes > Streptosporangiales > Streptosporangiaceae > Planotetraspora > Planotetraspora mira. The sequence goes on from NZ_BOOO01000048.1 coordinate 45,375, forward strand.
GCACTTGCTCGCCGGACTCGAACTGGCCGTTCGCGAAGTCAACGAGGCCGGCGGGATCGCCGGAAGACCACTCGAGCTGGTGGTCCGAGACACCGCGGCTGATCCGCAGAGGGCCGCGGCGGCCGTAGACGAACTGGCTCACCTGGGCGTGGCCGCCTTGGCGGGGGAGTATCACAGCGTCGTCGCTCGCGCCGCCGCCGCCAGGGCCGACGCCCTCGGCCTGCCGTTCCTCTGCTCGTCAGCGGTTCTCGACGCGCTCACCGAACAGCCGACGGAATGGGTCGCGCGCCTCGCCCCGGCGCAGTCCCACGGCTGGCGGATCTACGCGGACTTCCTCCTCAGCGCCGGCCACAGCCGAATCGCCGTAGCAGCCCAGCCGAGTGTCTACTGGGCATCTGGGGCCCGCATTCTGCGGGACTACCTCGCTCCACGCGGCGGCTCCGTCATCGAACTCGACATGCGGGCGCTCGCACCCGCGGCCGTGTGCGACGAACTCGTCGACAATCGCGCGACAGCACTCCTTCTTCTGGTCGGCCACCCGGAGCCGGCAGTGTCGATCGTCACGTCTGTCCGCCGCGACCGGCGCCTCGCCGAGATCATGATTGGTGCTCCGGCCGGGCAACCGGAGTTCGCCGAATGGGCGACGTTGCTGGGCGACGACAGCGCCGCGATCCCGTTCTTGCGTTACCTGCCCGAGCGTCTCAGCCCACTCGGTGCACGAGTCGAGACGGCCCTCCGCGAGCGGCTGGCCGAAGCGCCCTCCTTCGTATCCTTCGAGGGCTACGACACGGTCACCGTCCTCGCCGATGTGCTGCGTTCTCACGGCGCGGACCGGGCGCGCACTGCCGAGTCCTGGCCGCGCGTCGCAGTCGAAGGCACCCGCGGGCAGATCCAGTTCTCCCGCACGCCGGGCATCAGCGTTTGGCAATGGGCTTGGACACCGGTCCAAGTCGTCGATCGAGATCCGGCGGAACCCGGTCGCTTTCGGATCCTTCACACCGGCTGAGAGAGCACGGACGGTGTCACGCGGCGTTTCACGACGCGCGGTGGTTCGGCGTCGACAGGATCCCGCGTCGACGCCGAACCTACGCCTCGGTGCCGGTCACGCCGGTCATGCCGGACCGTCCGTCCAGACGAATCCGGCCGGTGTGCCCGGCAGTGGCCGCGTCACCCCCACACGACAGGGGCTTTCCCCGACCGCTACTCCGCGTAGGGCTGGTCCGTTCCCCGTGCGCTGTAGCCAAGACTCCAGATGTAGCCGTCCAGGTCCGCGAAGGAGCCGCCGTACCCGCCCCACGGCAGGACGCCGGCGGGCTTGAGGACCGTGGCGCCGGCCTTCTCGGCCTCCGCGAGGATCTCATCGACTCGCGCCTCGCTGCGGACGACGTAGGTGAGGACCAGACCCGTGAAGCCGCTGCCTTCCGGGCTCGTGCCCACCTGCCCGGCCAGGCCTTCGCGGCCGTAGAAGCCGACCGGCGAGGCGCCGTCCGATTCGAAGAACACCGAGATGCCGTAGTCTCTGTCGACCTTCCAGCCGAGACCCTCCGTATAGAACTGCTTGGACCGCTCCAGGTCCCGGACGCCGAGGAGGATCGAGCTCACGTGCGCCTTCATGCCATGTCTCCTGATGATTTCGGTATATGCGCTGCCTGAACCGGCAGGCGTGACACCCGGGCCGGGCCCGGCGGTCACATCGGCGTGGGTTCGCCGGTCAATTGGTATGACAGGCCGAGACGGAGGAATGTGACCGATGATCGAGCAGGACTGGCTGAACGAGCGGTTCGCAGAGCACCAAGACCGCTTGCAGGCGGTGGCCTACCGAATGCTCGGCTCACCCGGCGAAGCCGAAGACGCGGTCCAGGAGGCGTGGCTGCGGGTCAGCCGCGCCGACACCGGCCAGGTGGAGAACCCGGCCGGGTGGCTGACCACGGTCGTCGCCCGGGTCTGTCTGAACATGCTGGAGGCACGCCGCAACCGGCGTGAGGAGTCGGCCGGGGCGCTGCCGCCCGAGCCGGCCGCACCGCACACGAGCACCCTCCCGACCGGCCAGGCCGACCCCGAGGGCGAGGCGCTGCTGGCGGATTCGGTCGGTGTCGCGCTGATGGTGGTGCTGGACACCCTGACTCCCGCCGAACGGCTCGCGTTCGTCCTGCACGACGTCTTCGCCGTGTCGTTCGGCGAGATCGGCGCCGTCATCGACCGCTCCCCGGCGGCGGCACGGCAACTCGCCAGCCGGGCCCGGCGCCGGGTGCAAGGAGCGTCCGAGGCATCCGATGCCGCGCGATCCCCGAAGCGGGAAATCGTCGCTGCGTTCCTTGCCGCCTCCCGGAGCGGGGATTTCGCCGCCCTGCTCGAACTGCTCGATCCGGACGCCGTGGCCGTCGAGGTCCGCGGCGCCCACGCGGTGGCGGCCTTCTTCGCCGGACGAGCTCAGGCCGCCCGGCTGGCTCTGGTCGACGGCGTTCCGTCGGCCGTCTGGTCGCACCGCGGCCAGCCGAAGGCCGTCCTCACCTTCACCATCGGTGCCGGGAAGATCACCCACATCGCCGTCGACACCGACGCCGACCGGCTTCGCGACCTTGACATCGTCTTTCTTCACGCCGGCAAAGGGGAGCGGTGATGAGCCATGCTCCCCGACCGGCCCGCAGCGTGACCGGCATGAATCTCAAGGTCTCGTCTTGCACTCTCGCCGTCCACGACCTCGACGAGGCGCTCGGCTTCTACCGTGACGTGCTCGGCTTCGAGGTACGCGATGACGTCGAGGGCGAGGAGACGCGGTGGATGAGCGTCGGCCTGCCGTCGCAGCCGAACATGCGGATCATCCTCAAATCACCCGGCGCAGACCTGGGTGCCTCGCCGGCCGACCGGCAGGCGATGGAGGAGTTGATGGCCGACGGCCTGCTGGGCCATCTTGTCTTCGAGACCGACGACTGCGACGCCACCTTCCAGCACATCGAGGCAGCGGGCGCTGAAGTGATGCAAGAACCGATCAACCAGCCCGACGGCGTCCGCGACTGCGCCTTCCGCGATCCCTCCGGCAACATGCTGCGATTCACCCAGCCGCGGCACAGGCGGGAACACGTGCTCGCCATCGAAAGCGCGAAGAAGCCCGAGACACGCATACGGCGGACGGAACGCGGTCGAATGCCGTGAGATCACATGGTTTGATCGACGCGTGCGGCGATGGGGAGAGGGATCGGGATGAGGACGTTCACCAGTTGGAAGACCGCGCAGGGCGCCGAAACCGCCCTGGCCGATCTGCTGCCGCAGGAGACCTTTCATGAGGTCCGCGGGGCTCTGGCGTTCGCCGCCGAGCAGCATGGCGATCAGCTTCGGCCGACGGGCGATCCGTACGTGGCCCACCTGGTGGAGGCACTGGAGACGGCGGTGGCCGGGGCGGGGATCGTGGACCGCGACGTGCTGGTCGCGCTCGCGCTGCACGACGTCGTGGAGGACACGCCCTGCCCGATCTCCTCGATCGCCGATCGGTTCGGCGAGCGGGTAGCCGAACTGGTCGGCTGGGTGACCAAGCCGCAGACACCGACCGGAGGCGACAAGCGCGAGGTGAAGCGGGCCTACCTCCGCTCTCTCGCCTCGGCACCGGACCAGGCCGTGCTCGTCAAGTTGGCCGATCGGGTCAGCAACGTGCAGGAGTTGCACCGCATGCCGGAGGACTTCCAGCGCCGGTACCACCGCGAGACCGTCGACTTCATCCTTCCGCTCGCCCAGCGCGAGCCGTGGTTCGCCGACTGGTTCGAGACCTGGCGGAAGGCCTGGCGCGAGCTCGAAGCCTGAGACGCTCGGACTGTCGCCATCACCAGATCATGGCGAGCGGCAGCCGAGTTCCGCGGGGTTCGGCCCGCCCCACCTCGTATCCGTCGCTGTGCGAAGGAAGGCCGGAGCGCCCCCGACGCCCCGGCCCTCCCCGCGTCATCGGGTGGTGTAACGGATGACGTCGGTGCGCATCACGTCGCCCGACGCCTTCACCGCCATGAAGGTGTGATTTGTCTTGGTGAGCCCTGAGGCACTGAACACCTTCTGCCGCGTGGCACGTACGTCGCTGTGCGTGTCGACGCGCTTGACGAGTTTGCCGTCGATGTAGATGTCGACGAGACCCTGATCAGGCGTGGTGGCGGTGATCCAGTCGACTCCTGTGCCCGCGAACGTGTACGAGACCGAGTCGCCGTTGTGGGTCGTGGCGTGGACGTCGTCGAGATAGTCTCCGCGGAACGCGAAGTCCAGTTTCGCCGGGCCGACCTGCAGCGTGGCGAGGTAGCCGGCCGACAGGGTCACCGTCGATCCCGACAGGGTGTAGTCGGTTCCTTCCTTGAGTGCGGTGCCGTCGAGCGAAACCCCGGCGAACTCACTGCCGTCGCGCAGGAGCTTCACCGGCACGTCCGCGGGAGCCTTCTTGTCGAACGACACAGCCGACGGGTCGATGAGACTCGGCTGGATCACGTCGATGCGATCGAGCAGCATGAAGGATCCGGACTTCTTGACGACTTTGAGCGTGTGGCTTCCGTTGGGAAGGTCGTCCACGCTGAACACCTTCTGTTGCGCGAGGCGCGGCTGTCCTGAATCACGCCCGGTGTTCACACTCTTCACGAACTGCTCGTCGATGTAGACATCGACGTCACCCTGCGAGGTGTCCATTTCGGTGACGTAGGAGACGCCCGTGCCCACGAAGGAGTATTGGAACGAGTCGCCGTCGTGTTCGGTGTAGTGGACGTCGTCGTCGTAGTCGCCCAGACTCCGCCCAGTGCTCTGCGACCATGACCCCGTGTAGACGATGCCGGGGGCGGTGTCGTTGAGCGTGATGGTCCGAGTCGGGCCAGATGCCGACGGCGGCGCCGCGGTGCCGGTGTCGGTGACGTTGACGTTGAGTGGTTGTGAGGTCGCGGCGACCTCGTTTCCGCCGTTGCGGGTCCACTCACCGGCATAGCCGACGCGCAGCGCGTCGTCGTTGACGCTGACTTCGGCGCCGGACTGCGGCGTCACCTTGAGGAGCCGTACCCCGTGGATGGGGACGTCCGAGGCGGTGAAGCCGGTGCGGAAACGACCCAGGTTCTTGCGCGCCCACAGGTCGCGCACGGTGGCGGAGCCGGTCAGACCGATGTCGGTCCAGTTCGCGGTGATGTCCTTGTCGGTCCGGCCGAGGTTGAACAGCGCGACGGTGTAGCTGCCGTCGGAGTTGAGCGCGTACCACACCTGCTGCTGGGTCGCGGTCGAGACCGGGCGCGCCGGCGTTCCTTCCTGGTCGACGGCGATGACCTCCGGGTTGGTGAGCAGGCTGAGCCCGTAGGCGTCGAGGTCCGTCAGGTCGTTGCCGGTGTACAGCGGCGCGGCGGAGGTCGCCCACAGGGTCATCGCCGTCTGTCGTTCGTCGCGGGTCAGGCCGTCCATCTTGCCGTTGCCGATGTCAATCGAGTCGAGGTCGTTCCAACCGCCGTTTCCGCCGTTGCGCCACCAGGTCGCCTCGGACGGGAAAAGCCGGGCGATGTTGTCCCAGTTCGTGAGCGCGTCATGGGGGCAGTAGCACTCGACGTCCCACTGGATCCGCCAGCCGTTGGCCATGGATCGCCAGTAGTCCGCGTAGTTCGGGTCGAGCGCCCACGAGAGCTCGAACCAGATCTTGTGTGCCTTGAGCGCCTTCGACCAAGCGGCGACATCGTCTCGGGCGTCAAGCGAGAGGTCGCTCACCCCGGATCCGGGGGTGACGCTGTCGAACTTGACGAAGTCGACACCCCACTGCGCAAGCAGGTCGGCGATCGAGTCGATGTACTTCTGCGAGCACGGGTTCGAGAAGTCGATCCTGTAACCGATCTTCCAGTAGTCGGAGGGACGGGGCGGTTGCGCTACGACGTCGTGCGTCGTGCACCCCGGGGCTCCGGCGATCGGCAGGCTCGCGTTGTAGATGTCGGGGGAGATGCCCGGGATCATGTAGACCCCGAACTTCTGGCCGTTCGCGTGGACGTGGTCGATGACCTTCTGCAGGCCTTGCGGATAGAGCGTGGCGCTGGGCTTGGGCCGCCCGTTGGCGTCAACCCCGTCGTTCCATCCCGCATCGACGTTGATGTAGTCGTAGCCGTACTTCTGCAGCTTGGCGTGCATCGCGTCGGACTGTTTGACGAGTTGGTCGCCGGTGATCCACTTCGAGTTCCCGGAGTAGACCTGCATGCTGTAGCTGCTCCACCCCATGTACGGCCGCGTGGCCCACGGGTCGGCGGTGGATGCGTCTGGTTTCCTGGGCGTCGGTGTCGGCACCGTGTTGGACGACGGCGTCGGCGAGGGAGTGGGGGTCGTGGACGCCGTCAGGGCGGCGGTGGCTGCGTCGGATTGTGTCGCGGACGCCGGCATGACCTCGCCGAGCATGAGCCCGACGGCCATCGCCGCCACGCTCATCACCGCGAGCGCTCGACGCGCCCTCGTGTGTCGTTTCAATGCGATCTCCTCTTCGTGTGGTCCGGGGGCACGACGCCCGTGACCAGCGGCGGTGGGCCGTCCGGTGCAGCGATCAGTGACGGCAGCCTCGTGATGTCGAGGAGCACCGTCTGCTGCGGGTCGAGGGTGGGCAGGGGGATGCCTGCACCGGCCCGATGCGGCCAACTTTGATCATTTCGCCTGGTCAGGCTGCGGGCACCGTCCTGGTCGCCACGCGGTTGGAACTGGAGGCGGAACACGCCGCCACCGGCGCTTTCGTCCGGCGGGAAACCCGGGAGAAGAGCGCGGCGCTCATGCGTGATGCCGCGCCGGCCGGGGAGTTGGTGATCGCGCGAGGTGGCCGGAGGGAACGGCACGGAGGGTGACAGGGGGGCATCGGGGTCCTCAAAGTCTGGCAGGGAAGCCGGTGAGTGCCGCCGAGCGTAGGACTCGTCCGCCCGTGAATCAATACTTGACGAAGGAAATTATTACGCCTACGTTTCGGGCCATGCTTACCGAGTCCGGCACGGGCGCTCTCGCGGATTCTCCTGTGGTTACGGCCGTGTTCACCGCAGCGCTGACCGAGCGGAGGGGCGAAGGTCCGCGAGAACCTGCTCGTCGTCGCGGTGGGATGGACCGCACACAGGTTCTCAGCTGGTGGCGCCCCAGGTGAGAGAGAGGCCGGTGGCGGCGCGTTCGGTGCGGATCTCCATCATGCTGCCGAGGATGGTGGCATGGTCGGACACCACGGGCGTGGCGTCGAGCGTGTAGGTGATCCGGGTGCTGACGAGCACCGGGCTGCCTTGCGGCTCGTGGAGGTGGCGGGCGACGGCGGGGTCGAGCAGACCGGGCCGGACCACCTCGGACGCCCGGGCGACCGTCACTCCCGTGTCGGCGAGCGCCGCGTAGAGGGAGACGGCGGTGAAGTCGCGGTCGCGGATCTGGTCGGCCACCGGCCGGCGGACCCAGGACACCTGGTGTACGGCGGGACGCCCCGCGAACTCGCGGACCCGCTCCAGCCGCAGGGCGGTGTCGCCGGGACGCAGTCGCAGCTCCGCGGCGATCCGGGCGGGGGCCCGGCGCACCGCCCGCCCGGCCACCGCGGTGCGCACGTCGTGGCCTTGCTTGAGCAGGTCGTCGACCAGGCTGCGGAGCGAGTCGAGCTGGTACGCCAGGTGGGGCGGGGCGATGAACGTGCCCCTGCCGGGCTGCTGCACGATCAGCTTCTCGTCGCTGAGCTCCCGCAACGCCTGGCGCAGCGTCATGAGGGTCACCCCGTAGGAGGCGCTCAGCTCCCGTTGCGGCGGCAGGGCCTCACCGGGGGCGTAGTGTCCCGACCGGATCTTCGCGGCGAGGTCGGCGGCGATGGCGCGGTATCTCGCCTCGTGCCCGGCGTCGGGGGTCATCGTGGTCGGTCACACTCCTGGTCGAGGGCTTGCCGCAGGGTCGCGAGGAAGGCCCGCAGGTCGTCCGGCCCATCCCCGTCGAGCACCCGCCGCATGACCGCGGCGCCGACCACCACGCCGTCGGCGTGCCGGCGGGCTTCGCGTGCCTGTTCCGGGGTGGAAATGCCAAATCCTAGCAAGACCGGCCGGTCGGAGACGCGCCTGATCCGCTCGGTGAGCTCCGCCGCCGAAGCGGCGAGGGCGGCCCGCTCACCGGTGGTGCCCATCAGCGACACCGCGTAGACGAATCCGCGGCTGCGGCACGAGATCTCCGCCAGCCGCGGCTGCGGCGTCGCCGGCGACGCCAGCAGGACCAGCTCGATCCCGGCGGCGGCTGCCACGTCCGTCAGCTCGTCCGCCTCGTGCACCGGCAGGTCGGGCACGATCAGGCCGTCGACGCCCGCCCGGCGCAGCGCGGCGCAGAACTCCTCGGGGCCGTCGTGCAGCACCAGGTTGTAGTAGGTGCTGATGACCAGCGGCACGCCCAGGTCCGGCATGCCGGACAGATCGGTGAGGATCCGGCGGGTGCTCGCCCCCCGGGCCAGTGCCGTTTCGCCGGCCTGCTGGATGGTGACGCCGTCCAGCGTGGGGTCGGAGAAGGGCAGGCCGACCTCGATCGCGTCCGCCCCGGCGGCGGCGAACGCCCGCAGGTAGTCCGTCCAGCCGGACGTGATCCCCCCGGTGATGTACGGCATGAGCAGGCCGCGGCCGGCGTCCCGGTGGGCACGCAGACGGCGTTCGACCGTGCCCGCGGCCAGGGTGTGGTTCGTCACAGCAGCTCCTTCAGGGTTGAGACGTCCTTGTCGCCCCTGCCGGACAACGTCATCAGCACCGTCGATCCTGCGGGGAGGTCGCCGCCGCCCGCCGCGCTGATCACCCAGGCGAGGGCGTGCGCCGATTCGAGCGCCGGGACGATGCCTTCGGTACGCGCCAGCCGTACCGCCGCGCCGACCGCCTCGTCGTCGGTCACCGTGACGTAGCGGGCCCGGCCCAGGTCGCGCAGGTGGGCGTGCTCCGGGCCGACTCCCGGGTAGTCGAGCCCGGCGGCGATGGAGTGGGCCTGGGTGATCTGCCCGTCGTCGTCCTGCAGGAACAGCGAGCGGCAGCCGTGCAGGACGCCGAGCCGGCCGCGGGCCGCCCCGGCGCCGCCCTCCGCCTCGACACCGACCAGGCGCGCCGGGGTGTCGGCGAATCCGGCGAACGTGCCGGCCGCGTTGGAGCCGCCGCCGACACACGCGACCACGTAGTCCGGGACGCCGGTCCGCAGCTCGGCGGCGCACTGCGCGCGGGCCTCGTCGCCGATGATCCGCTGGAACTCCCTGACCATCCATGGGTACGGATCCGGCCCGACGACCGAGCCGATGCAGTAGTGGGAGTCGCCGGTCGCGCCCACCCAGTGCCGCATCGCCTCGCTGGTCGCGTCCTTGAGGGTACGGCTGCCCGTGGTCACCGGAACCACCTCGGCGCCCAGCATGCGCATCCGGAAGACGTTCAGCGCCTGCCGCTCGATGTCGCGCTCGCCCATGAACACCGTGGCCTCAAGCCCGAGCAGCGCGGCGGCGGTCGCGGTGGCCACCCCGTGCTGGCCCGCTCCCGTCTCGGCGATCAGCCTGCGCCGTCCCATCCGGGTGGCCAGCAGGGCCTGGCCCAGCACGTTGTTGATCTTGTGGGATCCGGTGTGGGTGAGATCCTCGCGCTTGAGGTACAGCTGCACGCCCAGCGCCTCCGACAGCCGGCGGGCCGGTGTGAGCGGGGTCGGCCGCCCGGCGTGCACGGCGAGCAGCCGCGCCAGGGCGCCGCGGAACCCCGGATCCGCCCAGGCCTCCCGGAACGCCTCGTCCACCTCGCGGCATGCCTCCACCAGGGACTCCGGCGCGTACCGTCCGCCGTACTCGCCGAATCGGCCCCGCGCTCGGGGCTCGCCCATCGTCCCGTCCGGCGGGACCGGCTCACGCCACGGCGACATGTCTCGCATGCCATGCTCCCATCGTTCTATAACTCTATAAGGAGTTCTATAACAGTGAGTGTGGCATGGGAGGCGAGGACGCGCCACCACCGGTGCCCGGCACGGCAACCAGGAGGGTCTTCGGCCGCGAATCACAGCACGGGCGGTTACTCGGATTCCGCGCGGGGACGCCAGGTTCCGTCGAGTGGGATGCCGGCGGCGGCCGCGATCCGGTTACGCGATTCCAGCAACCTGCTCTGCAAGGCCGGCAGGTCCACACCCACCAGCCGCCCGTCGCGCTTGACCACGCGGCCGGCCACCAGAACCGTGTCGACCAGGCCGGGATGGCCGGCGGCGACGACGGTGCCGGCGGGGTCGGTGACCGGGAACACGGTGGGATCGTCGGCGCGCAGCAGGATGATGTCGGCGTCCTTGCCTGGCGTGAGGCTGCCCGTTCGGGCGGCGAGTCCGCACGCCCGGGCGCCGTCGACGGTGGCGAACTTCAGCAGGTCCCGGGAGTTCAGTCCGCCGTCGAGGCCGCGCTGCACGGCGTAAGCGGTGCGCATGGTGGCGAACATGTCGCCGCCGACCGAAGGGCAGTCGTCGATGGACAACGTCGGGCGCAGGCCGGCCGCCAGCATGCGACCGGTCATCGGCCAGCCGAAGCCCATCTTCAGCTCGACGTCCGGGCTGATCGACACCGAACTGCCGGCGTCGGCGAGCATCTTCAACTCGTCGTCGCTGATCCCGTTGGCGTGCACGAAGGTCGTGGTGTCGAAAAGCAGACCGTGCTCGCGGAGTTCGGCGATCGGGCGGCCGCCTGTCAGGCCGTCGACGTGCACACTGGTCCGCAGTCCGAGATCGGCTGCCAGCTTCAGGTCTGCGGCGACCATGTTCATGGTGGCCTCACCCGGACCGCGCAGGCCCAAGGCCATGGTGACCAGGCCGTCTTCCGGAACGTCGGACCGGACGCGGCGGACCTCGGCGTCGATCTGGTCATCGGTGCGGTACCCCGCGCCGTAGCAGAGGATCGACCGTCCGGGCACGGCTCGCAGGCCGGCGAGGGCGGCGTCCGCGTGTTCGGGGCTCTGCGCGGCGTGGAACCAGTCCAGCATCGTCGTCACGCCGGAGTGCAGCGCCTCCAGCCGGCCCAGCATGTTGCCCAGATAGACGTCCTCAGGTTCGTAGTGGGGCTTCAACGTGCCGTGCACCGCCACCACGTAGTCGGCGAATGTCCAGTCCGCGCCGATGCCGCGGAACGCGGTCTGCCAGGTGTGCCGGTGGGTGTCGACGAAGCCGGGCAGCACGATCCGGTCGGTCGCGCCGATCATCGCCGCGTCCGGCGCGTCGATCCGCTCGGCCACCTCGACGATCACGCCGTCTTCGATCAGCACGTCGCCGCGGTCGAAATCGCCGACAGCCGCGTCCATGCTGACGACGGTGCCGCCGGTAATCAGGGTCCTCATGGGGTAAGCGCCTCCACGAACGCCTTCGGATTGTCCAACATCACGTTGTGGTGGGAACCCGGTGCCGCCAAGGGGTCGCCCATCTGCCGTGACGCCTCAAGCGTGGCCGACCGGCATGCCGCCTTGATGCCTATCGCGGCAACTTTGGCAGCAAATAGCGCCTTAGAACGGTTATCTGATGTGGTAGGTGCGGCGGTGGCGCAATAATCTGCTCACGTGGATGACGTGGACCGGTCGATACTGGCCGTGCTTGAGAAGTACGGTCGGATCAGCAACGCGGAACTCGCCGCCCGGGTCGGTCTGTCGCCGTCTCCCTGCCTCCGTCGCGTGCGGCGGCTGGAGGAGACCGGGGTGATCCGCGGTTACCGGGCGCTGATCGATCCCGCTGCCGTCGGCCGCAGCCTGCGGGTGTTCGCCGGTATCCGGCTGGTACGGCACGGCCGCAAGGATGTGGTCGCGTTCGAGCGTGCGGTCGTCCGACTGTCCGAAGTGGTGCATTGCCACCACGTCACCGGCAACTACGACTACCTGCTCCAGGTCGAGGTCGCCGACCTGGCCGCCTACGAGGACTTCCACGCCAACCGCTTGGCCAACCTGCCCAGCGTGGCCGCGGTGACCAGCTACGTCACCATGAAGACGCTCTCCGCCGACAGCACGTGAATTGCGGCAGGCCTTCTGACCTGGGGAAGCCTTGTAGCCAGTTGGATGACGGGCTCGGGAGCGGATGTCCCGAGCCCACGTCGCCGTGGAACCCGAGAGCCGGCTGCGACGTGGTTCCGCACGGGGGCGACCAGCCGCGGAGATGGGCATCAGGACAAAATGTCACGATGCCTTGTGTTCTCGGCGCCGACTACCAGGGGCGCCCGGGCCGGGGCGGGATACTGCGCGCCACAAGCGATCGAGGATCTTCATGACTCAGACGGACGACAGGCCCCTCGCGGACGGTTCGGACCAGCCGCTCTCGACTATTCGCCCGGGTTTGACAGACGACGAAGCCACGGCGCTTCGCGAGATCTCCACAAGGGTTCTCTGGCTGTCCTCGGCCATCGTGGACGCCGCGAACCGTAACCGGCCCAACCCCTCGGGCGTGAAAGTCGGCGGACACCAGGCGTCGTCGGCGTCGATGGTCGACATCATGGTCGCCCTCTGGTTCCACGAGCTGACTCACGAAGACCGCGTCTCGGTCAAGCCGCACGCCTCACCTGTGCTCCACGCGATCAACTACCTACTCGGAGATCTCGACCCGAAGTACCTGCGAACGCTCCGAGAGAAGGGCGGCCTCCAGAGCTATCCGAGCCGGATCAAGGACCCCGACACGGTCGACTTCTCCACCGGCTCGGTGGGCATCGGCGCGACAGCCTCGTTGTGGGCCGCGATGTCGCTCCGGTACTTGCGGTCGCGTTCGGCCGCCGCTCCCGCCGCCGGCCGGTTCGTCAGCCTGCTCGGCGACGCCGAACTCGACGAAGGCGCCATCTGGGAGGCGATCGCCGATCCTGCCGTCCCCTCCATGGGTGAGCTCCTGTGGATCGTCGATCTGAACCGGCAGTCGCTGGACCGCGTCGTCCCGGACATTCAGATCGAGCGGCTCCAAGGCATGTTCGCCGCCGCCGGATGGCAGGTCATCACGCTGAAGTGGGGCCGCCTGATCAGCGAACTGTTCGAGCTTCCAGGAGGTGAGGAGCTTCGAGTGAGGCTCGAGGCGATGCCGAACGAGGAGTACCAGCGAATGCTGCGTGTCGACTCCTCCCAGATCGCCGACCGGATCCTTGATGGTGGAGGAAGTGACAGGCTCCGCGCACTGGTCCGCGATCTGGAGCCGGCCAGGCTCGCCGCGGCCATCCGGGACCTCGGCGGCCACGACCTCGGCCTGCTCACGGACACCTACAGCAGCGCCGCGACCAATCGGCCAACCGTGATCTTCGCCTATACGATCAAGGGGCGCGGCCTGCCCACGGAAGGGCATCCGAACAACCACTCGGCCTTGCTGACCGAAGCGCAGATGCACGACCTGGCTGAGCGATGTGGCACCAGCCTCGAAGATCCCTGGCGGAGCTTCAGCGCCGACTCGATTTCCGGCCGCCTGTGCTCTACCCGCGCCGAGCTGCTCAAACGTCCGCCGCTGCGACCTCTGCCGGAGGTGGCCGTCCCGACCTCGCTCGGCCACCCGTACCGCAAACCCACATCCACGCAGGCCGCTCTGGGTCGCCTCCTCGCAGACATCCCTCGCGATGCCCCGGATCTGGCGCCGTACATCGTCACCTGCAGCCCGGACGTCGCCTCCTCGACCAACCTCGGCGGCTGGATCAACAAGACCGGTGTGTGGTCGATCGCGGACCGCCGCGACTGGTTCGCGGACGACACCGAGCGGATCCTGAAGTGGGCTGAACTCCCGACCGGACAGCACATCGAACTGGGCATCGCGGAGGTGAATCTTGTCAGCCTTCTCGGTGAGCTCGGTGCCACCTGGAGCCGCTGGGGGCACCGGCTGATCCCCATCGGGACCTTGTACGACCCGTTCGTGTCCCGGGCGCTCGAACCGTGGTCATACGGGATCTACGCCGGCGGTCAGTCGATCCTCGTCGGCACGCCGTCCGGTGTGACCCTCGCTCCGGAAGGCGGCGCCCACCAGTCGATCACGACTCCGTCGATCGGGCTTGAGCAGCCGGCATGCACGGCTTGGGAACCGGCGTTCGCCCAAGACCTGGAGTGGACCTTCTTGCATGCGATGACCCAGGTCGGAATTCCGGGAGGAACATCGGCCTATTTCCGGCTCTCCACCCGCCCCATCGACCCCGACCTCGCACGACTGCCGGAGGAACCTGCACTCCTGGAGCGCCGCCGCCTGCAAGCCGTCGCCGGTGGGTACCGTCTCACCGACCATGACCCGGGATCCGAGCAGGTGACGCTTGTCGGAATGGGCGCGATCATGCCCGAAGTGACGCAGGCGGCTCAGATTCTCGAAAACCTCGGTATCGCGGCAGGTGTCGTCTGTCTGACCAGCGCCGACCTGGTTTTCCGATCGTTCCAGCAGCGTGGCGAGCGGCGCCCTGGTACTGGCGGCAACATCGTGGAGACGCTGTTTCCGCAGCCGTACCCGACGCCGTTGGTAACGGTCCTCGACGGCCACCCGCACACTCTTTCGTTCCTCGCCGGGGCCCGCGGAGACCGGATCCGCTGTCTCGGAGTGACTGAGTTCGGGCAGTCTTCGAGCCTCGCCGATGCTTATGCCCTGCACGGAATCGACGCAGGTTCCATCGTCGATGCGGCGCTCGGCCTGCTCGGTCGATAGCCGACCGCAAGCTCACCCCCGACGGGTCCCGTTGCAGCGGGCCGCGAACCGTTCGACGGGCCGGTGCCGCCGGAGCACGCCCGGAACGCCCAGTGGGGGAGCCGCGGAACGTCGGTGAGGTCGCAGGACGCCGAGACCGGCGACGGCGTCCTGCGGCACCCGTCGTGGCGTGGGCTGCGGTCGGACGAGGACCCCGGCGACCTCGTCCGCATCCGGGTCGCGGCGGGGCTAGAGGACTTTGAGTAGTCGTTCGGCCAGGACGGCTGCCGAGGCAGGGTTCTGTCCGGTGAACAGGCTGCGGTCAACCACCGTATAGGGCTTCCACATCTCGCCCTTGGTGAAGTTGACGCCCAGGTCAATGAGCTCGTCCTCCAGCAACCAACGGGCCTTTGGGCCGAGGCCGACCGCGTTCTCCTCCTCATTGGTGAACGCAGTTACTCGGTAGCCCGCGAACGGCGATACGCCGTGGATCCTGGTCGCCAGCATCGCGGCCGGAGCGTGGCAGACAATGGCGAGAGGCTTTCCGGAGGCGAGCGCCGCGGTCAGTAACCGGCCGGCGTCCGCGTCGACGGACAGGTCTTCCATGGGGCCGTGGCCGCCAGGGAGGTAGACCGCGTCGTAATCCTCCAGACGGGCATCAGCCAATCGGATCGGCCGCCGCATCACCTCCGCAGAGCGGATGATCGCCTCCAGATCGAGAGCGATCTGAGCGCTGCCGGCCATCTCAGGGCGCAGACTCATCATGTCCACGGTCGGGACTACCCCGTTTGGGCTTGCGACCACGATCTGATGGCCTGCCTCGGCGAGCGCCTTGTACGGCGCCGCGAACTCCTCAGCCCAGTAACCGGTCGCATGCCTGGTGCCGTCCTTGAGCGTCCAGTACGCCGTCCCGGTCATCACGAAAAGTAGACTCGCCACGGCCAACCGCCTCCTCATCCACACCTGACCGATTTGGCGCAGCACCTATCTCCAATATGACATGGGTCACATTGCGGCGGTGTGCGCCTGGTCGACGCGACCTTGAGCCGGTCACGCCGCCGCTCGGTGAGCAGGTCGGCGCCGGTGGGCAGCGCGTCATCCTTGGGGATGCGGCTCCGAGGTGGGGAGGCACCCGCCCCGGCTCGGGTCAGAACGACAACAGCTGGAACGTCCCCACCGTGCGGAAGCCCATACGGCGGTAGATCGGTTCGCCGGCGGCGCTCGAGGTGAGGGCGGCCGCGCGTATGCCTCGCTCGCGTGCCAGGTCGAGTGCTGCCCTTGTCATGGCGGTGCCGATGCCACGTCGGCGATGCTCGGGCTGAGTGCCGACGAAGTACAGGGTGAGCAGGCCGTGGCTCAGCCAGGCGACCGCGGTGCCGGCGATCTGGCCGTCGTCAAGGCGGCCGGCCAGTCTGATCACGGTGCCGTCTCCGGAGAACGCCTTCTCCCGGTCCATCGTGGCGGCGATGCCGTCCGGACGAATTCCCGAAACCCTGGCGTAGGCCGGCACGAATTCAGACAGGTCGGTGGTCTCGACGATGTGCAGCCCGGCCGGCGTGGGCGCGGTGGACGCCTCGTCGATTGCCACCGTCATGATCGGCATGCGGGCCAACTGGACCGCGCCGAGGGACGCCAGGGCGTCACCCGTGCCCGCGTCGCTGTCCGGGCCGACCCACCAGATCCGAGGGACGCCCTCGAGGCGGTGACGGGCTTCGGCAAGAGCATCCTGCGGGGCACGCCCACGCACTCGCAGCACGCCGTTGAGGGGCGCGTGCGGCACCTCGCTCCGGTAGGTCGGCAGGTCGGGGCTTCCGGCCATGCCGATGTTCCAGCCGAGGAGGTACGCGCGGTGCGCGGCGAGCAACGTGTCGAGCGATTCCACTCGCATGATGGTAAGCCGATGGGCATCAGAGCCCGGGACCACCCTGACCGGACCACGCGAAGTACGGCGCCCAAGGGCTGACGGTCGCGACGGCCGTCGCCAAGGACAGGGCCTTCACCCTCGTCGTGGCCTACCACGCATGCTGTTGAGCGCAGTGCCACTGACAGTGGATACGCAGAGTCGTGTGCTCGGCCCTCACTTTGTGGATCTCAACCTGAGGTCACATCCGAACTGCGCCGACACCGGAATCGCCGATCGCACCGATCCGGCGGCGGTAATCGCGCGGGGACGCGCCAGTGACCCGCTTGAACGCGTTGCTCAGCGCGCTCTCCGAGCCGTAGCCGACCTCACGGGCGATCGACGCCACCGTTCCGTCGCCGCGGCGCAGGCGGTCGGCGGCCAGTTCGATCCGCCAGCCGCTCAGGTAGTTGAGCGGGCCCTGCCCGACGACCTGCTTGAACCGGGCGGCGAGCGTTGACCGGGACACCGCCGCAACCTCAGCCAGCTGAGCCACCGTCCAGGAGCGGTCCGGCCGGGCGTGCATGGCCCGCAGCGCCGGGGCCACGACCGGGTCGGCGAGCCCGGCCAGCCAGCCGGACACCTCACCGGGCCTGGCGACGGCCAGGTGCAGGCGCAGCAGGTGGATCAGCATCACCAGGGCGAGATGCTCGGTGACCAGTGTCGAGGCGAGCGGCCGGTCGCGCAGCTCGGCGTCGATCTGCTCGAGTGCCCACCGCACGGTGGCGGCCTCGGCGGTGTGGCCGGGCACATGGATCACCGGCGGCAGCGCGTCGAGCAGCAGCTCCTGGGCCCGTTCACCGAAGTCGAACCGGCCGCCGACGAAGACCACGTCCTCACCGGTTCCCACCCTGGCCACACCGTCGGTGGCCGCCGCGAAGACCGGGTTGGCCGGGACCGGCCGAACCCCCCGCTTGCTGGCCAGAGTGAAGCTCCGCGGCTGCGTGAGCAGGAAGCAGTCGCTCTCGGCCAGCTTGATCGGCTCCGGCACGGCGTCGACGGTGAGCAGGCAGTGTCCGCGGCGTACCGCGTTGAACTTGACCCCCTGCGGCGGCTCGAACGACACCGCCCACTCGCCGCCGGCGACCAGCCCGACAGACAGGTGGCTGGTCGTGCCGATGAGAGTGAGGACCTCTTCGAGGGGATCGGCTAGCTGGACGCTCACGCAACTATGTTGGACCCAGGAGCATTCCAAGTCCAGTCTCCGGTCCTTACCGTCGAGACCATGACACGTATCAGCACTCCGTTCAACGCCAAGACCACGGCCGCCGAGATCCTCGCCGACGTCGACCTCACCGGGCGACGAATCATCGTCACCGGCGGTGCCTCCGGGATCGGCCTGGAGACCGTCCGGGCTCTGCGGGGAGCGGGGGCCGAGGTCACCGTGGCGACGCGCAACCCCGCCGGCGGCGAGCGGCCCTTGGACCTGAGCGACCTCGGCTCGGTGCGCGCGTTCGTGGCCGACTGGACCGGGCCCGTGCACGCTATCGTCGCGAACGCCGGGATCATGGCGGTGCCCACCCGCCAGGTCGCCGCCAACGGCTGGGAACTGCAGCTGGCGACGAACTTCCTCGGCCATTTCGCTCTGATCACCGGCCTGCACGACAACCTGCGGCAGGCCGGCGACGCGCGGGTGGTCACGGTGAGTTCCGGCGCCCATCTGCGCGCGCCCTTCGACTTCGACGACCCGCACTTCGAGCGACGCCCGTACGACCGCTGGGCCGCGTACGGGCAGTCGAAGACGGCCGATGTTCTGCTCGCGGTCGGTGTCGGCCGGCGCTGGGCCGCCGACGGCGTCACCGCCAACTCGCTGAACCCCGGCTACATCCACACCAACCTGCAGCGGCATCTCGACGATGACACCAGGCGGGCGTTCGGCTCGATGGACGACGAGGGAAACCTCCTGACCCCGGACTACTACAAGACCCCGGAGCAGGGAGCCGCCACCTCGGTGCTGCTCGCCGCGTCCCCACTGCTCGACGGGGTGACCGGCCGGTACTTCTCGGACAACCAGGAAGAAGAGGCGGTGCCCGGCGGCCCAGAAGTGCCCGGCGGCGTAGCGCACTGGGCGGTCGACCCGGCTGCCGCGGACCGCCTCTGGGACTACGCGCTCAAAGCGACACTCAACTGATGATCACCAGTCGGTGGGCGCGTCGCACCCGGATCATCCCGGTGCCTGGGCTGACCGTAGACGCCCTGTGCCCGGCGGCGACCCACGCCTACCTTCTATCGACAAGGTGAAAGTTATGACGAAGACCTGGTTCATCACCGGCGCCTCCCGCGGTTTCGGCCGCCTTTGGGCCGAAGCCGCGCTGAAGCGCGGCGACCGGGTGGCAGCCACCGTCCGCGACCCGCAGGTCCTGGCGGAAATGAAGGAGAGGGCCGACGACCGGCTCCTTCCACTCGCACTCGACGTCACCGACCGGGCGGCCGTGGTCGCGGCGGTCGACCGCGCGCACGAGCACTTCGGCACACTCGACGTCGTGGTCAACAACGCCGGATACGGGCTGTTCGGCGCCGCCGAGGACATCACTGAGGAACGGGCCCGCAAGCAGGTGGACACCAACGTGTTCGGCACCCTCTGGGTCACTCAGGCCGTGCTTCCCCATCTGCGCGCGGCGGGCGCCGGGCACATCATCAACGTGTCGAGCATCGCCGGGATCGTGGCATGGCCGTTGCTGTCCATCTACCACGCCTCCAAGTTCGCCGTCGAAGGCCTCAGCGAGGCTCTGGCCCAGGAGGTCGCCGCGTTCGGCATCAAGGTGACGATCGTCGAGCCCGCAGCGTACGCGACCGACTGGAGCGGCTCGTCGTCCATCCGGGCCATGCCCTCCCCGGCGTACCAGGACTTGACCGCCCGGAGAACAGCCATCAGCGCCGCCGCCCCACAAGCCGACCCGGCGGCCACGGCACAGGTGATCATGGAACTGGTGGACACCGCCGAGCCACCGCTGCGCCTGTTCCTTGGAGGCGCGGCACTGTCGATGGCCCAGGCGACGTACGCCGAACGCCTCGCCGAGTGGGAGAAGTGGAACCACCTTTCGGCCCTCGCCTAGTACTCCAGTGACGCTTCGCGACTCCGGCGATCCATCACCTCGGGAGTATGCGCGCGGAACGGGGACTGGTCACCCAAGGAGACGACTCCGCATGGGGCGAAAGTGAAGGGCGGCCTTTCAGACTGGTGGATCACCGGGGAGGCCCAGGTGGCGGTGGAGCATCTGGTGCATGGTCCGCCGGAACCGGCGCAGGCTCTGCGGGTTCGAGGGTCCCCGGAGTTCCCCGTCAGCCTCCAGAACGCCCCCTGTGACAAAGCCGTGGACGGACCAGATCACGGTCCAGAGCGTGTACTCGATGTCGACGTCGGTATCGGGGAGCAGATTTCCCACCGCCTTGCCGATCATCCCGGTGAGCGGCTCGACATATTGGTTCTCCAACTCCGCGACGTCCGCCGCGTCCAGCAACCATCGATGCATCCAGAGCGCCACGATGTCCGGATGCTCGACGTAGAAATCAAGGTAGCGGTCGAATAGCTGGTGAACCGAACCGTTCGCTTCGAACTCCACCGCCGCCGACTCGAGCGCGGCACGCTCCGATTGGAACGCCCGTTCCATGACTGCGAGGTAGATATCCCGTTTGCTGCCCACCTGCTCGGTGATCGTGGTGATGTCCAGCCCGACCGCCTCAGCGATCTGACGGATTGACGTGCCGTCGTAGCCGAGAGCCGCGAAAAGCCGTGCCGCGACCTCCAGAATGACCTCGGGCTGGCCCCCGTGTTCCTGTGGTGCCATTACCTGGCGCTACCCAAGGTCGCATGCGCTTAATCGGTCAAATGGAACATCTTGTACAAGACGGTCAAAAAGCGGTGGGGACCACGGGCACGTACCCGGCGGACGGTCGGGCGTCCGTCGTCCGCTCAGATCGGCCGGCGGATGGGCTGGCCGTACGGGGCCGGTCCCTGTGCCGGCCCCGTACGATCTGCGTCACTTGAAGGTGGTGAGGAACTCGCTTGTCCGCAACGCGCGGGACGAGATGCGAACGTCGCCGATCCATCCGTAGAAGCCCTGGCCGAACTGCAGGGCACTCTGCGTAGCACCGATGACGAACGGCTTGCCGAGGGTGGCGATGCCCGTCGAGGGCTGAGTGGGGTTACGGACGATCTTCGATCCGTTCACGTAGATCACCGTTGCCCGGCCGTCGTTGACCACGGCGATGTGCGTCCACTCTCCGGGCGGCAGGGCGTGGCTCCACGATGTGGGGCTCGAGTTCTGCACGTCCGGATAGACGATGTACTGCAGGAACCGCTCGGGAGACAGGTTCAGGCTGCAGGTGGGTTCGTCTTGGGAGTAGCCGTTGGTCTTGCCGGCGTCACCGCTGCGACCCTCCCAGCTGAGGATGCCCATCCAGGCATGGTCACCCTGGAACGGATCGGGCAGCTTGATGAACGCCTCGATCGTGTATCCGGAGCGGAACTTCATGCTGTTGACGGGCGCACCGGCCACGGCCTCGAGAATCGCAGCCCTGTTGGGGCCCTTGCCTCCGTCGAAGCGCAGGCTGGCATGCGCCGGCTGCCCGGTGTGGTGATCGGGCGACCAGGTGAGCAACTGGTTCGAGCCGTCGCCGATGCTCCAGTCGGCGAGCTGGATGAGCGAGTCACCGGAGTTCGCGGTGACGTTGAGCCGGTAGTACGCGTAGGCGGTCTTGTTGGTGAAGCTGTAGGTGTTGGTGGCGAACCGCCCGCTGAAGGTCTGCCCCGTCTGCGTGTCCAGGTCGGTCCACGAACTGCCGTCGTTCGACCCCTGCACCGTGAAGTCCTTGGGGTCGCGGCCCGGCGAGTCGTTCGCGGAGGTCAGCGCGTACTGCACCACCACCGCAGGCTTGGCCAGCTGGTAGGTCACCCAGCCGGTCGCGCTGAACGCCAGCCATTTGGTCGACGAATTGCCGTCCTTGAGGTTCGCGGCGGTTTCGTTCGGCGCGTTCTCGGCGCTCGCGGTCACCGCGCCGACCTGGCTGAGCAGGTTGCCTGGCACCGGAGTGCCGAGCAGCTGAACCGTCAGGTTGTTGCCGTTGCCGGTGAGGTCGGGAACCACCGTTCCGGCCGCGACGGGGCTTCCCGCCGTGCCGGCGCCGGTCAGCCCTGCCGCGTCGAAGCGCCAGTACGCCACGGTGCCCTTGGGCGTCACGACGCTGACGGGGCGCGGAGGGGGCGGCGTCACCGGGGCGAACCCCTGGAAGCGCGCGGTGAAGTCGATGTCGATGCTGAAACGGTCCGTCGGGCCGGTGAGCTCCAGCGTCTCGGCCTCGAGGGGAGACCGACGCTCCGTGTCGCGGTCCAGGAACCACGGCGAGAAGGTTTCGACGTCGACGACGTTCCGGACGAGGTCGAAGTGATACAGGCGGATCATGCCGCCGCCACCGTAGTAGCGGTCCTGGTAGTTGGTGATATGCGCGTGAACGTCGTTCCCCGCGTCGTTCTTCAGAACCGTGCGCGCGGGCGGCCAGAAGTGACCGTTGAGCGTGAGGAAGATCTGGTCGTTACGGCGAATGATGCCGTCCCACAACTGTTGCCCGTAGGCGGACAGGTACGCCGTGCCGTTGTCGCCCGGAGCGACCAGTTCGTGGGTGGTGAGAATGACGGGCAGCGTGCGGTGAGCGTCGATGACGCCCTGCGCCCACGTCACGCCCTTGTCCGACAGTCTCCAGTCGAGCGCGAGGATCAGCCATTCACGGCCGCCCGCCCGAACCACGTGGAAACTGTTGTAGCCGTCGGGGGAGGCGCCCCGGAAGGTCGGCGACTTGGCGAAGCGCTGCGGACCGAAGACGCTCAAGTAGGGCGTCTTTCCGCGCTGGTCGTCCGACGTGACGTCGTGGTTTCCCGCGAGCACGCTGTACGGCACCTTGTTGTCGATGGCCCGGAAGGTCTTGCCCGCGAGCGTTTCCTCCTGCTCGGTGCCGTGCTCGGTGACATCGCCGAGGTGCGTCATGAACGCGATGTTCAGGTCCGCGCGTTCCTGAATGAGGTAGTCGAAGGTCTTGAGCAGTGGCTCGGGGTTGGCGCTGTCCGCGTCGAAAAGGTATTGGGTGTCCGGCAGCACGGCCAAGGCGAAACGGGGGCTCTCCTCGTCGAAGTGCCCGTTGCCGCCGGCGCGGTGTCCATCGTCCGCGCTCGCCGGAGAGGCGCCTACCAGCGTCGACAAAGCGCCGACGGCGGGAGCGGCCAGTGCGGCCTGAATCAGGGCTCGGCGTCCGACACCGTGCTGTTCGCCTACGTTGTCCATCAGTCTCCAACCGCTGCTTCCTAGGTAACGGCCGGACCGTATTCAGTACGCACGGCTGTCCGGTGAAGCAGATCTGAATCGTGGGAGCCGGACGCAGGAAGATAAAGGGGTCAATCCCGGGATTAACAGACTCCGGGCGTGATGCGGGTTGACCCGGATGGTGCCGTCGATGGTCGGCTACGTGACCTGGCAGCCGCCGGTGATGCCGGTCATCGCGCCGGGTCAGTCCAAGACAAGGCGTTCGTTGCGGATGCGTGTGCCGGCTTGCTTGAGCCTGTGGAGGACGGGCACGATCTCGGCCTGTCGGATGGCGGGGATGGCGCCGATCTTAGTGGTGACGTAGGCGTATTCAACGGCCACCGGGGCCACCAGAGCGTGGCCGAAGGCGCGGAGGTCATCGTCACGATGGCCGGGATCGGTCCGGACGTCCCGACCGGCACGTTCCGCTACCGCAATGGAGCGATGCCGTGGTGATCAAGGCTCATCTCCCTGGCCCGGCCTCCGGCGGGCGGCCCGCGCGGGCAGCGCGGAGGCGGAGATAGCGCTGCTCAGGGAGGTTGAGCGTGCGCCGTGCGGCCAGCTCGTAGCGCGCGCACGCCGCCTCGTGGTCGCCCGCGAGGTCGAGCAGGTGAGCCCGTACGGCGTGCAGGCGATGATGGTCGGCGAGCGCGGGATCCGCCTCGGCGGCGGCCAGATGCCGGAGCCCGGCCTGTGGTCCGTGCACCATGGCGACGGCGACGACGCGGTTGAGCGTCACCATCGGCCCCGGCGCGACGGCGTCGAGCAGATCGTACAGCGTAAGGATCTGCGGCCAGTCGGTCTCCTCGGCCCGGGGAGCCTCGTCGTGCACGGCCGCGATGGCGGCCTGCAGCTGGTAGGGCCCGACCGGGCCGTGGGCCAGGGTGCGGCTGATCAGCGCGACGCCCTCGGCGACGGCGGCGGCGTCCCACCGGCTCCGGTCCTGGTCGGCGAGCGGGATCAGCGCGCCGTCCGGGCCGACCCGCGCGGGTCGGCGGGCGTCGGTGAGCCGCATGAGCGCCAGCAGCCCCGCCACCTCGCCATCCTGGGGCAGCAGGGCGTGGAGCTGCCGGGTGAGGCGGACGGCCTCGGCGGTGAGCTCGACGCGGTGCAGCGCCGAGCCCGAACTGGCCGTGTACCCCTCGTTGAAGACCAGGTACAGCACTTCGGTGACCGCCGCCATACGGGCGGAGCGCTCGTCGGGCGGAGGCATCCCGAACGTCGCGCCGCTTGCCCGGATCGTCTGCTTGGCGCGGCTGATCCGCTGCGCCGCGGTCGCGGGAGGCACCAGCAGCGCGCGGGCGATCTCGGCGGTGCTCAGCCCGCCGACGGCCCGCAGCGTCAGCGCCACCTGGGACGCCGGGGTGAGCGACGGATGGCAGCACAACATGAGCAGGGTCAGCGTGTCGTCGGAGGCAGGCGCGGGCTCGGGCTCCGGCGGGGACAGCAGGGCGGCGGTCTCCTCGCGGCGGCGCCGGGCCGTGTCGCTGCGCCACAGCTCGGTCCACCGGCGCGCGGCGACCCTGACCAGCCAGCCCGGCGGGTTGGCCGGCACCCCCTCAGCGGCCCACTGGACGGCCGCCGCCAGCAGCGCCTCCTGCACGGCGTCCTCGCACGTGCCGAAGTCGCCGTACCGCCGCACGAGCACGCCGAGCACCGTCGGCGCCAGGGTTCGCAGCAGCTCCTCGACCCGGGCCGGCTCGCAGGTCTGATGGGCGCCGCTCACACGTCGAGGACGGCGTGTAGGTCCATGACCGGGCGAACCTCGATCTCGCCGTACGGGGCCAGGCGCGCCGCGTGGGCGAGCGCGCGGTCCATGCTGTCGCAGTCGACAAGATAGAAACCCGCCAGGTGCTCCTTGACCTCGGCGAACGGCCCGTCGCCCGCGACCGTGCGGCCGTCGCGCACCATGACGTGCCTGGTCAGCGACGGGTCGGCCAGCGCCTCGGTGACGATCAGCTCGCCGGACGCGGCCAGGTCGTCGGTGAGGGCCAGGTGACGGCGGCCGACCTCCACCTTCTGGGCCTCGGACAGCGCGTCCCAGGCGGCGGGGTTGCTGTGGATGAGGATCACGTACTTCATCGGCGCCTCCACGGCCTTCACGTCGTCCGGGGGCGGATCGTCCCCATCATCATGTCGAAACCGGCGTCCCGGTTTCTACACCCCTTCGCGAGAACCCGCCCATCCCGGGTTCCTCGCCAGGGAACGCACCACCGCACCGACCCTCCGAGAAGGGACGCCTTCCATGACTATGGAGACTTCGAAGACCCCGGAAAGCTCGAAGACCAAGGAGAGCCCGGACGCCGGGCCGCCGCTCGCCGCGCCGGATCCCCGGCGGTGGCGGGCACTGGCCGTGCTGGGCCTCATCCAGTTCATGCTCGTCCTCGACCTGACGATCGTGAATGTCGCCCTGCCGCGCATCCAGCACGCCCTCGGCTTCTCCGGACCGGGCCTGGCCTGGGTGGTCAACGGGTACGCGCTCATGGCGGGCGGCCTGCTGCTGCTCGGCGGGCGGCTGGCCGACATTTACGGCAGGCGGCGGCTGTTCCTGGCCGGGGTGGCGGTCTTCGCGCTCGCCTCGGCCGTGTCCGGGGCGGCGGCCGGCGCGGGGATGCTGGTGACGGGACGCTTCGCGCAGGGCGTCGGCGAGGCGCTGGCCGCGCCCGCCGCGCTCGGCCTGATCGCCCTGCTCTTCACCGACCCCGGCGAAAGGGCGAAGGCCCTCGGGGTTTGGGGTGGGCTCACCGGCCTCGGCGGGATCGCGGGGACGATCATCTCCGGGGTGCTGACCGACCTGGCGTCCTGGCGCTGGATCTTCTTCATCAACCTGCCGGTCGCGCTGGTCGTCCTGGCCCTCGTGCCACGCCTGGTGACCGAGAGCCGGATGGCCCGCGACCACTGCCGCCTCGACCTCACCGGAGCGGTCACCGCCACGGCCGGCCTGGTGGCGATCGTGGCGGGCCTGCAGCAGGCCGCCACTCACCCGTGGGGCTCGTGGCAGGTGCTGGCGCCGCTGCTCGGCGGGATCGTCCTGCTCGCGGCCACGGTCCTGGTCGAGGCGCGCTCGACCGCGCCGCTGATCCCGCCCCGGTTCTTCGCCGACCGCACCCGGGTTACGGCCAACATCCTCAGCCTGCTCAACACGGCCGCGTTCTTCACGTTCGTCTTCCTGCTCACCCTGTACGAGCAGCAGGTGCTGGGGTACTCGCCGCTGCAGGGCGGCCTGTCGTACGTGCCGTTCGGGGTGGCTATCGGCGCGGGCATCGCTCTCGGCAGCGCCCTGCTGCCGCGCGCCGGGGTGCGTGCGCTCCTGGTCACCAGCTTCCTCGGCCTCGCCGCAGGACTCCTCATAACCTTCCGCCTCGACGTGGTCGGCTCGTATGTGGGCGGGGTCCTGCCCTGCATGCTCGTGGTCGGCCTGTTCACCGGGATGACCTTCCCGGCGCTCCTGGACGCCGCGCTGCACGGCGTCACCGGCGAGGACTCCAGCGTGGCCTCGGCGGTGCAGAACACCATGCAACAGGTGGGCGGCGCGATCGGCCTCGCCTGCCTGGCCACCCTGGCCTTCCGCCAAACCGGACCCACCCCGTCCGGCGCGACTGCCGTCGACGGCTACCTTTCGGCGTTCAAGGTGGCCGCCGCCGTCCTCATCGTGGCTGCGACGGTAGCCCTGACCCTCTCCTCCCGAAACCGAACGCCGTAGGTCCGGCCCCAAGGTTGCGTGACGGGCCGCTAGGAGGCCCACGGGGGAGTGTGCTGGTCGCCCGGTACCACGCACCGGGCCTCGACCGTGCTGGAGTTGGAGGCTTGCGGCACCACCTGGCCGTCGACGGTGATGCGGCAGGTCACTTCCCTGCCCTCAGGGTAGCTGTCCACCGACATGGACAGCTCCGGCACCGGGCCGACGATCTCCACGGTCTGCCTGTGAGGTAATCGCACGGGGCCGCTCTCAAGCGCTGGGATCGAGGCCGCCCAGGAGGCGTAGTTCACGGTCGATTGCGATGACGCCCCATTTGGGCTTTCGGCCTCGAACACGACCGTATGACGGATCTTCGCCTCTGCGGGGTCGACCACACGGGGGGATGGTGTGGTGCACTGCGCGCCGCAATTTCCGGTGTCGAAGAAATAGAGGACCAACCCCAGGACGGGGGCCAGGAGGCAGACCAGGCCGACGACTCCGATCAGGATGAGACCTACCGTGAGCGCAACGTTCGGTTTGGCCGGCGCGGTGGCGTGATGGGGTGGCGGCTGTCCGGGAGGGCCCTGCTGGTGTGCCATGGTTCGGCTCCGGGAGGTTCGGCTACGCGCTCCAAGCCGGATGATCCTCGCGGAGCGGCTGAGGTCCAGATCGTGACATCGAATCGTTAGCCCACCGCACTGCAGCCGAGGCCACGGCCATAAGAGCACGCCAGGGCACGATCGCGACGAATGATGGAGCCCCAAAGGGGGCATTTGCAACATTTGCATCATGACAGCCGCTCTTACAGATCTCTAAAGTCGTGTCAGGTGTGATCTTCGGCCGCGCGGTTGTCCAACTGCACTGCCGGCCCCTAAGGGAGGGTCTGGTGAAAGCAAAATCCCTCGTGGCGGGTGCTGTCGCTCTGGCAACGGCTGCGGCACTGCAGCTGTCCGGAGCCGGCTCAGCATTCGCAGACAAGCCGTCCGACCCGAGTCCGTCCAGCAACTCCGCTCATGGCGGTCCGGTCATCGACGACGTGCACAACGTCCCGACGACCGCTGTCGCAGGCAACGTCACGTTCATCGACAACGTCAAGGGCGTCAGCGGCTACTCGGGTCTGAACTTCATCCACTACGACAAGTACGGCTACGACTTCATGTTCGCCAACGGCACCGGCGGCCTCGCCGTCTGGTCGCTGAAGAACCCCAAGCACCCGGCCCTGATCTCCAAGATCACGGCGGCCGAGCTGCGCCAGCCGGGGGACACCCAGGACAGGTTCTGGGAAGGCGAGAACATGACCGTCGACCCGAAGCGCAAGCTGGTCTTCCTCAGCCGGGACCCGCGCGGCTTCGGCGGCACCGTCTCCACCGGTCAGTCCGGCGTCTACATCGTCGACGTCAAGAACCCGTGGAAGCCGGCGACCGTCATCTTCCAGCCGGTCCCGGCCGGGCACACAGCCACGTGCATCAACGACTGCACGTACCTGTGGTCGGTCGGTCCGGCGAACACGGGCACGCCGGGCCAGGACCCGTCCTGGAAGGGCGTGCCGATCCGGGTGACCGACATCCGCGACATCAAGCACCCGCGCACCTTCGACGGGGCGCTCGATCTCGGCCGGTTCGACGGGACCACGGACTACGTGCACAGCGTCGACGTCGACAAGAACGGTGTCGCCTGGGTCTCCGGTGAGGGCGGCGTACGCGGCTACTGGACCAAGGGCAGGCACTACGACCCGGTGCAGAAGCGCAACCGGGTCGCGACCGCGTACGACCCGGTGCCGTACGCCGGCGGCACTGTCGTCCCCACCAACCCGGCGGGCACCGCCTTCTTCGACTTCTTCGACCACAACGCGTACCACAACACCGAGAAGCTCGGCTCCTTCGACAAGGGCGAGCTCCTCTACATCACCAACGAGAACATCACGGCCTGCTCCCAGGCGGGTGAGTTCAAGATCGCCTCGCTGAAGGGCAGCTACGACGGCGAGAGCTGGCGGTCCACGCCGGAGAAGCCGTTCCGGCTGGACCTGATCAGCCACTGGTCGCCGTGGGGCAAGGAGGGGTCGGCCACCACCGGTAGCTGCTCCGCGCACTGGTTCACGGTGAACGGCAACATCGTCGCGCAGGCGTGGTACGGCCAGGGCACCCGTTTCCTCGACGTGTCGGATCCCAAGAACCCGACCCAGGTCGGCTACTTCCGGGTGCCGGCGGGGGAGGGCGTGACCGCCGGCTCGGCGTCGGCCGCCTACTGGCACAACGGACTGGTCTACGTCGCGGACTACAACCGAGGCGTCGACGTGCTCCGGTTCGACGGCAAGCTGGCCGGAAAGCCGGACAAGAAGATCTGCTGGAACTCGTGCGACAAGTGACCGTCTGAGGCGAAAGCTCCGGCCCGAGCGTGGCGACGCTGCGCTCGGGCCGTCTTTCGGTGGCGACGGGCATGGAGGTAGGACGGGCGTGGAGATCACGTTTGGGGTGCCGACCCCTCTCTCGGGCGACGGCACACTGCGTACGGACCAGCACGGATGATGCGCGGCGTGAACCACACGGGCCATCGTCGGGCCCGGCTGATCGCGCGGCTGGCGGTGGTCGCGATCCTCGTGGCGTGCGGTCTGGTCGCGGATCTCGTCTCCACCGCGGTCACGCGTCCGGCGTACGCGCATGCCTACCTGACAAAGAGCTCGCCGGTCGACGGCCAGGTGCTGCACTCGCCTCCGGCCGACGTCAGGCTCACCTTCAATGAGGCGGTGAGCTTCAACCAGCGGTCGTTCCAGCTGCTCGACGTGACCGGGAAGAAGCTGGCGATCGGTGCTCCCGGTTACGTGGATGGGAAGGCCAACACGGCGCGGGTGAGCCTTCCGGCGAGTTTGGTGGAGGGAACCTACGTCCTGGCCTGGCGGATCACCTCCGCGGACTCGCACGTGGTGTCGGGGGCGTTCAGCTTCAGCATCGGCCGCCCGAGCACGCTGGCCACCCCGGTGGAGGAGGATGTCAGCCCTGCCGTTCCCGTCGTCGACGCCGTCGGTCGCGCCCTTGCGTTTCTCGGTCTGGCCCTCGCCCTCGGTGGTGCACTGTTCGTCGCCGTGCTCTGGCCCGCCGGCCGCGACGACCGCCGCGGCCGGGGCATCGTGTGGTCCGGTTTCGCAGCCTTGACCGCGGGCACCGTGGTCGTCCTGCTCGTACAGGGGCCGTACGCCGCGGGCACGTCGCTGACCGAGGTGTTCGACCCTGAGCTGCTCAGCGCGACGCTGTCCACGCGGTTGGGTCACGCGCTGTCGGTGCGGCTGTTGCTCGTGCTCGCTCTTGGTGTGGCCTTCTGGATCGCTGTACGCCCCTCCTCGTCCCCGGCTGACGTCCGGACGGACGGCGCCAGGACGTCTGGCGCTGGGACGGTCGGAGTCGGAGTAGCCGGCGTCGGGGCCGCCTGCGCCGTCCTCCTGCCGTTCACCTGGACGCTGGCGGATCACGCACAGACTGGCGAGCAGACCTGGCTGGCCGTACCTGCGACCAGCCTGCACCTGCTCGCCATGGCTCTGTGGCTGGGCGGCCTGATCACGCTCGCGGCCTGCGTGCTCCCCCCAGGGAGGGGGCGGGAGCCCACCGGCGCCGTCTCCCTGGAACCCGCGCTCCCGAGGTTTTCCACGCTCGCGCAGATCTGCTTCGCGGTGATCGCGGTGACGGGCGTGTATCTGGCCTGGCGGCAGGTGGGAACGTGGGGCGCGCTCGGCGGGACCGGCTATGGGCAACTGCTTCTCGGCAAGCTCGCCGCCGTCCTCGCCGTGGTGGGTCTCGCCGCAGGAGCGCGGCGGTTCGTGCGGCGGCGCGGTCGCGACTCCCTCGGCCTCGATGCCGCGCCTTACACCGCGGTGCGCCGGCTGCGCCGCTCGGTCGCGGGTGAGGTCGTGCTCGGGGTCGCCGTCGTGTCGATCACGGCCGTGCTGGTCAACACCGCCCCGGCCCGCACCAGCTACGCGCCGCCGGTGCATACCACGGTCCCTCTTCCCGCCGCCGTCGCGGACGCGGTCGGCCCAGCCGCCGGGCTAGGGGGCGGCTCGGTCGAGGTGAAGATCGAGCCCGCGAAGCTGGGAAGCAACGTGGCCGACATCTACATCACCGGGCGGAACGGCTCGCTGGTCGCGGTGCCCGAGGTCTCGGGTGCGCTCGAGTCGCGCGACCGCAGCGTCCCGGCGCTGCCCGTAAAAGTCTCCGCGGCCGAACCCGGCCACTATGTGGCGAACTCGATGTCCATCCCGTACCCGGGGGAGTGGGTCCTGCGGCTGGACATCCGAGTCTCCGACTTCGACGAGACACCCGTGCGTGTCCCGTTCACGACACACTGAAAGGCTGGTAACACACATGCGAGGCGCTGACAGGAAGGCGTCCCGGCTCCGAGCGACCATGACCGCTGCCGGCGTGATCGCCCTCTGCGTCCTGGCGGGCTGCTCCAACGGGGCTCCGCAGCCGCTGACCAAGCCGCCCTACACCGTGAACTCCATCCGGTCCGGCCTCGTCAGCCCCAGCGACCTGGGAAAGGGCGCCACCGAGTTCGAGGACACCGACCACGCCTCGCACGTCATCTACACACCCCCGAACAGCATCCCGACCTGTCCGTACGTCCAGCGCTCGGAGGACGCCCAGGTCGACGTGCAGCCGGCGATCGAGCCGGTGGGCGGGAATCCGACCGGGCGGTTCATCGTCGGCCCGCAGCGCGTGGGGCCGTCGTCACTTCCGGTCGTCACCCAGGGCGCAGTGGTCTTCCAGAGCCCCTCGCTCGCCGACGGCACGATGGACACCGTCGTGGCCGAGTCCGCCAAGTGTCCGGAGGCGTTCAGCGTGCTCGGCGGACCGCCGTCCGTCGTGGGCGCTTACAAGGTCGGCAGCCGGCCGATCGAGATGGATGGGTGGAAGGGGTTCGCCCAGCATCTCGTGCACACCTCGCCCCCAGAGATGAACGCGGACACCTACGACGATCTGGTCACCGTCGTGGTGCACAAGGCCAACGCCATCGTTTACGTCGGCTACGCGCAGATCAAGGCGGTAGGCCAGCGTGCTGACACCGACGAGAAGGTCAAGGCGTTGATGACGACGACGCTGGCCCGCCTCGGTTAGCGATCTTCCATGAAGATCACCTATTGATGGTCGAAGAACAGTGAGAGCCGTACCTACTGGAGGAGCGTTGAGCGCTAGAGCCCCCCTGACGGGCACTATCACCGTACCCGTCACGGCGCCCGCGCTGCGGATGGGAAGCCTGGGTCCGGCACACGCCGGCACGCCCGGTCCGGTCAGCTCTGGCACGGTCGGGGCCGCCGAGGCGACCAGCGCCCGATCGTCTGGAATGACCCGGAGAGTGCGCATGCAGCGCCGCGCCGTACGTGGCCTTGTAACCGCGGGTGTGGCGGCCTGCCTGGTCGGCGTCATGCAGGCGGTGGCGTTCGCACACGTGACGGTGAGCCCGGAGACGGCCACCCAGGGCGGCTACGCCGCCTTGACGTTCCGCGTCCCCAACGAACGCGACGACGCGAGCACCACCGAGATCGAGGTTCAGCTCCCGACCGACTCCCCGCTGGCTTCGGTCTCGGTGAAGCCACATCCCGGCTGGTCGTACGAGATCACGAAGACCAAGCTGGCCACGCCGATCGAGGTGCACGGCGCCCAGATCAGCGAGGTCATCGGAAAGATCACCTGGACCGCGGCGGATTCGAAGTCAGCGATCAAGCCTGGTGAGTACGACGAGTTCTCCGTGAGCGCCGGACCGCTGCCCGAGACCGACCGTCTGGTGTTCAAGACGCTCCAGCACTACAGCGATGGCGAGGTGGTGCGCTGGATCCAGGAGCCGGCCTCCGGCGCCGACGAGCCGGAGCGGCCCGCGCCAATGCTCCGGCTCGTGCCCAAGGGGGACACGGCGTCATCCCCGTCGACGGGCACCGCCCGGGCGGCTCTGGCCGCGGGTAGCACGTCTGAGACCGGGTCGGGCGCGGGAGTTCCGTGGGCGATCGGGCTGTCCGCGGCCTCGCTGGTGATCTCCCTCGCGTGCGCAGCGACGATGGCCGTGCGGTCGCGCCGGACGCGATAGCGCCTGCTCCTGCGGGAGCCGCACACGCCAGATCATCGCCTGCGCCCATGGCGGGTTCTTGGCAGCTGGTAGGTCCGGGGTCTGGCCGAACGCCGAACCGCCATGTGCGTGGGCTTGGAGGAGCGAGGCGGGGAGAGGAGTGGGCCCGCATTCAACTGCCGAGAGCACGCTTTTGTGGATGGATCGTCTCGCCGCGGGCGAGCATTTCGACGAACTGGGTGATGCGGCGGGCTCGGGTCTCGGCGCGTTTGGCGTTTGCGACTCGATAGAGGACGGCGTAGCGGTTCTGGGACGTGAGGATGTCGAACATCGCTTGCGCCCTGGGTTCTGCGGCCAACGCGGCGGCCAGATCGGACGGCATCTCGATGCCCGCTTGTCCCGCGTAGGCCGCGTCCCAGCGACCGTCGGCCTTGGCCCGCTCGACCTCGGTCATTCCGTCCGGGTGCATCCGGCCCTCGCTGATCAGACGGGTGACGATGCCAACGTTCCGCGCTGACCAGGGACTTTGTGTCCCACGGGGGGTGAAGCGCCGGCAGAAGGTGATCTCATTCCGCCGTCGTAGCTGGCCATCGATCCAGCCATGGCACAGGGCCTCATCGAGCGCCTGGTCGTAGGTGAGGCTGGTGGGTTCGGTCGTGTTCTGCTTGGCGAGGACCAGCCACACTCCTGCAGAGCTGTCGTGGTGCTCGCTGAGCCACTCCCGCCAGGCGCGGGCATCGGTAACGGTCAGTTCCAGTAGTTCGTCGCTCATCGTCATGTGCCCCTGATGATCATCAAAGGGATGGTTGTCGGCGGTCACCCGAAGGTGGGAGCCCAGGACGGGGGCCTGCCGGAAGTGGCGCTGGATCGGTCAGCGGTGGAGCCGGCCGATCACGTCCTTCGCCACGTCGCCACCGCGGCCTCTGGACGGAGGACGCCCGCCCGCCTTCACCAGGCCTTGCCGGCCTGCTCCCGGATCGTGTGGTTGATCCGGTTGAAGAAGTTGGTGATTGCGATGTTCAGGATGATCGCGGACATCTGGTTCTCGTCGAAGTGGGTGGCAGCAGCGTCCCAGATCTCGTCGGTCACGCCCGGCGCGCCGTCCTGGATCCGGGTGGCGGCCTCGGTCAGGGCGAGCGCCGCCCGCTCCTCCTCGGTGAAGAACGGGGTCTCGCGCCAGGTGACCACGTTGTGCAGCCGCTCATCGGTCTCTCCATGCTTCTTCGCCGACTGGACGCCGGCGAACACACACGGGCTGCAGCCGTTGATCTGGCTGGCCCGCAGATGGACCAGCTCGAGCACGAGCGGGTCGACGCCACCGGCGTGAATCGCCTTGTGGAGATGCTGGATCGCTGTGATCACGTCGGGATTCGCCACGCTCTTCATGCGTGCTTCCATGGGTCCTGCCCCTCGTCGGTTACGTGCGCCCACCCGGGCCCGTCATCTAACGGACCTTGGCGGAGGTCATCGTCGTCGTAATGGACTTTTCGGCCGAGGAGTTCTCGGTCATGCCGGCGACGTTACGGTATGACCCGGTCAGAAACGGTCCTGGTTATCGAGCAGACTGTCAGCCGTGGTCAACACCTCGGCGCGGCTGCTGCAGCTGCTTTCTTTGCTGTCAACGCGGCAGTCCTGGACGTGCGCTGATCTTTCCGCCCAGCTGGAGATCACCGAACGGACGGTTCGCCGGGACATCGCCCGGCTACGTGAACTCGGCTACGGCATCGAATCGGAGATGGGCCCATGGGGCGGCTACCACCTCGGGCCCGGAACCAGCATTCCGCCACTGATCCTTGACGAGGAGGAGGCCCTCGCGGTCGCTGTCGGGCTGCGCACCGCCGCCTTCAGCGGAGTCTCCGGCAGCGACCAGGCAGCCCTGTCGGCGCTGCTGAAACTACGCCAGGTGCTGCCTGCCAGGATCGCCGACCGGCTCGGCGAGCTGGACGCCGCGTTCACCCACACCGCACGACCCGATGACAGCCAGATCTCTCCCGCGCTGCTGCTCGACCTGGCCACCGCGTGCCGGCGAGGCGAACGCACCCAGTTGACCTACCGCGACCGGGCCGAAACGACGTCCACCCGCCGAGTGGACCCCTACCGGCTCATCTACACCGGCCGCCGCTGGTATCTCCTCGCCTACGACCTGACGCGGCAGGACTGGCGCACCTTCCGTACCGATCGCATCATCGATGCCACAGCCACCGGGCAGGCCACTGCCCTGCCCGACCCGCCAGATCCAGCACAGATGGTCAGCACGGGCATCGCGCTGAGGCCCCACCCGGTGCGGGTGACCATTCGCCTGGCCGTACCGGCCGATGAGGCCCGCAGGCTGGTACCACTAACGGTCGGCGTCCACCACCCGGACGGCGATGACGCCACGATCATCGACATCGGCGGGCCAGACGCCGACGGCCTGGCCCGCTACCTGCTCAGCCTCGGCCGACCACTCCAGATACTGCACCCAGAAGAGGTCCGCCAGGCATTCCTCACCCGCACACAACAACTCCTCAAGGACAATCAGTGACACAAGCACCCGCCGATAGCTGAGTTCTGGTACCAAGCTCAGCGACCGGTGGTACCACCCAGATGAGGCGGATTCATGTTCAGCGAGTGCTGGTACCAGCCGATCGAGGCTGCCTGGTCGTTGATCGGCTGGGCGTTCTCCCACCGGGCGTGATCTCCACCTCAGGTGGAGATCACGCTGTTTCATGCCGCGGGCTGAGGACACCCGGATGGGGCACCGATAGCGTCTCCCGACATCCACCGGCGAACTCGCGCTCGACGATGGCGGCGCTCAGCCTGCCCTGCACCACCCAGGCGGCGACGTTTACGCCAACCCGGCCGGCCCGATGGCGACGACGTCGTAAGTGGTGCTGCCCATGTCAGTTTCCCTTCGCGGCGCGGCCGAGACGGAAGGCCGAGATGAGGAAGAAGATGCCGCCGGGGATGGCGTAGCCGGCCGCGTTGGTCAGCGTCGGGTTGTCCGCGGTGGCACCAACGATGAACGACGCACCGGCGAGTACGGAGATGCCGCCGCTGATGATCATCGGCCACTGGCCGCCCATCTTGCGGCGAGTGACACCCACAATGAGCTGGACCAGGCCGGCCACGACCGCCCAAACGCCCCACACGCGCAGCACCGCCGGGATACCGGACGCGCAGGCGATGGCCACGCCGATGGCGGTGATCAGGCTGACCGCGATGTTCACGTACAGCAGGGCAGGTGATCCGGTGGTACGCGACGCGCGGACGTCGATGATGGCGGCGGCCACGTCGAACAGCGGGTAGAGCACGAGCAGAGTGACCGCGACCGGGCCCAGTTTCGAGGCGGTCGTGAACATCACAAGGGCCCAGACGATGGCGAACGCGAACCGGACGAAGTACAGCCGCCGCAGTGCGGACGCGGTCCCGGAAATACCGGGTGAAGCAGCGATAGCGGTCATGATGATCCTTTCGGTGGATGAGTGATGAGAAGAGCGGTTCAGCACGTCCCGTGGTCGGCCTTTCCGATCAGGTAGGCGACCAGGTCGGCGTGGCTGACCATGGCAGCGTGCGAGCAGTTCACCTCGTCGGTGTGAGCATTGGTCCGCATGGCCTGGTCCCTGCCTGCTGAGCAGGTAGCAGGACGAGATGGTGTGCCAGGCCGCCGCGCCAGCCGCAGCATTGCTGATCATCGCGACGCCGTAACGAGTGACCGACCAGGATGGTCGGGCCGTGTTTGCTGTGGGGCACGTCCCTGACCGCGGCCGGGTCGATGGGTAGGCCAGGCAGCGGATTTGACGTGGCGATCACTGCGTAGCCGGCGCCCAACCGGGTGATCATGCCGGCCGAGCTGGACGAGTCCACCCAGCCACCGTGCACCAGGACGACGGTCGGCTTGGGCGCGGCCAGCCGGGCCGACTGCGGTGACCGTGGCCGTACCGATGAACAGCGGGGGCGGTGCGCACTTGAAGACGACGAGCCACTGGAATAACTCTCCCGCAAGACAGAACGTTCTATCGCGGCACAGCATGGCAATTTACGACGCACGCTGTCAAGACCGAACGTTCTACCCACTAAGGTGGTGGCATGCGCAGGCAATCCGAAGGCCGGCCATCCGAAGCGCGATCCCGGCTGCTCAACACGGCTACCCGACTCTTCTACGCAGAGGGCATCCACGCCGTCGGCATCGATCGCATCGTCGCCGAAGCACAGGTGACGCGGGCCACCCTCTACCGGCACTTCCCCGGCAAGGAAGACCTCGTCCTCGCCTACCTGAACGAGGTCGACCGAGCCATGCGCAGCCAGGCGGACGAGGCCATGACCGTCGGACTGCCGGCCGCCGACACCATCCGGGCCCTCGGCGAGTCCATCGCCCAGGGCATCCAGTCCCCCGGCTTCCGGGGATGCGCCTTCCTCAACGCCGCTGCCGAATATCCCGACCCCGAGTCCCCGGCGCACAAGGCCGTGCTCGCCCACCGCCAATGGTTCCTGGAAACCGTCACGGAACTGCTGGCCAAGATCCGGGAGACAGCCGCTGAGCCCGCCGCCCGCCACTTCGTGATGATGCGCGACGGCGCCATGGCCGCCGGCTGCCTGTTCGACCCGGTACTGGTCTGCGAGACCTTCCTGCGCGGAGTCGACAGGCTCCTGCAGGAATAGTGCTCGGCATGCCAGATGACCTCGCCCACCACGTCAGCCCCATGCCCGGCAGGGCAAAGCCCGCAGGCATCGCGGTGATTTCAACCAGACCCGTCGCGTCCGGCACGCTATCGATACGCAGGAAAACGAAGAAGGGCTGCCGACCGATGACACAGGTCCCGATCGGAAGAGCTTGACACGAGACAGCCCACGAGCCTGGGCCCTGCTTGCGACTTCGACCCCATCGTCCGGCCAGAAGTACTCGCTCACATACCGGTGGTCAATCGCGGGTACGGCGGTGACGCTCAGCGTGTAGTCCTTTTAGCCGTTACGTCGCCGGGTCCTGCCGCAGTCCGGTGAGCAATAGCGTGATCATGCGCCGGGTGTAGTCGATGTGCGCCGGGCCGGGCGTGCACAGGTGTGCGACCGCGCGGAGGAGATCCATCGCGCTCGCCCCGCCCTCCATCGCCCCCGTGACTCGCGCGCCCTGCAAAAGCTCGTCAAGTGTCGGCTCCAGCCGTTCCAGCAGTTGTGCGCCGAGTCCGGCGAAGGTCGCTTCGCCCGACTGCAGCGCCGCTGCGAGACCATGTTTTGTGAGGACGAACGCGCAATAACGGTCGAGCCACAGTGTGAGGGCATCCATCGGCGTGTGCGCCGCGGCGAGTTCCTGGGCCGTTTCGACGCACTCGTCGACGTCATGCTGCAGTACTGCGAGTACGAGATCGGTCCGCTTGGGGAAGTGGCGGTACAGGGTCGCGACTCCGACCCCGGCCTCCAGGGCTATGTCCTTCACGTGCGCGTCGACGCCGTCGCGGGCGAATACGGTGCGGGCGCCCTCGACGAGCGCCTCGACGTTGCGGCGGGCGTCCGCACGAAGGGGCGTCTGCGGCACCGCGTCGTTCCTGCTGGTCATGGGCACCTCTTTTCGCCAAACGGAATCTGATTCCATATAGTAGCGAAGGTGGCAACCGGAATCCGATTCCATTTAGTCGACCAGGGGACAGCGAATGACTGACGACACCACCGCGCACGACGACCTCTGGGACGGCG
This sequence comes from Planotetraspora mira, assembly GCF_016863275.1. Classification (GTDB taxonomy): domain Bacteria; phylum Actinomycetota; class Actinomycetes; order Streptosporangiales; family Streptosporangiaceae; genus Planotetraspora; species Planotetraspora mira. Next base: position 83,509 of record NZ_BOOO01000048.1, read on the forward strand.
CCGACGCGCTCCTCGGCCGGGCACGCACGATTCCGGTCGCCGACTCGACGCCCTTCCTGTCGGTGAGCACGGTCGTGCTCCCGGCACCCGGACGCCCCACCCCGCTGCAGGTCCGCGTCTCCGCACCCACCTCGGGAGACCGGTTGCCGATCGTGCTGCTATCCCACGGCGGAGGGTTCACGAACTACGTCTCCTCGAACCGCGGACTTGCGCCGCTGTCGGACTTCTGGGCGGCCCACGGGTTCGTGGTCGTGCAGCCCACCCACCTCAGCTCGAAGTCCCTGGGGCTGCCGCGGACCGCGCCCGACGCACGCGCGTACTGGGAGTCGCGCGTACAGGACCTCACCGCCATCCTGGACCACTTCGACCTCGTCGAGGCCGCCGTACCGGAGCTCGCCGGGCGCGTCGACCCCGGCCGGGTCGCCGTCGCCGGGCACTCGATGGGCGGGCAGACGGCGAGCATGCTCCTCGGCGCACGCGTGGTGGAGGACGGCGACACCGTCCGCGCGTTCGACGACCGGGTCAAAGCGGGCGTCCTCCTCGCATCGACGGGCGCCGGGGACGATCACCTCACGGACATGGCGAAGCGGTTCACCGCACTGCGGACGGCCGGGTTCGAGGAAATGACGACGCCCACGCTCGTGATCGTCGGCGACCAGGACGACTCGCCCGAGCTCACCGACCGCGGGCCGGACTACCACGCCGACGCCTACCACCAGGCACCCGGACCGAAGTCGCTGCTCACCCTGCACGGGGGCGAGCACATGCTCGGCGGCGTCACCGGCTACGACACCGTTGAGACCACCGACGAGGACCCGGAACGCGTGGCCGTGATCCAGCGGATGAGCTGGGCATTCCTGCGCGACGCCCTCACGTCCGACACCTCGGCGTGGCCGGCGGCAACGGCCGCGTTCGCGCGCCTCGACGCGATCGGTCGGCTGGAGAGCAAGTGACCACCACACCGTGCTCTCAGCGACGCCACCTGACTGCCCTACGCGACGATGGGGCCAGCCAGCCGGCGCTAGGCAGGGTCACACGGCTGTGACCATCCGTCGCCAGAACGGCTGCGCTCAACACTTCAACCCCACACAGGTCTTGAGCGCGGCGCTACCTGACAGGCGTCGCAGTGGTGAGGGTCGACCTCCGCTTCAGGCCTGGGTCAGGCCCTGTGGCGAGCTCACCAGTAAGTATCGGAGGCCTACCGTCGCGGCTTAGCGCTGATACTCGCCAGTAGAGTCCAAGATGCTGGGGTGGGACCGGTTCCTCACGCCGTCGCGGTGAGGAATTGCGTCTGGATCTGAGTGGGGCGATCGGCCACGGTCACTTCGAAGTGGTTGACCGCTGTCACCTCGTCCGGGTTGTCGATCCGCCAACCGGTCTTTTCGAAGAGTGCCAGCCAGGCGTCGCGGGACTGGATCGTGTGCAGCGGTCCGGCGCCGCCGAACATGACGTCGTCCACGGTGGAGACGACGAGGTCGGAGTCGAGGTCGGCGGGATGCACTTCGGCGGTGATGGCCAGGGTGCTCCCTGCCGCCGCGTGGCCGGAGAGCCTGGCCAGGAGTGATGCGACGTCGCCGGGTTCGAGGAACAGAGCGAGGTGTTCGGCGAGGAAGAGGGTCGGTCGGTGGGCGTCGTGCCCGGCGCGCGCCAGGACCTCGGCGACATCGTCGGTGTGGAAGTCCATGGCGGCCAGGGCGAGGTGCGCGGTGTCGGTGCCCATCACGTGGAGGCGGCGGGCCTTGTCCGCGACGATGTCGGGCAGATCGAGGTCGAAGAACGTCACGCCGGAGTGCCGGAATCGCAGGGCGCGGTCGTCGTAGCCGGCGCCGAGATTGACGACCTGGGGGACCCCCGCCGCGATGGCGTCCAGCACGAGCTGGTCGAAGTACGGAGCGCGGGGTGCCAGGAGTGCGAGGGACAAGGAGATGGCGCTGGGCTCGCCGCCCGGATCGATCGCCTGCAACCCTTGGACGAGCGCACGCCCGGCGTCGGGGTCGCCCTCGGCGGTGGATGGCCGCTCGAACTCGGCGCGCCCGAGGGCGCACACCTCACGGATCATTGTCAGCAGCGGATTTTCCCGCGTCATGATGGGTGCTCCTTCGGTGCTGGACGCGTGCGTCCGGGCAGGTTCGAGCGCGCGGCGGCGGATGCCGCCACGGCGAGGAATGAGGAATGCGGTCCGACGGGCCCGGGTCGGGCGCGTTACGACTCACCCGGGTTCGACAGACCGGCGGTGATCTTGTCGAGCAGCACCTGGAGGGTGGCCCGCTCCGACTCGGTCAGCGGCGCGAGGATCGATTCGTCCGCCGCGGCCATCGCCTCGTCGTGCCCGGCTACGAGCGCGATCCCTGCGTCGGTCGCGAAGACGCGCTTGCTGCGTTCGTCGCCGCCCTCGAAGCGGCGCTCAACGAGTTGTCGCGCTTCGAGCCCGCGCAGGACGCCGGAGACATTCGCCGCGGTCGTACGGGTCGCTCGCGCGATGTCGCGCTGGATGGCGCCGGGATTGGCGGCGAGATGGCTCAGGACAAACGCCTGCTGCAAGCTGAGTCCTCGCACTTGGATCCACTCCTGCCCTGCCTGCACCTGGGCCCAATTGATGACCCTGAGGCTTTCAAGGGGACTGGCGGGAAGGTCTTTCGACTGATCCATACCCCGGACCATAATCGTTAAGTCCTTAACAGTCAATTCCTTAAGTGCCTCCATCCATCCTGGCGCTCGGGCAGGCCGGCCTGGGTCGCACGTAGGGATTTGACCATCGCGGGCATACCTCCTTCGTGCGACTGCGCAGCGTCCCGAAGCGAGCACGCGACCGACACCCACGGGGTGACGCTGGTCCACTTCGCGCTGTTCGACCTGCTGGGGTTACAGCTGTCGCCCCGCATCCGCGACCTGGGCAAGATCACCCTGTACCGGGCATGGCCACGGGCACGGGCCGAGGCCGACCACCCCCGCGCCGCGCCGCTGCTGACTCGGCGGCTGAACACCGGTCTGATCACCGAGCACTACGACGACCTGCTCAGGCTGGCCGGGTCACTGAAGTTCGGCCACGCCACCACATCCCTGCTGGTCGGCAAACTCTCCGCATCCAGCCGGCAGAACGCGCCGGCGGCGGCGCTGAAGGAGTACGGCGCGCTGCGCCGCACCATCTACGCCGCCCGCTACCTGGCCGACCCCGCCTACCGGGCGCAAGATCTCCCGCCGGCTCAACAAGGGCGAGTCGCGTACGCCCACGAGGGCACCATCCGCGGTCGCCATCTGGAACAGCAGGGGCCCATCCGGGCAGACGGGCGACGAGGCCCGAAGCACCGGCCACCTGTTAGGCGGGTAGTGAAATGATCTTGGGGTGGTGGCCGGCCTGGTCGGGGCCGGGAGCAGATGCGATCACGATTCGGTTGTTCACTCGCGTTGATCTATCCGCAGCGGAAAGATGACGTTATGTCACCGCGTGGAGCGAGGTGGGCCGGTGGGGTTGTGGCTGTTGTGGCCGTGGCCGGCCTGGTGGGCGCGCAGCCGTGCGCCAGGCCTGGGAATGGGCGGCTCCCATTAAGGCGTAGCCGACAATTCCGATACCCAGGGTGGGGCAGGGAACTCGTCGTCATGTGAAAGGCCCGTCACTATCTCTGCTCCTGAGTCAGGACGTTTCGGGTCCGGTCCCCGATCCAGGCCGCTTCGAGGATCGCGGTCAGGCTGGCGGTGTCGGTCGGGCCTGGATGGTTCTGGATCAAGCGGGTGACGCCACTGGCCATCTCCGCGAAGCGCGGGAGGTCGGCGCGTGCCACGCCGATGTCCGCCAAGGTGGTAGGGATGCCGATGTCGGCAAGGAGCCCGTCGAGCCAGGTGAGGAACGTATCTGCGGCCTCGGCATCCGAGGCGTCGGTCACGTCGAGCCCGCACACCCCGGCGAGGATGGTCAACCGGTCGCCGATGGCATCCCTGGCCGCGTCCAGCGCGTAAGGCAGCAGCAGCCCGACGCCCAGGCCGTGCGGTGTGTGGGTGGCTGCGCCGATGGGGTACTGGAGGGCGTGCGGAGCCGCGTTGCCTGCGTGGGAAAACGCGAGCCCGGCTAGCATGGACCCATAGGACATGTCCGCGCGCGCGTCCTTGTCGCCTCCGTCCCTGACGACACGGGGCAAGCTGCGGGCGATCCGCTCCGCGGCCAGGAGCGCGTAGTGATCGGTGATCGGGTTGCGGCCGAGGAAGACCTGCTCCACCGGGTCGCGCGGTCCGTGGGCCCGGGGTCGCGCGGTGTAGCTCTCCACCGCGTGACAAAACGCGTCGATGCCGGAGTGGGCAGTGACGGTCGCAGGGCAGGTGTAGGTGAGCTCGGGGTCGACGATGGCGAAGTCGGGCACGATGTGGACGCTGGAGACCCCCACCTTCAGCTCGCGGTCCGGGTCGGTCAACACCGAGACGGGCGTGAGCTCGGAGCCGGTGCCTGACGTCGTCGGGACCGCGACGAGAGGAATCGTCGGCCCCGGCACCTTCGACTCGCCGTAGAAGTCGCGCGGCGTCCCACCGTGGCGCCGGATGACGCCGACGATTTTGGCGAGGTCGATCACCGTGCCACCCCCGATGGCGAGGATTACGTCGGCGTCCACCTCTGCGGCGACCGAGACGGCCAGGGCGACATCGGCGAGTGGCACGTCCGGAGTCGCGTCGGCAAACACCCCGACGACTTCGACCTTCTCCCGCACGGCGGCCACGATCTCGGCCACGCCCGGCTGCCCCAGAAGAACCCGGTCGGTCACGATGAGGACTCGCGAGCCACACTCGGCCACCACTCGTGGGATGTTCTGCGCGACCCCTTCGCCCACTATCAGCTGGCGTGGTCCGCGGACGGTCTCAAGCATGTCAGTGCCTCTCTAGAACGTCGGCGGTGATTTGCTGGGCGGACGTCCAGGTCACCTGCGAGACCGGGACGGCGTCGGCAAGGTTGGCTGCCGGGTGGCGCAGGCGCGCGCCGGGCTCCCAGACTCGGTCGTGCCCGGGCGCCCTCGGGTCCATCGCGATGAAGACGTCGCCCCTTGGTGGGCGGGTCAGTCGGGTCGAGGGTTCCGCGGACATCGTCGCCAAGGGCGGTACGAGTCAAGGTCGCGACCAGCACCTCGATCATGAGCCCGAGGGCGTAGCCTTTGGGACCGCCGAAAGGGCTGATCGCCCCATCCACCGCCGCGGCCGCGTCTGTGGCGCGCACACCGGCGGAGTCGACGGCGTCCCCGGGTGCCAGCGGATTCGTGCCGACCATGGCCCGGGTCCCGTCCCACGGGTGGAGGCCGGTCAGGTCATGTGTGCACAGGGCGCGGTGATCCTCGGCGGGCACCCGGAGCAGCAGGCCGGTCACGGTAGGTCGATCGCCGCGTAGGTGACGTCGAGGTACTCAAGGATGCCCTCGTGCGACCCCTCCTTGCCGATCCCGGACTGCTTCACGCCTCCGAACGGAGCTGACGGGTCCGAGATCAGGCCACGGTTGATGCCGACCATCCCCGTCTCTAGCCCCTCGGTGAACCGGAGCGCCCGCTGGAGGTCACGGGTGAAGACGTATCCGACCAGGCCGTGCTCGGTGTCGTTGGCCTTCGCCATCACCTCGTCGTCGGACGTGAACGAGATGATCGGCGCCACCGGGCCGAAGATTTCCACCTCCAGCATCCGCGCGTCTTCGGGCACGTCGACGAGGACCGTAGGCGGGTAGAAGTGGCCCGGCCCATCCGGACGCTCGCCGCCCACCAAGACACGGGCGCCGCGATTGACCGCGTCGGCGACGAGCTCGTCGATCTTGGTGACCGAGGCCTCGTCGATCAACGCCCCGACGTCCACGCCGTCGTCGAGACCATGGCCCACCGAGAGCGCGCCCATCCGCTTGGCGAAGCGCGCCGTGAACTCCTCGCGCACCGGCTCCTCGACGTAGATTCGGTTGGCCGCGATGCAGGACTCCCCGATGTTGCGCATCTTGGCCACCATGGCACCGTCGAGCGCGACGTCCAGGTCCGCGTCGGCACACACGATCAAGGCCGCGTTGCCGCCCAGTTCCATGGAGGTGCGCAGCACGTTGTCCGCCGCCTGTCGTAGCAGCACGCGCCCGACCTCGGTCGACCCGGTGAACGAAAGCTTGCGGGTCCGACGGTCGGCTAGCAGTGCTGAGACCACCTCGCCGGCACGCTTGGTTGTCACGACGTTGACGACGCCCGGGGGAACGCCGACCTCCTCCATGATGCGGGCCAGGAACAGCATGGTGAGTGGCGTCTGGGCTGCTGGCTTGGTGATCGTCGTGCAGCCCGCCGCCAGCGCAGGAGCGATCTTGCGGGCACCCATGGCCAACGGAAAGTTCCAGGGCGTCACGAAGACGCACGGTCCGACCGGCTTCGGCACGGTGAGGATGCGATATCCACCAGCGGGAGCGGTGTTGTAGCGCCCCTCGACGCGCACCGCCTCCTCGGCGAACCAACGGAAAAACTCGGCGCCGTAGGCCACCTCTCCCCGAGCCTCGGCGAGCGGCTTGCCCATCTCGAGCGTTATCAGCCGGGCGACCTCCTCGGATCGCTCAGTCAGTGCCCGGTACGTCGCGTTCAACAACTCTGACCGTTTTCTCGGCGGGGTCGCCGCCCACTCCGCCATTGCCTTGCTCGCCACGTCCAGAGCGGCGAGCCCGTCAACGACGTCGGCGTCCGCCACCTCGGCGATGGTCTTGCCGGTGGCCGGGTCCTCGACGACAAAGGTGGCTCCGCTGGCGGCGTCGCGCCAGGCGTCGCCAATCCGGAGCCGCCGGTGCTCGGGGGCCAGGACGTTCATCGGGTCACTCATTGCGTCGCCTCCTGTGATGTCCTTGGTGATGTCCAGCGTGACCTCAGCGATCGCGCCACGCGCGTTGACGAACGGGTCACACGACCTCGTCGGGGTCGAGGTTGCCGAGCGGGGCGAACGTGGCCTTGGCCCTGGCTGCAGGGCGACGCCCCGCGCCACCGATCGCCTTCTCGGGCCATGGCTGCTTCAGCGTCGTCAGGCCGCGCTCACCGGTGATGGTCCGCCGAGGCTCGATTGCCACGTGCGGGCGCATGTTGACGTCGCGGCCTGCGCGGTTACCTCCCGGCCTCGGACAGCGCCAGCCCGGTGCCCGCATCGAACAGGTGCGCACGGTCCAGGTCGACCGTGACAAGCAGCCGCTCGCCCGGCGTACCGGTGACGGTGGGTCGTGCCTTGACCTTGAGGATCTCCGTCCCCACTCTGACGTCGACCACCGTTCGGTCACCGAGTGGCTCAAGGCCGTAGAGCTCACCCGACAACGACGCGTTCCCACGCTGCTCGACGGACAGGTCCTCCGCGCGCAGGCCCAGCAGCAGCGGACGACCGTCCTCAGCCGTGGTCCAGCGGGGCCGCGGCAGCGTCCAGCCTTCCGCCCCGACCAGACGATCTCCCTCGGCGTGGCAGGCGAGCAGGCTGATCGACGGGCTCCCGACGAATCCCGCGACCCACTGGTTGGCTGGACGCTCGTACACCTCGGTCGGCGTTCCGACCTGTTGCACCTTCCCCTCCTTGAGGACCGCGACCTGGTCGGCCATGGACAGGGCCTCGACCTGGTCGTTGGTCACGTAGACGAAGGTTGCTCCGAGGCTCCGGTGGATGCGGGTGAGCTCGGTGCGCATCTCGACGCGGAGCTTGAGGTCGAGGTTCGTCAGCGGCTCGTCCATGAGAAACGCGCGCGGGCGACGGACCAGCGCCCGGGCCAGGGCGACACGCTGCATCTCACCGCCCGACAACTGCGCCGGACGACGCTGCAGCAGATGTTCGATGTGCAGCAGGCTCGACATCTGCTCGACGGCAGCGGCGATCTCGCTCGAAGAACAGCGGCGTGCCCGCAGCGGCGAAGCGATGTTCTCGTACGCCGTGTGTCGCGGGTAGAGGGCGTAGTTCTGGAAGACCATGGCCAGGTCGCGTGCGGCCGGGGCGTCACCGGTCGCGTCCCTCCCGTCCAGATGCACCGACCCGGCGTCAAGCTTCTCAAGGCCGGCGATCGCTCGCAGGGTCGTCGTCTTGCCTGCCCCGGAGGGTCCGAGCACGACGAAGAACGAGCCGTCCGGCACGTCCAGCGTCACCCCGTCCAGGGCCTGGACTTTATCGAAGGACTTGGACAGCCCGTGCACTGCCACGGTTCCCATCAGGCCACCAGCTCTTCCGTGCTCACGTCGTAGACCGCCGGGGTCCCGCCGGTGTGCCGCAGCCCGACCGGTGCGTCAGCGGCGAAACGGACAGTCGGTGGCATCCGAACCCGTACGTCGCGCTGGCCGTCGTGGTCAACCACGTAGATGATTTCGTCGCCCAGCCACTCCGCCGAGACCACGCGGGCCGGGACCGAACGTTCCGCCCCTGGTTCTGTGACTTCCAGCGCCTCCGGCCGGACGCCTGCGACCAGGCAACGGTCGCGCGGCAGGCCTGGCGGTGGCGTGAGGACCAGTCCGCCCTGACTGCGCAGCTTCCCGTCGGCCACCTCCACCTCAATCAGGTTCATCGGCGGGGAGCCGATGAATGCGGCGCAGAAAAGACTCGCCGGACGGTCGTAGACCTCCAGCGGCGTGCCGATCTGCTCGACGCGGCCCTTGTTGAGGATGGCGATTCTGTGACCGAGCGACATCGCCTCGACTTGGTCGTGGGTGACGTAGACCATCGTCGTCCCCAGCGCCCCCTGCAGGTGCTTGATCTCCGTGCGCATGTCCGCCCTCAGCTCCGCGTCCAGATTGGTGAGAGGTTCGTCCATGAGGAATGCGCGCGGTCGTCGCACCAGGGCGCGAGCAAGCGCGACGCGCTGCTGCTCCCCGCCGGACAGCCGGCGCGGTCGCCGGTTCAGGAGCGGACCGAGCCGCATCAGCCGGGCGGCCTCGTCGACCCGCTCGCGCACCTCCGCCTTGGGCAGTCCCTCGGCCCGCAGTGGGAACGCCAGGTTGTCGCGGGTTCTCAGATGCGGGTAGAGAGCGTAGAACTGGAACACCATGGCGATGTCGCGCTCGGCGGGCGGCAGGTCGTTGACCAGCGTGTCGCCGATGTGGATGTCGCCCGTCGTCTGCCTCTCCAGGCCCGCTATGGCCCGCAGCGTGGTCGTCTTGCCGCAACCCGAGGGGCCGAGCATCACGAACAGCTCGCCGTCGCCGATGGACAGGTCCACGTGCTCAACTGCGACCGTCCCGTCCGGGTAGCGCTTGTGCAGGGCGGTCACCTCGATGCCCGCCATCAGCGTCGCACCGCCCCGAGCGTCACACCGGCGACAAGGTGCTTGCGCACCAGATAGGCGAAGACGAGCACCGGTAGGGCGAACACTACGGAGGCGGCGGCCACGAGACCCCAGTCCACAGTGGTTCCACCGATGAGGCCGGCGATGGCGGGTGGAGCCGTCCGCACGTCGTCGCTGGAGGTAAGGAAGATGGCGAACACGAACTCGTTCCACGAGAAGATGAGGGCGAAGACCGCCGTCGCGGCGATACCGGGCAGGAGCAGGGGAAGGGTAAATCGCCAGAACGCCTGCAGGCGGGTGTAGCCGTCGAGCATGGCGGCATCCTCGTACTCTGCGGGCACCTCGTCGACGAACCCCTTCATCATCCAGATCGTGAACGGGACGTTGAACGCGGTGTAGATGAGGATCAGGCCGAGCTTGGTGTCGATGAGTCCGAATTGGCGGTACATGAGGAAGATCGGGATCACGACCACCACGGGCGGCATGAAGCGGGTGGACAGGATGAAGAACAGTTGGTCCTTCTTGGCCTTCACGGCGAAGCGTGAGTAGGCCCAGGCCGCCGGGACTCCCAGCACGGTGGCCAGCACCGTGGAGACCCCGGCGACCACGACGGAGTTGAGGAACGAGACGGACAAGGCCGAGCGACCGCCGGAGGCGACGAACACGTCCTTGAAATGGTCCAGTGTGACCGTGAAGTCGAAGAACTTGGCCGGGATGGCGTAGACGTCCCGGTTCTCCTTGATGGACGTCTCGATCATCCACAGCACCGGAAAGAGCATCACGACGGCCAGCACGGTCAGCAGCGCGATCTCCAGCACGGAGCGACCCCGGCCGCCGAAGCGGCGCGCGGGGGGCGTGTGATCCCGGACAGGACCTGTGGACACGGCCTCGTCTACGGAGACGCCCATCAGTCCTCCTTGAGCTTGTTCAAGTAGCGCAGGTAGAGCTGCGTAAGGACGATGACGACGAGGACCATGAGGATCCCGTACGCCGAGGCGGTTCCGGTGTTGAAGCCCAGGAACGCCACCTTGTAGACGTGGAACGACAACGTCTCGGTGGAGACCCCCGGACCTCCGCTGGTGAGGATGTAGACGAGGTCGAACAGCCGGAAGGCCTCGATGGCCCTGAACAACACGGCAATGAGGAGCAGCGGCCACACCAGCGGAAGAGTGATGGTGCGGAACCGGAACCACTCGGACGCCCGGTCGATCGAGGCGGCCTCGTACAAGTACTTGGGGACCGCGGTAAGGCCCGCAAGTGCGATGAGCATGATGAACGGCGTCCATTGCCAGGTGTCGACCACGATCAGGGAAATCAGTGCCGTTCGCTGCCGGGTGAGCCACTCCACCTGCCCCAGGCCGAGCGAGCCGAGCATGCTGTTGATCACGCCGAATTGCGCGTCGAGCATGAATTTCCAGAACAGCCCGACCACGACCTGCGACAGCATCATCGGAACCAGGAACAGAGTGGTCAGCAGTCCTCGCCCGTGCGTGCGCCGTGAGATCAGGTAGGCGATGGCGAAACCGAGCACGGTCTGCAGGGCGACCGCGCCGACCACGTAGATCAACGTCGTCAAGGCCCTCAGGTGGACCTGCGCCGAAGTCAGGATGGCGGTGTAGTTCTCGAACCAGACGAAATGGGCCGGCCCCCCGCGGGTGGCCGAGTAGTCGGTGAAAGACAGGTACAACGCCCACAGCAACGGGAACACCGACATTGCGAGCAACAGCAGCAGCGCGGGGGAGATGAAGGCCACGGCGAGCCCGCGGTCGCTCAACCGGCGGGACCGACCCGGTGCAGGCGGCGTCGCGGACGCCACCTGCCCGGGGTGGTCGGTCGTCAGAGGGACGGGGTCACTCACAGTCCGCCGCCACCCTTGCGGCTGCCGGAGTCGAGTACGCCCTGCTGCTCCTTGGCGATGTCGTTGAGCGCATCCTTCGGCGTCTTCGCGCCGTTGAGAGCCGCGTTCACGTTGGTGTTCTCAATGTCTACGAGGCGCGCGTACTCGGGCACGTTCCACATGTCCCGCATCCGCGAAACCGAGTCGGCGTACACCTGGTTGAACGGCCCGGCATTGAGGAACTCGGGCGACTCCAGGGCGTCCGTACGCGATGGCACGCCACCAGCCGCGGCCCACTTCTTCTGGATGTCAGCCTGCTCGAACCACTTCATGAAGTTCAGGGCCTCCGCCTGGTTCGCCGCAGGGGAGTAGGCCGACACGTGCATCCCCATGCCGCCGAGAGGCACCAGGTTCGTCTTCTGGCTCGGCAGGGTGGCAAAACCCAGCTTGTCGAGAATCTCCTCCCGCGTGGTGCCGAGCGTCGACTGCTTCGGGTCAAGCAGGCCGCCGCTCGCGGCGATCCAGTTGAACGCGATGCATGCCTTGCCCTGGGCGACCGCCGCGTTCACCTCGTCGATGAACCAGTTGCCGGAGCCCGCGGCGGTCAGCGGCTTCATCTTGTTGACCAGGACGTCCATCGCCTCCTGGCCCGCAGCGTCGTTGATGACGCCGTCGATCTTGCGCGTCTTGGAGTCCCAGAGGTTGCCGCCGTAGACGGCGTTGACCGTGTTGTAGGTTACGGCCGCGGCGTCCGAACCGTTGGCCTGGTGGAAAGCCAGCCCGCTGACGCCAGGGTTGTCCGCCTGGCACTTCTCGGCGACTGAGATCATCTCGTCCCACGTCTGCGGTGGCTTGTCGCCGATCAGGTCCTTGCGGTAGATCATCGTCCAGGTGTCGCCGAGCAGCGGCAGTCCGTACAGGCTGGCGTTTTCGTCGCGCTTCCCGGTCTCCGCCTGGGGGTACTGGCCGTAGGCCGCCAGAAGGTACGGGTTGTAGGCCTTGACGTCGATGTTCTTCTTGACGAAGTCGGTGATGTCGAGGATGTTGCCGTTCGTCACGGCCTCGCCGATGTGCTGCGAGTCCAGGATCGGGATGTCGAAGTCGGTCTTGTGCGCTGCGAACTGGGTGAACATCGCGTCGTGCCAGTTCGCGTTCGGCACGGTGTTGACCTTGATGGTCACGTTCGACCGCACCTTGGTGTACTCCGCGTTCGCAAAGGCTTCCAGCGCGTGGGCGGGGGGCCAGTCGAACCAGATGAAGCTGAGGGTCAGCGGGTCCTTGGTAAGCTCCGGGATGGTCGCCGATGCCTTGGGGGCGCTCGTCGCGCCGTCGTCCTGGCCGCAAGCCGCCATGGTCGTGGCCACCAACATGGCCGCCATCGCCAGTCGTCCTATTCGCCTTGGATACCGCATCTTCTTGCCTGCTTTCTGGGTGGGGACCTCTGGAGCCTTGCTGCGTGCTTGCCGAGCAGTGCTGGGGGGTTGTTCAGGCGTGTTGCCGGCTGTCGCAGGGGCTGACCCGCAGACCGGCGTCACGAGTACGCCGTGACGTAATGGGGCTTCAAGCAGTCGAGAAGTCCTTCGGTCCTTGTGCCCCCGGTGGCGAACCGAGCAGGACGTCGAGCATGCTCATGGGAGCTCCAACTGATCGAAGCCGAGCGATGCGGGCGGTTCCGCGATGGGTGAAGGATGGGTGGCATCCGTCACCTTTCCTATACGATCCGATTGTGGGCGTCAACATCCCGCAGTATTGCGACCGATGTCAACAGGTTCCCGAAGACGCAAGAAAGGACCTCACGTCACGATGGACGACGAAGCGACGATCGCGCGGCGCCGATCTCGCGGCCGGCTTGCCGACGAGGTGTACGACACGCTGCTCGGACAGTTGATGTCGCTACGGATCGAGCCTGGCTCCCGCGTCACGATCGACGTCCTGGCGCGAGAGCTGGGGGTCTCGCAGACGCCGATCCGAGACGCTCTGAACCGCATGGAGGCCGAAGGCCTGGTCGTGCGTGTGCCCCATGCCGGCTATCGCATTCCCCCCCAAATCACCCGTCACCGATTCGAGGACATGCTTGAGCTCCGCCTGCTCCTCGAGCCGGCGGCGGCGCGCAGATCCGCCGAACGCGCATCCTCGAAGCAGGTGGCCGGTCTGCGACGAATGCTGGAGGAGATGGCGGAGCTGGAGGGGGGCAACGGGCCCGTGGCCTATGGCGCCTTCGGGCTACGCGACGCCGCCTTTCACGATCTCGTCGCCCTGAGCGCGGAGAACGAGGTCATCCGCGAAGCGCTCGCTCGCCTGCACACGCACGTGCACCTGTTCCGGCTTGTCCACGACACCCAGGTCACTCACTTGGCCATGGCCGAGCACGAAGACGTTCTGGCCGCGATCGCCGCGCGTGACCCCGACGCCGCCGCCTATGCCATGCGTCGGCACATCCTGCGGTCCGGCGAGCGGTTCCGACGATTGTT
>NZ_BOOO01000049.1 GCF_016863275.1 Planotetraspora mira
CGGCCGCCCGGCAACGGGAGCTGGAGCGCCTCTCTCAACCCTTGTCTCGCCCGGCGGGCTGGTCCGAAGCACGCGGCGCCAAGCTGCGGCGTGAGGCCGAGCAGGTCCGCCACGACATGGGGAGCCGACTCCTCCAGCAGATCAAAGGATGACCCACATGCAACTCTCCCCAGCGGCAGGCCAACTGCTCACGCTCATGACCGATCCGGCCGCGGACCGTCCGTCACCATGGCCTGATCACTCCCAGCTGAGCCCCTTCGACCTGGGAACTCTCCTGCCGATCGCCTACCGGACCGCCGGAGACGGCAGCGCGGCGGGAGGGGCCAGGTTCATGGTGGAGGACACGGCCAAGCAGCGCCAGCCGCTGTTCACGCCTGAGGCCTGCCAGGACCTGTTCGCGGCACTGGTCGACGGCCTGGAAACCCGGAAGTGGGCCGACCTGTGCGTTGCCGCGGGCGCGCTGCTGCGTTGCCCTGACGGGCCGCCCCTCACCGCCCTCGCGGACCCCGCCCGGACTCTGGTCCGGTTTCTGCTCCGAGCCGGCCGGACCGACCACCCCTATGCGCTGCTGACGATTGCCGGACTCGGCGGGCTGGACAATGAGGTCACCCGAACGCTCGAGAAAGGCCGAGGGCCGATCGCCGTCGACGAGATCGACTTGCTGCGCGGCTGGGACGTGCAGCGCCGGGCCCTGCTGCTCGAAGTCGTCCAGGACAGGTCGTACAACTCCCCTACTCCACTACCGGACGCCTGGGAGCGGCTGGCAGCACTTCCGGATTACGTGACCTTCGCCCGCACGACTCTGGAAGCGGCGGACGCCAGGATCGCCGCGATCCACGCCTACGAGCTTCCCTTCAAGGCCGACCGTGCCTTCGACGACGCGGAGAAGGAGACGATCGGCCGTGCCGTACGGCTGGCGCTCCTCCGTGACGAGCCGTGGCTACCCGACCTGCTGACCAGACTGCTGGCCGGGGCCGCGGTCGCGCCCACCACAGCCAAGACCCTGCCCTCCCAAGCCGTGCTGTATGAGGTCGGCCGCGCCGCTCAGGAGTTCCCGACCCCCGAGGTGCTCGTCGCCCTGCGCGCGGCGAGCGCGGTGACCCGGCACAAGGGCGTGCCCAAACAGCTCGACCGCATGATCAAGCGGATCGAACGCGCACTCGCCGACCGGGTCGAGGTGGCCTTCAGGATGCCGGATCTCGGCTTCGACTCCAGCGGACGGATCAGCGTCCCGCTGGGCGACCACACGGCGCTGATCACGATCGGCGAGGACGTCGAACTGACGTGGTGGCTGGGCGACAGGCAGTTGAAGAGCATCCCCTCGGCACTGCGCAAAGACCACGCCGACGAGGTCAAACGCCTTCGCGAGCTGGTGGCGCAGGTCCGTCGCCAGATCGTCACTCTGGTCCGGGCCCTCGAGGCCGGATACACCGGCGAGGCCGTCCACCCTTATGCGAAGTGGCGCGAGGACATGGCGACGCACCCCGTCGCCGGCACTGTCGCGAACCGCCTGATCTGGGAAATCGAAACCTCACCCGGACACTGGCAGACCGTGCTGCCAGACCTCCACGACGCCGCTGGGCGCTCCCTCGCGGAGCCCGCACCCGACGCCCCGGTCCGGCTGTGGCACCCCGCCCGCGCCTCGCTGGCGGAGGTCACCGCGTGGCGGGAGATGGTAACCGAGCGACGGCTGCGCCAACCGTTCAAGCAGGCGTTCCGCGAGGTCTACTTGCTCACCCCCGCCGAGGAACAGACCCGCGCCTACTCCAACCGGTTCGCCGCCCACATTGTCGACTACCAGAAGCTGTACGCGCTCTTCAAGCAGCGCGGTTGGGAGGCAGGCTTTCTCGGCCCCTGGGACGGCGGCGATGCGGGCGAGGCCCGGCGCGTGCTGGCCGAGGGACGCTGGCGGGCTTCCTTCTTCCACGACCACCTCCACGACGCCGGGAATTACGCCGCCACCGACCAGATCCGCTTCCACCTCAACGTGGACGGCGAATGGCGGGAGGCGACGCTCGCCGACGTGCCGCCGCTGGTGTTCAGCGAGGCGATGCGGGATGTGGATCTCTTCGTCGCGGTCACCTCGATCGCCGCCGACCCCGAATGGGTGGACCGCGGCGAGGACCGGCACCACGATTATTGGAGACAGACCTCCTTCGGCGCTCTGCCGCCATCGGCCGAGGTGCGCCGCGACGCGCTGGCGCGACTGCTTCCCCGTACGGCTCTCGCCGACCGCTGCATCCTCACCGACCGTTTCCTCGTCGTCCGCGGAGACCTGCGCACCTACAAGATCCACCTGGGCAGTGCCAACATCCTCATGGACCCCGGCGACGTCTACTTGTGCATCGTCTCCGCTCGCAAACACGACGCCAGGTTGTTCCTCCCCTTCGAAGAAGACGGCCGCCTATCCCTCATTCTCAGCAAGGCATTCCTCCTCGCCGACGACAAAAAGATCACGGACGAGACCATCCTCCAGCAGATTCAGAGGACGGCAGTTCCGACTCAAGCTGGAGCGAATCTCTGACAGGTCTGGGCTAACCAGGGGAACACGAGACGATCGCGCAGCGCTTCGAAGCCGCATCCAGGATGAATAACACGGCCACGCCGACCATCCGGATGTGGAGCCGCGCCCAGGGCCACCGAGGTACCGGATCTGCCAAGAAAGGCTCGAGAGAGATCCAACGTTGCAGGGGCCCGGCTGAAGCAACCCGATCCTTGCCTCAGAGTCGCTCCAGTGTGCAAAACGCAGAGCGGAGTGCTGAAAATGAGTCGCTGGGTCCCTTCGTTTGTCGGGCTGTTCTGCCTCTTGGCGGCCGGCTGCGGAGCAAGCACCGAGAGGGCTGGTGCGTACGGTGATCGAGTACCAGACTGACGCCGTCATCGAGCCCCAGGAGCAATTCTTATATACCTGAGTGACGTTCTTCACCCGCTGGTTGGTTACGCACACGGGCCGCCTTGACCACCGGTCAAGCAGCGCTACCAGGCCGGACGCAAGATGATCGTGGTCCCCAAGACAGCGCTGTGCACCCATCCTCGAACGACCCCCTGGGGAACGATCAGGTCTGGGCGCCCACTGCGGGCTGACAGCACCCATCTCATGACTCCGGCGGCCAGGACGGTGAGTTCGGCGGTGTCTCGCATGAGGCGTTTGATGTCATCGACGGTCAGAGCTTCCCGCCGCGCGTGGTGTTCGCTTTGATCTCGCGGGCGAAGCGGGCGCGGCGTTTGGTCACACGACCACGTCCGCTGAAGTGCCCTTGGGGAGCCAGCGGAGGCTCTCACGCAGAATGGATGACCCGCCGGCGAGTTCCCGCTCGATGCCTTCGCGGTTTTCCCGGAAGTGCTGCCAGCCCTCGTAGTGGATGGGCAGGACGGTGCGCGGTGTGATCGCCTCGTGAAGGAGGGTGGCCTGCCTCGCGGTCATCGTGTAGCGCAGCGCTCCGGTGATCGGGAAGCCGACGCCGCCCAGGTGGAGCAGGATCGTTCCGGGCCGCAGGCGGGTGGCCGTGTCGCGAAGCGCGCGGTAGTAGACGGTGTCTCCGGTGATCCAGAGTGGCCCATGGGCCTGCCCGGGCCAGGTGAGGGAGAAGCCGATGACCTCGCCCACGATCGGCCTGCTGAATGGGGGGCCGTGCCGGCATGGGGTGGCGGCGATGTCGATGGGCGGGCGCCCGGGGGCTTCCAGCCGGGTCGCCTGTCCCACTCGCAGGCCGCGGGCTGAATAGGGCAGGGAGCGGGCGCCCGAGAAGGTCGTCACAATAGTTCCGGCGGCCGGCAGCAGGGCTCGGCCGGCGTCGTCGAGGTTGTCGCCGTGGTGTACGTGGGTGAGCAGAATCGCGTCTATGGGCGGCAGGTCAGCAGGGGCGATGGCAGGACCAGTGAGCTTACGGGAGGAGGCTCCCCAGCCGAAGGCGTAGGTCCGGCCGGGGGGATCGAAGGTCGGGTCTGTCAGTAGGCGCCACCCGTCGAAGTCGATGAGCACGGTCGGGCCGCCGATGTGGGTGAAATGGACCCTCGTCATGTGAACGCTTCCTTCCCCGTGGTGTCCTCGTACCGGTCAGCACGCCAGTAGTCGATGGTGGCGAACACCAGCGCGCCACCACCTGCGCGGCGGCGATCAGGCTGCCGCCATGGTTCACGCGGTCGTCCTGCAGGGCCCCTCCTTGGTGGCACCCTCCTCATCGCGATCCTGGGGGGCAGGCGGCGCAGATCCGGCGAATTGTCGCAGTCTGCGCCGCCGGGATGGTCTCCCAGGCCAGGGGAAGAACACGTCAGGGTTGTGGCCGCCGCCTGCCGCCAACTCGGCCCAGCGCCGGTTCGTCTGGGTCATGGCCGTGGCTCTCGCGGAGTGCCGAGGTCCGGCATGGCCGTGTGGCAACGCCGGACCACCCGCCTCAGCCGGCGTGCTTGAGTGCCCAGTCGAGGGCCTGGTCGGCGATCTCCTCCCAGCCCTTCTCCGCGGGCATCAGGTGGGCACGGCCGGGGTACTCGACCACTTCGGTGATGGTGTCGGACTTGTAGTGCTTGGCGTTGGAACGCTGGACCTTCGGCGGCATCAGGTTGTCGTTCTCGCCGGCGATGAACAGCAGCGGCTTGCGGTCGTCGTTGTGGTAGTTCACCCAGTTGTCGTCCTTGCCCGGGTGGATGTTGGCCAGCGCGCTGCCCCAGAAAATGTGACCGGAGGCGGGGATGTGGTACCGCTCGTAGGTGGCGCGCGCCTCGTCCTCGGGGAAGGTGTTGGTGAAGGCGTAGCGCCACTGGTCGTAGGTGAAGCCGACGGCCTTGTGGCGGTTGGCCGGGTTCTTCAATACGGGGAAGGTCGCGCGGATCTGCGACAGCGGCACCACCTGGACGCCCTCGGTGGGAGCGGAGTTGATCGCCACCCCGGCGGCGCCGAAGCCGTGGTCGAGCAGGACCTGAGTGAACACCCCGCCCGCGGAGTGGCCCATGATGATCGGCGGGGTTTCCAGCCCGCGGATGAGCGTTTCCAGCGATTCGATGATCTGGGGGACGGTGACCTGTTCGATCGGGGTGGGGTCGGCGTTGAGCGCTTCGACCTCGACCTCGAAGCCGGGGTAGGCGGGGGCGTGCACCGTGAAGCCCTGGGCCTGGTAGCGCGTGATCCAGTGTTCCCAGCTGCGGGGTGTCACCCAGAAGCCGTGGATCAGGACGATGGTGTCGGGTTTCATGGTCTGCTCCTTCAGCGTGTGGCTTTGTAGGCGGACAGGACCACCGCGGTCGCGGCAGCGGGGTTGGACATCATCACGACGTGCGACGAGCGGATCTCACGGACCTTGCTGCCGGCGCGCTGGGCCATGAACCGCTGCACGGCCGGCGGGATCACGTTGTCCTGGGTGGGGATCAGGTACCAGGACGGGATGGTCTTCCAGGCCGGCTCGCCGCTGCCGCCGCTCAGGCCGTTGACGCTGCCGGGCCGCTGGGTGGCGGCCATCAGCCGGGTCTTGCTCTCGGGCAGGTCGGCGGCGAACACCTCGCGGAACTTCTCGGCCCTGATGTAGCCGTCGATGCCGTTCATCGTGCCGTCGGGCAGCGGGTAGTGCCGCGCCAGCAGCGCGTCGCCCAGCTTGCTGCCCGGGAACTTGTCGGCCAGTTGCAGGGCGCTTTCGCCCTGGTCGGGCGCGAAGGCGCCGAGGTAGACCAGGGCCTTGACGTTGTCGTGGCCGCGGGCGGCGTTGGTGATGACGATGCCGCCGTAGGAGTGCCCGACGAGGATGATCGGGCCGGTGATGGTGTCCAGGATGCTGGAGACATAGGCGGCGTCACCAGCCACGTCGCGCAGCGGGTTGGACGGCGCGATCACCGGGAACCCGTCCCGCTGTAATCGGTCGATCATGTCGTTGAAACCGGAGGCGTCGGCGAACGCCCCGTGGACGAGCACCACGGTCGGCTTCGCGGCAGTGGTTGTGGACTGCGCGGCCGAGGCAGGGGCGACGGTGGCGGTCAGGCCGAGTGCGAGAGTCAGGATGGCGAGGGCGAGCCTCAATCCGGGGCGGAGCCGGGTGCGGGTCATGGCGGGTTTCTCCTTGGATGCCCGTACTGTCGTTGCAGCACGAGCATCCGGGGCCCGCCGGTGGTATGAATCGGTCAGTTGACTGCATCTGCGGTCACCCCTTCGAGTGCGTCACGTAGTGCAGCCCGCGAGGTGATGCCGAGCTTGGGGAATATCCGGTACAGGTGGGCGCTGACGGTGCGGGATGACAGGAACAGCCGTTCACCGATCTCCTTGTTACTCAGTCCGGAGGCGGCCAGCCTCGCCACCTCCAGTTGCTGGGCGGTCAGGCCATGCGCGGCGTTGGGCCGCTGAGTCACCGCCACGCCGGTGGCCCGCAGTTCCTGCTCGGCCCGCTGCTGCCAGGCAGTCGCACCGACGCGGGCGAACAGGTCGGCAGCCCGGCGCAGCTCGGGCCTGGCCTCGCCGGGTTGCAGTCGGCGGCGTTGCAACTCGCCCAGGGCCAGCCGTACCCGAGCGTGGTCGAACGGCCAGCGTTCGGTCCTCGGCAGCGCGAGCGCGGACCGGAACAGTGCGACCGCTTCGCCGGGCGGTGCCACCAGCGCCTGTGCGGCCCTGACGTGCAGGCGCAGCCGGGGTGCCCGCTCGGCCAGGTTCTCGGCCGCGGCGGCGTGCGCCCTGGCCTCCTCGATCCGGCCGGTGCGCACCGCCGATTCCACCAGATCGAAAACCGCCCACGGCGCGTAGGCAACATATGGGGGGATGACGCCTGGTGGGCTGACGCTCGTCCAGTACGCGTAGGCGCTGTCGTAGTCACCGTGCGCCATCGCGGCGAGCGCGAGATTGCGGGCTGACAGGGACAGGTGCAGGCCGCTGCCGCGCGGCGCGGCCCACTGCTCGACGGTCTTGCTGTACTCCTTGGCGCTGTCGGCGTCGCCCCGGGCGGCGGCGAGCCAGCCGAGGCTGCAGCGCAGGTCGTGAGCCAGGAGGTCCAGGTCGTGGCGCACGCACAGGTCGAGTCCTGCGTTGGCTGCGTTTTCGGCGTCCTCCCATTCACCGGCCAGAAAATGGTCGTGCGCGGCGAGCCAGTAGCCACTGGCGGCGTGTGTCACCGCACCCCGACCGGTCTCGCCCTCGATCAGACCGCGGATGCGGTCCCGGTAGTCCGGCAGCAGGTCCATCCAGGTAGCCGCCCGGCACAGCGCGGCCACGCGCCCTGGCGGGGCGTCCGCAGGCAGCGCGTCGAGGGCGGTACGCACGAGCGTCGCCGAACCCCGGCCCAGGAACACGTCGTGCAGCAGGCGGACGAGGTCGTCGTCGCACCCGGTGACCACGTCAGTGACTTCCGCCCATTCCTTCGGATCCTGCGTGTACGAGGCAGCCATCACCCTGACCAGAGGGCCCGCCGCTGGTGTGCCGCGCAGCAGGCGGCGCGCAGCGTCGAGATCGCCGTCGCGCAGCATGAGGATCTGCGCCCTGGTGGCCAGGGCCCTGGCCGGGTCGTCGAGGTAACGGCGCGCCTGGTCCAGCAGGTTCTGAGCCAGGTCGAGCTGCCCGGACTCGCTCGCCAGCTCGGCGGCGTGCTCCAGCCGCGCAGCGCGGGCCGGCGGGTCGGGGGTGAGGTCGGCCGCCCGCTGCAGCGCTTTGACCGCCAGCCCGGTGCCGCCCTTGAGACTCACCGCGCGAGCGGCCTTCTCGATCTCGGCCGCCACCCGTTCGTCCGGCTCCACCGTAGCCGCCGCCAGATGCCACATGCGCTGCTCGGGATCGGCCTTGTGCTGCTCGGCCAGCACGGCGTGCGCCTCGCGCGTCTCCTCCGGCGAGGCCGTCTTGATGATCGCCGATCTGACCAGGGGGTGGCGGAACCGCAGGCCCGACGGGGTCGAGTCACGGGTGACCAGACCCGCCCGCTCGGCCTCCAGCAGCTCGTACGGCGACAGCTCGGCCCGATGCTCCAGCCGGTCACCGTCGAGGGCAGCCACCAGCAGCGTCGTACGGATCCGCGGCGGCAACTCCAGCAGCCGGCCCGCGAACCCGGTCTCCAGCCGGGTGCGCAGGGACGCGCCGCTGGGCAGCAGCTCCACGCCCACGGAGGTCTGCGGCAGCTCGATGATCGCCAGGGGATTGCCCGCGGCCTCGGCGAGCACGCGCTCGCGCACCGACGGTGGCAGGCCCGGGTGGAGCAGGTCCAGCAGCTGCCCGGCCGCCTCGTCGTCGAGCGGCCCGACCTCCTGCATGTGGATGCCCGGCGTGACGCGCTCGGTGGCCGTCAGCGGCCTGCGGGCGAAGACGGCCCGCGCGTCGTAGGGCTGCAGCCGTAACAGGATGAACATCATCACCTCGCGCGTGGGATGGTCCACCCAGTGCGCGTCCTCCACGGCGATCAGCACCGGCCCGTCCTCGGCCACGGCCGCCATCACCGCCAAGGACGCCACCGAGGTCGCCAGACGGTCGGGCGCCGGCCCGTCCCGCAACCCCAACGCCCGGCGCAAGGTGTCCCGGTGGAAGGGCTCCACCCGGTCCAGGTACTCCATCACCGGTGCGAACAACTGATGCAGCCCGGCGAAGGCCAGCTGTGCCTCGGATTCGAAGCCACTGCCGCCCAGCACCCTGACGCCCTGCTGCCGGGCGTAGGCGACTGCGGCCTGCAACAGTGCGGACTTGCCCACGCCCGGGTCTCCGTGCAGCACGACGTTGGGCGGCACGCCGGGGGCACGGTCGATCGTCTGCCACAGCGAGGTCAGCTCTATGTTCCGTCCGATGATGTCCACGTGGTTCTCCTCCTCGGTGCAGTCAGTTGACCGATTGCCGTGCTTCCGGATTGCGGCATGCTGGGCGGGTGCCGCGGCTACAGGTGGGAACAGACGTGAACCTCTTCTACGAGGACGTCGGTGACGGGCCGCCCGTGGTCCTGGTACATGGCTGGCCCCTGTCGCGCCGGTTCTGGGAGCTCCAGATCGGCCCGCTCGTCGAGGCCCGCCGCCGGGTCATCTGCTACGACCGGCGTGGCTTCGGGCGCTCCAGCCAGCCCTGGCACGGCTACGACCTCGACACCTTCACCGCCGATCTGGCGGCTCTGATCGAGAGCCTTGACCTGACCGGGCTGACGCTGGTGGGCTTCTCCACCGGCTGCGCCGAGGCCGTCAGCTACGCCGCCGCATCCGAACGGGTGGCCAGGCTGGTGCTGGGCAGTCCGGTGCTGTATCCGGACCCGCTCGCGCACGAGCTCCGGACCGCCTCGAAGCGGCACCGCATCCCCATGCTCGACGATCTGCTGCTCAGGTTCTTCGCAGTCGACGGGCACAGCACGCTGGACGAGCCGACGCGCCAGTACCTGCTGCGGCAGGCTGCGGATGCCTCCCCCAAGGGAACCACCGACTCGCTGGCGGTGTGGGGCGCCGCCGACCCCTACCCCGAGCTGGCCCGCGTCACGGTGCCCACGCTGATCATCCAGGGCGAGGGGGATGCGTTCGTGCCCCCGGAGGACAGCGGAACGCGCGTCGCGCGGGCGGTCGCCGGCAGCTCGCTCGTGACGATTCCCGCCGCACCGCACGGTGCTCCGCTCACCCACTTCGAGCAGTGGAATGAGCTCATGCTGGAGTTCCTGGCGAGATGACGGCACGCAGAGACGGTACGTTCCGCGTGACGGACCCGGGTATCAGTCGCGTGACGTATCTCCCAGGGCGTCGCGCAGTTGCGCCCGCGAGGTGATGCCGAGCTTGGGGAAGGCCCTGTACAGGTGAGTGCTGACGGTACGGTGCGACAGGTAGAGCTGCTGACCGATCTCGCGGTTGGACAGCCCGGCGGCGGCCAACCGGGCGATGTGCAGTTCCTGCGAGGTGAGCAGTTCGGCGGCAGGCGCGACGCGTAGGTCGCTCACCTCGCCCGCGGCCCGCAGCTCCTGGCGGGCCTTCTCGCCCCAGGCGAGCAGCCCGAGCACGTCGAAGGCGTCGCGGGAGGCCCGCAAGGGCACACGTGCTTCCTGGATCCGCCGACGGCGGCGCAGCCACATGCCGTGAGCGAGCAGCAGACGCGCCCTGGCGGTGGGCCAGCGCGACAGGTCGGCGCTCAACGCGTCCTGGTAGAGCGCCCCGGCGTCGGAGTCGTCGGCCAGCAACGCACGGGCGTGCCGGAGCCCCACGTGCAGCAGCGGGGACGGGGTACGGGCGGCCACCTGATCCAGCTCTGCCACCGCGCGCCTGGCCGGCTCCGGCCGGCCGGCCGCGACGGCGGCCTCGGCCAGCTCGCTGATCACCCACTGCCGCCAGATCCTGTGGTGGGCGGCGTCGCCCGGCTCGAACAGCCGCCACAGGTGCCCGAACGCGTCGTCGTGCCGCCCGGCGCACAACGCGATAATGCCCCGGGCATGCTGGAGCAACGCCACAACCGAGCTGATGGCAACGGTGCCGAGCACCCGCTCGCCCTCGGCGACCAGCGCCAGGCCGCGCTCCTCCTCGCCGCGGAGTCCGGCCAGCAGCGCCAGCATCCCCAGGGCGGTGGCCTGCCGGCGCGGCTGCGCGGTCTCGCGGGCCAGGCGTTCGGCCTCTTCCGCGCCCAGCAGCGCCCCGGCCCAGTCGCCGCAGAAGATCTGCCGCCACACCTGCGTGCTGAGCGCCCGCGTGAGCAGGCCCAGCCTGCCCTGGGCTCGCAGGTCTGCGATCGAGATCTCCATGAAGTCGCCGACGAGGTCGAAGGCGCCGACCGTACTCGCCGCGAGACCCAGCAACCTGGTCACGCCTCCGTCCAGCCGGGCGTCGCGCACCCTGGTCAGGCGCTCGATGACGTCCGCCCCGCGTTCCACCGCACCCGCCGTGGCCAGGGTGACCAGCAATTCCGGGTCGTCGTCGCCGGCCGCGAGCCGTTCGGCCAGGGCGATGACGCGGCTGCGCTGATCCCAGCCGGGATCGCTCCACCAACAGCGGATGGCCGCCGCACGGACGATGTTGAGCGCGAGTTCGCGGTCGCCCGCCGCCTCCGCCACTTCGGCCGTCATGACCAGCCGACGGACCCGCGCGGGGCCCTCGTTGCGTCCCTCGCCGAGCACCTCGCTCAGCAAGACGCCCCTGGCGCGCGGCAGCTCGCCGAGGAAGGACGGCTTCGCCAGCGCGAGCAGTTCGGCGGCCTGATCGCTGCGGCCGAGCTCGAAGGCCAGCTCGGCCGCGGCCAGCAGGCGGTGGGCGCCGGCTGTCGGTTCCTCGCTGACCTCCGCCGCCCGGCGCAGGGCGGTCACCGCCACCGGGATCGCGCCGCGCTGCCGTGCCCGCGCGGCCACCTCCTCCAGTTCGGCGGCGACGGACTCGTCCTGGTGAGCGATCGCCGCGGCACGGTGCCATGCCCTGCGGTCCAGGTCGTGGCTGTGCACCAGGGCCAGCGCGGCGTGGGCGGCCATGCGATCGGTGCGGCCGGCCCTGTGGTAGATCGCCGAACGCACCAGCGGGTGGCGGAAGCGAAGTGTCTGGTCGTGGAGCTCGACCAGGCCCGCGTCCACGGCCGGAGCCAGCGCCTCGGCGGTCAGCTCGGTGCCCGTCACCACACTTCCGCCCGCGCAGGCGGAGGCCAGATCGTGTCCATCGTTGGCCGCGGCCACCAGCAGCATTCCTCTGGTGTGTGGCGGAAGCTCGGCCAGCCGCACGGCGAAGGCCTGCTCCAGGCGCGCGGTGAGCGGCAGGAACCCCGTCTCGTCCGTGATCCCGGCATCCAGCGCGAGTGGCAGCTCGACCAAGGCGAGCGGGTTGCCGGCCGCCTCGCTCAGCACGCGCCAGCGCATGCCGACGCTGAGCCCGGTGGCCTGGGCGTCCAGGAGCGCCTCGGCCGCGGCGGACTCCAGGCCGGTCAGCCGCAGCTCGGGGACATCGCTGGCGTCCAGGCTGGTGGGATAGCCGTCACGCAGGGCCATCAGGAGCACGATCGGATCCGATCGCACGCGCCTGGCCACGAATCCCAGCACCTCGGTGGTGGGTCCGTCCAGCCACTGGACGTCGTCCACCACGATCAGCAGGGGCCGTCGGGTCGCCGCGTCACCCAGCAGGTTGAGGACGGCCAGCGCGACCAGGAAGGGCTCGGGGTCGCCGACCTCGGCCATCCCGAAGGCACCGAGCAGGGCCTCGCGCTGACGAGTAGGCAGCTGATCGGCGGCGCCGAGCATCGGCCGCAGCAACTGGTGGAGCCCGGCGAAGGGCAGATGTGTCTCGCTCTGCACCCCGGAAGCGGTGGACACCAGCAGATCCCGGGCCTCGGCCCGCTCCGTGGCGACGGCCAGCAGGGCCGACTTACCGATCCCCGGCGCTCCGCGTACGACCAGAGCGTCTCCGCGCTCGTGCACGCGGTCCACGAGCCCTGCGAGTTTCGCGACCTCGCGCTCGCGCCCGAAGAGCCTGATCACGCGCCACCTCCCGCCGGAGCGCCATGATCAAATTGTGGCACAAGTACGTCATGTTACGAATGACCGAGGTCTTGACTACTCCTTAGCATCAGCAGTGCCTCGCATCAGCCCGTGGAGCGGTCAATGATCAAACCCGTCCTGGAACCGGCTGCCCAGGCCTTCGCCGATGCCACCACCGGCCCTCCGTACCTGCACAGCATGCCGCTCGAAGTGGGCCGCCGGGCGCTGGCCGAGGTCCAGTGCCCGGACATCCGCGTGCCAGGCGTCACCCGGCAGCCGATCGAGGGGACGAGGCTCACCGTCTTCCGCCCCGAGAACACCGCGGGCCTGCTGCCCGCGGTGCTCTACCTGCACGACGACTGGGTGTTCGGCGGCGAGCACGCCCACGGGCGGCTGGCACGCGAACTGGCCTCCGAGTCGGGGGCGGCGACAGTGTTCGTCGACTACAGTCTCTCGCCCGAGGCCCGCTACCCCGTCGCGCTCGGCGAGGGGGAGGCGGCGCTGGACTGGATACGCGCGTACGGCGGCGCCTGCGGCCTGGACGCCTCGAGGATCGCGGTGGCCGGCGGCAACCTGGCCGCCGCGCTTGCCCTGACCGCCCGTGGGCGCCTGGCCGCGCAGATGCTGCTGTGCCCGGCCACCGACGCGTCCTGCGACACCGCCTCCTACCGTGAGTTCGCCGAGGGCTATTTTCTGCGCGCCGACGGCATGCGCTGGTCCTGGGACCAGTACACCGTGGACGAGGTACAGCGCGACGAGATGACCGCCTCGCCGTTGCGGGCCACGGCGCACCAGCTGGCCGGGCTGCCGCCGGCCCTGGTCATCACCGCCGAGGCCGACGTGCTGCGGGACGAGGGCGAGGCCTACGCCGCCAACCTACGGCGAGCGGGCGTGCCCGTGACCTCAGTCCGCTACCAGGGCGTCATCCACGGGTTCCTCACGCTCAACGCCCTGCGCGGCACCCATGCCGCCCAGGCGGCGATCGATCAGGCCGGACACTTTCTGGCGCGGGCGCTCGACCCTGACAACAGGAGGCAGTCATGACGCCGAGATTCTCGCCGATGGTGGAGACACAGACGTAGCCGGTGCGGATCTTGCTGGGCGGGCGGAGAAGGCTGCGAGTGGGATCCGCGGTGAGGTCCAGAGGCGTGATCAACATCGCCGGAGGTTGTTGATCCACCGAGATTGTTGAAGGAGTATTGAAGGCCCCTACGTCGTCTCATGTCGTCCGAGCGGCATCCTTCACGAACGCCTGTTTTGAAGCCTCGCAAATGATGGGTACACCGGCCTTCCACGCAAGCTTTGTGTGATCTCCACCAGATCGCGGAGAAGGAGCACCCGATCACCACCCCATCCAGCTTCGCGGAAGCGCTGCGTCGCCATCGGCACTCGGCCCGGATGACGCTGGAGCAGCTCGCCGAGGCCTCGGGGGTCAGCGACCGGACGCTGTCGGACATGGAACGCGGACGCAGCAGGGGCCCCCAGCACCGGACCGTCACCGCACTGGCCGACGCCCTCGGCCTGGCTGACGCCGACCGCAAACAGCTTGTCGAGCTGGCGCGCGTGGGCCGCCTGCGTGACCACTGGAACCGTCAGACCGGGCTGTGCGAGCTGCCCCGCTCCGTCGACGACTTCACCGGCCGAGCCGCGGAACTGGCCTGGACCAACGAGCTGGTGCACGCCGGCAACGCGCCGGGCGTCGCCGGCGTGGGGCTCATCACCGGCTCTGCCGGGCTGGGCAAGACCACGTTGACAGTCCGCGCCGCCCACGCCCTGCGGCCGGACTTCCCCAACGGGGTGTTCTTCCTCGACCTGTTCGGCATGTCCCCGCAGCCCCTGCCCGTCGACGAGGCCCTGGGCATGCTGCTTCGCGCTCTCGGAATCGCAGATCAGCAGATCCCGGGCGACGTCACCGGGCGTGTGTCCTTGTACCGGTCGCTGCTGCGCGAGCGGCGCGTGCTGGTCGTGCTCGACAACGCCGCCTCCGAGGAACAGGTCCGGCCGCTGCTGCCGGGCGGCGGCGCGGGCAAAGCCCTGGTGACCAGCCGCCGCCTGCTGGCCGGTCTGGAAGGAGTACGCAGACTCAGCCTCGGGCCCTTGCCCCTGCTGGAGGCCACCGAACTGCTGACCGAGATCCTGAAAGACCGCGGCGCCTCGGACGAAGGATCGGCCGTCTGGCAGCTCGCGCAGCTGTGCGGCGGTCTGCCCCTCGCGCTGCGGATCGCCGGAAATCGGTTGGTCAGCCGGCCCGGATGGAACGCCGCCGACCTCGCCGTCCGGCTGACGAACGAGGAGCACCGCCTGGACCAGCTCAGCGCCGGCGATCTGAAGATCGCCACCGCGTTCGGCTTGTCCTACGAGCAGCTGGCGGACTCGACGCAGCGGGTCTTCCGCCGGCTCTCCCTGGTGCCGGGTCGCAACTTCGACGCCGCTCTCGCCGCGGTGGTGGCCGGTAGTGCATCGGCCGAGGGGGCATGGGACGCCCTCGACGAACTCGTGGACCTCGGCCTGCTGCAGGACAACATGTCGGGACGCTACCGTTTCCACGACCTGGTCCGGCTGTTCGCCCGCGACCGGCTGCACGCGGAGGAGTCCGAGGCCGACCGCGAGGCGGTCACCGTGACGGTGACGTCGTGGCTGCTGCGGATGGCCACCACCGCAGGGCGGTGGTTCGAACCCGCCTACAGTCCTTCCGACCGACCTGACATCGGCCTCGCCGACCTGTCCTCCCCGGAGAAGGCCGACCACTGGCTGCGCGCCAATGTGGACAACTGGCTGGGCGCATTACGCCACGTGGCGAGCATCGGCCGGTTCGCCGCCGTCCTCGACTGCACCGAGTCGATGCACTGGTTCTCCGACCGCTGGATGCAGGCGCCACATTGGCACGAGGTCTTCACCCTCGGTGCCGAGGCCGCCGCCGCCCTGGGCGATCCGGCCCGGCAGGCCGCGCAGCTCAACTTGCTGGCCTGGGTCCATCTGGTGCCGCGAGAGGACCTGGAGACCACACTGCGGTACGCAGCCCAGGCGATCGACCTGGCCACCCGCAGTGGCGCCACGGCGCAGATCGCCCTGGCCCACCACAACGCGGGGGGCGCGCTTCGAAGGCTCGGGCGGCTGGAGGAGGCCATTGCGGCCGAAACCCAGGCGGCGGAGATGTTCAAGGCGAGCGGCGACATCGATCGGTACGGCCAGTGTCTCGGCGCCCTCGGCACCTGCCTTCGCGATGCCGGACACCACACCGAGGCACTGGAGCAATACCTCGATCTGTCGGCCCTGCTGAACGACGACCGGTCGGGGATGACGCCGAGCGTCGCAGCGTTCACCCGGCCGATCGCGCTTGCCCGCGTCGGCGAATGTCTGGGACTGCTCGGCCACCGGGCCGAAGCGATCATCAAGCTCACCGAGGCGATCGGCCTCATGGAGCAGGCTCAATTACCCGTCCCGCAGGCCCACTCCCTGGAAACGCTGGCGGCCTTGCTGGCCGAGGAGGGCCGGACCGGCGAGAGCCGCCATGCCTACGCGCGGGCGGCCGAGGTGTACGAGGCCATCGACGACGCCGAGGCGAGCACCCGCTGCCGCGACCTGGCGAACGCCGCACCCTGACAGTGTCCGCGCTACTTCTGCGTCCTGTTCTTCGTGGCCGGGCCGCGTGCGCGCGGCTTCGATGGAGTGCACCGGGACAGGCATCGGGCCTGTCCCTCCAGATCAGGAGCAACCATGACAAGCATCAGGAACATCGTGCTCGTGCACGGTGGCTTCGTGGACGGATCCGGCTGGCAGGGCGTCTACGACGAGCTGACCAGGGATGGGCTCCGCGTCCACATCGTGCAGAACCCGACACTGTCGCTGGAGGATGACGCCGCTGTGACCCGCCGGGTCCTGGACGGCCTCGACGGCCCGGCCATCCTGATCGGCCACTCCTACGGCGGGGCCGTCATCAGCGAAGCCGGCACCCACCCCAACGTCGCGGCGCTGGTGTACATCGCCGCCTTCGCCCCCGACAAGGGCGAATCGGTCAACACGCTCATCGCCGACCCGCCGCCCGGGACGCCGGTGCCGCCCATCCTGCCCCCGCGCGACGGCTTCCTGTTCCTTGACCGCGACAAGTTCCACGGATCGTTCGCCGCCGACCTGCCCCCGCAACTGGCCGCGTTCATGGCCGACGCCCAGGTCCCCTGGGGCGTCGACGCCCTCAACGGCGCAGTCACCGAACCGGCCTGGCGGCACAGGCCCAGCTGGTACCTGGTCGCGACCGAGGACCGCATGATCCCGCCGCCGGCCCAGCGCGCCATGGCAGAACGCGCCGGATCGTTCGTCGTCGACGCGATCGGCAGCCACGCCGTCTACGTTTCCCAGCCCGCCGCGGTCGCCGACCTCATCCGCCAGGCAGCCGCCTGACGACGTCCGCCCTCGCGCGCTCGGATACCGGTCGCGTCCAGCCGGACAGAGGGCGAGGCCTACGCCGTCAACCCGCGGCGGGCGGACGTGCCCGTGACCACAGCCAACTGCCAGTCAGCCATCCACGGATTTCTCACGCTCAACGCCCTGCGCGGCAAGGCGGCGATCGATCAGGCCGAACGCCTTCTGGCCCGGGCGCTCGGCCCCTGACAACAGGAGGCAGACATGACAAGCAGACCGGTGACCAAGGCCGCCGTCATCGGCACCGCGCTCGAGTTCTACGACCACGCCCTCTTCGGACTGGGAGCGGCGATCGTCTTCGACAAACAGTTCTTCCCGGCCGGCCAGCCTCTCGCGGGCACCCTCGGCTCCTTCGCCGCGTTCGCGGTCGGATTCCTGGCCCGTCCCATCGGCGGTGTCGTGCTCGGCCACTACGGCGACCGCGTCGGGCGCAAGCCCATGCTGGTCTTGACGCTGCTGCTGATGGGACTGTCCACGGTCGGCATCGGGCTGCTGCCCACCTACGATCAGGTGGGCATGGCGGCGCCTGTCCTGCTGGCGCTGCTCCGGCTGGCGCAGGGTTTCGGCGCGGGAGCCGAGTACGCGGGCGCCCTGGTCATGGTGGCCGAGAGCAGTGACCCCCGCCGGCGGGGCCTGTGGGCCTCGCTTCCCGGCGCGGGCGTCCAGATCGGCATCCTGACCGCCACGCTCGTCTTCACCGGGGCCGCGGCGCTGCCGTCGTTCGAGACCTGGGGCTGGCGCTTGCCGTTCCTGCTCAGCCTCGTGGGCGTGGGCGTAGGACTGTTCCTCAGGTTCCAGGTGCAGGAGTCGGAGCTCTTCGAGCGCGAGCGTGCGCGCGGCTTGAGCCGCTTCCCGGCGCTGGAGGTCGTCAGGAGGCAGCCGCGGATCCTGCTGATCGCCTTCGCGGCCAATGCTCCCTTCGGCGCGATCGCCTACATCCTGAATGTCTTCATGTTGTCATACGTGACCAGGACGCTCGGCCTGCCGGCCACGGTGGGTCTGGTCGCCAAACTGCTCGCCGCCGCAGTGGCGATCGCGGTCACGCCGCTGTTCGGGCTTCTGGCCGACCGCGTCGGCCGTCGTCCCGTCTTCCTCAGCGCCGCGCTCCTGCTCGGCGTGTTCGCCTTCCCGATGTTATGGCTGGTCGACACCGGTCACCCCGCATTGGTGATCCTCGCTGTCACGGTGGGTTACGGCGTCTGCGTCGCCGGGATGTTCGCCGTGCTGGCCTCGATGTTGACCGAGCTGTTCGACACCCGCTACCGCTACAGCGGCGTCGCGATCGCCCGCGAGTGGACGGCCGCGCTGACCAGCGGCCCCGCCCCGCTCGTGGCGGCAGCCCTTGTGGCGGGCGCCGGTGGAGCGTCTTGGCCCATCGCCCTCCTGCTGGTGGTGTGCGCGGCGATCACCTTCACCGCCGTCCTTTTCGCTCCGGAAACCCGCCATCGGAACCTGACCGAAGTCGTGAGCGAACCGGCGTTCCGTACGGGTGCAGTCATCTGACCGATTGCCGCCGAGCGCCGCGGATCTAGCGTCGAGCCCATCGACACCCATCCGAAAGAGACGTGAAATGCCCTACGTGAGCGCCGCCGACGGCACACAGATCTTCTACAAGGACTGGGGCAGTGGTCATCCCATCGTGTTCAGCCATGGATGGCCGCTGAACGCCGACGCGTGGGACAACCAACTCCATCTGGTCGCCTCCCACGGCTGGCGCGCCATCGCCCACGACCGTCGCGGCCACGGCCGCTCCAACCAGCCGTGGCACGGCAACGACATGGACACCTACGCCGACGACCTGGCCGCCCTGCTGGACACGCTCGACCTTCGCGACGTCGTGCTGGTCGGGCACTCCACCGGCGGCGGCGAGGTGACCCGCTACATCGGCAGGCACGGCAGCGCCCGTGTGGCCAAGGCCGTGCTGCTGGGTGCGGTCCCGCCACTGATGCTCAGGACCGACGCCAACCCTCACGGGTTGCCGATCGAGGAGTTCGACCGCATCAGGGCCGGGGTCGCAGCCGACCGGTCCCAGTTCTACAAGGAGCTGGCCGTCCCCTTCTACGGTTACAACCGGCCAGGCGCGCAACCGTCGCAGGGCGTCATCGACGCCTTCTGGCTCTGGAGCATGCAGGTGGGCGTCAAAGGCGCGCTCGACTGCATCAAGGCCTTCTCCGAGACCGACTTCACCGAGGACCTCAAGCGCTTCGACGTCCCCACGCTGATCGCGCACGGGGATGACGACCAGATCGTGCCTATCGTCGCCTCCGCGTTGGAATCAGCTCAGCTCGTCAAGGGCGCCACCTTGAAGATCTACGAGGGTGCCCCGCACGGCTTGGCGGGTGCCTTCGAAAGTGACTTCAACGACGACCTGCTGGCGTTCATCACCCGGTAAAGGCCCCCCACCGCACATCCTATGGACAGCATGCCGACGGCCGGCGCTCGCACCGAGGGCCGGCCGGCCGCTGAGGACCGCAAAGAGTGCAACGCATGGAATCTGGTTCGTCGCCTGCGCATCCGTCGGGAATCCACGATGACATGCACGAGGCAGGCGTCGCCATCATCTGCTGGCGACGCCTCACCCGCTGATCATTGCGTTGGGAGCGCTGAACCATCTTGACCTAGAAGCACCAACCAGGAGCACGCCGAGCAGGCCAAGGCGGGCTGGATCGAGTAAACGTGGCGTGGAGCGGTGCCCGCCGTGGATGATCAAGTTGTCTGCTGAGGTTACACGTGGTGTCGGCTGGGCGTCATCGAACGGTGGCCTGGAGCGGCGATGAATTCCTTATGCGTAAATACCTGCTCGCCGCCACCATGATCGCCACATCACTGGCCGCCGGTATCGCCTCACCCGGCATCGCCGGCGCCGACTCAGGTCACTCCGGCCGCGGACCTTCCTTCACCTTCGCCCTGCTGGGCGACACGCCCTACGGGGAAGCACAGGAAGCCGCGTTCCCCACCCTGGTCGAGGACATCAACTCCGACAGGGACGTCAAGCTCGTCCTGCACGCGGGCGACGTCAAGAGCGGCTCCACCTCCTGTGACGACGCGCACCTGACCGCGACGGCGAAGCAGTACCAGACCTTCGACGACCCGTTCGTGCTGACTCCCGGCGACAACGACTGGACCGACTGTCACCGCACCGCTGCGGGTGGCTTCCTCCCCACGGAACGGCTCGAGGCCTTCCGCCGGATCTTCTACCCGGTCGCCGGCCGTACCCTCGGCCGCCACCCCATGAAGGTCGAGACCCAGGCCCGCGACCCGCAGCACCGCGACTACGTCGAGAACGTGCTCTTCACTGAGAAGCGCGTCGTCTTCGCCACGGTGCATGTGGTCGGCAGCGCGAACGACCTGGCCCCGTGGGCTCAGCTGCCCGGCGGGGACCAGCCAGAGCTGCGAACGGCCGAGTACGAGGCTCGCAAAGCCGCCTCGCTCGACTGGATCGACAACGCCTTCGACACCGCCCGGCGCACCCACGCCCCTGGTGTCCTGCTCCTGCTGCAGGCCGAGCCCACGCAGTCCGCGGGGTTCACCGAAATCCGCGAGCGCATCGTCGAACGTTCTCGCGCGTACGGCAAGCCGGTGCTGCTCGTACACGGTGACGAGCATGTCCAGGAGGTGGAGCCGAACTACGCCGGTGTTCCCAACCTGACCCGGCTGGAGACGTTCGGCGACACCGCCAGCCAGTGGCTGCGAGTCACGGTCAAGCCGAAGTCGCCCGAGGTCTTCTCCTGGAAGCAGGAGACCGTCCCGGCGGCATGACACACCCCGGCCGTAGCCGCTCCGCGCTCGGCGGCGGCTACGGCGGGGAACCCGTAAGCGGACCGGCGCGTCCGACCCCAGGGGATGACATGCGGGGCCAGCTGTCGGTTGGCGCCCCTGAGCCGGCGGCCGCGCATCACATCGCCAAGTCGAGGACGGCCTGGGCGCCGACCGGGGCCTTCTTCTTGCGCCGCTGTTAGCCATGTCGTAGCCACCGCCAGGCGCACCTCCCGGGTTGTGCAGATCTCCGGGTGATGCCCCGACCGTGACTATCGGGCCCCCGCTCCAGCCACACCGCGGTCGCCTCCGCCTCGATGAGTGCCTGCAGCACGGCTTGCAGAGCGTGGCGGATGACGTCGGCGGCGTCGGCGGCTTTCAAAGACTCCAACAGGTCGAGCAGGGCAGACTGGTCCAGAGCCGTCGTGTGGCGTCCTTCGCGAGAGCCTTTGGTCGGGAACTCGCTGACCGTCACACGATGGCTCGCCCCATGTCCGGGGCTTGCTTCACCAGCTTGGAGTTACACCACCCGAGGGGACGTCACCCTACGCGCATGACGTGTGGTCCCCGAATACTCCCTCGCCAGGTCAGGGGCGCGCGAACAGCGTCGCGATTCCCTGCCCCACGCCGCCGTTTCTGCGCGTTCTATGGCACGGCACATCGGGGCCGAACCGCCTATGCGCTCGGGTTTACCGGACTAGGAGTGGGTGCATCTCGGTTCGCCGCCGACGTCATGTTGGACCTCCTCGATGGTCGGCCGACCGAACGAACGGAATTGGAGATGGTACGTCGGAAGCCGCTGCCATTCCCGCCAGAGCCCTTCGCCTGGGTGGCGATCCAGGCCACGCGTCGGTCGCTCGCTCTGCACGACGCAACCGGTCGCCGCAACCTGTGGTTGCGCACGCTGGACAGGCTAGGCCTAGGGTTCGACTCATGAGCGGCCCTTGGTGACGGCGGCCATGGAAGCTCCCCTTGGGCGGCCAGATACCTGCGCCTGCCGATAATTACATCCGTCCATGTCATGGCCAGGTGGGGCTTCACGGGCTGGGTGTCCGACAGCCAGTCGGCGAACTCTCGGACGCCGTCGGCGTAGGTCTCACGGGGGCTATGTCGTCGTCATCTGTCTTTGCGATATCGCCGGCAAGGCCCGCGGTGGCACGGGCCAGGAGAATGGCTCCGACGAGGGTGGCGGTCGCGGCCAGGCCGTCCTCGCGGTCACCGGGCCAGCGCCGTCGCGGAGGCTGCGCGGCTCAGACGACGAGGGTGCCGATGTCTGCGGCGACTTGGGCGAGGGCCCGGATGCGCTCGTTCTCGGTCTCAGTACGCCACACCAGGGCATATGGCAGGGCGTCGATGTCGCTGACGGGCAGGTAGGCGATGTCGGGCCGGTTCCAATAGCGCGTCATGTGGGCGGGGAAGAGATTGACGAGTTCCCCGGTGCTGGTCAGGGTGAAAATCTCCTCCGTGTTGCGTACCAACGGGCCGCGTTCGATAGGGCGGCCCTTGCGGGTGTAGAACGGGCAGAAGCTGTCGGCCCAGTAGTCCGGTATCGACGGGCCGTCGCTGTGCTGGAAGTCGGCGAGCATCTCCAGTGAGACGGAAGTGCGCCGGGTGAGTTCGTGGTCGGCGGCCACAGCCACCACCCGCGGGTCGGCGAACAGGACCGGACCCACCGTCAAGTCGGGTTCTTCGACCGGCATCCAGCAGATCAGGATGTCAAGGTCGCCGCGACGCAACCCGGCGAACGGGTCGATGAAGGGGGCGTGCTGGATCTGCAGTTTCCACTGCGGGTGACGCGTGCGGAAGGTGTCCCAGTAGGGACGCAGCTCGTGGGCGTTGAGGGGGATCATGCCGACGCGCAGCACGGCGGTGACGCCCTGGGCGGCCAGCTTGGCTCGGCGCATGCCGTCCTGCAGCCCGGAGTAGACGGGCCAGAGGTCGTCGCAGAGCTGCCGGCCGAGCGGTGTCAGCCGGACCGTGCGGCTGGTGCGGTCGAACAGCGGGGCGCCGATCTGGCGTTCCTGTTTCTTGATGGCCTGGGTGATGCGTGCGGGGCTCACGCGCAGCCGTTCGGCGGTCCGCCCGAAATGCAGCTCTTCGGCAAGGGTCAGGAAGATCTCGATGTCGCGAAGTTCCACGACTCTCTCTCGCTTAACTCGGGGGGTAATACGGCCCTGCGTAGATTGCCGTTGTTTCGGGGTTGTCGTCGCGTTGATCCTAGTCACGGCCGAGTCGGGCCACTCCTGCAGTGACGACATGACACCTTCGATGGGCAAACCTGGTGACGGCTTCGTTAACGACATCTTGTGCCCCTTGATGCGCGCATGCTCGTCTCCACTAGGGGCGCCGACCCTGCTCCGAAATCAGGTCATGCTCTTGATCGTGTGCGGCCCCGGCGACGAGGTCATCTGTGATCGACGGGCCATCAGCGGGCCATTAGCTAGGGTGACGATGGGTCAATCACGGTCACTCATGGCCGCCCCGAAGCCCAGCTCAGCGAGCCTACGAGGCGTGATCCATACACTTCCCAAGCTGACAGCGCGGGCTCGCTTCCCGTCACCCGCTTCGGGCAATGGCGATGTCCCTCAGCCATGTTCCGACAAACGTGTCCTAGCCATCTCCCAGGGCCGCATGTCGCCATCGTCGTCGGCGTCTCCCACGTACCAACCCGCGTCTGAAAGCCAGGTTTCCAGCCACTCGGTCAGGCTCCCGGAGTCGACGAACCATGCCTCAGGCCAGTCGTCGTCGCTTCCGATCGCGTTCGGTTCGAAGAGCAGTACCGCACCCTCAGGGCTGAGGCAGTCCACGGCGGCGTACATGCCGCATCCCCAATCCAGGATCGGTAAGACTCCCGCCGGCCAGCGTGTGCGATCTCCGGATAGCAACATCGAACGTTCCTCAAAGTAGGTGTCGATGGCGGTACGCCCCTCTCCCAGGAGTGGGAAGAGTTGGTAGTCAGGGCCGAAGCCGCCATTGGCCACCTCGCGGTAGAGCCTGACGAGCACCGGTGGCAACGTGAAGCCCAGCATGCTCTCTGCTTGGGCCAGCTCCTCTACCTTCGCCGTACGAGGCAACTGCCCCTCGGCCGCGAGGGCCTTCACTGACACCCGCTGGATAAGATCATCTATATTTGCCACGACGATGATCCTGCCATCCGTGCATGACATTTCTCCCGCCTCCGCCAGGGCAACCGCGGTGTCGGCGACCAGCGCCACACCTGACTTGAACGCCGCTGGAGATCGTTTGGGGACCTTGTAAACAGAAGGCCCGCAGAGCGCCTCTCGCACGCGGGTACGAGCTTGATCACGTGCCACAGGCGTGCCATATCCCATGGGAAACAGCGGGGAATCACGGTCATTCACGGATCATGAACAAAGAGGCCCACGACCGGCATTTCTGCTGATCAGGGGCCTCTTTAGGCTGGTGTGGCAGGTGCAAGGTTCGAACTTGCGTAGGCTGAGCCGACGGTTTTACAGAGCGGCGTCTACTACGTCGGCACACATCGCTTTACCTGCTAGAACGTCATCGAAATGGTTCACAGAATGTCCGGGCTACGCGCATACGACGCAAGCCGCTTCAGCGCCGCTCTTTCGATCTACGCTGGTGACGTGCACAAGGAACTCCTGGCTGCGCTGGAACCGGTATGTCGCGACCTGCACACGAACTGCGCCGTCCCTCCCGACATCCGCGAGATCCCCGACGGGTGGGAAGGGTTGGCGTCCGCCATGTTCTATGCTCCCGACGGCAGCGGGCAGGGCGTCTCCGTGGTGGTTGGACAGGACCCGACCGAGCAGGTGTCGCGGCTCGCAGATCAGGTGCAGGAGTGGGCGGTGGAAGCGTTGTGGACCGCAGGCCTGTCCGCGGTGTGGCCTCACTGCCCGTCGCATCCCGATTCGCACCCTCTGGTCGCCAGGGTTGCATGCGGCGAGGCAGCGTGGTTCTGCCCGAAGACCGGTGAACTGGTTGCTCCCATCGGGCAATTGCCTGCTATTACGCCTCCCCCAAAGGGATCCTCGCGCAGGAATCGATAGCACAGCCGGCACGTGAGTCTGGAACGAAGACCACTGCCTCGCTCTCGTGCGGCCACGTTGCTGTACCTGGCTGCTGTACAGCTCGCTTTGTCAGCTCGGCCAGCTCAACTACTCCACAATCACCCTGGAGCCGGAGCGCCCCGCTAGAGTCGCGTTCCTTGTCCGAGGTTCATGCCTTACGGATCTTCTCCGTCGTTGTACCAGGTGACAGCGGGCCAGCGCTCCCCTGCGGCGAGGAACTGGTTCGCAATCGGTACAGGCCTCATCCCGCCGGGATGGCCGTCAGGGGGTTGGCGGGCCGGTGGGGAACAGGATGGGGCTGAGCAGGTACGGCGCGCGGCCCCCGGGACAGACTGGTTTCCGAGGTGGGGTCGAGGACCGCAAGCAGTGTCCCGATGAGGGCGCCGAGTTCGTCTGGGGTGAGCCAGATGGTGCCTTGGCGGTAGGAGACTGCGTCGGCGGTGGGACTCGCGCCCTGGCGGTCGAGGTAGGCGTTGAACTCGGCTAAGCGCATAGATCAGGGTCTTCACCTGTTACAGAGTGAGACGGTGCTTTCTGGCGGCCCTCTCGCCCGCGGTGCGGCACAGCCCGCCGAGATCTGCGGGGCGAGACCGGAGACGTCGGCGGTGACCGCGTCGATGTGATCACCGGGATCGAAGAACCTCTGAATGTTCGTTCGCGGTCGCAGGCACGCGTCCACGTCGGCCGGGGTCCTGGGCGCCACGGCCGATCCGACTCCGGACAGCCCGCGAACTGACGCGTCGCCTAGCGACCAGGTCAACATTCGCGCTGAAGCCGCAAGGAATCCGTCAAGACGCATCAGAAGCCCGAAGTCTCGCGATTCTCTGTATATAAAGCCGTCCGACTTCGATGACTTGAGGTGGTCTCGCGAATCCGAGGAGTGGAGATGGCCGACATCATCATCGTCGTTCTGACGATCGCCATGTTCGCGATCTTTGGACTTGCCGTGAGGGCGCTCGAGCGGCTGTGAGTGCCCCACTGGTCTCGTGGCACCATCGGCGGGCCTGGTGCCCCATGGTCGCGAGCAGACGATGCCGAATCGGCCGGCGATTCG
Organism: Planotetraspora mira; assembly: GCF_016863275.1. Classification (GTDB taxonomy): domain Bacteria; phylum Actinomycetota; class Actinomycetes; order Streptosporangiales; family Streptosporangiaceae; genus Planotetraspora; species Planotetraspora mira. The sequence goes on from NZ_BOOO01000049.1 coordinate 25,635, forward strand.
CCGCTGCACGGGTCGAGCAAAGGCTGACGAGCGAGTGCGTCGCCGCAGAAACACAATGTCAGGACCGCGGGTATGTGTTTCGCAGGGGCCCGCGCCATCTGACCCGAGCCGTGCGCCCGGCCGAGATCTTCGAGGGCCGGGCGTCGGGGCGGGTTTCGCTCGTTACCGGTGCCTGTTTGACCGCCTGCTCGAGGAGTCCAGGCGGAGGACGTCACTCTGACCATCTGTGGAGGTAGCCATGAGCAGTCCGGCCGAGCCGAAGACAACCGGTGCCGCCGAGACAGTCGACCTGATGGACCCCGTGCTGATGAGCGACCCGTTCGGCGGGTTTTCGCGAATGCGAGAAACGGCCCCGATGGTGCGCGGCACTTTGCCCGGTACCGACACACCGATCTGGCTCGTCACCCGGTACGACGACGTCAAGCTGGTGCTGAGTGACCGGCGTTTCGTCAACGACCCCGCGAATGTGCCCGGGATGGACGTGCAGAACATCCGCGAGAAGGCGATCCAGGCGCGTGGAATCCCTCCGGAATACGCGCAGTACCTGCTGGACGGCATCCTGGACGTCGACGGTGCGGACCACATCCGCCTGCGCAAGCTCGTGTCCCGCACGTTCACCGCCCGCCGGGTCTCCGAACTGCGGCCACGGGTGCAGGAGATCACCGAGGACCTTCTGGACAGACTGGCCGCAACAACCGCGGACGGCGTCGTCGAACTGATGGAGCGATTCGCCTACCCTCTGCCGATCACCGTCATCTGCGAACTGGTCGGCATTCCCGCGGAGGACCGCCCGCAGTGGCGGGAATGGGGAAAGGCCCTGGTGTCGCTGGAACCCGGACGCTTCGGCGACGTCGTCGCCGCCATGGTCGCGCACATCCAGGAGTTGATCGAGCGGCGCCGGGCGGAACCCGCCGGCGACCTGCTCACCGGGCTGATCCGCGCCCACGACGAGGACGGCGATCACCTCAGCGACACCGAGATGATCACGCTCGTCTTGACGTTGGTCCTCGCGGGGCACGAGACCACCGCGCACCTGATCGGCAATGGGATCGCGGCTCTACTCACGCATCCTGAGCAGCTTGCCCTGCTCCGGGACCAACCAGGGCTGATGCCTCGCGCCGTCCATGAGCTGATGCGCTGGTGCGGCCCCGTCCACGCGACACGGATGCGTTACGCCACGGAGGACCTTGAGATCGGCGGCATGCCGGTTCGCCAAGGTGAGGCGGTGATGGCCATTCTTGTGGGAGCCAACTACGACCCGCGCGAGTTCGATGCGCCGGATCGGCTCGACATCACCCGTGAGCCGGACGAACGCCGGGAGAGCCATGTCGGATTCGGACATGGTTTGCATTACTGCTTGGGCGCGGCGCTGGCTCGCCAGGAAGGCGAGGTGGCGTTCCAAGCGCTGTTGCGCCACTTCCCCGATCTCGCACTGGCCATCGATCCGAAGGATCTGGAGCGCCAGATGCTCCCCGGTTCGTGGCGCCTGGCGCGATTGCCGCTGAGGATCTCAGGACAAGCGACAGCATCTTCCTGATCTACCGCGCTGAGACATGGCGGTTCATGCGCGCCGAAACACCCGACCGGCGCCGGAGCGGATGTGGACCGCACCACTCCCCGGAGCTCAGGCGCGGACCGCCAGGCCGGGGTGTCAGCCGAAGAGGGAGTGCCCGTCGCCGCGCCTGACGCGGCGGCGGATCACCACGGCGAGGTCGACACCGGCGATGAGGGCGAGTACGGCCAGGCCGATCGCCAGAGTGGTCAGCCCCACGGCGGACGCCGCCGCCGCAAAGACGGCGCAGACGACCAGTCCGAAGGCGGCCAGCACGATCCGCAGATTGAGCGCGCTCTGCGGCCGTTCCGCGGTCGGAGAGAACACCGACCAGAACCTGTCACGGGCACCCGCACGCCGCTCGCGGGCCTCCTTCCGTCCGCTGTCGCCGATCCCGGGCCCACCGTTGTGGGGCGGCTTCTCCATGTCGCTCATCCTCCTTCCTCACCCTGCACCCCTACCCACACGGCAGGCATCGTCGATGATCACGGTCTTCACCTATCGGTGGGGCAAATTCCAGCCCAAATTGCGTCGCCATCAATGTGCGGTCGGGTATCGCGGGCATGGGGCCCGGTAGCGGACCCGGCCCGATCTGTGGAGGACGTCATGGCCCAGGCATCGACCTCCGTCGGCAGAGCACGCAGCCGGCCTCGCAAGGAGCGACAGGAGCAGCATGAGGAGCAATGCGTCACCCTGCCGCTGATCGGCGAGGTGACCATGCCCCCACGCGATCATCTCGTCTTCTATGCGGTGCTGGGGCTCGTGGGTGTGCTCGAGATCATCGAGTGGCCTTTGGTGCTCATAGTCGGTGGCGGCCACTTCCTTTCTCAGCAGCAGCGGTCCCCCATCCTGCAACAGGCCGGCGAGGCCGCGTCGGCAGCGTAGGCTCCTCGAAGGCGAGTTCACGTCACGTCACACGGTACGGCCGGCAGTTCCGGGGCCGATCTCCGCGGGTCGCACGATCACACCGTCATGGTGACGTTCAACGGGCGGCTCCTGGCGCCACCGCATCTGACGGCATGGCTCAGTTGGCGGGCGGATCGACGACCTCGGCCACCAGGGACACCACCTCGTGGAGGTGAGCTGGGGTGGTCAGGTGGCCGACGCCGGAGAAGACCCGAACGTCGAGGTTCATGGTTCGGCGCACTGCCGGTGCCAGTCGATGGGGTGGCAGGAACCGGTCATGTTCTCCGACTCCGACGACGCACGGCTGCTCGGCGCGACTGGCCAGTAGTTCGGCGGGCAGGGGCGGAGGGGCCAGCGTTGTGCGGCAACAGGTGGCCATGAGGGCCATCCACTCCACCTCGGTCTCGGGCGGGTCCGCGCCGGGGGCGACGAACAACCGGAGCATGCGGCGGGTGTGTTCGGCTGTGGGACGCAGTAGCCAAACGGCCGAAGCCAGCGCCAATTTCGGGTCCACACTGAGACGGATGAAGCCGGCGGGTGAGACCAGCGCCCGCGCGGTGATTCGGGGCGAGTCGGCGGCCAGGGCGACGGCGGCGCCCAGTGAATTGCCCACCAACACAACCCCGTCGGCATCCATGGCCGCCAGAATCTCTTCCAGCGCTCGGCCGTACCAGGCCAGCCGTGCCCGGCGAGGCCGACGCGGATCGCTGAGTCCGGGCTGACCCGGCAGATCCACCACTGTGGTCGCCCAGTGGACCGACAGCGCCTGCAGCCACGGCAAAGCCACCGCAGCGTTGGAGCCGGTCCCGGGCACCATGACGACCCGCGGCCGTCCAGTTCCGGCAGAGGTGAGTTCCACTCGGCCGACGCTGGTGTCCAAGGTCGCGCTGGTGAGTGGGAAGTCCGCTCGCGCGAAAACTTCCGAACACCATTGCCGCACCGCACGTTGACCACGTGGGTTCTTATATACGGTCGGCATTGCGCCAGTGTGCGCGGCGGCTCGTGCATCGTCCAGCCCTGATCAACCGAGGCGGGTAATGCGACCTCCTCGATGGCGGCAGAGGAAGCGGCAGACGAGGTCTTGTACATGAGGTCGACCGGCCACTCAAGCAACTTGCCTTTGCGGAACGTCGCTCCTGCGCGTACGAGCACGAGGTAGGGCGCGTTGCCCGACCGCCAGCGGGTCTGCGCGGCCTCGATCAACTTGCAGACCATCGCCAGGCCTGCGGCGCGAGACCCAGGGCCTTGGTGACCTTGGTGCGCAAACGCATCACCGCGAAAGTTGGATTCGATCGGGCTCATGGTGCACAGGTGGATCCAATGCATGCCGGATCATCGAGGTCGAGCCGCAGCCCTCAGCAGCCCTCCTCGTCCCAAGATGCGCAACTTGATCGGCAGGTCAGGGCGGAGACCAGTCGTCGTCGTAGCCGTCGCGGTGCCGGTAGCCACTGGAAAGCAGGCGAACCGTGCGGCACGGCACCCCATGCTTGTGGCTACAGGTTCGGCATGCCGGGACCTGCGTGGCGCGCATGTCCTCCCCGATCCCGCTCACCTGAACGATGGCGTGGGCGTCGAGGATGGCCAGCTCCGCTTCGCAGCGGGCAATCGTCTCGTGGGGGTCGTTGGCGGCCATGTGGATTGCCACATTGCGGTCGCCCAACTGATAGAGCTCACCGCCGCTTGTTCGCAGGTCGCCGATGGACGGGTTGTCCCACACCGGGCCGACGGATTTGCCGGCGTTCTGCGCGTCGCGCAGGGTCACCTCGATGGTGGCGCGGAGCCATTGGTCCAGAGCGCTCATGACGTGGCCCCCTTCACGCGTGCCGAGATCGCATGCGCCTCGTCCCACCCGTCGATATACCCGCTCCGGCGTCACGGGCAGCGGCCTGTACGGCCTGATCATGGTCGTGCTGGGTGGCCATCTTCCTGGGCGGTCTCATGGTGGGCCGTACGCCGGAGTTCTCGGGCAAGCGCCGGTTGACGCCGGCACACTGCACACCCAAGTCGTCAGCTTCGTGACCCTGACCACAGGCGTCGCGCTGATCGTCGCGCTGCTCAACTTCCTGCCCGCGCTCTCCCTCGGCCCCCTCGCCGACGGCCTACTCGGTTAGCCCGGACCGTGCGCCGGACCCCGTCCGGCGCACGGACCACCGACGCGAAAGAGAACGATCAACGGGCGCGATGCCGATCTTGCCGTCGTGCTACCTCGGCTGATGCTTGACACTGCGGCCTCGGTTGATGGCTGACGTGATCAATCCGGAGTGGGGCCGGGGGTGCGACTCGCGGCATTGGCGTGCACCCGATCAAGCGATGTTGGCGCAGATCGAACCGCGAACTCATGCTCGGCATGACGCGAGACGTCAACCTTGGTTGACGATCCATGCGATGTCAACTACGCCGCCGACGTGGCACGGGCAGCTGCACAACCTGGCGTTCTCGCTGCCGGGGTTCGCGGCGTTCGCCGCGGCGATGTTCGTCCTTGTTACGCCTACGCCCGCCGCCGCGCTCCGTGGTGGGCGACGCTCAGCATGACCAGCGGCGCCGTGTTTGTTGCCCTGTTCGCCCTGACCACGCTGGGCTTCTCGCAGCACCCGCACCTGGTCGGCGCGGCGGGCCTGCTGCGTTAGCCAGCGCAGCAGTGACAGCAGTCCGCCGACGAGAACGCCAGCCGCAAGCGCGATCCAGAAGTCGAAGCAAGCGCAGCGCCGAGGAGGACCCGTCGCCTGGGTCGGGGAACGACTGATCGAGGTCGTACTCGTCGACCGCCTTGTACGCCGGCGAAATGACCGACCCGCCGTTGATCTCGGTGACGATCTGCTTCAGCTGCTTGGTGGACCAGTACGTCTCGGAGCCCACCAAGCAGTTGGTGGCGCCCTTGTCGCGTGAGCGCGAGCTACCCGACGACCGGCTCCCTGCGCCGCCACGGTGCCCGCAGCGAATCATCCTTCGGGTCATGACGGCCCAGTGAGTTGTACCAAAGCAACCCCACCGCGCCTCCCCAAGCGATGATCGCGTTCGCCAGACCAGGATGCACCATCGCCACGATGAAGAAGGCCACCACCCAGACACCAATCAGCAAGGCATCCAACACACGACCGTTCATTGCGGCTCCCCTCACGGACACGTTCGGTCCACAGCCAGACCTGTCAGGCATAGCCAGCCATGTCTAAAGCATCGAACTTGCCGCGGTAACAGCGAGGTGAACGCGCGCCCGGCCGCGGTGGAGAATCGGTGAACGCCCGCGAACCGTGGGACGGGCACTACAGCACCTGATTCGCCGAGTAGGGCCGACATCGCGGTGGCAGGTCAGTGCCAGTTACTCGGCGCACGCTCTTTGGCAGAGTCGGAGCGCGTGACTCGCGGCATGTGCGGACGTCAAAATTTAGTTCCCTCTGGCTATTTGTACGGCCACATGTCCGACGCGGGGAAATGAAGACCCTGGTCGCAGAGTGCGACGTCCGGACCCACTGCGAAGGCGTACGACTGCTCTACGCAGCAGCCAGGAGGCTCTATGTATTCGCCCTGGGGCGTCCGCTGCGAGCACCGAAGCCGCGTCTGTGCCCGTCGCCGGATCTTGGTCCGGGGCAGTCGGTCGCGCTGCTTCTCGCTAGCGAAGATCATGCGCTCCCGGCCCCTTTCCACACCGTCGCGCACGATACCCACGAGCTTGCGGGCACCTGCCCCCACGGGTTCCGACTCGCTTGACGACCTTCCAGTCGCCACGGCCGGAAGAATCCCAGTCTGTGGTCACGTCGCCAAAGATAGTCAGTGCTGACGACCGAGACGCCACGATGCTGACTCGGTGCAGAGAGCCGGCCGGGAGGCAGCGCGCAAATGGCTACAACGGCATCGACCTGAGGAGTCCGTAGACGCGTGGCCGCGTGGTCCGCGACCGTAGTACCAGCTATGGACTGAAGCTACGTTCATCGACCGGGCACCGTTCAAGGCCGGCCGCACGCTCATCGGCAGGGTCGGGGCCGCTGCCCCACCACTCTTGTCGGCCATGATGCTCCATCAGCGGCAGAAGCGGATGTTCAGCGCCGTCATGGTGGACAGTCTGTTGCGTGTGGCGGCGATCGAATCCCGCGACGCTTACGCGGTCTGCCCGTTCACCTCAAGGGTGACGTCTGGCTTCTCGGCCCAGAAGGCGAGCAGTCCGGCGATCTCCTCAACTCTCGGGAACGGCTCCGGGTAGGACCAGACGACGTCCTCGGCCGCACCGTCACCGGTCTGAACCGACCAGTAGACGGCGTCGCCCTTGAACGGGCAGTGCGACGTGGTTGTCGATGATCTGAGCAGGTCCATCTTCACGTCCGCCGGCGGCAGATAGTACCGCGGTGGGCAGCCCGTCTCGGTGAGCAGGACCGGCCGGGAGGAGGTCGCGACGACCACGTCCTTGACCCGCACCACGACCTGATCCGATACAGGCGTGACCTCGATGTCATGTCCTCGTGTCTTCATAGAACGATCCAATCAAACGTCTCCCCGCGCGCCGCCAGCGGAACACCTCCCGGCATGACCGCGCGACCAACGCCAGAAGAGGACGTCACAACGGCAAACGCTCGCCGATCACGGGTGATGTCGCGAGGGCAGCAGGGCGGCGACATACGCGCGACCGATCCAGTCGCAGGCGCTCTTGCTACCATCCGCCATGCCCATTCCTTGGGGAACCAGCGCTGATGTGTTCAAGCAGATCCTGCGGCGGCACGGCGTCGAACCCGATTCAGTGACCGAGGTCGACGCGGCCTGGCTCGCGTTCGCCGAGTTCCTGCAACTCGGCGTCGAAGGCATCGACCCGACTCCAGACTCCGACGCTGACGACTTCATCGTCCAGTGGGGTCGCCGCTCCTGGAGCGACAGCCGCCTTACCCTGTCGTTCACTCGACAACTTGCCGTGGCTGACATCGGCGACAGAGATGATCCCTACTGGCAACCCGAACTGTGGCAGCTCGACTTGGAGATGGCCTTCAACGACGAGCCCCACCTGCTGGGCCTCGACAGGTTGGATATCCGGAACACGGGGTTCAGATTCGAGCCTATAGGCGCACCCCGAGCCGCGGAGCTGGCCGAAATGCGGGCGGATATGCAGCGGTACGCGCCTCTCCAGGCCGTGTGGAGCGCGATCCCAGCGAGCAGCCAGTTGTCCTTCGAATGCGTCTGCTGACCGTCGGCGGCATGAGCGCCCGGTCCGCGGCATGAGCGTGCGTCGTTGGTAGGGTCCCTGCGGCAGGAAGGCGGGCCTCGGGTGGAAAATTGGCGGCGGTTCGAGCGGGTCCATGACGGCGCCTGCGAGTTCTGGCAGATTCGTCAGGAAGGCATCCGTTGCCACATCAGCTGGGGCCGTGACGGTAGCCGTCGTGGCGGGTCGACGACAGTGGCACTGCTGGATGAGCGTCACGCGAAGTCCCACGTCCAGAAGAAGATCAGGGGGCAGCTTCGCAAGGGTTTCCTTGAGGTGGCCGGACTACCTGCACCGATCGGCGACCCGGACGCGCTCGTGGTAGAGACCATTGCCGACGCGCAAGCGAAGCCGGCTTACGGGCTTCCCCGCCCTCAGTATCGGCCCGTGGAGGGGTTCCGTGACGTCGTTTGCCACGCGCGAATCCATCCGGAGTCTCCCGGTAGGGGGTTCTACCACTACCTGGTCTTGCGTGACGAAGGCCGCAGCGCTCTCGCGTTCAACGTCCGCGAATCGTCACATCGGCCGGAGGCCGTCACGGGGTTCCTGGAGACGGTCGTTACCGTTCGTGACCTGCCCTTCGACGGGCGACCGCACCACAAGATCGCCCTTGCCCGTCCAGTAGGGCCGTTCAGCCACGCGCTGCTGTGCTCGCCCGCGCTGGGTCAAGCCGCCGTCGCGTACCCGACGATTGCGGCCAGGGTGGCCACCGCTTTCCCGATCTATGACTGCGAGATCGGCGACGCTGATGCGGAGGTCTTCGTTGACGCCCGGATCCGCGGGCATGGGGCGTTGCCGTACAGCGACTGGGCCCGTCGACCGCATCCGGTCGTCGACCTGCGCTTCGATATCCAAGGCCCCGACCCCGAGCGCGATCGCACCTTCAAGGTGTACCAACGTGCCCGCCTGGACACCCTGATGCCCAAGCTCGCGGCAGCTTCACCCGACAGCTGGCTGGAAGTCCGGTCCTTTCGCGGTGAGATCCGCCGGCTGACCCCGACCAATCTCGCTGCCCCCAGTGACCTGGACAGATTCCTGCTCGACTCCCAACCGGCGATATAGCTGCCCCGGCGGGACTGGCAACATCCTCATCTCGGCAGAAGAGGAAGTGTCGCCGACCTAGCCGTGATCATGTAAAGCCTCAGGCGGGGCCGAAGCGTTCGCGTGGAATGGGCATCAGGAATGCGTCAACGCCTCTTGCCCATTGGGCATGCGAACCGAAATAGTCAAATTTGAAGGAATCGGTCAGTAGAAGGGGGAACATGGCATCGCGGATCTTCTGCTTGGGAATCTCCGGCAGCGCGTGTCGTACCTCCCCTGATTGCGCCCGTTCGACATCGCGCCCCCTAAGTCGGGGCGCTCATTCAAGGGTCGGGACTCCGCCGTATCGAGACTGACCCGTACCCAGCCGTGATCACAACGGCGTGCGGCGGGATGGCCTCCCGGTAAATGCCACAGGCCGGCGAACGAGAACGCGCCGGGCCCACCGCATTCCACCCGGCGTGGCCGTAGATGCCGTGGAGGCCGTAACCGTGCCTGGTCACGAGCACGCCATCACCGACGTCAGCGACGCGATCGGCCGCGCTCCCGCACATCGAGAGGGGCGCGCAACGGCGCCTGACCCTTCTGAGAGAGACCACCACGTCCAAGCGTGCCCGTAATAAGTGCATTCGCAAGAACAAGAACGCCAACCATCGGATGAAGCCGGGCCACGGCTGATAGCCGAGGCGGCTCCGGCGCGTGGCACGTCGGAGTCGCCAGGCCCGAGAAAGTGATCAATCATGCTGACCCAGCTCTTCCATCCGCGCCCGTCCCGCGGCTATCTGTCGCTGGCCGTTGTGACGGCGGCGCTGGGTTTCGCCGCCGTGAGGAACCTGTCCGCCGGCACCGGCGCCGAATTCCTTGTCGGTCTCGGCCTCACTCTCGTGGCGGCGTACCTGCTCGCGCTTGCGCTGTGCTTTCCCCTGATGCGATACGTGGTCTCGGAGACGACGCTGACAGCCCGGTATGGCCCGCTGCTCCGCTACCGCATCCAACTGTCCGACGTCACCTCGGTGACTCGTGCGCACCTGTCACCCGACTTCGTCGCCGCCCTGGCCCTGCCCGGCATCGCCCTGTACGGGATGCGCTGCACCGGGATCGGCCGCGTGCGCATGTGCGCCACCCGGCCGTCGAACAACGTGCTCGTGATCAAGACCAGGAACGGGCACCACTACGGATTCACCCCGGCTGACGACCGTGCCTTCATGAAGGCGCTACACCGACACGGCGTCCCGGTGAATCCTCTGGATTCCGACTACATGTAACCGAATATGGCTCCACCCATAAGGTGCAAGCTTGCCTGCGATCACCGGCTGACCGCCCTCTTGTACAGGCGCGTGGCCAGCGGAGCGAACACCACCAGGATCAGCACCGACCAGAGCAGCGACGCCGCCACCGCGTGCTGGAGCGGCCATGCGCCGGGGACGGGCATGGCAGGGCTGGTGTTGCCGAACAGCACGCGCGCGCCCTGGACGATCGTGGAGACGGGGTTCCACTCGGCGACGACCATCAGCGGCCCGGGAAGGCGCGAACTGTCGACGAAGACGTTGGACAGGAACATCAGCGGCATCGACACGACGGTGGCGACGTTGTTGAACACCTCGGGCGTCCGCAGAGCCAGCGCGACCGTAGCCGTCACCCAAGAGAACGCGTAGGAGAAGAACAACAGCAGCAGGAGGCCCATGGCCGCCTCGTACGGCGTGGAGTGGATCCGCCAGCCGACGGCCAGCCCCACCACGGCCATGACGACAACGCTGGTGAGGTTCATGAGCACGTCGCAGAGGGTCTGGCCGATCAGCACCGCCGACGGCGCCATCGGGAGCGTGCGGAACCTGTCGAAGATGCCCTTCCGAAGGTCCAGGGTCAGGGTGTAGCCGGTGATCTGCGCACCGGAGACGATCGCCACGACGAAGACCCCGGGGACCATGTACTCGCGGTAGGACATGCCCGGCACATCGATCATGCTGCCGAAGACGTAGGCGAACAGCAGGACGAACACGATCGGGAGAATGATCGCGCCCCCGAGCTGGTCGGGCACCCGCTTGATCTTGAGGGTGTTGCGCTTGGTGATCGTCATGCCGTCTGCGATCGCCGTCTGGAGGGCGTTCATCGGCTGTGCTCCTTCGCGGTAGCGGTCGCGGTGAGGTTCTCGTTCGCGCTGGGGTTCTCGTTCGCGGACGCCTCGTGCCCGGTGAGCGCGAGGAACACGTCGTCCAGCGTCGGCCGTCGCAGGCCGGCATCCCGTACGGTGACCCGCTCGGCGGCCAGCCTGCCCAGGGCGTCGGTGAGCGACGCCGCGCCATGGGTCACCGGGACCGTCACCCGCAGCGCGGTGGCATCGATCCGCATGTCTCCGACGGCGAGGGGCGCCAACTCCCGCCGTACGGTCTCGAGGTCCGTCTCCTTCGTCACCGTCAGCTCGATCCGGTCGCCGCCGACCTGGTCCTTGAGCTCATCGGCCGTGCCGAGCGCGATCACGCGGCCGTGGTCGACCACCGCGATCCCGTCGGCGAGCCGATCGGCCTCCTCCATGTACTGGGTGGTGAGCAGCAGCGTCGTGCCGCCGGCGACGAGCTCGGAGATGACGTCCCACAGGCCCACCCGGGCCCGGGGGTCGAGGCCGGTGGTCGGCTCGTCCAGGAACAGCACGGGCGGGTTGGCGACCAGCGCCCCGGCGAGGTCGAGCCGGCGCCGCATGCCTCCGGAGTAGCCCTGCACCGGGCGATCTCCCGCCTCCACCAGGTCGAAGCGTTCCAGCAGTTCTCGAGCGCGCTCTTTGCTGCGCCGGGTGCCCAGGTGGTAGAGGCGTCCCACCATCTCCAGGTTCTCCGCGCCGGTGAGGTGATCGTCCACTGCTGCGTACTGTCCGGACGCTCCGATGCGGGATCGCAGCCGCGGGGCGTCGCCGACGACGTCGAGTCCGGCGACGGTGGCATGGCCGGCGTCCGGCTTCAGCAAGGTGGTCAGGATCCGCACGGCTGTCGTCTTTCCGGCGCCGTTCGGGCCGAGCAGCCCGAACACCGTTCCCTCGGGAACGGACAGATCCATCCCGTCGAGGGCTGTCACGTCGCCGTACTTCTTGACCAGGCCTTCGGCCGTGATCGCGGGGGGCATGGGATTCTCCTCTGCTTGCTTCGCCGGGCTTGCTTCCTCGAGGGTCCGGGGTTGGATTCATGGCATGCCGGCATGGCGGGCGATCGATTTCCGATCGCCCGACTGGCTGTCGAACCGGAGTTCAGCCGTCGATAACGTCGATCGACGACCGGGTGACGGGCATGTACGGGGCGCCTGTTTGCCGCCGCCCGGCCATGCCCGATCGATCAGCGCGGGGATTCCGCTGGCGCGCCATGTCCCCGTCGTTCAGCGAGGCGTTCTGAACCATGTGCGCCGGTAGCGGATCTTCAAGGAACCGTAGGCCAGCTCCCCGGTGATCCGAACGTGGAGCCTGCCTGGACGCCTTCGCCCCGACACTTTGCAGTTCACGGTGCCCCACTCAGCGAACGCCTCATCCGCGTCCGCTGTCGCGCCGGGCGGCAGGACGATCGTCGCGGAGCCGTATGTGATGTGGAGTTCGATCTGGATTTCCGGATGGTCGATGACGCCCTCGGACAGGTCGAGCCTCACGCCGCCATGCGTGGAGGCGACCCGAAGCAGGCGCGGAACCCGCCATTCGCCCACTCGCCTGACCCTTCCGCCCGTGGACTTCAACTGGACCACGTCGTCCATGAGATCGTCAGGCAGACCCACGACGGCCGGCATCAGATCGCCATGAGACTCGGCCGTGAGAGCCACCTCGAGCCGCTCGTCCATCTCCTCAGATCTCAGGCGCCCCTCGGCGTACGCCCGCTGAAGACGCTGAACGGCCCTGTCGCGATCATCGTCGGAGACACGGACCTGCGATTCCGAGATACTTTTCAGCCCGGCCTCTGCCATGCCTTTCTCCTTCCATTGCTCCTCCTGTTCGATCCGGTAGGGGCGATCCGGCGGACCACCGCCGGTTCGACGACCGACGGTCCCCCGCCGACGGGTCGAGCCCTCAGATGTCGAGATCCTCCACGGCGGGACGCTCGGCCAGGTCGGCGATCAACTCGTAGAACTCGTCGGGCACCTTCCCGCGCAGGTCCTGGAAGGAGTCGACGACCTCCAACGTGGATTCACCCTGTACGAAGCCCCAACTCGAATCACCGAGGCCAAGCAGAGTCCGCCACGACAGCCAGTTGTCGGAATCCGATCCGTCCGTCCAGTCGGGAGAGCGATCCACATGCAGGACGAACTTGCCCTTGCGGGACCGATAGACCCGGAACATCTCGACCCGGCTTCCAGTGGTACGCCCCCACTCGCCGAGGAGCACCCCGGAGAAGCGCTGCTTGCGCCCGACGCCCTGGAGGCCGACCTCGACGATGATCTCGTCGTAACCTTCCTGGCGTCCTTCCTCCATCTCGATGTAGCGCCGCAGGGCCGCCGAGATCGCCTGAGACAGGTTTCCCCCGGACAACTCCTGAGCCTGCTGGAAGAGCGCCAGATCGTCCTCGGACACATAGATCGTTTTGTTCGGCATCGTCAAGCCTCCTTATACGTATGAGTCTACGTATAAGAGACCGGTTCGACAAACGCCTGTCATCAGTGGGAGTGCGATCACCGCCGTGCTCGGCCGAGAACATCGTTGGCACTCAGCGGCCTTGCCACTGCGCGCGTGACACGGGGTTTCCGCCGACGCCGACCAGCGGCGACGACGTACATCGGTAAGGGGTGGCCAGCGGTTTGCACACCGTGGCTCCCGTTGGCCGACCGACAACGCTCACTGTTCAGCCCGGCGGCCCCCAACCGGCGCGGCAGGGCGCGTTTCTCCCTCGGGGGCGGAGGTTTCGGCATGGCGGGAGGAAGAGCGGCAGGATCGTGACCACGACCGCGACGCCTTCGCCTTCGCCTGCCACAGCCCGTGCGACGAGCTCACCCAGCAGAGCCGCCCGAGCTGGCGGCGTGGTCAGCGATGCCGGGTTGCTGAGGAACATCCATGCGAGATCGTGCGCTAAGCCTTCGCCCTCGTGTTTCGCGGTCAAGCCGCCACGTCGGCCCAAACCAGGCAGATGGCCTCGATTTGTTCCGGGGTGGGCTCGTCAGCCGGGGTCCGCACGATATTGGGCGGGATCAACCCGACTGGGGCAGGCTCTCGGCTCGACGCACAGCACATGCTCGACCCGCCAACAGCCGTCCAGTCTCCGTTTGTGACGATCGCCACCGACCGATTCCTTTAGGTGGTGTGCGGGGTCAATCCGTCATGACGACCACGACGCAGGACCCCAACCGTGCCTTGTGGGAGGCGCGGGCGCGCGGCGAGCAGACCCCTGACTGGGAGGCGCTGGCCTCGGAGCCTGACGGCATCGAGCAGGAGTATCTCGACGCCCCGGGCGGACTCTGGCTGCGACCTCCAGGCGCCCTCACCGGGCCGGCGGTGCTGGCCATCCACGGCGGCGGCTTCGTCAGTGGCTCGGTTGCGACTCATCGGCGGATGTTCGGCCACCTGGCCCGAGCCGCAGGCGTGGCCACGCTGGCGGTCGAGTATGGGCTGGTGCCTGAGCATGTATTTCCCAGCCAGCTCGACGCCGTCACGGCGGCCTACCAGTGGCTGCTCGACCGGGGGGTGACCCGTATCTGCGTCTCCGGCGACTCGTGCGGCGCCATGCTGGCCTTGGCCCTCGCGGTGCGCGCCCGGGACGAGGGCCTGCCGCTGCCGGCGTCGCTGCTGCTGATGTCGGCGTGGACCGACCTCGAGGCCACGGGCGCGTCCTACGACAGCGGCAGTGACCCGTTTTTCACTCGCGAACTGGTGCGCGGGCTCGCCGCGGGCTACCTGGCCGGGGCAGACCCGCACGACCCGCTGGCCGCGCCGCTGCACGCCGACCTGCGCGGGCTGCCGCCGACGTACCTTCAAGTCGGCGCCGAGGAGTCGCTGCTGGATGACAGCAAGCGGCTCGCGGACCGACTGCGGGAGGCGGGCGTCGAGGTACGCCTCGACGAGTTCGCCGATCAGCTGCATACGTTTCAGATGGGGGCCGGCCGCACGAGGGTGGCCGACGACGCGATCGGGAGGGCAGGGTCGTGGCTGCGGTCAACCCTGGTTACATGACCGGATTCGAGGAAGCGGCCGCCCCGTTGCGCAGCGAACTGCTGGCGCACTGCTACCGGATGCTCGGGTCCTGGGACGAGGCCGAGGATGCGGTGCAGGAGACATACCTGCGTGGCTGGCGGGCCTGGGACGGCTTCGAGGAGCGCGCTTCGGTGCGCACGTGGCTGCACCGAATCGCCACCAACGTCTGCCTCAACGCCGTCCGCGACCGCGGCCGGCGCGCGCTGCCGTCGGGAATCGGCGCTCCGACCGACGAGATCGGCGGACCGCCGGACGTGCTGCCACCCGAGACCTGGATCCAACCATTCGCCGGCGACCGCGACAACCTGCGGCTGGCGCTGATCGCGGGGATGCAGACGCTGCCAGCGACTCAGCGGGCGGTGCTGTTGCTGCGGGACGTGCTGGCGTTCCCGGCCTCTGACGTCGCGGACATGATGGACATGTCGGTGGCGGCGGTGAAGAGCAGCCTCCAGCGCGCTCGAGCTCGGATAGCCGAGGTCGCGCCCGGCCCCTACGACGTGGTCGAGCCCAGCGACCCCCAGGCGCGGCGGCTGCTCGACACCTACGTGATCGCGTTCGAAACGGCAAACGTCGAGGCGCTGACGGCCGTGCTGCGAGCCGACGCGACCCTTCAATTGCTGCCAGACCGAGCGTGGTACGCCGGCAAGGCCGCCTGCTCGCGCGTCCTCGCGGAAGCCGTGGGCAGTCCCGGTGACTGGCGTATGGACCGCTCGGTCGCGAATGGCCAGCCCGCGGTCGCGGCCTATCTGCGCGGGCAGCCGTTTGGCGTCGCGGTGCTCGATGTACGTCATGACGGAATCGCGGGGATCACGGTCTTCGGCGACCCTGCACTCGTGGAAAGGTTCATCTCGGCCCCCGTCCGAGCACGGGATGCCACACCCTATGAACATGGGACACCGGAATGATCCGGCCGAAATTCGGCCGCCACGTTCACGATGACGCGTTGCTGTTCATCATGACGGCTCCGGCCGTCGGGTATCGGTCCGCAGGCCACTGGGAGTAGCGCTCCGTTGCGGGGCTGGAGTCGACCTCTCATGGCGAGATGAGTGTGATGTGGCCGCCCCGTGGGGCGGCCACATCATCGAGAAGAGGAGAGGTCACGGCTGGGTGGTGAGTCCCTCCAGCATCGAACGGACCGGCGTGGGTGTGCGCTGGAGGAGATTCTCGAGCTCCGGTCCGGTGGTGGCGAACTCCCCGCGGCGTGCTGCGTGGAACATGCCGAGCAGCATGTCCGCCTGATCCGCGGGTACACCGTGGCCGATCATGGTGGCCGTCCACTCGGCGTCGTCGGCGACGACGCGGCGGATGGTGCGTCCAGTGAGTTCGGTGACGATGCCGGCGATGGCTGCGAGGTCGAGCGCGTCCGGTGCGGTCAGCGGCGGGGTCGGACCATCGAACCGGCCCTCGTCGGCGAGGATGATCGCTGCCGCTTCGGCGAGGTCGGCGTGCGTGGTCCAGGATACGGGCCCGTCGGCCGGTGCGACGAGTTCGCCGGTTTCGAGCGCCCGGCCGAGTAGGTGCCGGACGGTGCTGGTGTAGAACCCGTTCCGCAGCGCCGTGAACGGTGTGCCCGTCTTCGACAGGTAGCGCTCGGTGGCGGCGTGGTCGGGCATCGGCGCGAAGACCGAGTCCTCGGCGGCGCCCTGGTGGCTGGTGTAGAGGATGCGCTTGGCACCGGCATCGCGAGCGGCGTCGATCGCTGCGACGTGCTGGGCAACCGCTGCCTCGCCCGCCTGGTCGGTCGAGACGATGAGCACCTGTGTTGCGCCCTCGAACGCATCGGCGAGGGATTTGGGCTCGGTGAAGTCGCCGCGTCGCACGCGCACCCCGCGTGCGGCCAGTTCGCCGGCGCGGTCGGTGTCGCGGACGCTCACGCCGACCCGGTCTGCCGAGACTCGATCGAGCAGCCGATCAACGATCTGGGAGCCGAGTTGGCCGGTACCGCCGGTAATGATGATCATGATCTTTCCCCTCCTGCTAACGCTGGAACGATTTGAATGCTACCAACGTTAGCAACAGGGATAGCAAAATTTCGTTATCCTTGGAAACATGGCAGAGGTGAGGCCGGATAGCGCCAGCAGGCGAAAGACGCGAGCGAACATCGTCGAGTGCGCGGCGCAGCTCCTGCGTGAGCAGGGCGCAAGCGCGGTCACCACCCGTGCGGTCGCGCAGGCGGTCGGCATGCAGGCGCCGACCATCTATCGGTTCTTCGAGGACAAGGACGCGCTGCTCGACGCCGTTGCCGAACATGTCTTCGCCACCTACGTCTCCGGGAAGACCCTCGTCGAGGACAGCGGCGACCCGGTTGCAGACCTGCGGGCGGGGTGGGACACGCATATTGGCTTCGGTCTCGCCAACGCAGCGCTGTTCGGTCTCCTCACCGACCCCAGCCGTGGGGTTCGTTCACCGGCGGCGGCCGCCGGCTTGGAGGTACTGCGCGCCCGGGTGCACCGCGTTGCGGCAATCGGCCGGCTTCGGGTCCCAGAAAAACGTGCCGTCGAACTCATCCACGCCGCCGGCACCGGCGCCGTGCTCACCTTGCTCTCCACCCCGCCGGAACACCGGGACCGCGACCTTGCCGACGCGATGTACGAGGCGGTGATGCGATCGATCCTCACCGACGTGCCGACGCTTCCCGCGGACAGCACGACCGCAGTCGCTGTCGCATTCCGGGCCGTCGCACCGAAGCTGACAATGCTCACCGGCGCCGAGCGCGCCCTGCTGTCGGAGTGGCTGGATCGAACCGGCGACGGCCCAACCACCCCCGGTGCCTCAGCCGGCCCAGACTGAGACCGCGATCAGGTGCCGTCCAAGATTGACCGCATCCGCGAGCGGATTGTTCCGTTCCCGGCAGTTCTGTCGCCCGTCATCGCGGCGGCATCGACGGCGTGTCGGGTTGAGCGGATGCGCGTCCGGACGTCGATCCGACGCTCAGCCCCACGTCGCCACCAGGTCGGTGGCACAGGTTCGCTCGTGCTCCCTTGCTACCACGCTGAAGACCAGCGCGGTCTGATCAACGCGATCGCCGGGTGCGGGCGGGCGCCTAGGCCCGGACGCGCACTCATCTGCCGCTGACCGGGCGGAGCATGCACAGGTGCTCGACTCTGCCGATGAGCGAGCGGATGAGGGTCGTTGCGGTCACGCGGCCCAGCGATAACTCGCGAAGGCGATCGCGTAGTACCGAACCGTTATCGCAGCCGCACTCCCCATCTCTGAACCCCTCGAGGCCTCCTGTCGTTGAATGAAAGGATGTGGAGGGCGGAGGTGAGCCAGGATGGCGCGACGGCGCTGGATGCTCTGGATCGCGGTGGTGGCCATACTCAGCGGCTGCGGCTCGGCTGGGAACGGCCGGGGCGCGGACGGGTTGGACCAGCTGCACCAGCAGGCTCGCGACGCCCTGGCCCGATACGACAAGGCGGTCCTCGATGCCGGCGGGCACCAGGGATTCGTCCCGGTCGGGGAGCTGACCGGCCAACTCGGCGACTGGGAGCCCAAGAACGGCGACAACAAACAAGCGCTGCTGTCTGGCCGTGTCCTCGCCGCCGCGGCGCTGCCCGCCGCGCCGCGACGGACGGGAAAGGTGGTCTGGAAGAACGGAGCCACCCAGACAGTCCCTCTGCTCTCAGCCGACGAGGCACTCAACCAGATGGCAGCCGCGGGCGCCGGGTCCTGTCCCGAATGCGTACCGCTGGAGGTCACCGGTGCGCGTATGACCACAATGCGGATCCAGACCACCCGCGGCCCGGCGACAGCGCCGGCCTGGGAGTACACACTCAAGGGAACGGGGGTACGGGTGACCCGCGTGACGGTTGCCAGTTCGGCCACCATCCACGTCACGCCGCCGTCATCGGATCCCTACAACCCACCCGGCGGCGTGGCAATCGGGTCGGTGACCACTACCACGTCCGGTCGGCAGTTGACCGTAGCCTTCACCGGCGCCCGGGGCCCGAGAAGCCAGCCATGCGGCGCTGATTACAGCGCAGAAGCCGTCGAGTCGGCCAATGCGGTCGTCATCATTGTCATCGAACACCGGCACGCGGGCGACGAGGCATGCCTGGCCCTCGGCGCACAGCGTGCCACCACCGTCGAGCTGGCTCAACCGCTGGGCACGCGGGCGGTCCTCGAGGTGCAGCATGGAATGCCCATCCCGGTGAGATGACCGCCACAGCTGAAAGATCTTCAAAGTCGGACAAGTCGCGGACGGACACGAACATCCGATCAACGCCGTGATCCGCGCGCTCTCATGCCGCGATCCGCGCGCTCCACAGTTACGGCAAGTCGGCGCGCCGTCAGCGCACGGACATGCCGATGAGCGGATGCCGCTGTTGCGTGAGGCATCGCTAGCCGTGCTCCGCCGCCCAGGCGCAGATGGCCGACAGCGGCTCCCGCAGGGTTTTGCCGAGTGTGGTCAGGGCGTACTCCACATGCTGTGGGGCGGTTTCCTTGAGCACCCGTCGTTCGACCAGCCCGTCGCTTTCCATGTTCCGCAGGGTCTCGGTCAGGACCTTTTGAGTGATACCAGGTAGCCTGCGGCGCAGCTCGGCGTGCCGCTGTGGTCCCGCGAGTAGTGCGTAGATCAGCAGGACGCGCCACTTGGCGGCCAGCCGCTCCAGCGCCTGCCGGGTCGTGCAGCTTTCTTCCAGGACGTCGGGTATCACCAGTGCCATGGGGTTCTCCCGTGTGGAGGGGCACCTCAAAGTGCCTTCTGGCCGGTTCAAGATCAGGGCGCCTAGTGTCTCGGTCATGACAGAGCTTAAGGTCCACACGTACACGGCCGCGGAGCCCGGGATCTTCGTCAACAGTTACCTGCTGGAGACGGTGGACGGCGTGGTGCTCGTCGATGCCGGACTGCTGGTGTCCGACGCCAGGGCGCTGGCCGCGCGGCTCGCGGCGTTGCGCAAGCCACTGGTCGCGGCGTTCGTGACGCATCCCCACCCGGATCACTTCAACGGGCTGCCATACGTGGTCGGCGACGACGTGCCGGTCTATGCGACGGCGTTGGTCGCCAAGACGATCGAGCAGACTGCGGTCGCCAAGCGGGAGCAGTGGCAGCCCACCTACGGCGAGGAGTGGCCGGACCGGTTCCGGGTGCCGGACCGGCCGCTGGACGGTGGCGGCACCGTGGACGTCGCCGGGCTGCGGATTCAGGTGCACGACCTCGGGGCCGCTGAAAGTCACGCCGACTCCTATCTCCTCGTCGAGGCCGGCGAGAAGCGGAATGCCTTCATCGGTGACCTGGCCTTCGACGGCGTGCACTCCTACACGGTGGACGGGCATTCGGGCGCGTGGCTGAGTGTGCTCGACCGGCTGGTGGACGAGCTGGCCGGGGTGCCGCTGTATCCGGGCCACGGCGCGCCCGGCGACACCGGCCTGCTGACCCGGCAGCGCCAGTACCTGCTGATGTACCGAGAGGCGGTGGGGCACTTGGCCGCCGGTGCGCCGAATCTGAGCGACACGCAGAAGCTGGAGCTGACGCAGACCATGACCCGCTTCCTGCCTGATGCGCCCCTGGGCTGGCTGGTCGGCCTGGGCGCGGACGCCGTTGCCGCCGAACTCGCCGCGTGATCACGAAGGTTGGGATCTCGGCGCCTGGGAGGGCTCATGACCACTGTCAAAACTGAGCGGATCACCTTCGGCAGCGAAGGTGTGGAGTTGGTGGGCGAGCTCCGGGTTCCGGACGCGGACGGTCCGCAGCCTGCCGTGGCACTCACCGGCCCCTTCACCGGGGTGAAAGAGCAAGTGGTCGGCACCTACGCCGAGCTACTCGCTCAGGCTGGGCTCGTCACGCTCGCCTTTGACCACCGGGGCTTCGGGGAAAGCGGCGGACGCCGCCAGCATGAGGACAGTCAGGGAAAACTGGCCGACCTGAGAGCCGCGGTCGGCGTGCTGGCCGGCCGGCCCGAGGTAGACCCGGCTCGGATCGGTGTGGTCGGCGTCTGCCTCGGCGGGGGCTATGCGGTGCGGGCCGCCGCCACGGATCCCCGTGTGAAGGCGGTGGCCGGAATAGCGGGTGCCTACAACAGCCCGGCTCGGATCACCCAGACCATGGGCATTGACGCCTACCGGTCCGCGCTCGGCGGCTTCCTGGACCGGTACGACGAGTACGTGCCCGCCGTGGCGCCCGACGGCGGCGAGGCCGCGATGGCAGGCGATGAACCGTACGCCTACTACGGCACCGCCCGGTCCGCGTCGCCGTACTGGCGCGACGAAGTCACCGGAGGATCGCTCCACTCCCTGATGACCTTCGACGCCCTCAGTGCGGCTGATCTCCTGGCCGCCACCCCGCTATTGATTGTCCACGGAAAGACCGACGCCTACTGCTCGCCGGAGCTGGCTCGGGAGCTCTACGAACGCAAGCCCGGCGACAAGGAGATCCTTTGGCTGGACGCCGACCAGCATATCGACCTCTATGACGTGAAACCGCACGTCACCCGAGCCGCTCAGGCGACCGCCGACTTCCTCCACCGCAACCTCAGGCCCTGACGGCTGGGAACGATGAGCCGCCCGTTCCAAGTCAACGGGTTCAGTCTCAGCCGAACCGGAACACACTGACATGCCGTATGAGCGCGCACCCGGTCTTGGTCGAAGAGAGGGGCGCCGGACGGGGAAGGCAAGGTAAGGCAGGAGGGATCGCGCTGGTAGGTGTTTGCTGCAGTCTGCTGGGATTTCCGAGCGCAAGTCCGTAATCTGGACCCTCGATCTTCTCGGTCTGGGGGTAGTGATGCCGGTCGTGCTTGGGCCCTACCCACTGTGTCCAGCCTGCCGGAAGACGAACGGCGGACTGATCGCCGTCGGGCACCGCCAGGTTCATCTCCGAGCGCACGGCAAAGAGGCGTGTGTGGATCAAGGCGTTGCCGGACTGCTGGCCAGCCTGTGGGCTGTGTGCGACACGCGGAGCTGTTGCGAGAACGACGGCGGACGCGCATACGTGGTGCCCACCGCCGATAGCTGCGACGTGGCAACACAATTGCTGGCCGACCTCGGGCTCCATCCCACGGTCGTGGACGGCATCGTCTATTTCCGGATGCCGGACTCATTCCGCCTGGACGACGTGGAGCAGGTACGACGAAGGCTCCAACGACCAACAGGCATACAAACGAACTGGCGGGTGAACGACAGCGGCGTGTTCAGGCGGGACGGATCAGCCGACGATTCGGATGCGCTGGATACCTGGATCTGACGAACAGACGTCCGGACATGGCACCCGGCGCGCGCTGTCCGCCGGAGCTCTGGAACAGTCCATACTGGCCGTCGCCAGCGCCCGTTCGAGCGGTGCCAGGGCGCACGACATCGCTCGATGAGCACGCACTCGGTCTGTCCTCTTGGTGTCTTCCGCCATGTCTGAATCCGTTGCCGGTGACCCGCGCTGGTTCCATCTGTCGGACTACGCTGCGCTTCGTGGACCTGTCCCAGCTCGAGCCCGGCACGGTGTTCCGGTTTCCGCACGACGAGCGTCCCCTCCGGGTGCTCGTCCACGACAGCAACATCGTCATGTATGACTGCTGGTGGCCGCATCTCGACGGCTGGGGTCTCGCGGACCTGGAGCAGATCAAGCGCAAACGGATCACGTACTACGTGACCGCCGCCTCAACGGTCGCCGATCAGGCGGCCCTTGTCCGATCGGACCCGTTGTCGGATGACGAACGCACGGTCCACCGGCCCGATCTGCCCTTCGTCGCCGTACAGGCTACGGACCTGACGTGGTCCTCTGGCGATCCGGCGAGGCTTGTCGCGGCCGACTCCCGGCTCCAGGTGCCGCAGCTGTACCTGTTGCCTTTCGGACCGGGCGGAGGCACCAAGCCGGGGATCCGAGTCAGCGCCGACAACGGCTCGTTCTTCACCACTGATGAACTTCTGCGCAAAGCCCGAGCCGTCCAGGCCGAACACCTCAACAAGGCAACAGCGGTGGATGGGATAGGGATCTATCGTTCCGGACTGCAGCGTGGCCTGCCAGCCTTCTACCTGTGGGGAGCCGAGAGCCGACTGCACCGTGGCACCCGCCACTGACGAGGCACCCGCTCATGCCGCGGATGGTGCTGCGGCGAAGTGGTTTCACCAGATGTGCTTGGCGGGCGGAGCTTCGAGTTCGGCGTTTACGCGTTCTTGCCAACCTTCGTTGGCCAGGCCGGCGGAGACGAGGAGGTCGCGCCAGTCCGTGTTGCCGAGGACCAGCGCGTCGTCGAGTCGTCGGAGGTTGCCTTTGGCGAGGATGAGCGCGGCTAGCTGAATGCGCTCGATCCTGAGGGCGTCGCGAGGTTCACCGGCAAAGACTTCACTGGTCAGTTCGGTCAGGGCCGCGATCACGACGTTGGGATGATGTGGGAAGTCCGTGCGGATGCGGCGTTCGAGACGCGTGGAGACCCTGGCCACGGCCCACGGTCGCACGCCAGCCGATCCGACGACCAGCCCCCCTCGCGTACCTGTGACTTGTCCACTTAGGGCATCAGTCGACCGAGCCAGACACACTCTTCTGCCGCCGACAGCGCGCTCGATCCGACGGCGAGGGTCCGGAGCAGTTGCCCGACCTCCCGGTCGCCAGTTTTGATGCTGGGAGACAAGGAGGGCGTGTGGCCGAGGGCACTGAGAATTGGCGGCTGATCCTCCAGGCGCCCGCGCATTGACGACCGCTGGGCAGGCAGACGCCATTCACGCGGATCGCCGTCTACGAGTGGATCTGGGCACGCTACTTGCGCCGTGATCATGACCGGCCAAGCCTCGATCCCACTTTTCAGGGCATGATCAGTAATGCGCCTGGAGGACCGCCCAGCGCAGGTGGAACACCGCTCGGCCGGACGGGTCCAGGACTCTACGTGGTGGCCAGCCCGCCCGGATGGTGTCCGGGCCCGGAGCCTCCAGGGGGTGGGGCCCCGGGCGGGGACACGCCTTGGGTTACTGCGGGCGGACGTACCGCTCCTGCAGTTCCTTGACGGTGAGCTTCTCCGCCTTGGCGCGGTCCTGGCCTTGGGTCGACTGCGTAGTCGACGAGCTCAGGCTTCGTCGACCGGGCGGTCACCTGCGGCGTCTCCGCCCCCGGCTTGGCCGGGGCCGGTGCGGGCTTGTCGACGGCGCCAGCGGTCACGGCCTGGCCGTCTTGGCCGAACTCAACGACCATGCCACTGTCCAGCAGGTGCCGGATCTTGTCGCTGTCGGGGTCGCCGACGAACACGGCGTCCCGGTAGAGCGTGCCCAGGGCCGTGCCGGCCTGCGTCGCGATCGGGACGTGCACCACGCACGCCGCGGTCACCCTGTACTCCTTCATGAGGCCGAAGCACGCCCTGGGAAGTCTGGTGGCCGCGGGTGGTCGAGGCGGACGAGCGGTTGACCGCCGCCGCGGGTGCGACGGAGATCCGTCGGGACGACCTAAAGGGAAGGCCTGATCAGGTGGTGGTAGCCGACCGGCAGGAGATGAGTTCTGCCTGCTCTGACGCTTCACCAAGCGGGCACCACGGCGGAGCCGTACTGGAGATCGCCCGCACGGTCCTCGATCTTGTATCCGTCGTGACCTCGCCCATCGTGGTCCTCGTCGGATCATCGCTGCACAGGCGCCGCCGCACCGCACGTAGGCCGTGAAGCGAGCCCGCCAAGATGAGCTTCCGTACGCGACGGTCACGCAATCCATGACGACGGGACCAATCGTGATCCCCGTATGGCGGGATCCTCGTCCCGGGCGATTGCCTCGTCCGTGGGCAGCTCCTTCTCCACGGCCAAGGAAAGTCGTGAGGGTAACTTGCATTGCTAAGTTAGCGTGTTAAGTTAGCGGCATGGAACGAAATCTGAGCTTCAACCTGCATGTGCTCACCGCCCGCTTGGACCGGGCGGCTGACCGGATCCTGCGGGCGGAGCACAACATCTCCTACAGCCGCTTCCTGGCGCTGACCCTGGTGGGGGAGCTAGGGGCCTCGACACAACGGACCCTTGCCGAATACCTGGGTGTGACTGAGCCGTCGGTAAGCCGCATGACCGCCGTCCTCGCCGCCGACGGGCTTCTCGACGTCCAGCCCGACCCGGCCGGGGGGAACCGCCGGCGGCTGAGTCTCACCGACGAAGGAAAGCAGCTGATGACCTCGATCCGGCAGGGATTCGAAGACCGGCTGGCCGCGATCGTCGCCCACAGCGGCGTGCCCTACGCCGAGTACGCCGAGCACACGGCGCGGCTGCTGGCGACGTTCAACCACCTTGAGCAGGAGGCAGGCAAATGAGCCGGAACACCCAGACCCCACCGGTGCACCAGCGCACCGTCTTCTCAGCCGACGGCACAGCGATCAGCTATCAGACGATGGGAACCGGGCCGGGCCTCATCGTGCTCGGCGGCAATCTGCGAACATCGGAGGACTACCTGCCACTGGCCTCCGAGCTGGCCCGCTCCTTCACAGTGCACCTCGTCGACCGGCGAGGGCGCGGCGCCAGCGGCCCTCAGGGGCCCGAGTACACCCTGGCGAAGGAAGTAGAAGATCTCCTTGCCGTCCAGGAGGGGACCGGGGCGCGCCTCGCGTTCGGACACAGCTACGGCGGACTCGTCATCCTGGAGACCGCACGCTCATTCCAGCTGTTCAATCGCATCACGGTCTACGAGCCCGGAGTGCCCGCCGCTCCCGTCCCCACCGACTGGATGGCCCCGTACCGAGAGCGGCTGGCCGCCGGCGATCCCTACGGCGCCTTCGTTCACTTCATCCAAGGTTCGGGCGGCGCGCCGGCCTTCATGACCAAGATGCCGCACTGGTATCTCCGCATGGTGATGCGGGTGGGATTCCGCGGGCCGAGCTGGCAGCGGATGCGACCCCTTCTGGAGGCCAATCTGGCCGAGCACGAGCAGATCGCAGCCCAACAGGGTCGGCTCCCCGAGTTCGCGAGCGTTACCGCCACGGTGCTGCTCCTGTGCGGGAGCCGCTCCCCGCGCGCGCATCGAGAGGAGTTCGCCATGCTCCGCGACACCCTTCCCAACGCCACACTCCAAACTTTGGACGGCCTCAACCACTTCGGGCCGGAAGGGAAGACAGCCCCGGTTGTGGCCGAGCGGGCTCAGGCGTTCTTCCTGTGGTGATCTCCGGGCCAACCCCCGTGATGCCGGCCGGGCAGGCCTTCGTCGTCGACCTGGCCAAGCTGAATCCCACGCTTCCGACCCCAGACCACGTCCCCCTTCCTCGCCCCCGCACGACCACGCCACAGGAGCTGCAGCATGACGCCGCGCCGGCGACCTGGCCAGCTGGCGGCGGCCACACCGTGGGCGACGGATGTTCCCAGTGGCCCTTCGTGGCGCGGTGGAAGGTACCGACGACGACGCACGGTGTCGAGAGCCGAGTCGGTCGTCGTGCGAATGTTCTGGGAAATGCAGGCAAGGCGCGGTGCTTGCTGCCTCGGCACCTACGCGGCCGCTCGGGAATCCACGCAAGGAAAGATGGTGGGCGGTTGCAGTCAGTGTCGAGCATCCCTGCGGATGCTCGACACTGACTCTGTATGGTGCTCGTGGCCTCCGCGGATTTCAGGCTGGCGAGGTCCCCTGTGCGAGCTGTGCGAGGTGGTCCCACTCCTCCCAGAGGGCAATCCGGCGGGCGTACTCCGGGCGGATGAGTGGAAGCCCGTTCGCGCCGAACAGAGTCCTCAGCGGAGGATTGGGGTCATCGGCGAGGGTAAGCATTGCTCGCCCAGCCGCCGCAGGGTCTCCTGGGGCGATTCCCGTGCCCTCGAACCCGGCCATCACCAGCGCGCGTGCGTGGTCGTATTCGGGCATCGGTGGCGCCATGTTCCCGAGCTCGCTCGGGAACATGAGCGGCTCAACGAGCGTGACATGCACGCCATACTCCGCGACCTCCGCCGCTAACGCTTGGCTCAACGCCTCCAGCGCCCACTTAGTCGCGTGGTACGTCCCCATAGTTGGAAGCGCCACGACCCCGCCCATTGAGGAGATCTGGATGATCCGACCGCTGCGACGCTTCCGCATGTGCGGGACGACTGCCTGCGACGTGTAGAGGGCGCCGAAGTAGTTGACCTCCATCTGCTCACGGGCCTGGGCGGCCGTGACTTCCTCTACCGCTCCCATCACGGCCTGTCCCGCGTTGTTGACGAGGATGTCGATCCCGCCGAACCGCTCTTCGGCAGCCGCGACCGCCCGATGTACTGCGGCCTCGTCCGTGACGTCGAGCTCCAGGGGAAGGACCAGGTCGCCGTAGTTCTCAGCGAGTGAGTCCAGCGTGCCGGCGGAGCGGGCGGCCGCGGCAACACGATCGCCGCGAGAGAGCGCGGCTTCCGCCCACTGGGCTCCCAAGCCTCGCGATGCTCCGGTGATGAACCAGGTCTTGGGTGTGTTCGACATATCAGTGATCTCCTTCGTGGCTTTCGTTGTCTGTGAGAGTCAGGCTGGACGCGCTGACGGCCAGGCCAAGCGCGCGGTCTCGCTCGCTTCGTCGATCGCTCTGAGTAGCTCGGGAGGCAGTGGCGCGTCCTGCACCGCATCGAGGTTCTGGGCGAGGTGTTCGGGGCGGGATGCGCCGAGGATGATCCCGTCGCCGTGTACGACGTCGAGGTGCGAGTGATGCACGAGCCAGCGCAGGGCCGCATCGGTCGGCGAGATCCCAGACGATTCGCAACTGGCCTTGAATGTGCGCATCGCCTGCAGGTACGGCTCGTTCCAGTAACGACGGCGGTACTGCGCGCCTTGGGCATGACTTCCGTCGAACCGCGATCCGGAGTCCACGGCGGCTTCGTCGCCGAAGGACGCAGCGAAGGCCCCGCCCGCAAGCGGGTTGTAGGCATGGAAACGAAGCCCGTGCCGCCGAAGGACCGGCAGCAGTTCGGTCTCCGCCGCACGGGTCGCGGCGTTGTAGAGACCCTGGTAGACCGTGGGGCGGAGCCAGCCGTTGTCCTTGACGATGGCAATCGTCTCCTCGACGTCGTCAGCGGCGACGTTGCTCAGTCCGAACTCGGCGATGGCGCCTTCGTCATGAAGCTCATGAACGGTGCGCAGCGTGTTCTCCCATGGCGTGTCCTGTGCGCGCACATTGAGGTAGAGCAGGTCGGCGCGCTCTGCCCGAAGCCGGTCAAGGCTCGCCCGCAGGGAGGCGCGGAGCACGTCCGGCTCGTGTCCTCGTTCGGTGGCGAGGGGGTCGTATCTGACGGCGATCTCAAACGTATCGGGGGCATGCAGATCGCCGAGCATCTGCTCGCAGGATCCGTCGCCGTACACGTAGCAGGTGTCGACCTCGCGGTAGGCGCGATCATGGAACAGATCGAGCATCGAGCGAGCTGTGGACGCATCGCGAACACGCGCGCCGCGCCCGTGATAGCCGAGCGTCATGGTGCCGAAGATGATCCGTTCAACAGGCACGGCGATCCTCCTCATCTTTTGAAGCAAAGCGAACGTCTGTACCGGAGATGTATCTCCGTTACGTGGAAGCTAGCATAGCGGAGACCAATCTCCGATTCCGGTCTGATGCTGTGAGGTGAGGAGCCGCATGGAAGAGAACGCGACGAACCAGTCGGCTGATCAGCGGGCACGGCGCAAGGACGCGACGCGGAACCGTGCGGCATTGATCGCGGCCGGCGCCGAGCTGTTCGACGCGGCTGGCATGATGCCGACGCTGGACGATGTGGCGCGACGAGCCGGCGTGGGCGTGGGGACCGCCTATCGTCACTTCCCCAACAAGTACGTTCTGGCGCAGGCAGTGCTGGCCGAGACGATGGAAGCGATGCTTGACGCCGCGGAGAGGGCGGCGACGATGGAGGATGCGGCCGCTGGACTCACGGCCTTCTTCGAGGCTGTGCTCGAGCCTCAGGCGAGCAAGCGCGCTCTTGGGGAACTTCTGAGGAGCACGCAAACCTCAGAGCCCGACGCCAACGATGTGCAGAGCCGAGTCGAACGCTGTATCGAGCTGCTTTTGCAGCGTGGTCGCGAGCAGCGGGTGATCCGCGCCGATCTTGCAGCGACAGACATCGGCGTGCTGATGTCTGTGATGACCCACCTGATCGAGACCTTTGGCGAGGCCGACCCGCAACTGTGGCGCCGCTTCGTGCCGATCCTGCTCGACGGGCTGCGGGCGGATGCGCCGAGTCCGCTCCCCGGTGAGGCGCTCAGCCGGGAGCAGTTCCTGACCCGGCTTCTTGGAGCCAAGGGCTGACCTACGCCTGCTTTACGCCCAGAGCTGTGTCGTTCTGAAGCTCCCCCGTAGTGCGGACACCTACGGTGCAACCCTGCCGAGGGCGCTCAGTGGATGAGTGCCAGTCACGACCTGCCGACATCGGACGAGTGGAGGTCTTTTCTGTGACTTTCCGGTGAGTCCTCAGCTGTTTCCAGCTTCCGCCAGATCCGCGCCAGCGCGGCAATGTCGTCCGCATCGAGGACATCGACGAAGAACTGCTTAATTGATTCTTCGAAGGTCCGCGCCACGATCTGGATGTAGCGGCGCCCCTCCTCGGTCAGGCTGATCAAAGAAATCCGGCCATCAGCTTGGTTAGCACCGCGTACGAGGTGGCCAGCGTCGATCAGATCCTGCACGAGCCGGGACGCCCGGGTAGGACTGACGGTCACCAGCTCACTCGCCAGGGAGCGGACAGGCTGGGGTTCGAGGTCCTTGAGGCGGCAGAGGATCTCGAAAGCGCTGAACGAGAGCCGGTGGCGTTCCATCAGTACGGCCTCGATCCGTGACCGCATGGCCGCCTGGGCGTAGATCAGCCCGAACCAGCCGTCCTGTTCCGGCTGGGAGATGACCGCGGACGTTGTTCGGGGCGCCTTCACGAAATCCACACTACCAGCGTCTACATGCCCCCAAGTTTAGGTGCCTGCGCACGCATCAGATAGTGTGCCGATGCAACCCAGCTAGGAGCACGAGTGCTCGCCCGGCAACCACGTGACGCAGGTACATCGCCCGCGCCGGACGGCCAGCCGGCCCCGTAAAGAAGGAGAAGTGCATGTCAGGCAAGCTCGACGGGAAGGTCGCGCTCATCACAGGCGGCTCATCGGGAATGGCGCTGGCCACCGCGGAGCTGTTCGTGGAGGAAGGCGCCCTGGTCTACATCACCGGCCGGCGCCAGCAGCCCCTCGACGACGCGGCGAGCCGTCTCGGCCCGCGACTGCGAGGAATCAGTGCCGATGCGGCCAGCCTGGAAGACATCGAGACCCTGTTCGCCACCATCACGGCCGAAGCAGGGAAGCTGGACATCCTCTACGCCAGCGCAGGGGTCGGCAAACTCCACGAACCCCTGCACGAGATCACGTCGGCCAGTCTACGCGGCCAGTAAGGCGGCGTTGCGCTCGTTCGCGCGGGTATGGAGCGCCGAACTGTCCGGCCGCGGCATCCGCGTCAACGTACTGCACCCCGGCCCGATCGACACACCGGCGCTGGGGCGACTCGCCCCCGAGGCGCGCGACTATCTCATGTCACTTACCACCATTGGCCGACTTGGGCAGCCCCGAGAGGTGGCGAAGGCCGCCCTCTTCCTGGCCTCCGCCGACGCCGGCTTCGTCAGCTGCACCGAACTGTTCGTCTCCGGGGGCATGGGCCAGTCCTAGGCGTGTTCGACGTTCGAATCATTAGGCCGGTTTGAGGCTTCGGATCCACAAGATGGCCGCGTCGCTGAAAGCCAGGGCGCACCGGCGGCCCCGCCCGTCAGCGGATGCCATCGATCAGCTGCCGCTCGCTGAACAACGACGGCCGCCGCTGCCGGAGACCCGCTCACGCGGCTGCGGCCGCGGGCGACCCCGGAACAACTCTCACCAAAACATGGAGGATCACAGTGCTCAGCATCGACAACGAACTTCTCGAGGTGGTCGGCGCGATCGCAGCCGCCACCCCGCAGACGCCGCCGGCCATCGGAGACTGGCAGACGCGGCGGGCGACCATCGATTCCGTCTATGGCGCGCTGGCCGCCGCCGCAGCACGGGACGACCGCATCGAAGCGGCCGACTTCACTGTGCCGTCATCCGACGGGCACGCCGTCCCGCTGCGCATGTACAAGCCGACACATGCGCCGAATGCCCTTGTCGTCTACGTGCACGGCGGTGGCCTCATCGCGGGAAGCCTCGACGGATACGACCACGTCTGCCGCCGATACGCATCAGAGGCCGGGGTGGCGTTGATCGCAGTCGACTACCGTCTCGCGCCCGAATCACCGTTCCCGGGAGCCGTCGACGACTGCGTCGCAGCGGTCGAGTGGGCGATCAGGCATGCTGCGGAACATGCGCCCGGAGCGCGCGTCGCAATCATGGGTGACTCCGCCGGGGGCGGCCTTGCGGCCGCAACGGCGCTGGTATGCCGCGACCGTCAGATCGGCCCTTTGGCCGCGCAAATCCTCGTGTACCCGATGCTCGACGACCGCACGGCGATCGCCGACTCAGCTATTGAGCCGTTCCTCGCCTGGTCGGTCGCCGACAACATCACCGGCTGGCAGGCATATCTCGGCGAGAGGTACGGCACGGACGAGGTGCCTGCTTCGGCTTCGGTCGCTCGTGCGGACTCGCTCCATGACATGCCGTCGGCCTACCTCGAGGTTGGGCAGTTGGATCTCTTCTGCGCAGAGACCGTGACCTACGCCGAGCGGCTCATGGAACACGGCGTGGCCGTACATCTGTCAGTCCGTCCCGGCGCGATCCACGGCTTCGACCAGTTCGCGCCCGGCTCCGGGCTGGCACGACATGCGTTCGCCGATCGTGTCGCCTTCCTGCAGAGCTTGTGATCGGAGCTGGCGACGCGGCCCCACCCCCTGCACACAACCGCGTCAACTCAGCCGAACCCCATCCGCCCCGCCTGAACTCATTCATCTGAGGAGATACCCGATGGAGACCAAGACTGCCCTCATTACCGGCTCGACAAGTGGAATCGGTCGTGCCACTGCCCTCAAGCTCGCCCGTGACGGCGTCCGCGTCGTGGTTTCCGGCCGCGACGCTGACCGAGGCATGGAAGTTGTGAAGCGGATCCGCGCCGAAGGAGGAGGGGCCGAGTTCGTCGGTGCCGAGCTACGTGATGCCCAGTCCGCGGCGGAACTCGCGGCCAAGGCGACCAAGGTCGCCGAGTCTGCTGGTGGCGTCCTAAACATTCTGGTGAACAACGCGGCGATCGGATCCGGTGGGCCTACGGCGGGCACCGAGGAGTCGACTTTCGATGCGGTGCTGGCCACTAACCTGAAGGTCCCGTTCTATTTGGTCGCGAACATCGCACCGGCGATGGCGGCACGTGGCGGGGGCGCGATCGTCAATGTGTCCACGCTCGCCGCCGAAGTCGCGCTTCCGGGGCTGTCGGTGTACGGAGCGAGCAAGGCGGCCTTGGACCTGCTGACCAAGAGCTGGGCAGCTGAGTTCGGTCCCGCCGGGGTGCGCGTGAACTCCGTGAGCCCCGGCCCAACCCGTACCCCGGGATCCGAGGCCTTGGGGGAGGCGCTGGAGCAGCTCGCGGCGCAGGCCCCGCTGGGATTCGTTGCGGATCCGGAAGACATCGCCGCGGCCATCGCGTTCCTCATCAGCGATCAGGCCCGCTTCATTACCGGTGCCGTGCTCGATGTGAACGGTGGCCGTACGGTCGTATGAGAGTGGGACAGTTCGTCCCCGACGAGCACCCTGTCCTCGACCACTGTCTGGCGCGTCATCCGCCGCGCCTGCGAGGAACTCGCGGCCACTCGACCCGAGTTCGAGAACGTGAAGTTCGCACCCCGCGACTCCCGTCGACCCTTCGCCACCGAGCTGGTCAACAATGGTCTGCCGATCCACATCGGTGCCGCTCTGCTCGGGCACCTCGATATCCGGACCACCCGCGGCTACGTCGCCGTCTTCGAAGAAGACGTCATCACCCGCTACCAGCAGTTCCTCGCACAGCGCCGGTCCATGTGCCCGGTGGAGGAATACCGCGAACCCACCGCCGAGGAGTGGTCCGACTTCCGAGACCACTTCGACAAGCGGCGCGTTGAACTCGGCTCCTGCGGCCGCCCTACGGGACGCCCTGCGCCCACGAACTCGCCTGCATCCGCTGCCCGATGCTCAGCATCAACCGAAGATGCTGCCCCACCTCGACGAACTGGAGGAGGATCTCGTCGCCCGCCGCAAACGCGCAGTTGAAGAGGACTTGGGAGGTGAGATCGGCCTCACCCTCACCTTCCCGCGGAGCAAGCGTGAGCAGACCCGCCGGCCGATCATGATGGACACCCAGTCGTCGGCGAGGTGCTTGGCGCGGAACGGCAAGCCGAACGTCTCGGCCATGCGGATGAGCATCTCGGCGTTGGTGGCGCGTGCGGCGGACTGGTGCACGTAGCGGTCGCGCTCGAGCCGCTCCCAGATCTGCCAGCTTCGAAGCCGCGAGTGAACTTCGGGGTCGTCGCTGTCGAACGCGAGGCGCAGCCGGTGTTCGACCTCTCCGCCATGCTCGCCGATGTGGGGGGAGCCGACGGGCACGGTCTCCTCGTCGGCCGGGGCAGTGCGGGGTCAGCCGGTCTTGGTGGTGAAGGGGCCGTTGTTCGCGAACACGAGCTTGGCGAAGTTCTCGCCGATGCGGCGATGCCCTTCGGGGCTGGGGTGGATCGCGTCCGGCAGCGGGAACTTGGCGTGGTCGCTCTCGCCGTAGAGGTCGAGTCCGTCAAGGTAGTGGAGGTTCGGGTCCTCGGTGGCTCGCTGCTTGACGATGTTGGCGAGTACCTCACGGATGATCGTGAGCGTCAGCCGTCCGGCGGCGGTTTCGGCCGGATCGCCGGTGGCCTTGAACTGGAGGGTTCCGCTTTCGAGGTCCGGCATCAGGGGGCCGGGGGTGTTTTCGTGGGTCGGGCACAGGATCGGCGACACAAGGAGCAGGGGTGTCGTCGGGTGGCCCTCGCGGATGGTGTCGAGGAAGCCGTGGATGGCGGGGGCGAAGGCGCGCAGGCGCATGGCGTCGCTGTTGACGACGTTGATGCCGAGCTTGACGCTGATCAGGTCGGCGGGGGTGTCGCGCATCGCACGCGCGGTGAACGGGTCCACCAGTGCGCTGCCGCCGAACCCGAGGTTGATCAGTTCCACGCCGCCCGCGGCCGCGGCCAGGGCGGGCCAGATGGTGCTCGGGAAGACGGCGTTCGAGCCGTGGCTGATGGAGCTGCCGTGGTGCAGCCACACTCTGCGTCCGTTGTCCGGGGCCGGCTCGACGGGGGCGTCGGTGTGCAGGGCGATCACCTCGGTGATCTCCGCGTGCGGAAGCCAGATCTCGATGTTCTTCTCGCCCTCGGGGAGGTCGGTGAAGTGGGCGGTGCCCGCCGGTCCCTCGGTGAACTCCGCGGTCTGGGTCTGCATGTCGGTGATCGTGCTGAGGTTTCCGCCGTCCACGGTGGCCTGGGCGGTGAGCCGGCCGTCGACCAGGAGGTCGTACACGCCGTCCGGCGGAGGCGGGAAGCCCAGGTAGACCCGCTTGGTGGGCAGCGTGTCCAGTTCGATGGTGGTGGCGCGGGTGCGGAAAGCCAGTCGGACGCCGGAGGGCTGGGCCTCGGCCACGGCCAGCCGGTCGTCGGGGATCTGGCGGCGCGCCCAGGCGGGCAGCCGGTGCGGCAGCAGACCGTGCGCGGTTTCTTCCACCTCGAGGTGCCCGCGCAGGAAGTCGGCGGTGATGGGGGTGGTGATCCAGTTGTGATCGGTGCTCATTGCCTCAAGCCTTTGGTTCTGGGTGGGTGGGGGAATCGGGTCAGTACGCGGGGACCGTTCGAAGGGTGCGTGCCGCTGGTCAGGGGGTGGCCCGGTTCCGCAATGCGGCGTCGAGGGAGTCCAGGGTCCACACCCAGGATTCCTGTGAGGCGACGTCCGTGTGGCTGAAGCCACCGGCTGCCTCCAGGTTGGCGTAACCGTGGAAGACGCTGCCGAGCATGCGGACCGCGTGCGTCTGGTCCGGCTCCGTGAGGTTGTAGCCGCGCAAAATCGCCCGTGTCATCTGCGCGTGCCGGACGCCGGCACTGGCTGCGGCCGTCCGCGGGTCGAGCCGGAACCGGGCTGCTTCGTACCGGCCGGGGTGCGCGCGGGCGTAGTCCCGGTAGGCGTTCGCGAAGGCCATCAGGGCGTCTTTGCCCGCACGTCCGGCCACGGCATGGGCGACCTGGTCGGCGAGTTCCTCCAGTGCAAGCAGCGCGATCCGGGTTTTGAGCTCCTGGGAGTTCTTCAGGTGCGAGTACAGGCTCGCAACCTTCACGTCGAAGCGCCGGGCGAGCGCCGACAGAGTCACTTGGTCGAAACCGGCTTCATCGGCAAGTTCCGCACCGGCGAGCGTCAGCCGCTCCGGGCTCAGTCCTGCCCGAACCACAACCATCACCTACTATCGATTTACCTACATGAAGTATGCGTCTACCTAAATCCTGTAGGCAAATCGATGGACCGCTTCAGGGGAGAGCCGTGAAGCGGATCACGCGCGCCTGGCACCGCCGCACCTACCGGGAGACGGGAAAAAAACGGATATGCCCCCGGGCCCCCCGGCCCCGGGCCCCGCGGCGGGCAGCCCTGGGTCCTGGTCACCACGCCGCCGCAGCCGCACGCGCGTTCAATCGCTCCTGAACGTTCTTCACGTCTGAAAACGGCCGACGCACCAAGCTGACATTGACCATCACTGTGCTGTCTCCAGTGACGCCCCGACAAGGAGCAAGCAAGAGAACCCCAATCTTTCGGGGTTGTAACTGAACTGCCTAAGACGCGTGCCCCAGAGTCGCTTCGACGCAAAACGGGAGAGCGGAGCGGAGAGATGAGTCGCTGGGTGACCATGTACGTCGGACTGTTCGGGCTCGCAATGGCCGCCTGCGGGGCAAGCACCGATGGTGCCTCCCACCCCAGCACACGCCCTTCGACCGCCCACCCCACCCCCATCGCCCACTCCGCGAAGGCTGCGACCGACGAGGACGTCGCATCGTCTTTCCTTGATCCCGCAGAGGCCGGCTTGGCTGGCGGTGAAACTCGAACCATCCCTGCGGGCACGCTCTCTAAGCTCAGCATCTGCGTGCCGCTCAACCCGCTGAACACCCCCGAAGTAGCCGTCAACAAGCGGTACGCGACGGCCAAGGAAGAGATCACCGTGCCCTACAAGGGCCACCTCACCCAACAGGGTTGGGTGCTGCCGAGCGAGGCCGCCGCCTCCGCTCTCATGAAGCAGGTCACCCGGAGACTCCCCCAATGCCGCTACAACGGTTCTGCCAGCGACCCGGTAGACCCGACAAGACGGATCAGCGGCATCTCCAACCCCAAGACCTACGAGCCCGACGCTTTCGGCTGGCACGGCCACCAGATCGAGCAACTCATGAACGTCAACGGCGAACGCGCATCCGTCAGCACCGTGCTCATCCTGCAGCGCGGCCCGGTCGTTCTCGCCCTCGACTACGTCAACTACACAGAGAAGGCCCCGGCGCAGACCCTGCGCACCTACAACCTCAGCGTCCTTCGCAGGGTCCTCGCACACCCAGCTTGATCACAGTACGAGTCGCGCGTTCTGGAGACGCCCGAACGTCTCCAGCACGACCCACGATCTTTCCCGCACCGTGTCCGAGCGCCGTCCTTTACAACGTAGATCCGCCGCGCATTTGAACTCCGCAACGGCCATCAAGCCAGGAGTCGGCGAAGACGGTGACACTGAGGAGAGAGACCTGTCACCCGACAACAGCCCCTGAGACGGCGAGCCTGGGTGACACAAGCGAAAAGCCACAGTATCCGATCACGGATACTGTGGCTCCGACCTGCAGAAACAGAGTCGGGACGACAGGATTTGAACCTGCGACCCCTTGACCCCCAGGCAACCCAGACGGGGGCGAGAACAGCCCCGATCTCTGCCTCCACCTGCGGAAACGATCCTCAGCCATCCACCGGTGTATGCGGCCGTCCACGGCGATAGTCACCCAGATAGTCACCCAGTCCGAGGCGATCTGGAGATACCTGACGTGGCCTCGGCGTGCGTTCTCCTGAGCACGCTGGGCCGCACTCCCCCGCCAAGCTTGTCGGCCCGTAAGCAAGAATGCCAGCCATGACGGCTGCCGCTGCTAACTACCTGTGGTTCGAGCTGCGCTTCCCAGACCTCGGCGAGGGACCCGACCGCAAAGCCGCCAAACCGACCACCGGAAGCCGCGCTGCAGTTACCCCTGCCCACCAAGATCTGGGTGATCTCCGCCGCGCCCCTGATCTACCTGCGATAACCGCTGGATCTTGTCGTTGACCAGGGAATACGCTTGCCGCGACCTTCCATCGTTTGCCGTTGATTTCGGCGCTCCCACGGAACAATGACGGAACAGATCATGATCAGAAGGGCTCATGACGCTCCCCAAGAAGGGCTCTCGCCTCATCACCGTAAGTGACACGACATACCGCTGGCGCGTCCGCCACAAACCGACCTACTGCGAAGGAGTCGGCTGGTCTCATATGACCTTCGCGGTTGAACTGGCGGAGAGGCCACACAACGTCCTACTCGTCACGCTCCCCTACGCCAGGCCTGACAACTGGGTTCTCGAACAATCGATGAGCGTTCGCCCTGCCCTTGTCGCGGACTGCATCTGTAGAGCCATAAACGAAGGATGGACCCCGCACCGCCCAGGATACGCACACCAGTTGGAACTCACCCGCGACGACGCCGCCTAAGCAGGCCCGAGCACCGGAAGCGGCGCGGCAGCATGACCGTCCGCTTTCGCGGATGACGGCTTCGCTGCCCGCTCCTCGATGCAACCCTGGTCCAGCAAAGACAGAGACCGCGTGCACGTGAAGGAAGCCGACGGCAGGTTGCGCGTCCAGGCACTGATACCCGCGATGTTCAGCCTCCCGCCCAGGCGTCGGCGTCCACCAGCCGCATACCTCGGCGAGCAGTCGAGCATCCTCACGCCAACTAGCGTGTGTGCAGTGTTCAGCCTGCTGGCACACCGGGAACGGTTCTACCTCGATGTGATGTACGAGTACATCGCTTGATTGGACGTACGGACGGAGTGTGCCCTGCCATAGGCAGATGGGCCGAAGCCTCGCGCATCCGATTGGCCCTGGTATGTGCGGGAAAGGCGAAGCCCAAGTGCAAGATGTGAGGGGTTCCTCGATTTTTGGCGGTATCGAGAAAGATGCGTGAGCCGTATAGCAAGTTATGGCGGCTAGACGAGACCCTGGGCACGCTCACCTTCACGGACGCGAGACGCCCGCCCACCCCTGCGCGAGGGGGTGGGCGGGCGTAAGCGATGAAGACCAGCGAGGTCGGGCCGCGCTAGGAGTCAGATCGCGAACTTCCCGGTTATGCGGCGAGGCTGAAAAACGTGCCGGCAGCAATGGATGTGATTCCGATGAGACCGGTCCGGATGCCGATGGGTGTATCTCGGCTGACGATGCTGCCGTCGCCGAGTGCGCCGTCGAAGTTGTTCCCCCAGGTGTTGACGGGGCCGTTGGTCAGATAGGCGATGCTGTGACTGCTGCCGGCGGCGATGAGTGCGACGTCGCTGAGCACGCCGACGCCGCCGGGGCCGAGCACAGTGACGGGCGTTCTGCTGACGCCGCCGGTGACGCCGTTGCCGAGCTGACCGAAGTTGTTCAAGCCCCATGACCGGACGGTGTTGTTGGTCAGCAGAGCGAGCGAGTGAGCGCCGCCGGCGTCGACTGCTTTGACATTGCTGAGCACGCCGACGCCGCCAGGGCCGACGACAGGGACCGGGACAGAGTTGGAGAGGATGGGTGCCGGTTGGGCGAGTTGGCCGGAGGTGTTGATCCCCCAGGCCCGGACGGTGCCGTCGTTCAGCAGCGCCATGCTGAAATCGTTGCCGGCGGCGATGGCCTTGACGTTACTGAGCACGCCGACGCCGCCAGGGCCGACGACAGGGACCGGGACGGGGCTGTTACCGCCCGTGATGCCGTTGCCGAGCTGGCCCGAGCTGTTGTCGCCCCAGGCCCGGACGGTGCCGTTGGACAACAGGGCCAGGCCGTGGGTGCCGCCGGCGGCGATGGCGACGACGCCGGTCAGCCCGGTGACCGGTGCGGGCAGGAAAACGGCTGGGCTGACGACGCCGTTGCCGAGCTGACCGATGGCGTTGTCACCCCAGGCTTGGACGGTGCCATTGCTCAGCCTCGCCAAGCTGAACGAGCCGCCGGCCGAGATGGAGCGGACGCTGAGCAGGCCGGTCACGACCCCCGGTATCGGGTGGTCTTCGCTGGTGCCGTCGCCGAGCTCACCAGAATCGTTGTTACCCCAGGCCTGGACTGTGCCGTTATCCAGCAACGCCAGACTGTGCTGGCCGCCCGCGGAGACAGCGGTGACGTTGGCCGCCGCCAACCCGGCCACAGTCACGGGCGTCGTCCGGCGAGTTTCGGGCGTACCGATGCCGAGCTGGCCGAGGAGGTTGGTTCCCCAGGATTTGACCTGTGGTGGATCTGCCGCCGCCGACGACGCGGGAGCTGGCCCCAGGCCGAGCGTCAGGGTCGCAAGTGCCACCCCTGCCGCAGCCGAGGCTACCCTGCGCCGTTTTTCCGAGAATGCACCCGTAACGAAATTCATTACTTATCCCCCGAATGAAAGCATGTCGTCTGCGGCGGCTTTCATTCTGACCGCCACGGGTTAAACGGTGAGCGCACGCTATCAGGAGGCGAATGCGAAGCCCGGGAACCAAGCGACGTGGCGTTAATAGGCGATTAGAAACACAAGAGGACGCCCGCCCATCCCTCGCACAGGGAATGGGCGGGCGTGCTTATGTGAGTGGCCTGGGCGAGCTACTAACCAGAGCCTGCGGCCTGGAGTTCTTCACACATTGAGCCGTCTCTCCTACCCCGGGACAGGAACGGCACCCAGGCCGCCGGTGATGTCAGGAAGACGTCAGGCAGAAGGGGTGGCCAGCCGGATCCAGGAGAACCCGCCAGCGTCCGTCGCCGGGCTGATGGTCCGGTTTGGCCGCGCCGAGTTCCAGGGCCAGCTCTTCCATCGCATCGAGGTCGTCAGCGCGGAAATCCAGGTGGAACTGTTGTGGCACGTCCTGACCCGGCCACTGCGGAGCCCGGTATCCGTCAACCCTCTGGAACCCCAGATCACAGCCGGAGTCGTCCGTCAGAGCGACGAACTCGTCCGTACTGAATAGTTCGCGCATCCCGGTCAGTGCACCGTAGAAGCCCGCCAGCGTCTGCGGGTCGGCACAGTCCAGAGTCACCCCTCGCAGTACAGCGCCTGGCACCATTCACTCCTTCGCGTCCGCGCGTCTGTCTCCGTGAGCCGCCGCTGCACGCGATCACCGGCCACAGCCACACCGTACTCGCCACATCCACCGCAGAAGTAGCGGTTTACCCCTGCCTCAGAGCAACGGGTGGCTGTGACCGGCGCTTTCGATACACGCCCTAGTGGGGTCGCCCCTGATCACCTCATTACGAGTGAAGTGCAAGCCCCTCGTAGATGACTCGCCGCCCTGCTCGGGACTGTAAGACGAACGGTGTAACTCCTGATCAAGGAGACACCTGTGACGAGTACGTTGATCCAGGCATCCGAAGCGATGGACCTGGAGGACGCCGCGGTGACGCGGAAAGAGCATGAAGCGTCGGATCGGGAGCTGGTGGCCAAGCTGGTCGACCAGGCCCGCGCCGAGGGGCTGGAGTTGGTCGGTGAGAACGGGCTGCTGGGCCGGCTGACCAAACTCGTGTTGGAGTCGGCGCTGGAAGGCGAGATCACCGACCACCTCGGTTATGACAAGCACGATCCGGCCGGTCGGGGCAGCGGCAATACCCGCAACGGCACCCGCGCCAAGACAGTCGTCACCGACGTAGGACCGGTGGAGATCGCCGTGCCACGGGATCGGGACGCGAGCTTCGAGCCGAAGATCGTGCGTAAACGGCAGCGGCGCCTGTCCGGGGTCGATGAGATGGTGATCTCGCTGGCCGCCAAGGGGCTGACGACCGGGGAGATCTCCGCGCACCTGGCCGAGGTCTACGGCGCCCAGGTGTCCAAGCAGACCATCTCCACCATCACCGACAAAGTCATCGATGGGATGACCGAGTGGCAGAACCGTCCGCTCGACCCCGTCTACCCGGTCGTGTTCGTCGATGCGATCCACGTGAAGATCCGTGACGGCCAGGTCGCCAACCGGCCCGTCTACGTGGCGATGGCGGTCACCGTCGACGGCGAGCGCGACATCCTCGGGCTGTGGGCCGGCGACGGCGGTGAGGGCGCCAAGTCCTGGCTGCACGTGCTCATCGAGATCAAGAACCGGGGCGTCGGGGATGTGCTGATGGTCGTCTGCGACGGCCTCAAAGGGCTACCGCAGGCGATCGAGCAGGCCTGGCCGCAGGCGGTCGTGCAGACCTGCATGATGCACCTGCTGCGCGCCAGCTTCCGATACGCCGCCCGCCAGCACTGGGACGCCATCGCCAAAGCGCTGCGGCCCGTCTACACCGCACCGACCGAAGCCGCAGCCCTCGAGCGGTTCGTGGAGTTCGCCGAGGTGTGGGGCGGCAAGTACCCGGCGATCGTGAAGTTGTGGGAGGACGCCTGGGCCGAGTTCGTCCCGTTCCTCAACTTCGACACCGAGATCCGCCGGGTCATCTGCTCGACCAACGCGATCGAGTCGGTCAACGCCCGCATCCGGCGGGCGGTCAAAGCCCGCGGCCACTTCCCGAACGAGCAGGCCGCACTGAAGTGCGTCTACATGGCGATCATGAGCCTGGACCCGACCGGGAAGGGCCGCAAACGCTGGGTCACCCGATGGAAAGCGGCCCTGAACGCCTTCGCCATCACCTTCGAAGGCCGCCTGTCCCCGAACCCCCGATAGAACCAATCAAGATCGAGTTACACCGTTCACTGGACAGACCCGCCCGCTAGCCACCAACTGGTGTTCAACGCCGCACCGGCGGTTCGCCGAACCTGCCACCCCGGACGAGGGCGTCAGCTGCGATCTCTTCGACTGTCGAGCAGGGGCCGGGACGTGGTCCCGGCCCCTGGGGGGGGCCGACGATTGAGGCTGCTGGCGAAGGGGTTAGTGGTGGCGGTTGCCGCCGTCGCTGCGCCGGCGCTGCAGCGTGAACTGCTCGAACACCTTCAGCTCACCTGTCGGGGTGATCACGTTGTAATAGGTGACATAGATCCGGGTCATGTCGCCCGGGTGGCGGCCCGGGTCGACGGCGAACTCGGCGAAGCCGTAGGGGTGCATGTCGTCGCGGACACCGATCCAGACCGCGGCCTCCTGCTCCTTGACCGAGTTGAACTTGCCGACGTGCTCCGTCTGGACGTACGCCGAGTGGTGGCCGTGGCCGTCGAAGTCGTCCATCGTGAAGCTGGTGTTGGTGACGCCGGAGACGCCGCCGCCGCCGAGGACCATGTGCGTGGTACCGAACTCGCTCTCGACGACGTCGGTGGCGCTCTGGCTCGGGTTGGGCGTGAGGGTTGCGCTGCCCGGCACGACACCACGGACGGCCAGCGAGCGCTCGTAGTCGTGCTCGTGGCCGCACACGACCAGGTCGACGCCGTACTTGTCGAACAGCGGGCCGTACGCCGCACGCAGCGCCAGGTCGGGGCCGTTCGCCGCGGTCGCGGAGCTGATCATCACCTGGTGCATGCAGACAACGATCCAGTCGATGTCCTTGGAGGCACGAGCCGCCTTGAGCTCCTTCTCCAGCCAGGCGAGCTGACGACCGCCGGAGTAGCCGCGGTTGTAGATGTCGCCACCCTCCTGCAGCGCGATCTCGTCGTTCTGCAGGGCGATGACCCGGACCGCGCCCACCGTGAAGGCATACCAGAGGTTGTCCAGCTCGGGGTCGGTCTCGGTCGAGGGCAGCTCGAAGTAGGTCTGGAACGCGTCGAAGCCGAGCACGCCGTTGCCGGCCTCGATCTCGTGGTTGCCGGCGCACGGCATCCACGGACGGAACCGCGCCGAGCGGCTGTTGTTGGTCAGGTAGTGGTTCCATGTGCGAACCCGGTCGGGGCCGCTGTTCGCGTAGCACAGGTCGCCGTTGAGCAGGTGGAACAGCGGACCGACCTTCTCCACGCCCGTGACGATGTCACCGGCGGCCGGAGTGGCGTTGGGCTCGAAGTCGCGGCCCGAGGCGTCGACCGGGTTCGAACCGTTCTTCCACGTCACCGTCGGCGAACCCTGGTCGCCGAAGCTGGTGAACGTGAACGGCGCTCGACCCGACGGCGCTGTGTGGAACGTGCCAGCGTCCGGCGTCGCGCCGTCGTGCTGGGCGGCGTAGAGGTAGTCGGTGTCGGACTTGAGCTTGCTCAGCAGCGCGTGGTGCGCCCAGACGGTCTTGCCCGAGTGTCCGTCGGTGTAGGACTTCGTGACCGCGGACGCCGTGGACCCGAAGCCTCCGTTGAGCGTGCCGTAGACGACCCGCGGGTTCTTCACCTCCTCATCGGTGATCCACGAGACCACCATCTGGCTGCGCGGGTCGCCACCGAACTGGAGGTGCAGGCCCTGGACCGGCGTGGAGCCCGAGCCGTTCCTGAGGCTTCGTACCGCCGACGAGGCCGGGTACGCCTCGGCCTCGGCGGCACGTGCACCGAGCAGCATCGGCCCGGCCGCGACACCAGAGGCTGCCGCCCCGAACACGCCGAGCGCGTTGCGGCGCGAGATTCGAGTCTGCTTTCGTTCTTCGGACATTCCCGTGGCCTATCAGTCGTCGGAGGCTAATCGAGCACCGAGGGATGGCAGCAGTCCGAGCCCGAGAGGGCCGCGGGAGGCCAGCGGCGCACGTCGCAGATGCTAGGGAGCAGGCTGATTAACACGGCTACGCAGGCATGAACGACAGATGGCAGTCACGGCAACGTACAGCAGCACAGGCCACGCCCTGTGCCATTACCGATGGCCACTGACGCTCGCAACATCCGTGCCGTTGATAAGGCGGGAGGGGATGCGAACCCAACCCGCAGACCTGGCTGCCATCCCGTCTGCCGCCGACCCGCCCTCCGGGGAGCGGGCCGCCGCCCGGTCCGCCACGTCAAGCGGACCTTGACGCACGTTCTGACGCTGGCGGGCCGGGCGGGGGTCTGCTCGGCTTGCCAGGGTCGTCGGCTGGCGGGATGGCCCTGCGCAACCACCCACGTACCGCAAGGCGCGGACGGAGCCCCGGCCATGCCCCGGCAGCTCCCCCGTAGGCCTGGTGCTGCCCCAACTGACATGGCCACAGGCCTGATCGTCCCGCCGGAGAGGGCAGCCGGATGGGGAACCGCCCAAGCCAGCCGAACGCTCCCTAGGAACCTCTTCCTTATCGGGGAACAGGGACGCCGGAACTGCCCGGCTACGTTGCCAACCTGCGTTGAGCGTCCATCATCTTCCGCCACTGTCCAGCGTCGTCCGTTGGCGTTGTCACGCAGTTCGTCACGCAGAGACATCCCCTCTGCGACTCGCTGGGCCGAGGTCACGTCCGTCGAGTACCTCGATGTCGGTGATGGCCGTCGCGGTCGGGTTCAAGCTCGGCCAGATGACGGACTCGCCGTCGCGTTCCAACTCCACCATCCAGGAACTCGACGAACCGGTGGAGCGGTCAAGTTAGAACACGGTCATCCAGGACCGTCCACCATTATCTCGTTGGCCCTGGTCGGGTGATGTCGATGAGGTCATTCGGTCCAGCATCATCCAGGACCGTCCACGGCTGCTGTTAGCAGCAGCGTTAGCAAGATCAGCTAGTGGGGTTGCCCCTGATCACCTCATGGCTTCCACGGCGAGCAGGGGGTTGGGGGCAGTAAAGTCCCGAGATTCTGTAGTCCCCCGTGATCGGTTCAGGTCACCA
The DNA here is from genome assembly GCF_016863275.1 of Planotetraspora mira. GTDB lineage: Bacteria > Actinomycetota > Actinomycetes > Streptosporangiales > Streptosporangiaceae > Planotetraspora > Planotetraspora mira. Next base: position 70,084 of record NZ_BOOO01000049.1, read on the forward strand.
AGGTCGACGTCGCAGATCCGAGTCGCCATTTTGCGCCACCCAGCCGAGGCACATCGCCGTTCCGACGAAGAGCGCCCGACCTCGGGGAGACACGGGCTCGCTTCGCCGGCTAGCTCAGCGACCGGTGATCCACCTGAATCGGGTTGAGCCGGTGATCAAGACAAAGGATCGACAGCAGTCGCTCGACGCGAGGCGTGACATCGCTCAAGACCAGCGTGCCGCCTTCCTTAGCGAGCCGCTCCTTCGCAGCGATCAACACCCGAAGCCCCGAACAGTCGATGAAAGGTACGCGGCTCATGTCGAGCTCCAGCAGACAGACCGCCGGCGGCGAAAGAGCCTGATCGAGTGCACGCTCCATCAGGCCGGCGGAAGCCAGGTCGAGCTCGCCGCACGGACGGACCACAACCTGTTGATGCTCAAGCTCTATGGTGACGTTCAGGCCCTCCATCGCCACCTCCTGAGGTCAGCCCCAAGGCACCGTCCCCAATGTCACCTTGCTAACAGATCGACCTCCATCCGCGCGCGAGGCCAAGGTCAACAAAACGCAATATGTTCGAGAACAGGGTTTTCGGTTGCTGCATGGAGGGACCGGGACCACCATCAACGATGGGGCGGGTGACGTCGCTAGTGGGATTGCGCGATCTCCGAGTGCGGGAAGCGCACTGATCTCTGGTGGGGCACCGGGACTGGCCCGGGATCTTTGCCGGCGCTCTGGATGGTGTGACGAATCTGCGTTCGACGCTGCTGGTGATCTATAGGCCCAATGTTGACGCGTGTCTTATTGCCCTGGATGGTCGCCTCGGCAGCGCTGATCACGCCGCGCCTCAAGTCCGGCGCGCGTCAGCGGTCACGCATCGATGGTCGTGGCTCGCACCAGACGTCTAATGGCACGGCTTACGTGTCCTGGATATGCGCCTGGGAGGAGGAGCGGGTTTCCGCCGCCAGCACGGACACGTCGACGTCGGCCAGGATCCGTGCCGATTATCGCACGGGCCTCCAGCCTGGTTTGTCGCTCGTTCATGGGCCTTCCAGTCTGAGGTGGGGCGTGTCGTGCCAGCCGGTGAGGTCGAGCAGGCGTCGCACGTGTGGAGAAGCGGAACGCAACGTGAGAACGTGGTCGCCCTCCAGTCGGGCGGCGGCAATGACCAGGGCCCGCAGGCCGCCGACGTCGATGAACATCAAGCCGCTCAGATCGACGACCGGGCTGGCGTCATCTGCCGTGGAGGCCAGCGCCTCGGTCAGGGCGTGCATGGTGGCGCGGTCGAGGTCACCCTCGATCTTCAGTTGCCGTGGATCAAGAGACGAGGTAATGCGCAGGCGCCTTCTGGAAGCTGTGAGGGACGCAACGGCCGGTTTGGCGACGCGTTCGCTGAAGGTGCAGAGTGGTGGCCCTGTTGTCTCGGTGGTGTCCATGCCGACTCCTCTTGATCACGGCGGGGCGGTCACTCCTTCGAGTAGCCGGGTGCGGCCTGTTCGACCGGCGTGCTGGTAGGCGGATAAGTCATCGCGTGCGGGTCGGTTGCCGTGATGATCTCCGGTGGATCTCCAGTGCCCGAGAAGGCATGGTTCCAACTACTGGAAGCGTCACGTGGCCTCGGGCATTCGGCATACACGTCAGATGGCGGACCCGAACACCCCAAGTCAATGACGTGCACCCGGCATCGGGATACACGCAGTGCAAGCAAAGCTCATCGCCCCTGCAGATTGCAGGTCCACTTACGCACTCCGGAAGGGCGCTATGCGGAGCCTACGAGCGTCAAATCCCGCTATCGCCGCCGCAGATGAGCCTTAAGCCTCCGGGCAGCTCACCGAGCCATAGGTCAAAAGATGAAGCTAAGTGAGGGCTTAGCCCATCCCAAATCTGTCCGTATCTCATCGAACGAGGTTTCATGCGCCCCAGCAGGGCATCCATGCCGTTCGGTCAAATCACGGCACCGCGCGGCGAGACAGGGCGATGAGGCTCGGGACCGGCGCCTCCGAAGCCGGTAGGAGGGGCGAGCCTAAAACGGGGCGGCGCCACCGCGGCGTGGCGAGATCACTGAACGCGACCGCGGCAATTTGGTGGACATCGGCAGACAGCGGCCGCGCCAGCGGCGAGCCATCAGATCGATGCTCTCAGCCCGAGGATCCACGACCGCATCGCAACACATGGGGCCCAAGACCAGCAGTTCGGCGGCGGAAGGACGGCGCAGGGCGCCCCGCCCCGGCTGCCAGGCCCGAGCAGAAGCCGAACCGAGCCGGAAGAGGGCCACGAAGAGGAGATCGAACCGAGCCCGAGCCTGGGGAGAGCCGCAGCTCAGGATTCGTCTCACGGGGCCCGTGACACTTCGGAGGTGAGTCCGATGACAGAAGAACGGCGGGCGCAGGCGCCGCGTACAGCGGAGAACCAGCTTCCCACGCACAGACTGAGCCAGGAGTTCCAGAACGTGGCCACAGCGGTAACGGAGCGGGCCATGTCATCCGTCACGCAGAAGGTCGACGGGCTGGCCGGCCGCCTCGACGACTACGTGGAGCATGGCGGCTCCAGCCTGCTCGGCGCGATCACCGGAAAGCAGGGCTCTGGACTCCTGAGCGCGGTGACCGGCAGGCTGACCGGCGGAGAGGGTGGCAAGGGGCTGCTGCAGAGGGTCACCGACAAACTCGGGGCGGGCGGATCAAGCCTGCTTGGAGCGATCACGGGAGGGGAAGGCGGCGGCCATCCCGTGCGAGCGGCCCTGATGACGTACGCCAAGGAAAAGGTCAAGGGCATCTTCGGCGGCGGAAAAGGCGGCACGGGGGCCAAGGGCAAGAAGCTGAAGGTGACGAACATCGTCGAGTCGCTCGACATCGGCGCCCCTCTGCGCGTGGTCTATGACCAGTGGACGCAGTTCGAGGATTTCCCGAGCTTCATGAAGAAGGTCGAGACCGTCGAGCAGAAGTCCGACGAGAAACTCGGCTGGAAGGCCCAGGTCTGGTGGTCCCACCGCACGTGGGAGTCGACGATCGTCGAGCAGGTCCCCGACAGCAGGATCATCTGGCGGTCCCAAGGGGCGAAGGGTCAGGTCGACGGCGCGGTGACATTCCACGCGCTGACGCCCGACACCACCCGCGTCCTCCTCGTGCTTGAGTACCACCCGCAGGGCCTGTTCGAGCACACCGGCAATCTGTGGCGCGCCCAGGGCCGGCGTGCCCGCCTCGAGGTCAAGCACTTCAGACGGCACGTCATGACGAACGTCCTGCTGCACCCCGACGAGACCGAGGGCTGGAGAGGCGAGATCCGCAACAGCCAGGTCGTCAAGGACCACGAGACGGCCCTGCGCGAGGAGCAGGAACACGAGGGGCGCGAGGAAGAGGAGCCCGACGAAGAGGAGCCGGAGCGGGAACGCAGGCCCGCGTACGCGGGGGCCGGATCGCGGGCCAGGTCAGCCGCCGGTGCGGCCCGCAGGCCTGCTGAGGAGCGTCGCTCTCGGAAGCCCGGAGGCGGGGAGACCGAGGGAAGGCAGCGCCCGATCCGGCGCCGCCCCCACCGGGAGCAGGCTCCGGTACACCGCCGCGGCGGGGAGCGGGGCGACTGAGCCGGCGAACGAGCGCAGGAGAGGGAAACGCGTCCGACTGGGCCCTGATCCGCGACGAGGTCGCGATCTCGCTGCAGGTGGTGTGCCCTGCCCTCAAGCGAGCGTCAGTTGGTCTTGATGAGAGATTTCGGTCCATCTTCACGGGTATGCCGACTGAATCCGAAAGGAGAACCCAGTGGGCGATTCCCGTGCGGCTGCGAAGACGGCAGCGGAGAACGACGTCGTCGATCTCCTTCTTCGGCAGCACGCTGCGATCAGAGACCTGTTCGACGAGGTCCGGAACGCACCGGCCGATCAGCGTGAGGAGCCGTTCCGACGGCTAGTGCGCCTGCTGGCCGTGCACGAAACGGCCGAGGAAGAGATGGTCCACCCATACGTCAGCCGAAGGATCGAGGGTGCAGGCGCAATGGTCGACGATCGGCTGGCCGAGGAGAACGAGGCCAAGCACATGCTCACCCAGCTCGACCGCATGGGCCCCGCCAACCCGAAGTTCATGCAGAATCTAGACATCTTGCGCGTGGCCGTGCTCGAGCACGCGCGCGCGGAAGAACGCTACGAGTTCCCGCAGCTGCGGGCCATGACCACGGACGCCGAACGCCACGTGATGGCCGTCGCCGTCAGGATGGCCGAGTCCATGGCGCCGACACATCCCCACGCCGGCCTCGAGTCCGCCGTGGACAACCTTCTCATGGGACCACCGCTAGCGATCATGGATCGGGTCCGCGACGCCATCCGCAAGGTGACCAAGAAGGACACCTGACCTGCGTGCCAGTCACACACGATACGGCTCGCGCACAAGGCGCGAGCCGTACGTACGGTGTGCGGATCAGTGCTGCCGAAGGCTGGGCAGAGGATGCGGCCCCTCGGCCTGAAGCCGGTACTCCTCCCCCGATATCGCCCGTTCGTCTTCGATGACACGTTCGCTCGGCGGTTGCTCGCCACCGTGGATCTCTTCCTGCCAGCGCTGGAACCGCTCGTGCGCCTCTTGGACGTACCCGGTACCCAACGTCGTGTAATCGACCTGCGTGGCCGCTTTCCGGTGGTTGCCAGGGCAAGGGCGGAAGCTCAAAGTCGAAGGCACAGTCTGATCAAGGCAGTGGGCCGGGTGTCATCGCGGACAGGTCGGGTACGCCTCACAAAGCGCCGTCTTCTGGGGACAGCAGGAGATAGGCCGCGGCCCCGGCGCAGGGTGTTGGCGCACTAGCCGGGGCCGTCCGTGCTTGACACGGGGTCGGTCGCCAGGTTGATCAAACATTCTCTTCGTTCTCAAGGCCGACGGCAGCGCCTCTCGCGAACGTCTGTGCGCAGCTGGAACGACGGCCGAAGTCTCAGAGTCAGCCCTCGCAGGAAGATCACAAGGAGCCTGATTTCCCGGCGCAAGGGGCAACTCGTCGCGGCGGCTGTTCAGGTGCTGTGGTCAAGTGCGGTTCGAACTGCCCAAGCGTCCGCTTTCAGGCGTACGCTGCCGGCTCTAGCGGAGCTGTGAGTAAGTGCTCAACGGTGCCCTGGGATGTCCCCTTGGTCGTCGCCGACCTCAAACTGCCCCGTCCTCGGAACGAGAGCGGGGCAGTGCAAGGTCACGCCGCGGTGGTATGACATTTACGAGCGTCCGGCTAAGGACGATCGTCGTGCCGTCTCCAGCTTCCGGCTTTCGCCAGACCCCGAGCAAGCATGTAACCGATGGTAAGGAAGGTGATGTAGCGGATGGCCTGATCGGCTCCGAAGGGGTCACCTCCGGGGCCGCGAGTGTCGTCGTTGACCACGAAGGCCGTGACGATAACCGCGATGACCGCGGCGATATAGGCCATGAACTCTGTCGTCCTGAATGCCGGCCGTGTCTCCGTCGACTCTCTGGCGTAGGATCCGGCGCCTGAACGGCCGGATGCATGGCTTGACAGGCCGTGAGGAGTGTCCATGATGTTGTTCTCCCTCGCTCATGGCGGGAGGTGGACTGGGGCGGCTCTCAGCGAGCGCTCACCAGCTCACCGTCCCGACGTAATCTTCGGCCCGCTCCCCCTGCTGCCCGCGCTCCTGCTCCGGCAGGCCTTGCGGACCTTGCTGGGCCTCCTCGATACGCATGGCGACCCCGAGCGCGAAGAACGTGGGCGCCCACTCGCCGACGAACAGGCCCCAGCGGTCGGCCCGGTCCGTATCCGCCCGTTCCCCGAAGTAGGACGCCACCCACGCGGCGACGGACATACCGATGGACGCGACTCCCGCGATGTACATCATCTCGGAGCGCAATCCGATCTTTTGCAGTGCGCGGATCACATTTGCCCCCTTAGGGTCGCTTCGTTCGGGTGCCCCGTACCCGGACCCACCACCTCGTAACATGATGTTGGAGCCTTGACCTGCAGCGATGGTCACAGAACGCTCGCCTTACAGCCGCGGGCGCTGCATCCATTCAGGAGCCTGACAAACAAGGCTGGTTGCCGAGCCCGCAGCGGTGCTGCTGGAGGGCGAGCATCCGCCGCACATGCATCCAGTCATGAGCCCTCTGGCGATTACTGATCGAACCGGCCGCCCCCGTACACGCTGGTCGCCCACGGCACTCGGTGGCCTGTCCGCCACGACAACGACCCCGCCCGATGTGGGTCCTCCGGTTGATCGGCCCACCGCACTTCGGTCATGCCTTATCGCCCGGTTTTTGGGTAGACGTGACGAAACACGCGATGGATCGGGGCATAAGAACATCTCGCGGGAGTCATTGCGATTAATCATGCGGTCCGCCTACCACGCAGGATGCGTTTCAGCTGGACCTGGAAGGCCTTGAACAGTTCGCTGTTAGACACCCCCGCTGGAGGCCGTTAGAGACTTCGGTCACCTCAAATGATCGTGAGGTTTGACCGTCGATGGGTTCTTCCGGTTGGAGGCCACCATGAAGTTGCCGATGCCTAGAGGCCCCATTACCGATCAACTATTGTTCGAGCTCAGGGCCGCTCCGCACCCGTTCACCATCAAGTCCGCACACAGCGCGGATTCCGCCATCGGCGACGAGGACCTTCAGCTCGCGCTATTCGCCTGCTACGAGTTGCACTATCAAAGTTTTGACGGGGTGGATGACGAGTGGGAATGGTACCTGTCCCTGCTGGCACTGCGGGAGAAACTAGAGGAACGACTCGCCCAGAAGTTGGCGCCGGTTCCGCTTCGGCCTCATGTGTCGGCAGCGAGCGTGCCGCAAGAACTCAAGCAACTGGTCGCCACGGCGGACAGCGGGCCACCCTTGTCGGGCTTCCTCCATAAGACAGCCAGCCTCGAGCAGTTCCGTGAATTTGTCATGCATCGCTCGATCTATCACTTGAAAGAGGCCGATCCTCACACCTGGGGGATCCCCCGCCTGTACGGTCCCGCCAAGGCCGCGCTGGTGGAGATCCAGGCAGACGAGTACGGCGGTGGCCGAGCCGAGCGCATGCATTCGGAGCTGTTCCGAACCACCATGTGTGCGCTGGAGCTCGACGACTCCTACGGTGCCTACCTGGACCAGGTTCCGGCGGTCACCCTGGCGATCAGCAACGTCATGTCGATGTTCGGCCTGCACCGGCGATACCGCGGCGCACTGCTGGGTCACCTCGCGGCTTTCGAGATGACCTCCTCACTACCGAACTTCAAGTACAGCGAGGGCCTGCGACGGTTGGGCGGCGGCGCGAGGGCTCGTCGCTTCTACGACGAGCACGTGCAGGCTGACGCCGTACACGAACAGATCGCCGTGCACGACATGTGCGGCAGTTTCGCCGATGCGCATCCCAATTTGGCCGGTGACATCTTGTACGGTGCCGACTGCGCTCTGACCCTGGATCGGATGTTCGCCGAACACGTCATGAACTGCTGGACCAAAGGCGTCACCTCGCTGCGTGAGGAGTATCCGGAAGCGGGCCCTCGATGAGCGACCTGGAGTACGTCCTGCCACTGCGGTGGGATGACGACGCGGGCTTGGAGGAACTCACCACCTATTTACGCTGGTTGAGCGGCCATGCGCAGATCATCGTCGTCGACGGATCCCCCGCCCGTCTCTTCCATCGACACGCAAACCGCTGGAGAGGGCTCCTGCATCATGTGCCGCCCGACGGCGACCTCAGCACGGCCAATGGCAAGGTGGCCGGTGTCCTCACCGGAATGCGGATGGCTCGGACGGAGGCCGTCGTCATAGCCGACGATGACGTGCGCTACGACTCGACGGGGCTTGCTCGCGTCCAAGCCCTGCTGGGGAGGGCCGACCTGGTCCGACCCCAGAACTACTTCCTCCCGCTACCCTGGCACGCCCGGTGGGATACCGCCCGGACCCTGCTGAACCGCGCGCTCGGAACCGACTATCCCGGAACCTTCGGCATACGAAGATCCTTCTTCACTCGGATGGGCGGCTACGACGGTGACGTGCTCTTCGAAAACCTCGAGCTCATCCGCACCGTCAGAGCCTACGACGGCGTCGAGGCACACCCAGATGATCTCTATGTACGGCGCCTGCCGCCCGATGCGAGGCGGTTCTGGTCCCAACGCGTCCGCCAGGCCTACGACGATCTGGCGCAACCTGCCCGCATGACCTGCTTCCTTGCCATACTGCCGAGCGTTGCCGTTCTCCTCACTCGCAGACGCCCCCACGCCGTTCTCACCGGCGCCGCTCTCGCCGTGGCCATGGCCGAAGCCGGCCGCCGCCGAGCCGGAGGCCGCCGCGTGTTCCCCGTCACGTCCAGCCTGTTCGCCCCTGTCTGGATCATCGAGCGGGCAACCTGCAGCTGGCTCGCCCTGACCGCCCGCCTCGCCTACGGTGGAATCCCCTACGCAGGACACCGAATACGCGTGGCCGCGCACTCCAAGCGCGAACTTAGAGCGCGCCATCACCTCGGCACGTCCGAATCGCCTGGGGCCCGGAACCCGGTGGCCTTGTGCGAACCATCACAGAACGGCTTCACGGCCGACCGACCGCACCGGCAGAGCGCCACCGTCGCCCTCCCCGGATCGATCGCACGTCCGTCCTGAGTCACCAGACGGAAAGGCCCACGCACCAACAGCGGGCCGTCCTCACAGAGAGTCACCGTCACCGGATCGTCATCTCGTGTCATGGACGCCGTGTCCCCCACTACTTCGGCAGCAAACCAGACTGCTGGCGCCTGACCCAGTGCTGGGCTGGGTGGTCAAATTAGCGCCGGCACAGTGCAGCGAGTCCTACGAGTGATCAGGCGGACGTCGGGCGTTCGTATCCCTCGTCTTGGCCGTGGACCTTGGTGTCCGGGTCGTTTTCCGGCTGACCGGCCGGGTCGGTGGGAGAGGGGGCGAACTCCTCGGCGAAGTCAGGCTCATCGTGGTCGGCCTCCTGTTCGGCACGGCGATCCGCAAGCGGGATGTCCCTGTCATCTGGCTCTTTCGTCATGGTTCCCCCAAAGATTTCCCGGTGCGTAGCCGTGGTCGCCGCGACCGCATTAAAAGGTCACATACGTCGAAGGGTGATGAATACCCCACAGGTCCACAAGCATTCGCGCCACTCGCCTGGCTGCCCGTAACGCCTCCCACCTAGCGCTCGCGGTGACAGGTACGTCTCCGGCCCGCAGAGGGACGGCGAGCCAACCGAATGAATCTTGCAGGCCGAGTGCCGATTTTGCGGTGAGGATGCCGAGCTCGTCGAAGGCAAGAAGAGGGCGCTTATCCGCCCGTACCCTCAACTCCGCCGAAGGCGGGTGTTCCCAGGACCGCCGGGCCGGCTGTGCCACCGGCCGACAAGCTGCGCGACAAGATCACCGACCGGGACCCTGGCTGACCGGGACCGCTCGCTGTCTGGTCGGCCAAGTACAAATATGACACTTTCATGAATGCCTCATAAGGATGGCCTCTTCTCGAATGGGTACCCGCAGGTGAAAGCCGAGCCCGTCGGAGGTGACGGATCATGACGCGAATGGGTTTGACCGGGCGATCGGATGTGGCGGAACAACGTGAGACCTACGACCGGGCAGGGTCCAACGCTCCTTCGCAGATCGGGGACGGATTAACTCTGCTGGCGGGCCTGTACTTGGCGATCTCGCCGTGGGTCGTGGGATTCAACGGGTTCAGGAACCTGACGATCAACAACCTCATCGTCGGCCTGGCCGTTGTCGCGCTCGCGATGGGCCTCGCTTCCGCGTTCGGCCGTACGTACGGTGTGAGCTGGCTCGTGCCGCTTCTGGGCATCTGGACGATCCTCGCGCCCTGGGTGATCCGCGGGCGACCCGCCACCACCGACACCGTCTGGAACAACGTGGTGACCGGTGCGGTCATCGCTGTGTGCAGCCTTGCAGCCATGGCCGCTGCCCTCCTCCAACGGAAGAAGCAGTAAAGCGCTCCGACTTCGATGGGGAAGAGCTCAGGGGTGATCCAACGGTCTCGTTGGGCGGGTGTTGAGCGTAGTAGCGGCTTCATGCTCGTCCGGCGGGACGTTGCGAATGGCGGAGTGCAGGCGGGTGGTTGAACCAGTCGACCCATTCGGCGGTGGCAAGTTCGACTTCTGCGAGGCTGCGCCAGGGTCCGCGGGGTTTAATGAGTTCGGTCTTGTAGAGGCCGATCTGGGATTCCATCAGCGCGTTGTCCAGGGCGTCGCCGACAGTGCCGATGTGCGCGTCGATACAGGCGGACACCAGGTGGGCGGTGAAGCGGAAGGAGGTTATTGCTCGGGGGCACGTTGACCATCCAGGACAGCGAGCGAGGGGCACGCTTCGTCCACCCGCAGTTTCTAGTGCCCGGCGGAGCGGCGCCCGAGGCCATGCGGACCGCCCAGCTCTAGCAGTCCCAGCGGCGTCCTTAGTGTTGAAACTCGAGCAGAATGACGCACGCTCCGGATTCGGCTCGCCAGATACTGACCCGGAAATCGTCTCCATCCACGCTTACATGGTCACTGCTCTCAAGCTGCCTCAGATATCTTATGGCGGTAGCCCGATCAAGCCACTCGACGGGGCTATTATAATCCAATATGCCGAATTTTGTTGATGCATTTCCCGCAATGATGCTTACTTCAGCATAATCGTCGAAATATGCCAGCTGATTTACAGCGAGATATTCGACGCCCACCTCATCCCACATTCGATCACGCATGACTCGATTTGCATTGCGAGGGCCGCCCTCGCCCTTCTTCCGCTTCTTACTGGCCGCCACGAGACACCCTTCCTTAATCCGTGTTTGCTGCTTATATCTCACCTTAGGGCCGGTTCTCCAGGGCGCCACCGGACCCTCACTGTATGCGTTATGCAAGTATAGCTCATCTAGCTTTTCGGAGTGGGGTCACCGTTGCTTAACGGTTCACCGATACACCGCGACGGGGTGATCCGCGCTGCAAGCGCAGCATCACCCCGTCGCAATCGAACTGCTAGACGTATTCTTACATTCCGCCTAGTCCTATTTTAGCCGCGCCGCCTGGCGCTGGGCTTCTTCCCGCCACCCCTATGCTTCCACCGATAGTGCTTGGTATGTGTTATCTTGCCACTTTTATCCTTAAAGTCGCAGTGGTAGTGGTCTCCCTTGCTACAGAATCCGCGATAATCTCCGTTGTGGCGTTTTGCGTCCTGCTTGGCTTTAGCCTTGGCCGCTCTTCTCGTTTTCGATGTGCTGGAAGAGCTCTTCTTCTTGAAGAGAGCTCTACCAATTAGATAAGCGCCACCGGCCACAATGACCGTTGCTGCAATGATGTCGCACACAGTGCATGCCACGGCAGCGAAGACGGCGAGAACCCAGGCAAAGCGGCCGTCTAGATCGACGCAGTTTATAGGGTCGGCGGTGCAGTACTCATAGCTGTTGGCATTACCACCTACAACAGGATCGGTGGAGAGAAAACGTCCACTCAGAGGGTTGTACAGTCGGACGCCCATAAGGGTGAGTCCTGCGACCGAGTCGCTAGAGCGTTGCTTCCCTCCGAGCCACCCGTAACGCGCAGGTGTAGTGGCGTTGTCTTCGCGAGGTGCCCCGTATTCGGTTTGCTCGAATTCGGAATCGGGTCCGACCGCGGTGGTTGTGTCGTCAACGGTGGCGACGACATCGCCGTGCATATTGGTGACCTGCAGCACGGTGTTGCCGCCGGACTCGTGGATGGCGGCGAGGTTGCCGGACAACCCAGTGATATTGCGAGTCCAGGTACCGTCAGCTTCAGCTATCCACGCCGGGGAATCACTTGAATCGCTGTAGTGATTGGTGACGGTACCGGCATCCGTCCCCCCGGTGTCCGTAGCCGTGTGCAGTCGCGTAGCCGGGTCGAGTGTCCAGGTCTTGGTCTCGCCCCCCTGGGCAATGGAGGCAACCATGTCGTTGGCGTAGTAGCCGATGGTGGCTGGCGCGCCGCCGGACACATCGGTGGTCGGGATGGTGAGGGTGCGGCCGAGTGTGTCGTATGTGTAGCCGCTGTCAGTGACGCGGTCGGCCGCGTCGTAAGTGTGTGTCGTTGAGGGTGTAACCCCCGCAGGGCATTCACCGTCGCCGTTGTCGGGTGTGTCACTCATGCCCAGCCTGTTGGTGTTCAGGCTGAACGTGTATTCCCGGGTGTGGCAGGTGCCGGCTGAGGCGTCGGCATCTTGAACCTGGGTGAGTCGACCCGCTGGGTCGTAGCTGTAGTCCTGCGCGGACAGCAGGCTGGTCTGGTTGACGACTTGGTCGAAGGGGGAACTAGTTTGGGCGTATTCCAGCGGCGCGGCCCACTCGGACATCGCGTACGTGAGTGTGGTGTCCGCGCCGTTGTTGTCGTAGGTGGTAGTGGCGGTCATTCCGTTGGGGAACACCTGGGAGGCGATGACCCCGTCGGGGTTGTACGCGCCGGTGAAGGTGGACGGGTTGCTGCCCATGCCGGTGTTCATCGACGTGACGAGACCGCGGTGCTCTTCCCTACCAGCGGCGTCGGTGCCGTCGTAGGTGTAGGTAGTGGTGCCCTTTCCATCGGCGACCAGCGTCACCTTGCCGTCGATGTCGTACTCGGTGATGGTCTCGTTGTTGTCAGCGTCGGTGTAGGAGGTGACGCGTCCCAGGCTGTCGTAGCCGGTGGTGATAACTGATCCATCGGGCGTGGACTGTGTCGTCGTAAGACCGGTGGCGGGATCGTAGCCGGTGGTTACCGTTTGTACGGGGCTGGTCGTGATGCCAGTGGTCGTCACCGCGACGGACAGGATCCGTGTTCCAGCGGCGTCAGCGGTGGTGCCGTCACTGGTGTAGGTCGTGCTGGTGATCCGTGCGGTGGATCCGGATGTTTCCGTAACTACGGTGGGCTGCCCCCACTTGTTGCCGTACACGGTTACGGTGATGGGGATAGTCACCCCAGTCGGTTGAGCGGCCGGGCCGGTACGGCAAGGCAGTCCGTCCCACTCGGCATGGTTGCCGCACTGCGGATAGGTCGCATTAGCGGCGGCCGTGTAGTAAGTGGTCAACGTGGCGCCCGCGTCAGTGCCGTTCGAGGCTGGCTGGCGCGACTCGATGACACGGCCCGAGGCGTCATAGCGGGTCTTGGTGACGATGTCAGTACTGCCCGGCATGACGGTGGTCTGGCTGGTGGGCTGGCGCAGGATCCAACCGGAGGTATCTCCCGTCCCGATCGAGTCGTAGCCCGTCTTGGTGGTGCGGGAGTCCGCGGTGGTGGTGGTCGTGCCATCCAGCATGACCGGTGCGGTCACAGTGGTGGTGACGAGGTGGCACGGGCAGGTGCCGGTGGGGGCTCCCTGGTCGTAGTTGTAGGAGGTCTGTACTCGTCCTGATCCGACTGCACCGGAAGCCAACTGCATGGGGTGCGCTGGACCCCGGGTGGAGAGCAGGTCGACCCCGTCGGATGAGTAGGTCGAGCTTTGGGCGAGGAGTCCGGCCCGGTCAGCGCTGGATGGCAGCGCGGCAACAAAGGGGTCGGTGTCATCGGTGGGCGCCAGCGCTTGAACGCGGTTTCCCGCCGACAACGACCAGACCACGTTCCCGAAGGAGTCGTTGGTGGTGGAGTCAATTTGCCATGCGCCGGCGCCGTAGCTGGCGGTGTTGGTCTGACGGCCGTTGACATCAATGTAGGTGAGGTCGGCGTACTTCCAGTCCGAGGCGGCTGGCGCGTATCCGTGGCTGGAATCTGCGGGGGGCACGTGGGACGCGGGGAAGACCGCTGCGCCCGCATACGGCAGGTCAGTGTTCTGGCCCCAGGTGGCCGTGGTGGTCCCGGATAGATCAATCGGGGCGCCATCGCCGGAGGCGCGCACGTCATAGACGACGGTGGTGGTGGCGGTGCCGTTGTCCGGATCCGGCGTGGACGCGGCAACCACACGCCCCGCATCGTCGTAGCCCATTGTGGTAGCGGCCAGCCCGGGCGGGGTGACCGTTGAGATTCGCCCGCTGTTGTCGTAGCTGTACCGGGTCTTCAGGCTCGGGGTGATTCTCGGGTCCCAGCTGGCACGCAGATGCCCCGTGTCGTCATAGAGGTAGGACGCGACCGGGGTGGTGCCCATTGCCGACGAGACCGGGTCCCAAGCCGTGTAGGCGATCGACTTCACCAGACCGGTGTAGTCACCCCAGTTCGCCTCAGCGCCACCAGTTGCGGTGGTGGATGACGCATAGGTGAAGGTCAGCGCACGGCATCCGCGCACCAGAGTGGCGCACGTCACCCCATTCGGGGCTGGCGCGACCATCTGGGTGACCCGGCCGTTGCCATCACGGGTGAACGCGGTGGTCCCGTCTGCACCCGGCTCAACGACCTTGCTGACCGCCCAGGTCGAACCGGTCTTGGTCCAGGTAGTGGTGGTTCCATCTGGATCGGAGAGAGTGAACGACGCCGGACTCGGCAACGTGTTCGCGACTAGCGTCGATCCGTCGGCAGCGTCCGAGATCCCTTCGAACGACGTGGAGGTGCCGGACCGGACATAGGACAACGTCGACCCGTCATCACCGGTCAGGGTCACATATCCCTTGCTACTGAAGTCGCTGAGGATGTAATCGGCAGCACCGATGTCTTCTGGCCCGGGCAGCGATGCTGTCCAGCCAGCACCGAAGACCCCGCTGGCGCCGGAGTTCGCCGCCGGCGGCGCGAGGGTGGTGTGGGTGCGGGACACGGACAGCTCGCCGAAGGACACATCACTGCCAGTGACGGAGAAGTCACCGGTGGACAGGGACACCTGACCGGGCCCGAAAGCGTTCGTCGCGTACGAGCCGCCGAACGCAGTCCGCTCCAGCGTGATCGTGTTTACCACGAGGCTGCAGGATGAGGTGCCGCCGTTGGTCTGGAAGCAGGCCTGAATCTGCAGCGGACCGTCGGCCAACCCGGCGTCTGTCATGGTGGCGGCTACGTTCCAGTCGAGCTGGGTGAAATCCTTCGCCGTGTCAGTACGGGTTTGCGGCCAGGTCGGATGGTCTTGCGTGCCGGGCAGTGTCACGTCCGCGGCCGGCACGTTGATCCATGCACCGGTGTTGCCGGGCCTGTACTGGTAGGTCACCTGGTTGTAGATTGCGTTCGCTCGGGCAGTGAGCGGGACCGATCGCTGCGTACGGTTACCGTCGGCGGGAGTTAGCACGAGCCCCGCGCCCACGCCGAATGGCAGCGACCGGACGACCGATAGGTTGCTGGCCCGGTCACGGGCACGTGCGTACAGAGTGTGCCAGCCGCCGGTCGCGGTAAATGTGATGGACTGGGCCGCGCCCGTCCCTGTCGTGTCCGCGACCAAGGTGCCGGGGGAAGAGTTGTCGAGGGCCCAGTAGTAGCCAGCCCCGTCAGTGCTGGCGGTGTCTAGAGTGCAGGTCTCCGCCCCGGTGAAGGCAGTCCAGGCGTTGGCGGTGTAGTGCGAGCACGTGATCGTCGGCGCCGAGGGTGTGGAGGCGTCGACGGTGAACACGCTCGACCAAGCCGACCACGGTCCCGCCCACAATGCTCCGTCATAGACCGCAACCCGGAACTTGTACGACGAGCCCTGCACTAACCCCGATATCTTCTTCGACGCCACGGCACCCGAGGCGACGTATGGGGAATACCAGGTGCTTACCAAGGTGGTGCCGGTCGAGTCCCATACCTCGTACTTCATCTCGACGGTGTTTCCGTCGGGGTCGGTCGCCTTAGCCGTCAACGTCGGCGTCGTGGTCGTCACGAAGATCGTTGAGGAGCCCGACTTCAGGTCTGTCTGCTTGGGCGACAAACCGAGCGCTGTAGCCACGGACGGCTTGGTGTTGTACGTCACCGAGAGTTTCGGGTTGTTCGCCGCCACCCGGCAGTCGGCAATGCTGGCAGCGGAGTCTTCACTGGACGAGCAGAAGGCCTTGAAATATGTCTCGTCGGTCTCGGTCGCCCCGTACAGGGCCATCCCGTAGTTGGTCAGCGATCCGTCCGCCCACGCCTTCACCATCGCGGTCACATCGACCGAATCCGCCGCGTTGGCGCAACCCAGGGTCTCGTTTCCGTGGGCGAATGACTTCGCCGCCTTGTAGGTGGCGCTGGTGGTGATCGTCGGCTGCGTGTTCCAGGTGTTCCCTGTTCCCCATGCCGAGGTGATCGGGTAGATGTTTAATCCACGGGGCGAGCATGTCCCGGAGTCGTAGTTGAACAGCGTCAGCTGCGCACTGGAGATGACAGTCCCCGCCAGGGCTGTCGTGCTCGCCTGGTAGAACGACCGGAATCGGGTTCCCGAGTGCAGACCCGCCTTCAGGAACGCGTCGCCGCCGTACGACGTCGTCGGCGTAGATTCCTGCACATAGGTGTCCCGCACATACGGAATCACCTTAGAAACGTCCGGATCGACCGTCACCGGATACACCGTCGCCGGATCCGCCAGATAGGCCGGGTCCGGGCGCAGTTCCAGGGCCTTGCCACCATCCACCAGCGCGGCCGTCACCGGCGCGGCATGCAGCGGCGAGCCATCCTCGGGGTCCACGCGCGAGTCCCACATTTTCGGCGGCGCGATTTCGAATACCGCCTTGCCGGACTTGTCAGTCAGGGTGAACGACCCGTCATCGGCCTTCGAGGCCTTCAAGCCAGACAGGCTTAGCGGCAACCGGTAGACCGGCGCTTCCGAGGGCGCCTTGTCCAGGACCACATGCAGTGCAAAACCCCAGTCGGTTGCATGCGCTTGCAGTGCCGTCCCGACGCCGAGGTGGTAGGTAGCCGTAGCGCCGGACAGTGTCGGCGAACTCAGTGGGCTTGCCCAGCCGAGCCCGACCGAAGTCGCGCCGTCCTCCGCCTTCGCCACGGGATCGGACGTCGACCCGTCCGTTGAGAACTGGGTATCCACGGTCGCGGCCTTCGGGTGGATTCCAGATTTGTCTGACACCAGGCTGGGGTCGACGGACTGCCAGGACCCGTCCGACTTCCGCGCGCGGATCGGGGCGAAGGACTGATCCCGCGTAAACGACCCGTCCGGGTTCGCCCAGACCGTAACCGTCTCCGTACGCTCGTCGGTTACCTCCACCCGGGACTTCTGTGACCGCGCCGCCATCGATGCCGACACCGCATCCTGACGCGACTTCACCACCGCGGGCTTCGTGGGCTTGACCGCTGCCGCGGCTGGGGGTGCGGACGCCAGCACGACCGCGCCCTGAATTGCCACCGCTAGCGCCACCGCCGCCGAGACGGTCTGCGACCGGCTGAACAGTAAAGCGCGTCTTCGAACACGCCTGGCACGACCTGGAGAGAAACCCTTTGCTGACATGGACCGCAGCCGTAACAGGCGCACGTCAAACCCCACTTGATCGGGCGGACAAAACGCCCTGATCGTAGGGATCTCTCTCAGTCTTCGTATATAGCGACAATCAGTTATTTAACATTGCACATGTAACGTTCGAGGGCGATAGGACGATATAGGGGCTTACCTGCAAGTAAGGGGCAGGTTAAGTCCAAGGTCGAGCACACAACGCTCTCCCGATCCCTTGATCAAAGTTGCTCTCGAAAGCGCCGCCCGGGTCGGCACGCTAAGTGATGTGATGCTAGTCACACCAGAGCGGGGAACTATGTCAGCTAGGGACGTTCGAGGTGGGCGACAAGGGCTGCAGCGAAACCGTCCGAGCGACGGAACCGTCGAACCGTCTACTCCCGAGTAGCTTGCGGGACGGGAACAGGCCCTTCTCGGGGGCAATCACAGATGCCGCGGACGACATATGCCAACCCGCACGCACGCTCAGGCGTCTTGAGTCACGCTGAGGTCCCCCACGTCAGGCGGTCCATATGACTGAGAACCAGCCGCCCTTCCCCCACGACCCCGCGCAGCCACATGGCATCCAGCCCAGCAGCTCGCCCTACCAGCCGTATCCCCCGCCACCACCGCCCGGCGCATACGGGTATCCGCCGTACGCGCAGGCTGCGCAACCGCCCTTCTCGGGCGTGGCGATCGCGAGCTTTGTCTGCGGGTTGGCCAGCATCTTTGTTGCGGTGCTTGTGGTGCCGCCCGTTATCGCGATCATCACCGGGATACTCGGGCTGAAAGATACAAAGTCGGGGAAGCGCGGCAAGTGGATGGCCGTGACCGGGCTGGCCATGGGCAGCGTGATCAGCGTCCTCGTGCTCGTCCAAGTGCTCAACGCGTTGAGGTAGTTGGTGTGGCGAGTATCCGAGGACTGAGATGGCGGCGCAGGCGTCAGTCGCCAGGGCCACCGGCCGTGCCGTCACGAATTGAGTCGCTGGAACAGCGCCTATCTCAACTGCGCGAGCCGCGCCCGACCAGTTGGTGGATCGGCGTAGCCGTGCTAGCGGTGGTGATCACGGTCGCCGTGACCGCTTGGCTGCTGATACACGGCCTGCCCTCGCCGGCCACAAGCGCCGCTCCCTTATCCAGCCCTAGTCTCTCTCCGGCCGCGAACGGGCCCACAAGCATCCAGGTCTCGACCGCGATCAGCGAAGCCGTCCGCACCGCGCTGACCGCGGGCGCCGCGGTGGGTGCCGCATTCACGCTGGCGCTTGCATTTCGGCGGCAACGTCACCAGGAACTCACGCTGGTGCTGACGGCCTTGCAGGCATAGCGCGATGCAGCGTTCGCTGAGCGAGATGCTGAGCGGGACGCCGCACACGCCGAGCGCGTCGCCGAAGACACCCGAAAGGACGCCACGGAGCGGCGGATCACGGAGTTGTACTCCAAGGCCGCCGAGCAGCTCGGCCACGCTCAAGCCGCAGTCCGCTTGGCTGGCTTGTACTCGTTAGAGCGCCTGGCGCAGGACAACGTGGGCCTACGGCAGACCATCGTGAATGTCATCTGCGCCTACCTGCGCATGCCTTACACCCCGCCGGCGCAGATCGACGAGGAACGGTCTCGCCGGATGGCGATGCGAGAGGCGCGACGCCGCTACCACGCCTTTCGGACAGGAAGGATCGCTGGCGCTCCGCCCATGCCCGTCGCGGAACCAGAAGGAGACATTGAAGGGGAGCGTCAGGTGCGGCTCACTGCTCAGCGCATTCTGGGCGAGCATCTGCGAGATGAACGGCTTCCAGATCAGCGAGACACCACTGACCCGCCTTCCCATTTCTGGGACGACATCCGGGTCGACCTTACTGGCGCGAATCTCATCTACTTCAATTTTTCCAGCTGCTCCACTAGTAACGCGCAGTTCGCAGAGGCAACGTTCACCGGCGACGCCAATTTTAACGGAGCAGCATTCTCTGGCTACACAAACTTCAACAGAGCTAAATTTGTCGGCAACATCACATTTGCGAATTCGACTTTTGCAGAAACCGCCGACTTCATCGAGGCCACCTGCTCTGGCGGCGCAGACTTCAGCGGGGCCTTATTCGCCGGAGCGGCCAATTTTAATCATGTGGCGTTCTATGGACATACCAGCTTCGACGACGCAACTTTCTCGCGTGCCGAGTTCAACCAGGCAACCTTCCCCCATGGCGCTAGATTCGTTCATACGGAATTCAGCCACGACGCCAACTTCTATCACTCGATATTCTCCGGGTACACCCTTTTCCGCAAGGCAATATTCTCCCAGTCGAGCCGTTTCCGGTGGGCATCCTTTGCTGGTGGCGTTGACTTTCATGGGGCAGTCTTCCACGGGGACTGCTATTTTCGAGATCTACAGAGCGCGGACCTTATGAATCTTGAAGGCGCTCAAATTCCAGTTTTTCGGCGACACATGCTGCCAGCGGGATGGCAGCTCCATGGAACTGAAATCATTCGAACGCCAGAGCAAAAGTCAGATACGGGTGGATACCCACTGATAAATGAGGGCGAAGATCGCCCAAACAGCGGCATCTGAGGAGCCCGATTTCGGTGCGCTTGCGGGAACGGCACCTCTACTCGGTAGCTATGGGATCAAGCCGATTGGCAACTCTGCGGTCTTGGCGAACGGGTTGCTGTTGAGGACATAGAGCTGGCCGGCGGGCACCACCGGGTTGGTCTGGATCGTCACAGCCAGCAGTTCGCCTGCGACGGCCGCCGCGATGTTGGCGTAGTCGTCGGGGTGACAGAAGACTCGAATGCGCGGGATGCGGGGGAGCGCACCAAGTAGCTGCTGGACCACCGTCGGCTTCTGGTCAGTCACAGCTGCCCCCTCCCACCCGAGGAGACCAAATCCGCATGGAATCGTGACACTTTCGCCCGCCAAAATGCAAAATGGGAGCGACTACCACGAAGGATGGGCACCATGGCCGCCGAGGGACCCGCGGAGTTCTCAGGCATCGACTTCCACCAGGTGCCGATCCTGGATCTGGTCGCCCTCCACGACGAAAGCGCCGCAGGCGTCCACCCCCTTCCGCCTGCAGCCATGGACCGCATCTGTGAGGTCATCCGGGATGCCATCCACTTCTGCGGGTGCGACCTGACCGACCTCATGATCAGGCTCCTCGGCGGCTAGTTCTTGTTCGTCGAGTAGGTCTGTTTGGCGGGGGACGTCCCCGCCGGGCCTGACGCGCGCCAACCTGAGTCGGCGGTGGACGGTGATCCCCATGGCATCGCGGCATCCGGGCCCGATGCGGTAGCCGAGGGAGGTCGGGTCAGTGAGCGGCCGGCGGCAGCGGCGGCACCGGCTCCGCGTGGGCTGTTCTACGGGGACCAGGGTCATGGGACGTCCGCCGGCCTCAGCGGCTTCACCCATGGGTGCAGGTCTCCTTCGTCTCGCCGTGGAGGGCCAGGTGCTCGGCGCACGGGAACGCCTTGGCGCACGCCTCGCACCAGGAGTGGACGATCAGGCCGCCGAGGTGGGAACGAGGCTGGTTGTGGTGGCGCCCGTCGACACGGGCGAGGCGGGCGCGGAGGGCTTCCACCTCCTCGTCGCCCACGGCGACCAGCGCATCGAGGATCACATCGTCGGTGAGATAGATCATCTTGTCTGCGTATTCGGCGTTGACGCGGTTGATCGCGTCGGCGTATCCCTGGCGGAGGTCAGAGGCCACGTCGCCGCCCCTCGGGGATCGCGGCCAGCGTCCCTGCAGAGGCATATTCGTGGTGGACACCGTGAGGGCGGTGCGCTTGCATGGCCCCCCGTGACTTACTACGAACTGGGAAGACTGCAGGGCCTCGTGCTCGGCCTCCTAGGCATCGCTGGCTTAGTGTCATACGCGCTGTGGCGCTCCTACAGGGACAAACGCCAGCGCCGGCAATGGCAGCAGTGGCACCAATGGCAGGAGTGGCAACGGCGGAATAGCTGGCTACGCATGCAGGAGTGGCAACGTCTGCAGATGTCGCAGCCGCTTGAGCCGCTGGTACCTCTCCAAGCGCAGCCGGGCGAACAGCCTGATGACGCAATCGTCCGGTAGTGAAGGCGGAGCTCATCATGCGTCGCCTCCGGTCAGGTTGGGCGGCGGTCCGGCGAGGACGTAAGTGCTGGAATGCGTGACGGCCTCCTCGGCCGCCAGGTCGATCAGGGCGTCCGCCGCTGCGTGCAGGCGTGTATTCGACCGTGCGGGCGAACCAGCCGCCGGTGAGGTCGTAGATCTCGATCCGGCGGGTCTCGTTCGGGCGCATGTGGTTGTCCCGGATCCAGGCGAGGACGGCCTCCCACTGGGGCGTTCCTTCGAGGCCGCGGATGACCGGGTCTCGGGCGTCGAAGACCCACACGGGGAACTGCACGGTGACGGTGCCGAGGGCCGCGTTGACGGTCTTGATCGTGGCCGCGAGGTGGGCGAGGGCGGGCGTGGCCCGGTCGATGCCACGGAGGTTGACCACGAGGTCTCGGGTCTCAGGCATGTGTGGTCTCCATCTGCGTTGTGTGGGCAAGCTCGAGCAGGGCGGCCGCAGCGCGTTCCTTGGCGCCGGCCTTCGACCCGGCCTCCCCCTTGGCGTTGAGCTCGCCGCGGTCGCCGATCGTCGCGGTGGCCCAGGCGGTGAACTTCGGTGCGTGGTCAGGGCCGGTGCGCTTGATGTCGAAGCGGAGGTCGCGGACGTAGCCGGTGCTGGCGTACTCGTTGAGCGCGCTGACCGGGTGTTGTCCTGGCGTGGGGGTACGGGCCTGTGCGGCAGCGGGCGCCAAGGTCGGCGCCGCCTTGTCAGTGGTGGGGTCCTCGACACCGCACACGGCGGCCAGGAGCGACAGCACGGCAAGCTGCTGGGCGGTCTTCTTCGACGGGGCCCGCCGCGCGGCTCCCGCGGCCTTCACCTTCTCTTCGAGGATGGGCAGGTACGCGCGGCTGGTGAAGACCAGCCGGTGGGCCTCCCCTGTGGCTTCGTCCCGGAACTTCACCGGCAGCAGCCCAAGCCGTGCGGACCGGCCGGTCAGGATGCTCACCGCGTGCTGCGGCTGGTCGACCATGCCGTGGACGAGGGCGCGGCGGACCGGTTCCCACGCCGGGCTGCTGCCCAGTGTGAGGACCATCTCCAGCTCACCGATCTGCAGGAGGCCGGCGGCTGCGCGGCGGGTGATCTCGTCGGCGAGCTCGTCGGAGTGGAGGTCTTCCTTGACGGCGCGCTTCAGGATCGGCGCGAACTGGGCTCGGGGCAGGTCGGTGAACCGGCCGGCGGCGGCCGCAGTGCGAGCTGCGCCGTGGACGCGCTCCTTGTGACGGGCGTTCTTGCGTTCGCGACATTCCCGGTCGGCGGTGTTCAGCTGCTCGGCGACCTCCTCGAACTCGGCGACGCTGTGCGGCAGGCTCTGCTCGGTGAGCGCGAGGTGGGGCGGCGGGGCGGGGAGGTCCCAGAGCCTGGTATTCAGGATGAAAAGGCTCAAGGTCTACAGGCGAATCTCTCAGCCGGTATCCGGACGGCCTCTCTACTAGACCGATGCCCCCAGAGTCTTGAGCCGGTCCGCGGCAAGAGCCCTGGGGTAGATGGAAAGCCGACGCCCGACCCACGCCGGAGCGCTTCTTCCGTCGAGATCAGCGATCAGGCCGTTCGCGTCGACCGTGCAGGTAATGCCGTACGGCCATTCCTCCAAGAGCACACCGAGGATCAGATCTTCCGCACCGCCTTGAATGATGCGGTGCAGCCGCTCGGCCGCCGCACCAGGAGAGACGAAGGCGAACAGCCAG
>NZ_BOOO01000050.1 GCF_016863275.1 Planotetraspora mira
TGCGTCCCACCACCCACCACGTCGCCCAGGCCGCGAGCGCCGCCGCCGCCAGGATCGCGGAGCCCGTCAGGAGTTCGAGCATGTTGGAGGCCAGAAGCGGCGGCTGGGCCATGCCGGCGTACATGTAGTGCGGCTGCCCCTGCCAGAGCACCTGCGTCTCCAGTGGAGGGACCCGGACGGCGGTCAGGACGACGCACCCGTCACGCGTGGTGCACTCGGTGCGATGGTCGATCCGATCATGGACCGGGGGCTGGACGGCGCTCAGGCGCGGCCTGCGTGCGGCCGCGGGGCTCGCGGCCACGATCTTGCCCTGGTCGTCGACGAGCTGGATGAGATCGATCCGGGACCTGCCGGTCCTGATGGTCGCCGGGGACGCGGAGCTGGACTGCAGGGACCCGATCCACTCGGTGGCGACCCCCTCGGTCTCCTTGAAGATGGTGTTCTCGACCCGGTTGCGGACGCCCAGGTCGGCGCCACCCCCGATGATCATGAAAGCCAGCAGGGAGATGATTCCGGCGACCAGTGTGAAGCGCGCCTGGATCGAGCGGGCGCACAGATGCGGTAACACCGGCTGCCTCCTGTCGTGATCGCTGAATCCGCCGCTCCTTGAAGAGAACGACCAACGGCACCCAGGTTCATGGCGTACAAGATGCCCAGGGCCGAAAAACAGCCACAAAAACGAGGAATGCGTGACCATCGCATTACCTAAAGCCCTTAAAACTATGAAAATCGTGCAAATGTTGTTCATCGGCCCCGAGGCGTCGCGCCGTCCGATGTGGCTTCTCTCAGGTGAGATGGAGATCGAGCGAATACTCGCGTGATTGCGAAGGCATCTCGGTGTTGAGGCCTGAATCTGCGAGCGTATGGTGAGTAGGTGACGGATCAGCGAGGAGTCACACCGCCGGGGTGCGCACGCCACCGCACCGGGCCGGCGGGCCCGAGACGGGCCGGGCGCGCGTGAACACTCCGCCGGCGCACAACGCGATCTGCCTGGGCGGTCCCTGTCATGGCGTGCTCACCCACATCGACCAGGACATCGGGGTGCTGGCGGTTCCGGTCCCACGGCGCTCGCCCGACGATCCCGAGGCCGTCGCGTCCTACCGGGTGACCCGGGAGCGTGTGCACCACCCGTCCTGCTCCGACCCGTTCATCGCTCTGCACTGGGCGGATCAGCCCGCCCAGGTCTGCCCGTGCGGGTGTGAACGGTCGCTGCCCCGTTAGGCCGTGTTCATTCACGGCCCGCTGACGTGAAGCTCATGTCGGCGTACCGGTCACCGGCCACCTGGGCGGCGAGCGGGTCGAGCCGCGCCAGTTCGTCGGCGGCGAGGGTGATGAGCGCGCCGCCCGCGTTCTCGATCACCCGGCCACGGCTGCGGGTGCCGGGGATCGGAACCACGGGCAGACCGAACACGTCCTGCCGCGTGTGCAGCCACGCCAGGGCGATCTGCGCGGGTGTCGCCTCGTGCGCGGCCGCGATCTCACGCAGCGGGGCGAGCAGATCGTGGTTGGCACGGTCGTTCCCGCCGGCGAAACGCGGCATCGCGTGGCGGACGTCGCCGGCCTCCAGGCCCTGGAGGGAGGGAACGGCGCCGGTGAGGACGCCGCGGCCCAGCGGCGAGTACGGCACCAGCGCGGTCCCGAGCGCGGCGGCGGCGGGGACGACGCCGGTCTCGATGTCCCGGCTGAACAGCGACCATTCGGACTGCACTGCCGCGATCGGGTGAATGGAATGCGCCGCCCGCAGTTCGTCGGCCGTGACCTCGCTGAGGCCCAGATGCAGCACCTTGCCGGCCGTGACGAGTTCCGCCATGACGCCGGCGGTCTCCTCGATCGGCACGCTCACGTCGCGCCGGTGCATGTAGTAGAGGTCGATGTGATCCACGCCCAGCCGCCGCAGGCTGCGCTCGGCGGCGGCGCGGATGTAGGCCGGATCGTTGAAGATCCCCGGCTTCTCGTTGTCCAGGCCGAACTTGGTGGCGATCGTCACGTCATCGCGGTGAGCGGCGAGGAATGGGGCGAGGAACTCCTCGTTGGCGCCGTTGCCGTACGCGTCGGCCGTGTCGAACAAGGTGATCCCGAGGCTGAGGGCCTGTTCCAGCGTGGCCCGGGCCTCGGACGCGTCGGTGCGGCCGTAGTAGGCGGTGTTGATGCCCATGGCGCCGAAACCCTGCCGTCCCACCATCGGGCCGCCGGCGCAGAGCCGAACCTTGTCGAGAGTGAATTCGTTCATGCCCCCAAGCTGCCGCCGGCCGGCGCCGGCAGCCAGGGTCACGTTCAACATAGGCCTGGCAGAACCACTCCGGCCGCGGGAATCGCGCCTAGACTCGACGGATGAATGCCCAGCTCAGCGACTTCCTTCGGTCGCGGCGCGCCCGCCTCAGTCCCCAGGACGTCGGTCTCGCCGGTTACGGCAGGCGCCGCGTCCCCGGCCTGCGCCGCGAAGAGGTCGCCCAACTGGCCGGCGTCAGCACCGACTACTACATCCGCCTGGAACAGGGACGCGGCCGGCAGGTGTCCGACGCGGTGCTCGACGCGGTCAGCCGGGCGCTGCGCCTGGACCCCACGGAGCACGCCTACCTGCACGATCTCGCGCGGCCGCACCGCGCCACCGGACGCGGCAGGCAGCCCATCCGCCGCAGTGTGCGGCATCTGCTGGAGAGCATGCGCGACACACCCGCGATCGTCGTCGACTACCGGATGGTCATCGTGACCGCGAACACGCTCGGCGTCGCCGTGTTCGGCCTCACCGACGACCTTCGTTCCCGCGACCGGGCCCGTCAGTTCTTCCTCGACCCGGAGTCCCGCACGTTCTTCCCGGACTGGGCGGCCGACGCCGAATCCGTCGCCGCCGAGTTGCGCCTGCAGGCGGCCAGGCACCCCGGCGACCAGTGGCTCACCGCGCTGATCGGCGAGCTGTGCATCAAGAGCGCGGAGTTCCGCACCCTGTGGGCGGATCACGAGGTCAGGGAGAAGACGCAGGGCCTCAAACGCATCAACCACCCGACCGTCGGCGAACTCGTCTTCACCTATGAACGGCTCGCGCTGGCCGACGACGACGAGCAGACCCTGATCGCCTACACGGCCGAGCCCGGCTCCCCGACCGCGGAGCGTCTGGCCGTGCTGGCCAGCTGGACCGCGGCCCAGGACGCGGGCGCGGAAGCCGAATGGCGGAAGGACAACGACACGGCGGCGTACTGACCGGCGTCCGTGCGCCGCCCGCTCCTGATCGCCGTGATGAGGCGGGGAGCCAGGCCGGCGGCCTGCGTGCGGATCTCCGGGATCGCCGTGGTCTCGTACCGGGTGCCACGCAGCGTCGGACCCAGGGTGAAGATCCTTTCGCTGGGCCGCCCTCCGGCGTCCAGAACCGCGCCGGCGTCGTCGGCGTCCAGGCCCAGCCCCAGCGGATCCGGCCGGCCGAGACCGGCGGCGAAGAGGCCGGACAGGAAGGGATCGCGGGTCACGTCGGAGGAGGGGCCCGTGCCGTTGACCACCCATCCGACGCGGAGGTCGCGGGGCGTCCCGTCCTCGTCGACGTGGGCGATCACCTCGCCGTCGGCGGCCGTGGTCCCGGCGAGGCGGCCGCGGACGACCTCCAGGCGGCCCGTCATCCGCAGCCGGGCGATGAGGGAGGCGGTGGAAGGAGGGATGCGGTGCCGGTGGACCTCCCAGTAACGGGCCACCAGGCCGAGGAAGCGGCGGCGGTCGTCGAGGCCGAGCCGTCCCCACAACGCGGGGACATGCGGGCGAAGGCCGTCGATCACCGCGTGCCAGTCGCCGTCGCCTGACTTGACGGCGGCCCGTACGGCGGCCAGCAGATCGGCGAGCCGCGTCGCGTCGTCGGGTATCGACATCGGGATGGGCGGGCCGGCGGGACATCGATGGGCCCGGGGGAGCAGGCCGTGCCGGGACAGGGCGTACACCTTCGTGCCCGGCCGTGACCGGGTCACGGTGATCGCCACATCGATCATGGTCAGGCCGGTTCCCACCACCAGGACCGGAGCCCCGTCCCCGATCCCGGTGAGCGCGCCCGGCGCCCAGGGATCGCCGACGTAACGGGCCTGGACGTCCCGCACCACCTGGGACAGGGGCGCGGGCCTGGAGTTCCCTGTGGCCAGGACGACGGCGTCGGCGTCGATCCGCCCGCCACCGGACAGGTGGACCACGGGGGCGGCGGAAGGGAACGACCGCGTGATGGCGGAGACCTCCGCGGTCACGCGCGTCACGTGGGCGCCGTGGGACGCCTGGCTCTCGGCGGCGGCCAGGACATCGCGCAGATAGCGTCCGTAGACCATGCGGGGCAGGAAGTCGGAGCCCGCGACGTCCAGTCCGTTCCGCCGCGCCCACCTCAGGAGATGGCCGGGGTCGTCGGCGATCGCGCTCATCTTGTCCGCGCAGGCGTTGAGGAGGTGACCGGGGTCGTCTGTCGCGTAGGCCTGCCCCAGCCCGTGACGCCCGTACCGGTCGACCAGCACCACCCGCATCGGCGTGCGGGAGGACACCGCCTGGCGAAGCAGGTGCACCGCGGCGAGGGTGCCGCTCGCACCGCCTCCCACGATCGCGACCACGGGGAGACGGCCCTGAGTAGTTGAGGAATCCACCACACGTCCACAGTAACCCTCAATTCCTATGGGCTAAATAGGTAATTGCTGTGAGGTGCGGAAAGCTTTGACGGAGCGATCCCCGCGAGCAGAGATCGTCTTGCGGGACACGGCGCCCAAAGGGGGCAACGCCGCACCCAGGTAATGCCACACCCAGGCAAAACGCACCCTGGTGGTGCCGGGCCGCGCGGATGAACATGGGGGTACGGCCACTGGTGTGAAGACACCAGGGCGTCGATCGGGGAGACAGCCAGATGTATCTGTACGGAATCGCGACCGGCGAGGAGGAAGCTCTCTTCCTCCTCCTCACTGTCCTGTTCTGGGTGGCCGTCGTCGGCGGCGTCGGGGCGGCGCTCCGGTTCAAGGCCAGAGGCCGCCGGGCGAGGACTCCCGAGGACGTCCTCTTCCAGAGGTTCGTCGCCGGAGAGATCGACGATGACGAGTACCGCCACGATCGGGAAGTCCTCCGCGGCGTGCCCCATCTCTGCGGCCGCGACGGCTCGTGACCCGCGACGCGGGCCGTGTCGTCACTCGGGCCAGGGCGAGTTCTTGATGATCTCGACGAAGTCGCCGCGGGTGAACCCGGGAACGAAGTGCTGGAGGACGTCCGCCTTCACGTTTCCGAAGGTGGTCTCCGGCCTGGGAGCGATGCCCTCGGTGAACGCCTCGAGGATGCGCCGCTTGAACTGCGGCCGCGGATGCAGCGCGACGATCTCGGCCCGGCTGCCCTCGGGGATGTCCGCATAGCCGATTCCCAGGACGTCGTACTCCACACCGGCGGTGACCAGGGCGACCTCCGGCTCCATGTACTCGGGGATGCCGGGCGTGGTGTGCAGCGCGATCGACGTCCACACCCGCCGGATGCTGTCCTCGGGGACGCCGCGGCTCTGGAGGAAGCGACGGGCCTCGTCGGCGCCGTCCACCTCGAAACGGCGTCCACTCCCGCGGAACTCCTCGCCGAGACCCAGGTCGTGGAACATCGCCCCGATGTAGAGGAGTTCCGGGTCGAAGCTCAGCCTCCGGTTGTGGCCCTGCAGACTGCCGAACCAGTAGACGCGGCGGGAGTGGTGGTAGATCAGGTCGCCGGCGGCGTCGCGTACGAACTCGGTCGCCTCGGCGGCAAGCCTGGTGTCCGGGACGGTCACTCCGGCGACGGCGTGCTCCTGAACCTTCATGGTCGAACTCCTGCTCTGGAGAGGAAGGCCGTGTCCGGCCTCGGTCCATGTCTCCACCCTGCCGGTCGGCCGGAGACCCCGGCCATGTCTTCCGGGACCGAAACCCCACAGATAGGGACACGACCTCAGGAGGGGGCGGAGCCCCGCCGTACCCTGGGGAAATGCACGACCGACTCGCCGATCGCCCCCCGCACCGGGTGATCGTCTTCGCCTTCGACGGGGTGCGGCTGATGGACGTCGCCGCGCCGCTGGAGGTCTTCGCCACCGCTTCCGGAGGCGCCCGCGCGTACACCGTCGAGGTCTGCACCCCCGACGGGCGGGACGTCACCACCTCCACCGGCCTGCGCATATCGGCGGACCTTCCGTCCGCGCGCGTGGATCACGCGGACACGCTCGTGGTTCCCGGTCCGGCCGACCTCGGCACGCTCGAGGAGCGTCCCGTCCTCGTCGAACAGGTGAGGCTGCTGGCCGGCAGGGCTCAGCGGGTGGCGGCGGTCTGCACGGGGGCGTTCGCTCTCGCGGCGGCCGGCCTGCTCCGGGGCCGCCGCGCCACGACGCACTGGGAGCACGCCGCGGACCTCGCCCGGCGTCATCCGGACACCACCGTCACCCCGGACGCCATCTTCGTGCAGGACGGGCCGATCCTCACCTCGGCGGGAGTCACGGCGGGAATCGACGTGTGCCTGGCCCTGGTGGAGCAGGACCAAGGGCCGGAGGTGGCCCGCAGGGTCGCGCGTGACCTGGTCGTCTTCCTTCAGCGGCCCGGGGGTCAGTCGCAGTTCTCCGTCGCCTCCCGCACCTCCGCGACGGGCCACCCGATCCTGCGCCCGCTCCTGGACGCCATCGCGGCCGACCCGGCGGCCGACCACAGCCCGCGCGCCCTGGCGAGGAACGCCGGAGTGAGCCCCCGCCACCTGTCCCGGCTGTTCCGGGAGCAGGCGGACACGACCCCCGCGGCCTACGTGGAGACCATGCGCCTGGAGGCCGCCCGGATCATGCTGGAGCGCGGCGAGAGTGTGACCGCCACGGCCCGGCGCAGCGGGCTGGGCAGCGACGAGACCCTGCGACGGGTCTTCGCGCGCCACCTGAGCACCACTCCGTCGGCGTACGCGGCCCGCTTCCGCACGACCGGTACGGCGCACGCCGGTGTCTGATCGGCCTGATCATCGCCCGGACGGACCGGCCGCTTCGCTGACGAACAGACGGATGACGTACCCGTGGACACGGGTCCGGGCCTCCTGGCGGTAGTCGGCACGCAGCAGTCGGAGCTTGGCCAGATCCTGCGGAGTGCTCAGGCGGGAGTCCTTGATGCGGGAGCGCTGGATCGCCCATACGCGCGGCACGCCGTCCAGCGCGGCCGCGACCTCGCTCGCCGGGATCTCCTGCGAGATCAGGGCACCCGTCTGGGCGGCGGTTCGGGTCAAGGCGACCTCGCGGACCGCGGTGAAGTCCTCCGGGTACGCGTCGGCGACGATGCGCCGGCCCATCGGCAGGAACAGGACGGCGTCACCGGGCCGGGCGCCCTCCCGGATGACGCGCGCCGCGCCTGCCGGGTCGTCGTTGCGGCTGGCGATCCGGCGGACGTCGGCCTGGGACGGGAGGGCCAGGACGGCGGTGGTGCCCAGCAGCGCGCACGCGACGACGACGCCGGGAGCGTTCCACCTGCTCAGCCGTCCGACGGCCGCGAGTCCCGCGCCGGCCAGCCACGCCACCCCGACGACTGAGTAGAGGACGTAGCGGTCCTGGTAGAAGGGCCTGACCTGGGAGACCGCGAGCAACGCCGCCGGTGGGAGGACCGCCATGGGAGCGGCCAGGGCGAGCAGGGATGGCCGCGCAGTCATCGGTGCGGCGTCTTCCGCGGGGCGGCGCGGCAGGAAGGCGAGGACGACCAGACCGGCTGTGATCACGAGCGGGGCCCCGGTCCCGGCGAAGCGGGTGACCAGGTCTCCCGCGGACTCCCAGCCGGGCCTCGTGAGCCAGCCGACCTGTCCCCGCTGCTCGCTGCTCACCCAGGCGAGCGGGGCGGCGGGCACCAGGCCGGCGGCGCAGGCGAGCGCCCACCGGCCCAGCGCCGCCCTGCCTGTCCGGCTCACGAGGAGCGTCACGGCATGGGCGGGGAGAGCGAACACGGCGAAGACGTTGAGCAGGCACCCGACGGCGACGGCCGCGCCGTACAGTGCCCACCAGCGCGGGCGCCGCGGTTCGGACGCCGCCTTCGCCAGGAAGAGGGTGGCCAGGACGACGGCCGCGGTGACCATCGCGTAAGACCGTCCCTCCTGGGCGTAGTAGCTGACCACCGGGGTCGTGGCGTAGACCAGGCCGGCGAGCAGGCCCGTCCAGGACGAGGCCGTGTGCGCCGCGACGGCGGCCACGCCGGCCGCGGCGACGCCCGTGGCCAGCACGGACGGGACCCGCAGCACGATCTCTCCGAGTTCGGGGCCGCTCACCAGGGCGAGGAGTGGATGGAGCAGCAGGTAATAGAGCCCATGGACCGCGTCGATATGGCCCAGCGTGTCCCAGAGGGCAGGCAGCGACCGGCGCGCCACGGTGAACGACGTCGCCTCGTCATGCCACATCGACCCGCGGTCGACTCCCCAGATGCCCGCACCCAGCGCGACGACCGCCGGGATGACGACGGCCGGCCGTCCCCGCAACGCGTCGATGCTCACGAACCCCCCGATCCGAGCGCGGCCCCCGGCAGGCGAGGACCCCCCTCCGCCTGGACACGCCTCGTACGGCTCAGGCGGGTCCCCTCACCTGCCGCGGGACCGTGTCCGCCTCCCATCGTGCGCCGCGCCGGCCCCGCGCATGGCCTGTTCTCTTGGACGTCGTGAAGTCCGTGCGGGTCAGGAGACCGGGATGACGCACTTCGCCCCCGAACGTCCCGGCGATTGACCGGATAGACAGACTGTCTGGTGTGATCAGGCCGCCCGGCCCGGTACGCCGAGGCGGAGGGCATCCGCTTCGCCTGCCACCGGTTCGGCACGGAGACCGGCGTCCCGCCGATACTGGTCCAAGACCTCGATGTGGCCGTGCGGGATGAGACCGTCGCCGTGTGATCGATCGAGGCCGAATAGATTCCGACCGAGGAGGACCATATGACCAGCAAAGACGTCAGAGTGCCCGGCCCGGATCATCCGATCACCGTCGAGCCCAGCACCGATGAGATCGTCGTCTCCGTCGGCGGGCGGGTGGTCGCCTCCACGCGCGGCGCGCTGATCCTGCGCGAGGCGTCCTACCCTCCGGTCCACTACATCCCGGTCGAGGACGTCGACTTCGAGTTGCTGGAACGCACCGGCCACACGACCTACTGCCCCTACAAGGGCGAGTGCGGCTACTACAGCATCCCCTCCGGCGGGGAGAAGGCGGTCAACGCCGTGTGGCGCTACGAGGATCCCTATCCCGCGGTGGCCGCGATCAAGGACCATGTCGCCTTCTACCCGGATCGGGTCGACGAGATCACCGTTCGCGCCGCCGCCTGACCTCTCACCTGTGCCCAGGCGGGCGCGACGCCGCCTGGGCACGTTCAGGATCGGTGTTCAGCGGATCCGGGTGAGCTTGTCGGGGTTGGTGACCGTGTAGATGTCGCGGACCTGGTCGCCCTCCGGGGTCAGGTCGACGACGAGGACGGCGAAGGGCGCGTCGTCCACGAACACCACCGCGGAATGGTCGCCGTTGACCCGCCGGTAGCGGATGTCCAGCCCCTCGAACGGGTGGGCGGTGCGGGCGACGAGCAGCCGGGCGACCTTGTCACGGCCGTGGACGGGCCGCGGGCCCGCCGCCGTCGCCTTGCCTCCGCCGTCGGTCCACAGGGTCACCTCGGGAGCCAGGATCTCCAGCAGTGCGTCCAGGTCGCCGCCGAACGCGGCGGCGACGAACCGCTCGGTCACGCGCTGCTGCGTGCGGGAGTCGACCTCGTAGCGGGGACGCCGGGCCTGGACGTGCTCGCGAGCGCGGTGCGCGAGCTGGCGGACCGCGGACGGGCTGCGGCCGAGCATGCCGGCGATCTCGGTATGGGCGTAGCCGAACACCTCGTGCAGGACGAACACCGCCCGCTCCAGCGGGGTCAGGGTCTCCAGGACCACCAGGAGCGCCATCGACACCGACTCCGACCGCAGCGCGTCGTCGGCGGCGTCGCCCGAGGCGACGAGCGGCTCCGGCAGCCACTGCCCGACATAGGTCTCGCGGCGCCGGGTGAGGACGGTCTGGCGGGCCAGAGCCTGGTTCACCGCGATCCGAACCAGATAGGCGCGCGGGTTGCCGATCCGGTCAGGGTCTCTGGACGCCCACGACAACCAGGTCTCCTGCAGCACGTCCTCGGTGTCGGCGACGCTGCCGAGCATGTTGTAGACGATGGAGAACAGCAGCTCACGATGGTCGGCGAACACGCGTGTCGCGCCGTCCTGCGAGGTGTCGGGCATCGCGGTCTCCTCAGTGGTGCGGATGCCTCCTAAGAGAGGCACGGGCGGTCCCGGTGTGACATCCGCCCGCGAATTGTGACCCGGATCTCATCCAGAACGCTGAGCCGTGCACGTCTCGACGACTTTTCGGACGCCGATGTCACACTCCGGCTGTCCAAGGCTCTCTCAGGATGCGACCCGCTCGCCGCGGACGATGCGGCGGGCCGATCAGGAGAGCGAGACAAATCATGACGGTGAACACATCGGACGGCAGTGCCGGCGCGTCCGCGGCGACATCGCGGCGCATGGACGTGCTGCGGACCCCGGACGCGCGGTTCGAGGACCTGCCCGGCTATCCGTTCGAGCCGCATTACGTCGAGATCGACGCCGGCGACGCCGCAGGCACCCGGCTGCGCGTGCACTATCTGGACGAGCGCCCGGGCGATCCGGCGGAAGACTCCGGCGAGACGATCCTGTTGTTGCACGGAGAACCGACGTGGAGCTACCTCTACCGGAACGTCATACCGCCGCTCGTGGCGGCGGGACACCGCTGCGTCGCCCCCGACCTCATCGGGTTCGGCCGTTCCGACAAACCCGCGTCCCCCTTCGCGTACACCTACCAGAGCCACGTCGACTGGCTGCGGGAGACCCTTTTCGACCGGCTCGACCTGCGGGACATCACGATGGTGTGCCACGACTGGGGCGGCCTGCTGGGGCTGCGCCTGCTGGCCGAGCACCCGGACCGGTTCCGCCGCGTGGTGGCGACCAACACCGTCCTCCACACGGGTGACCAGGGGGACATGGGCCCGTTCTACGTCCAGTGGCTGCAGTTCAGCCAGCGTGCCCACCCGTTCGAGCCGGGAGCGGTCGTCGAAAGGGGGACCGTCACCGATATCGACCCCGCGGTGCGCGCCGCGTATGACGCGCCCTTCCCCAGCGAGGACCACCTGCAGGGCGTCCGCCGCTTCCCCCTGCTCATCCCCATCTCGCCCGACGACGAGGCCGCCCCGGCGAACCGCAAGGCGTGGGAGGTGCTGGAAACCCTGCGGACACCGTTCCTGTGCGCGTTCAGCGACCGCGACCACGTCCTCGGCCAGGCCCACAAGCCGATGCGCGAGCGCATTCCCGGCGCGCAGGGGCGTCCGCACACCACCGTGACCGGCGCCGGCCACTTCGTCCAGGAGGACCAGGGGCCTCGGCTCGCCGCCGTCATCGACGACTTCATCCGCACGACCCGTCCCAGCGAAGGAGCATCGGCATGACCGTTCTCGTCACCGGAGCCACCGGCACCGTCGGCCGCCAGGTGGTCCGCCACCTGCTCGCATCCGGGCAGAAGGTACGGGCGCTGACCCGTCACCCCGCCACCGCCCGTCTTCCCGAAGGCGTGGAGGTGGTCGCCGGCGACCTCGCCGACGCCGCCACGCTGGAGCCCGCCTTCGACGGCGTCGCCGCCGCCCACCTGATCAATTTCGGCAGGGGATACCGGCCCCTGGGGAACGGGCAGGAGATCGTGGACCTCGCCCTGCGGGCCGGAGTCCGCGGCGTCACCGTCCTCGGTGGCTGGGAGACGGGCAGCCTGGAGCCCGCCGTACAGGCCAGTGCACTGAACTGGACCCTCCTGCGGCCGGTGGAGTTCATGGCCAACACGCTGACCGACTGGGGCGAGCCGCTGCGGAGCACCGGCGTCGTCCGCGAGCCGTACGGCGACAGGAAGAGCCCCCCGGTCCACGAGTCCGACATCGGCGCGGTGGCCGCTGCGGCGCTAACCCAGGACGGCCACTCGGGGCAGGCGTACCACCTCACCGGGCCGGAGGTGGTGACTCCTCGCGACAAGGTCCGCATGCTCGCCGAGGCGACCGGCCGCGACCTGAGATTCGAGGAGCTCACGCCCGACCAGACGCGGCAGGAGTGGGTCGCGGAGGGCGGGCGGCCCGAGCGGCTCCTCTTCCAGGCGTTCCCTCCCGGGCTGGGCGACGCGGAGCTCGTGGAGACGCTCCTCCGGCTGTACGGCACGCCCAACGAACTCGGCACCACCGTCACCGGCGTCGTGGAGAAGGTCACCGGCCGCCCGGCGCTCACGTTCGCCGAGTGGGCGGCCGAGCACGCGGACGCGTTCCGGCCCTGACCCGTAGAACATCCCCGAGTAGATCGGAAGGTCTCATGAACACCTCATCGAAGCCAGGCTCCGCCCAGCCGAGCCGCTTCGCTCCGGGTGACATGGTCGCCCCGCGCGAGCTGACGTCGATCCGGTCGGAGCGGGTACTCCTGCCCGACCCCGGGTCCCTCGTCCACCTGCAGTTCCGGCGCTACGCAGGGTGCCCCATCTGCAACGTCCACCTCCGGACCGTGGCCCGGCGACACGACGAGATCGCCGCCGCGGGCATCCGCGAGATCGCGGTGTTCCACTCTCCCACGGAGGACATGCTGCCTCACCAGGGCGAGCTCCCCTTCGCCGCGGTCGCGGACCCGGACAAGAAGCTGTACGCCGAGTTCGGTGTGGAAGCGTCCCCGCGGGCCGTCCTGCACCCGCGGGCCTGGACCGCCCCGCTGAAGCCGCGAACCTACTCCGTCGTGATCCGCGGCATACGCGCCGGCGGGACGCCGTTCTCGACCGGGGGGCAGACCGTCCTCGGCCTGCCGGCGGACTTCCTCATCGGCCCCGACGGACGGGTTCGGGCCGTCAAGTACGGCAGGCACGCCGGTGACCAGTGGTCGGTCGACGAGCTCCTGCGTCTGGCAGGACAGTGCTCAAACTGACCAAGTGGGCGGCGCAAGGCGGGGCGTGGCCCTGATATCCGGCATCTTCCGGGAGGAGCTCACCCGGCGGTGAGGCCCAACTCCGCGAAGACGGCCCGATGGTCGGTGGCGGGGACGGTGTGAACGCTGAAATCCCTGACGGCCACGCCGGAGCTCACCATGACGTGATCGAGCGTCACGGTGGGGATGCCGAAGCCGTTGAAGTGCCACGGCTGGTACGGCCAGGTGGTCGTGAGGCCGTTCCCTGTGACCTCGGCGGCGTCGGAGTACCCCTCGTCCAGCAGATGGCGGACCCGCGCGTGGTCGAGGGTGGCGTTGAAGTCGCCGGCCAGGACGCGTCTCGATCCGGCGGGTGAGGGGAGCGCCGCCAGGCCGTCCGCCCAGCACTGGTACCTGTCCTGGTAGCGCGGCGCGCAGGGGTGCACGGACACGATCTCGACCGGTTTCCCGTCAGGCGCGGTCCCGATGGCCCGCGCCTGCCCGAAGCCGCCGATGTCGATGGCCTGGCCCGGTGTGACGGGGAACCGGGTGTAGATCCCGGAACCGCCGGTGCCGGGCCGCGAGCGATCCACCTTGTACGGCAGAAGCGTGCCGATCCCGGCCTCGTCCAGCCCGGCGGCGGCGGCCGGGGTCAGCTCCTGCAGGGTCAGCACATCGGGACGGAGACTCCGTACGAGATCGACCAGGGCGGACGGGGGCACCGCGCCGATCATCAGGTTGGAGGAGAGGATTCGCAGCGACGGCCCGCCTCCGTCCACGTCCGACGCCGTCGCCCGGGGCAGCACGCAGGCCGCGAGCACAGCGGTGACGACGAGGCTCGCGGCCAGGGCCGTCCACCGGCGCGAGACCAGCGCGACGATCGGTGCGACGGCCGACGCCAGTGCGACGTAAGGCGTGAAGCCGACGAGTTGCACCCAGCGGAAGTGCACGTCCGCGGGGATCGATCGGAGCACGGCCCAGATGGCGAACGGCGCCACCGTCAGCCAGGCGAGCACGCTCACCCGACGCCTCGGGCGGAGCTCAGAGCCGACCGGCGAGCCGTCCTGCTGTGCGACCACTGTCACCCGGGACTCCCCATCGGCTCGATCATGCTCGGCTGGGCAATCCTAGGGTGGTTCAGGTCGCGGCGGTCTCGCGATCGTGGCGCTCGCGGGCGGCCCGGATGTCGTCGCGGTGCGCGTTGGCCCACTCGTCCAGCGCGGTGAGCGGGCCCAGCAACGTCCGGCCGAGTTCGGTCAGCTCGTAGTCGACGCGTGGCGGCACGCTCGCGTGCACCGTCCGGCTGACCAGCCCGTCGCGGGCGAGCGCACGCAGAGTGTGCGTGAGCATGCGCTGGCTGATGCCCTCGATGGCGCGGCTCAGCTCGCTGAAGCGGTGCGTGCGCTGCCCGAGGAGCACCACGATCAGCACGCTCCACTTGTCGCCGACCCGGTCGAGGACGTCGCGGATGGGGCAGTCGTCCGTCAGCTGGATGGTGACAGGCACATCCGTGTGCGTGGGTGACATGGAAGTGCCTCCTTACGATCGCCGTTATTGTGACTCATGATGGTGTTACACACAATAAGTAACCAGGAGGGCTCGATGAGCGCACCCGCCTCGCAGGAGGCTCCGCGACCGGAGGTCCCCGCCGCCGAGACGTCTCCCGAGACGTCCGATGGGGCGCGGCCACTCACGCGGCCGGTGTCGCACGCGCCGGGGCTGGTGGTGCTGGGCGCCGGGGACGCCGAGGCGTGCTCGGACGGAACCTGCTGGTGAGCGAGGAGAGATCAGTGCGGGTCGAAGTGTGGTCCGATGTCGTGTGCCCGTGGTGCTACATCGGCAAGCGGCGGCTGGAGCGGGCGCTCGAGGGGTTCGAGCATGCCGGCGACGTCGAGGTGGAGTGGCGCAGTTTCCAGCTGGATCCGTCGCACCCCAAGGGCGTCAGGCAGCCGGTCTACAAGGCCCTCGCCGAGAAGATGGGCGGTTCGACGGCGCAGATCCGCGCGATGACCGACCGGGTGAAGGCGCTGGCGGCGGAGGAGGGGCTCGAGTACGACTTCGAGCACTCCATCTCGGTCAACACGTTCGACGCCCACCGCCTGACCCATCTGGCGAAGGCGCACGGCCTGGGCGCGGAGACGCACGAGCGGCTCATGCGGGCCCAGCTCATCGAGGGTGAGACGCTCGACGATGTGGACACGCTCGTCCGGCTGGCCGCCGAGGTGGGCGTCCCCGCCGATGAGGCGCGGCGGGTGCTGGAGGGAGACGACTACACCCGGGACGTCGAGGAGGACATCCGCGAGGCCCGGATGCTCGGCGCGAACGGTGTGCCGTTCTTCGTGCTCGACCGCGCGTACGGCGTCTCGGGGGCCCAGCCCGTCGAGATGTTCCTGTCCGCGCTCCGCACGGCCTACGAACACGAGGACACCCCGGCCCGCTGACGACGTCCCGGGCCTCGCGAAGCCGGGGCGGCGGCCGTGTGAGGCCGCCGCACCGGCCACGAGACATGGTCGTGGGCGGCGTCCCGCGTCCCGGCGTCCCGCGTCCCGGCGTCCCGCGTCCCGGGGCTGACGGGCATGGCCGGGCGCCGAGGCGAATCACAGTTCCGCGTCGCCTGTCGGGAGCCTGCCGTCCCAGCCCGGTGCCAGGCGGAGCCGCTCCGTGAAGTCCGTCAGGTCGTTCGGGTAGTCGATCCCCAGACGACGCCAGAAGTCGGTGAACACCCAGGGGACCTCGCGGTCGAACGAGTCGTCGGCGACCGCCTTGCCCCCACCCGCGGTGGCGTATCCATCGTCGTCGAGCACGATGTGGACGAGGTACGGCGCCACATCGTCCACCGGGCGCCCGACCGCCTCGGAGACGATGGAGGGATCGCCGGCCCATTCACGGGCGAGCCTGGACACCTCGGCGGGGTCGTCGGTGAAGTAGTCGGGCATCGACGCGAACCGATCCAGCACCTGTCCGTCGCGGAACAGGGTGTGGCTCCAGTAGTCGCCGTCGTGGATCCGCACCGTGCTCGCCAGGACTCCCAAAGCACCGGAGATGAATTCGGCCGCTGGAACGTCAGAGAAGTACTGGGGCCATGCCACCACGACCCACCCGTTCACGGATCGGAAGACGAGCACGTCGTCCCCTTCCGCATCGTCGCCTTCGATCCGATTCGCGTGCGTGCCGTACTTTTCGAAGAACTGCCGGACGGTGTCCAGCACTCGGTCGGGATGATCGCTTCTGAACGCTGAGACTGCTAAGAACTCGCCCACACCGATGCCCGTCCTCTTCATGTCCTCGCGGATCTCGTCACAGGGATGGTGCTGGAGACACGTGGTGGCCGCAGGGTCATGTGGGCGTTCGATGTTTTTCTGTGACGTTCCGCGGTCTCGATCGCTCAGTAGTCCCTGATGGTGATCGCGGTCGCGGCCTTGCGGATCGGCTCGGTGACCCGCTTGATCATGCGATCCTTGCCCGGCAGGTGCGGCATGAGCCGCAACATCCCCATCTGGAACCGGATCTGGCCCGCCGACTTCAGCACCATCCCCTTGAGGTTGTTCGCGGCGAGCTTCTGGTTCTCCTCGACGAAGGGCCGCATGTCGTTCTCGTAGGCGGCGAACCCGGCCGCGTGGTCTCCGGCCGCGGCGGCGAGGGAGCCGGCCAGGATGTAGGCGCCGACCAGGCTGAGGCTCGTGCCCTGTCCCGACGCGGGGGAGGGGCCGTAGGCGGCGTCGCCGACGAGGACCACCCGGCCCGACGACCAGCGGTCCATGCGCACCTGGCTCATCGAGTCGAAGTAGAAGTCCGGCGAGTCCCACATGGAGTCGAGCAGGCGCGGGACGTCCCATCCCTGGTCGGCGAAGGTCTTGGCCAGGAGCTTCTTCTGCTCGGTGACGTCCCTGCGGTCATAGGGGTCGGCCGGCGAGGTGAACAGGAACATCGCCTTGGCGTCGGTGCTCTGCCGCGTGCTGTACATCCCGACGCTCCGGCCCGGGGCCGGGTGCATCATCTCGGTGCGGTCGAGGCCGAGGTGGTTCGGGACCGTGAAGATCGAGATGTGGTGACCGAGGTCGTGGATGAACCGGGACTCCTCGCCGAAGGCCAGCGCGCGCACGTTGGAGTGCAGGCCGTCGGCGCCCACGACGAGGTCGAACGTCCGCGCCGGGCCGTTCTCGAACGTGACGTGCACGCCGTCCGGCCGCTCCTCCAGGGCGGTGATGGAGTCGCCGAAGATGTACTCCACGTCGTCCTTGGTGGCCTCGTGGAGGATCTCGGCCAGGTCGCCACGCATGACCTCGACGTCGTCGCCCTCCCTGCCGCCGAACAACTGGGCGCTCATGGTCGCCATCTGCTTGCCGTTCACGTCGACGAAGCGCGCGACCTGCATGTCCGTGCTGCGCCGCCGCACTTCTTCGAGTAATCCCATGCGGCCGACGACGTCGAGGGCCGCGCCCCGGATGTCGATCTTGTAGCCGCCCTCCCTCAATGAGGGCGCGCGCTCCACCACCGTGGGGGTGAAGCCGTGCTCGCGGAGCCAGAAGGCGAGGGTGGGGCCGGCGACGCTCGCGCCGGAGATCAGAACGTTTGTCATGTCTCCGACTGTACAAACGTCTCAGAAATTTGTCTAGGACAATTGTTCAAGACATCTGTTCAAGAAGGCGCTAGGCTGATGACCATGGGAAATCGGGAAGATCTGCTCGCCGGAGCCCGCCGGTGCCTGATGGAGAAGGGGTACGCGGGCACCACCGCCCGTGACATCTCGGCGGCCTCGGGCACCAGCCTCGCGTCGATCGGCTATCACTTCGGGTCGACGAAGGCCCTGCTGAACGCGGCCCTCTTCGAGGCGATGGAGGAGTGGGGGAGCGAACTCGAGCACGCTCTCGCCGGAGGGGCGTCGTCTGGAACGACGCCCATGCAGCGGTTCGAGGAGACGTGGGCGCGGATCATCGAGTCCTTCGCCAGGCTCAGACCCCTGTGGGCCATCCAGTTCGAGCTCATCGCCCAGATGGAGCGCATGCCCGAGTTGCGGGAGGCCTTCGCGTCCGCCAACCGGCAGGCCCGGCTGGGGCTGGCGGCCCTCTTCGACGGCCTGGACCCGGTCGCGGACGAGAAGAAGGCGCTGGCCGTCGGCGCGTTCCACCAGGCGCTGCTCGGCGGCATGGCGGCACAGTGGCTCGTCGATCCCGAGGGCGCGCCCTCGGCCCAGGACCTCGTCGAGGCGGTGCGCACGATCACGGCCGGTCTCGCGCAGGCCTGATCGGCCCTTGCTCGACGACTTTGGGCGGAAATTTCGTCGTGGTTCATCGCATGTTCCGTTTGCCTGCGGAGGATCGGGCGACATCCCCTGAACACGAGGAGTGCGATGCGCCCCCTGACCGGACTGACCGCACTGGCCCCCGCCGCGCTGTCGATCTGTGTGCTCGCCGCCCCCCTTCCGGCGGCGGCGACGGATCTGCCAACGGTGCGCCCACGGGTCGAGACCCCCGCGCTGTACGACGACGAGGCGGGCGGCAACGCCAACGGGGACGACCCGGCGATCTGGGTCCACCCCACCTCGGCGGAGGCCAGCGTGGTCGCCACCACCGCCAAGGAGGGCGGCCTGTACGTCTACGACCTGGGCGGCAGGCAACTCCAGCACCTTCCCGCGCCGGCCGCGCCCGGTGAGGACGACGAGCCGGGACGGCTGAACAACGTGGACGTCGTCTACGGCCGCCCCTCCGCCGGTGGGCGGTCGGACCTCCTCGTCGCCTCCGATCGCGGCTCCGACAAGCTGCGCGTCTACCGCGTCGATCCGGCGAAGGCGGCGCGTGGCCAGGCACCGCTCACCGATGTCACCGACCCCGCCGCGCCGTTCGTCTTCAACAAGACGCAGGCGGAGGTGAACGACGCCGAGACGGTCTACGGTCTCGCGACCTGGAAGCGGGCCTCGGGGACGTACGTCGTGGTCAGCCGGCGACACACCACGCGGCTCGCACTGCTGAAGCTCACCGACGCGCCTCACGGGAAGGTCGGGTACACGCTGGTCCGCACCATCGACCTGCCGTCGAGCTTCGCCCTGCCGAATGGCAGCCGCTGGACCCCGTGCGACGAGCCGGGGGTCGGACCACAGGTCGAGGGCATGGTCGTCGACCCGCAGACGGGCACGCTCTACGCGGCCCAGGAGGACGTCGGCATCTGGCGCATTCCCGCGGACCTCACCGGCCGGCCGGCGCTGATCGACCGCGTCCGCGAGTACGGCGTGCCGGCCACCTACGACGCGGACACGGAGGAGTGCGCACCCGGAACCGACCCCGGCTTCGGCGGGCGCCATCTGTCCGCGGACGCGGAGGGCCTGACCGTCTACTACGGCAAGAACGGCAGGGGCTACCTGATCGCCTCCAGCCAGGGCGACGACACGTTCGCCGTCTACGGCAGGAGCGGCGGGAACGACTACATCGGCTCGTTCCGGGTCGGCGACCACGGCGGCGTCGACGGGGTGCAGGCGAGCGACGGCGCGATGGTGGTCAACGTGCCGCTCGGCCGGAGGTTCCCCAAGGGCCTGTTCGTGACCCACGACGGGGCCAACACCCCCGCGGCGCTCGATCCCGACGGGGAGGTTCGGGAGAACACCGACTTCAAGTACGTGAAGTGGGACGACATCGCCCGCGGCCTCGATCTGGACGTGGACACCAGGAGCGGCGACCCTCGCGGCTGACGCCGCTCCTGCCCGGACGGCCGCTCACGCGTGTGCGGCCGTCCGGGGTGAGGTGAGCGGGCCGTACTCCTCGTTGAGCACCTCCATCGCGGCACCGGCGGCGATCACGTCGGTGCCGAGCGAGGACGTCGTGACCTCGGCGGTGAGCCAGTCGACGCGGGGCACCTCGGCGCGGACGGCCGCCAGCGCCGCGCCCAGGTAGGCGTCGGCGTGGGGGAGCAGGTCCGCACCGGCGAGCACCACGTGGTCGACGTCGATCGCCTGCAGCAGGTTGACGACGCCGACGGCCAGGACGCGGGCGGCCGCGTCGACGTCTCCGCGTGCGCGGGCCTGGTCATGCACGATCTCCAGGCAGCCGCGCCGACCGCACACGCACCGCGGACCGTCGAGCTGGACGACCATGTGACCGAACTCGCCGGCGTTCGTGTGCGCGCCCCGATAGGCGCTGCCGCCGAGCCACAGGCCGGAACCGATGCCGGACTCGACCATGATCAATACGGCGTCGCGGAACGTCGTGCCGCGGCGCCACGCCTCGGCCGTGACGCCCGCCGTGACGTCCTTGTCCAGCAGGACCGGCATCCCGAGGCGCTCGGCGGCCAGGTCGCGGAGCGGCACATCGTGCCAGTGCCGCAGCCGGTGCGCGTCGCGGACGACGCCTTCCGCGT
This sequence comes from Planotetraspora mira, assembly GCF_016863275.1. Classification (GTDB taxonomy): domain Bacteria; phylum Actinomycetota; class Actinomycetes; order Streptosporangiales; family Streptosporangiaceae; genus Planotetraspora; species Planotetraspora mira. Next base: position 20,257 of record NZ_BOOO01000050.1, read on the forward strand.
GGTCCAGCGGGCCGACCATGCCGATTCCGACGCCGACGAGGCGACCTGCCCTGCATCCGTCGGCCAGTGTCGCGACGCCTTCCGCGAGGGCGTCGAGCAGGTGCTGCGGGGTGAAGTCCTCGGGCAGGGGGGTGACGATCGTCCGCAGCACCTCACCGACCAGGTCGGTCAGGACGAGCCGGAGCGTGCGGCGGGCGACGTGCGCGCCGATGGCGTAGCGGCTGGTCGGGATCAGGCGGTAGACGGTGGTCGGCTTGCCGACACCTGTGCGCCGCACGCCGTCCGGCTCCACGAGACCGGCCGCGAGGAGGCGCGCGACCACCTTGGAGACCGCCTGCGGCGTGAGGCCCGTGCCGGCGGCGATCGTCGCGCGGTCGAACACGCCGGAACGGCGGGCGATGGCGACCACCAGCGCGTCGTTGTAGTCGCGCAGGTAGTCCAGGTCGGCTGCCTTCTCCACCCTGCCAGGGTATTACGCAACAGCGTTGCTATTCTAGAGGCGCACTGACCACGAGCGCCTCAGCCGCCCTCCGACGACGCGAGGCGGGGTAGTGCTCCACCGATCACGAAGGTTTCGCATGAGCCCCCTCACCCCGTCGCAGCGCTGGTCCGCGCTCCTCGCGCTCGCCCTTGGCGGCTTCGCCATCGGCCTGACGGAGTTCGTCGCGATGGGCCTGCTGCCGGACATCGCGCGGAGCCTGCTGCCCACGCTCTACGCGCGGTCCACGTCTCAGGCCGTCGCGCACGCCGGCTGGATGATCAGCGTGTACGCGCTGGGCGTCGTCATCGGCGCCCCGCTGTTCGCGGCCCTCACCGCGCGCCTGCCGCGCAAGAAGATCCTGCTCGGCCTTCTGGTGATCTTCATCGTGGGCACCGCGGCCTCGGCGGCCGCCCCGACGTTCGGGCTCGTGCTGGCCGCCCGGTTCGTGGCCGCGCTGCCGCACGGGGCCTATTTCGGCGCGGCGGGACTGGTCGCCGCCTCGATCATGGGCCCGGGCAGCCACGGCAAGGGCTTCGCGGTCTCGCTCGGCGGCCTGACCGTGGCCAACGTCGTCGGCGTGCCCGCGATCACCCACATCGGCCAGACGGCCGGATGGCGGGTCGCCTACCTCATCATCGCCGTCATCTTCGCGCTCACGCTGTTCGCCGTGCTGGCGACGGTGCCGTCGGTCGCCGCCCACCCGAACGGGTCGGCCCGCAGCGAGTTGCGCGCCTTCCGCGCGCCGCAGGTCTGGCTCGTCGCGGGCATCGCGTCGATCGGCTTCGGCGGCTTCTTCGCGATCGACAGTTACATCGCACCGGTGACCACCCATGTCGCGGGCCTGTCGGCGTCGACGGTCCCCTGGGTCCTCGTCGCGGTCGGCCTCGGGATGACCATCGGCAACGCCGCGGGCGGCTGGGCGTCGGACCGCGACCTGCGCCGGGCCATGCTCACCGGTTTCCTCGCCTTCATCGTCTCCATGGTCGTGTTCGCGCTCGTCGCGCACTGGCCGGCCGGGCTGTTCCTCGGCGCCTTCCTGGTCGGCGCCGCGAGCCTGTTCCTCGGCCCCGCCATGCAGTCCCGCCTGATCCAGGTGGCCCCCGGCGCGCAGATGATGGGCGCGGCCGTCAACCAGTCCGCGATGAACATCGCCAACAGCCTCGGCGCGCTGCTGGGCGGAGTGGTGATCGCGGGCGGCCTCGGCTATGTCGCTCCCAGCTGGGTCGGCGTCGGTCTCGGCCTCACCGGGTTCGCGCTCGCGGGCGTCAGCTTCGCGCTGGAGTCGTCCGCCAGGCGGGCGACGACGGCGACGGGGGAGACGACGCCGCTCCCGGAGCCCACGAAGGGCCGCTGATCCGCCGTACGCCGGCCGACATGGCCCGCGGCTGGCCGTCCACTCGTCGCGCAGGAGACCGGAGCTGGAATCTCGCACGGCTTCCATGAGAAACGAAAAGGCCGAGACTGCATGAGCGATCGGCACGGCCGCTGAACAGATCCCTTCGGCCGGCGGCGCGAACGCCGAATGGAGGCAGGCGAGCGTCGCACGGGAGATGCGCGGACACGGAACGGGGACGGGTTCCCGCGCGGCCTGACCATTGAGGGCGGCGGCCGGTCCGGTCAGGCGGTCGTGGCGTCTCCCGCAGCGCGGCGTCCGAGTTCCGCCTCGACCGCCTCGACCGACTCGGTGTCCTTGTCGCGGTGGTACTCGCGCCAGGAGTAGGCGATCGCGGCGGCCCAGACGGCCGCGATGCCGATGTAGGCGGCGGCCTGTACGCCGCCGGGGGCGTCGATCAGGTCGCTGCGCAGCAGGGTGCGGACGTTGGTCAGGATGATGACACCGCCCACGGCCGATCCGAGGATCCGCGGCGGGATGTGGCGGACCAGCCAGGCCGCGATCGGCGCGGCGATCACGCCGCCGAGCAGCAGCACGCCGACCCAGGCGAAGTCGATGTTCTCCGAGCCGATGCCGAAGAAGAATCCGACGCTGGCGGCGATGGCGATCAGGAACTCGCTGGCGTCGATCGATCCGATCACCTTGCGGGGCGCGAGCCGCCCGCTCGCCAGGATGGCCGGGGTGCCGACCGGCCCCCAGCCACCGCCGCCGGTGGCGTCGATGAATCCGGCGACCAGGCCGAGAGGGGCGAGGAAACGCCTGCGCAGCGGCTTGCCCAGGTTCCCGCGGGGCAGCCCGAACGTGGTGAAGCGGATGAGGACGTACAGGCCGAGGGCGAGCAGGATGATCGACATGATCGGCGCCGCCACCTCGGTGGACAGGCTGGACAGGAACGTCGCGCCCGCGAAGGCGCCGGCTGCTCCCGGCACGCCGATCCTGGCGACGACCTTCCAGTCGATGTTGCCGAAACGCCAGTGGGAGACACCTGAGGCGAGGGTGGTGCCGATCTCCGCCAGATGGACGGTGGCCGAGGCCGCGGCCGCGTTGGTCCCGATGGCGAGCAGGAGCGTGGTCGAGGTGACTCCGTACGCCATGCCGAGGGCGCCGTCGACGAGCTGGGCGGCGAAACCCACCAGTCCGAGCAGAATGAGCGAACGCACCACATCCCCTTCCCACTATCTCAATCGTCAGAGTAGGAATTATCGTTAATTGCACCCTTCGTATCCGTCAAGTCACGTTTCGGATTTCTTGGGAAAGGGCTGGTCGGGCCTGATGCGCCGTTGATGGGCCACCGTTCCCCGAGCCGGTGGCTTCACACGGGGAGTTCTCCTGAGCCCCCGGGATCCCGCGTCGCCTTCTCGCCGGGACCGTGAGGTGGCTCCGTGAGCGTGTGTCCCGGCCGGGTGGATCCCCGGCCGGGACGTCCTACGGCTTCAGCACTCGCTGTCGGCGAGGACCCAGTAGTTCGGGCCTGTCTGCTTGAGCGCGTGGACGGTGAAGGTGTTCCACAGGCCCATGGCGTCGTTGGAGCCGTTGGCGAAGGTGTTGCCGCCGGACTGGTGTGCCCGGCCGGCGGTGGTGTGGGCGTAGTTGCTGGCCCGGACGCAGACCGCGGGCCCGGTCGGCGTGGGCGTGGGCGTCGGCGTGGGGGTGGGGGTGGGGGTCGGGGTGGGAGTGGCCGTCGGCGGCGGGGTGGGCTGGGTTCCGCCGTCCAGGCCGAAGAACCGCGCGTCGTGGTAGGCCGAGCAGATGGTGTCGAGGAAGTACGCCGCCGTGGCTCCGCACTGGTCGGGGGCGCCGCCCGGGTCGACCGGCAGGCCGTGGCCCATCCCGGCGATCTCGTACAGCCGGACGGCGTCGTCGCCGTACACCTTCAGTGAGGTGCCGCCGGTCAGCGACTGGGTGGAGGTGGGAGTCTGCGAGACGCCGCGCACGTTCGTCCACTGATCGCGCAACTGCGTGCCGTTGGCGGGGGTGACCGTGTAGTCCGACTGGCCCTGCCAGATGGCGACGCGCGGATAGGGGCCCGAGTAGCCGGAGTAGGCGCCCCGCACCAGGTCGCCCCACTGCTGCGGGGTCCTGCTCGTGGCGCTGTACTGGCAACTGGACGCCTGGATCAGGCTGGAGGCGCAGCGGTAGGCCAGCCCGGACCCGATCGATCCGCCGGCGAAGACGTCCGGGTAGGCGGCCAGCATGACCGCCGTCATCGCCCCGCCGGCCGACAGGCCGCTGACGAAGATCCGCGAGGGGTCGCTTCCGTAGTTGGCGACCGCGTAGGCGACCATGGAGCGGATGGAGGCGGCCTCGCCCTGGCCCCGGGTGGTGTCGCCGGTCTCGAACCAGTTGAAGCAACTCGACGAGTTGTTGGCGCTGCTGGTCTGCGGCACCACGAGGGCGAAGCCCCACTGGTCGGCGTACTTGCGCCAGCCCGAGTTGGCGAAGTAGCCGGAGGCGTTCTGGGTGCACCCGTGCAGCAGCACCACGAGCGGGCGGCCGGTAGCGAGGCCGTCGGGGCGGTAGCCGTACATCGCGAGGTTGCCGGGGTTGCCGCCGAAGGAGCTGACCTGAACCAGCGACGCCGCCCTCGCGGGGGTCGCGTTCAGGGCCGTGCAGAGCAGGCCGGACAGTCCGAGGAGGACGGCCAGCAGAGTGAGGACCGCTCGTGACGGTCGCGCTGGGAGGGGTGTCGCCATGGGGGGCTCCTTGTGACCTGGATCACTGGTCCTTTCAGCGCACGGTAGAGCTCGGGAAATTGTTCCGACATGTTCGCGAAACACACTTTTCGCCGCGATGTCATGGTTCTGACTGGCGTGCCCGCCCTCCGTGAACGGCAAGACATGACGCTTTCGTGAACCTCCCGTGGGGGTGGCCACGGGTGCGGCCGGGTACCGGCTCTGACACTGCGAGCCGGTCGCACCGTCGCGTGCGACCGGCGACGACGAAGGTTTCCATGATCAGTACAGTGCTCATCGGTCTCGCGGCGGCTTGTCTGCTCGGACTGGGCTTCGTGGCTCAGCAGCACGCCGCCTACGACGAGCCGCTCGGCGAGATGTTGCGCCTGCACCTGCTCCTCGACCTCATCCGCAAGCCCCTCTGGTTGTGCGGGGTCGGAGCGATGGTGGGCGGCCAGATCCTCGGCGCACTGGTCCTGCAACGGGCCGACATCGCGCGGGTGGAGCCGCTCCTGGCGACCAACCTCATCTTCGCGCTCGGCGCCGCGGCCGTCGTCTACAAGGAGCGCCTGGGCTGGGTGGAATGGCTGGGCGCGGTGCTGGTCAGCGGAGGGGTGGCCGTCTTCCTGGCCTTCGGGCAGCCGCACGGCGGCGACGCGCCGGCGCCCGGGTCCCCCGTCTGGCTCACCGTGCTGATCGTCCTGATGGCGGCGGCGGCGCTGGTCATGGCCGCGCTCCGGGTCGACCTGCAGACCAAGGCGATGTTGCTGGCCGCCGCGGCGGGCATGTTGTACGGCCTCCAGGACGCCCTGACCCGCGGTTCGCTGCTCACGCTCGCGCAGGGGCCGCACGCCCTGGCGGTCACGTGGCAGCCGTACATGGTCGCGGTGGTCGCCGTGGTGGGCATCCTGCTCAACCAGAGCGCGTTCGACGCCGCGCCACTGCGGATCTCCCTGCCGGCCACGACCGCAGCCGAACCGATCACCGGGATCGTGCTCGGGGTCGTGATCTTCAGCGAGCACCTGCGCGTCGATCCCGGCGCGCTGGCGGGGGAGATTCTCGGCCTGATCGCACTCGTCGCGGGCATCGTCGTCCTCGGCCGGTCGCCGTTCCTGGCCAAGTCGGAGCGGAGCCCGGTCGAGAGCCCCGACCCCGAATGCCGATGACCGCTGTCAGCCGTTCCCTCGCGAGCGTGTCCGGGGTCAGGCGGCGACCGAGTCCACGTCCCTGTCGAAGGTGCGGTGCTCGGCGATCGCTGCCGCGAACGCCGCCGTGAACTCGTCTCGGGTGGTCTCCGAGCCGATGACGCCCTGGCGGCCGGGCAACGCGGCGGCCTCCAGCAAGGCCTCGCCGCCCGGGAGGGCGCCGATGGCCTTGCCGTGCTTGAAGGCCTCGCGGACGAAGTGCACCGCGTGGCCGTTCTCGCTGAGATCCCCGTCGCCGACGAGCAGGACGGCGTCGTACAGCACGGAGGACACCGCGCTGAGCTGTCTGTCCACGGTGACCGAGCCGACCTGTCCCTCGTGGGGCGCGACGATCTCGCAGACCGCACCCTTCTCCTCCAACGCCGCCCGGACCTGGCCCGCCCGGGCCAGGTCGGCGCCGTCGGCCACCAGGAACGCGATCTTGCGGGTGGCGATCGAGTCGCGCGGAGCGTTGGCCTGACTGAGCGCCGGGGACGTCCTCCCGTGGTTGGGCGTGGTCACGGCGGGGGCGGGCATGCCGAGCCCCTCGGCGACCTGCCTGGCCAGGTCGCCGTCGACGTTGGCCAGCCGCTGGACGACCTGCTCCTTGATGTACCGGCGCTCCACGTGCCCGAGTTCGAACAGGAACGCCTCGACGATGTGCCGTCTCTCCCAGCCGGACATGCTGTTCCAGAAGAGGGTCGCCTGGCTGTAGTGATCATCGAAGCTGGGGCTGCGCTTGCGGATCTTGGCGCCGTCCACGCGTTCCTGGTAGTGCCGGTAAACGCCCTCCATGTCCCCGCTCAGGACACCGGACATCGGGCAGCCGCCGCTGATGGAGTTGGGCGCGTAGCTGGTCCTGCCCCGGTGGATGATCCGCTGGTTGTAGCCGTCGCGCTGGTCGTTGTGCACGGGGGCGACCGGCCGGTTGACCGGGATCTGCGCGAAGTTGGGCCCGCCCAGGCGGATGAGCTGGGTGTCCAGGTAGGAGAAGTTCCTGGCCTGCAGCAGGGGGTCGTTGGTGAAGTCGATCCCCGGCACGACGTTGGCGGTGTGGAACGCCACCTGCTCGGTCTCGGCGAAGAAGTTGTCCGGGTTCCGGTCGAGGACCATCCGGCCGACCACCCGGACCGGCACGATCTCCTCAGGGATGATCTTCGTGGCGTCGAGCAGGTCGAAGTCGAAACCGTGCTCGTCCTCCTCGGGGACGAGTTGCAGGCCGAGCTCCCATTCGGGGAACGCGCCGCGCTCGATGGCCTCCCACAGGTCCCGCCTGTTGAAGTCGGGATCGTTGCCCTGGATGCGCAGCACCTCGTCCCAGACGAGGGAATGGGTGCCGAGCACGGGACGCCAGTGGAACTTGACGAATGTTCCCCGCCCGTCGGCGTTGACCAGGCGGAACGTGTGCACGCCGAAGCCCTGCATCATGCGGAAGCTACGGGGGATCGCCCGATCGGACATCAGCCACATGACCATGTGCGTGATCTCCGGCTGGAGTTGCACGAAGTCCCAGAACGTGTCGTGCGCCGACTGGGCCTGGGGGATCTCGTTGTGCGGCTCGGGCTTGACCGCGTGCACGAAGTCGGGGAACTTGATGCCGTCCTGGATGAAGAAGACCGGCATGTTGTTGCCGACCAGATCGTAGTTGCCCTGGCGGGTGTAGAACTTCGTGGCGAACCCGCGCACGTCACGGACGGTGTCGGCGGAGCCGCGCGACCCGGCCACCGTGGAGAAGCGGACGAAGACCGGCGTGCGCAGCGACGTGTCGCACAGGAAGTCGGCGGCGGTGAACTCGGCGAGCGACTCGTAGAGCTGGAAGTACCCGTACGCGCCGGCCCCCCGCGCGTGGACGACGCGTTCCGGGATGCGCTCGTGGTCGAACCGGGTGATCTTCTCGCGGAAGTGGAAGTCCTCCAGGAGCGTCGGGCCGCGTTCGCCCGCCGCCAGCGAGTTGTCGGTGTCGTCGACCCGCACGCCCTGGTCGGTGGTCAGACGGCTGCCCTCGGAATCGACCCGGTACCTGTCCAGTTGCCGCTGCTTCTCGTCATTGCCGTCGGCCACGGGATCCCCCTCAGAGTCGAGCTCTCCTAGGCACCCGTACCCCGCCCGACCTCGGAAAACGGCGGGGAGCGATCCATGGCGGGGTAATTTGGGTCCTCGATCCCGGGGGCGGGTCCTACTCCTCGTCCAGCCGGACGGCCTGCCCGATGTAGTTCCGCAGGGCGTCGGCGTTCACCGCGTCCGCTTTCTTGATCTTGACGTGCCTCGTGGTCTTGCCGGAGCCCTCCAGCAGGCCGAACTCGTCGTCGAACTCCGCGCCCCTGGCGAAGGCGAAGGTGATGTGCGTCTTGCTCGGGCTGATGATCGCCAGGAGTTTCCTCCCCTGCCACGCGGGGGAGCCCCGGCTGATCACCTCTTCCGCGCCGGGAGCGTTCTCCTTCATGAGCTCGCGGAGCGTGCCGACGATGCTCTGGTGTTCGGGCAGGACCCTGGTCCTGACGAACTCGTCGACGGCTTCGTTGGGCATGGGTGGGACCTCCGTTGCTTGCCGATGAGAGTCACTTGATCACGATGTGGTGAGGAGGCGCAACGCGTTCGCCGGGTTACGGAACAGAACTGCGCGCGGGCGAGGAGGCCCCGGGGCCGGCCCCGGCCAGGGCGTGCCGGGGGAGGAGGAGGCTCAGCGGGCAGGACAGCGCCGCCAGCCCCGCGGCGAGCAGCAGGCTGTGGGCGCTCGCGTCGGCGTAGTGCGCGGGCTGGTACCCGTGTTCCGGAGTCAGCAGGCCGAAGAACAGGGCGCCGAGTGCCGCGACGCCGACGGCGGAGCCGAGCTGAAGGGTGGTGTTGACCAGCCCGGACGCCGACCCGGCGTGGTCGGTGGGGACGCCGGACAGGGTGATCGTCACGAGGGTGGCCGACACCAGGGCCAGCCCCAGGCCGGCGAGGACCAGGCTGGGAGCGAGGTGCCAGGCCTCCAGGGCGTCGCCCGCCCCGCCGACGACGAGGATCATCCCGAGGATGCCCGCGGCCTCCACCACCGCGCCGGCGGTGACCACCGTACGGCCGAGCCGGGGGACCAGACGTGCCGCGGCGCCGGAACCGGCGATGACACCGAGGGCGAACGGCAGGAAGGCCAGCCCCGTTCGCAGGGCGCCGAAGCCCAGTCCCGCCTGCAGGTGGAGTGTCAGGACGAAGAAGTAGCCGGTGGATGCGAAGAAGACCAGCGCGACCAGCAGTCCGGCGATCACCGGGCGCGAACGGAACAGTCGCGGGTCGACCAGAGGGGAGGCGCCGGCGCGGCCTCGGCGTCCCTCGTGCACCCAGAACAGGGCCAGTAGGGGAACCGACGCCGCCATGGCGAGGAAGGTCCAGATCGGCCAGCCGAGCTCACGCCCCTGAATGAGGGGGTAGACGAGGGCGAGGAGTCCCAGGGTGACGAGCACCGTGCCGAGCGGGTCGAGCCGTGGCCGCCGGTGCGCCCTTGACTCCGTCATGAGGACGGCGGACCCAGCGAGTGCGAGCACGCCGACGGGCACGTTGATCAGGAAGATGGACCGCCATCCCCAGCCGAAGAGGTCGGCCTCGGTGAGCAGGCCTCCCAGCAGCGGACCACTGACCCCGCCGAGCGCGAGCACCATGCCGTACAGGCCGAAGGCCCTGGGGCGTTCCGCCTGGCGGAAACCGACCTGGATGGCCGTGAGGAGCTGCGGAATCATGATCGCCGCAGCCGTGCCCTGCACCGCACGGGCGGCCACCAGCATGCCCGGCCCCGCCGCCAGGCCGGACAGGGCGGACGCGGCGGTGAAGCCCGCGATGCCGGTCAGGAACATGGTCTTGCGGCCGTAGACGTCGCCGAGCCTGCCGCCGGTGATCAGGGCGAGGGCGAAGGCCAGGGTGTATCCGGCGGCGACCCACTGCAGGGCGGCGTCGCTCGCGCCGAGATCCCGCTGGATCGAGGGGAGCGCGACGGTGACGATCGTGGTGTCCAGCAGGTCCATGTACGCGGCGATGAGCATGACCGCCAACGCCGGCCAGCGCCTGGAGTCCATACCATATCCTCACTGCTCGAAGAGATTTAGCTTAGTGAACTAAACTTCTTAGCAAGGTAAGGGGATTTGCGTGATGGTGTCAACGCCGGGGCGTGACGCGGTGCTGCGCGACGTCCACGAGGGGCTGCGGTCGTTCACGGCCTACGCGGTGCTCCTCAGTCATGCGGTGGCCGAACGGCTCGGCCTGAGCGCCACCGACTCGCGCTGCGTCGACCTCCTGGACAGGCACGGCCCGATCACCGCCGGCCGGCTGGCCGAGCTGACCGGCCTGACCACCGGTGCGGTGACGGGGATCGTCGACCGCCTGGAGCGTGCTCACTTCGTGCGGAGGGAAAAGGACCCCGCCGACCGGCGCCGCGTCATCCTCCGGCTCGTGCCGGAGCGCGAGAGCGAGGCCTTCGCCGACCTCGCGCCCATGACCGGGCGGGTGGACGAGATCCTCGCCCGCTACGACGACAGGGAACTGGCCGCGATCGCCGACTTCCTCAGGCGGTCGGGGACGGGGACCGCCGAGGAGATCGCGCGGTTGCGCGAGGGGAATGGAAAATCTACAACGTAAAGGCGAGCGCATCGGCCGCAGCCCGTCTCCGCGCGGCCTCCGACGGCGCCGGTTCAGCCGCTCGCGCGCTCGCAGCGGACCACGGTCAGCCAGGACCCGGCGGGCTGCACGGCCTGAGCCCCCGTCAGCGGTGGCGGGGCAGCTTGACGACGGCGGTCACGCGGGATCTCCTTCCAGGGCGGATACGGCGTCGTCGTCGGGCACGGCCGGGGCGGGTGCGGGGAGCGTGAAGCGGATGCGCGTGCCGTCCGTGTAGTCCGTGTCGATCCAGATCCGACCGCCGTGGAACTCGACGATCTTCTTGCAGAGGGCGAGGCCGATCCCGGTGCCGCCGTAGGCCTCTCTGGTGTGCAGGCGCTGGAAGATGATGAAGACCTTCTCGGTGAACGCCGCGCCGATGCCGATTCCGTTGTCGGTGACGCTCAGCCGCCACAGACCCGAGTCCGGCTCTTCGGCGCAGTCGACGCGGACGACCGGCGCACGGTCGGGACTGCGGAACTTGATGGAGTTGCCGATGAGGTTCTGCCACAACATGGTCAGCAGGCTCGGATCGCCGACGATCTCGGGCAGGCGTTCCGGGCGTTCGACCCGGCCGTCCGACTCCTCGATCCCGCCGGCCAGGTTGGCCAGCGCCGTGTTCAGGGAGTCGTCGAGGGCGACCCGCACGCGCGCGTCGTTGAGGCGGCCGACGCGGGAGAAGGTGAGCAGGTCGTTGATCAGGACCTGCATGCGCTTGGCGCCGTCCACGGCGAAGGAGATGTAGGTCATCCCGCGCTCGTCCAGCTTGTCCGCGTAGCGTCGTTCCAGCATCTGGCAGAACGACGCGACCTTGCGCAGGGGTTCCTGCAGGTCGTGGGAGGCCACGTAGGCGAACTGCTCCAGTTCGGCGTTGGAGCGGCGCAGTTCGACGGTCTGGGCGTCCAGGTGGGCCGTCTGCTCGGTGAGCGCCGCCCGCTGTTCCTGCGATTCGTGCAGCGCCTCGACGATTCGCCGGCGCATGAGTTCGACGTCGTGGGCCACGTCGCGAAGGTCGGCCGGGCCCTGGGCGGGGATGTGGTGGCCGAAGTCGCCCCAGGCCACCTTCCGCGACGCGGCGCGCAGAGCACGCAGGGGCCGGCCCACGGAAAGGTGGAACAGGACGGCGAAGGCCAGGCCCGTCAGGACGAACAGGCCGAGCATCGCGATGAACGCCCAGTCGCGCAGGTTCCGCATCCGCACGAGGTCGGCCCGGGCGTGCGCCCGGGTCTGGTCGAAGTGATCGGTCTGGGCCTGGAACAGGGTGCGGATGCGGTCGAAGGCGCGTTTGCCCGCGTCCAGTTGCGCGTCGTCGGGATGACCGCCCGCCTGTACGGCGGCGATGTTCGGCGCCGCGTACGTACGGCGCCATTCCGCGCCCGCCTCACGTATGGCGGTGAGATCCGCGACCAGGTCCGGCCGACCGCCGACCAGTGCGGTTATCTGCGCCGCCTCGTCCCGCTCTGTGGCCACTCCCTCGGTATAGGGCTCGAGGAAGGCCGGCTGGCCGGTCAGGAGGAACCCGCGCACACCGGTCTCCTGGTCGATCAGCGCGTTCTGCAGCCGGGCGGCCGAGGTGCGGGCGGGAGCGATGCGGTCCACCAACTCGTCGGACACGCTTGCGGTCTGATTGAGCAGCCAGGCGCCGATTCCCGCGCAGATCAGCACGAGAACGGTCATGACGCTCAGCAGGACATAGACCTGCGCCTGAGTGGTGAGCCGGTGCCGCCCGCGGCCGGGGTCGTCGGGAGGCACCCGCACCGCGTCCGGCCGGTCCAGCGGTCCGATGTCGGCGCTCCCGTGCATGGGGGCAAAGATATCCGCACCCCGGACTCGTACAACCCGCTCCGTCCGCCGGAGTGCGGGGCGAGGGTTGACCGGGTCGCGATGATCGCGGAGGCTGCCCCCTGGACCATTACGTCCCCAGACCTTTGAGGAGCTTTCATGGCGCACATCCCCCTGGGCAACGATCTGCCGGGAATCACCAGCCTGTTCCGCTACCGGCCGGAGACCGCGCGTCCGCTGAGCGAGCTGGCCGAGGTGCTGCTACGTGGTGAGAGCCCGCTGTCCCGCGGGGAGCGGGAGCTGATCGCGGCATACGTGTCCGCACAGAACGACTGCCGGTACTGCTACTCCTCGCACGCGGCCTTCGCCGCCGCGCAACTGCCGGAAGGGACGGAGCCGGTCGAGCAGGTATGCGCCGACCCGTCGTCCGCGTCGATCTCGGCCAAGATGAAGGCGCTGCTGGAGATCGCCGCCGTGGTGCGGGAGAGCGGGAAGTCCGTCTCGGACAAGCACGTGGCCGCGGCCCGCGCGGAAGGGGCCACAGACGTCGAGATCCACGACGTGGTGCTGATCGCGGCCGCCTTCTGCATGTTCAACCGCTACGTGGACGGCCTGGCCGCGTTCACCCCCGATGACCCGGCCGCCTACGAGCTCATGGCCGAACGGGTCGTCCGGTTCGGCTACCTGAGCTCGCTGGGCGGTCCGGCGGCAGGGCCGGCCTGACGATTCGAACGTGGCGGCGCGGCGGCCCGTTCGAAGTCGTGCTCAGTAGGACTGCAACTCGATCAGGACGCCCTCGGGGTCGCGGACGTGGGCGGTGCGGAGGTTCGGCCCCCACTGCGGGCGGTCGGCGGCGTCGGCGGCCGGCTTCGCGTCGTGGCGGAGGCAGAGGGCCAGCGCGGCATCCACGTCGTCGACCCGGCAGACGAACATCACGCCGTCCCGCGTGGGAGAGCCGGCGGCGGCGAGGTCTCCCACAGCCGCCGCCATCGCGTCGGCGTCGAACAGGGACAGCAGGCCCTGCCCGTCGACGTCCCAGCCGGCGTACGGCCCCGCAGGGCCGCCCCTCGTCAACGTGGCGCCGACCAGTCGCGGCAGGACGGCGTCGTAGAACTCGAAGCACTCGGCGAAGCGGGTCACGAGCAGGCGGGGGTGCAGGGCGTCCATGAGGCTCCTCCAAATAGTAGGTGTGAACCCACTATAGGGCTCGCCCTACAATAGGGTCATGGTGACGTCTGATGGCGCGCCGCCCAGCCTGCTCGGCCTGAGCACCTACCTGCTGTCCCTGACAGGCAAGGCCGCACGCGGCAGGCTGGCGGATCGACTGGCCGAGCGCGGGCTCCGCCTTTGGCACATGGCGGTGCTGGCCGCGCTGGCCGACTTCGGCCCGCACGTCCAGCGGGCGCTGGCGAATCGCCTGTCCTTGGACCCGAGTGACGTGGCGAAGGTGGTGGACGAGTTGGCCGTGGCCGGTCATGTCGATCGCGTCCGCGATGCCGCCGACCGACGCCGCGTCGCGGTCAGCCTCACTCCCGCGGGCCGTGCCCTACTGGCCGAGCTGGACGCGGAGGCTCGAAGGGTTCAAGACGAGCTCCTGGCGCCGCTGAGCCAGGCCGAGCGGACGGAACTGCAGGAGATGCTGCGCAAGGTCTACGCCCGGATCCACTCCCAGACCGCGGGGTGAGGAGTCAGGACAGGCAGCTGACGTGTGCCAGGGCCTGCTTCAGCAGGACGCCCTGGCCGCCGGTCATCTCCTGCTGCACGACCGGCGACGCGGCCTCCTCCGGCGTGAACCAGACCAGGTCGAGAGCGTCCTGCCGGGGACGGCAGTCGCCCGCGACGGGGACGACGTACACGAGTGACACGGCGTGCTGCCGGGGGTCGTGGTACGGCGTGACGCCCTGGGTCGGGAAGTATTCGGCGATGGTGAACGGCTGGGGCGAGGCGGGGATGCGGGGGAGCGCCGTGGGGCCGAGGTCCTTCTCCAGGTGGCGCATGAGGGCGTCGCGCACACGCTCGTGGTGGAGGACGCGCCCGGACACGAGCGCACGGCTGACCGTTCCGTCCGATCCGATGCGGAGCAGCAGGCCGACATGCGTCACCACGCCCGTGTCGTCGACCCGCACGGGCACCGCGTCGACGTAGAGGATCGGCATCCGCGCGCGGGTCGACTCGAGCTCGTCGGGACTGAGCCAGCCGGGCGTGGTTTCGGTCATTTCGGTCATTGATCGATGGTACCCGGCCTCCCGCGCTTGACTCCGGCATTGCCGGAACGCGCAGCGCGCGTGGCATTCCCGGCGCGTCCTGTGGCGAAGCCTTTGAGGGCGGCGGCGGGGGATGGTGGCTGGCGGTAACGACAACGCGGCCACACAGAGGGGATCGTGGAACCTGGATACAGTATCCGGGTAGTTGTATACGGTATTCGCCGGAAGGGAGCGCGCCGTGACCAGTAAGTCCCTTGGAAGCGGCCGGCTGCGGAGGGTGTTGCGCCACCTGCGCCCGCAGTCGATCCGCGGACGTCTCACCGCGCTGGTCACACTCCTCGCGGTGCTCCTCCTGCTTCCCGCGGGCGCGGCTGAGGGCGCCGTCGGGCGCCAGGCCATCGGAGACGCACTCTGGCTGGAAGTCCGGGAACAGGCCGACCTCACAGCGGCGGCCGACAGGCTTCACGAGCTGGGCGACCCCGTCGTCCCGCACGTCGCCGGCGTCGATCTGGTCCAGGTCGTCGCGCCGAACCACCGCGTCATCGACGCCTCGAAGGACGCCCTGGGGATGCCGCCGCTGAGCTCGGCCTGGCCGAAGCCGGGCGATCCGGAGGAGGACGTGCAGACCTGCACCTCGAGGCATCTGGGCTGCGTCCGTCTGTCCGCGCTCCGGGTCCAGGGCGCGGCGAACTCGCCGGTGGTCTACGCGGGCCGGCTCGCGGCCGGTATGACCTCGACCGGGATCTTCGGCCGGCTCTTCGGCGTCCAGGACGCGGCGCTGGTCCTGTTGGCCGCCTGGGCTACCTGGAAGATCACCGGCCGCACGCTGAAGCCGGTCCGGGCCATTCGCAACGACCTCGCCGCCATCAACGGCAACGACCTGAGCAGCCGGGTGCCCGAGCCTCCGGGCCGGGACGAGATCGCCCGTCTCGCCAGGACCGTCAACGCCACGCTGGGCCGGATCGAGGACGCCAAGCTGCACATGGACGCCGTCCTCGCCCGGCAGCGCCAGTTCGTCGCCGACGCCTCACACGAGCTGCGCACCCCTCTCGCGGGCCTGCGTGCGGAGCTGGAGATCGGGCAGTTGCATCCGGACGACACCGACCTGAACACCCTGCTCGACAGCGCGCTGGTGGACGTCGACCGGCTGGAGGCGATCATCACCGACCTGCTCCTCCTGGCCAGGGTGGGAACCGCCGGGGCCGCCGACAAGACTCAGCTGAACCTCAGCGAACTGGTCCGGGGTGAGGTCTCCGGCAGGCTCGACCGCCTGCCGATCCGGCTGCGGATCGACCCGGGCGTTCCCGTCACCGCCGTGACCGTCCAGATCGCCCGTGTGCTGAAGAACCTGCTCGACAACGCTCAGCGGCACACCAGGAGCCTGGTCGAGGTCAGCGTGCGGCGCAACGGGCCTTTCGCCGAACTGGCCGTCGACGACGACGGAGCCGGCATCCCCGAGCCCGACAGGGAGCGCGTCTTCGAGCGCTTCACCCGGCTGGACACGGCCCGCAGCCGTGACCACGGCGGCACCGGCCTGGGGTTGGCGATCGCCCGCGAGATCGCGCACGCCCATCAGGGCACCCTGGAGGCGGTGGAGTCGCCCAGCGGCGGCGCCCGGTTCCTGCTCCGGCTGCCTCTCGCCGGGGCATAGGCCCGCATCTCACAGCCGGGCGGCGTCTCAGCCCAGGCGGATGACGTTCCACGACACCGGGGGCAACAACACGCGCAGAGGGTCGTGCTCGATGTCCGGGTTGGGGCGGGGCGCGATCCGGCCGGGGGCGTCGGCGGTGTTGCGGGCGTAGACGTCGGGATCGGTCAGGGTGGTGGCCTCGACAATCCGGGCGTCGCCGAGAGCCCGGGCGTCGATGACGAGGGAGAGCGGCCGGTCGGTCGACCGGTTGACCGCGAATAGGGTCGTGCCCTCTTCGGAGTGGGTGGCGACCGCGTGGAGCAGCGGCACCTCGCCGTACTCGGCCGTCTCGTACAGCGGTGAGACCGGTTCGACCCGCAGCACGTCGCCCGCCGCGTACCGGGACGCCTGGGCGAACGGATGGAAGGTGGTCTGCCGCCACGCCCGCCCGCCCGGCTCGGTCATGATGGGCGCGATGACGTTGACCAACTGGGCCAGCGAGGCTGCGGTCACCCGGTCACTGTTGCGCAGCAGGGTGATCAGCAGGCCGCCGAGGGCCACCGCGTCCGCCAGGTGATAGTGGTCCTCCAGCAGCGGCGGAGCGATCGGCCAGTCCTCCGGCGGCCCGGCCGACTGGAACCGGCTGAGGTACCAGACGTTCCACTCGTCGAACGAGACGTCGATCCTCTTGCGGGATCTGAGCCTCGCCCCGACGTGGTCGGCAGTGGCGACGACCGAGGAGATGAAGTACTCCATGTCGGTCGAGCAGGCCAGGAAGCTCCCCAGGTCCCCCTTCTTCTCCTCGTAGTAGGCGTGGCAGGAGATGTAGTCGACGACGTCGTAGGCCTCCTCCAGCACGGTGGCCTCCCAGGCGCCGAAGGTCGGCATGGAGGACCCGGAGCTGCCGCAGGCGACGAGCTCCAGGCCGGGGTCGACCATGCGCATGGCGCGGGCGGTCTCGGCGGCGAGCCTGCCGTATTCGCGGGCCGTCTTGTGGCCCGTCTGCCAGGGGCCGTCCATCTCGTTGCCGAGGCACCAGATCCTGATGCCGTGCGGCTCCGCCGTCCCGTTGGCGACGCGACGGTCGGACAGCGCCGTGCCCCCGGGGTGGTTGCAGTACTCCAGTAGGTCGAGGGCCTCGGCGATGCCGCGGGTGCCGAGGTTGACCGCCATCATCGGCTCGACCCCGGCCTTACGGCACCAGCGCACGAACTCGTCGACGCCGACCTCGTTCGTCTCGGTGCTGTGCCAGGCCAGGTCGAGCCGTCGCGGCCGCCCGGAGATCGGCCCGACACCGTCCTCCCAGCGATATCCGGAGACGAAGTTGCCCCCCGGGTAGCGGACCGTGGAAACGCCGAGCTCCCTGGTGAGGGAGAGGACGTCGCGGCGGAAGCCGTCTTCGTCGGCGGTCGGATGGGACGGCTCGTAGACGCCGGTGTAGACGCAGCGGCCGAGATGCTCGACGAACGTGCCGAAGGTGCGACGCCGTACCGGTGCCACCAGGAACGCGGGGTCGATCGTGAGATGTGCCTCGTGCACGGTGAGACTCCTCTGTGGGGGGACGCGGAGGGTTCAGCGGGGCGGATAGTCGCCGAGGCCGTCGCGGAGCCGGTCGAAGACCCGGCGGACGTCGTCGTGGTGGGCCCGCTCGACCGCCTCGTCGTCGTCGCCCGCGGCCACCCGCTCACGCAGCCGGCGGTACAGCGCACGCTGCGCGCCGATCAGGGTCGAGGCGACGATCGACGGGATGGGATCGTCGGGATCCGCGCCGGCCTCGGCCGCCACGGCCTCCGCGAGAGTGCTCACGAGATGAGCGTTGACCTCGTACATCTTCCGCTGCAACGACGGGTTGGCGTTCACCAGGTCGAAGAACCCGCGGGGGTGCGCCTGGTCCCGCCGGATGCCCGCCACGAGCCGGGTCTGCGACAGGCACAACTGCCGGAAGGAGTCGAGGATCGAGACGCCGGGAGCCCGCTCCCTGACGGCGGCCAGTGACATGGCCTCACGTTCCTCCGCCCGGTAGAAGACCAGGTCCTCTTTCGTGGGGAAGTGGTTGAACACCGTCTTCTTCGACACCTGTGCGACCGCGGCGATCTCGTCGACCGTCACGTCGTCGAAGCCCCGGGCACGAAAGAGCGAGGCGGCGGTGTCGGCGATGAGCTGACGCGTCTGGCTCTTCTTCATCTCACGCAGCCCGCCCGGTCGCATGGGCACAGCGTAGCGGTTCATACCTTGCTCCCGATTTGACTACACTAAGAGCATTATTACACTTGGAGTACTTAAATCAGGAGATCACATGACACAACCGGCGGTCGCCACGACCCGCCTGACCAAGCGCTACGGCGATTTCGACGCGGTGCGGGGCATCGACCTGACCGTCGAGAGCGGCGAGACGTTCGGCTTCCTCGGCCCGAACGGCGCAGGGAAGTCCACGACCATCAGCATGTTGTGCACCCTCGTGACCCCGACGGGAGGAACCGCGAGCGTCGCCGGGCACGACATCGTGCGGGAGCGCGACGAGGTGCGCCGCAACATCGGGCTGGTCTTCCAGGACACCACCCTGGACGGCTATCTCACCGCCGAGCAGAACCTCCGGCTGCACGCCGGTCTGTACGGCGTGCCGAAGAGCGAACTCGAGGCCCGGCTCCGGCAGGTGCTCGACATGGTCGGCCTGTGGGACCGGCGCGCGAGCAAGGTGAACACGTTCTCCGGTGGAATGAAACGGCGGCTGGAGATCGGCCGCGGCCTGCTCCACTCGCCCCGCGTGTTGTTCCTCGACGAGCCGACCGTCGGCCTCGACCCCCAGACGCGCAGCTCCATCTGGGCCTACATCCGCGAGCTCAAGCAGGCCGAGGAGATCACGATCTTCCTGACGACCCACTACATGGACGAGGCCGAGAACTGCGACCGGATCGCGATCATGGATCACGGTCAGATCATCGCCCTCGACACCCCCGAGGCGCTGAAGGCGGGCGTGGGCAAGGACCGCGTCCGGATCGAAACCGACGACAACGACAAGGCGATCGCCGTCCTGGCCGAGCGGTTCGGGCTGGAGGCGACCGCGTCCGAGGGCGCCGTCACCTTCTTCGTGGAGCAGGGCGAGAAGTTCGTCCCCACGCTCTTCGGGGAGTTCCCCCTGTCGATCCGGGCCGTCAACGTCGCCCGACCGAGCCTCGACGACGTGTTCATGTCCTACACGGGCAAGACCATGCGTGACGCGGAGGCGACCGCCGGCCAGCGTGGCCGGGACACCATGGCGAAGTTCCGAGGAGTGCGTCGATGACCGCCGTCCAGACCGCGCCGGTGTCGCGGATCCGGGTTCCCCGCCGCAGCTTCGCCGGTGAGCTGCGCGCCATCAAGATCGTCTGGCAGCGGGAGCTCATCCGGTTCTTCAGCGACCGGCTGCGTATCCTCACCTCGCTGGTGCAGCCGTTCCTGTTCCTGTTCGTCCTGGGCACCGGCCTGTCGCAGCTGACGTCCGGCGGCACGGGCGGCCTCAGCCTGCGTACGTTCCTCTACCCGGGCATCCTCGCCATGGCCGTGCTGTTCACCGCGATGGCCTCCGCCGCCTCGATCGTCTGGGACCGCGAGTTCGGCTTCCTGCGCGAGATGCTGGTCGCGCCGGTCCGCCGCAGCTCGATCGTCATCGGCAAGTGCGCGGGCGGCGCCACCGTCGCCGCCTTCCAGGGCGTCATCGTCATCTGCATCGCCGGCCTGGTCGGCGTGCCGTACGCGCCGGGGCTCGTGCTCGGCGTGTTCGGCATCCAGTTGCTGCTGGCGTTCACCATCACGGCCTTCGGGGTCATGATGTCCGCCCGGATCAAGCAGATGCAGTCGTTCATGGCGCTCACGCAGATGCTGATCCTCCCGCTGTACTTCCTGTCCGGCGCCGTCTTCCCGGCGTCGAACCTGCCCGGGTGGCTGACCGTGCTCAACCGCATCGACCCGCTCGCCTACGCGGTGGACCCCATCAGGCGGATCGTGTTCTCCCACCTGACGCTGGATCCCGCCGTACGGCAGCGGCTCGACGCGGGCATGACCTGGGGGAGCTGGCGGGTGCCCACCCTGCTCGAGGTCGGCGTCGTGGCGGCCATCGGGGCCGTCCTGCTGGCGATCGCGATCGCGGAGTTCAGCAAGACGGACTGAGCGGGCCAGGTCTCCGCCGAGCACGCGGAGGCGGAGGTCGACGACGACGCCCTCGCGGCCTACCTCGACGAGACGGACGAGACAAGGGATCGACATGTGCGCAATCACGGGCTGGGTGTCGTTCGAGCGTGACCTGGGGGAGGCGCTGCCCACGCTCGAGGCGATGACCCTGACCATGGCCCGCCGGGGGCCGGACGACCACGGGACCTGGGTGGCCGGGCACGCGGCTCTCGGCCACCGCCGTCTCGCGATCATCGACCTGCCCGGCGGACGGCAGCCGATGAGCGTGCGCACCCCCGAGGGCGACGTCGCGCTCGTCTACTCCGGCGAGACGTACAACTTCGCCGAGTTGCGGCGCGAGCTCCTGCGGCGCGGTCACACGCTGCGCACGACGTCCGACACCGAGGTGGTGCTGCACGGCTACCTGGAGTGGGGCGAGGCGGTGGCGGAGCACCTGAACGGCATGTTCGCCTTCGCGATCTGGGACGGCCGGCGGGACACGCTGGTGATGGTCCGCGACCGCATGGGGGTCAAGCCGCTCTTCTACCACCCGACATCCGACGGGGTGCTGTTCGGTTCCGAACCCAAGGCCATCCTCGCCAACCCGCTCGCCGAGACGGCCGTCGGGCTCGACGGGCTCAGGGAGATGTTCGCCTTCGTCAGGACGCCCGGTCTCGCGATCTGGAAGGGCATGCGCGAGGTCGAGCCGGGGACCGTCGTCAGCGTCGGCCGCGACGGGATCCGCGTCGACAGGTACTGGTCCCTAAGGACGGCGCCCCACACCGACGACCGGGAGACGACGGTCGCCCGGGTCCGCGACCTGCTCGAGGACATCGTCGGCCGCCAGCTCGTCGCCGACGTGCCGCGCTGCACGCTCCTGTCCGGCGGGCTGGACTCCTCGGCCCTGACGGCGATCGCCGCCCGGCGATTGTCGGGCACGGGGGAGAGGCTGCGCAGCTTCGCGGTCGACTTCGCCGGGCAGGAGGAGAACTTCGTCGCCACCGCGCACCGCGCCACACGCGACGCCCCTTACGTGCACGACGTCGCCGAGCTGTCCGGCACCGACCACGAGGACATCGTGCTCGGCTCCGCCGCTCTCGCCGATCCCGGGACGCGGGCCGACGTCATCCGCGCCCGGGACGCCCCCGTCGGGCTGGGGGACATGGACGCCTCCCTCCATCTGCTGTTCTCCGCCGTCCGCCGCCACTCGACGGTCGCGCTGTCGGGGGAGTCCGCCGACGAGGTGTTCGGCGGATACCGGCAGTTCTTCGATCCCAAGGTCAGGCAGGCGGACACCTTCCCCTGGCTGGCGTCCTTCGCGGGCGGCTCACGGCCGCGCACCTTCCTCGACCCCGGCCTGAGCCGCGCGCTCGACCTCGGCCGCTACATCGGGGACGCGTACGGCACGGCCGTCGCCGGGGTCGGGCGGCTGGACGGCGAGAGCGACCTCGAGCACCGGATGCGCCGGATCTCCTACCTCTACCTCACCCGGTTCGTCCGCGTCCTGCTGGACCGCAAGGACCGCGCCAGCATGGCCGTGGGCCTCGAGGTGCGGGTGCCGTTCTGCGACCACCGGCTCGTGGAGTACGTCTACAACGTCCCCTGGGCGCTCAAGTCGTACGACGGGCGCGAGAAGAGCCTCCTGCGCGGCGCGACCGCCGACCTGCTGCCGCAGTCGGTGGTGGACAGGACGAAGAGCCCCTATCCGTCCACGCAGGATCCGGCGTACACGGCCACGATGCGCGGCAACGCGCGCGACCTGCTCGCCGACCCGGCCGACCCGGTGTTCGGGCTCATCGACCGCGACGGCCTGCGCCGCGCCGTCGACGCGAAGGACCCGCGGGTCGTGCCTCTCGCCCGCCGCCTGTTCGAGCGCGCCCTCGACCTGTCCCTCTGGCTCCGGATGTACCGGCCGGTCATCACGACGTCGTAGGGCACGGAGACGACGAGGCCCCCGCACTCGACGGAGTGCGGGGGCCCGATC
This sequence comes from Planotetraspora mira, assembly GCF_016863275.1. GTDB lineage: Bacteria > Actinomycetota > Actinomycetes > Streptosporangiales > Streptosporangiaceae > Planotetraspora > Planotetraspora mira. The sequence goes on from NZ_BOOO01000050.1 coordinate 42,359, forward strand.
GTTCGCGGAGAGGTTACGCGAGGCGGTAGGCGACCATGAAGGTCTCGGTCGGGAACGTCGTCTCCCGCAGGGGGATGATCGTCCGCGGAGCCTCGATGATCGTGATCGTCGAGCCGCTCACCTTCGAGACGATCACCGTGTGGGAGGGCCTGTTGTGCTCGTCGGGGCGGCTGAGGATCAGGTCGCCCGGCTGCAGGTCGGAGACCCGGTGAATGGTGTAGGCGAAGATGGACGGCCGGTGGTCGTACATGTTGTAGGTCGTCACGGGACCGATGTCGACGCCGGTCCCCTGGTAGAAGGCCCAGCGCATGAGCCCGGAGCAGTCGAAGCCGATCCGCTTGTCCGCGGCGCACGCGCCCGTGGCGTCGTAGCCGTTGATGCCGTCGCAGTACCCCCGGGTCGGGCCCGGGTGGGCGCCGTGGCCGCCGCCCCACGCGTACAGCGGGTGGTTGGTGATCTCGGCGCGGGCGGCCGCGATCGCCGCGTTGACCTTCTCCTGGTGAGTGGAGGACGGCGGAGCCGGTGAGCCGGGGTCCCAGCCGGACGGGTCGCCGCCGGCGGGCGGAGGCGTGTTGTCGCAACGCGGCAGGCCGGCGACGAAGCCGTCCGTGCCCGTCTTGACGTAGTAGTCGGCGACCCAGAGCCCGTCGGTGGTCTTGTCCCAGATGGCCGAGCCGCCGTAGGTGAACTCACCGTACGCCTGGCACGTGATCGTCACCGTGCTGCCCGACGGGTACTTGTCCGGGTAGGCGTGGTTGCTGAGGCTCTTGGCCGTACGGCCGTCGAGGGTGGCCGTCACGACGTACGAGTGACCGCCGGTGGAGCCGCCCCCGGAGGTGCAGCGGGGCAGGGCGGGGGAGAAGCCGCTGTAGCCGGTCTTGACATAGAAGTCGGGGAGCCACCAGCCGTCGGCGGTGAGGTCCCAGATCGTGCTGCCGTAGGCGGCGGGGCCGCTGTCCTGGCAGCTGATCTCGACGTACTGGCCCTCGAAGTACCGGTCGACGGAGGCGTGGTTGTTGACGTCCTTGACGCTGCGGCCGTCGAGCGTTGCCGTCACCGGGAACGAGTGCGGGCCGGTCGCGGGCGGGTCGACCTCGTCGCCGCCGCAACGCGGAAGCTGCGGGGTGGGGCCGCTGTAGCCGGTCTTGACGTAGAAGTCGGGGACCCACAGGTTGTCGTCGGTGAGGTCCCACAGGTTGCTGCCGTACGCGTCGGGGCCCGTGGTCTGGCAGGTGATCCAGACGACGCTGCCGCTCAGGTACTTGTTCACATACGCGTGGTTGTTGACGTCACGCTCGGTGCGCCCGTCGAGGGTGGCCGAGACGGTGTACGGCCGGCCGGTGCCGCTGCCCGGCGTGTTGCCGTTGACGCAGCGGGGCACCTCGTCGGTGAAGCCCGAGTGCCCGGTCTTCACGTAGAAGTCGGGGACCCAGAGGCTGTCGGAGGTGCGGTCCCAGACCGTGCTCCCGTAGGCGTCGGGCCCACTGTCCTGGCAGGTGACCGTGATGGTGCTGCCGTTCGCGTACTTGTTGGGGTACGCGTGGTTGTTCAGGTCCTTGGCCGTGCGCCCGTCCAGGGTCGCGGTGACCGTGTAGGAGTGCGACCCGACGGCGGCCTCGGCCGCGCCGGGCGCCACGAACAGCGCGACGAACAACGTCGCCGCGCCGACCAGCGGTGCGCATAATTTGCGCAGCCGCGAAGGTCCAGACTTCAAGGGGGGTCCTTTCACAAGAGCGGCGTCAGCCGCGGAGAACGTCGCCCGCTTGGGAGCGGGCGTGCTCGTGGGAGGCGCCGGCGGCCGCGATGGGGAACCGTCCGGCGCCGGAGGCCCTCGTCAGCAGCGCTCGCTCGTCTTGGCGCTCGCCCCGTCGGGGATCCAGCCGATGGCCTGCGTGCACACCGACAGCGTGTTGGTGCCGAGTGACCAGATCTCGGTCGTGTGGGTCCTGCACTGGGTGCCGTTCAGGGTGCTGTTTCCGGGCGTGCCGACGGCGACGCACGCGTCCCACGTGCTGTGCGTGCTCCGGTAGCCCTCCCACACGTAGAGGTAGGCCCAGTTCTTCCCGCACCCCTTGAACTGCTTCACCGACGCGAAGGTCGTGCCGCCCGAGGTGATGTAGGCGGTCGAACCGATCTGCGTGGTCCCGCTGCATCCCGGAGCCGATTCCGCGTGGGCGGTCCCCGAGATCCCGGCGACCGCCGGAGCGCACAGCAGCGCGATGATCGCGCCCTTCGCGAAACGTCCTGCCTTCAAAGGTGCCGCCTTTCTGGCGATGGACTCCCCGGCCGTCTGTCGGCCGGTCAAGGGTCGGAGTCATCATGGGCGGCGATCTTCGTTGTCAGGTAGCGCGTCTTACAGGTTCTGACATGCTCTGACACCCGTCATTGCGCGACGTTGACGACGAAGTAGACCGGGCGTGAGCCGGGGAGGAACGGGCGGTCCTCCCCGTCGACCATCTTCCAGCCGACCCAGCAGGAGCCAGGAGTGTCGGGGGCCATGACCGTCACGCTGATGCGCACGTGCGTGCCCGGCTTCGTGTCCGGAATCGGAACCTTGCTCGGCGTGGAGCACGTCCCGTTGTCGGCGGGCAGCGCGACGCGCTCAAGAAAGCGGCCGTGCCACGGGACGGTCCCGATATTGGCGATCTCCCAGGTCTTCGTGAACTGCTGCCCGGGCTCCACGACGGTGCCGTCGGGAATCGTGACGTCGGCCACGAACAGGCTCTGGTCGCCCTTTATCCGGGGAACCGTCAACTCCGGTGTCGCGGCCGCCGGTGTCGTCGACGGTGTCGCCGGTGCCGTCGCCCATGTCGTCGTCGGCTGCGGACTCGATTTGGCGCGAATCGGTGTCCTCTGGCCGTGCCACGGCTGCAGATAGGCCACGGTGCCGGCGGCGGCCACCGCCGTGCATCCCGCCAGGATCAGCGCCGCGCGCCGGTGCCGCCTTCGCGTGGGGACCGGATCGGCCGCGGTCGCGTCCGCGGTCGCGGCCGGCGGTGCGCCGGATCCCCGTTCGCCGATGGGGACTGCCGGAGTGCCCGTCAGGAGGTCCGGGGCGGCTTCTCGGGTGTCGGCCTGCGGCACGTCCGAGCCCCCGTGCCCGTGTGGTCCCGCGGCGCCCCCGTGGCTGTGCGGCCCGTCCGCCGGAACCTCCGGATCGCCTCCCTGGCCGTGCGGCTCGTCAGAAAGGTCATCGCTCTCGTCCGCGGTGCCGTCCGGCGTGCTCTCCGGCTTGTGCGAGGGCGTCTCCGGCTCATCGGCCGCCGTCCGTGGCTCGGGCGTGGCCGTTTCGGGTGTGCGTGGTTCGGGCGTGGCCGTTTCGGGCTCGCCCAGTGCCTCGCGCCACCGCGTCCGCCAGTCGTCGACGTCTCCGCCGCACGCCTCGACGAACGCCTCCGTGGTCAGCCAACTGGGGAAACGCGTCCCCTTGGCCGCCTCGTGCAGCGTCGCGTGGCTGACGGTGCGCGACTTGGCGGCCATCACCCGGAACGACGGGTTCCCCGCCTCCGCACGCAGCCCCCGCAGTTCCTTGGCGAAGCGCTCCTGACGTTCCCGCTTGCCTGACACCGCATCATGCACAGCGGCCTCCGTCCTGGCTGTCCGATCACAAGTGTTCCGCGACCGCCGAGAATCTAGCCCCTGCCTTTTAAGCGATCAAACCGGCTTGAAAGGGCCGTGTCAGAGGTCGTGTCGATCATGCCGGACGCGTCCGCAGGGCCGTGCACCGGGGCCGATTCCGCCAACGGTGTAAGGCTCAGTCGATCGAGCGGCCGTTCCGCTCCGCCGCCTCTTCACGCCGATCGCCGCCCACTGGTGCCCGCACGGCCGGGAGGTCTTCCTGACTCGTCTGTCAGACCGCCGGAGGTTCACGGGAGACATCGCGACGCGACTCGGCGATGGCACGGGATGGTGTGGCGACGGGGCCCTATCGTTGACGCATGACCGAACAGCGACGGCTCCACGCCTCCATGCCCGAGAAACCGACTCTCGACGGCCTGGAGTCGGTATGGGTAGCCCGCTGGGAGGCCGAGGGGACCTACCGGTTCGACCGGTCGAAGCCGCGCGAACAGGTCTACTCGATCGACACCCCGCCGCCCACCGTGTCCGGCTCGCTGCACGTGGGCCACGTGTTCTCCTTCACTCATACCGACCTCATGGCCCGCTACCAGCGGATGAACGGCAAGTCGGTCTTCTATCCGATCGGGTGGGACGACAACGGCCTGCCCACCGAGCGCCGCGTCCAGAACGTCTACGGCGTGCGGTGTGACCCGTCGCTTCTCTACGACCCGGACTTCGTGCCGCCGGAGAAGCCGGGCAAGCGCGACGTGTCGATCTCGCGGCGCAACTTCGTGGAGCTCTGCCACAAGCTGACCGCCATCGACGAGCAGGCGTTCGAGGCGGTCTGGCGGCGGGTCGGCCTGTCGGTCGACTGGTCGCTGCTCTACACGACGATCAGCGACGAGGCGCGGGCCGTCTCGCAGCGGGCCTTCCTGCGGAACTTGGTCCGGGGCGAGGCCTACCTGGCCGAGGCTCCCACGTTGTGGGACGTGACGTTCCGTACGGCCGTCGCCCAGGCCGAGCTGGAGGACAGGGAATGGCCGGGCGCCTTCCACCGCGTCTCCTTCCGCGGAGACCGGGGGCCCGTCTGGATCGAGACGACCCGACCCGAGCTGATCCCCGCCTGTGTGGCACTGGTCGCGCATCCCGACGACGAGCGTTACCGGCCGCTGTTCGGCACGAGTGTGCGCACCCCGTTGTTCGACGTGGAGGTGCCGGTCCTCGCCCATCGCCTGGCCGAGCGGGACAAGGGTTCGGGCATCGCGATGATCTGCACGTTCGGCGACGTCACCGACGTCACCTGGTGGCGGGAGCTGGGGCTGCCGACCCGCCCGGTCATCGGGTGGGACGGCAGGCTGCTCGCGGACCCGCCCGCGGGCGTGGCGGCCGAGCCGTACAAGGAACTGGCGGGCAAGACCGTGCACAGCGCGCGCGAGCGGATCGTGGAACTGCTGCGCGAGTCCGGCGACCTCGACGGCGAGCCGCGGCCGGTGTCCCGCCCGGTCAAGTTCTACGAGCGCGGAGACAAGCCGCTGGAGATCGTGACCACCCGGCAGTGGTACATCCGCAACGGCGGGCGGGACGCGGGCCTGCGGGAGCGGATGCTGGACCGGGGGCGCGAGCTGTCCTGGCATCCGCGGCACATGCGCGTGCGCTACGAGAACTGGGTCGAAGGTCTCGCGGGAGACTGGCTGATCTCCCGGCAGCGGTTCTTCGGCGTGCCGTTCCCGGTGTGGTACCGGCTCGACGCCGCCGGAGAGCCGGTTTACGACGAGCCGATCACTCCCCCGGAGGGGACGTTGCCGGTGGATCCCACCTCGGACGTGCCGCCCGGCTACAGGGAGGACCAGCGCGGAGTGCCCGGCGGGTTCATGGCCGACCCCGACGTGATGGACACCTGGGCCACCTCGTCGCTGACACCGCAGATCGCGGGCCGCTGGGAGACCGACGGGGATCTGTTCGGACGGGTCTTCCCCGCCGACCTGCGCCCGCAGTCGCACGAGATCATCCGGACGTGGCTCTTCGCGACGGTGGTCAGGTCGGACCTGGAGTTCGGCGGCCTGCCCTGGAGCGACGTCGCGATCTCCGGGTGGATCCTCGACCCCGACCGCAAGAAGATGTCGAAATCCAAGGGCAACGTCGTCACCCCGATGGACCTGCTGGAGCAGCACGGCTCGGACGCGGTGCGCTACTGGGCGGCCAACGGCCGTTACGGCGTGGACACCGCCTTCGACGCCGGGCAGCTCAAGATCGGCAGGCGGCTGGCGATCAAGATCCTGAACGCGTCGAGGTTCGTGCTCGGGCTGGGCGACGGCGACGGGGAGATCACGGAGCCGGTCGACCTGTCCATGCTGGCGCAACTGGCGGATGTCGTGCGCGAGGCGACGGACGCCTTCGAGGCCTACGACCACACCCGCGCGATCGAGGTGGTCGAGCGCTTCTTCTGGATGTTCTGCGACGACTACCTGGAACTGGTGAAGGGACGGGCGTACGGCGGGGCCGACGCTCCGGCCGCGTCGGCCCGCGCGGCCCTGCGGCAGGCGCTCGACACGTTGTTGCGGTTGTTCGCCCCGTTCATGCCGTTCGTCACCGAGGAGGTCTGGTCGTGGTGGCGTGAGGGCTCCGTCCACCGCGCGCCGTGGCCGGCGCCGGAGCGCGGCGCGGGCGACCCCGCCGTGTTGTCGGCGGCGGGGGAGGTGCTCAGGCACGTGCGCAAGGCGAAGTCCGAGGCGAAGGTGTCGATGCGCGCCGAGGTCTCCGGCGTGACCGTCAGCGGGCGTGGGGCCGGTCTCGTCCGTCTGGGCGAGCAGGACGTGCGCGCCGCCGGCAACATCGGGGATCTCGTCCTGGCCGAGAACGGCGGAGACCTCGCGATCGAGGTCGTCCTGGCCTGAGCCGGAGGAAGGCGCCGGTCCATCGGCTTCCCGCCCCGGATGAACGAGTGAGGGGCCCGGCTCATGCCGGGCCCCTCAGTTCTATGTCCTGTACGGCTCTATGTCCTGTACGGCCGGGCCGTACGGAACATGGTCAGTGCGCCATCACCGGGACCGTCGACGAGTCCTGCTGGCCGTCCTCGCTCGAGGACGACACGACGGTGGCGCCCTGGCGCCCGGTGTTGATGAAGGTGGCGGCGATGATCGCCGACACCAGCAGGATGCCCACGGCCCACCAGATCGCGGTGGCGTACCCGTGCACCGCGGCCTCGTTGGCGAAGCCGACCTTGCCGAGGGTGGCCGCCTGGGCGCCGTGGGAGGCGACCCAACTGGTCACGGCGCTCGCGGCGATGGTGTTGAGCAGAGCGGTGCCGATGGCGCCGCCGACCTGCTGCGAGGTGTTCACCATCGCGGAGGCGACGCCCGAGTCGCGCGGCTGGACGCCGTACGTCGCGAGGCTCATCGCTGGCATGAACGCCGTGCCCATGCCGAGGCCGAGCAGGATCTGTGCGGGCAGCACCAGGCCCGCGTAGGAGCTGTCGGTCTGCATCTGGGTCAGGATCAGCATGCCGATCGCGGCGGTCAGGAAGCCCGGCGCCATCAGCAGGCGCGGCGGCACCCGGGTCATGAGGCGTGCGCCGATCTGCGTCGAACCGGTGATCATTCCGGCGATCATCGGCAGGAAGGCGAAGCCCGTCTGGACGGGCGAGTACCCCTTGACGACCTGCAGGTAGTAGGTCAGGAAGAGGAACAGGCCGAACATCGCGATGATGGCCAGGCCGAGCGACAGGTAGACGCCGCCGCGGTTGCGGTCGGTCACCACACGCAGCGGCAGGAGCGGAGACCGCACCTTGCCCTCGACCAGCGCGAACGCGGCGAGCAGCACGACGGCCCCGACGAACAGGCCGATGGTCACGCCCGCGGTCCAGCCGTCGGTCTCCGCGCGGGTGAAGCCGTAGACCAGGGAGACGAGACCGAGGGTCGCCAGGATGACGCCGGGGATGTCCAGGCCGTTGCTGTTGCGGCTGCCCGCAGGCTCGCGGATGACGAGGACCGCGCCGGTGGCGGCGACGGCCGCGAACGGGATGTTGACGAAGAACGTCCAGCGCCAATCGAGGTACTCGGTCAGGAAGCCGCCGAGGATCAGACCGAGGGCGCCGCCGCCGCCGGCGATGGCACCGTAGATGCCGAACGCCTTCGCGCGCTCCCTCACCTCGGTGAACGTGACCGCGAGCAGCGAAAGCGCGGCCGGTGCGAGCAACGCGCCGAACGCACCTTGCAGCGCGCGGGCGCCGAGCAGCATCGCCTCGTTGGCCGCGGCGCCCCCGATGGCCGAGGCGGTGGCGAAACCGATGAGACCGATGGTGAAGGCGCGCTTGCGTCCCCACAGGTCGGAGATGCGGCCGCCGAAGAGCAGCAGCCCGCCGAATGCCAGGGCGTAGGCCGTGATGACCCACTGGCGGTTGGTGTCGGAGATGCCGAGATCGACCTGGGCGGAGGGCAACGCGATGTTCACGATGGTTCCGTCGAGAACGACCATCAGCTGGGCTATGGCGATGAACGCAAGGGCTTTCCAGCGCCGCGGGTCCGGCTGGACCTGGGCCGTTTCAGGCATGGAGATACTCACTAACGATGTAAGAAAGGCGAAATTGCAGGTGGACAACAGATGAGGGACGAAGAGCTGAAGGGTGGTCGGCGTGGTCAGTTCTGGCCGCGAAGGTCCTCGAACGTCGCGGCCGCGCCGGGCAGGGGGGATCGCGCCGGAGCGCGGAGCCCGTCGAGGAAAAGCTCGAGGTGACGATCGATGAACCGGCCGAGGTTCAGGCAGCCGGTGCCGGGCAGTGGGCGGGTGAGCTGCGGCAGCGCGATCAGGACGTCTCCGGGGCCGACGTCGGGGCGTAGCACCCCTGCGTCGCGTGCCCGGTCCATGATGCTCTGCACCGCCTGTTCGAGACGATCACGTTTGTCCGTGAACTCCGTCGGCATCGGCGGGCAGACATCGGACAGGATCGGGCACAGAGCCCCGATCCGCTCGTCGGCCGCGCCGTGGACGAAGCGCCGCAGCGCCTCGAACGCGTCGGGCTCGTCCGTGAGCGCCGACTCCGCCAGCTTCACGATTCGGTTCATGACCTCCAGGGTCACCTGACGGATCAGTTCCGTGCGATCGGCGAAGTGCCGGTAGATGGTGGCGTTCCCCACCCCGGCCCGCCGCGCGATCTCATCGAGGGTCACGTCCGCGCCGAACTCCACGAACGCCTCACGTGCGGCTGCCACGATCCGCTCCCGATTGCGCGACGCGTCCGCCCGCAGCCGGGGAGCACCGCTCCGCTCGACGGTCGTGCTCGCGGCACCCACGGCGACCCTCCGTTACCTCTTGTATGGACTTTCGTCATCTGTCGTACATAAGTGGGGAAGTTCTCCCCGTTTCTGTGACGTACGTGCAAACAGGGAGACCGTCCCCGGTTATTTCGTGAGGCCGTTATGAGCTGTGTCACACGCATCACCGAACGAAAAAACTGTCTTGACGATTCAAGTTGTCGGTGGGAAGGTGATGTCACACCACGAGAGACGGGAAACCTGACATGCGCAAGATCATCGCTGGGTTCTTCATTTCGCTGGACGGCGTCGTCGAGGCGCCTGACCAGTGGCACTTCCCCTACTTCGACGATGACATGGGCGCGGCCATCGGCGCCCAGATGGAGGAGTCGGACGCGCTCCTCATGGGGCGGGTCATGTACCAGGAATGGGCCGCCTACTGGCCCGGCAAGACCGCCGAGGACGACCCGTTCGCCGGATACATCAACACCATCGGCAAGTACGTCGTCTCGAACACGCTCGAGTCCGCCGACTGGGAGAACACCACGCTGCTCCGCGGCGACCTCGTCGAGCAGATCACCGAGCTGAAGAACCGGCCGGGCAAGAACATCAGCATGAGCGGCAGCACCACGCTCGTCCGATCGCTCCTCCGCCACGGCCTGCTCGACGAACTGCGTCTCCTGGTCCACCCGATCGCCGTCGGCAAGGGGCAGCGGCTGTTCGAGGAGGGGCAGCAGATCCCGCTGAAGCTCACCTCTTCGACGACCTTCAAGACCGGTGTGCTCTCCCTGATCTACGAGCCCGCGGAGAAGTGATCGGCGCGGGCGTCCTCCGGCAGGCGGTTCGCTACTCGAACGGGTCCCACGCCGTGGCGTACCGCAGGAGCGAACGCGCGAGGTCCTCATGCCGGGCGATCCACATGTCGTCGAAGAGGAACCACTGCTGGTGCCCGAAGAAGCCGCTCAGGTGGATCGACAACTGCGCCAGGTGCTCGTCGCTGCGCATGAGCGTGCGGCCCGGATCCCGGCCGGAGAACACGCCGGGGTCCGCCAACTGCGCGAGTGCGAAGCGGTGCGCCTCGCCGTGCTCGCCGTACAGCTCGGCCGGCCTGTCCTCGAAGGAGGGCCACACGTTGCGTCGTTCGAGCGCGGGGCCGAGGTCGTCGTCTTCAGGGGCGACCAGGGCGCGGAGTTCCAGCAGCTCGACCGGCCACCTCTTCAGGTCGTCGGTCGTGGTGCGAAGGTGCGCCGCCAGTCCGGGCAGGCGGATGCCGGGGAAGGTGAACGGCGGCTCCTGGCAGATGCTGTCGCCGTCGTAGAAGGTCAGCAGGACGGCATGCGTGGCGCCGGCGCCCGGCACTTCGGCGGCGTCGGACGGCAGCGGCCAATCGTGCAGCATGTACGCCACCTCGCCGGTGCGGGTGTCGTCGAAGAAGAAGTACGGCAACGTGACCTCGTCGTCGTCGGTCAGCACCCGCACGCTGTGTGCGTCGACACGCAACTCGCCCTCGAAGTAGAGATGCTCCTGGAGGAGGTCGCGCAGTTCCTGCCAGGACTCCGGCGCGGCGAGGCCGTGTTCGCGGGCCCGATCGAAGATCGTGTGCAGACCGTACACGTCACCGCCGAGCTCCGCCCCGAGCCAGGTGCCGACAGCCTGGTTCTGGCCGGTCACCACTTCGGCCCACCCACGGCGAAACCAGCCGAGCACGGTGGCGTCGGGCAGCCGGCGGACCCTCTTGCTGAGCGGGCCTTCGTAGGGGGTGCGGTAGACGAAGAAGATCATGCGCTGAACCTGCCAGACGCCCCCGACAAAACCCGGCCGGCGGGAGAGTCGGTGTGGAAAGGCCCTGGGCGACGGCGCCCCTACGTCGTGGCCGTCGGCCGGTGGGCCGCGAGGACCCGGGCGAGGTTCTCGGACAGGGGCCGCGCCGAGTCGACCACCATGGCCTGTTCGGGCCAGGGCGTCCAATCGCCCCGCCGTCGCTGTACGGAGTCCCAGGTCGGCTCCGGAATGGCCAGCCCGCGATCGCGTGTTTCCAGGCGCTCCCGGTGCAGTCGTGCGTCGGAGCACACGCATTCGACGACGCCCAGCGGCACGTCGTTCCTGGCGGCGATCTCGCGCCAGGCGTCCCGCGCCTCATCGGCGTCGTTCACGGCGTCCGCCACCACCGCCTGGCCGAGGGCGAGGTGGTCATCGGCCATGCGCTGGGCCACGCCGTACGCGGCCAGGCCGGTGGTGAACCCTCGTGGCAATCCGGCGGCCAGCAGGGCCGACTCGATCGGGTCCACGGAGAACACCGCCGCGGGAAGCGCGCGGCCGAGTGCTTGCGCCAGTGTGCTCTTGCCTGTTCCCGGCAACCCGGACAGCAGGATCATCATCAGCACATCCTGCCCGAGAGGCGGCGATCCCGTCCGGCGGGCGGAACTGTCGATCCGGGCACAGGCCGTTCGTATGGACAGTGAGAGGCGGGCCCCGCCGATGTCCGGGAGGATCACATCCGATGGAAGCGGGGTCGTCCAGGGGGACAAGGAGGACTGACATCCGCCATGGCGCATCCGTCCACCTCGGAGATCGACGGCGTGTTCCGCCGGGAGTACGGCCGGGCGGTGGCCGTGCTGGTCCGTGCCTTCGGCGACATCGACGTCGCCGAGGAGGCCGTCCAGGACGCCTTCACCACGGCGGTGCAACGCTGGCCCTCCGACGGCCCGCCTCCCAGCCCGGCGGGGTGGATCATCACCACCGCGCGGAACAGGGCGATCGACCGCCTGCGGCGTGAGGCGTCCCGCGAGGACCGGCACGCACAGGCGGCCCTGCTGCACGCCAGGAACGAACCGGCCGAGGAGGGGCCCGTGCACGACGACCGGCTGCGTCTGATCTTCACCTGCTGTCACCCCGCGCTCGCCCCGGCCTCCCAGGTGGCGCTGACGCTGCGACTCCTGGGCGGGCTGACCACCGCCGAGATCGCCGGGGCCTTCCTGGTGCCCGAGCCGACCATGGCCCAGCGGCTGGTCCGGGCCAAGGGCAAGATCCGTGACGCGCGCATCCCGTATCGGGTCCCGAGGGAGGCCGACCTCCCCGGGCGGCTCCAGGCCGTGCTCGCCGTGATCTACCTGATCTTCAACGAGGGTTACACGGCCAGTTCCGGCGATCGTCTGGTCCGTGAGGACCTCTGCGCCGAGGCCGTGCGGCTGGGACGGCTCCTGGCCGAACTCATGCCCGACGAGCCGGAGGCCATGGGGCTCCTCGCGCTGATGTTGCTCGTCGAGTCCCGCCGCCACGCCCGCACCACTGTGGCCGGCGATCTCGTCCTGCTGGCCGATCAGGACCGCGGCCGGTGGGACAGCGACCTCGTCGCCGAGGGACAGGACCTCGTCCGCCGGTGCCTCCGCCGGGACAGGCCCGGGCCGTACCAGATCCAGGCGGCGATCAACGCCGTCCACAGCGACGCGGACACCGCGTCCGCCACCGACTGGCGGCAGATCCTCGAGTTGTACGACCTGCTCCTGACGGTCGCCCCGACCCCGGTCGTGGCTCTCAACCGCGCGGTCGCCGTGGCCGAGGTGGACGGCCCGGAGCCGGCGCTCGCCCTCGTGGACGGTCTTGATCTGGACGCGTATCACCTGTTCCACGCCGTACGCGCCGACCTGCTCCGGCGCCTGGGTCGCGCCGCGGAGGCGGTGCGGGCCTACGAGGCGGCGATCGCCCGCGCGGACAACGCCGCGGAGCGCGCCTTCCTGATCCGCCGCCGCGACGCGATCACCCGGATGTGAGGAAGAGCCGGTCGAGGTGGTAGTCGACCGTCGCGACCACCTCCTCCGGGGAGAGGTGGCCGATCAGGGCGGGGTTCACCAGCCCCTGGGCCATCGTGTACAGGATCACCGCCTCGATCCCCGCGTCGAGGTCCGCGCGCACCTGGCCGAGTTCCTGCGCGGCGCGGATCTGCTCGGCATAGAAGCCGATGACGTACGGCAGGGCCTGGCGGAGCAGATCCGCCGGTTCGTCGGCGACGACTGATCGGGCCAGAAAGGCGAGGCCGATGCGGGCCTCCGAACGGCGTTCGTCGTCGAGCGGGAGGAGTTCCAGGATCGCGGCCCGCAGAAACGCCCGCGGCGACGGCGCATCCATGGCGGTGGCCACTCGTTCGCCGATCCTGGCGTTCAGCTGGATCATGGCGAACATGAGCATCTGGTCCTTGGTGGCGAAATAGTGCTGGACCATGCCCATCGACACCCCTGCCTCCGCCGCGACCTCCCGCAGGCTCACCGCGTCCAGCCCCTCCCTGGACGCGATGCGGAGCAGGGCGTCGGCGATGTGCCGCCGCCGCGCCTCGTGATCGACGATCTTGGGCATCTCCGGTCTTTCCAATGCAGTCGTATTGATTCCCCGGTTGGCGCACTTTACGATGCGAGTGCATTGTAATCGCCCCGAGAGGACGAACCATGCCCATCGTTCACCTGTGCACCAGAGATCAGTCCACATGCGGGTGCTGATCATCGGGCTCGGCACCCGTGGCGACGTCGCACCTTACACCGGCCTGGGAGCCCGCCTCCGCGACGCGGGCCATGAGGTCGCGATCGCCGCACACCAGCCCTACGGCCACCTGGTGACCGCCTCCGGCCTGGAATTCCGCGCCATTCCCGGAGATCCGATTCCGCTCCTTCCCGTGGCGGTCGGCGGGGCGAAGGTCGCGCCGGTGGCCAAAGCCAGGATGTTCGCCGACTACGGCAGGAAATCGGCCGACGGGATCGTCCAGGCCGCGGAGCGGGGCGCCGACGTGCTGCTCCTGAATGCGCCGGCGTCCGCCGGTTACCACGTGGCCGAGGCCATGAGTCTCCCCAGCATCGGGGTCCATCTGCAGCCGATAGAGCCGACGGGAGACTTTCCGCCGGTCATGGGCGCCTTCCCCCGTTCGCTCGGCCGGTGGGGCAACCGGGCCGCCGCCCGATTGCTGTTCACCGTCCCGTCTCCCGCGCACGCGGGCTCCGCCAAGGACCTGCGGGCCCGGCTCGGCCTTCCCGCGACGACCTCCAGGGAGGTCTACCGGCGCCGCGAGACCACCCGATGGCCGGTCTTCCACGGATACAGCGCCAGCGTGCTCCCTCGTCCGGCGGACTGGCGGGAGGGACTGGAAGTGGCCGGCTACTGGTGGCCCGAGCGCACACCTGGCTGGCGGCCCCCGGCGAAACTGCTCGATTTCCTGGAGTCGGGCCCGCCCCCGGTGTTCGTCGGATTCGGCAGTATGGCCTCCGCGAACCTCGACCGGCACACCGAAATCGCGCTGGCAGCGCTGCGGCGGGCGCGGCTGCGAGGCGTGTTGCAGACCGGGCCCGCGGGCATGGCGGCGGAGGGCGACGACGTGCTGGGCGTCGAGGACGTGCCGCACGACTGGTTGTTCCCGCGGATGGCCGCGGTGGTCCACCATGCGGGAAGCGGGACCACGGCGGCCGGAATCCGCGCGGGTGTTCCCGCCGTGGGCCTGCCCGCCGTAGCCGACCAGCGTCTGTGGGCCTCGCGGCTGGCCACGCTGGGTGTGGGTCCTGGTGCGATTCCGTTCCGGAGCCTGTCGGCCGGCCGGCTGGCCGCCGCCCTCGGCGCCGCCGTGTCCGACCAGACCTATCGGCGCAGGGCCGCCGAGCTCGCCGGTCGTGTCGACGCGGAGGACGGCGCCCTGGCGGTCGTCGAGGCCGTGGGCAGGTTGGCCGGCTGACGTGGCCCGAGTCATCCGGCCGGCCGGGCGTAATGTGGGGAGGTGGCCCCGGACGTCCGGATAGTGCTCAACGGGGGGTGTCATGGCCACCTATGAATTCCTGTGCCCGGCCTGCGGGCCGTTCGACGTGGTCCTGCCGATGGGGACCGCGTCGGCGCATCGGGAGTGCCCGTGGTGTGGCGCGGGTGCCCGCCGGGTCTACTCCACCCCCCGCCTGTCCCGGCTGGCCCCGGCATTGACCGGCGCGCTGGCGCGGGAGGAGCGGAGCCGGGACGAGCCCGAGGTCGTCGCGGGCGTGCCGCGGCGCGGGCGGCGCCGCTGACGGCCGCATGAACCGGGCACCCGGGCTCGCGTGGAAGACCGGCCGGTGACCGGTACGGAAACGGGTGCGAAGCCGCGCGCGGAGGCGAGGCGTCGACGAAGGAGGCCGCCATGCCTGAGGTCGTGTTCCAGGTGGACCAGACACGCTCCATGCGGGATCAGGTGGTGCCCGGCCACAACAGGTGGCATCCGGACATCCCCGCGGTCGTGACCGTACGGCCGGGCGAGGAGTTCCGGGTGGAGTGCAGGGACTGGACCGACGCCCAGATCGGCGACAACGACTCCGCGAACGACGTCCGGGACATCGATCTGACGCTCCCGCACATGCTCAGCGGGCCGATCGCGATCGAGGGGGCGCAACCCGGCGACCTGCTGGTCGTCGACATCCTCGACCTCGGTCCGGTCCCGCAGCAGGCGGGCGAGATCGCGGGACAGGGATGGGGCTACACGGGGATCTTCCCCAAGGTCAACGGAGGAGGCTTCCTCACCGATCATTTCCCCGACGCCTACAAGGCGATCTGGGACTTCCACGGACAGCAGGCGACCTCCCGGCACCTGCCGGGCGTCCGGTTCACGGGGATCACCCATCCCGGCCTGTTCGGCACGGCGCCCTCGCCAGACCTGCTCGCGACCTGGAACCGGCGGGAACAGGCGCTGATCGACACCGATCCCGGCCGCGTCCCGGCGCTGGGCCTGCCGCCGGAGCCACGCAACGCCGTCACCGGTACGGCCACCGGCGCCGTGGCGGCCCGCATCGCGGCGGAGGGCGCCCGTACGGTCCCACCCCGGGAGAACGGCGGGAACCAGGACATCAAGAACTTCACCCGGGGCGCGAGGGTCTTCTGCCCCGTGTTCGTCGAGGGCGCCAAGCTGTCGGTGGGGGATCTTCACTTCAGTCAGGGCGACGGCGAGATCACCTTCTGCGGCGCGATCGAGATGGGCGGGTTCATCGACTTCCACGTCGACCTCATCAAGGGCGGCATGGAGAAGTACGGCGTGACGACCAACCCGATCTTCCTTCCGGGCAATGTGGAGCCGCGTTATTCGGAGTTCCTGTCGTTCATCGGGATCTCGGTGGACCACGAGAGGGACACCAACCACTATCTCGACGCGACCCTGGCGTACCGCCGGGCCTGCATCAACGCGATCGAGTACCTGAAGAAGTGGGGCTACACGGGTGAGCAGGCGTACCTGCTCCTCGGGTCGGCGCCGATCGAGGGCCGGATCAGCGGGATCGTCGACATCCCGAACGCCTGCTGCTCCCTCTACATACCGACGGCGATCTTCGACTTCGACGTGCGTCCCACGGCGGCGGGTCCCACCAGGGCGGACCGCGGCCGGTGCGCGGTCACCTCCTGAGCCTGTCCATCCGGGCGTCGCCGGTGGTGACGCGGTTGACCGCGTCGAAGGAGCGGACGTAGACCCGGTGGCCGATCGGCTCGCCGGTGCTCAGCAGGTCGAGCATGGCGGTGTCGGAGTCCTCGGTTCTGGCGAGGAAGCGGCGGCCGTCCGCCTCGAGGCGTCCGACGACGATGCCGACGCGGTCGCCTTCACGCCGATGCCTGACGGTGTAGGTCTCGATCGTGCCCCACCCGTCGGCCTGGACGGCCTGCTCCACCCCGGGCCAGGCGTCGATCTCGGCCTGCAGGGCCGCGCTGCGGTCGGGCCGCCACTCACCGGGCGTGGTGGAGTAGACGCCGGCGGAGTACTTGCTCAGCATCCCGCCGTTGGCGCCGACCAGTCCGTACGACCCCGGAGCCGAGCGCAGCCGCTGGACGGTCTCGGCGATGGCGTGCATCGAGTAGTCGTTCCCCGCTCCGCCGAAGAACGGCAGGCCGCCGGTGACGGTCAGGCCCCTCGGGTCGTCGGCGGCCAGGCCCAGGCCGTCGCAGATGTTGGAGACCGCGATGGGGAAACAGCTGTAGAGGTCGATGGTGAGCAGGCCGGCCACGCCGATGCCCGCCACCTCCAGCGCGTGCCGGACCGCCATGATCGACGCGGGGCCGGTGCCGAGGTCGGCACGGTCCAGCAGGTCACGGTCGCGCAGGTCGGCGTGCCCGCGCAGGAAGACCCATCGGTCCTCCGGGACGCCGAGCCGCCGCGCCGCGGCCACCGACATGAGCAGGACGGCGGCCGCCTGGTTGACCTTCTCCCTGGCCACCACATAACGCGTGTACGGCTCGGCGATCATCCGGTTCCGCTCGGTCGGGGTGACGAGTTCGGCGGCCGTGCGCTCGGTCGGGGCGGCGGCGTGCGGGTTGGCGGCGGCGACCTTGGTGAACGGGGCGAACAGCGCGCCCATCCCGGCCGCGTACTCCTCGCGACTCTGCTTCAGCCGCGCGCGGCGCGCGTTGTCGAACAGGGCGTACTGGCTGGGGGCGCCCGTCAGTCCGTGGGCCGCCTGGAACCGGGAGACCATCCCCTCGAGCCCGTAGCCGCGGTCCTCCAGATCGCCCTCGACGGTCTCGGAGAAGTCGGGCCGATCGGGCGCGCCGGCGAAGTGCCGGACCGTGGAGATCGCCTCGGCGCCGAAGACCAGCGCGACCTCACAGGAGCCGGCGGCGATCGTCGCGGCGAGTTCGTTGACCAGGTGTTGCGGTCCCTGGCCGCCCGACACCTCGAGGATCGCCCGTGCGGGGTCGGCGCCCACCCTGCGGGCGACCGAGCGGGGGAAGTTCGTGGACCTCCCGAGCGGGGCCGTCGCACCCGGCGCGGAGGTCTCGAACTGCCGGACACCCGCCACGGTGCCGACCATCGCGGCCGCCGCCGACGGATCCGCGCCCGTGTCCCCGAGCGCCTCACGCGCCGCGGCGGCCGCGAGGTCGACGGCGGAGAGCCGCCGGTAACCGGGCTCGCCCAGACGCTCCGACCACTGACCGACACCGACCACGACCGGGGTGCGGGGGTCGAGGTCCCGGACGGCCATATGAGCTCCAAGGGGGGTGCGGTGACGTAGGGGCGGCCTCAACTTATAGACGGAATTCGCCCCTGAACAAGCATGTTGGGTTGCTATTTCCGGCATGTGGTCCATCGCCGGATCGGATGTCTTCCGCCGGCGTCCCGGGTGGCGCTTTGTACGCCCCCCGCCGTCGGCCGGAGAGCACACCCGCCCGGTGTGCAGGACGGTGCCCGATGTCGTCGGGGCAGGCGCTCAGTGAGTCGGGTGATCTGGAGGGGGCGCCTGAGGCCGTTTTCCATTCTCACGGAATCGTGAACGGATTCCGTGAGAATCGAAAATCAACATTGTGGGGGCCACCTGCCCGAGCAGGGGTGCGCAGCCCGGCCGACTGCAGGGGGTAACTGAATGTGACGGCGCGAAGCAGTGAATTGTCCATTAGTGTCAGCAAACTCGCGACATGCGGTGCGTCAAAACGCTATTAATTAATTCGAGGGCAATGTGCTCGTATTCCGTGCGTATTCGCGTGCCAATGAGGAAGAGGCTCGTCGGCAGCGCGGAGGCACGTGCGTCGATGGAGTATCCCTCGAAGCGGCATGGGACGCGCCAACTCGACTGGACGTGCGCGGACGTACCTGTCAACCATGGATTTCTACCCGTATCGCCGCGCACGAAGGCGATTCGGGGGAGGAGGCGCTATGCACGGAAAACGCGTCACGGTGCCGCTCGGTACGGCACTGCTCGGGGCGGCCTTACTTTTCGGGTCCGGCCAGGTCTCAAATGCCTCGACCGGCCAGGTCCAGGCGAACGCGACAATGCTCAGCGCAACAGAGTACGCAATGGCGACGGGCACTCTCCGAAAGGAACCGCCGCCCGGTCCCCGTGAGCGCGAGCGCATGCGCGAGCGCCACATGCGTGAGCACATGCGTGAGCGCCACATGCGCGAGCACATGCGCGACCGTCACGACCGCGAAATGCGTGACCGCATGCGCGACCGCCACATGCGTGAGCGGTACCACCGCGACATGCGCGACCGCTACGACCGCGACATGCGCGACCGTACGCGCCACGAGCGCATGCGTGACCGCCACATGCGTCACGACATGGGCATTCCTCAGCGCCAGAGTCAGGCCCAGGCCCAGAGCCAGTCCCAGAAGGGGGCGGGCGCGGGCCAGAACCAGAGTCAGAGCCAGAGCCAGAGCCAGGGGCAGGAGGACTAGAACCGTCCGATCCAACGGACGGCAGGTCATGTGAACCCTTGTGGGGCCATGGCCGATCCGAGCCGAGCAGGCCCCCAGGGATGCGGTCGATGCCTCCGTCCTCAGCCGAGGGCGGAGGCATCACCGTTGCGCCGCTCGGGAGATCACTTCTCCAGGCATCCAGGCAAGGTGCCGCTCACCTCGCCGAACTCCTCGAGGATGCTCTAGAGCCCGTCCAGGCGTCCGTCCTCGGCGAGCACGAGTGCCAGCAGGCCGGGAAACCGCGCGGTTATGCGGACAAGCCGCCGGTGCGACCGTGATCCACCAGGACGACCTGCGGGGCAGGCCCGATCACGTGGTGATGGCCGACCCGGAGGGTAACGAGTTCTGCCTGCTCTGACACGGCTGGAGAGCCGGTCACGTGTGCATGGGCGCCCGGTCCGCCTCCAGGAGCGGCAGTCGGAGGACGAAGCGGGCGCCTCTCGGCGAGTCCTCGATGCCGAGGGTGCCGTGGTGGGCGCTGACGATGTCGCGGCAGATGGCCAGGCCGAGGCCGCTGCCTCCCGGGTCGCGCCGGCGGCCGTCGTCCAGGCGGACGAACGGTTCGAAGACCCGCTCCCGATCTTTGAGCGCGATGCCCGCCCCGTCGTCGGTCACGTTCACCACGGCGTACCCGCCCGCGCCCACCGCGGTCACCTCCACGCGTGTCTCGGCGTGCCGGCACGCGTTCACCAGGAGGTTGTTCATCACGCCGATGATCTGGATCCGGTTGCCGAGGACCATCAGGTCACCGGTGGTGTACGTGCGCACCGGGGGACCGTTCGCCTGGCCGGCGGCCTCCTCGGCCACCAGGGCGCCGAGGTCGATCGGCACGTGCGGAGCCGGGACGACGGTGCGGAGCCGGGCGAGGACCAGGATGTCGTTGATGATCGCGTGCATGCGCTTCGTGGTCGACAGGGCCGCCGCGACGGTCTCCCGCAGATCCACCTCGTCGGGGTAGAGCACGGCCTCCTCGAGCCGTGTATACAGGCCGGAGACCGGGGATCGGAGCTCGTGGGAGACGACGGACGCGAACTGGCGCTGCTGGTTCACCGCCTCCTCCAGCCGGGCGAGGGTCCGGTTGGTCGTGCGGGCCAACTGGGCGATCTCGTCGCGGCCGGGAGGCTGGGGGAGACGCAGGCTCAGGTCGCCCACCGTGATCTCGGCCGTTCTGGCACGGATCTCCGCCACGGGGCGCAGCGTGCGGCCGACCACCCACCAGGCCACCCACGCCGCGAAGGCGGACATCAAAGTGATGCCGAGACCGGTGAGCCACTCCAGGCGGTGTCCCGAGAGGATCGGCGGCTGGACCATCCCCGCGTAGACGAAGTGAGGCTCTCCCGACCAGAGCACGGTCGTCTCCAGAGGCGGGACCCGGACGACGGTGAACACGACGCACCGGGCCGGGGTGCACGCGGTTCCGTGCTGGATTCGATCCTCCTCCGGAGGCAGGAGCCTGCTCATCGGCACATGGCCCGCGGCCTTGCTGGCCGCCAGCACCCGGCTGTGGGAGTCGGTGAACTGGAGGAGGTCGATGCGGGTCGTCGTGACCGGTTGCGGCGCGCTGTAGGGCTCCCAGTCGATCCAGGTGGTGGCGAGGCGCTGGGAGTCGGCGTAGATGCCGTCCTGGATCCTGGTCCGGACCGCGAAGTCCAGGCCGACGCCGATCGCGGTGAAGACGATCACGGACAGGATCGCGGTCACCAGCGTGAAGCGCGCCCGAATCGAGTATGGGCGTAACTGCACCGGCATCCCTTCCTCCCCGGGCGTCTCCTCCTTTGAAACTTCATCCATATATGTCCTTTTCAGACCTTACGTTAGATCCATCCGCCGCACCTGACCTGGGACTCCAAATCTTGGAATGGCCGCCCCCTCGTTACTCCTGATGCCGCCCGGGTACGCACCGCCCGAGAGGCCCGACCGAGAAGCCCGGTCCGCGAGATCGAGGGCCGCCTGCCGGGAGGTCCGTGAATGGACTGGTTGTGGCACGCGCTGGCGCTCGCCGGAGCCATGGGGTGGGAGATCCTCTGGGCGTTGATCCTCGGGTTCGTCCTGTCGGCGGTCGTCCAGGCCGTGGTGCGCCGTCAGGCCGTCACGGCCCTGCTGGGTGACGACTCGCCGAGGGCGCTCGCGGCCGCGAGCGGGCTGGGGGTGGCCTCCTCGTCGTGCTCCTACGCGGCGGTGGCGCTCGCGCGGTCGCTGTTCCGCAAGGGGGCGAGCTTCACCGCCGCCATGGCCTTCGAGATCGCCTCGACCAACCTCGTTCTCGAACTGGGCATTCTGCTGGCGTTGCTGCTGGGGTGGCAGTTCACACTGGCGGAGTTCGTCGGCGGCCCGATCATGATCGTGCTCATCGCGGTGCTCTACCGGATCCTCCTGCGCAGGCGCCTGGTCGCCGACGCGCTCCGGCAGTCGGAAAAGGGACTGGCCGGGTCGATGGAGGGGCACGCCGCGATGGACATGTCGGTGGCGGGCGGAGGATCGTTCCTGCGGCGGCTCACCTCGGCGAAGGGCCGCACCGCGATCTCGCACATCTTCGTCATGGAATGGGCCGCGATCTGGCGCGACATCGTCGTCGGACTGCTCATCACCGGTGCCCTCGCGGCGTGGGTTCCCATGGAGTTCTGGAAGAACTTCTTCCTCACCGGAGATCCGCTCCTGGCGGTGCTGTGGGGCCCCCTCGTCGGACCGCTGGTCGCCGTCGTCAGCTTCGTGTGCTCGATCGGCAACGTGCCGCTCGCGGCGGTGTTGTGGAACGGGGGGATCAGCTTCGGGGGAGTGATCGCGTTCATCTTCGCCGACCTGATCATCCTGCCGATCCTCAACATCTACCGGAAGTACTACGGCCTGCGGATGGCCGCCTTCATCGCCGGCACCTTCTACCTGACGATGGTCGTCGCCGGATATCTCGTCGAACTGATCTTCTGGGCGCTGGGCCTGACGCCGCGGGAGCGGGCGGCCCGGGTCGTCGAGGCGCAGGTGGCGTGGAACTACACGACCTGGCTCAACATCTGCTTCCTCGCCCTGGCCGCAGTGCTGGTCATCCGATTCTTCCGTACGGGCGGCGCGTCGATGTTGCGCATGATGGGCGGACGTCCGGCGGCCGATGCGAGCGAGCACCCGGGTGCATGAAGTTACATAATGTCCTGATATAAGTTCCTTATGGATTTTTCCAGCGACAGTGTGCGCGACCTGCCCGCCATGGAGATCACGGCGGCCCTGGAACGGCTGACGCGCCTGTTCCTGCGGCTGGCCCCGCGCGGCGAACTGTCGCTCACCGCGGTATCGGTGTTGTCCCTTCTCAGCCGGTCGGGTCCCCGGCGGCTGACCGATCTGGCGGCCGGAGAAGGCGTGACCCAGCCCGCCATGACCCAGCTCGTCTCCCGGCTGCAGGAGTCCGGCCTCGCCGAACGCGCGGGTGACCCGGAGGACGGGCGCGTCGTGCTGGTGCACGTCACCGATGCCGGGCGCACGGCGCTGGCCGAGCGCAGCGCGGCCCGCGCCGCCCTGCTCTCCGAACTCCTGTCCCAGCTCGCCGAGGCGGAGTTGGACGGCCTCGTCGCGGCGCTGCCGGCCATCGACAGCCTGACGAGCCTGATGCCCGACGAGCGCCCGGCGACCGTCCGGGCCTCCTGAACCCCACCCCGTTGGATTTGGAGCATGTCGATGAGTGGTCATCCCACGGCCGCGAGCCCGTTCAAGCAGCCGAAGGCGGTCTTCGCGGTCGCCTTCGCGTGCGTGGTCTCCTTCATGGGGATCGGTCTGGTGGACCCGATCCTGCCCGCGATCTCCAGCGAACTGAACGCCACTCCCAGCCAGGTCACGCTGCTGTTCACCAGCTACCTGGTGGTGACGGCCGTCGCGATGCTGATCACCGGCTGGGTGTCCAGCCGCGTCGGCGCCAAGCGGACCCTGCTGGCGGGCCTCGCCCTGATCGTCGTCTTCAGCGCGCTGGCCGGCGCCTCACCCGGCATCGGGGCGATCGTCGGATTCCGCGCGGGATGGGGCGTCGGCAACGCGCTGTTCATCGCCACGTCCCTCGCCGTGATCATCGCCTCGGCGAGCGGCGGATTCATCGGCGCGATCATCCTGTACGAGGCCGCGCTCGGGGTGGGCATCGCCGTGGGCCCGCTGCTCGGCGGCCTCTTGGGGAACATCAGCTGGCGCGGGCCGTTCTTCGGGGTCGCGTTCCTGATGGCCATCGCCATGATCTCCACCGCGGTTCTGGTACGGCCGACACCGGTTCCCCAGCGCAAGACCGGCCTGGGCGAGCCGCTGCGGGCGCTGCGGCACCGCGGCCTGCTGACGATGTCGCTCACCGCCCTGTGCTACAACTGGGCGTTCTTCACCGTCCTCGGTTATGCGCCCTTCCCGATGGGGCTCGACGCCATCCAGCTCGGCTTCGTCTTCACCGGCTGGGGCGTCCTGGTCGCCGTCTTCGCCGTCTTCGGGGCGCCCCGCCTGCAGAGCCGCTTCGGCGTCGCCCGGACGCTGTACGCCAACCTCGCCCTGTTCGCCGTCACCGTGCTGGTGATCGCGATCTGGACCACGCATCCGCCCGTGCTCATCACGGCCGTCATCGTCGCGGGCGTCTTCATCGGTGTGAACAACACGGTCACCACCCAGGCCGTGATGACCGTATCCCCGGTCGAGCGGCCGATCGCCTCCGCGGCGTACGGGTTCGTCCGGTTCATCGGCGGCGGGCTCGCCCCCTTCGCCGCCGGCAAGCTGGTGGAGCACACCAACGTGCACGTGCCGTTCTACATCGCCGCCGGGGCCCTGGTCCTCGGGATCCTGATCCTGTCCACCGCCCGCGACCATCTGCGGCACTCCGAGCGTGTCCAGGCGGCGGGAGGCGAGGAGCCGGCGGACGCCGCTCCGTCCCGCCTTCCCGCCTGACCTGGTACGGCCCGGCCCGTACGGCCTCGCCGTACGAGATCGGGGCCATGGGCGGCGGCCGGGAACGGGGAGGGATTCTCGACCGGTCAAGCACGAACAGCCGTACCGTCAGGACATCTCTCCGGAAGAATTTCCCGGAGAGATGTCCTGGAGAGCCCGAGCCCCTTCGTCCCCAGTGTGAGACCGGGGCACGGACCCGGTCCGCCCACGAAAGGACGGCCGTCATGCCGCTGTACGCAGCCCTGCTCTACACGCCCGATCTCGACTGGTCCGCCCCCGAGCAGGCCGATGACATGAAGCAGTACCGGGCCTTCCACGACGAGGCCGGCGGGCACATCAGAGGGGGCAACGCGCTGCGTCCCACCAGCACCGCCACCGTGGTGCGGGTGGTCGGCGCCCGCGGCGGGGAGGTCGTCGTCAGCGACGGCCCCTATGCCGAGACCAAGGAAGTGCTCAGCGGCTTCTACCTGCTGGAATGCGCCGACCTCGACGAGGCGATCATGGTCGCCGCGAAGATTCCGTCCGCCTGGCAGGGGGCGGTGGAGGTCCGCCCCGTGCTTCCGCTGGACGGCGAGTGACCCCACCGTGCCGGGCCCGGTGACGGGGGGCCCGCCTCTCGGCGGGCCGGCGCCGCGGGAGGGCGGATCCTCCTTCGCCGAGGCCCGGCTCGCCGAGACCGTACGGATCGAGGGCGCGCGCATCCTGGCGACCCTCGTCCGCACGGTCGGCGCCCTCGAACTCGCGGAGGACGCCGTGCAGGAGGCGACGATCGCGGCCCTGCGCGACTGGCCGGTCTCTGGCGTGCCGGACAACCCGCGCGCCTGGCTGACGGTCGCCTCCCGGCGCAAGGCCGTGGACATCATCCGCAGGGAAGGACTGCGCGCCGGCAAGGAGCGTGAGGGGACGGAACTCGTGGATCTCAATGCCCCCGAGCCGGCGGAAGGCGCGGTCCACGATGACCAACTCCGGCTGATCTTCACCTGCTGCCACCCGGCGCTCGCCCTGGAGGCCCGGGTCGCGCTCGCCCTGCGGACGCTGTGCGGGTTGTCGGTCGAGGAGACGGCGGCGGCGCTGCTGACCAGTGAGGCCGCCATGGCGAAGCGGCTGACGCGGACGCGGCAGAAGATAGCCCAGGCGTCGATCCCGTACCGGGTGCCCTCGGCCGACGAACTGCCGGGACGGCTGGCCGCCGTGTGCGCGGTGCTCCACAGCCTCTACACCAGCGGCCACACCAGGCTGTCCGGTGCGCGGCTGACGGACGTGGACGTCTGCGCGGAGGCGATCCGGCTGACCCGCCTGCTGGCGCGGTTGCTGCCCGGCGCGCCGGAACCCGCCGCGCTCCTCGCGCTCCTGCTCCTCACCGAGGCGCGTCGCCCTGCCCGGATGGACGCCGCGGGCGAGGTGGTGCTGCTCGCCGACCAGGACCGGACGCTCTGGGACACCGCCAAGATCGCCGAGGGCCTGGCGTTGCTGGAGGCGTCCCTGGAACGTACGGACGGCGTGGCCGACCCCTACCAATTGCAGGCCGCGATGGCGGCCCAGCACGCGGTGGCGGCGACCTCCGCCGACACGGACTGGGCCGAGATGGTCCGGCTGTACGACCTGCTCCTGTCGGTCCAGCCCGCCAACGGCGCCGCGGCGCTCGGCCGGGCCGTCGCGGTGGCCGAGGCCGAAGGGCCCGCCGCCGGCCTGGCCGCCCTCGATCTGCTGACCGAAGACGACCAACGCCGGCAGGCCGTACGTGCGGAACTGCTCGGCCGTCTGGGCCGGTTCGACGAGGCGATCTCCGCGATGCGGCGGTCGCTGGACGCGGCACTGCCCGATCCGGAGCGCGATCACCGTATGCGGCGCATCGCCCGCTGGTCGTCCGGCCGGGGGTGACCTCGCCTACCAGTAGCACGTGGGGGTGGTCGCGCCTGCGGGCAGGCCGCAGAACGTGGTGAGCGGGGAGGTGATCCTCGTCCAGGTGAACCCGGGGACGGTGGTGCCCGCGATGTGCCCCACCTGGTAGGTCGACTCGACCATGAATCCGTCCGCGTCGTCGATTCCGACGTCCTTGCTGCTCTTTCCGCTGGGCAGCCAGTAGGTCCGGCACGGGAAGCCGCCTGCGTTGTAGGTGACGCAACGCTCCGGCCCTTCGCCGAAGACGGCGGCCTTCACGGTGAAGGTCCTGGGCAGTTTGTTCCTCACCTCGCCGCAGGATCCGTGGGCGCAGGTCCGCGCCTGCGCGGGCCCGGTTCCGAATCCGGGAAGCAGGATCAGGGCGAGGGCGAACGTCGCCGTCGCCCGCAAGGAGGCATTCATCGGGGGGCCTTCCTGAGGGGGACCGGTTCCCCGGCAGGGCGGGACGAGATCCCTGCGGGTCGGCGACGACGGTAACGCGCTGTGAGCGTTTTGCCAGGCGATTACGGAGAGTGCCGGAGGCTCCAGGCTCCGGACCCCGATCGCGGCGCGC
>NZ_BOOO01000051.1 GCF_016863275.1 Planotetraspora mira
TGAACGGCGCCGCGTCGTCGAGGAGACCATGCTGCTCGACGAGCCGCGCCTCTAAGCTCGCGGCGAGGCTCACTGGCCCTGACCTGCCGCGATGGTAGCGTCGGTGTCGCGCCTTCTCGTCGAAGTGAACGGCGTGGTCATCGCATGGGGCGGGCGTCTGAGATCGCGCCGGCTTGTTCCCGCTTAATGAGCCTGGGACACGAGGAGCGCCCATAGTCGGGGGGCTCGGGCGCTTCTCGCCGGGTCGCGTGTCCTTCCGCGGCCGACCACCCCCGACACCGTGGCCCAGGCACGCTTCGAGCGGCGTGTACGACGACAGTGATCCCATCTTCCCTGTCGGCCAACGCCGTCAGCGCCTCATCAGGAAGCCATGCTGCGGGTATTCCGGCTGCACGCGATTCCGGTAAGCGGCCAATAGCCCGATAGTGATCAGCCTGGATAGCAGCGCGATAAGCATGGCCCCAATCACGACAACTCCATTACTCTAGGTAGCTATGTGACGACTTTATGTGCTGGTCGTGTATCCCCGCGCTACCCGCCGACTCATCCAAAGAGATCTCCAAGGAGCCGAAATGCCGGCACAGCACTTCGCCGCGCCGGATCCAGCCGGGCTGGAAGCGTGGATCCGGCAACTGCTCCGCCTCACTGGAGCTTGTGCCAGCACGCCGACGACCGTGGCTCCAACCGAACCCCTGAATCCGTTTCCCCCGGCTGAGCCCGATTTGCATGGACGCCGGCGCGCGTAGTGACACCGACCGAATTGGTCGCCTAGCGATTCACGGCCGCCCTTGAACTTTCGCGGCCGGCGACCGCCGACGCCGCGGCCCGGGCGCGCCTCGACCACCTTGGCCAGCGTCGACCGCGCGATGTACGCCACGCCTTAGATCTCGACCCAGCCCGGCAACCGCCCCGGCCAACCGGTCCTTCCGCACCGTCGAGGACTCGGCGGTGTCCTGCTCGTCCAAGTGGAAGGCGCAAAATCGCGGCGAATTGACGTTTGTCCATGCCATCACCCGGGGGCATCGGAACGGCCGGCATCTAACTGACGAAAGGTCCTGTCTTACGACGGCGCCCTTCTTATCCTCGTGGCGCCCCCGAGTCCGCTACCGACGTGCTGAGGGCCGTGGCCGGTCGTCTCACGCCTTCCTCGGGGACCACGCAGGTGTCGTCTGGGCTCTTCCGGCTCCAGCCGGTCCTGCCGCTGGCGGATTCCGAGGACCCGTGAGGTTCTTGCCGAGGCGATGCCTCGGATTGTCGCATCACCCACCGAGAACGGACGCGTACGGGGGTCCTTAGTCTCACTACCTGGGACCTTCAGCCCTCTGTGGTGCCTGCCCTTGCTTCGTAGCGTTAATAAGAAGCGATAATGGCGTGATCCGGATGGATGAGATCTTTTCGGCGACGGACCTCCCGCAGGGCAGAGAAGACGAGCAGGAACCGGGGAGTTATCGGCTGACTGCACGAGATCACGTGTTCGGCCTCCACCAGGGCGAGCGGCGCCCGCCCTGCCGCTCCCGCCTGGTCCTCCTCCCCAGGAACGCCACCAGGCCCGCACGCTCCGGGCGTTTCACGGGGATGCTGCTGGGGTCGGTCAGCACGCACGTGGCCGGCCATGTCGCCGCTGCTGTCGTAGTGGTACGGCCCGGCCCGATGGTGGTGCACGCGGAGATCGCCGTTGGCTTCGACGGCTCGGCCGAATCGGAGGCCGCTCTGACCTATGCCTTCGAAGAAGCGCGGCTACGCGGCTGCAGGATGCGCGCGGTCTACGCCTTGCAACTTCCGGTGCATGTCTACACTCCCGGAATCGTCTACGACATCGATGAGGTGCGGCGGGCCCAGCAGGATTACGCGCTCGGCAAGCTCGCGGCCTGGCAGGTGAAGTACCCCGAGGTGAAGGTGGCGGTGGACATCGTCTGCGCCCACCTGGTCACCGCCCTGGTCGAGGCCTCCCAGAAGGCGGATCTGCTGGTCGTCGGGTCCCGCGGTCACGGCGCCATCGGCGCGGTCGTGCTCGGGTCGGTGAGCCGTGCCGTACTGCAACAGGCGCATTGCGACGTCGTGGTGTGGTCACGGACCACCAGCCGGGCTGATGAAGTCGGCAAGCTGTAAGCGCCTACCGGAAGTCGGCCACGAACCGACCAGGCGAAGGATACGGAGGCGAACTCGATGGTGCGGCTACCGCGCAAGCTGTACGAGAGAGAGCTTTACCGCCTTCAGACGGAGCTGGTGAAGCTTCAGGAGTGGGTACGCGGCGAAGGCGAGCGGCTCGTCGTGATCTTCGAGGGTAGGGACGCGGCCGGCAAGGGCAGCACGATCAACCGTGTCGCCGAGTACCTCAACCCGCGGGTCACCAGGATCGCCGCGCTGCCCGCGCCCGCGGAGCGGGAGCGCACCCAGTGGTACTTTCAGCGCTACGTGGAGCACCTGCCCGCCGCGGGGGAGATCGTGCTGTTCGACCGGAGCTGGTACAACCGCGCCGGGGTTGAGCGGGTGATGGGCTTTTGCACGCAGGAGGAGTACACCAGATTCCTCCACCAGTGCCCGATCTTCGAGCGGCTGCTCGTGGAAGATGGGATCCTGTTGCGCAAATACTGGTTCTCGGTGAGCGACGCCGAGCAGGAGCGGCGGTTCCGGGCCCGACTGGCCGATCCGATGCGCCGCTGGAAGCTCTCGGAGATGGACCTGGAGTCGATCACCCGGTGGGAGGATTACTCGCGGGCTAAGGATGAGATGCTGATCCACACCAACATCCCCGAGGCGCCGTGGTATGACGTGGAGAGCGAGGACAAGCGGCGGGCCAGGATCAACATGATCTCCCACCTGCTGTCGACCATCCCCTACGGGGAGGTGCAGCTCCCGTCCATGGAGATCCCCTCGCGGCCCCCGACCTCCGGCTACCGGCGGCCGACCCGCAGGCTGGAGATCCCCGTGCCGGACGTGGCGGCCACCCTGGAGGAGCATCAGGGGTCGTGAACGAGGGCCGGTGGATCCGCCGTGACGGGAGGTCGGATCAGCGTCGACCAGCGCCGGGTGATGGCCTACGGAAGCTCCATCGACTTCCCTACGTCGACATGCGCGAATGCCTACCGGACGGCGGCGGAAGGCGTGCACGTGCTCGCGGAACTCGTCGCACCGTGGCGCGCTAAGGGCCGCCCCAACTCGTGATCCAGACTCGTGTTGCTGGGGAACCGCCGCTTTCTGCCCCGCTGTCGCATCGCCGCGAGGCGCGACTGTTGGTTGTGGGCTCCCGAGGAGTCGACGTTGTCCGTGCCCGGCTTCTCGGCTTGGTGAGCCACGGCTCCTGCATCACGCCTCCTGCTCCGCCTCCGTCGTCAAAGACCCACCCACCCACCCACGACACCGATGCCTTGATCGCGGATTCGACGGGCAGGGACGGAGGTCCTCGCCTCCGGGGGACTTTCGCCGCTTCAGCCACACACGGTGGGTGGATGTCATGGAGGTGTGCGACAGAGGAGGCAGCGATGATCATTGCTGGTGTCGACGGATCGGAGGCCGGCCTCGAGGCCGTGGGCTGGGCGGCCATGGAGGCGGCAGTGCGTGGGGTGCCGTTGAAAGTCGTTCACGCCCTTCCTGAGTGGATCTTCAAAGGAGGCGCCCGCGGTGACGCCGCGCTGGTGGGCAAGTGGATGCGGGACAGCGGCACCCAGGTGGTGACGGCAGGGGTCGAGCGCGCGAACAAGGAAGCTCCCGGGGTTTCGGTGGACTGTGCGCTTCTCGCGGGGGACCCGCGCCCTGCACTGATCCAGGCGGCCGAGGACGCCGACCTTCTCGTGGTCGGGAACCACGGGATCGGCGGGTTCCGCGGGCTGTTGCTCGGATCGGTCGCCTACGGCGTGGCGGGGCACGCGCCCTGTGACGTCGTGGTCGTCCGAGAGCGCTCCTCGCCGCCGCGTGGCGAAGTGGTGGTGGGGGTCGACGGTTCACTCGAAGGCGCCAAGGTCCTGGAGTTCGCCTTCGCCGAAGCGGCACTTCACGGTGTGGGGGTTCGTGCCGTCCATGCCTGGCCGCTGCAGTTGTGGGGTGGAGGAGGTGGCTTCGTTCCTGTGCTGGACACCTCCGAGGACGAGCAGATCGAGATCCGCATGCTGGCGGAGGCCGTGGCGGGCCTGCGGGAGCGTCACCCGGAGGTCAAGGTGAGCGAAGAGGTCGTCCAGGCCCATCCGGCCGAGGCACTCAGACGAGCCTCAGACGGTGCGGACCTGCTCGTCGTCGGATCGCGGGGAACCGGTGCGTTCAAAGGGCTGATACTCGGCTCGGTCAGCCAGGCGATGCTCCACCACGCACGTTGCCCTCTGGCGGTCGTCCGCACGCCGAAGGCGGAGTGAGCTCCGAGTCATCGCGGATCATAGGTCTTCGAACCCGAGGGTGAGTTAGCCGCAGGAGTCCGCGCACGTGAAGAGATATCTGTTCTTCGCAGGCACAGCCTGCGCCCTGATCGTCGGGACGATTCTCCATCTGCTGGGAGAAGGCCGGCCGGGGGACGTCGTATGGGCGGCGGGAACTGTCATCGCATTGGTTCCCGCTGTGTGGTGGGTGGCCCGCGCGCTGCGGGCCGGTCGGATGGGCGTGGACGTGATCGCGGTGCTCGCCTTGGCCGGAGCCTTAGCCGTGCGAGAGTTCCTCGCCGGAGCGGTGATCGGGCTCATGCTGGCGAGCGGCCGGGTCCTGGAGGAGCAGGCGCTGCGCCGTGCCCGGCGGGACCTGACCGCTCTGTACGAGAGGGCTCCCCGTTTGGCACGACGTTACGAGGACGGTGCCGCCTGCCTGGTGGGAGTGGAGGAAGTGCGGCCGGGCGACCGCCTGCTGGTACCCAGTGGCGAGATGGTGCCTGTCGACGGCGTAGTGGAAAAAGGCGTCGCCCTGCTGGACGAGTCCGCGTTGACCGGCGAATCCCTGCCAGTGGAGCATCCGACGAGCGACGGCGTGCTCAGTGGCGTGGTGAACGTTGGGTCGGTGTTCGACATGCGAGCCACGTCGACCGCCGGCACGAGCGCGTACGCGGGTGTGGTGAGGTTGGCGCGGGAGACGGAGGCGGACACCGCTCCGGTCGTCCGGCTGGCGGATCGGTTCGCGGCCTGGTTTCTGCCGCTCACGCTGCTCCTGGCCGCGTTCGCGTGGCTGATCTCCGGTGAAGCCGTGCGGGCAGTCGCCGTACTGGTCGTGGCGACCCCGTGCCCGCTTCTGCTGGCCGCGCCGGCGGCGATCGCCTCCGGCCTGTCCCGTACGGCGCGGCATGGTGTCGTCGTCAAGGGCGGAGGAGCGCTGGAGACGCTGGGCAAGGCGCGAACCCTCGTGCTGGACAAGACCGGGACCCTCACGATCGGCCGTCCGCAGGTGGTGGACATCGTGGCGGCTCCCGGCTGGGATGTGGAGAAGGTCCTGCGGCTCGCAGCGGGCGTAGATCAGATGTCGTCTCATGTGCTGGCCGCTGCGATTGTCCGCGCCGCCCGCGACCGCGAGCTGACCCTCCCCACGCCCGAAGGGCTGCGCGAGGAGCCGGGAACCGGTACGGAGGCGCTAATCGACGGCTTCCGCGTGCAGGTGGGCAAGTCACCGGGCCCACGGTCCTCCGGGTGGGAGAGGGCCCAGCGCGCCAGGGCGGGGCTCGACGGCGCCATGACCGTCTGGGTCACCGTGGACGGACAGAAGGCCGGGGTGATCCTCTTGCGGGACGCCATACGTGCTGATGCCGCCCGAACCCTGCGGCGTCTGCGCTTGGCCGGCATAGACCGGGTGGTGATGCTCACCGGCGACCGGGCCGAGGTCGCCGAGAGCGTGGCCGCAGTGCTGGGCATCGATCGGGTCCTCGCCGAGCAGACCCCCGCGGGAAAGGTGGACGCGGTACGCGGCGAGACACGGCGCTCGACGACGATGATGGTGGGCGACGGGGTCAACGACGCACCTGCCTTGGCCGTCGCGGACGTCGGCGTGGCCTTGGGAGCTCACGGCGCGGCCGCGTCCGCCCAGGCGGCCGATGTGGTGCTCACCTCCGATCGGCTGGACCGCCTTGCCGACGCCATGGACGTCGCCAGACGGACCAGGCGTATCGCTGTGCAGAGTGCGGGCGTCGGCATCACGCTGTCTCTGCTCGCGATGGTGGTGGCGGCAGCCGGTGGTTTGCCGCCTGTGGCCGGTGCGGTGCTCCAAGAGGGCATCGACGTCGCCGTCATCCTCAATGCGCTGCGTGCGCTGCGCCCGGCCAGGGGGACCCGCCTGCCCGTGGACAGCCCTACAGAAGCACTACTGCGCCGCTTCGAGGTGGAGCACTCAGAGCTGCGGCCGCAGCTCGAACTCATCCGTGAGGTCGGCGACCGGCTGAGCCTCGAAACACCTGGGGAAGCGCGCGCCGATCTTCGGCGGGTCTACGAGTTCCTCAGCGAGGACCTGCTGCCGCATGAGCATGCGGAGGAGATCCGGCTCTATCCGGCGATGGCACGGTTGCTGGGAGACCCGGAGGCGACCGTGACCATGAGCAGGGCACACGGTGAGATCGACCGGCTGGTGGTGCGGCTGGGCCGCCATCTGGAGCTGGCGGGCACCGCGGGACCGAGCCCGGACCAGCTCGACGACCTGCGGGCCTGCCTGTACGGCCTGCATGCCGTACTGACTTTGCACTTCGCGCAGGAGGAAGAGGCCTACTTCTCACTGGCCTCCGCTCCGGCCACGTCCGGAGAGCCGGAGCTCAGAGCGTCATGACGAGGACGACGAGCCTGTGATGCGCGCGCCCGCGGCCTGAAGCTTCGAGCACCGATGGATGGCCCGGAAAGTGTGGCCGAAAGTCACCAGCGGCCAGGACCTTCACCGCTGACCAGACGAGGCCCGGTCAGGCGACGCTCTTAGAGAGGCCGACAGGAGGGGCGCCATGGCGATCAGGGTGCGGGACGTGATGGGAAAGGTCGCGATCGCGGCCCGGATGGACGCGTCGTTCGCCGACCTCGTCGACATCATGCAGCGATTCAATGTGGGGGCCGTCACCGTGATCGACTCCGATCGCCGCCCGGTCGGAGTGGTGTCGGAGGACGACATGCTGCTGAAGGCGACGACCGCAATCGGCAAACGGGTGATCGAGGGTCCTCGGAAGCGCGCCGAGCACCGCAAGGCGGAGGGCATGACGGCGCGCGAGATCATGACCACGCCGGCGATCACCGTGACTGGTGAGACGCCGGTGAGCGACGCGGCCAGGCTGATGCACCAGAAAAGGATCAAGCAGCTTCCCGTGATCGACGCCACGACCGGCCGTATCGCCGGGACCGTCCACCAGGGCGATCTGCTGAAGGTGTTCAACCGACCGGCGGCCGACATCACCAGTGAGATCGAGGGCATCATGGGCCGGCTCCGCATCGACCTGTCGGAGCTGCGGGTCACGGTCGAGGCGGGCGTGGTCAGCCTCAAGGGATGGATCCCCAAGCACTCGCAGTTGCGGCCCCTGCTCGACGCCGTCCGCGCCGTCGACGGTGTCGTCGAGGTCAAGGCCGACCTGGCCTTCCTGTTCGACGACCTCCTCGTGCCCCCGCCCCTCCTGTGACGCCTTCGGGCGTGACGCGGCCTGACATCTCACCTGGAGGCGAGACATGAACACACGAACATCGCAAGCCGTCGCCGGCGCGATGCGTGCGGCGATCGAGGCCGCGGTCTGGGCGCCCTCGGTGCACAACACACAGCCCTGGTCGTTCGGCGTGTCAGGGGATGAGATCTGCCTTCGTGCGGACTCTGACAGGAAGCTGCGCGTCGCCGACCCGATCGGCTGGCAGATGCTGATCAGTTGTGGCGCCGCGCTCTTCAACGTGCGGGTCACGTTGAGCGCACTCGGCTACGAGCCGGACGTGCGAGCGCTGCCCGACCCCGACCGCCCATCACTGTTGGCCACCGTCCGTCCGCGAGCGTGTGGCGAGATTCATGAGGATGCCCGCATGCTCCACGCGGAGATCCCGCGGCGCAGGACCCATCGTGCGGGATTCACCGCTCTGCCTGTCTCCGATGCTCTGATCGAGGCGCTGGCCGCCCAGGCGGGCGAGGAGGGGGCCGCCCTCATGGTGGTGCGGTCGGAGTCGGCGATGCGCGTGCTCGCCACGCTCACGAGCGCGGCCCAGGAGGTCGAATCTCAGAACCGGGCGTTCGGCTTGGAGATGATGCGGTGGAGCAGCCCTCCGGGCAGTTCCCGGCGCGACGGTGTTCCGGCTCGCAGTTACCCCGCGGCGCCGAGGCGCACGCAACCACAGCACTTCGCACAGCGCGACTACACCCGGGGGCAGGTATGGGGGAAGGAGGACGACCTGCCGGTGTCCGTCGCCACGGGTCTCGTCGCCGTGCTCACCACGACGGGTGACTCCCGCGAGGACTGGCTGGCCGCCGGCCAGGCGTTACAGCGCACCCTGCTTCACGCCTCCGCGTACGGGGTGAGTGCGGCCTTCCACACTCAGGCGCTGGAGATGCATGATCTGCGGGAGTTCATCCGGCGGCACATCTGCGAGGGCGCCTTCCCGCAGATGGTCATGAGATTGGGCTTCACCCTGGACGATGCCGGCAGCGTCCGTCGCCCGTCCTCGGAGGTGTTGGAAGAGCACTGACGCGGGCCGGACCTCCGCTGGCCGGGCTCAGGCGCCGATGCGGTAGGGGCGCATCATCTCGTTGTCCTCGTGCTCGAGAACGTGGCAGTGCCACACGAACAGCCCGGGCCGGTCGAAAGTGGCCTTGATGCGGGTGATGGCGTTCGGCGGAGCGATCACCGTGTCCTTGAACCCTCTCTCCCCGGGTTCCGGTAACTGGGTGAGCCCATTGGACGGCCGGCGGTCGACGACCTCGAACTGAACCTCGTGGACATGCATGGGATGGGCGTCGGGTGTGAAGTTGTGGAACTCCCACATCTCGGTCGAACCAGTCGCCGGATTCTCGGTTATGGGGTCGGCCCACATCTTCGCCGAACCGCGTGACTCCGAACTGCCGAGCAGCGCCGCGATGGGCCCCACGCCCGCGACGACCGCTGAGCTGTGCTCCAGCAGGGCGAGCCTGCGGGTGAGCCTGGCCGCGCCGAGCCGGTTGAGAGTGGGCAGGCGGAGTTCGGAGGGCGGCACGCTGGTGTCCTGGTCCACGAGCGGCCCCACCGTGAATCTCATCACCTGCCCGGTGGTGGCGGGGTTCGCCGGCGGGGCTGATCGGGCACCTCGATAGGGCCCGTCAGGTCCTTCGTTGATCAGGAACAGCTGTGTCCCGGCCGGGATGCCGGTGAAGTCGACGATGACGTCGGCCCGCTCGGCGGGAGCCAGGAGCAGGCCGCCCAACTGGACCGGTGACGGCAGGAAACCGCCGTCCGATCCGATCTGCCAGAACGGCAGCGCCGCCGTCCGCGCGCTCTTCGCCGGCGGGCCACTGGCGATCTTGAGGTCGAGGAACCGGGAGTTGCAGCCGTTCAGGAACCGGAACCGGTAACGGCGCGGCTCGACGTGCAGGTCCGGCCAGGTCCGGCCGTTGACCGTCATCGTGGTGCCGAAGAATTCCGGCACCCAGATGGGCGAGACGTCACTGCGGGGCACATAGGGCCCGGAGAAGCCGTCGGAGAGCCTCCGGCTGTCCGGGTAGAGGAGCGAGCCGCCGGCTGAGAACGATTTGTCCTGGATCAGGATCGGAATCTCGTGATACCGCGTGGTCGGGGCGTCGCCCGCCCTGGGGGCGGGGCCGGGGAGAACGCCGGACGGCAGGTCGGAGGGGCCGCCGCGGAGGAGGTAGAAGCCGGCGAGGCCGGCGTAGACGTTGAGCCGGGTGATGCCCAATGTGTGGTCGTGGAACCACTGTGTGGCGGCTCTCTGGTCGTTGGCGTACTGGTAGACGGCGGAACCGGCCGCCCATCGGACACCTTCCCGTATTCCGAACGTGTGCGCGAACTCGGAATAGAGTGAGCCCTCACGGGCGTACCCGGCGGAGATGTTCCTCGCCGCGGGCAGGAACCATGCCTCCGGATGCCCGTCGCTGTCGTCCCAGCTGTGGCCGCCGTGGAGATGGGTGACGATCGGGACAGGTCCCCGATAGCGCCCGGGTGTCGATGCGAACCTCGGCCGGGTGTCTCGCTTGGACGGCCCTCCCGGAGGGTTGGCCCAGTGCAACGTCGGATCGACGGGCAGAAGGTGGGGACGGTAGCGGCCGTCGCCGTCGACCAACTCGTTGATCCAGGTGATGCGGACGGGCCGGTCCACCGTCGCCTCGACGGTGCAGGCAGGGGTGTTGAACGTCCGCGGATGCAGTACGGACCCGTAACCCCAGACGGTTGTGGTCGGAAGACCCGGCGGCAGGATCTGCTGCTGGAACTGCCGAACGCCGATCATGTAGTGGTCGACCGGTCCTTCCGGCGATGGCAGGTTCGGCATCACGGGAGGGATGGCCAGCGGTGCCACATATTTCGGGATCGCCGCCGGGTCCAGTGCCCGTTCCGTGGCCGCGGCGCTCCCGGCGGTCCGGAATGCGAGCATCGCGGCCGCGCCCGCCCCCGTCTTGAGGAACTGCCGTCGTGTCACCATCCGTATGCCTCCGGGACCGATGGTTCCTGTCGACTTCCTTGATCAGCCTGGTTGCATCCGGGATCGGTGGAACCGCCGTGGAACGCCGCCGCAGCGGGGATGGATCGCCCTGAGTGCCTGCTCCAGTGCCTGATCCGAGGGCGCGCTGGTGTCGATCTCGGACGCCTCGAGCCAGGGCGCCGCTCTCGCCGTCATGGCTGCGGCGATCGCCTGGTCGGCATCCGAGACGCCGCCGACACGGTGGGAGAGCCGCTCGGCGACGACGTGCGGCGGGGCGGTGCAGCACAGCGCGACGAAGTCGCTGCACGTGCGTTCCGCGAGCCGTTCGGCGGCGGCCCGGTGAGCGGCATCGGTCCAGGACGCGTCGAGAATGACCGGCTCTCCGTGCCGGAGCAGTCTCGCCGCTCTGGACAACAGCTCCTCATAGGTGCGCTCGGTCCAGTCCGCCCGGTAGATGCCTTCCCCGAATGGCGCGGCGGCGGATTGTTCAGGCGCGATGCCGGCGATTTCCTTACGGACGCGGTCACTGCTGAGCACCGTGGTGCCAAGACGATCGGCGATGGCGGACGCCAGGGTCGATTTGCCGGTCGCGGGTGGTCCACCGACGAGGACGAGAGTGATGGCGCCGGCCCGGAGGTGGCGAAGGGTGAGCTCAGCGAGCTCGCGGGACCTCCAGGCCGCATCGGCGTCTCCCTGCGCGTGCCGCAGACAAGCGACCTTGGCACGGACGAAAGCCCGGTAAGCGACGTAGTGGTGCCAGAGCGAGGGCGGGGCGGGATCGCCGGAGAACTCGGCGTACCAGCCCAGGAAGAGCTCGGACAGCCGGTCAGCGCCCAGTCGTTCCAGATCCATGGCCAGGAAGGCCGCGTCGTCCAGGCCGTCGACGAAGCGGAGGCGTTCGTCGAACTCCAGGCAGTCCAGGATTCGGGGCCCGTCGTCGAGGCAGAAGACGTCGTCGGCGAGCAGGTCGCCGTGGCCGTCCACGATTCGGCACGCACTGACCCGCGCCTCGAAAAGAGCATGCCGGCCGTCGATGAAGCGCACGGTCAGGAGCTCGATCTCGGAGATGACGTCGCTACCGACAGGGACATCCCGCAGCCCGCGGACCTGGGCGAAGCTTGCCATCCAGCGAGATCTCAGCGCGTTCCAGCCCCCTTCCTCGTCGATCTCCGGGGAGTGAGGGGATCGCGCGTGCATGCTCGCCACCATCCGGGCTATCTGATGGAGGTGGTCCTCCACTGGACTGCCTGAGCGGATCAACGCGGCAAGGCGGCGCTCGTCGGGCATACGGCGCATCACGACCAGGTGCTCGCAGACCTCGCCGTTCGGGCTCAACACGTCGGCGACTCCCTCGTAGACATCGGGCGCCAGTCGCCGGTTGAGCCGCACCTCCTCCTGGCAGATCGTCCGCCGGGCCTCCAGTGTGGTGAAGTCCAGGAAACCGAGGTCCACCGGCTTCTTGACCTTGTACGCGTGGTCTCCGAGGAAGATCACCACGCCCGCATGCGTCTCCTTGATCTGCGCCCACGGTTCCATCGAGATTCCTTCGCGCTTCGCATCTTCGGCTCCGCGAGCGGCAGACCTTGAGCACGTTCCTGTGCGACTCCCGCCGGGGTCAGCCCTACC
The DNA here is from genome assembly GCF_016863275.1 of Planotetraspora mira. Lineage (GTDB taxonomy): Bacteria > Actinomycetota > Actinomycetes > Streptosporangiales > Streptosporangiaceae > Planotetraspora > Planotetraspora mira. The sequence goes on from NZ_BOOO01000051.1 coordinate 12,156, forward strand.
AGGGATGCGGCTGGTGTTCGATATGCGCGTCGGGCCCTGGAAAGACGAGAGTCTCCCGCACCTGGTCGAGCCACCGCACGACGTAGGGCGGCGACCCGTTGGCGTGGTAAAGAGCCGTGATCAGACCAATGCGTCGCGGCCCGTCCAGACGAGGATTTTCGATGAGGCGGTCGCCGACTGCTGCCTTCATATTCGTCTACGCTGCCACCGTGAACCCTGCGGGCCTAGGGACCTAAGCCCTGGCCTCAGAGGTCCCAGGTCCACTTGAGCGCCTCCGCCTGGGAGGCTCTCGCTCGGGCGATCGGCGGCCCGCTTGTCGGTCAGGCGCCCACGCTCTGTCCCGGCAAGGAGAACGTGCGCCTTTCCCCGCGTCGAAGCTTGGCGTGTCGGCCGTGCACGGTGACCTCCAGCGTCGGGGGCCCGTCGTCGGCTCGGGTGATCCGTACCTGGGTGGGATCGGCGTCGATGGCGAGCTCTGCACCCCGATAGGGGATGGACAGTGACAGTGCTGTGAGACTCGGCAAGCACCCAGAAGCGGGCGATCTCGGCCAGAAGGCGCGCACCGGTCCCGGCGAGGAACTCCATGTCGCCAGTGATCGCGTAGTGATGCCATACACGCTGGACGGACTCACCGGGCCGCTGCGTTCGCGCAGATGGGTCCCAAGATCGAGAGGACTTCCCTGCAGCGGTTCGGTTCAGCCGGGCACGGCATGGTGCGGGGAGGCGGGAAGGACTCCGACGCGGCGGAGCTGGTCGCGGGCGGCGGAGATGGCCTCCGGAGTGGTGGCGAAGACCCGGCCCGCATTGTCGAGGCGAGCGATGACGCCAAGGGCATGCAACGGCTGGTGATGGCCGTCGCGAATTCCGGAGATGTAGACGATGATGCCGCGGCGTTCCAGCCGTTGGATGGCGTCGCCGAGGACCAGGGCGCCGCTGGCGTCGATGGTGGTCACGCGGGACATGCGCAAGATGACTACGGAAACGGTGGCAACCTCGGACAGCTCCAGCAGGAAGCGGTGGGCCGCCGCGAAGAACAGCGGGCCGTCCAGGCGGTAGGCCACGATGTGCTCGGCGAGTAGGGCGTGTTCCTGGTCGGTGTGGTCGCCCGGCAGGTCGGGGCGGATCGGCATCGCATCGAGGCGGACATTGCGTGCGATGGTGCGCAGGGCCAGCGCACCGGCCACGATCAGGCCGAGGATGACGGCCTGGACCAGGTCGAGCACCAAGGTGGCGATCGCGGTCAGGACCAGGACCACCGCGTCGCCGCGGGTGGAACGCATCATGGCTTTGACAGAGCCGGCCTCCACCATCCGGATGGAGGTGGCCAGCAGAACGCCGGCCAGCGCGGCGAGCGGGATGCGGGCGACCAGGCCGGATGCGGTGAATACGATCACGGCCAGGATGCCGGCGTGGGCCAGAGCCGCCAGCCGGGAGTGGGCACCGGAGCGGACGTTGACGGCAGTGCGAGCGATGGCTCCGGTGGCCGGGACACCACCGAACAACGGAGCCGCCAGGTTGGCCAGACCCTGGCCGAAGAGCTCCCGGTCAGGGTCGTGCTTGTGGTTGACGCTCATGCCGTCGGCGACGGTGGCCGACAACAGCGACTCCAGTGCGGCCAGGGCGGCAACCGCGATCGCGGGGGTCAGCAGCGAAGGCAACGCGCTCAGCTGCAGGAAGGACAAGGAGGGAGCGGGCAGTCCGGCGGGGAGGTCTCCGATCCGCGTCACCGGCAGACCGGCCAGCTCGGCGGTGACGGTGGCGAGGGCGACGGCGACCAGCGAGAAGGGAAACGTGGGTCGCCGGCGCGCTCCCACCAGCATCAGTACGGCCACGGTGGCGGCGATGGCCACGGCCCACCAGTGAGGCTGCGCGAGGAAGTCGCCGGCCGCGTGCAAGGCCACCATGGTGACCTTGTCGCCCGCGGGGGTCGGAACGCCGAGGGCTGCGGGGATCTGCTGCAGACCGATCACGCAGGCGATGCCGATGGTGAAGCCCTCCACCACGGGAGCCGGGACCAGGGCCATGTACTTGCCCGCGCGTCCCAGCGCGAGCGCGATGAGCAGCAGCCCTGCCAGCACACCGACCGTCAGCACGCCGGAGGCGCCGTGCTGGTGCATGATCGGCACCAGGACCACCGTCATCGCGCCGGTGGGGCCGGACACCTGCAGGCCGGAACCGCCGAACACGGCTGCAAGCGCCCCGGCCACCACTGCGGTGGCCAGGCCCGCTTCGGCCCCCATGCCGGAGGAGATGCCGAATCCCAGCGCCAGCGGCAACGCGACGATCGCCACCGTGAGCCCGGCCAACAGGTCGCGGCGGGGACGACGGCCCATCGCCGCAAGCTCGCCGCGCTCAGGCAACACGGAACGGACTCGGGCCAGGCCCGAGGTGAGCGCATTGGTCACCGGACTCCGGTCTCCGTGTCGAGCAGCTCGCTCAGCAGCTCGTTCTGCCCTGTGAGTTTCTGCGTCAGGAGTTTGCGGGCCGCTCGTAGCAGGTCGGCGACGTCGCCACCGGACAGGGCATAGACCACGGTGGAGCCGTCGCGGTGCGCGGTCACCATCCCTGAGCGTCGCAGCACAGCCAGGTGCTGCGACAGACCCGTCGGCTCGACCTCGATGGCGGCCAGCAACTCACGTACCGGCCTCGACCCGTCCTGCAACAACTCCAGCACGCGGATCCGTACCGGGTGTCCCAGGAGCCGGAACAATTCGGCCTTCGCCTCGTACAGCGGCACCGACATCACAGCGCCGTCCCCTCGCCCGAGTCGGCATCCTCGGTACCGATCTGAACACCATGCGCGCGAGCAAGCCGGACCACGTCGTCCCACTCTCCTTCGGCCACGAGCAGCTCGTCGACATCGTGATCACGGCGCGCCCGCTCGAGCGCCTCACGTGCTGAACGTGCCCGTTCTCTGATCGCAGCGGCGAATGGCCCGCTCACGTCACATCCTTGATCTCGGCAACGAGAAATCTCACATCATGATGAACTGAATTGCGCAGATTCGCAATTCAGAAACCCCGGGCGTCGCAGGCTCGATCAGGACCGCCGGCTCGCTGATCCGTCTACAGGCCTGCGGCGAAGGGGTGCGATGAGGTGACGCACGCGCAAAAAGGGATTTACGCAGGGGCGAGGGTCCTTCGCTGAAGGGGACTTCGGCCCTGTGGGCATCGGGGACATCGGCGGAGCCTTGGACACATGACACGATCTCTGCCCGAGGAATGCGACGTCCTGCTCCGAGACGGTGGCATCGCGCACATCCGCCCCTTGCGCACCTCTGATCGAGACGACCTTCACCGACTGGTCGACAACTCCTCCGAACGCTCCCTCTACCTACGATTCGCCACCGGAGGCACCGCCACAGCCCACGCTTACGTGGAACGGATGACGGGACCCGCGTATCGAGGCCAGGGGCTTGTGGCGACCGTACGCGGCCGGGTGGTCGGCGTCGCGGAATGGATCGGTGACGATGCCGCTGTCCAGGCGGACCTGGGCGTCTTGCTGGACGATGCGACGCATGGGCACGGGCTGGGCACGGTCCTGCTGGAACATCTGGCGCTGAACGCGGCCGAGAACGGGATCAAGGAACTCGCGGCCGACGTCCTCGCCGAGAACAGGCAGGTCATCCAGTTGCTGGAAGACGCGGGGCTGGAGGCGCGACGCCGTTATGTGGACGGCTGGGTCGAGTTCCGGATCTCCACGGAGACGACCGCTCAGCTGTTGACGAAGATCGATGCGCGTGCGCATGAGGCGGAGAGCAACTCTTTGGCCGGTCTGTTCGAGGCCCGCTCGGTCGCGGTGATCGGAGCGAGTCGCGATCCGGGAGGCGTCGGGCACCGCGTGCTGCGAAACCTGGTCGCCGGCGGCTTCCGTGGGCCGATTTATCCGATCAACCCCAAGGCCACCGAAGTGGAGGGCCTGGCCGCCTATCCCGAGCCGGCCGCCGCTCCCGGGCACGTAGAACTGGCCGTGGTGGCCACCCCCGCCGCCGCGGTGCTCGATGTCGCGCGTGACTGTGCGCGGCACGGTGTGCGAAGCCTGGTCGTGGTCAGCTCGGGCTTCGCCGAGGCGGGACACGGCGACCAGGAGGCCGAACTGGTGAAGATCTGCCGTGAGGCGGGGATGCGCCTGGTCGGGCCCAACTGCCTGGGCGTGGTGAACACGGCCGTGTCGCTCAACGCGAGTTTCCTTCCCCGCCAGCCGCCGGCGGGAACGGTGGCCCTGATGTCGCAGTCGGGCGCCGTGGCGGTGGGGTTGATCGACCGAGCGGCCGAGATGAGCCTCGGTATCTCCTCGTTCGCCTCCGTCGGCAACAAGGCCGACGTCAGCGGCAACGACCTGCTCGAATACTGGGAGGACGATCCGTCGACCGGCGTCATCGCCCTGTACCTGGAATCGTTCGGCAACCCACGCAGGTTCGGCCGCATCGCCCGCCGCGTCAGCACCAAGAAACCGATCATCGTCGTCAAGAGCGGTCGGGGGACGGCCGGTGGCCGGGCCGTACGATCCCACACCGCCGCGGCGGCGACACCGGACGCGGCGGTCGACGCGTTGCTGCGAGCCTCAGGCGTGATACGTGAGGGCAGCGTCCAGGACCTGCTCGACACGGCACGGCTGCTCGCTTCGCAACCGCTCCCGCGCGGACGACGAGTCGCGATCGTCGGCAATTCCGGTGGCCCGCAGGCGATGACGGCCGACGCGTGTGAACGACGGGGGCTCGTCGTTCCCGAGCTGTCGGAAGCCACCAGGCAGGCGTTGCGCGCGCGGCTCCGGGCGGCCGCGGCCGTCGGCAACCCCGTTGACATCACCGCTGACGGCGAGGCCGGGGAACTCGCGGACGCCATACGGATCGTGCTGGCCGATCCCGGCATCGACGCCGTGCTGGTGGTCTACACACCGCCGTTCGGTTCAGGGCTGGAGAGAACGCGGGACGCCGTCGCCGCCGCGTCGGAAGGCGTGGACAAGACCGTGCTCGCCTGCGTCCTCGGGCGTGATGGACTCATCGGCTCGAACGTGCCGGCCTATGCCTTTCCCGAGCAGGCCGTCCACGCACTCAGCCGTGCGGTGGACCACGCCACATGGCGCGCACGCCCGCTCGACCCTCCCGTCGAGGTCCCCCCGGTGCACGCCTCGGCCGCACGCCGGATCGTCGAAACCGACCTCGCCGCCCACCCCGAGGGCCGCTGGCTGGACTATTCCACCGCCGCGCGTCTGCTCGACTGCTACGGCATCCGCGTGGCCGACGCCATCTCGGTGGGCGGATCCGAATCGGCCTGCGAGGCGCTCGCGTGGCTGGGGCTGCCGGTGGCGCTCAAGGCGACAGGGCCCGATCTGGTGCACAAGAGCGACGTCGGCGGCGTCCGGGTGAATCTCCGCAGTGTGGAGGAGGTACGGCAGGCCTACCGCGAGATGGCGGAACGGGTCGGACCCGCCATGACCGGCGCACTCGTCCAGCACATGGCCGCCGAAGGCGTCGAAATGATCGTCGGCGGCGTGGCACACGAGACGTTCGGACCTCTGATCATGGTCGGCATGGGGGGAGTGGCCGCCGAGCTTCTGGTCGACCGCGCCTTCCGAGTTCCGCCCATCAGCCGCGCGGAGGCCGGGCGCATGCTCGGCGAACTGCACTGCGCACCCCTGCTCCACGGCTACCGCGGCCGCCCAGAGGTGAAGGTGGAAGCGCTGGAAACGCACATCATCGGGATCGGCCGCCTCATGGACGAGATCCCCGAGATCGCCGAACTCGACCTCAACCCGGTGATCGTCACACCCGGCGGCGCAGTCGCCGTCGATGTCCGCCTACGGTTGGCGCCGGCACCCGCCCGTCCTTCCCCGTTCCGTCGTCGCCTCAGGTGAACGCGCCGTTTCGACCGATCCGAGAGCGTGACACTCATAGAAAGAGGACGTCATGAACGAGCGCACCGCCCCTCCCGTCCTGGAAGAGCTCAGTGCCGAGGAGTGCTTGAAGCTCATCTCTCCCGACGGGGTCGGAAGGATCGGTTTCACCACCCCGTCCGGGCCGGTGGTGCTGCCGGTGAACTACACCATGCACCAGGAGGCGATCCTGTTCCGCACCGCGTTCGACGGACCGATGGACGAGGATCTGAACTCGGGAATCGAAGACCTGGAATTCAAGGTCGCGTTCGAGGTGGACCATATCGACACGGCGACTCGGGAAGGCTGGAGCGTCCTCGTACGGGGACCGGCCCACCGTGTCTCAGCGGAAGACGAGCTCGCCGCCGTACGAGACTCAGCGCCCGAGCCGTGGGCCGGCGGCGAGCGGCGACTGTACATCCGCATCGCGCCCGTGCAGCTCACCGGCCGCCGCATCCGGCATCCCCAAGCTTCCGCGTGACTGACCTCGGGCCGGACGAACCGGCCGCTCACACGCTCGTTGGTTGTAGGTCGTCACCGCTTTCCATCCGTCTACGCGGATGCCGGAGCGCGACGCGCCGACTGGACCTTCCACGGCACTCGGCTCCCCATATGCGGACGTAGAGCCTCCCGGCGCTGGGACCCTCGAGCGGGGTCACACCTGCTTCACCCCATGGGTGACCAGCACGTTGGTCTACTCACTGGGGACCTTGGTCCTCTACCGCGGGCCGCCTCGGCACGGTTAACGTCCTAGGCATGATTCGGGTGTTCCTGGTAGATGATCACGAGGTGGTTCGGCGCGGCATCGCCGCGCTGCTGGAGTCCGAGGACGACATCGAGGTCGTGGGCGAGGCCGGCACCGCGGAATCCGCGATCGCGCGTATCCCGGCGCTCAAGCCCGATGTGGCGGTGCTGGACGTCCGGCTCCCCGATGGCAGTGGGGTGGACGTCTGCCGGGAGGTCCGCTCCCGTGTGCCTGAGCTGGCCTGCCTGATGCTGACCTCGTTCGCCGACGAGGAAGCCCTGTTCAACGCGGTGATGGCAGGTGCCGCCGGATACGTGCTCAAGCAGATCCACGGTTCCGATCTGGTCGGTGCGGTCCGCACGGTCGCGCGCGGCCAGTCCCTGCTCGATCCGGCCACCACGGCCACGATGCTCCAGCGGCTGCGTGACCAGGCCGGTCATAAGGACCCGCTGGCCGCCCTCACAGATCAGGAGAGGCACATCCTGGAGCTGATCGGTGAGGGAATGACCAACCGGCAGATCGGCGAGCGGCTCTTCCTGGCTGAGAAGACCGTGAAGAACTACGTCTCGAACGTGCTGAGCAAGCTCAACATGCAGCGCCGTACTCAGGTCGCCGCGCTCGCGGCACGGCTCAAGGCCGACCGGCCTTCCGGCAAGGGCCACTCGGACGGCGGAAAGGGCAAATGAAGCCGGCCTCACCCCGTGGCGCCGCTGCTACGGCGCATACGTCGGCACCCGCCCTTCGCGAGGAAGAGCGGGTGCCGGTGGACCGAAGCGGCTACTTGAGGATGGGGAAGCGCCGGACCACCCGAGTGTTCCGCCACCATCCGCCGATGCCGAGCGTGTCGCCGGCGTCCGCCAGGGCCAGGGCGACCAGCACGATGGCGTACACGATGTGCTCGTCGACGAACGGGTTCGTCTCCAGCGGCAGCGACGCCGCCCACATGAGCACGAGGAGCAGGCCACCCGTGGCGGCGGTGATGCGCATGCCGGCGCCCAAGACGAGGGCCGTGCCGATGCCCAACAGGCCGATCATGAACAGCCAGTCCACCCACGTCTGCCCGGCCAGATCGGCGAAGAAGCCTCCGAACGCGTGCTCACTGGTTCCCTTGAGGAACCCGGTGGTCGGGCTGCCCCCGTTGATCCAGGCGCGGTCGGACGGTGTGGCGAAGCCCCAGCCGAAGACCTTGTCGAGGAATGCCCAGAGGAAGACCCATCCGACAGTGATGCGCGCGACCGCCCAGGCGTAGTCAGCGGGACGTGTCGTCTGCTGTCCCCGGTCGTGCTTCACCACGGGGGTGTGGGGAGCGGCGTCATGCTGGTGGCGTCCTTCGGTGAGTGCCATGATCGGCCCTTTCAGTGCGGGGGTTCACTGTTTCCGTCTGCTCCAAGCACACCGTTTCGCCGCTCTGCCCGGCAGTGCCGTACGGCTCGGCCCATCCCGCCGGATGTCCCGGGCCGCCTGGGACCTTCGGCACTGCCGCGGTGCCCGGCACTCGCGAAGACCCGTCGAGCACACAGCACAGCTCCCACACGGCTGAACGGCGCTCGGATGCCGAGCCGCGGGCAGATTGTGCCGAAGGACCCTGCGCCTGAGGACCTCCGCCCACACCACAGGCGGTGTGACGGCAGTGGGATGGAAGGGCAAGCCGGCAAGGTGGAGGTGGGACAGATGGGCACACCAGTGCGCAGAGAGCCAAGGGGATTCCTCCCCGACCTCATGGAATTGCTGGAGGCTCCGTTGGCCGGGTTGCGACCGGCGGTGGGGCAGGCGATCCGCTTCGAGGACTACATCGCGGTCGGACGATATGTGTTGCGTGCCGAGCTGCCCGGAGTCGATCCCGAGAGGGACGTCGAGATCACTCTGGCTGATGGGATTCTCACCATCCGCGCCGAGCGTCACCACGAAGAGAAGGACAGGCACCGCACCGAGTTCAGGTACGGCTTCTTCACCCGCTCCGTCGTGCTGCCGCCCGGGGCAGACGAGAAGGACGTCGAAGCTGTCTACGACCAGGGAATCCTCGAGGTCAGCGTCAAGCTCAACGAAAAGAAGCAGGAAGGCAGGCGCATCCTCGTCGGCAGGACGGCTGAGGACAAGGGCGGAATGGCAGGCAAGGGCTGAACCGTTCCGCTCGAGTCCGCGTAGAGCCATAGGGCCCCGGGCCGGCGTCGCAAGGTCCCTTCACGCAGGGGTCGGCGCTCGGCCGGACCGAATGCGGGCGTGAACACCACGAAGCACCGCCCTGTGCTGTGCCTTCGCGTGGGCTGGGTGGGAAACTTCGCGGTATGACGGAGAACGAGCCACGCTCGCTGATCCCGCACATGCGGCTCGACGACCTGTTGGCCGAGTTGCAGGCGCGACTGAACGCGGTACTGGCGTCTCGAGACCGCGTTCATGGGCTGCTGGACGCCGTCGTGTCGGTGGGTAGTGACCTTGATCTGGAGACGGTTCTGCACCGGATCGTCGAGACCGCCATCACCCTCGTCGATGCCAGCTACGGGGCGATGGGGGTGATCGGCGAGGAGAACACGCTCGTTCAGTTCATCCCCGTGGGCTTGACCGAACAGGAGATAGCGAGAATCGCCCACTGGCCGCACGGCCTGGGCCTGCTCGGACTGTTGATCAAGCAACCGCAGACGCTGCGGCTGGCCGACATCTCCCAGCATCCCGAGTCCTACGGGTTTCCGCCGGGCCATCCCCCGATGGGGAGTTTCCTCGGCGTGCCCGTCAGGGTCCGGGACGAGATCTTCGGAAACCTCTACCTCACCGAGAAACGCGGGGGAGGGGAGTTCGACGAAGAGGATGAGGCGATCGTCGTCGCGCTCGCCACCGCGGCCGGCGTCGCCATCGAGAATGCCCGGTTGTATGAGGAGACCCGCCGCCGAGAGAGCTGGCTGAAGGCCTCCTCGGAGATCACCACCGCACTTCTGTCGGGAGCCGAACCGCAGGAGGTGCTCACCTTGGTCGCACGGCGGGCCCGGGAAATGGCCGACGCCGACGCCGTCACGATCCTGCTGCCAGGCGCCGACCGGGAATCCGTCCGTACGGTCAACGAGGACGGCCAGATGGACCGGCAGTACACGGCAGGTGAGATCGCAGGCACGCTGGCCGGCCGGGCCTGTGTCACCGGGGAACCTCTCATGGTCGACGATCCGGCCGAAGGCGACCTCCTGGAGGCCGCGCCTGACCGTTTTCCGGCAGGTCCCCTGGCGGCCGTTCCGCTCGGCGCGGCGGGAGCCGTACGAGGTGTGCTGTCACTGGGCAAACGCTCAGGGCGCATCCCGTTCAGCATGTCTGAGGTGCGAACGCTGCACGCCTTCGCCGGGCAGGCGGCCGTCGCGCTGGAGCTCGCAGACACCCGCAAGGACGCGGAGCGGCTGGGACTGCTGGAGGACCGCGACCGCATCGCCAAGGACCTGCACGATGTCGTCATCCAGCGGCTCTTCGCCGTCGCCATGACGCTCATGAGCACGGTTCGGCTGGTAGAGCGGCCGGAGGCGTCATCGAGGTTGCAGAGCGCGATCGACGAGCTGGACGGGACCATCCGGCAGATCCGCTCGACCATCTTCGCCCTCCAGGCGCCGCGCGATGCGGGTGCTCCGAGTCTGCGGGCACAGATCGTGGAGGTGGTCGAGGGCGCTCGCGGGCATCTGGGCTTCATGCCGGGGCTGAGTATGGAGGGCCAGCTCGACAACGAGGTGTCTCCAGAGCTCGCCGAGCAGGTGCTGGCGGTGCTCCGTGAGGCGCTGTCCAATGTGGTCCGGCATGCCATCGCCCACCGGTCGGACGTGACGGTTCGGGCGGAGGAAGGGTGGCTCACCCTGATCGTGCAGGACGACGGGGTGGGGATCCCGTCCGGAGGGCGGCGCAGCGGCCTGCGCAACCTCGAAGAACGAGCGCACGCGCTGGGCGGCTCATTCGAGGTGGCGCCATTGGCGGCCGGAGGAACCCGGGTCCTGTGGCGGGTGCCGCTGTCCTAGCGCCGGATACGGCGTCCGGAAAGCTGCTTGAGATCCACCACGATGTAGTGGTCCCGGCGGCCTTGAGCCCATGGCGTCAGTGGCAGGCGCGCCAGGGCGGCGGTCTCCGCGGGATCGTCCACCGTCCGCGCGCGTCCCACCGCCGTCACCGACCATCCCGTGCCTGCCCGGGCGTCGTACTCATCGGTCTCGAAGGCGACCACCGCGTTCGCGGCGGCCACCGCGAGTTTCGAATCCCGCGATGTACGGATGACGACCCGTTCGCCGTCGAGATGGAAGTTGACGGGCTGAACTGCGGGGAGGGCGCGGTCGGTGAAGACGATGCGTCCGATGGGCACCGAAGCGAGCAACGCGATGCACTCCTCCGGGGAAAGGATCTGAAGCCCGGCCGAATCTGTTCTCACGCCACCCAGCCTGCCTGAGCGCGCGCGGCGTCGGTAAGGGGCGAAGGTCCCGTGTCACCCCTGTCGCCTGGCGGAAGGGCTCAGCCGATCGTGGCAAACCGTAGGCAGCGTCAGAGCCCTGCCTTGTCGATGGCGCTCTGCAGCGACGCGATGTAGCCCTCGCTGGTGTAGGTGGCGCCGGAGACGCTGTCTATCCGGCCGGATTGAGCGGAAAGCGTCTCCTGATTCAGGATTGGCAGCGCCTGGGTGTTGATCTCGAAGTCCCGGTTGTTGCCGTCGGGCGCCTGCAGCACGTTGACGCCGGTCAGTTTCCCCCCGGAGAGGACTATCTCCACCTGCACGGGCCCCCAGCGGGTATCGGCGATACCGCCGGTGACGACCTTGTCTCCGCTTGTCGCACCCGCGCCGGCGCCCGCGCTCGTCCAGTTCCCCTGGTGTACCGATTCCTTGGCACCCGAAGTGCTCGGACTGTTCGACTTCTTGGGACTGCCATCCCCACTCATGTCCCCGCTCGAGCGGTTGCTCTTGTCTGAGACCGCAGCGGGAGGATCGGCCAACGCCGTGATCTCGTGGGGCTTGAAGGACAACAACAGGACCAGGCCGACGGCGGTGGCGAGCACGGCCAATATCGCTCTGCGCATGGGATTCCTTTAGAACTCGAACGATTCGTGGTGGATGCGGCGGCCCGGTACCCCGGCGGCGCGTAATGCGGATATCACGCTGCCGGTCATGCCGGAGGGGCCGCACACGTAGACGTCATGGTCGCGCAGGCCGGGAATGAGCTCGGTGAGCGTCCGGGGGGCGAAGGGGTCGCCGGTCACGTCGCGGGGGCCGACGCTGTAATGCAGGCCCGCGCCCCGGCGCGCGGCGATCGCCTCAAGCTCCTCGCGGAAGACCAGGTCAGCGGTGGTTCGCGCGCGATAGAGCAGGGTGAGGTCACCGGGACTCGCGGGGATCGACTCGAACAGCGCGCGCATGGGGGTGATGCCCACCCCTCCTGCGATGAGTAGCACCTTGCGGTTCTTGCGGTGGGCCGCGGTGAACGCGCCATAGGGGCCTTCTGCGACGACCTTGGTGCCGGGGCGAAGGCGCGCGAGCTCACGGCTCTGCTCGCCCAGGTCCTTCACGGTGATCCGCAGTGCGTCGCGTCTGGGAGTCGCTGACAGTGAGTACGGGTTGGGGGACCACCACAGTTGCCTGGTGAGGAACCGCCAGCGGAAGTACTGGCCGGGTTCCGCGCGTAGTTGGTCGAGATGCCGCCCTGTGATGTGGACGGAGACGACTCCTGGAGCCTCGCGGACGACGCGGGTGACCCTCAGCCGGTGCCGGAAGGCGTGCCGTACCGGCGTGATGAACCGGTACCAGGCGAGCACCACCGCGACCCCGATGTAGAGGGTGTACCAGGCGGCCTGCGCCGGCCGGTTCCCGATGAACTCGTTGCCCGTGGCCAGCACGTGCCCGAACGCCAGCCATGCCGCCAGATATGTGTAGAAGTGCAGGTGGAACCAGGTCTCGTAGCGCAGCCTCGGCCTGATGGCCCGAGCGGAGACGGCCCCGATCCCGACGAGCAGGAGCACGGCCACCGTCGCCTTGAGCACGTCCGGATAGGACAGGTTCAGCGTGACGGTTTCGCCGACGACGTCCGTGCCGTCGGCCACCGCGTACCCCCAGATGATCAGCAGCGTATGCGCGACGGAGAGCCCTACCACGTAGCGTCCGCCCATGGAGTGCCAGCGGGCGAGTTTGTCGGATCCAACCCCCCGCTCAAGTGCGGGGATCCGGGCCATCAACGCCAGGAGCACGGCGATCACATAGCCGGCGAGAAGCCCGGTGATGCGCCCAGCTCCGGTCAGCCAGCCGTCCAGACCGGAGACGCTGAGCGTGTTCGCCCACCACAGGCCGAGTACGGCGAGCGCCCCCGCATAGACGATCGTCAGGACGACCGCCGGGTTGGCGCGGGCGCCTCCTGAGCGAACGGCCCGGTGCGTACCGGTGGCCGCACTCCCAGTGAAGGTGGTGCTCACGCGATCTCTCCTCTCGTCGCTGTGAGCACTCACCGTGCCAACTGAACCTCTCGTTTCCCTATGTTCCGGGTCATTTGCCAACGGTTCATAGCATTCTCAGAGGCAGCTCAGAGGGTCCGCGTCGAGATTAGGGAGGACCCTGACATCATCATGCGTACGACCTCCGATGGTCTTCCCGACCTGCTTCGCCCAGATGGAACGCCCGTCCGCGTCCTCGTCGTCGACGACGAGCCGGACCTCGTCGAAGTGCTCAGCGCGGTGCTGCGCTACGAGGGCTGGGAGGTGCGCACCGCGGCGGACGGCGCGGCGGCGGTGAGCGCCGCCCGCGAGTTCCACCCCGATGCGGTGCTGCTCGACATCATGCTGCCCGACATCGACGGCCTCGAGGTGCTGCGTCGCCTGCGGGCCGAGGCGCCACATGTGTGCGTGTTGTTCCTGACCGCCAGGGACGCCGTGGAGGACCGCATCGCCGGGATCACCGCGGGCGGCGACGACTACGTGACCAAGCCGTTCAGCCTGGAGGAGGTTCTGGCCCGTCTGCGCGGGCTGCTGCGCCGTGCCGGCAGGGCCCGGGCGACGGAGGGAAACCGGCTGATCGTCGGAGATCTGGTGATGGACGAAGACGCGCGGGAGGTGACCCGCGGCGGCGAGTTGGTGGAACTCACGCCGACCGAGTTCGAGCTGCTGCGCTTTCTCATGCGCAACCCGCGCCGGGTGCTCAGCAAGGCCCAGATCCTCGACCGGGTCTGGTCCTACGACTTCGGCGGCCAGGCCCATGTCGTGGAGCTCTACATCAGCTACCTGCGCAAGAAGATCGATGCGGGACGGTCGTCGCTCATTCACACGGTTCGGGGCGTGGGATACGTCCTCAAGCCATGAGGCCCCGCACCCTCCGGGGCCGCCTGGTGGCCGGCGTGCTCGTGCTGCTCGCGCTCGCCTGCGCGGCGGTCGGCGTGGCCACCTCTCTCGCGTTGGAAAGGTCCCTCCTCGATCGCGTGGACCAGCAGCTGTCGATGACGGTCGGCAAGTTCGCCGCCAGCCTGGAGCACCACATTGAGAACGGCGACCTCGGCGACAGCCGAGGGCAGTCACCCGGCACTCTCGGCGTACGCCTCATGGGCGGGCAGGTGACCGACGCCGCCGTGGTCGTGGCGTCCGGGAACTCCCGTATCAGCTTCCCCGCAGCCGACGCGTCCTGCCTGGCCCGGGTCCCGCTCGACGGTCGCGCCCACACCGTGGATTTGTCGGCTCTCGGCGACTACCGCGTGATCGCCATCGCCGGCGCCGACGGCGACGTGCTGATCAACGGGCTGCCCTTGGCAGGAGACAACGCCACAGTGCACCGCCTCCAGATCATCGAGTCCGTCGTCTTCGCCGCCGTCATGCTCGGCACCGGCGTCGCCGCCACGATCTGGGTACGGCTCTCGCTGCGCCCCCTGCAACGGGTGGCGGGAACGGCCCGGCGCGTCACCGAGCTGCCGTTGGCCAGTGGGGCGGTGGAGCTTCCCGACCCCGTGCCGGACGACGACGCGAGAAGCGAGATAGGGCAGGTCGGCGCGGCATTCAACCGCATGCTCTTCCATGTCGGAGACGCCCTGGCCCGCAGGCACGCGAGCGAGCAGCGGATGCGCACGTTCGCGGCCGACGCCAGCCACGAGCTACGCACCCCGCTCGCCACCGTCAGGGCACACGTCGAGCTGGCTCGCCGGAACACCGGCCCGATGCCGCCACACGTCCAGCACGCGCTGGAGCGGATCGACGCGGAGTCCCTCCGGATGGGTGCACTGGTCGACGACCTGCTGCTGCTGGCCAGGCTTGATGAAGGCAGGCCGCTGGCCCGAGACGAGGTGGACCTGAGCAGGGTGGTCATCGACGCGACGGGTGACGCGCACGTGTCCGCCCCGGATCACCGGTGGCGGCTGGAACTGCCCGAGGAACCGGTGACCGTGGTCGGCGACGCCGACCGGCTCCACCAGGTGGTCGCCAACCTTCTAGGCAACGCCCGTGCCCACACCCCGTCCGGCACCACCGTCACCGTTACCGTCACGGCCGATGTCGCGACGGTTTCCGGCTCCAGCGCGGCGGAGTTGACCATCGCCGACGATGGGCCGGGAATCCCCGATGAGCTGCAGGGGGAGATCTTCGAGCGGTTCGTCCGGGCGGACAAGGCGCGCTCGCGTGCCTCCGGGGGGAGTGGCCTCGGCCTCGCGATCGTCCGGGCGGTCGTGGGGGCCCATAACGGCACGGTCGACATGGACAGCCGGCCCGGCCGCACCGTGTTCCGCGTGGTGCTCCCTCGCTAGCCGATTCCTGTGTCGGCCACCTTCCGTCGGCCTCAGCGCGTGCCGCGGGAGACTTGGAGCTCGACAGGCCGCGCCTAAGCGCGGGGACGCGAGGTGCTGGGGCTGATGGTCGAGAGGCGTTGTGGGCTGGCTGCCACGCCGTACGGGCTGTTGCCGACCGTGACGGTTGCGACGATCTTGAGGGTCTTCGGGTCGATGACCGTGAGGGTGCCCGCTCCCTGCTCTGTGACGTAGATCGCGTTGGACGTGACCGCCATGTTGAACGGGTCGGTGCCCGGGGAGCCCACGGAAACAGTCGCCGAGATGCGGTGACTACGAGTGTCGATCACGGATACGTTGCCCGGGCCGAGAACAGCGACGTAGGCCGACCGGCCGTCCGGCCCTAGCGCCACATCGAAAGGGCCATCGCCGACCGGCACGGTGGCCCTAACCGTGCCGGTACGGACTTCGACAACCGAGACGCTCGCTGCCACCTCATCGGCAATGTAGGCCGACCCGCCGTCCGGGGTGACGGCGACACCCACCGGGGAGCGGCCTGCAGGCAGGTCCCGGACGGCCCGATGTGTACGGGTGTCGATGACGGACACGCTGCCCGACCCGGCGTTGGCCACGTAGGCCGCAGCCCCGTCGGGACTGACGGCCACGCTGACAGGGGAGGTGCCGACCGGGACGGACGCGGCCACGCGGTTGGTTCTGGTGTCGAGCACCGAGACGCTGTTCGAACCGCCGTTGGCAACGTAGAGGAACCTGCCGTCTGGGCTCAGGTCGACACCGCTGGGACTCTTTCCGACCGGCACAGTGCCGACGATCTTGTTGGTTCGGGTGTCAAGCACCGAGACCTCGGCGGATCCGTTGTCGGCGATGTAGACATGCCTGCCGTCCGGGGAGACCGTTACGCCTTCGGGCGCCGAGCCGACCGGCACGGTCGCGACGACCTTGTTCGTTCGGGCATCGATCACGGAGACCGTGTCGTCGAGCTGGTTGGTGACGTACACGTGGCCACTGGCACCCGGGAGGACGATCACGGAGGGAGCCGCCGCCGAGGCCGGACTGGCCGACGCGGTGAGAAGACCGGACGCCAGCAGGAGCCCGATGCCGACCCTCACTACCGGGCGGAGCGCCCCTGTGGGCTGCCGGACAGCAGTGTCGCCCCGGGTCCGCCCATAGGTTCGCCGGAGAATATGCATCTCTCCTCCTGTGCACATCGCGAGAGGTTCGGGTCTGTGGACCGGACCGCCTCTTGCCGGAGACCGGTTCCGGCAGTCAGGTCAGGAGTCCGCGGGCGTAGTAATCTCGGTCGTCGCGCACGCCGGGAAGGGCGAAGAAGTAGCCTCCGCCCCGCGGAGAGATGTAAGGCACCAGTGCTTCGCCTTCCAGCCGGGTCTGCATGGTGATGTAGGTGTTGAGCTCACGCTGGAAGCAGCAGAACGCGTGTCCCAGATCCAGGCCACCCTGTATGTCGAGGGTCCGGTCGTAGTCGTAGCTGCGACGCAGGATGGTGCTGGTCGACGCCGTCTCCGGGGTCTGCGGATTGGCAAGGCGGATGTGCGAGTTCAGTGGGGTGATCAGTCCCTGCGGGTCGTTGGTATAGATGGGATCAAGGAGGTCCGAGGCGTTTTCGTCCATGGCGTACATGGGAGCGCCGCTGGCCTTGCGGCGGCCGAAGATCCGCTCCTGCTGCGTGAGGGGCACTTTCTGCCACGCGTCGAGGTCGAAATGGACGATGCGCAGCACCTGGTAGGTACCGCCTGCCGCCCACGCGGGCTCAGCGGTGTGCGGCTGCACCCAGACCACCTGATTCATCTGGGCGGCGTTGGTGGTGTCGGGGTTGGCGATGCCGTCCTTGAAACCGAACCAGTCCCGCGGGGTACCGATGGGGCGCGGCGGATTGCGCTGGCAGTCGATTCGCCAGCGCGGCCTCATCGCGCTTCCTGTGTGGGCCAGGATGTCCAGCAGCGCGTGCACCGTCGTGTCGCGGTGCCCGGCGCACAGCTGTATCAGCACGTCGCCCTGGGACAGCTCGAGGTTCAGGTCGTCGTGGCGGAAGGGCTGCATGGTGATGAGCTGAACCGGTTTGCGTGCGCCCATTCCGTAGCGGCCGTCGAAGAGGGTCGCGCCGAGGGCGACGGTGACGGTCAGATCGTCCGGTGCGACCTTGGGGCCCAGGATGCCGTCGTCCGGCGGCGCTGATCCAGGGGACGCCTTCGGGGGCATACCGCCCGCAGTGAGGAATCGGGCCCGCCCGGTCAGCGTGCGGAACAACTCCGCGAGTTCTCGGCGGTCAGAGGCAGTCACGTCGAAGGAGACGAAGGACCCGATCGTCTGTGGAGGAGTGGCGATGCCCGCCTGATGGTAGCCGTGGAACGGAATCGCACTCGTGCGCGTGCCCTCGCCGCTCGGCGCGGCGACGTGGGCCGACTCGCCGCCCAGCAGGCTCCTGCCCACCGCGCCGGCGAGGCCGGCAGCGACTGTGCCCTGGAGGAACGACCGCCGCGTAAAGGCGCCCGCCGGACACTCTCCGTCGCTCCATCCGTCTTCTGGGGGCCTTTGGTCAGTCATGGTTTCGCCCTGACCTCTGAGCACCCGACAAAGTTACTTTTCGGGTCATGTTCATCGGCTCGCGCTCTGACTCGATGGGAAACGAGCCTGTCGCCCTTATCAAGCCAAAGGGAACACGCCTCGATCCCGCTTTCGACGTTTGCCGTCCTCGCGGATAGCCCCCGCTTCGAACCCACTCCAGCGGAACTCCCGACATCCATGCTAGCTGCAGGGCGCGGTCGATCTCACGCGCCGTTCGGGCTGTTCAAGGGCCTGTCCACACCCGTACCCGCACGCGATTCCTCCCAGGACACACCGTCCCGAACGATCGGGTGTCCACGAGATGGGATCGCGTCCAGGTTTTAAGGGATTTTTCATTCATTTCTGGGGGAGTCTCAGCGCGGCTCGCGAGGTTCGTTCCATCGAACGAAAGGAGCGGTCTCCATGTTTTCCCGCAGGCTGACCAAGATCGCGATGTCAGGGCCGTCGATTGCTGGAGGTTCATGCGCCGGCGGCGCGGCGCCGCCTCCCCCGTCAGTGTCTTCGCCAGGCTGGTCGGCCCGGATCGCCGAGCAGCCGGTTCGCAGAGCGCCATGTGAGTAAACGTGGCGTGGCGGTGGTCGGGGCCGGTGGGGAGTGCGTGGTTGAGTTGGCCCGGACCACGGGGGTGTCACTCATGAACGTCGGCCTTGGCCTGCCCATCAGCGATCCGCCTCTGCTGCTCGACTGGGCCCGGAGCGCGGACGCCGGTCCGTTCAGCACCCTCGCCCTGCTGGACCGGTTGGTGTACGACAATCCGGAACCGCTCGTGATGCTCGCCGCGCTCGCGGGTGTCACCAGCCGGATCCGCGTGCAGACGGAAGTGCTGCTTGCGCCGCTTCGCGAGCCCGCTCTCATGGCCAAACAGGCCGCCACCCTCGATCGTCTGTCGGGCGGCCGGCTCACACTCGGCATCGGGCTGGGAGGGCGACGGGACGACTACCTGGCTGCGGGAGTCGATTCCCATGGCCGTGGAGCACGCCTCAACGAGATCATGATGGACATGCGCCGTATCTGGTCCGGGGAGCCGTACGGGGAGGAGAGCGGGCCGATCGGGCCGGCGCCCGTACGCGAAGGCGGCCCGGAGATTCTTTTCGGCGCGCTCAAGCCGGCCGCCATCGAGCGCATCGCTCGTTTCGGGGACGGCCTGCTGAGCGCATCGCCGCTGACCGAAATGGACCGGCTCTTCCGTGCCACCGAGCAGGCATGGCGGTCGGCCGGCCGTAGCGGCCGCCCCAAACTGGTCGCCCAGCTCAACGCCGCTCTCGGCCCGGAGCCGACCATCGAAGAGGCACGCGGTCACCTTCACCGTTATTACAGCGGACCCCACTACATGGACATGCCGCCGGATTACACCGAGATGGTCGTGCAGAGGATGCTCACCACCCCTGACGAGGTCCGCGACGCCGTCCAGCAGGTGACGGACGTCGGAGCCGACGAGATCATCTTTTACTGCTGGTCCGTGGACATGGGGCAGATCGACCGCTTCGCCGAGACGCTGGCATAACCGGCCCTTCGGCTCCGTCGCAGCCGGCACCTCACCATCCCTTCAGGACGCGCAGTGTGAGTGATGCGATGGCGACGATGGCGGTTGACCTCCCGGAAGGGGCAGCGCCTTTGAGCGGGCGGTGCCAATGCGATGATGCGAACCCCAGATGCCGAAACGGCGGCGCCGAGCGGGGGCATCGTGATGCGATCAAGGACCTGGTGGACCGATGAAACCTTCCATGGCACAGACGCGGTCGGTCGCCGTCGTCACCGGCGCGGGCAGCGCCGACGGTATCGGTTTCGCCTGCGCACGGCGGCTCGTCGCGGACGGGATGCGCGTAGTGCTGACCTCCACCACGGAGCGCATTCATGAACGCGCTGCCGAATTGCGGGAGCATGGCGCCGAGGCGGCGGGCCTCGCCGCGGACCTCACCGACCCCAGCGCCGCCGGAGAACTGGTCCGCCTGGCCACCGAACGGTACGGCCGGCTGGACGTGCTGATCAACAACGCGGGCATGACCTCGGTGAGCGACCCCGACGACTCGGCAGAAATCGGCCGGATCTCCAACGACCAGTGGCAACGGTCGATCGCCCGCAACCTGGACACCGCGTTCTTCATGACCCGGGCGGCGCTGGAGCCCATGTTGGCCGGCGGCTACGGCCGGATCGTCAATATGGCCTCGGTCTCCGGACCGGTCCTCGCCTTCAGCGGCGACAGCGCCTACCACGCGGCCAAGGCCGGAGTCGTCGGTCTAACCCGCAGCGTGGCGATCGAGGTGGCGAAGCGGGGCGTGACCGTCAACGCGGTGGCTCCCGGGTGGATCGCGACAGGCTCCTCCACCGACCGGGAGCTGATGCTGGGCGCGGCCACACCGTTGGGGCGGTCGGGCACCGCCGAAGAGGTAGCCGGTCTGGTGGCCTTTCTCGCGTCTCCGGAGGCGAGCTACATCACCGGCCAGGTCTTCGTGGTCGACGGCGGGAACTCAATCCAAGAGGAAGGTGCCATCCCCTCTCCGCCATGGTGAGGTACACGCGTCGAGCGGACGGGCACCGATGGCGACACGGCCGGGCCGGCGTTCGGCGCGCGTGGGCAGGATGACGTCGGCGCCGCCGTCATACGGGTGATACAGCCACCGGAGGTCGGGAGGGCTAAGGATCACGCTGTAGATTTCGTCGTCTGCGACCGCTCGCAATATGGCATCGATGATGCGGGGCCGCCATGGTCGTGTCTCGGCATAGAGCTGCGTGTAGATGCGGAAGTCGGGGTCGTCGTCTGGGTCTTCGATGAGGGTCTGCCAGTGCTGTGCTAACGGTGCGACTTCTGACCGCCTGGGCCACTTCGGGGGTGTGGGTGCCGGAGTGTCCGTCCAGTCGGCCGTGATGACCAGGAGTTCTGGGTCCGGATCGAGTTCAGCCAGCGCGGTGTAATGGCGGTCGAGCACGATGGTGTATTCCGCCTCGTTGTCCGGGTAGCGCTTGGATTCCGGAAGGCTGTGGAACCTGATCCAGCGGTCTGGACAGTGACCGCGAAGCCAGTGGCAATGGGCGGGCACTCGGGCCACTGCCGCTCCCAGAGCCGGCTCAGTGCTTGCGGATCGACGACACCAGACACGATCACCACGCTGTTTTAGCCGACGACCTGGCAGACGGGCAAACGACCCGGTCTGGGGCGCAGCCGCCAGGCGGCCACGACGGGTGCTCCGCAAGCGCGAGGCGTGGGAATGATTTCGATCGACCCGAGTTCGCGCGCGACCCGACGTCGTACCACGCACCTAAACTGCCGCCATGCAAACCTCCGTCACCCGTGCTGAGCTGCTTGCTCTGTCCGAGGACATGCGTCGTCAGCTCAGCTTGGCGCTTGCGCCAGACCACGAGATTGTCCCGTTCCTGAAGCGGACCAAAGTTTCTACGCTGAAGAAGCTCTCTCTGACCCGCCGAGAGTCATTGCAGCGGCTCGACGAGTTGGCTTCCTGGTTGCACGTCTACGACCGCGATGATGAGGCGCAAGCGGTCGGGCGGGCTCTGCTGGTGTTTCCATTTCAGGGCGACTACACGCAGTATGGCCCGGTGGAGAGTGTCCTGGCGCTCACTGCGTGGCTCGCGGAGCAGAGCGACGCCGAGCTTGCCGACACCTGCCGGGCGCATATCGTCGGGGCGTACGGGCGCCGTGAGGATTGGTCGGATAGGACGCGGTCCGCCATGGCCAACCGGCTGGGCGGATGGCAGGTCGAGTGGCAGGAGCGCAATCGTGCCAACCATGATCTCAACTACACCCTCGCACAGTTGGGCGAGCTGGCATTTCTGGCGATCTGGAGTGGCTCAGGCACCTGGCCGATGGCAAGGATCCGGCAGGAGTTCGCGGACAAGACGGCTCACCTGCGGCGCCTGAAGAAGATCTGACCTACGAGCAGCGGACGCGATTCGCAAGGAAACCCGCCTTCAGCCGACTGCGCCCGGTGACGACGTAGAGATCATTGCCTCGGCCCAGTACGCTCGCCTTTCGATGAAGACCGCCATGACCCCTGGTGCTGGGGGCGGTCGGAGCTAAGCCACGTGGTCGGGGACCACACGTGCATGCAGCCGAACAACGTGCACGTCACCAAACGTCGTGCATGGCTACCTGAACGCTGTTGAGCTGCAAAAACGCCTACCCCCACTTCCTGGGGGTCAAGGGGTCGCAGGTTCAAATCCTGTCGTCCCGACACTGTTTCGGCAGGTCGGAGCCGTGATCGCGAATAAGCGATCACGGCGTCAGTTGCCGGCAGTCTTCTGCCTGATGTTGCCGCAGGTTGCGATTGCGGCGCCGTCCGCCTGGTAAGGAGCGTCCGACCAGTCGTGCTGGGCGATCTCGGCGGCGAGCTCTCGCGCAATACGACTCAAGACCATGGGTTCCTCCGATCGGAACCGGGGGTGACCACACCGCCACCGCAGACGGCATCCCTCGAATGGAGGATGCCGGGCGCCGTGATGGGCGATGCCGTACGGCTCGCCGTCGCACGACGCTTTGAGCATGGAAGCCATCGAGGTGAGAGAACTCCGCAAGACGTACGGAGGCACGCACGCCGTGGACGGTGTCACGTTCACGGTACGGACCGGCGAGACGTTCGGGCTTGTCGGCCACAACGGGGCAGGCAAGACCACGACCGTCGAGTGCCTGATCGGGCTCAGGCGGCCCGACGGGGGCACGGTCCGGGTGCTCGGCGAGGACCCGGCGCGCAGGCGGCGGGCGCTGGCGCAGCGAGTCGGGGCGCAGTTGCAGGAGAGCTCGCTGCCGGAGCGGATCAAGGTGGCTGAGGCGCTGCGCATGTTCGGCTCCTTCTACAAAAGGGCGGTCGACTGGCGGCAGGTGATGGAACGCTGGGGGCTCAAGCCGCTGGCGCGGAAGGCGTTCGGCGACCTGTCCGGCGGCCAGAAGCAGCGGCTGATGCTCGCGCTCGCCCTAGTCGGCGACCCCGAGGTGGTCGTGCTCGACGAGCTGACCACGGGCCTCGACCCGATCGCGCGTAGGGAGACCTGGCGGCTGGTCAAGGATCTCAAGACGGCGGGCACCACCGTCGTGCTGGTCAGCCACTACTTCGACGAGACCGAGGCGCTCTGCGACCGGGTCGCCGTCCTCGCCCGCGGCCGGGTCAGGGCCATGGGCAGCCCGAGCGAGATCATCGCTGGGACCGGTACCGCCTCTCTGGAAGAGGCCTACTTCGCGCTGGAGGGTGCGGACCGATGAAGGCGTTCACCTCTCTCACAGCCACTGAGCTGCGGCTGCTGCTTCGTGACCCCGCCTCGATGTTCTTCATGATGGCGTTTCCGCTCATGCTGCTGGTGCTGAAGCGTGGCGAGAGCGGCGCCGTACCCGGGTACATCGCGATGATCGCCGCCATCGGCGGGATGGGCGCGCTGCCCGGCGTCGTGGCCTCCTACCGCGAACGCAAGGTGCTCAAGCGGCTGGCCGCCACGCCGATCTCCCCCGTTCTGCTGCTCGCCGGCCAGCTGGTGGCGCAGGTCGTCGCGGCACTGGCGGGGGCGGTGGTGCTGGTGGTCGCCTCGATCGTGGTGTTCGACGTCGAGGCGCCGCGGAACGTGCTTCTGCTGGCCGCCGCCTTCCTGTTGTGCTCGGTGATGGTCTGCTCGCTGGGGTTCGTGATCGCGGCGGTCGTGCGCAACACCAGGGGCGCGAGCCTGATCGGGATGCTGGTCATGTTTCCGATGATCTTCCTGGCTGGTGCGGCCGTGCCCAGGAAGGCACTGCCCGACTCGCTGCGCCAGATCGGCGACTTCCTGCCGCTGACCCCGGGCGTTCAGGCGCTGAGCGACGGGTGGTCCGGCACCGCCGCGGTCTTCCCGATGATGATCCTCGCCGGGATAATCGTGGCTGGCACGGCCGTCGCCGCTGCGCTGTTCCGATGGGAGTAACGACATGAGCATCTGGGAGGCGCGCTGGTCGCGTGCCTTCCATTGGCTCTTCTACGCCTGCCTGGCCCTCGGGTCGATCCTGTCGATCGGCGAGGAAGGCGGCCTCGAGCCGCTGACACTGGGCATCGTCGCGCTGATGGCCCTCTGGCATTGGTTCTTCGTCGTACGACGGCCGGAGCTGATCGGGCGGCTCAACCCGATGGCGTTCCACCTGGTCGTGATCTGCGGGCTCTACGTCGCGCTGGTGGTCGGCGACCGCGCCTTCGACGTGGTGATCTTCGGCCTGATGCCCCAGTCTTACCTCATGCTGGCCGGCCCCTGGTCCTACGCGGGGGCGGTGGCGACGGTCCTGTGCACCTTCGCCGCACGGGGCAGGCTGGACGAACCCGGCGCCCTTTGGGAGCTCACCGGAGCGGCCGGCCTTGTGGTGGCGATCGGGCTGTTCGTGGACTACGTGTCCAGGCAGAGCGCGCAGAACAGAACGGTCGGGGTGCTGGAGGAACGGGCGAGGCTGGCAAGGGAGATCCACGACACCATCGCCCAGGGGCTGAGTGGGATCATCACCCAGCTGGAGGCGGCCGAGCAGGCGATGTCCGACCTGCCCGCCGTACAGAAGCGGATCTCGCTGGCCAAGGAGCTGGCGCGTGACAACCTGCGGGAGGCACGGCGTTCCGTGGACGCGCTGCGGCCGGGGCCGCTGGCCGACGCCCAACTCGACGCGGCGCTCACGGAGGTGGCCGCCCGGTGGTCGCGGACGTCGGGCCTGACGGCGACCGTGTCGGTGGAGGGGACGCGCCGGCCGCTGGCGGGCGAGGTGGGGGCAACGTTGCTGCGGGCGGCGCAGGAAGGGCTGTCCAACGTCGCCAAGCACGCGCGAGCGGGCAGGGTGGCGATCACGCTGACCTACATGGACGACGAAGTGACGCTCGACGTGTTCGACGACGGAGTGGGGTTCGACCCGGCCGCGCGGAGCCAGGGGTACGGGCTGGCCGCCATGCGCGAGCGGGCCGGCGGGGTGGGCGGCACGCTGACGGTGGAGTCCGCTCCGGGGGAAGGGACGGCGCTGTGCCTGCGCATCCCCTCAAGCTGATGATCGTCGACGACCATCCGGTGGTCCGTGACGGGCTGCGCGGCATGTTCGACCACGTGACCGACATCGAGGTCGTGGCGGAGGCGTCCGACGGGTTCGAGGCGCTGGCCATGGCCAGGCGGGCACGCCCGGACGTGGTGCTCATGGACCTGCGCATGCCAGGACTCGACGGGGTGGGCGCGATCGAGCGGCTGCACGCCGACCATCCGGAGATCAAGGTGATCGTTCTGACCACGTACGACACGGACGCGGACGTGATGCGGGCCATGGCCGCCGGGGTCGCGGGTTACCTGCTGAAGGACGCACCACGGGAGGAGTTGCACCGGGCGGTTCGCACGGCCGCCGCCGGAGGAGCGGTCCTGGCCCCGTCGATCGCGTCCGCCATCATCGGCAGGCCCCCTACCCAGGAGCCGAGCCCGCGGGAGGTGGAGGTGCTCCGCCTGGTGGCGCGCGGCGCGGCGAACAAGGAGATCGCCAGGACCCTGCTGATCAGCGAGACGACGGTCAAGACGCATCTCAAGCACGTCTTCGCCAAGCTCGGCGTCGACAGCAGGGCCGCGGCGGTCGTCGTGGCCATGGAACGCGGACTCCTGTGACTCGTCCTGGTCACGCCTGGTCGCGACGTTTCGGTCCCGGGGTTCTCCACGGGCAGGCCGGACCGGATCCAGTCCTCGATCCCGTCGGCGTACAGCAGCACGTCGAGATAGCCGAGCCGCCTCAGCGCGGTGGCGAGATCGGGGCCCCGGGTGCAGACGTGGCGGTCGAGTAGGCGACATGACCGACGCCGAACGCACCAACGCCCTGCAAGACTTCCTGCACAACTACAACTACCACCGCTGCCACACCGAACTCGAAGGCCGGCCACCGATCACCCGCGTCAACAACCCTGCGGGTCAATACACCTAGGGCCTGCATCAAACTCGGTGATCGCGGCGATGTGAACGTGGCGAGCTCGGCCCTGCTGAGCGGGAACCGGGTGTCGGCGGCCAGCCGGTTTGGTAGCGGACGGCGAGTTCGTTTGAGGCGGTTGATGCCGCCTTCGCGGACACGGAGCCGTCGCGGGATCATCCGGCGGCGGACATCGCCCTTTTATGCCGAGTGTCCAGGACGGCGATCACCGCGAACGCGACAGCCGCCGCCGCGACGGCGACGACGTAGCACCACGGGGCGGGCAGGTAGTTGGCCGCCACCAACGCATTCGGGCCCTTGTCGGTGAACGCGCGGAAGATGATCGCCATCGGGCCCTCCCAGACGCCCGCGATGAGCGTGAGAAGCATTGCCAGCCGGTACCAGGCTTCGTTCACAATCCACTCCCGTCGTTGATACGAACGTATCAACGACACCATCAGCAATCCCTGTCGGCAAGGCCTTACGGGCCAATACATCACGGTAATGATGCAACTAGGCTGGGCATGTGCGTGACGAAACGAGATGCCGAGCCTGCCGTGGCCCGCTGCGGCCGTCCGGGCGCGGACGCCGCCCGGTCTACTGCTCTCGCGCCTGCCAGGCCCGCGCGTACCGGTCCCGCAGGAACCCGCCGGTCCCGGCACCCGCCGCGCCGGAGCCGGCCGGTCGCCGACGCCAGATCGCCGAGGCGGTCTGGCGGATCGCCGCCGAGCGCGGCCTCCAGATGGCCACCGTCCGGGAGATCGCCGCCGAGGCGGGCGTGTCCCCGCGGGTGGTGCAATACCACTTCACCGACAAGCACCACCTGCTGGTAACCGCCCTGCAGATGCTGCACAGGGAGAACGAACGCCGGGCCCAGGAACGGATCGCGGCGCTGCGTGACGCGTCCGACCCGCGGATGCTGCTGCGTGCCACCCTCGAGGAACTGCTTCCACTCGACGACGAGCGCCGCACGAGCCTGCGGGTGATGACCGCCTACTACGCGCGGAGCCTCACGGATCCTGCGCTGGCGGCGGTCTTCCTGCACGAGGGCAGCCCGCTGGAGGACCTGGTCGCCGCCCTGATCACCGCGGCCGGCGCCCGGCCCTCGACTGACGCGGCCCGGGAGGCGGACCTGCTCGTCGGCGGCGTGACCGGACTCGGACTCGACCTACTGCACCGGCGCCGCACCCGGGCGGACGTGCGGCGCACCGTGGACTACCACCTGAACCGCATCCTTGCGGAGCAGCCATGACCGGTCCACCGGCCGTACGGATCCGGAGTGCCTCGGGGCCGCACTAGGGCCTGTATAAAAGTCGATCAGAGCCATTCGTTGATCGCGGCGATGAGGATTCAGCCTTGCTCGGAATGGTGGCTTTGATTCCGTGTCGCCGCAGGTAGGCGCGGTTGGTCTTGGAGGTGTAGGCCTTGTCGGCCAGGACCCGGTCCGGGCGGGTCCTGGGCCGCCCGCCGCCCAGGCGTGGTGGCTCGTCGAATAGCTCGACCATCGTGGGCACGTCAGCGACGGTCCACTCCCGCAGGATTAGGCCCCGGCCCTCTAATCGAACGTGGGCCGGGAAATCGCGTGGTGCGTTCAGGAGGGCTCACCCTTTCCGTGTCGCTTGTTCGTGTCCGAATGCCGCCAGGCCGCAGCGCGTAGGAGGCGTAGACCGTTGAGTCCGACGATGATGGTGGACCCCTCGTGCCCCGCGACGCCGAGCGGCAGTGGCAGATCTCCGAGCAGGTCCCAGGCCACCAAGACGGAGATGAACGCCGAGGCGATGATCAGATTCGCGATGACGAGCCGACGCGCGCGACGGGACAAGGCGATGACAGCGGGAACGGTGGACAACTCGTCGCGGACGATCACCGCGTCCGCTGTTTGCAAGGCCAGGTCAGACCCGGCCCGCCCCATCGCCATTCCGGTGTGGGCGGCGGCGAGGGCCGGTGCGTCGTTGATGCCGTCCCCGACCAGCATGACCTTGTGCCCGCTCGCCTCCAGAGCCCGCACCGCATCGACCTTTTCATGAGGGAGCAGACCGGCGCGGACGTCCGTGATGCCGACCTGGGTCGCGAGCCGACCCGCAGCGCGAGGGTTGTCGCCGGTCAGCAGGACCGGACTCGCCCCGGTGATCGTCGTGATCTGATCGATGGCTTGCGCGGCTCCCGCGCGGAGGTGATCGGCCAGGCCCAGGACGCCGGCGACTTGGCCATCCAGACGCACCAGCACGGCGGTTTGCCCGTCCAGTTCCAGAGCGGCGACGTCTGTAGTGACGACATCGCTTTGCCCGGTGAGGCTGAGCAGATGAGCGGGACTGCCGACCTCGACCAGGTGACCGGCGACACGGGCACGTACACCACGGCCCGGTACGGCGGAGAAGTCTTCCGCATGTTCCAACGGAAGGCCGGCCTTATGGGCGGCGGCCACCACGGCACGGGCCAGCGGATGCTCTGACGGGTTTTCCGCGGCAGCCGCCAAAGCCAGTAATTCGCTCTCACTGCTCACGATGTCCGGCAGGATCCGTACCTCGGTCACGCGCGGTGTGCCCTCGGTCAGAGTGCCGGTCTTGTCGAAGGCCACCAGAGTGCCGGCACCGAGCTGTTCCATCACTACCGCGGACTTGACCAGGACGCCGTGCCGTCCGGCGTTGGCGATCGCCGATAGCAGCGGTGGCATGGTGGCCAGGACGACCGCGCATGGCGAGGCGACGATCATGAAGGTCATCGCCCGCAGCAGGGTCGGCTGGAAATCCGCGCCCAGGGCCAGCGGGATGGCGAACAGCAAGAGGGTGGCGGCCGCCATCCCGACGGAGTACCGCTGTTCGACCTTTTCGATGAACAGTTGTGTCGGCGCTTTCGTCGTGCTGGCCTCCTGCACCATCGCCACGATGCGGGCGACGACGGTTTCGCCGGCGGGTCGCTCCACCCGCACGCGAAGAGCCCCGGTGCCGTTCACGGTGCCGGCGAACACCTCGTCGCCGGCCTGCTTGGGGGCCGGGAGTGGTTCTCCGGTGATGGTGGCCTGGTCGACGTCGCTCGCGCCGTCCACGACCTGGCCGTCCGCGCCGACGCGTTCCCCAGGCCGGATAAGGATCACATCGCCAACCGTCAGATCCACGGTGGGTACGACGCGTTCGGTTCCGTCCGCACCGATGAGCGTGGCCGTGTCAGGAGCCAGGTCGAGCAGGCCACGCACGGAGTCTTCGGTCCGTTGAGTCGCGTAGGACTCCAGCGCGCCAGAGGTGGCGAAGATGACGATCAGCAAGGCGCCGTCCGTGATCTGCCCGATGGCTGCGGCGCCGATGGCGGCGGCCACCATCAGCAGGTCGACATCCAACCGGCGTTCCGTCAGCGAACGCAGTCCGGCAAGAGTTGGCTCCCACCCTCCGGCCGCGTAACAGGCGAGGTACAGACCCCACCACAGCCACGCCGGAGCTCCGGCCAATTGCCCGAGGCCACCTCCGGCGAACAGCACGGTCGCGGCCAGCGCCCACCGGACCTCAGCCAGATGGAGTAAGCGGGTTCGGCGCACCAGTGTCGACGCCGGACGCGGCTTGCCGACGTGTTCGAGCACGTCAGTACCCTGCCCTGTTATCACCGCATCATCATATATGCGTAAGCACGCAGGTATTCAAGTAGAAGGGCATGGCGTATCGTGAGCACATGCACACGTCCATCTCGGACTTTCAGATGCCGAACGAGGAGCAGGTGCACCTGGCGGCCGAGTCCCTGCGGTTGCTGTCCGACCCCACCCGGATGAAGATCTTGTGGGCACTGCTGCAAGGTGAATCATCGGTGGCCTGCCTCGCCGAACTCGTCGGAGCCACCCCCACCACAGTCAGCCAGCATCTCGCCAAGCTGCGACTGGCGGGACTGGTCAAAGGGCGTCGTGAAGGCACCTTCGTCTACTACTCCGCTGCGGACGTCCACGTTCGCCGACTGCTAGACGAAGCTCTGTTCCATGCCGACCACGCCGATCGGGACCTTCCCGACCATCCCAGCACTGACGCCAGCATCCACGCGGTTCAGCCCGTCGCCGGCACCTGACGAGCAGCATTCGAGACCTGGGTAAAGCGGGACACGAAGAGCGCCCGTCATTGAGGGAGACGGGCGCTCTTCGCCCGGGTGCCGAGCGAGTGCTGGAGGGGCCGGATGGCGATGTCGTCGTAGCGGAGGCCGGGAAGCGTGTCGAGCCAGTGTTTTAGTCGCACCTCCGCGGCGTCGACGGCCGTTCGATTGCCGTCGTCGGTGACGGTGTAGCCCTCGGGGAAGTCGGCCTTTCGTTTTGTCCGGACAATCTTCGGATCTTGCTAACACGCTTGCGGGGTCGCCGAGCAGGTCATTGGATGGTTGTGCCCGGTTGTTACCCTGAGGGGCGTGGACCGGATGGAGACGCGCGAGGTGGAGTACTTCGTCGCGGTCGCGGAGGAACTGCACTTCGGGCGGGCGGCCGAGCGGCTCGGCATCGCGCAGCCGCCGCTGTCGCGGACCATCGGCCGGCTCGAACGCCGGCTCGGCGTCCGGCTGTTCGAGCGGACCAGCCGCCGCGTCGATCTGACCGACGCGGGCGGCGTGTTCCTGGCTGAGTGCCGCCGGGTGCTCGACGCGATGGACACGGCCGTACGGCGGACCCGGCGCGCCGCCCAGCAGCAGCGGCTGGTCGTCACCACCAGGCCCGGAACCGGTCCCGGACTGCTCGCCGAGGTGGTGCGGGCCTACGAGCGGCTGCCCGGCGCGGTGCCGGTCGAGGTGGTCTTCACCCACGACCAGCTCGGCGTGCTGCGCAGCGGCGCCGCGGACGTGGGGCTGATGTGCGGGCGCGATGACCTCGGGGGAATGACGAGCGTCGATGTGGCGGAGGAGTCCGCGGTGGTGCTACTGCCGCCCGATCACCGCCTGGCCGGGCGGTCCGCGGTGGCGCTCGCCGAGCTGACCCGGGAGGACGCCTACCGTGATTCCGTCCCGCCGTACCCGCTCGACCAGATCGTCGACCTGGTCTCCTTCGGCCGGTTGATCGTGGTCGTCGGGGGGAGTGTCACCAACCGGATCGGCGACTGCGTCGTGGCGGTGCCGGTCCCCGACGTCCCGGCGACCCGGCTGGTGCTGGCGTGGCCGGACGGCGGCCAGAACCCGGCGCGGACGCTGTTCGTCCGGACCGCGAAGGCGGTCGCGGCGGGCCGCGCCACGCTGGACCGCGCCTCCTAGACGAGTCCGAATCCGAGCTGGGTCGCGCCCCCGTCGGAGGCCAGTTCGACGCCCGTGATGTAGCTGCTGGCCGGTGAGGCGAGGAAGAGCGCGGCCGCGGCCTGCTCCTCGGGCAGGGAAAAGCGGCGGAGCGGGATCGGCGCCACGTGATCCGCCCGCCACTGTTCCCGCGCCGCCGTGTCCAGACCGGACGCGGCGAGGGCGGCGTCGATCGCGGGCGTGTCCGTGGAGCCGGGGGCCAGCGCGTTGACCCGGATACCGCGATCGCTCAGCTCGTTGGCCCAGGAACGGGCGAAGGACCGGACCGCGGCCTTGGACGCGGAGTAGACGCTCAGCCCCTTCTGACCGCTGGTGGAGGCCATCGACGTGACCAGCACGATGGACGCGCCGTCGTTGAGCAACGGGAGCGCCTTCTGCACCGTGTACACGGTGCCCTTCACGTTGATGCCGAGGATCTTGTCCATGTGCTCGTCGGTGACGTCCGCCAGGCCGACGAACTCGCCGAACCCGACGTTGGCCACCACGGCGTCGATCCGGTGGCCGTGCTCGGACACCCTGGCGTACAGCCGGTCCACGTCCCCGGGGTCGGTGACGTCGCCGCGCACCCCGACCGCGCCGTGGCCGATCTTCGCGACGGCGGCGTCCAGTTCCTCCTGCCTGCGGCCGGTGATGTAGATGTGTGCGCCTTCCTCGGCGAACCGTTGCGCCGTGGCGAGCCCGATCCCCGTGCTGCCGCCGGTGACGACCGCGACCCTGTTGGCGAGCTGTCCCATGCTGAACTCCTGCTGTTCGACCCGTTGCGAATACTTCGAGTTCACCACCGGGATCATGGGAGACCAATGATGACCCGGGTATCAGGCGATGCGTCCCAGGTATCGATGACCTGCTGCTTCGTTCAGGACTGAGGTTCGAAGACCGGGGTGAACGGGTGGGAGCGCGTCCCAGAAACGCAGCGCCCACCGGCGCGCCGATCGAACGGTGCAGCGCCCCGACGTCCAGGCGTTCGCTGGCGCACTCCAAGGTGCGCAGGCGTCACGAGGGATCTTCATCGCCACCACCCGTTTTTCCCGGGCGCCGTGGACTTCGCCGAAAAGGTCCCTCACGAATGGAAGTAGTGGCTCATCTGTGAGCCGGCGCACCGCGCAGGCAGCAGCTCAGGAAGTCGCCGAGCGAGCCGCAGAGCAATCGACCCCCCGCCGTGACCGTCAGGTCCGAGCATTTGCTCGCGGCGTGATCACCGGCGCGAAGGGCCACTCCTCGGCATGGCGGGTAGGTTTGCTCGGAATTGTAAGGATTTGATCTATCGGTGGAGATGTGCCGGATATGACGTCGTCGTTGCTGGTTGGCCGGTATCAACTCGGTGAGCTGATTGGCCGCGGTGGGATGGGTGAGGTGTGGCAGGGCCGGGACCTGCGGTCCGGCCGACCGGTGGCAGTGAAGATGTTGACGCCGCAGGTGGCCCAGATGATGGAGGCGCGCGAGCGGTTCGCCCGCGAAATGCGGGCTGCCGCCCGCGTCGTGCACCCCAACGTGGTGACCGTTCTTGACGTGGGCGAGCATGAGGGGCAGCCGTTCCTCGTGATGGAGTTGCTCAGCGGTCGCAGCTTGGCCGCTGATCTGGTCGAGCGGGGCCGGTACGGCTTCGTCGAAGCGTGCCATCTGCTGGCCCAGGCGGCGGCGGGCTTGGACGCCGCCCATCGTGCGGGTGTGGTTCACCGCGACGTCAAACCGGCGAATTTGCACCGGACCGCGCAGGGTGTGCTCAAGGTGGTCGACTTCGGGGTGGCGCACCTGGCGACCGAGGTGGCTCGGCTGACCGCTGTTGGCACCGTGGTAGGCACTGCGGCCTATCTGTCACCTGAGCAGATCGTCGGCCATGGCGGCCAGCCGGCCTCCGACCTGTACGCACTCGGCTGCGTCGGCTACGAGTTGTTGTGTGGGCACCCGCCCTTCGTCGGATCGGCGCCGCAACTGGTGTACAAGCACCTCCATGAGCCACCTGTACCACCCAGCCGTTATCGGGAGGACGTCCCCGCAGATTTGGAAGGCCTGATCCTGGCCTTGCTGGCCAAGGATCCCGCCGCCAGGCCTGCCGGTGCCGGAGCCGCCCTACAGATCTTGAGCTCGTTCACCCAGCCACCGGCACGCACCGCCCGGCTCACAGGCTCACCGGTGCCACCTGTCCTGCCGCCGGGGGGCGCCCGCACCGGGGATACCCGGCTGCTCAACACGCCAGACGGCGGGCCACGCCGAGCACCGTCAGAAGGACGGCGCCTGGTCGTACCGGTCGCCGCGGCGCTGACGGCGATCACCGCTGCCGTGGTCGGCGTGTCGTTGCTTTCGAGCTCAGGACAGCCGTCCGCCGGGCCTGCACCATCAGGGATGTCGTCCGTAGCCCCCTCCGAGGAGCCCACGACGACTCCGTCCGCAGCGACCAGCGCGATGCTCACTCCTTCGACACTTCCGACCCGGAGCGGAATCGACGGCTGGCTCGCCGAGTTTGATCACGCCTTGCTGGCCCAACAGGCGCAGGGCGGTATCGACCCCGGCCTGGCCCGGAAAGTTCACGAGCAGATCACCAAGATGGCGGGCAACTTCTCGGAAGACAAAGGCAGGGGGAAGGGCAAGGGCAACCAGGCACAGAAACAGATGCAGGGGCTGGTCCGTGATCTGTTCGAGGCGCAGCGGCAGGGAAAGCTCGCCGCCGACGGCCCGTTGAGTACCTTCCTGGATCGCTCCGGCCTCAGCGACGAGCATGACAACTAGTGGCTGCCCCGTACATCGAGCCGTGCGAGATGATCGTGAACGAGGACGGGTCGCCTCTCGCACGTTCGTGTGGCCCGCCCGAACGGTCTTCCCGTGTGCCCGACACCTGGGAAGCGATTCGAATCACCCGCAAGAAGCTGCGTTCCACCTTGGCCGGCGAGGGGACAGGGCGCTGGTCGGACTGGCAAACGGTGGCGAGCTGCAACCGGGGCCGTACCGCTCCCGCAATTGCTTTTGCGGGTGTCCGTCACGGCGACGAAATGGGCGTTTGTGCTGAAGTAGAGAGAACAGAGGGGCACGAGCGTTTCGCCGGTGCCGGCCTACAGGTCGACTCGAGGCCTGGCTTGACCCCCGTCGCCGGGGCGCTGCACTCCGGATGGCTCGACAGCAGAATCCCGCTGCGGCACCGGCCGGTCTGAGCAAGACGCGCACAGTTTCCATTTCGGAGGGTGGCCGATGAGCACCATCGCGTTTCTCAACATCGCCATGCACGGACACGTCAATCCGACGCTGCCGGTCGCGGCCGAGCTTGTTCGTCGTGGCCACGCCGTCACGTATCACACCTCGCCCGCGTTCTCGGAGGAGATCGAGGCCACTGGTGCGACCGCGCGTCTCTACCTCGGGGGTGACCAGCCGCTCGCTGATCCGCCGATCCCGCTCACGATGCTGGACGCGCTCGCGCGATCGAAGATCCAGGGTTCGTTCCTCACTGGCTCACCGGGAGGACGGGGCTGGTCACCGAAACCGGCGGAACCTGGAGCCGATACTCCCTCGGCGATCACTCAAGGGGACCTCAAGCCCTACACGCTCGGTGACCTCTGAAGCCACATGCCCGCTTCAGTCATGCCTCTTCGACACCGATGTGCGTGCGGTGGTGACGAGGAGTGTCGATCTCGTCGAGCAGGGCGATCGCCAAGTCGCTGTAGGAGATGCGGCTGGCCATGTTGACGCCAGCAGTGGAGTACCGGCCAGAACGGGCCCCGGCCTGATCGAAGTCACCGGCTGGACTGACGATCAGCCAGTCCAACGCGGTAACCGAGGTACGCAGCACGGCTGCCCCGGCTGCATGACCCAAACAGAAGGGGCGGTATTCCTCCGGAAAGCCCGGGGTGTCCATCAAAGGCGTCCCATCGATGGTCTCCAGTGTTGCCGCCAGGCCGACGACGACCAACCGGCCCACGCCGGCTCGCGCCAGCCCATCGAGGAGAGCGTGGGCAGCGGCTGGGAAGAAGACATCAGGCTGCGTGT
This sequence comes from Planotetraspora mira, assembly GCF_016863275.1. Lineage (GTDB taxonomy): Bacteria > Actinomycetota > Actinomycetes > Streptosporangiales > Streptosporangiaceae > Planotetraspora > Planotetraspora mira. The sequence goes on from NZ_BOOO01000051.1 coordinate 47,155, forward strand.
CAGGGTCGTAGGCTGCCATGATCGCTGCGTCATGCCCGGCCGCGAGGCTGGCAATAGCGTCGGCGTCGGTGACGTCGCCGGACAGGACGCGGACTCCCGCACCTTCAAGGTCCTGGTACTTGGCTGGTTCCCGAACGACTGCCGTGACGTGGTGCTCGCGGTGGAGGGCCTCGCCAACAGCTGCCCGTCCAGCGCGCCCACCTGCGCCGAAAACAATGATCTGGCTCATGTATATCCCGCCCCACGTCTCAAGATCCTTTGTCTGCTATGTGCCTCCGTAAGGTAGCCGGGCCCATGGTTACCGCTTGGATACCGCACTACTGTGGCCCTGTGGCCAAGCCGCTGGACCCGGAGATGTTCGACCCGCTCTGCCCCTCTGAGCTAATGCCGATTCGCGTAGGGGACAAATGGGCCGGGATGATCATCCAGTGCCTTGAAGACGGCCCCCGACGGTTCTCCGAACTCCGGGTCCCGCTGCGGAACATCACGCCCAAGGTCCTCACGAAGTCACTCCGGACGCTGGAGCGCGACGCCTTCATCGTCCGTACGATCCATGCTGGACCATCCCGGCAGGTCCAGTACGAACTGACCTCGCTCGGCCGGAGCCTCCTTGAGTTGCTGGACGCGGCACGTGCCTGGGCAGAGACACACCTGGAAGAGCTCATCGACGCCCGCGAAGCGGCAATCGCGCGCGCCAGCCGCACCAGCTAATTCAGTAGCCCAGACGCCCCTGAGCGTTGGGCGTGCCTGGACCTGAGCGAAGGTTAGGTCGTGCCACTCGCGTGCCAGTACGGACGGGCAACCAGGGGGAATCACGGGGACCCACGGGCAGGGCAAGACCGCTTCTGACCGCCGATGCGCGGCTTGACGTATCGGTTGATGATGTCGCGGTATGCGGACCAAGGTCACCTGCGGCGCCGGCTCCCGCACCGCCGCCTTGGCCATGGTCTTCAAACTCGTCGAGTCTGCCCAGCAACGGTGGCGGGCGGTGAACGCACCCCACCTCGTTCGCCCTCGTCCGCGACCTTGTCCCGCTTCGAGGACGGCCGCCTTGGCGAACGCCCCGAGAACCCTCGCGGCCTGATCGAAGCCCGCTCCAGTAGCGTTCCGCGCGGGGGTCGCCGGCGATCTCCAGACGTGTCAGCAGCCAGTGGCGCAAGTCGGCGTCGTCGGCGCGGCTGAAGGTTTGCGCGTAGCGGGCGGTGAGGGCGTCGATGATGGGTGCGGCCTCGGCGACACCAATCCCCTTGGAGCGCCGGCAGAGGCATTCGAGACCGTTCCTGACCTCGCCGCCGCTCTCATTCGTCTGCTCCCACGACGCCACCGACCCGCACCCGCCTTAACCGGCTCGGAGACATGGCGGAGCTCGCCGGGTCGCCCTGCAGTTGGCGCAGCGTGGTCTGCCCGTGCTGGCCGTCGACCCGTCCACGGAAATGCTGCAGGCGGGCCGCAGCCTCGGGATCGAGCGCGGCATTGACGGCATCCGCTGGCAGGTCGGCGACTCCACGACGTTGGCGTCATTGCCAGCGACGCGTAGGGTGACCGTCGGCGACGCGTTCCACTACATGGACCGCGACCACGTCCTGGCCGACCTAGACCAGATCGTCCTGCCGGGCGGTTTCGTCGCTGTCCTCGTCAGCCGCGCGATCAACACGCCGCGCGCCTGGTGGGAGCCGATCCTGGACCATCTGCGGGATCACGGGCAAGTCGACGCGTGGGAGGTGGCCTTGCGCAAGACGCTGACCGGCATCGAGCCGTCCGGGCGGTTCACGGCGACCGTGCAGGCCGCGGTGATCGTCGGTCAATGCCCGTGATGCGGCTATCCGCGGCCGAGCCGGTGGATATGGATGAAAGATCGTGCTTAGTGAACATGCTCAGTAGAACGCCAATGGGCGTGTCCGCCTCGGTCGGATAGCGGAAGCCCCGGTCGGGGTTGATCTCGTAGTGGTTGCGGCGCCCCACCTTGAAGCACGTCAGGTAGTCCGCTTCACGCAGGTCGTTCACGATGTTTTGCACCGCACGCTCGGTGATGCCGATGGCATTCGCGATGTCTCGAAGTCGTGCTTCCGGATCGCGCGCAATCTCCAACAAGACCCGAGCGTGATGAGTCAGGAAGGTCCACGAGGACGAACGGGCATCGGGACTCTTCATGACCGCTTCCCACCTTTCGGCCATCAGTCCGGCGCATGTGGACCGTCCAACGATACCTGATCATCTTTACCTGAAGAAGAATACATGAAGAGACTTTCGTATAAGGCTCTTCAGGTGTTAACGTCCAGTAGGCGCGCCGACGTCGGCCAGCGCGTGACCTCGGAAGGTCAGGGGGTAGTTCCGTGACCGTGATCCGCAAAGGCGTCACACCAGACGGTCATACGGTCGGCGGCTCAGCCGAGGCCGTGTTGTACCTCGATCAGCACCTCCGCGCCGCCTGCAGTCCGACATTGCGCACCACTTTCATCCAGTTGATCGGCGAGCTCGACGCCAGCAACGCCCAGGCGCTCGCCAAGGCACTGACACAAGTCAGACGAGGCGAAGGCGCCCTCGTCATCGACACCGCCAAGCTTGACTTCATCGACCTAGCAGGCCTGCGCGTGCTAACCGGACTCTGTCGTGACGGCTCCGCCCGACTCACCAACATGCCACGCCACATGCTTCGCCTGATCGAGCTTCTGGCCGGAGACACGGACAGGCCACAAGAGACTGTGAACCTTCGGCAAGAGGCGACTACGTACGTAAGGCCAGAAGGCGGCGCGACCAACGCGGTGAGTTCCTTGCCCCAGACTGGTTGAGTAGCGGTCGTGAGATTGCTCCGCTTTGGCGGACACCGTCGGTGTGGTGGTCAGGCGGCCCAGACGGCGGGGCTTACGTAGCCGAGGTTGCTGTGGATGCGGCTGAGGTTGTACCAGCTCTCGATGAATTCGAAGATCGCACTGCGGGCGGCCGCGCGGCTGGGCCATCGACGTTCGTCCAGCAGTTCTCCCTTGATGGTGGCGAAGAACGACTCAGCCAGGGCGTTGTCCCAGCATTGGCCCCTGCGGCCGACCGACAGCCGGATACCGAGCCGGTCAGCCAACTGGGCGTAGGCAGTGCTGGCGTATTGGCAGCCGCGATCCGAGTGGAAGATCACCGGCTCCGCGGGGGGCGATTGCGCCACGCCTGCTGCAAAGCGTCGGCGACCAGCTCGGTGCGCAGATGGTCGGCGGTGGCCCAGCCGACCACCCGGCGGGACGCGATGTCGATGACCGTGGCCAGATACAACAAGCCCTCATCCGTGCGGATATACGTGATGTCGCCACACCAGCGGCTGTCGATCCCCGCTGGGTCAGGCTTGAAGTCGCGGCCGGTCGGATCGGGCCGCCTGTCAGCTCCCCGTCCCGGACAGTGCGCGGTCCAGGCGTTGGATTGCGGCGTGCGTAGAAGGCGGCACGGAAGACTTCCAGCAGCTCGCACGCCCGCTTGACGTTGTGACTCTCCATCCTTGACATCCTTCCGGGGATGAACCCCCGATCTCAGATGTCCGTCAAACCGGATCAAGCCCAAAGATCCCGGGTCGGTCCTGGTCGCCCCACCAGCTTCCCCGCACTCGGAGGTCGTGCATTCCCCGCTAGCGACGTCGCCGTCCCATCGCTGATGGTGGTCCCGGTCCCCTCCGTGCAACAACCGAAAACCCTGTTCCTGGACATATTGCGTTTTGTTGACCTTGGCGTCGCGCGCGGATGGAGGTCGGTCTGTTAGCAAGGTGACATCGGGGGACAGTGCCTTGGGGCTGACCTCAGGAGGTGGCGATGGATGGGCTGAAAGTCACCATAGAGCTTGAGCATCAACAGGTTGTGGTCCGTCCGTGCGGCGAGCTCGACCTGGCTTCCGCCGACCTGATGGAGCGTGCACTCGATCAGGCTCTTTCACCGCCAGCGGTCTGTCTGCTGGAGCTCGACATGAGCCGCGTACCTTTCATCGACTGTTCGGGGCTCCGGGTGTTGATCGCTGCGAAGGAGCGGCTCGATAAGGAAGGCGGCACGCTGGTCTTGAGGGATGGCGCGCCTTGCGTCGAGCGACTGCTGTCGATCCTGTGTCTTGATCACCGCCTCAACCCGATTCAGGTGGATCACCGGTCGCTGAGCTAGCCACCGAAGCGAGCCCCTGTCCCCCCGAGGTCGGGCTCTTTCGTCGGAACGGCGACGGGCCTCGGTTGAGTGGCGCCAATGGCGACTCGGATCTGCGACGTCGACCTTGTGATGACCTGAACCGATCACGGGGGAGGGCGCGCCCCCTTCCCCGACCCCCCCGAAGACCGTCATCCCACTGACCTGCCGGCGGTTTACACGCTCCTGAGAGAAGGCCGCCCGTGTTCAGGGCTGCGCAGGGGTAATTCCGGTCAGGGAGGGAGGGCCCTGTATGACTGCGCCGGCCGGTACTCGGATCGACGACTTCGTCACGCGCCTTGCGGGCACGGTCGGCTGGCTGACGACGCCCCTCCTGCCCGACGACTATCTCGGCCTGATCAATCCCTTGTGGTCGCTCAGAAGACCGCGCGGCCGCGTCGAGGCTGTTCGGCGGGAAACCAGGGACGCGGTGAGCCTGATCATCCGTCCCGGCCGCGGCTGGACCTCTCATCGAGCCGGCCAGTTCGTCAAGGTGGGCGTCGACGTCGACGGTGTACGGCACTGGCGGACCTACTCATTGTCTACGGCACCGGAACGCGGCGACGGTCTGTTCACGATCACGGTCAAGGCGGTCCCCGGCGGGGTCGTCTCCACTCATCTCGTCCACCGGACCAGGCCCGGGACCTTCGTCGGTCTCGGCCGGCCAGAGGGCGACTTCGTACTGCCGAGGCCGGTCCCACCCCGCCTGCTGTTCGTGACCGCGGGAAGCGGCATCACCCCCGTCATGGCCATGTTGCGCAGCCTGGTACGGCACGGCGCGATTCCCGATGTGGTCCTCGTGCACTCCGCGCCCACGCGCGAAGAGGTCATCTTCGGGGAAGAACTCCGCACGCTGGCCCGACAGTTCCCCGATCTGCACCTGCACGAGCAGCACACAAGGTCAGACGGCCGATTGAGCCTGTCCCGGCTGCCGGATCTGTGCCCGGACTGGACCCGGCGCGTGGCCTGGGTGTGCGGTCCGGCCGAGATGCTGGAGGAGGCTGAGACCCGCTGGCGTGAGGCGGGCATCGCCGACCGCCTGCACACCGAACGCTTCCGCCCGGTCGTGGCTGTGACGGCCGACGCGGCCAGCGGGCGTGTTCGGTTCCTTCCGAGCGGGCAGGAGGCCGACGCCGACGGCATGACACCCCTGCTGATCGTGGGTGAGCGGGCAGGCGTCCTCATGCCGAGTGGCTGCCGCATGGGCATCTGCTACGGCTGCACGGCACGGCTGCGGTCAGGCCGCGTCCGCGACCTGCGAACCGGGCGCGAGCACGGGGAGCAGGGAGACATCGTCCAGACCTGCGTGTCGGCCGCCGCCGGCCATGTCGAGATCGAAGCCTTGAGGTGATTCATGCAGACGGTCAGTACAGCGGATGTCGAGGAGTTCGGCCGTGAGCTGGACAAGATCCGCGAAGAGGTGATCGCGAGCCGGGGCGAGGACGACGCGAGGTACATACGTCGGGTCATCGCCGTACAGCGCACCCTGGAAGTGGGTGGCCGTGCGTTGCTCTTCGCCTCCGTACTGCCGCCGGTCTGGCTCGCCGGGACCGCTGCGCTGGCCACCGCCAAGATCCTGGAGAACATGGAGATCGGCCACAACGTCCTGCACGGGCAGTGGGACTGGATGTGTGACCCCGAGATCCATTCCAGCACCTGGGAATGGGACCTGGTGTCCCCGGCCGGCCAGTGGAAGCACACCCATAACCATCTGCACCACACCTGGACGAATGTGCTCGGCAAGGACCGGGACATCGGGTACTCCTTGATGCGGCTCAGCCCCGAGCAGCCCTGGAATCCCTACTACCTGGGTCAGCCTCTCTACAACGCGATGCTGGCCCCCCTGTTCGAGTGGGGAATAGCGCTACACGATCTAGAGATCGAGCGCCTGGTCAGCGGAGACAAGAGCTGGGGCCAGGCGTTCACACAGTTCCGCGAGATCCTCCGCAAGGGCGGACGTCAGATCGTCAAGGACTACGTGGCGTTCCCCTTGCTCGCTGGGCCGATGTTCCTCCCTGTTCTGCTCGGCAACCTCACCGCCAACATGACCCGAAACATGTGGGGTCACACGGTCATCTTCTGCGGTCACTTCCCCGACGAGGCCGAGGTCTTCACTGAAGATCAGATCGAGGGCGAGACGCGCGGCGAGTGGTACCTACGCCAACTGCTCGGTTCCTGCAATCTCGACGGCGGCCCGCTTTTCCACCTCATGACGGGGAACCTCAGCCACCAGATCGAGCACCACCTCTTCCCTGACCTGCCGAGCAACCGGTACGCGGAGGTGGCACCGCGCGTGAGGGCCCTGTGCGAGCGGTTCGGGCTCCCGTACAACAGCGGTTCGTTGCTCCGCCAGACCGCCACGGTCTGGAAACGCGTTTTCCGGTTGGCGCTGCCAACTCCCGTAGGGCAGTCCGCGCAGGTAGACACGCCCGCCCCAGCCACCGCTCAGGCAGCCTGACCAGAAGGGCAAGGCGAGGCCGTTCCGACCTGGTCGGCATGTATGGCCAGCCTGTCATCTCACACACGGATGCCGAGCCTGTCCTGCCCGGTCACAGGACGGTCCCGATGGCGATGCGCGGCAGATTTCGGACGGCCTTTCAGGGAGGTGACGGGCCCCTTATCTCAGCGAATGAGGAGGACCACGGTGTCCATTGCTGAGGGCTGGGCTACGTGACGCCGTCGGCCTCGAAACAAGGAGAGTGCCTGACCAGGACCTGACGGCGGGACTCCCCGTTTTAAAGGCGGCCCCGGCCGACGCTTCGTCGTGATCACCCTCATGGCGGAAACCGTGGATGGCTTCATCCTGCTCGACGACCCGCCCGCCTGGCCTTGGCTCGTGCCGAGGTTCACCGGTCCTGATCTGCCGCGATGGTCGCGTCGCTGCCGCGTCGCCTTCTCGTCGAGGTTGCCCGGCCTCTCCACTGTGCCGACCGGCCATGCGGGGGTCCGCTCGCTCGCCCGCAAGTACTCATCCGGGCCAGTGGGGATCCCCCGCCTTCCGGTCAGCCGACCCGCCGGTCCGGTGGCACCTCTCGCATTACCTCAGCCGGCGCCTTGTCCGACCGTAGCCCTCGCCACGACGGATGACGCAGTCGACCGTCGCCCGTCCATTCCGCGTACTGGACCTCACCCACGAGTAGTGGCTCTACCCAGTGCGCGTGCCGAGCGTGCTCGCGTGGCACGGCGCCGGCGAAGGGAGGGGTAGGCCGCTCGAGTGGAGCCAACTGCTCATGTAGGTAACGAAGAGCAGCCTGTGTGAAACCCGTACCTACATGCCCGGCGAACAGCAACTTCCCCGCCTCGTCATGGATGCCCAGGAGTAGCGAACCGATCATCCCCTCGCGCCGCCCCTCGCCGACCTGCCATCCGCCGATCACGACCTCCTGCGTCGCGAAGTTCTTCACCTTCGTCCAGTCCGCCGACCGCTTACCTGGCCGGTACGGCGAGTTCAGCCTCTTGGCAACCACGCCTTCCAGACCCATCTGCCGCGACATGTCGAGCGCGGCCTGGCCGGCGTCCCTGAACCAGCCCGGCACCTGCCACCGGGCGCCCGGCGTCACCACGTTCTCCAACAGATCCCGCCGTTCCGTGTACGGCATGTTGATCGACGTCACCGCGTTGATGTGCAGGATGTCGAACACCAGATAGGTGACCGGCACCAGCTTCACCAACTGGGTGATCTTGTCTCTGTTTCGCTGGTGCATCCGCGGCTGCAATGCCTCGAACGAGGGGTGGCCGGCCTCGTCGAACGCGACGATCTCCCCGTCAAGCACGCAGTCGTGGCCGCCGGTCGCACCGGCGAGCGGGAAGACCTCCGGGTAGGCGACAGTGACGTCGTTGCCGTTGCGGGAGATCAGGCGCAGGGCGCGGCCCTCCACGTAGGCCAGCGCGCGGACGCCGTCCCACTTCATCTCATGCCCGTAGTCGGCGTCACGCTCGGGCAGCGCGCCGAGCTGGGCCATCATCGGGGTGTACGAGGGAAGTGATCCCACGATCGTCCTGGTACCCCAACCGAAGATCGGTACAGCCGCGCTCAAGCGTCGATGGCCTCCGGCCCGGTCATCGCGAGCTGGCGCGACGCCGGGGCCGCGCGGGGGCACCGTAGACAGCGCCCATGCAAAGCCGGTCGGCCTTGCCCGGGCGGAGGCCGGCATCGAGAACTGATGCCGAGGGCTGATCGGTATCCCTCGTCTTGGCCGTGGACATCCGTGTCCGGGTCGGTTTCGGGCTGACCGGCCGGGCCGGGTGGGAAGGGAGTGAACTCCTCGGCGAAGTCGGGCTCGTCGTGGTCAGTCTCCTGCTCCGCACGGCCATCGGCCAGCGGGATGTTCCGGTCATCTGGCTCCCTCCTGTGCCACGACGACCTTGTCGCTGAAGGTCACCTCGTCATTCTCTCGATTCAGGTCCACCGCCGAGGCTTCGCTGTCTGCGGACGGCCAGCACCATGTCGGCGATCAGGGCGAACGCGACGACCGTGATGATCGCGGTCAGCCACCACAGGTGCGTCAGGCCGGCCAGGAGGCCGATCCCGACGCAGAGGACCAGGGCCAGAGAGCCGATTCGGATGTGGATGACGTCCTTCGGTGTGGCCGGCACCATCGGCTGGCCGCTGGGCGATCGCTGTTCCTCGGTCATGGGCGCCCATTACCCGAGAAGGAGCGAGTCACGCACGGTGCCGTCGTGTTACGGGGTGACAGTCGAGCGTCAGGCTGGACGTTTGCCCAAGGGGTGGGCAGGCCGGGAGGACGAGGAGAGGAGCCGAGATCAGCGGGTGTGGGTGCGGCACGAGGTGAAAGGTGGGGAAGCGTGATGGGCGACCGGGCGAATCCAGGGACGGGGATGGATCTCGCCTCAATGACAGTCCCGTTTGTCGAACGTGTCGAGCGGACCGCGGTGCTGCGGGCAGGGTGAAAAGAAGCAGGACGGCGGTCGGCTTACGCCGGCCGCCGTTAGTCCGTTGTACAGGAGGTGATTTCTATGGATTGAAGATGCTGACGCCTCCGGGGCCGACGAGGAGCCCGACGACGATGAGGACGATCCCCCAGAGGATGTCCCGACGGGCCAGGATGACATAGATCCCGGCGATCACGAGTACGACGGCGATGAGCCAGAGCAGTGTAGCCATGGCGCTCCAGTTGCCCTGACAAATGACCTCATAACATCAGCAGGTCACAAGGGTTCGTGTTTTTGCTGAAGAACGCCCATTAGTGGACGTTTGCTTTAAGCAGGCCGGGCACCGGCTGTGGCCGACGAGTGCGATTCCCGGCGAGGCCAACCAATTCCTGCCGTTGCCGCGCGGGGCTGGACGAAACCACGGTCAGGCGCTCAGTGCAGCGATGACTACCGCGATTGGTGCAGTTGCGCGTGTTTGGTAACGCGGGCGTGTCCTCGCCCATCGCTGCAGGTCAAGGTTTGAACAGCACGGTACGTGGTGGCAGGTCCGGGTATGGGCCCCCTGGACAAAGCGGCGATAAGGGGGCAAATATGATCCGCGCATTGCAAAAGATCGGATTGCGTTCCGACATGATGTACATCGCGGGACTCGCGTCCATCGGCATGTCCGTCGCCGTGTGGGTTGCGTCCTACTTGGGGGAGCGGGCGGATACTGACCGGGCCGACCGCTGGGGTCTGTTCGTCGGCGAGTGGGCGCCAACGTTCTTCGCGCTCGGTGTCGCCTTGCGTATCGAGGAGGCCCAGCAAGGTCCGCAAGCCCTGCAGGAGCAACAGGGGGAGCAGGCCGAGGAGTATGCCGAGACGGAGATGCCCCACCCGGTTCACTGATCTGGTGAGCACATGCTGGGAGCGGCCCCAGCCCACCTGGCTGTGGGCCCCAGCGGAGCATGAGACGAAAGCGAAGACGCCGGTCTGGTCGAGGCGGTCGGGGCGGTGTCACCGTGGAGCGGTCGGGTAGGCGTGACAAAAGCGCCATCTCCGGACAGCGGAGATGGGTAGCGGCCCTGGGCAGGGTGTTGGCGCGCAAGCCCGGGGCCGCCATTCTGCTTTTGAGGATGGTTAGTCCCCAGGCGATCATGCGGCACATCATCTGGGACGGCCGTAGGTCCTTCATCTGAGTCGGGGAGCGTGGAGGAGCACCACGTCGTGGTGTGGATGTTGTCGGAGCTCAAGAACGTTGACCCGCGGACGAACGGTACGACGCCAAGGTCACCGTCCTCATCGAGAACGTACGCCATCACGTGAAGGAAGAGGAGCAGGAGTGGTTCCCCGAGGTCCGAAAGGTGTTGGGACGCAACAGACTCCAGGAACTCGGTGAGCGGATGGAGAAGGCCAAGGCTGACGCACCGAGAGATCCTCTTTCGTTGATGAGTGCCTGGGAGTAACGGCATTCACGGCTGCCCGAAGCGTGACCGCCGTCATCTATCGGTGGGAAGAAGGGTTCCGAGGGGCCCAAGATCGAGATTGAGGTCGGCGGGCGACAGGCCGAAGCGCTCGCACAGCTCGGTCATCGCCTCCTCCAGGCGCATCAGGGTGAGCCCTAGGGTCTCGACCTGCTCCTCGGTCAGGTCGCCCTCGCCCATCCGTCGGATGCACTGCCGCTCGACGAGCTGACGCACCAGCTCCACGAGCGTCAGGACAAGGCGGCTCAGGTCACGCTCGACCGCCTCGGGATCGGTGTTGAGGCGCCACCGGTCCGAACGCACGGTGTCCCGGCCGGGCCTGTCGGCGGCGTCGTCACCGCCAGGACGGCTCATAATCCGCCTCCGTCTCCGTCTCATCAGGGGCCCGTACGGACGCGATCAACGCCCGCAGCGAGATGCGGACGAGCTCGATGTCGGCGATGGACAACACGAGTTCCCCGGTCACGACGACCCCGCCCGCGAGCAGTCTGTCGAGAAGATCCACGAGCGCTATACGCTCCGGCGGCAGGCGGCCTTCCTCGGCCAGGACGGCGCCTCGGCGGATGTCCGGCGTCACCGCGCGCCTCCCTCCCGACCTCCCGTCTCGAGCTCCACCGCGGTGAACGAGTAGGGCGCCCAGGGACCGGTGAGCTCTATGTCCATGCTCACGTCCATGCCCATGACTCTGCCCAGCTCGCCTACGCCGGCGCCATCACCTGCGTCTGCTTCCGTACCAGGACCGGCGCCCGCCGCGGCCTCGCGGAAGGCCATGACGGCCGCGGCGAACTCCGCGCTCCGCTCCTCGTCCACGAGATAGGCGCCGTTGAGGACCATCCACTCCTTGCGGCCGGACAGCTGCGGGTCCTGTGGCCGATGCCGGCGGCCGGCCACGGCGATCTCTCCCAGTGCGGCGTGCAGTCGCTCGGCACACGCGACCGCGTGGCGCCACAGGTCCTCACGGCTGCGCAGGTTCGCCTTACGGCGCTGGAGATAGGCCGTTCCCGGACGGGCGGCCCTCTGCCCGCGTGAAGTCTCACGCTCGGCAGGGCCCCCGACACCGGCGTGGGACGCCGATTCCGGATCGACGTACGCCTTGACGCCCCACTCCCGCCGGCCCGCGACACGTGACAAGACCGCGAGGAAGTCGTCGTGCCGCCGAGCGAGCAGTTCCCGGACCTGTTCCTCACCGCTGTAGACGGTCACCAGTCGCACCGGCGCCGTCGGCCCGGCCTCCGCCACACTTTCGACGACCCGGTGGTGGGCCCTGGCCACCCCGCCGACCCAGTCCAGGTCCTCCAGCAGGTGTCCCAGAGGCTCCTCGCCGAACTGATCCAGGGGAACGGTGCTCACATAAGCCGCCAGATCTCCGCGGCTGATCTTGCGCACGGGCGCGTCGAGAACCCCTCGCAGCTTCAGGCACGCCTCGCCCGCCTCGCTGGTCACGGCGTACAGGTAGATGCCGGAGTCAGCCACCGCGCCACTCCCATCCGCGCCCATCCGCCTCGTGCCTCTCCGCCCCGCGCATGTTCCCCCCGCGTACGTCCGCTTCGCGCCTCACGGCTTCGCGTCTTTCCGCACGTCTCTCGACTTCTCGAGGACGCTGTTCGGGCACGCGCATCGGGAGACCCTGGCGCTCGTCCAGACGCTCCTCGATCGCGGCGAGGCGGTCGCGGAGCCGGCGGTTCTCGTCGGTGAGCTCCCGATTTTTGCCCGTCAGCCAGGGATCGTGCTCCCACCAGTCGATGCCGAGCTCTCGTGCCGTGTCCACAGAGGCGATCAGCAGCCGGAGCTTGATCGTCAGCAGCTCGATGTCGAGCAGGTTGACCCGGATGTCCCCCGCGATCACCACGCCCCTGTCGAGCACTCGCTCCAGGATGTCGCCCAGGTTGGAGGACTCGCGGCCACCCAGCATCGGCTGCGCGTAAGACTCCCGCAGGACGGGCCTGGACCTGCCCGGATCCGTCATCGCGACGAACCCTCCCCGATCTCGCTCGTGCCACGCCGGTAGCGCCGCAGTCGGCGGTAGGACCGCAGGTCTCCCTCCTCGTCCAGCTCGGCCTCGTACACGGCCAGGACATCGCCGGAGGACGGGATCCGGCGGTCCTCCACGATCTCCACGTGCACCGTCCAGCCGTCGTCGGCCGGTTCCACCAGCGTGACGGCCTCCGCGTCTCGCACGGTCAGGTCCGCGATGTACCGCAGACCCCGCTCTCCCGCGGTCACCGCCGTCATGGCGCGGCGCCGCCTGCGCGGCTCCGGCGCCAGCTCGCCATGTTCGACCATCATCGTTGCGAGCTCGTCGAACTGCTCATGCTCGTACGCCTCCGCGGTCTGCTCGTCGTGCGCTCTGCGCCTGGGAGGCACCACATCTCACCCTCTCCGCGTGCCCGTCATCGTGCTGAGGATCCGCTCCACGGCCTGGGACTCCTCCTCCGCGGATATCTGGCCGGAGCGCCTGGCCTCCTCGAGCTCCTCCAACCGGCGCCTGACGACGGCAGGGTCCCTCAGCTCGTGTTCCACCTGTTCTTGAATCAGCTCGCCGAGCCGGATCACCGCGCGTACGGGCGCCACCGGCCAGGTGAAGATCAGACCGATCAGTCCCACTGGTTTCCCTCCCCTCCGGCAGCTCGCTATGCCGAGGCGACGAAGTCGTACACGGCCATCGGGCCTAGAACGCGCACGTCGATCCGGTCCGCCCACTCGCGCCGCAGTTCGCCGAGCACCATCTCGAAGTCGGACTTCTGGTCCGACCGCACCATGAAGGCGACGTTCGCGGCGTCCCGCTCGTGGGTGGCGTCCCGGATGACGGCCGCCACGGTGCACGTGGCGAAGCAGTCGACCACGGTCTGCGTGTCGGCCTCCCGTTTGGCGGCGATCGCCTGAGTGATCAGCTCCCCGATGCGGATCCGCTCGCCGCGGGTCGCGTCCTCCGGCCGGCCGCGTATCTGGTCCCGGAGCCGTCTGGCCTCGGCATTGTCCGCGAGGATCTCGTGGAGCACCGAGCGCTCCCCATAGGTCGCCCTGATGACGTACTGGACGTGCCCCTCGATCTCCTTCAGCGCGGCGGCGAACTCGTCGTGATGAGGCTCCAGCAGCTCGCCGACCACGGCCTCCGGCGACGTCAGCACGGCCCCGAACCTGAGGGGCAGCACCGGCACCTCGGCCGCGGCGCCGTCCAGCAACGCTTCGTGGCCCACGAGGTCCTCCGCCCGGCCGAGCGGACGGTCCACCACGACATCGCTGACCAGCGCGCCGATCTCGCCGTGCCGGATGAGTCTGACCTGCCCGGGCGGATCGCCCACGCCGACGGCGTACGGGCTGATGTTCACGTCCTCGGGCACGATCCCGTACACGTAGCAGGCGATTTCGCCTTCGCCCTGGGCGGTAGCCCCCACCGGGCGCGATGTTTCCGTAGAGCTCGACATCTCAGCCCCCGCTCCTTCGCCGCACACGTCGCTCCGGCTCGGGTTCCTCCACCGTGCCCGCGATGTAGTCGTGCAGTTTCTCCCCGGCCGCCTCGATCACTCCCTGGGCCACACCCTTGGACTTGTTGTGCGCCACGCCCTGCGTGACGTCGCCGATGAGCTCGGGAAGCCCTTCCTTGCTCTGCTCGAGGTCCAGCCGATTCACCGCCTCCGCGAACCGCAGGTAGGTGTCCACGCTCGCCACCACGACACGCGCGTCGATGGTGAGCACCTCGATGCCGACGAGCGAGACCCGGACGAAGGCGTCGATGACGAGACCCTTGTCCAGAATCGTGTCGATGACGTCCGCCAGGCCCGAACCCGATGGACGGTCCGGCAGTCCTCCGCCGCCGCCCGAAGGAACGGTCACCGTCATTCCATCCACCTCCTCCTTACAAGGACCTCTCCGGCGGGGTCACGCCCCCGAGAGTCCACGCTCGATGTGACCCCACCAGGCGCACGGTCTCCGGCGCCGTTCTCGGACATCCCAGCGCCGAGTGTCGCCGCTTCCAGCGGCTCCCTGGGCCCGCCTCACCGGCCGTGCCGCAACGATGCCGAGCCTCTCCTCGGCTCGGCCGGGGTTCTGCGCTGCCGCGGCCGGCGCCCCTCGGCATCCTCGTCCTCGTCGGCCTCGTCCCGTTCCCGAGCCGGCCGCTCCTGCCCGCGCCTGCGGGCCGGACGCTCCGCCATCGGCCTGCGTGGCCTGACCGGGCGGGAGGGTGCCGTCTCGCGCTCCTCGGCCTCCGGCTCCTCGAACTCTTCCTCGCCCTCTTCTTCTTCAGGCTCTTCCTCCGGCTCCTCGCCCTCCTCGGACTCGGCCTCCTCCTCGTAGGGCTCTTCCTCTTCCGCCTGCTCGACGTCCTCCGGCTCGCGGCCCTCCCGCTCCTGCGCTTCCTTCTCCTCGCGCACGGCGGTCTCGTGGTCCTTGACCACCTGGCTCTCGTGGATCTCGCCCCGCCATCCCTCGACGTCGTCGGGATGCAGCAGGACCTGCGTCATGACATGCCGGCGGAAGTGCTTCAACTCCAGCCGCGCTCGCCGGCCCTGCGCACGCCAGAGGTTGCCGGTGCGCTCGAACATGCCCTGAGGGTGGTACTCCAGAACGAGCAGCACACGCGTCAAGTCGGGCGTGATCGCATGGAACGTCACCGCGCCGTCGACGAATCCCTTCGGCCCCTGCGAACGCCAGATGATCAGCTTGTCCGGCGTCTGCTCGACGATGGTCGACTCCCACGTACGGTGGGACCACCACACCTGCGCCTTCCAGTCGAGCTTCTCGTCGGCCTTCTGGTTGACGGTCTCGACCTTCTTCATGAAGCTCGGGAACTGCTCGAACTGGGTCCACTGGTCGTAGACGACGCGCAGTGGGGCGCCGATGTCGATGGACTCGACGATGTTGATCAGCTTGATCTTCTTTCCCTTGCCGCCCTTGCCTCCACCGGCGCGGCTGAAGATCCCCTTGATCTTCTCCTTGGCATAGGTGGCGATAGCCGACCGCATGGGATGACTTCCCTCGCCGTCCGACCCGGTCAGCGTGCCGATCAGTCCGGAGATCCCCGATCCCCCCGTCAGCGCGGAGAGCATCCCGGATCCGGACTTGCCGGTCACCGCCTCAAGCAGACCTGAGCTGCCGTCCTCCACATAGCCGGTCAGTCGGCCCGCGAGCCCGTCCAACTTGCCTGTCACGTTGGAGAGCGCACGTTCGGCCACCGCCGTGGTCAGGTTCTGGAACTCCTGACCGAGCCTCGCCGTGGGCAACCCATTGATCGCCGCCTTGAACGGCCCTTCCCTCGTCTGCTCAGTCGCCTGCTCGGCCATGGCAGCTCACCTCCGGGCCCGTGTGACGGGCTTCGCCGGGCGCTGCGGTCGCCGCCTCGGCTTCTCCTCGGGCTCCGTCTCCTCGGGCTCCTCGTATTCGTCGTCGTAGGGAGTCTCGTCGTCTTCGTACTCGTCTTCGTACTCGTTCTCGAAGTCCTCTTCCGGTTCCGGCCTCGTGGGGCTCTTGGCCCTCTGCTTGGGAATCCGGCTCCCGACCTTTCCCGCGACCTCTCCCACACGCCCGGCCGCCTCGCCGGCACGTCCGGCCGCTTCTCCCGCGACCGCGCCCGCCTGCTCGCCCGCCTGTCCGGCGGCCGCGGTGGCCGTCCGCAGTGACTCGGCCCGCTGGTGCAGCCGGTCGCTCAAGGAGTCGATCTGCTTGCTCGTCGCGTTGACGGCCGCCGCCTTGCCGATCTCCAGCAGGTCACCGCGCACGCGTTCGGTGATCTTCCCGAGCTCCGGAGAGGCTCCGCCGAGCAGCTTGGTGCCCTGTTGGAGTAGGCCGCCGACGCCGCCGGCCTTCAAACGTTTGGCCAGCATGGCCATCGCCAATGTGGCCGCGAGCCTGAGCTTGTGGTGCCTGCCTAGGTAGTAGCCGGCGATCACAGCCGCCGCGACCTTGCATTCGTCCTTCATCGTCACTCCTTGCGTGCTCGCCCTGCCAGATCCGGCGTGTCGCCCCGGATTCCCCGGACTAGGCCGCCAGACCAGCGGATCCCCTGCCCCTTAAACGGACATAGAAACACATACAGCCATATACATCGCAAAATCGTCAGACGGGTCAATAGCCCGACAACCGGATGCGCCGCCCGAGCATGCGGCGCTTGGGTGATTCGATACATACCGGTTACTGAACCTCGCCCCACCTGGCGTAATTACTCTACGCAAATGGGGTATTACGGGTGGTCGACAAAGGAATCAGGCACATCAATCAAGGGCGAAGTGGGGGATTCAAATGGCAGAGTCCAGGACGTCATCGGTGCAGGGCATACCCGCACAGCGGGAGAGCGGTGCCAAGCAAAGTCCCGCACCGGGTCAAGGAACCCTCACACAGGAACGCCGAGCCGCATCCGGTCTGGTGACCGATCGGGGGCGCACCACCATCGCCGCGGAGGCGGTCACGAAGATCGCGGGTGTCGCCGCCAGAGAGATCCCGGGCGTGCATGATTTCGGCACAGGGACGGCACGGGCGTTCGGCGCGCTCAAGGGCAGGCTGGGCGTCGACGATAGCGTCACCCGCGGGATCGCGGTCGAGGTCGGCGAGCGTCAGGCCGCGGCCGACATCGCCCTGGTCGTGGATTACGGCGTCGCCATCCCGGACCTCGCCATGGCCGTCCGGCTCAACGTGATCAATGCGGTCGAGAATATGTGCGGGCTCGAGGTCACCGAAGTCAACATCGCCGTGGACGACGTGCACCTGCCTCAAGAGGACGGGGGCGGCGGAACCCAGGCGCGGGTCGAATGAGCGGCCTGCTTGCGAGGCTCGTCGCCGAGCGGATCAGGGCCTGTCCTTACGTGGCGGCGCTTTGGGCCGCCCCGTTCGGAACGGCGGTTGAGTCAGAT
>NZ_BOOO01000052.1 GCF_016863275.1 Planotetraspora mira
CGAGGACGGACGGGGAAGCGGAACGGGCCGCTTCGGGGGGACGTTCGCCGGCGCCGGGCGTGGCGATCGGGTCGACCTCGGTCATCGCGCGCTCCTGGGGGAAGACGGGGGGTTCGTCGGCCATGCGGCTCTCCTGGGGGGTGGCTCGACGGGTTATTTGGCCGAGTAGACGTGGTCGCTGATGAGACGGGCGGCCCCGACGACGCCCGCGATCTCCCCGAGTTCGGACAGCACGATGGGCATGTTGCCCGTCGCCAGCGGCAGCGACCGGCGGTAGACCACGCTTCTGATCTCCGCGAGCAGGACGTGGCCGAGGCGGGCGACCCCGCCCCCGATGATCACCAGACCGGGGTTGAAGAAGCTGACCAGGCTGGCCAGCACCTGCCCGACCCGATGGCCGCCGTCGCGGATGAGCCTGATCGCCTCCGCGTCGCCCTGCGCCGCCGCGGCGGCCACGTCCTCGGCACGGAGCTCGCCGGTCGCGGCCAGCCGTTCCGCGAGGTACGGCGACCCGCCTCCGCGGGCGACGGCGGTGGCCTCCCTCGCCAAGGCCGCGCCGCCGAAGTAGGCCTCAAGGCAGCCGGAGTTGCCGCACGCGCAGACCGGTCCGAGATCGTCCACCCGGATGTGCCCGATGTCGCCCGCGCTTCCGGAGACGCCCCGGTAGATCTTGCCGTCGACCACGATGCCGCAGCCGACACCGGTGCCGATCTTCACCAGGAGGAAGTCGTCGACGTTGCGCGCCAGGCCGGCGTGCAACTCGCCGAGAGCCATGATGTTCACGTCGTTGTCGACCATCGCGGGACAGCCGAGCTCCTGCCCGATCGCCTCACGCACCGGGTAGCGGTCCCAGCCCGGCATGATCGGCGGCACCACCGGGACGCCCTCGGGGAAGCTCACCGGACCGGGGACTCCGATCCCCGCTCCGTGGAGCTGGCCGAACAGCCCGTTCTCACGGAACTTGCCCAGCAGCTCGACCGCCCGGTCGAGCACGACGGCGGGCCCCTCGCGGATGTCGCACGGCTCGCTGACGTGCCCGAGCACCTCGAGCTCACCGTTGGTGATCGCGACGTCGATCGACGTCGCCCCGATGTCGATCCCGGCGAAGCGCGTGTGAGGCGAGAGCCGTACCTTGCCCGACCGCCTGCCCCCTCGGGAGGCGGCGAGACCGGCGGACTCGACCAGGCCGAGCTCGATCAGCCTGTCCAGCTCCACGTTGAGCTTGGAGCGTGACAGGTCGACCACGTCCGCGAGTTCGGCGCGCGAACGGCCGCCCTCTCGGAGAAGCCTCAGAAGGGTCGCTTGGTGCACGTTCTCCGGCCGCATGGTGCTCCGCTTCACAACGCGCCTCCGCGTCAAGGTGATTGCGGCGAAGGTACCTCCCGCCCCCTCCTGAGGGGAAGGTCTTTTATCGATCTGATGCAATCTTTCGCTTAAATCGGCAAAAGTTCGGATGCGCGTGCGCTTCCGGGTTGGGTAGAGATCCGAGGAGAAAGGCCTTCTATTTCCGGAATGTCGTGCTCAGGAGGTCTGATGCTGGGGTTGCCTGACGGAGTCCGCGGCTGCCTGTTCGACATGGACGGAGTGCTGACCCGGACGGCCACCGTCCACGCGGCCGCCTGGAAGCGGGCGTTCGACGAATTCCTCCGGACGTGGGCCGACCGGACGGGGACGCCCTTCACGCCGTTCGACGAGGTGGCCGATTACGACAGCTACGTCGACGGCAAGAAGCGACTCGACGGCACCAGGTCGTTCCTGGCCTCCAGAGGGATCGACCTCCCCGAGGGCGACCCCGGCGACCCGCCGGACGCCCTGACGGTCAACGGCGTCAGCAACCACAAGAACGCACTCGTGCAGAGCGTCCTCGATGAGAAGGGCGTCGAGGTCTTCGAGGGATCGGTGCGCTACGTCCGCGCGGTCCGCGAGGCCGGGCTGAAGACGGCGGTCGTCTCGTCGAGCGCCAACACCGCCCGAGTCCTGGCCGCCGCCGGCATCGCCGACCTGTTCGAGGCGCGGATCGACGGCGCCGTCGCCCAGACACGAGATCTCGCCGGCAAACCCGCACCGGACATGTACGTCGCGGGAGCACAGGCTCTCGGCTTGAAGCCCTCGGAGGCGGCCGTCTTCGAGGAC
This sequence comes from Planotetraspora mira, assembly GCF_016863275.1. Classification (GTDB taxonomy): domain Bacteria; phylum Actinomycetota; class Actinomycetes; order Streptosporangiales; family Streptosporangiaceae; genus Planotetraspora; species Planotetraspora mira. Next base: position 2,134 of record NZ_BOOO01000052.1, read on the forward strand.
GCCCTCGCCGGAGTGGAGGCGGGCAGGGCCGGCCGGTTCGCCCTGGTCGTCGGCGTCGACCGGGCCGGACAGGCCGGCGCGTTGCGCGAACACGGTGCGGACACCGTCGTCACCGACCTCGCCGACCTCCTGGAGGGTCGATGATCCAGCATCCCGCCTTCACCGTGGAGCCGTGGTGGATCCGCGAGTGCCGTCTGCACCTCGACGTGCTGCCGCAGACCGAGTCGGTGTTCGCGCTGTCCAACGGGCACATCGGCCTGCGCGGCAACCTCGACGAGGGCGAGCCGCACGGCCTGCCGGGCACCTACCTCAACTCCGTCTACGAGTTGCGGCCCCTGCCGTACGCCGAGGCCGGCTACGGCTACCCCGAGTCCGGGCAGACCGTGGTCAACGTCACCAACGGCAAGCTCATCCGGCTGCTCGTCGACGACGAGCCCTTCGACGTCCGGTACGGCACGCTGCACGAGCACGAGCGGGTGCTCGACCTCCGGGCGGGCACCCTCACCCGCACGGTCCACTGGACCTCTCCGGCGGGGGCCGAGGTCCGCATCAGGTCCATCCGGCTGGTGTCGTTCACCCACCGGGCGGTCGCCGCCGTCCACTACGAGGTCGAGGCCGTCGGGCAACCGCTGGGCGTGGTCGTCCAGTCCGAACTGGTGGCCAACGAGACCCTGCCCGGGATGGGCCGCGACCCGCGTGCCGCCGCCGCGCTCGAGGCGCCGCTGGTCCTGGAGGAGAACGCCTCCGGTACGTCCGGTGTGGCGGTCATGGTCCACTGCACCCGGGCCAGCAATCTGCGCGTGGCCGCCGCGATGCGGCACCAGATCGACGGCCCCACCGGGACGCGGGCCGAGGCCGACGGCGCCGACGACGTGAGCCGCCTGACGGTGGCGACCCAGCTCAAGCCTGGAGAGCGGCTGCGCCTGATCAAGCTGTTCGCCTATGGCTGGTCGGCTCAGCGTTCCCGCCCCGCCCTGCACGACCAGGTGGTCGCCGCCCTGGCCGCCGCCCGCCTCACCGGGTGGGACGGCCTGCTCGCCAAGCAGCGGAAGTATCTCGACGAGTTCTGGGCCGGTGCCGACGTGGAGGTCGAGGGCGACGCGGAGATACAGCAGGCCGTCCGCTTCGGGCTCTTCCACCTGCTCCAGGCGGGGGCGCGGCTGGAGCGGCGGCCGATACCGGGGAAGGGCCTCACGGGGTCCGGCTACGACGGGCACGCGTTCTGGGACACCGAGAGTTTCGTTCTGCCGGTGCTCACCTACACGCACCCCCGGTCGGCCGCGGACGCGTTGCAGTGGCGGGAGTCGATCCTGCCGCAGGCCGAGGAGCGCGCCGACCAACTGGGACTGCACGGAGCCGCGTTCCCCTGGCGGACCATCAACGGCGAGGAATGCTCGGGATACTGGCCGGCCGGCACCGCGGCGTTCCACGTCAACGCCGACATCGCCGACGCGGCCGTCCGGTACGTCGACGCCACCGAGGACATGGAGTTCGAGCGCGAGACCGGCATGCCGCTGCTCGTCGCCACCGCCCGGCTGTGGTGCAGCCTCGGCCACCACGACATCGAGGGCCACTACCGCATCGACGGCGTCACCGGCCCCGACGAGTACAGCGCGGTGGCCGACAACAACGTCTACACGAACCTCATGGCGCAGATGAACCTGCGCGCCGCCGCCGACGCGGCCGTCCGCCACGGCGACCGCGCCCAGGAACTCGGGGTCGGCCTGGAGGAGATCGCGATCTGGCGGGACGCCGCGTCCGCGATGTTCATCCCGTACGACACGCGGCTCGGCGTCCATCCCCAGAGCGAGGGGTTCACCCGGCACGCGGTCTGGGACTTCGAGGCGACCAAACCCGAGCAGTACCCGTTGTTGCTGAACTTCCCGTACTTCGACCTCTACCGGAAACAGGTGGTCAAGCAGGCCGACCTCGTGCTCGCGCTCCATTTGCGGGGCGACGCGTTCACACCCGAGGAGAAGGCCCGCGACTTCGCGTTCTACGAGCGCCTGACGGTCCGGGACTCGTCGTTGTCCGCGTGCACACAGGCCGTGCTCGCCGCCGAGGTCGGGCAACTTGAGCTCGCCTACGACTACCTCGGGGAGGCCGCGCTCATGGACCTCCACGACCTGGAGAAGAACACCAGGGACGGCGTCCACATGGCCTCACTCGCCGGGGCGTGGACGGCACTCGTGGCGGGCTTCGGCGGCATGCGCGCGGGCTCGGGCCGGATGCACTTCTCCCCGAGGCTGCCCGACGGCATCACCCGGCTCGCCTTCCGGATGCGTTACCGGGGCCGTCTGCTGCGGATCGACGTCACCGCGACCACGACGACCTACACGTTGGTGCACGGGCACTCGCTCACGCTGTCGCACCACGGTGAGGAGTTCTCCCTCGGCCGTGAGCCGGTCACGCGCACGACGCCCATCACCCCGGTCCCGGAGCAGAGGCTCCGCCAGCCGCCCGGCCGCGAACCACCCCCCCGCCACCCCGGCCCCACTTCCGCGTGATCATGCACAAGTTCGTGATCACGCCGTACGACCTGCACAGACCCTGGCCGTGATCATGCACAGGTTCGGCGCCACGCCGTACGACCTGCGAGAAGACCGAGCGTGATCATGCGCGGGGGCCGCGACCGGCGCCTGGACCCGCCCGGCGCCGGCCCCGGCATCGAGGACATGTCCTACAGCATGGCCTGCATGGACGCGGTGGCCTGCCGTCCCAGCGTGGTGGGCTGAAGGTGGGGCTCCTCCGTCATCACGGCGTCCCAGTTGTCGCGGATCGCCTCGATCGTGAGGTCGTCCGTACGCCAACCCGGGCCCTCGGCGACGAACACGCGCGCGACCCGGCCGCCGCCCACCGAGAACACCTCACCGGTCGTCTCGCAACTCTCGTGCGCGAGGAAGGCGACGAGCGGGCTGATCCGCTCCGGGGTGAGCTTGTCCTCGAGTTCGGCCGGGAACAGCGCCTCGGTCATCCGGGTCCAGGCGATCGGCGCGATCGCGTTCGCCCTGATGTTGGCGCGCGCGCCCTCGATGGCGACCGACTTGGTGAGGCCGACCAGGCCCATCTTCGCCGTCGAGTAGTTGACCTGGCCGAAGTTGCCGAACAGACCGGCGGGCGAGGAGGTGTTGACGACCCTCCCGTACGCCTGCTCCTTCATGTGCGGGAACGCCGCGCGGGTGACCAGGAACGAGCCGCGCACATGGACGGCCAGCACCGCGTCGAACTCCTCGACGCTCATCTTGCCCAGCGACTTGTCCCGCAGGATCCCGGCGTTGTTGACCACGATGTCCACCCGGCCGAAGGTGTCGATCGCGGCCTGGACGATCGCCTGGGCACCCTCGGGGGTGGCGACGTTGTCCCCGCTGGCGATGGCCTCGCCGCCGTTCTTGACGATCAACTCGGCCACGTCGGCGGCAGGACCGGAGGACGGGCCGGTGCCGTCGAGCGCGCCGCCGAGGTCGTTGACGACGACCTTGGCCCCCCGCTCCGCGAGCAGGAGCGCGTGCGAACGGCCGAGCCCGTGCCCTGCCCCCGTCACGACCGCCACCTGTCCGTCGAACCTGAGATCCGGCATGACGCCACCTTTCGGAGGAGAACAAGGTTCTAGTTGTCTGAACAATAGCTCTCCGGCCTGAAAGCGATAGCAGCCGGCGACAGATCACCGCGCATCGTGATCAATCCTGTGAATTTCTGCTATAGTTCTGGCCCCCGGACGGGCGTGGGTCAACGACGACACCCCTCCCAGCACGGCCCCCGCCCAGAGCTGACCTGGCTGGAGGCCACGCATGCCCTTAACTCCACCCCTGCGCGTGGTCCAGTGGGCCACCGGCGCAGTCGGGGGATACGCGCTGCGAAATGTGATCAATCGTCCGGAGTTCGAGCTGGCGGGAGCTCTCGTCTACGACCCCGACAAGGTCGGGCTCGACGCGGGAGAGTTGGTGGGCCTCGGCGCGGCGGGTGTCGTCTGCACCGACGACGTCGACCAGGTGCTGGCCACGGAGGCCGACTGCGTCCTCCACATGCCGCTTCCCGCGTCGTACTTCGGCGGTGACCCCGCGACCGACCTCGAGACGATCTGCGCGCTGTTGTCGTCGGGCAAGAACGTCATCACCACCACCGGATTCGTCTATCCCCAGGCGTACGGCCCCGGCGTGGTCGAGCGACTGGAGGCCGCGTGCGCCCGCGGCGGGACCTCCCTGCACGGGACGGGCATCAACCCCGGCTTCATGAGCGACCTGCTGCCGCTCGCGCTGACCGGGCTGTCCGACCGGCTCGACCACATCTACGTACGCGAGTCCTCGGACTACCGCGGCCATCCGTCCCGGCAGATCGTCACCGACCTGATCGGCTTCTCCCGCGCGCCCAAGGACTACGCGGAAGCGGTGCGCCCCTTCCGCGCCTACCAGCGGTCGCTGTTCGCCGAGAGCGTCCAGCTTGTGGCGTCCGCACTCGGCGTCGTGCTCGACGAGATCGAGGAGAGCGACGAGTTCGAACTGGCCACGGAGGAGTTCGAGATCGCGGCGGGCGTGGTGCGGCCCGGCACGGTCTGCGCGTCCCGGTGGGTCTTCACCGGCCTGGTGAAGAACATGCCGTTCATGACCGTCGAATGCGTCTACAAGGCCGACGCGGAGAAGGTGCCGCGGTGGGCCGCCCCCGGATTCGCCATCCACATCGAGGGCCGGCCCACCATGGCCATCACCATCGACGAGGTGGCGCACGGCCTGGCGGGAGCCGCCGCCCACGCGGTCAACTCGATCGCGGCCGTGTGCGCTGCGCCGGCCGGCATCCGGACGATCCTCGACCTGCCGCTCGCGACGGGACGCGGCACCGTCCGCCTGGCCTGACGATCGGGTGGGCCGCCCCCTCAGGCGGCCCACCCTCCGGATCAGTACGGCAGGAACCGCCCGAACCTGCCCTTGTGGTAGATCAGGGGACGCCCCGCCGAGCTCACACTGGTCGCGGTCACCAGGCCGACCACGAGGACGTGGTCGCCGACCTCGACCGTGTGGTGGGGACGGCAGATCAGGTGCGCCGACACGTCGTGCAGCAACGGCACGCCCTGCGGGCCGTCGCCCCACCTGGTCGGATGGGCGAAGCGGTCGATGTTCTTCTTCGCGAACCTGGCCGCGATGTCCGCCTGGTCGCCGGCGAGGACGTTCACCGCGAAGTGATCGGCCAGCCGCAACGACGGCCAGGTCGCCGACGACTGCGCGACGTAGAACGACACCAGCGGCGGCTCAAGGCTGACCGACGAGAACGAGGTGGCCGTCAATCCCACCGGCACGTCCTCCGGTCGCGCCGTGACCACCACCACTCCGGCGGCGTGGACGGCGAGCGCCCGGCGGAACTCGTCGCCGCCGACCGGTACGGCCTGCTCCGCGGACGATCCGTTCCCTGAATGGTCGACATCGCCGGACGACACGGGGTTCTCGGAAGCAACGAGGTTCTGGGAGGGCACGAGCTTCTCGGACGAAACGAGCCGGAGCGGCACCGGGACGGGAGCGTCCGGGGCCGAATCGTGCATGGCGGTCATCGCCGGGACCTCCGAGCCGGTCGCGCGCCCTCATCCGTCCCGACGAGTCCGTCCGTCGTGCTGATTGCGTCCGTCATGCTGAAACCTCCTGGCGGAACGACAGTCGCGGGGCCACCTGACCGGCCCAGCCGTCCAGCAGATCGTCGAGTTCCGGTACGGCCACGGCCCCGGAATCCGGCCCGAAATCACGCGGGACCACCGACTCCAGCACCACCAGCCCGGGCGTCGGCACGAAGGCGCCCAGTTCGACCAGCACGGGCCTCAGGTGAACCTCCACCGCGAGCGAGTGCTTGGGATCGCCCATGACCAGCAGCGGCAACGCCGCCTTCCCCGCCAGCGCCTGGTGGGGAAGCCTGTCGAGGAACACCTTGAGCAGTCCCGTGTAGGTCCCCTTGTAGGTGGGGCTGGCGACCACGAGGACCTCGGCGTCCAGGACCAGCTTCAGCGCCGACTCCACGCCCGGCCCGGGCTCGCGGGCCAGCAGGTGCGGCGCGAGAGCGGCCAGGTCCACCACGTCTGCGGAGCCGTCAGGACCGGGGCGCGTCCCCGCCGATGCGCCTCCGGCGTCTTCGTCGCCATGGACCTGTCGCAGTCGTTTCGCCACCGCCTCGGCGGCGCGTACCGCGATGGCGAGTGTCCGGGATCCTTCCCGTGGGTTCCCCACCAGCGTCACGATGCTCATCGCGTCCTCCTCAGTCGTGCGAGGGCCCTCGTGAGGCCCCACTGGTTCGCGGTCACGAGGTGACCGCCACAGTGCCGTCCGCGTTCTCAGGGGCGTTCCCACCTGCGATCTCACCGGCGGGGCCCAGGGCGTACCTGCTCGCGGGCCGGGGCAGGCCGTAGTTCTCCCTCAGCGTCCGGCCTTCGTACTCGTGCCGGAACAGGCCTCGGGCCTGGAGTTCCGGCACCACGTGGTCGACGAAGTCCTCGAGGCCGGACGGGAGGACAGGGGGCATGATGTTGAAACCGTCCGCCGCGCCGTTCTCGAACCACTCCTGGATCTGGTCGGCGATCTGCTCGGGGGTTCCGGCGACCACCCGGTGCCCGCGGCCGCCCGCGAGCCTGCCGATCAGCTCGCGGAGGCTGAGGCCCTCCCGCCGCGCCAGGTCGATCACGAGCTTGAGGCGGCTCTGCTGGCCTTCGGTCTCGACCGGCACCTGTGGCAGCGGCTCGTCCAGCGGATGCCCCGACAGGTCGACGCCGAGGATGTTGGACAGCTGGGCCACGCCGTATGCCGGGATGATGAGGTCCTCCAGTTCCTTCTCCAGCCGGAGCGCCTCCCGCTCGGTCGCGCCGAGGATGGGCGAGATGCCGGGGAGGATGACCACGTTCTCCGGCGGCCTGCCGTACCGGGCCGCCCGGGCCTTGATGTCGGCGTAGAACTCCTGCCCCTCCTCCAGCGTCTGCTGCGCGGTGAAGACGGCCTCGGCGTGACGGGCGGCGAAGTCCCTGCCGTCGTCGGACGAGCCCGCCTGGACCAGCAGCGGACGGCCCTGCGGCGGGCGCTGGATGTTGAGCGGGCCCTTCACCCGGAAGTGCGCGCCCGCGTGGTCGACCTGATGGATCTTGGCGATGTCGGCGTAGACGCCCGCGTCCCGGTCGCCGACCACCGCGTCGTCCTCCCAGCTGTCCCAGAGCCTGGTGGCGACCTCGAGGAACTCGGCGGCCCGCTCGTAGCGGTCCCGGTGGGCTGGCCGTTCGACGCCGAAGTTGTGCGCCTCGGCCTCGCCCGCCGAGGTCACGATGTTCCAGCCCGCCCTGCCACCGCTGATGTGGTCCAGCGAGGCGAACCTCCGGGCGACGTGGAAGGGCTCGTTGTACGTCGTCGAGACCGTCGCGATCAGGCCGACGTGGTCGGTCACGGCGGCGAGCGCCGACAACAGCGTCAGCGGCTCCAGCCCGCCGAGGGCGTTGTGCCGGACGTCGCCCTGCAACGCGAGGCCGTCGGCGAAGAACACCGAGTCGAGCCGGCCTCGCTCGGCGATCTGGGCGAGGTTCTGGAAGTGCCGGACGTCGGTGAGCCGCAGGGGGTCGGTGCGGGGATGACGCCAAGCCGCCTCATGGTGCCCCACACCCATCAGGAAGGCGTTGAGGTGCAGTTTCCTGGACAAGTGGTCCTCCACGTGGAAGAGCGTCGCTCCAGTGGGACCCGGAGCCGGTCCGATCGCGGGTTTCTCACCGAGATCGACACCGGCCGCCGACTGCGCGGCCGGCGTCCCCGCGAACGGGCCGGGCCAAGAACGTGTCCTGACTCATGCCGCTGACGCTAAACGCATCGGCGCACATAGTCAACATTTCCTACTTGGTTTGCATGGAATCTGCAGGCAGCCACAGGTCCGGCTCACCCGGGACCCTCGAGACCTGGCCGCGCGCCTCCAGCCAGACGAGATGGGCCAGCGTCTCGTTGTTGGCTCCGCGCCGCATGTGGGGCGGGATGGTCTCCCACGGCCTCGACCAGGTCAGCCGGGTCGCGAGATCCCAGCACGTGCTGCCGCCCGTCTCGGCGACGACGCGCTCGACCTCCGCCAGCCGCTCCTCGTGGTGGCTGATCACGTAGTCCACCCGCTCGCCCAGCTCGAGGAACCGGAACTCATGGGCCGGCAGCACCTCGTCCACGTCGAGCTTCCCGACGTTCCTGAGAGCGTCGAGATAGTCCGCGAGCGGGTTCGCCGTCGACTGGGGATGCACCGCCACCATCGGAGTGATCTTGGCCAGCACGTGGTCGCCGGAGAACAGCACCCGGCGATCGGGCTCCACGAAACAGAGATGGCCGGGCGAGTGCCCCGGGGTCCAGATGGCACGGAGGTCCCACCCGGGCAGGTCCAGCCGGTCGCCGTCCTCGATCAGGCGATCCGGCACGGCCATCGTCACGAAACTGCGCAGCATCATGGAGGCCCCGGCCAACTCCTGGGCCGTCATCTCCGGCACGCCGCATCGCAGCAGCAGGCTGCGCTCTCGGACGACCAACTCCTGGATCGCCGAGTCGTCGTAGCGCTCGCGGACCAGCCGGGCGTCTTCCGGATGCAGGCCGATCCAGGCCCCGGAGACCTCCCGGATGCGCCCGGCCAGGCCGTAATGATCTGGATGGATGTGAGTGACCAGCACCGCCTTGACATCGGTGATCTCATAGCCGGCGGTCCGCAGCCCGGCCGCGAGGGCGTCGTAGGCCTCGTCGGTGTTCCACCCGGCATCGATGATCACGACGCCGTCCGGGATCTCCAGCGCGTACACCAGGACGTACCGCAGCGGATTGATCGGAATCGGGACCGGGATCGACCATAATCCCGGCCGCACGCACTCGACCTCCGGGAGGACCCGGGCGAGCCATGCCGCGCGTTGTTCCTCGTTGGCCGCCGTCACGGTCGGCTTGCTCATCGGCCGCACCCCTTTCGCACCCCCCGATTCTGCCCTGTTACCCGAACAACGTTCTACTGGGGTTCCCGTACGGGCACCGGGACTTCGGCCCGCGCTGCGGGGAGCCGTACATAGAGGAGGGTCGCGGACAGTGCGATCACCGCGGTCACGGCCCAGACCCCACCCGCCCCCACCTGCGCCGAGAACGGAATCAGCACGAGCGACGAGAGCATCCCGCCGAACTGCAACTGGAGCGAGTCGACCGACATCACGGTCGCCCGTTGGGTCGAGACGATCCGCTGATGGATGAGCTCGTTCCTGAACAGCGAGCTGACGGCCAGACCGGTGAACAGCACGACATATGCGGCTCCGGCGGCGACCATCCCCGCCGCGCCGTCCAGCGCCACGGACGCCGCGAGAGCGCCCACGGACGCCGCCGTGAAGACGGTGGCCAGCATGACGGCCCGCATCGATCCCCCGACGGCCCTGGCGACCGCCGGAGCGATGGCACTGCCGACGGCGTTCGCCGCGAACCCGGCGGCGGCCACGATGGCGTAGATCGTGCCGGCCGTCTCGGGGCGGCCGGTGAGCGCGGCCAGGCGCCCGGGCGTCAGCAGTTCGATGGAGTTGAGCATCACGCCCGCGGCCACGGCGACGAGCAGCAGCCGCCCGAGGCCCCGGTCGCGTACGGCGAGCCGGAAACCTCCCCCGACGGTCACCGGCACGTCGCGTAAGACGTCGGCCAGGCGCGGCCGTACCGGCCTGGCCGGCTCCCGCATCACGAGGAGGGCCGTGAACAGCAGGATCAGGGCGGCGCCTCCGCCCGCCCATGCGGGCACGGCGAGCGACTCGCCGCTGACCAGCAGCGGAAGCACGCCGCCGGTCAGTGTCCCGATGGCGAGGGCGACGGAACCGGCGGCTCCGCCCGCCGCGAGACCGGGCTTGAGGTCGGCCGCCGGGCCTTCCATCGCGTGGAGCCTGTCGACGTACCAGGCCTGGGCCGGGCCACTGGACAACGCCCGCGCGACGCCCTTGAGCAGCGAGGCGATCAGGAACATCCAGACCGAACCCGCCAGCGCCGTCATGGTGAACCCCGCCACGCTGAAGACGGCCGAGGCGGCGAGGACGTTCCGCCGGCCGATGACGTCCGCCAGCCCGCCCGTGGGGAGTTCCAGGACGACGACGGTGACCGAGTAGGCGGCGGTTACCAGGCCGATCTGTGCGACGTCGAGCCCACGCACCGACATCAGCAGGACCATCGGCGCGATCATCAGCCCCGTCGGCAGCCAGGTGAGGAACTCCACCAGCGCATACCGCCCCCGCATCCCCTCGGGCGTGATCATGCTCACCTTCTTGATCATGGCCTCTCACCTGCCACGACTCCCGCCGTGATCATGCACACATTCGGCGATGTCCCGGCTGAGCAGCGGCTTCATGTTTCGTGATCATGCACACCTTCGGCGGCACGACCCCTGGTCTGCGGTTTCTTAGTTTGTGATCATGCACTTAGGCCGGGCGCCGGACCGGATTGCATGATCACGAAAGATGTCGGCGCAGGTCACGCGTGGTTTGGCCGAATGTGCGCATGATCACGTACGGCTTTCGCCCAGCTCACAGCACGTCCCGCCGAGCCTGTGCATGATCGCGCGCGGTCGAGGGCCAGCTCAGCGCCCCCATTCACGAACCTGTGCATGATCACGGGGAAAGGAGGCCGGTCAGGGGCGGGGGTGGGCGGCGAGGAAGACCGCCACGGGACGGGCGTCAGGAGCGTCCTTGTCCCGATCCGCCGCCTCCCGGAGCATGGCCCACATCCGCTCGGACAGCGAGGCCACCGACGCCGGCGACAGCCGTACGACGTCGTCGGACATCCCGGCGACCTCGATCCACTCCTTGCCCCAGGAGTCCCGATCCCGCTCGAACGCCTCCGCGGCGTCCGTCAGCACTTCGACCTGGCGGCGGCGCAAGAAGGCCGACGCCTCACTGCCCTCGGGGGTCGCCGCCATCTCGGCGTTGCTCCACGACGTCATCCGGTGGACGGCCCGCCATCGCCGCTCGCGGCGATCTCGCTGCTCCGTGTCCTCCTCGACGAAGCCGTACCGGGCGAGTTGCCTCAAGTGATAGCTCGTCGATCCCGAGCTCTCCCCGAACCGGGCCCCCAACTCGGTGGCCGTCGCGGGCCCGTAGAACCGCAGCGCTCCCAGCAGGCGCGTCCGGAGGGGATGAGCCACCGCCTTGAGCGTCCGCGGATCACTCACATGGAAGATCTCATCGCTCATGCCCGTGAGCCTAACTTCGCAAAGACATCATTGCAAACTTTTATTTGCAATGATGACGATCCGACACCCGGCCGTAGGCTGAACCACGTGATCGAGGAAATCCAGATAGACGAGGCGGTCCGACGCCTGCGTCCCGACTTCACCGTGCTCGCCATCTGCGCCTACGGCCTGAGCAACGGCCCGACGGACGACAGATCGCGCGAGTGGCTGGCGACCGCGGCCGCCGAGGCCGTGCCGACCGACCACGAGAAGGTCGAGGCGTGGCGCGCGGCCTATCGCGCCTTCGGCGCCAAGCCCCAGCGGACCCGGCCGTCGGTCGACGCCCTCGTCCGCCGGATGCCGCTCCCGGAGATCAACCTGGTCGTCGACGCCTACAACGCCGTGTCCGTACGGCACGGCCTGCCGATCGGCGGGGAGGATCTGCGCCGCTACGACGGGGCCGCCCGCCTCATCCGCGCCGCAGGCGACGAGCCGTCCGAGGAGGCACTCGGCGACCCGGAGATCGGCGAGGTCGTCTGGCGTGACGACACGGGCGTCACCTGCCGGAGGTGGAACTGGCGGCAGTGCGTCCGCACCCGGATCACCGAGGAGACCGTGGACGCCCTGTTCCTCCTCGAACGGCTCGAGCCGCTCTCATCGGACGAACTGGCCGCCGCCGGAGACGAGCTTTCCGGACTGCTCTCCGCGATCACTCCGGACGTCCGGATCGAGAGCCGGCTGATCAGCTGAACCTCCGCGACCCGAATCCTCCCACCGAGGCCCCGGCAGAACCGGCCTGCACGAAACATCACGATCGGGCGGGCCGGATCATCAGAATGTAATCATTTCGGCTGAAAACACCCGTCCCGGCCGAGACATGGCCATTCAGTAAGCACGGCCTCACCACCCAGACGGACTACTCGCGCCTGACCTCTTTGATCGATCCTGGGACGATGGGCCAGGACCTGGGCCCCGACAGGCGCACCACACTGTCCGGGGCGAGTAGCCTTGGACAGGTTCTAAAACAACAACGCCCATCTGCGGAAGAAGGCGGTTTCCGCCGTGTCGTCTGAGTCGTCGCGGACAAACCCACTGGCAAGCTTCGGACAAAACGAATGGCTTGTCGACGAGCTATACCAGAAGTACCTCGAGGATCCCGAGTCTGTGGACAAGGCCTGGTGGCACTTCTTCGCTGACTACAACGGGACGGGAAAGGCCTCTCCAACGGCTACCGCCGCGCCTTCCCCGGCTCCCGCCGCGAACGGGGCGGCGGCCGCCGCGACCGCCCCGGCCCCACCAGCGGCGACCCCGACCCCGGCGCCCCAGGCAGCACCGGCCGCGCCGGCGCAGGCCAAGGCCGCTCCGGCCGAGAAGCCGAAGACCGCCGCACCCGTTCCGGCGGGCGCGACCGAGGAGAAGATCCGAGGCGCGGCGGCCCGCACGGCCCTCAACATGGAGGCCTCGCTGGCGGTGCCGACGGCGACGAGCGTGCGCGCGGTTCCCGCGAAGCTGCTGGTCGACAACCGGATCGTCATCAACAACCACCTGTCCCGCGGCCGCGGCGGCAAGATCTCCTTCACCCACCTGATCGGCTACGCGATCGTCCGGGCGCTGCACGCGATGCCCGAGATGAACCACTCCTACACGGAGGTGGACGGCAAGCCGATCCTGGTCAAGCCGGAGCACGTCGGCCTGGGCCTCGCCATCGACGTGCAGAAGAGCGACGGCACCCGCCAGCTCCTCGTGCCGTCGATCAAGGCGGCGGAGACGCTGGACTTCCGCCAGTTCTGGGTGGCCTACGAGGACATCGTCCGCAAGGCCCGTGCCGGGAAGCTCGGAGTCGACGACTTCCAGGGCACCACGATCTCGCTGACCAACCCCGGCACCATCGGAACGGTGCATTCGGTGCCGCGTCTGATGCCGGGCCAGGGCACGATCATCGGCGTCGGGGCGATGGAATACCCGGCGGAGTACCAGGGCGCCTCCGCGGAGACGCTCTCGCGCCTGGCCATCAGCAAGGTCATGACGCTGACCTCCACCTACGACCACCGGATCATCCAGGGCGCCCAGTCGGGTGACTTCCTGCGACGGATCCACCAGCTCCTGCTCGGCGCCGACGGTTTCTACGACGAGATCTTCGAGTCGCTGCGCATCCCCTACGAGCCGGTCCGCTGGGTCCCCGACATCTCGGCCACCCACGACGACGACGTGGCCAAGTCCGCCCGCGTGCTGGAGCTCATCCACGCCTACCGGGTCCGCGGCCACCTCATGGCCGACACCGACCCGCTGGACTACCACCAGCGCAAGCACCCCGACCTCGACATCAAGTCCCACGGCCTGACCTTGTGGGACCTCGAGCGCGAGTTCGCGACCGGTGGTTTCGGCGGCCGCCCGCTGATGAAGCTGCGCGACATCCTCGGCGTCCTGCGTGACACGTACTGCCGGACGGTCGGCATCGAGTACATGCACATCCAGAACCCCGAGGAGCGGGCCTGGATCCAGGCGCGGGTGGAGAAGCCGCACGCCAAGTCCGACCGCGAGGAGCAGCTCAACATCCTGCGCCGGCTCAACACGGCCGAGGCCTTCGAGACCTTCCTGCAGACCAAGTACGTCGGCCAGAAGCGCTTCTCCCTGGAGGGCGGCGAGTCCCTGATCCCGCTGCTCGACTCGGTGATCAGCGAGGCCGCCCGCGAGCAGCTCGACGAGGTCGTCATCGGGATGTCCCACCGCGGCCGGCTCAACGTGCTGGCCAACATCGTGGGCAAGTCCTACGGCCAGGTGTTCGGCGAGTTCGAGGGCAACATCGACCCGCGCAGCGCGCACGGCTCGGGCGACGTGAAGTACCACCTGGGCGCGGGCGGCGACTTCGTGGCCCCCGACGGCTCCAAGATCAGCACATCCGTCGTGGCGAACCCGTCGCACCTGGAGGCCGTCGACCCCGTCACCGAGGGCGTGGTCCGGGCCAAGCAGGACCTGCTCGAGCGCGGCGAGGAGGGCTTCACCGTCCTCCCCGTGCTCGTCCATGGTGACGCCGCCTTCGCGGGCCAGGGCGTGGTCGCCGAGACCCTGCACCTGTCCCAGCTGCGCGGCTACCGCACCGGCGGCACCATCCACATCGTGGTCAACAACCAGGTCGGCTTCACGACGAGCCCGGCGAGCTCCCGCTCCTCGGTCTACGCCACCGACGTCGCCCGGATGATCCAGGCGCCGATCTTCCACGTGAACGGCGACGACCCCGAGGCCGTCGTCCGCGTCGGCAGGCTCGCCTACGAATACCGCAAGTCGTTCCTCAAGGACGTCGTCATCGACCTCGTCTGCTACCGCCGCCGCGGGCACAACGAGACCGACAACCCGGCGTTCACCCAGCCGCTGATGTACGACCTCATCGACGCGAAGAGGTCCACGCGCAAGCTCTACACCGAGGCGCTCATCGGCCGGGGCGACATCACGGTCGAGGAGGCCGAGCAGGCCCTCCGCGACTACCAGGAGCAGCTGGAGCGGGCCTTCACCGAGACCCGTGAGGCCACCAAGCGGCCGCTCGAGCCGGGCTCGGTCGTCGCGCCGCAGCCCGACGAGCTGATCCCGTGGTCGCACGAGGACACCCCGACGGCGATCTCGGAGGAGACGGTCAAGCGGGTCATCGAGACCCAGCTCAGCCTGCCCGAGGGCTTCACCGTCCACCCGCGCCTCGCGCCGGTGCTGCAGCGTCGCGGCGCCATGGTGGCCGACAACACCATCGACTGGGCGACGGGCGAGGCTCTGGCCTTCGGCGCGCTGCTCATCGACGGGCACCCGGTGCGGCTGGTCGGCCAGGACTCCCGTCGTGGCACGTTCGGCCAGCGGCACGCCGTGATCGTCGACCGGGTGACCGGCGAGGAGCACACTCCGCTCAAGGCCTTCAACCACGGCACCACGAAGTTCTACGTCTACGACTCGCTGCTCAGCGAGTTCGCGGCGATGGGCTTCGAGTACGGCTACAGCGTGGTCAGGCCGGACGCCCTGGTGGCCTGGGAGGCCCAGTTCGGCGACTTCGCCAACGGCGCCCAGTCGATCATCGACGAGTTCATCTCGTCGGGTGAGCAGAAGTGGGGCCAGCGTTCGTCGGTCGTGCTGCTGCTGCCGCACGGCTACGAGGGCCAGGGCCCGGACCACTCCTCGGCCCGCATCGAGCGGTTCCTGCAGCTGTGCGCGCTGGACAACATGACGGTGGCCCAGCCGACCACGCCGGCGAACTACTTCCACCTGCTGCGCTGGCAGGTCCTGTCCAACCGGCGCAAGCCGCTGATCGTGTTCACGCCCAAGTCGCTGCTGCGCCTCAAGGCCGCCGCGTCGGCGGCGGCGGACTTCACGTCCGGCTCCTTCCAGCCGGTCTTCGGCGACAGCGCGGTCGACCCTTCGGCCGTCCGCAAGGTCGTGATCTCCTCGGGCAGGATCTACTACGACCTGCTGTCCGCCCGGACCAAGGCCGGCCGGAACGACGTGGCGCTGGTTCGCCTGGAGCGGATCTACCCGTTCCCGGAGAACCCGCTCAAGGCCGAACTGGCTCGCTACGGCAGCGACATCGAGGTCATCTGGGCTCAGGACGAGCCGGTCAACATGGGCCCGTGGCCGTACCTCGCGCTCAAGACGACCGAGCGGCCCGACCTGCTCGGGGGGCACACCCTGCGCCGGGTCTCCCGTACACCCAACTCCTCACCGGCCACCGGCTCGCACTCCAAGCACGACAGCGAGCTGGCCGACCTGATCGACGGCATCTTCGGCTAGTCCGAAGGCGTACGCACACGGAAGTCCCCCACGGTTTCACTGTGGGGGACTTCCCCGTAATTGGAGCAACACCATGTACTTCACGGACAGGGGCATCGAGGAGCTCGTCGACCGGCGCGGCGACGAGGAGGTCAGCGTGAGCTGGCTGGCCGAGCGGCTGCGCGAGTTCGTCGACCTCAACCCGGAGTTCGAGATCCCCGTCGAACGGCTGGCCACCTGGCTGGCCCGGCTCGACGAGGACGACTGAACAGGCGACAGAAACGCGATACATCTTGACTTTCCCACAACGCGACATATCGTGTTTAGAGACAGCACTACTGCCGGCCTCATGACGTCCCCCTGAGATCGGCGACCTCGCGTTGGAAGGGCCGTGCAATGCCCCATTGGACGATCGAGAAGCCCGAACAGCTCACGTTCGCCCCTGTCAGTCAATTGAGCGTCCGCATCGTGGCCGGACGGCTGGCAGTGCTCGCCAGTGACGGGCCGCCCAGTCTCGAGGTGACAGACATCGGCACGCCACCCCTGCTGGTCACCCACGAGGACGACGGCCGGCTCGTCGTCACCTACAAAGACCTGACCTGGGACGGAATCCTCGGCTGGCTCCGTCCCGGCTCGCGGAACACGACGCTCACGCTCACCGTGCCGAAGGACTGCCCGGTGCAGGTCGGCGTGATCTCCGCGTCCGCCGTGGTGGCCGGCTTCGAGGGGCGGACGAACGTCAAGAGCGTCTCCGGCGACATCGTCCTCGACGGCGTGAGCGGCGACGTCCACGCCGAGACGGTCTCCGGATCGGTGGAGAGCCGCGGGCTCGCGGGCGATCTGTCCTTCAGCAGCATCTCCGGCGACCTGACCGTCGCCGCGGGGGTGCCGCACCGCCTGCGCGCCAACACCGTCTCCGGCCGGATCACCACCGATCTGGAGCTCACCCCCACCGGCGACGTCACGCTGAACAGCGTGTCCGGCTCCATGGTCGTACGGCTCCAGCAGACGGTGGACAGCGACGTGTCCATGCGCTCGAGTTCCGGCAGGGTCGAGTCGGCCTTCCCCGAACTCGACAATCAGAAGCGCCCGGGAGTGAGGTCGCTCACGGGACGGCTCGGCGGCGGCATGGCCCGCATGTCGGCCAACACGGTGTCCGGCGACGTCACCCTGCTGAGCAGGCAGTCCGGCGGCACAACGAACGAGGAGAGAGCATGAGCCCGGTGTTCGGCCACGGACGGCTCCGGCTGTACCTGCTGAAGCTCCTTGAGGAGAGTCCGCGGCACGGCTATGAGGTGATCCGGCTTCTGCAGGACCGCTTCCTCGGCGTCTACTCCCCCTCACCCGGCACGATCTATCCGCGCCTGGCGAGGCTGGAGGAGGAAGGCCTGGTCACCCACGAGGTCGTGGAGGGCAAGAAGGTCTTCACCCTGACCGATCGAGGCAGAAACGAGCTCAACGAGCGGATGGACGAGCTCGCCGAGCTGGAGCGGGAGATCACCGCATCCGTCCAGGACATCGCGCGTGAGGTCAAGGAGGACGTACGGCAGACCGTGCGCTCCCTCCGCCAGGAGCTCACCCAGATGGCCAGGGACATCAACCACGACTCCGCCGGCGAATCCCGGCGCTCACACTCGCACGAGTCCCGCGACGCCTGGCGCGAGCAGAAGGAAGAGTGGAAGCGCCAGCGTCAGCAGGCGAGGGACGAATGGCGTCAGCACAAGGACGAGTGGCGCCACCAGCGCCAGCAGTGGCGGAACGAGGCCGATCGCTGGCAGCGTGAGTGGCGCCGCACCTGGGAGGAGGCCTGGTCGATCACCGGCCGGTCCTTCGCCAGGCAGGGCGGGCTCGCCCACGACGCCGAGCTGGGACGGGCGCTGGCCGACTTCATCGGGCGGGTCCGCCAGGAGGCCGGCGAGGGCATGCTCACCGACGAGACCGTGGCGGAGTGCCAGGTCATCCTCGACGAGGCGGCGGCCCGCATCCGCGACGTCCTTCGCCCCTAATCACTCTGCACGTGGAAGGGGGCGACGATGAGTCCGTACGGCTGGCGCGACCCGTTCCTCCGGCAACCACCTCCGCCACGGCGTGAGGCTCCGCCGGAGGACCACCCTGATCCCTGCGAACCAGGCGGCCGGTGCCCGGACGCGCTCGCCACCGGCGGACGCGAGTAGCGAACGCACGCGAGTGGCGAGCACGCCGGGCGAGGATCACACGGTGAAGACGATCTTTCCGAAGATGTCGCCCCGGTGCATCGCGGCGAACCCGTCCTCGGCCTGGGCCAGCGGGAGCACGCGGTCGATCACCGGCCGCACTCCGGTCTGCTCCAGGAAGACGGCGAGCCTCGCGAGCTGATCCCGGGTCCCCATCGTGGAACCGATGATCGACTTCTGCAGGAAGAACACCTGAGCCAACTGCGTGGGGGCCACCATCCCGCTCGTGGCTCCGCTGATGACGATCTTGCCGCCGGGACGAAGCGAGCTCATCGAGTGCGCCCAGGTCGCCTCGCCCACGGTCTCCATGACGGCGTCGACCCGCTCGGGCAGGCGGGCTCCGGTCTCGAAGACCCGGTCGGCGCCGAGTTCGAGGGCCCTGGCCCGCTTCTCCTCCGAACGGCTCGTCGCCCACATCCGGAACCCTCCGGCCCGCCCTAGCGCGATGAGAGCGGTGGCCACACCGCCTCCCGCTCCCTGGACGAGGACCGTCGAGCCGGGCTGGAGCGCCGCCTTGTCGAAGAGCATGCGGTAGGCCGTCAGCCATGCGGTGGGCAGGCAGGCCGCCTCCTCGAACGTGATCGCGGCGGGCTTGGGCACCACGTTGCCCGCGGGAACGGTCACCTTCTCCGCGAACGTTCCGTCGTAGGTCTCCGACAGGAGCGAGCGCCGCGGGTCGAGGGTCTCGTCCCCGTTGACCGGGGTGCCGATCACCGAATGAACGATGACCTCGTCGCCGTTCTCGTCCACGCCCGCGGCGTCGCACCCGAGGATGATGGGCAGGCGATCCTGGCTGACGCCCACCCCCTTGAGCGTCCACAGGTCGTGGTGGTTCAGCGCGGTGGCCTTGACGGTGATCGTCGTCCAGCCCTCGGGGACCGTCGGCTCGGGCCGGTCACCTAGCGTCAGTCCCTTGAGAGGGTTGTCCGGGTCTGTCTGTGTAGCGGTCACGGCGAACATGCCCGAACATTACTCTGCCCGCCCGGCCGGATCACGGCCCACCGCGGCCGGCGCGATCAGATGTCGAAGATGGTGCCGGTGGCCGAGTGCATCTCACAGGCGTTGCCGAAGGTGTGCTTGAAGTCGACGTAGCGACCGTCCCAGATCCCGTTGGCGGTCACCGTGACCGGGCTGAACATCATGGGGCAGAAGGTGTTCTGGCTCGGCTTGAGCTGGGTCAGGTCGCCCTTCACCCCGTTCACGACGACGCACGCCTCATCCCGCTCGCGCAGGCCCCCGGACGTCGCCGGGCAGTTCAGGACCGCGTAGCGCTCCGGCCTGGACGTCTCCCCGGCGGCGTAGGTAAGGATCAGCGCCCGCGTGCGGGTCGCGATGGGACGGATCTTCGTGACCCGATTGGTCACAGCCGACGGAGCGGCCGCCGCTACGCCCGGAACCGCCTGAGTCGCGGGAGTGCCCGGAGGCGCCGGAGCAACCCCCGGGACCGCCTGAGCGCCCGAAGCGCCCGGAGCCGCGGCAGCCACGCCCGGAGCAGCGTGCGCGGTGTGAGCACCCGATGCCGCTGAAACCCCCTGAGCAGCCGGCGCGACCGGAGCCGCAGCAGCCACGCCCGGAGCAGCCTGATCGGCCGGATTGACCTTGGCGACCGGAGTGGTCGCCGTCACGCCGGCCGGTTGCGGCGGTGGCGGCAACGTTCCGGCGAAGGCGGCCGTGGGGCCCGCGGCGATGGCCGTACCGGCCAGCAGAACAAGAAGTGGCTTCATGTCGATCCCCCGAGTGTCGGATGGCCGTCAGCCTCTCCGGCGGACCGCTCCCGCTCAAGCCTCCACTCCGCCTGCTTGGGTAAATCTGGCAACTCGTTAACTCCCCTACCAGGCGAAAGCGGGCCTCCCGGATGCCTGCTCTGGAGCCCGGGTCGTCACACGGGGACGCCGTTGCGGCCGAGCAGGTCCGCCACTTGCGGCTCTCCGGCGTACGGCTCGAGTCGCTTGCGTAAGTCGTCGACGTACGACCTGGTCCGTACGGACTGGAGACTCCTGGCGAGGTCGAACGCGGAGCCGGCCGCCATGCACGCCTCCTCCAGGTCGCCCTGCTGCACCAGCGCGGACGCCAGGAGCGAAAGGTTGAACATCCGGCCCCGCACGAACCGGCCGTCCATCCGCAGCGACCGCCGCGCATGCCGTACGGCCGCCGCCCCGTCACCGAGGTCGCGCAGGCAGTGGGCCGACTTGGCCGCGAGATAGGCCTCGTCGAAGTAGGCGATCCATCGGGGCTCGTCCTGCGGCGAGCGCCGGTCGAAGGCCTTGTCCGCCTCGTGCAGCGAGGCGGCGCACGACGGGCCGTCGCCGAGTTGGGCGAACGCGTGCGCCTCCTGCACGTGGGCCTCGGCCAGCAGGGAGAAGATCCCCGACCGGGTGGCCGCCATCGTGGCCGCCCGCGCGAGGTCGAGGCCGTGACGGGGCTGCCCGATGTAGAGGGCCTGGTGGCTCATGCCCGCGAGTATCTCCCCGCCGAGACCGTGGTCGCCCGCGCCGCGGGCCAGCCCGAGCGCCTGGATCAGATAACGCTGGGCCAGGCCGTGCTGCTCGAGGTCGTAGGCCATCCAGCCGGCGAGCCGGGTGAGCTCGGCCGCCGCGGTGGCGAGCGCGCGTCCGGTGGCCTCGCCGTACGAGCCGTTCTGCAGGAGAGGCGCGACCGCCGTATCGAGATATTTCACGACCGGTCCGCGAATGCTGCCGCCGCCGAACCGGTTGTCCAGCTCACTGAACGAACGCGTGACCTCATGGATCGCGGTCACGTCGGAGACGCCCACCCTGCGCGGGCCGTTCGCGGAGAGTCGGTCCTGCGCCGGGACCGTCAGCCAGCGGGCGATCCCGGCGGAGCCCGCTCCCAGAGCGAAGGTGGAATCGAGCAGGAACCTGCGCCGCTCGACATCGGCCTTCCACAGTGCTGTCACGCCTGCCACGCCCTCCTCCCACGAATGGGGGAACTCCTGTCCGAGATCGAGAGGGACTGCTCCGCGTGGCATGCCGATGTCCTCCATGGACACCGGCCTCCCGAGCCGCAGCGAAAAGATCTCCGCCAGCAGGCCGGGAACCGGATCGCGTGGGCGCTGGCCACCCGCCCAGCGCAGCACCGAACCATGGTCATATCTCATCCCGGTCAGCCCGCGGGCGGAGCCGAGATCGTTCAGCCGGCTCGCCAGCCCCTTGCGGGACAGGCCCGCTTCGGCCAGGTGCTGCTGGAGCAGCCGGTTGGGTTCGCGTCGCATCGCTCTCCTCACCCAGGACAGGCATAGCCGATAGGTAACGGAGAGCTCTCTTTATAGCACGTAGCGTGAAACCCCCAAGGGATTCCCAAGTTTCCACGTGCCATCCAGACGAAAAGCCCCGAGTCGGGATCGCGCATACGGAGATGCATGATCGCGACTCGAGGCTTCGCAGGTCAGGCCACATGCACACGAATCCGTGCATGATCACGAACGGGGTCTCCGCAGGTCACATGTCATACACCCGAAGGTGTGCATGATCACGCCGAGAAGGTGCGCAGGTCGTACGGCACATGCACGAAGGTGTGCATGATCACGGGGAAAAGGCTGGGGGGCTCTATTTGCGGGCTACGCCGTCCAGACGGGCTTGGGCGGCGACCGCGGCGGTCACGGCGGGAGCGACCCGGGCGTCGAACGGGGAGGGGATGACGTACTCCTCAGAGACGGCGTCCCCGACCACGTCGGCGAGGGCGGTCGCGGCCGCCACCTTCATGTTCTCCGTGATCGTCCTGGCCCGCACGTCGAGCGCGCCGCGGAAGACGCCGGGGAAGGCGAGCACGTTGTTGATCTGGTTGGGGAAGTCCGATCGGCCGGTGGCCACGACCCTGGCGTGACGGGCCGCCACCGACGGCTCGATCTCGGGCGTCGGGTTGGACAGCGCGAAGACGATCGCGTCCGGCGCCATCGCCGCCACGGCGGCCTCGGAGACCGTCGAGCCGGACAGGCCGATGAACACGTCGGCTCCCGCGAGAGCCTGCTCGGTCGAGCCGGTCAGGCCCAGCCTGTTGGTCTCACGGGCCAGCGCCTCCTTGACGGAGTGCAGGCTCTCGCGCCCGGAGTGCACGATGCCCTTGGAGTCGGAGACCGCGATGTCGCCGATGCCGGCGTTGAGCAGGATCCGGGTCACGGCGACGCCCGAGGCGCCGGCGCCCGCCACGACGGCCCGGAGATCGCCGAGCGACCGCCCGGTGAGGCGGGCCGCGTTCCGCAGGGCGGCCAGGACGACGATCGCGGTGCCGTGCTGGTCGTCGTGGAAGACGGGGACGTCGAGCGCCTCGCGAAGCCGGTCCTCCACCTCGAAGCACCGCGGTGCGCTGATGTCCTCGAGGTTGATGCCGCCGAACGACGGCGCGAGCCTGGTCACGGTCTCGACCAGGGCGTCGACGTCGGTGCAGTCGAGGCAGATCGGGACGGCGTCGACGCCCGCGAACTGCTTGAACAGCAGCGCCTTGCCCTCCATGACGGGCATGGCGGCCGAGGGCCCGATGTCGCCCAGGCCGAGGACGGCGGTGCCGTCCGAGACCACGGCGACGACGTTGGAGACCCAGGTGTAGTCGTTGACCAGTTCGGGGTTGTCGGCGATGGCCGAGCAGACGCGGGCGACACCCGGCGTGTAGGCGAGCGACAGGTCGTCCGCGTCACGGACCGGAACGGTGGAGCGGACCTCCAGCTTGCCCCCGCGATGGAGCGCGAAGGCCGGATCCAGATCCAGCGATGTCAAGGAATCAGGTGAGACGGTCACAGCGACCCCAGTGTCGAAAGGACGAGTTCCTTCTAGACGCCGCAAGAGAACGAAAGCCCAGGCTTCGGTAGCCGCCGGAGGCCGTCGTCGTTGACGGTCGTCTCTTGAGGGGGTACGGGGGTCACCCGTTTTCCGATTGTGCCACACGCGTGGGAGCCGACGGATCCACACATGGAACGGATCACCCGTGACCTGGGGAGTTCCGCCCGAACCTCTGTCGTGTAATACTCGAAGGACGGAGTCGTCCCTTACATCCCTAGGTCGTCCCAGTGGACCTGACGTCATATGCAGAACTGGCCGTCCTCCTGGTCAACAGAGCTGAGGATCTGAGTAGCCTCGACACGCTGCGCGCCCTCCTGGAGGAGACCGGCCGGACCGAGTCGGCCGCGCGCGTCAACCGGCGCGACCTCGATGCCCTGCGCGAACTGCGGGAAGAGCTCACGGGTGTGTTCGAGTCCGCGTCGACGGGCGACGAGGCCGACGTGGTCGAGCGGCTCAACGGCCTTCTCGTCCGCCATCCCGTGCACCCCCAGATCTCCGGCCACGACGGGCAGGCCTGGCACATGCACCTGACCGAGGGCGGCCGGGTGGCCGACGCCCTCGCCGTCGGGTCGGTCATGGGCCTCGCGAGCGTCGTCACCGGCCTCGGCGCCGACCGGCTCGGCATCTGCCAGGCCACGCCGTGCCGCAACGCCTACCTCGACACCTCCTCGAACCGGTCCAGGCGCTACTGCTCGGAGCGGTGCGCGAGCCGGGCCAACGTCGCCGCCTACCGCGCCCGCCAGAACAAGCGGAACGGCCAGGGCCAGTAGCGCGCGACGACCCGGCCCACGATCTCACCGGTGGGGACGGCGCCGAAGTTCCAGCTGTCCTGCCTCCCCGGAGCCTGCTGGTTGTCGCTCTCCACCCACCAGCCTTCCTCCGTGAGCCGGAACGCGCGCTTGACGATCAGGCCGTGCGGCCGCCGGGCGACCACGACGTCTCCAGGCCTGACCACGGCGCCTCGCCGTACCAGCAGCCAGTCTCCGGGCCGCAGCGCGGGGAGCATCGAGTCCCCAGTTACACGGACAGCTGTGATCACATCCCCCTCCACGGACTAATGGTTTCGGGTACGAGTAAGGTCGGGCTTGGACAGTGCTGCATTCCTAAGGAAGGATTCAGATGCTCGCACGATTGCTGCGGCCCAAGCACGAGGCGTCCGCCCACTGCGACCTGCCGTGCGGGGTCTACGACCCGGCCCAGGCTCGCATTGAGGCCGAGTCCGTCAAGGCGATCATGAAGAAGTACGCCGACAGCGACGACCCGGTCTTCAGGACCCGCGCCCTCATCATCAAGGAACAGCGCGCCGAACTGGTGAAGCATCACCTGTGGGTGCTGTGGACCGACTACTTCAAGCCCCCGCACCTGGAGCAGTACCCGCAGCTCCACCAGTTGTTCTGGGACGCGACCAAGCTCGCCGGCGCAGCCGGCGGCAAGGGCACGGTCGACCCCGCCCAGGGCGACGAGCTTCTCGCGAAGATCGACGAAATCGCCAAGATCTTCTGGGAGACGAAGGCGGCCGCCTGAGTCAAGGCGATCACCAGGCCCCGCACGGTCTCCGGACCGCGCGGGGCCTGATCGTTTTCCGGGCCCAGGTGAGGTGCCGGTCACGAGCAGAGAAACCTCAGGGAATTTACGAGGAGTTACCCCCAAGATCACCACAATCGGCGCGTCCGAGCGGAGCAACATGGAGTGAGTGGCGGTAAGTTGCAGACAACGGCACTGCGCCGGCTCGAATGGGCGAGGAGGAACGTGACCGAGGAAACCGAGACGCCTGCGGTGGATGTGACCGGGATCCGGGACGCTGTGAGCGTCCGACTGCCCGCCGTAAGCGCCTATCTGTCTGTGCTGCGCACGGCCACGGCCGGGCTCGCGGCGCGGCTCGACTTCACCCTGGACCAGATCGAGGATCTGCGCATCGCGGTCGATGAGGCATGCGCCATGCTCCTGCGGCATGCGGTGCCCGGCACCGATCTCCAGGCCGAGTTCGAGCTCACGGGACAGGAGATGACGGTCCGCGTGGAGGTCAGCACGGTCGGCGTCAGCAGCCCCAAGCGAGACGACTTCGCCTGGATGGTGCTCACCGCCCTGGCCGATGATGTGGACGCCATCTCCGATCATCCCGATCACATGGCGATCGTGCTGCGCAAGCGGCGAGGCGCGGCGAGGCCGGCGTGACCGAAAGGACCCGTGCCATGGCCTCTGGCGACTCGGCGGTTCCCGACCGCGTGCGGGCTCGCACGCTCTTCGGTGAGCTGTCGGAGTTGCCGGCAGACGACCCGCGGCGGCAGCGCATCCGCGACGAGCTCGTCGAGCTGCACCTGCCGCTGGTGGAGTACCTCGCTCGGCGCTTCCGCAACCGCGGTGAGTGGCTCGACGACCTCACACAGGTCGCCACGATCGGTCTCATCAAGTCGATCGACCGGTTCGACCTGGGCCGTGGCGTCGAGTTCTCCACCTACGCGACGCCGACCATCGTCGGTGAGATCAAGCGTCACTTCCGGGACAAGGGCTGGGCCGTCCGGGTGCCGCGCCGCCTGCAGGAGCTCAAGCTGTCGCTGACGAAGGCGATAAGCGAGCTGTCGCAGCGGGAGAGCCGCGCGCCCACGGTCGCCGAGCTCGCCGCGCACCTGCAGATGACCGAGGAGGAGGTGCTGGAGGGCCTGGAGTCGGCGAACGCCTACTCGACGGTCTCCCTCGACGCCCCCGACTCGGGTGACGACGATGCGCCCGCCGTGTCGGACTCGCTGGGCATCGTCGACGAGTCCCTTGAGGGCGTCGAGTATCGCGAGTCGCTGAAGCCGCTGCTGGAGCGCCTCCCTCCGCGGGAGAAGCGCATCCTGTTGCTGCGCTTCTTCGGGAACATGACCCAGTCGCAGATCGCCACCGAGCTGGGCATCTCGCAGATGCACGTCTCCCGCCTGCTGGCCAGGACCCTGGCCCAGCTGCGCGAGGGCCTGACCGCCGAAGACTAGGGCCGCGGGATCAACCCCGCGGCCCCGGGGAGTCCTCCGGGGAGCCGTCCTCGCCCATCAGTGCGTGCGTGGACGGCGGGGCCAGCAGGGCGACCAACGCGACCGCCGCCAAGGCGACGAGCGGCACACCGTAGACGTACTGGCCGGCGCCGATCAGGGAGATCGCCACCGGCACGATGAAGATCTGAGTGACCACGCCCGGTCCCCTGCTCCAGCGCAGCGCCTGCCACACGCCCCAGGCCACCCAGAGCAGGGCGAGACCGAGCAGCACGCCGAACGCCGCGACGACCAGGGCACTGGTCAGATCAGCGGGCCGGCCGACCAGGGTCTCGACGGCGACATAGCCTCCGAGGACCAGGGCGAACACGCCCTCGGCGGCCAGTACGGCCGCCGCGACGGCGAGGGTCGAGGGACGACCGGCGGTTTGGCTGATCACAGTGCCCAACCCTACCTGTACGGCCCTTCGGCCCGATCGGGGCGGCATCGTCACGTGCGTGCGGGAAGTCCCCGGCGGCGGCGGCAAAGCGTCGTCTAACCTTCAGGCATGCGGGCTCTTCTCGTCATCAACCCGAAGGCGACCTCCACGAACCAGCGCACCCGGGACGTGCTGATCCAGGCGCTCGGAGCAGCCGTGGACCTTTCCGTCGAGGAGACCGCCTACCGGGGCCACGCGGCGGGGCTCGCGGGGACGGCGTACGCCAAGGGATTCGACGCGGTCGCCGTCCTCGGGGGCGACGGCACGATCAACGAGACCGTCAACGGACTGCTCGAGGGGCAGCCCGGCGAGGACGCGAGCCGGCGGCCCAGCCTCATCGTCATCCCCGGCGGCAGCGCCAACGTCTTCGCTCGGGCGCTCGGGCTGCCCAACGACCCGGTCGAGGCGACCGGCGCCGTGCTCGAGGCGCTCCGTGACGGGCGCAGCAGGACCATCGGGCTCGGCCAGGCGATCTGGCACGACGAGGCCGCGGGCCAGGACCCCGGCCCTACGGCGACGGCCGATCACCGTAATTCACGATATTTCACCTTCTGTGCCGGGCTCGGGTACGACGCGGAGGTCGTCAGAGCGGTGGAAGGCCTGCGCAGTGCGGGCTACCGGGCACGGCCGACCCTCTACGTGAACACCGCGGTGCGGCACTTCTTCGTGACCGACCGCCGCCACCCCGCCCTGCGGCTCGTACGGCCGCGCCGGCCTGAGACGCCGGGGCTCTTCATGGCGATCGTGTCCAACGTCTCGCCCTGGACCTACGCCGGATCTCGTCCGATCACCCCGACGCCGTGGGCGGGCTTCGAGACGGGGCTCGATGTGCTCGGGCTGCGGAAGCTGGGCCTGCCCTCGTTCCTCGCCTTCGTCCGGCAGATCATCGGAGAGCACTCGGGATTGCCGAAGGGTAAACACCTTGTTCAAGTTCATGACGAACAGGAGTTCACATTGGTGGCGGGCCGCCCCGTCGCCTTCCAGCTCGACGGCGACTACCTGGGAGAACACGAATGGGTGGAATTCAGGTCTATCCCGGACGCATTACAAGTCCTGGCCTAGCTTGTTACAAGTAGTCATAGTGTGACGTATCCGACAGCCATGCCGGGCAAAACCTTGTCCCAAACCTCTTGTGTGGTCTAGTCGCGGCTGAAAAGCTGAAGTACGACGTCGGAACGTAGGACCTTTACGGAAGCCACAGCTTCCTGAAGGACTCCGACGATCGCGTGGACAAGCCCGGCCCGAACCGCAGCGCCGGGCAAGTCCACGCATTAGCTAGTGAAAGTGTTCACAAAGTTTCGACGGCCAGTGGAGCACGAGGCTCTACTTGACGAAGGAGTGGGACGCATGGACTGGCGCCACCGCGCTGCCTGCCGTGACGTGGATCCGGAGCTGTTCTTCCCCATCGGGAACACGGGTCCCGCGCTGATGCAGATCGAAGAGGCCAAGCAGGTGTGCCGGCAGTGCTCGGTCACCGAGTCATGCCTCAAGTGGGCTCTGGAGTCCGGCCAGGACGCGGGCGTCTGGGGCGGGCTCAGCGAGGACGAGCGACGCGCCCTGAAGCGCCGTACCGCTCGCGCTCGTGCCCGCGCCGGCGTCTGACGACCACCTGATCACCGAGGATTTCCAGCCTCACTCCTGATTTCGGGCTGCACCGGGATGCTGAGGATGACCTCGGTTCCCCCGCCTTTCCTTCGCTCGACGGCCAGGCGGCCCGACAGCTCGCCGACGACCAGCGTGCGCACGATCTGCAGCCCCAGGCTGCCGGTCGCCTCGAGGTCGAAATCCGGCGGCAGGCCCTTACCGTCGTCCGCCACCACCACCTCCAGCCGGTCGGGATCCCGACGCACGATCACCTGCACATTTCCCGACTTGTGCGAGAAACCGTGCTCAACGGCATTCTGCAACAACTCCGTGAGGACCATCGCGATCGGGGTGGCCACAGCGGCGGGCAGCACGCCGAAGCTCCCGGTCCGCTGGGGCAGCACGTGGGCCAGTGACACCTCCGCCGTCATGGTGATGACGCGGTCCGCGATGTCGTCGAACTCCACCATCTCCTCGGGCATCTGCGCGAGGATCTCGTGGACGATCGCGATCGAGCCGACCCGCCTGACCGCCTCATTGAGGGCCTCCTGACCCTCGGGATTGTTGAGCCGGCGCGCCTGGAGCCGCAACAACGCCGCGACCGTCTGCAGATTGTTCTTGACCCGGTGATGGATCTCGCGGATCGTGGCGTCCTTGGTCAGCAACTCCCGCTCCCGGCGGCGCAACTCGGTCACGTCACGGATGAGCACGAGGGCGCCGATCCGTCCCCCGCCGACGATCAGTGGGATCGCCCGCAACTGGACCACCGTTCCGCCGTGTTCCACCTCGGTCTCCCTGGGCTCCTTGCCGCTGGCGACGAGCATCAGGTCCTCGTTGATCGGCTCATCCGAGTAGCACAGGTCGGCGGTCGTCTTCCCGAGGTCGGCGCCGACGAGGTCGGCGTGCAGGCCGAGGCGGCGGTAGGCCGACAACGCGTTCGGGGAGGCGTAGGTCACCCGCCCCGCCCGGTCGAGGCGCAGCAGGCCGTCACCCACGCGGGGCGAGCGGACCAGGATGGGCTCCTCCTCCGTGAAGGGGAACCGGCCCTCCGCCACCATCTGGGCGAGGTCCGAGGCGCTCTGGAGGTACGTCAGCTCCAGCCGGGACGGCGTGCGGGCCGACGACAGGTTCGTGGAGCGCTGGATGACGCCGATGAAGTGGCCGCCGCGGCCCCGCCGTACCGGGATGGTCTCCTCCCGGACCGGTACGCCGCTGGACCAGTCGGGATCGCCCTCACGGCAGATCCGGTGCTCGGACCACGCGATGTCGATCAGCGGCCGCTCCCCCTTGCCGGAGATCGCCCCCACGACGTCGTCGTGGTAGACGGTGGGCCCCGTGGTCGGCCGCATCTGCGCCACCGCCACCCAGCCGGAGCCGTCCTTGTGCGGGATCCACAGGATCAGGTCGGCGAAGGACAGGTCGGCGAGCAGCTGCCAGTCGGAGACCAACGAGTGGATCCAGTCGAGGTCGGCTGGTTCGAGCGCGGTGTGACGGCACACCAGGTCACTGAGAGTCGGCACGTGTGCATGATGCGACGTGATGCCGTCCGAAAGCGAATCGACCTCTGCCACCTGGCAGTATGCACTCCATGACGCGACCGCTCGACAGATTGCGCACAGCCGCCGCCGAGCGGGAGGCCGCGGGCCTGCGGCGGGTCCTGCGCCCGCGGACCCCCGACCATGACGGCCTGCTCGACCTGGCCTCCAACGACTATCTGGGCCTTTCCAGGGACGAGCGCCTGGTGGAGGCGGCCGTCCGGGCGACCCGCGAGTGGGGAACGGGCTCGACCGGCTCGCGGCTGGTGACGGGAACCACCCGGCTCCACGCCGATCTGGAGGAGCGGCTGGCCGCGTTCACGGGAGCCGACCGGGCCCTCGTGTTCTCCTCCGGATATCTCGCCAACCTGGGAGCGGTCACCACGCTGGCACGCGGGGGCCTGGTGGTCTCCGACTCCGGCAACCACGCCTCGATCGTCGACGCCTGCCGCCTGTCCCGGTCACGGGTGGCCGTGACCCCGCACGGCGACGTCGACGCCGTCGCCAAGGTCCTGGCCGAGCGCTCCGAGGAGCACGCGATCGTCGTGACCGACGCCGTGTTCTCCGTCGACGGCGACCTCGCGCCGCTCCACCAACTGCACGCGGTGGCCGTACGGCACGGCGCACTCCTCGTCGTGGACGAGGCACACGCGCTGGGCGTCGTCGGCGATCGGGGCAGGGGGGCGGTTCACGAAGCGGGCCTTTCGGGGGATTCTCATATTGTGAGAACCGTCACCCTCTCCAAGTCGCTGGGATCCCAGGGCGGCGCCGTGCTGGGGGCCCCCGAGGTGATCGAGACGCTCATCGACACGGGCCGCTCGTTCATCTTCGACACCGGCCTCGCTCCCGGCTGCGCGGGTGCGGCGCTGGCCGCGCTCGACATCCTGGAAGAGTCGCCCGACCTGCCCCGACAGGCCCTTTCGAGAGCCCGCGCCCTTGCCGGCATGGCCCGTGAGGCGGGTCTGGAGACCAGCGAACCGGCCGCGGCCGTGGTGCCCGTGGTGCTCGGCCCGCCGCAACTCGCGCTGGCGGCGGCGAACCTGTGTGCGGAACGCGGCATACGCGTGGGATGCTTCCGTCCACCATCAGTGCCCCGTGGCCGGTCCAGCCTCAGGTTGACCGCCCGGGCCGATCTGAGGTCCGATGATCTCGCGGCGGTCAGGGGCGCGCTCACCGCTGTGGCCGAGCTGAAGGTGGACACGTGACGGAGCACAGCGACGACTCTCCCAGGGTTCCCAAGTACTACGACGTCAAGCGGAACCTGCTGGAGCTCACCAAGAGCCTGCCTCCGGGCAGCGCCCTGCCTCCGGAGCGGACCCTCGCCGTACGTTTCGAGACGTCGAGGACGACGGTCCGCCAGGCTCTGTCCGAGCTCGTGGTCGAGGGCCGGCTGCTGAGGATCCAGGGCAAGGGCACGTTCGTGGCCCAGCCCAAGGTCGCCCAGGTCCTCCAGCTCACGTCGTACACCGGCGATCTGCGGACGGTCGGCCTCGAGCCCGACACCAAGATCCTCGACATCAGCTACGTCACGGCCGACGAGGCCCTCGGGCGGCGGCTCGCGATCAACCCGGGCGGCCGCGTGTTGCGGGTCCACCGCCTGCGCCTGGCCAACGGCGAGCCGATGTCGATCGACACCACCCACTTGTCGGCGCGGCGCTTCCCCCGCCTCAGGCGCGAGCTGGAAGGCCACTCCTCGCTCTACGAGACGCTGCACACCGCCTACAACGTGCGGCTCACCGACGCCGAGGAGGTCATCGAGACCGTGCTGGCCACGCCGTACGACGCGCAGATCCTCGGCGTGGACGTCGGCCTGCCCATGCTCATGCTGACCCGGCACGCCTTCGACGCCGACGGGAACCCGGTCGAGTTCGCCCAGTCGCTCTATCGCGGCGACCGCTACAAGTTCGTGACGCGCCTCAGGAGGCCGTAGGTCCTACGCTGCGGTGATGAGCATTCTCGTTGTCACCGGCACGGACACAGGAGTCGGCAAAACGGTCGTGACGGCCGCCATCGCCGCGCTGGCCCGGGACAGAGGCGCAGCCGTCGCGGTCGTGAAGCCCGCGCAGACCGGTGTCGTGGCGGGTGAGCCGGGCGACCTCGACGAGGTGATCCGGCTGTCGGGGGTCACGACGACGTTCGAGTTCGCCCGGTTCCCCGATCCGCTCTCCCCCGCGGCCGCGGCACGGGTGGCGGGCCTGCCGCCGATGTCGCCGTCCGCGGCCGCCTCACGCGTCCGTGAGCTCGCCGAGTCGCACCGGCTCGTGATCGTGGAAGGCGCCGGGGGCCTGCTCGTCCGCTTCGACGAGGACGGCGGGACTCTGGCGGACCTGGCCAGGGAGCTCCGCGCGCCGGTCGTGGTGGTGGCGCGGGCCGGGCTGGGCACACTCAACCACACCGCGCTCACGCTGGAGGCCATGGCGGGCCGCGGCCTCGACCTGGCCGGAGTGGTGATCGGCTCGTGGCCCGTAGAGCCCGGCCTGGCCGAGAGGTGCAACGTGGCCGACCTGGAGATGCTCGCGGCACGCCCGCTCGCCGGCGCCCTGCCGGAGGGCTCCGGCGCGCTGACCAGGGCGGACTTCGCCCGTGTGGCCCGCGCAGGCCTCGCCTCCACCCTTGGGGGTGTGTTCGATCCCTCCGGATTCCGCTCGACCTTTAAGCTTTCGTTGTGACCGAAACCCCGCAGTCGCCTGAAGCGGAACGGAGCCTGTTGGAAACCGACATCGTGGAGATCGCCCGCGTCCAGGTGCTGGAGCAGGGCAAGGGACTCGACGCGGCACAGGCCCTGGCCTGCCTGACGTTGCCCGACGAGCGCCTGCCCGAGTTGCTCGCCCTGGCCCATGAGGTGCGGATGAAGTGGTGCGGCCCGGAGGTCGAGGTCGAGGGGATCATCTCCCTCAAGACCGGCGGCTGTCCGGAGGACTGCCACTTCTGCTCGCAGTCGGGCCAGTTCTCCTCCCCCGTCAGAGCCGCCTGGCTGGACATCCCCTCGCTGGTCCAGGCGGCGGTCGAGACCGCGCAAACCGGAGCGACGGAGTTCTGCATCGTCGCGGCCGTGCGCGGCCCGGACCGGCGGCTCATGGACCAGGTACGCGAAGGCGTGAAGGCCATACGCGAGGCCGTGGACATCAACGTCGCCTGCTCGTTGGGCATGCTCACCCAGGCCCAGGTCGACGAGCTCGCCGAGATGGGGGTCCACCGCTACAACCACAACCTGGAGACCGCGCGCTCCCACTTCTCCCACGTGGTCACGACCCACTCCTGGGAGGAGCGCTGGGACACCTGCCTGATGGTCCGCGAGGCCGGCATGGAGCTGTGCTGCGGCGGCATCGTCGGCATGGGCGAGACGCTG
This sequence comes from Planotetraspora mira, assembly GCF_016863275.1. GTDB lineage: Bacteria > Actinomycetota > Actinomycetes > Streptosporangiales > Streptosporangiaceae > Planotetraspora > Planotetraspora mira. Next base: position 34,943 of record NZ_BOOO01000052.1, read on the forward strand.
GAGCAGCGGGCCGAGTTCGCCGCGCAGCTCGGCGAACTGGCGCCCGACGAGGTGCCGCTCAACTTCCTCAACCCGCGCCCCGGCACGCCGTTCTCCGACTACCCGCTCGTGGAGGGCGCCGAGGCGCTCAAGACGATCGCCACGTTCCGCCTCGCGCTGCCGCGCACGATCCTGCGCTACGCGGGAGGACGCGAGCTCACGCTCGGCGACCTCGGCACGCGCGACGGCATGCTCGGTGGCATCAACGCGATCATCGTGGGGAACTATCTGACCACGCTCGGGCGCTCACCCGAGCAGGACCTCGGGCTGCTGGCCGACCTGAAGATGCCGATCAGGGCGCTGTCCGACACCTTGTAGAGGACGGGGTGTCAACGCGCCGATTCGGGGAAGTTCTGCCAGACCAAGAGCCCAGACCGGCTAAGTGACTGACTGGTAGGTTCACCGCATGGAGTCCCCCAAGCACGCAGGCGACATCGCGGTCGCCGTTTCACAGGCCTACGGCGTCGAGACCATGTTCACGCTGTCCGGCGGCCATGTCTTCCCCCTCTACGACGGGGCCGTGCACGAAGACATGCGCATTCTCGACGTCCGCCATGAGCAGAGTGCGGTCTTCGCCGCCGAGGCGACCGCGCGCCTGACGAGAAAGCCGGGCCTGGCGGTGCTCACCGCCGGCCCGGGCATCACCAACGGCGTCTCCGGGATAGCCACGGCCCACTTCAACGGGTCGCCCGTGGTCGTGCTCGGGGGCCGGGCTCCGCGATCCCGGTGGGGATCGGGAGCGCTGCAGGAGATGGACCATCCGCCGCTGCTGGAACCCATCACCAAGCTCGCCTTCACCGGGTCGGGTGCGGACTCCATCGGGCAGGACGTCGAGATGGCCTTCCGCACGGCCGTCGCCCCCCACCGCGGGCCGGTCTTCCTGGACTTCCACATGGACGACCTTTTCTCCCCCTCGGCCGAGCACGCCACCGAGACGCTGAGCCCGTCGCCGCTCGAACCGGACGAGGAGGCCCTCGCCCAGATCGCACGGCTGATCGCCGAGGCCGAGCGCCCGGTGCTCGTGCTGGGCTCGGACGTGTGGATGGAACGGGCGGAGGAGGCCGCGCGCGACTTCGCCGAGGAGTTCCGCCTCCCCGTCATCCCGAACGGCCAGGGCCGCGGCATCCTCCCGGCCGGCCACGAGTTGCTCGTCACGCGGGCACGCGGAACCGCCTTCGGGCAGGCGGACCTCGTGATCGCCGTCGGCACCCCGCTCGACTTCCGCCTCGGCTACGGCTGGTTCGGCGGCAAGAACGGTGCTCCGCTCGCCAAGGTCGTCCACATCGGCGACGCGCCCTCCCAGATCGCCACGCACACCGGCCTGTCCGGGTCGGCGGCGGGCGACCTGTCGGTGCTCTTCTGGAGCCTCTCCAAGGCGTGCGGGACGGCGAGTGTGAACCCCAGGGCCTACGCCCCCTGGCTGGCCAAGCTGGCCGAGACGGCCACGGCCGCGATCGCGGCGGACCTCCCCTTGCTGGAGTCGGACTCCGACCCGATCCACCCCATGCGCATCTACGGCGAACTCGGCCGACTCCTGGCCGACGATGCCGTGGTGATCGGCGACGGCGGCGACTTCGTGTCCTACGCGGGCAAGTACGTCGAGCCCCGCAAGCCCGGCAACTGGCTCGACCCGGGTCCGTACGGCTGCCTCGGGACCGGGCTCGGGTACTCCATCGCGGCCCGCGTCGCGCGGCCCTCCTCACAGGTCGTCCTGCTCCTCGGGGACGGCGCGGCCGGGTTCTCGCTCATGGACGTCGACACGCTGGTACGGCACAAGCTGCCCGTCGTCATGATCTGCGGCAACAACGGCATGTGGGGCCTGGAGAAGCACCCCATGCAGATGTTGTACGGCTATGACGTGGCGGCCGAGCTTCAGCCCCAGACCCGGTACGACCAGGTGGTCACCGCCCTCGGCGGCGCCGGCGAACTGGTGACGTCCCCGGCGGAGATCGCGCCCGCGCTGCAGCGTGCGTTCGACTCCGGCGTGCCGTACCTGGTGAACATCGCCACCGACCCGGAGGTCGCCTATCCCCGGAACACCACCGGGGTGTGACCACGCGAGCCCCGGCCCCCTGTCAGGGCCGTGGGCTCGCCGACGCGGTGCGGCGGCTCACTCCGCCGCACTGCCGTGCTCGGAGCAGCGTGCCGACCAGCTCCGGGGAGTGACCTGCACCACCATGCGACGGCGGCACCGGGGGCAGTAGCGCGGCGGCTCCATCGCCCGGGCGGCCAGGCATGCGGCGTGATCACCCTCGGCGGCCGGCCGGCCGCAGTGATCGCAGAAGGGGTCCACGGTCATCACCTTAATCGGCCCCTAATAGGCTGGCACGTATGACACTGGCTCCTGGCCTGCGCTCCGAGGTCCTCATCATGGTGGAGCGGGAAGACACCGCGATCCGGGTGGGCAGCGGTGACGTGCCGGTCCTGGGCACGCCGCGGCTGCTCTCGTTCGCCGAGGGCGCCACGGTGAAGGCGGTCCAGCACTATCTCGCACCCGGCCAGACCTCGGTCGGCACCAAGGTCCATCTGGAGCACATCGCACCGAGCCCGGTCGGGATGCACGTGGAGATCGCGGCCGAGTTGACCGAGGTGGACGGCAGGAGGCTGGTCTTCTCGATCATGGCCGTCGACAAGAGGGGCGTCCTCGTGGGCACCGGCACCATCGAGCGTGTGGTCGTGGACCGCGAGAGGTTCCTTTCGCGCCTGTGAGCCCGCCGTCACTCGATGACGGCGATCAGGTGACCCTCCTGGATGACGTCGCCCTCGGCGACCTTCAGTTGGGCCACGACCCCGGAGTCCTCGGCGAGGACCGGGATCTCCATCTTCATCGACTCCAGGATGACGAGCGTGTCGCCCTCCTCGACCGTGTCACCCTCGGCGACGACGATCTTCCAGACGTTCGCCACCATCTCGGCGCGTACCTCGGCCACTGGAACTCCCCTCCATCGTGATCAACTATCGGGCTTTCCTCATCCGGGAAACCAGCCCGGTGTCGTAGTCCCCGCTCACGAACTCGGGGTCGTCCAGCAGTTCGGCACAGAATGGCAGATTGTTCTTGGGCCCCTCGACCTTGAAGGCGGCGACGGCCGTACGGGCCCGGGCCACGGCCTCGTCGCGGGTCGCGCCATGGACGCAGAGCTTGGCCATCAGCGGATCGTAGAACGGGGTGACGGTGTTGCCCGCCACGTATCCGGAGTCGACCCGCACGCCCTCACCCGAGGGTTCCTCCCACACATCGATCTTCCCCGGCCCGGGGAAGAAGCGCTTGGGGTCCTCCGCGTACACACGGAACTCGATCGCGTGGCCACCCGGACGCGCCTCCAGGGCGTAGACCTCGCCGGCGGCGATCCGGATCTGGTGCTCGACCAGATCGAGGCCGGTGACCAGTTCGGTGACCGGGTGCTCGACCTGGAGGCGGGTGTTCATCTCCAGGAACACGAAGTCCTGCGCGTCGGCGTCCACCAGGCACTCGACGGTGCCCGCGCCGCGATAGCCGACCGCCTCACCCGCACGCACCGCCGCGGCCAGCATGCGCTCGCGCAGATCGGCGGTGATGCCGGGTGACGGGCTCTCCTCGACCACCTTCTGGTGGCGGCGCTGGACCGAGCAGTCCCGCTCTCCGAGCGCGACCACGGTGCCGTCGGCGAGGCCGAGGATCTGGATCTCCACGTGCCGTGCGCGCTCGATGTAACGCTCCAGCAGGATCGCCCGGCTCGTGCCGTCCTGGGCCCCGCCGAACCTGGCGGCCGCACGTGAGGCCTGCTCGAAGGCCTTGCCGAGCGACTCCTCGTCGTGCGCGACGCCCATGCCGATCCCACCGCCGCCGCCCGCGGTCTTCACCATGACCGGGTAGCCGATCCGCTCGGCCGCCCGCACGGCCTCCGTGAGCGCCCCCACAGGCTCACGGGTTCCGGCGGCGACCGGGACTCCGGCCGACTCCATCATGTTCCGGGCGTTGATCTTGTCACCCATCCGCTCGATGGCCTCGGGCGCCGGCCCGATCCAGACGAGCCCCGCCTCGGTCACCGCGCGGGCGAAGGACGCGTTCTCGGCCAGGAAGCCGTAGCCCGGATGAACCGCCTGCGCGCCGGTGGCGCGGGCGGCGGCGATGACCTTGTCCACGTCGAGATAGCTCTGGGCGGGAGCCGCCGGTCCGAGCAGGACGGCGTCGTCCGCCTCGGTGACGAAGGGCAGGTCGGCATCCGCCTCAGAGTGGACCGCGATCGCGCGCAGCCCCATCCGCTGCACCGTACGGATGATCCGCCGCGCGATTTCGCCACGGTTGGCGACGAGGACTGAGTCGAACACGCAGCCCACCCTATGGCGATTCCCGAGGTCGACTCCCCGACCGTTTCCAACGGAACCCGACAGGCGAATCTGTAGGGTCGCCACAAAAAGCGCTGCCTGCGCACCCCGTAGAACCCGTTTCGGTGATATGTCTGCTACAAGCGCGTCATCGTGAGCCGGTCGACCACCCGGGCCATCGCCTCCACGACCATCGGATCGTACTCCGTCCCGCCGTCGAGCCGGAGCCGCTCCAGCGCGGCGGCCGCGCGGTCCCTGTCCGTCGACGCACCCACCAGGTCGTCGTACGCGTTGGCCGCCTTGATGATCCGGCTGGCCGCGGGCGGCGACTCGGCGACCGGGTCGCACTGCCTCCGGACGATCTCGGCGACGCCGTGCAGCACGCCGGTCTTCCTGATCACCTCGGCGCCCAGCTCCGCGATGCGCCTGGCCTGCGCGGGATCGGTCAGCACGGTGGCCCCGCCCGGAATCGGATCGCGCAGCGAGAGCTGGCCGATGTCGTGCATGAGAGCGGCGTACTCCAACTCGAGCAGCTGCGGCTCGGGCATGCCGAGCTCCCTGCCGATGGCGATGGACAGCTGGCTGACCCGGCGGGAGTGGCCGGGTTCGACGTAGCCGCCCACCTCGGTGACCCGGCTCAGCGCCCGGACGGTCTGCAGATAGGTGGCCCTGATCCCGGCGTACTTGCGGAAGGCCACCTGCGTGACCAGCAGCGGCGCCGCGAAGGCCGGCAGCGCGGTCAGGTCCATGCTGTGGGAGGCGAGCGCGAGGAGCATCCCGGAGGCGGCCACCGCGGCGCCCAGCGGCGCCGCCATCCTGATCTCGTCCCGTACGGCCACGCCGAACGCGGTCCTGACCTGCTCGGAGCGGAGCATCGCGGCGATCACCACGTCGGCCGTGAGCATCACGGCGATGAGCAGCGCCATCACCCCGAGGGCAGGCCACCAGTCACCCGCCGCGGCCACCTCGTAGAGCGGATGCGCGACCGGGCGGTAGGCGAAGGCCAGCAGGGAACCGGCGAGCAGCCGCCTGGCCATCGCGTCCAGACGCGGAGGACGGCCGACGGCTATGTGCGGCAGGGCGCCGGCGATCATGCCGACCGACATCACCGCGACGACCTGCAGCGCCGACTGGGTCGCCTCGCGGCCGCCGACGTCGAGCAGGAGCGCGTATCCGAGGGAGGCGGCCGTCGAGACCGGCGCCACCTCGCGGTTCCCCGGCATGGTCAGCCGGGCGAGCTCTCCCGCGGCGATCAGCACGCCGAATCCGATCGCCACCTGCGAGTCGACCAGGCCGACCGCGGCCGTGTGGGAGATGCCCGCGACGGTCAGCATGCCGGCCGCGCAGATGAGCAGGAGCTGGCCGGAGTCGAGCCCCGGCGACCGGGTGGCCGCCATCCGCCGCTCGCTCACCGCTCCGACACCACCTGGATGGGCATCGTCGGGTCGTCGTGGTCCTTGGCGGTCGTCTCGACCACGTCGTCGGAGGGGGCCGGCGTGGTCTGCGGCGGATGCCAGCCGTCCCTGCTCAGCGCCTTGATGAACGTGCTGACCATGATCGGGTCGAACTGCGTGCCCGCGTTCTTGAGCAGCTCACCCACCGCGACGTCGATCGGCTTCGCCTTGCGGTAGGCCCGGTCGGAGGTCATCGAGTCGAACGCGTCCGCCACCGCGATGATCCGGGCGAACTCCGGGATCTCCGCCCCGGCCAGGCCCATCGGGTAGCCCTTCCCGTCGACCCGCTCGTGATGGTGCATGATTCCGGCGAACGCCTCGTCCAGGAAGTCGATCCCACGCACGATCTCCAGGCCGCGCATGGGATGAAGCTGGATGGCGGCGTACTCCTCCTCGGTGAGGTCTCCGTCCTTCTGCAGGACCTTCGTCGGCACGCCCAGCTTGCCCACGTCGTGCAACATCCCGGCGTAGCGGATGGCCTGAAGGCGCTCGGCCCCCATCCCGATCTCCTCGGCGATCATGCCGGAGGCGGCCGAGACACGGGTGCAGTGGCCCCGGGTGTAGTAGTCCTTGGTCTCCACCGCCTGGCACAGGGCCGCGATCGTCGCGTCATAGGAGCGCTGTTCGGCGTGGTAGTGGCCGAGCGCCCAGCGGGCGACGAACAGGGGCAGCAGGACGAGCACGGTCGAGATCGACTCCACCGTGGCCCACAGCCCGGCGATCAGCAGGCCGAAGGTGGCGTATCCCACGTAGGACCCGAGGAACTGGACCATGCCGCGCAACGCGACCTGGTGCCTGCCCAGTCCCCCCACCAGCAGCAGGATCATCGCGGTCAGCGCGACGTTGATCGCGACGAAGGCCGCGGTGGCCGCGCCGTACGGGACGAGGATGCCGGGGAAGTCGGTGATCTCCGGCAGGCCCGGCACGCCGCCCGCGAGCTCGAACGCCCGGCCGGCCGCGTATCCGCAGATCACGAATTGCGCGCCGTTGAACAGACGCTTGACGACGGCGAGGCCGGGGCGCACGCTCAGCACGGCCATCAGGCCGACGAGCGCCGCGCCTTCAGCCCCGACGAGGACCACGGCCGCCAGGGCGGCGGAGTAACTGACGGAGACGGCGGCCTGCGGCACGTTGAGCAACGTCGGAACGGACTCGCAGACCAGGAACAGCAGCCCGAGCACGAGGAGGGTCGGCCAGTGGATGTCCGCCGTCCACTCAGGCGCGAGAATGCAGTGCGCGAGCAGGTAGACCGCGGCCCCGATGATCGCGACGAAATAGATCCTGGCAGGCCACGGTAGTTCCCGCATGACGCCACCTCGGGTGAGAGAAGCCTATGGATCAGACGAGCAGGAAGTGGATCCACAGGCAGGAGCTACGTCCAGGAGATCCCCGGGGTCCCCGCAACGGTGCCGATAGTGCCGACGAGCACGACCACTGGGGTCAGCAGCGTCATTGCCGCCAATAGCCGGACGATGGTCTTCCCAAGCATGGTGCCGCCTCCACATCGATTCGCCACTCAGGCTACAGAACGCGACACCGGCGATCGGGGATGTCGGGGCTTCGCGGCCAAAACGTAATCAAGCCATCACGCTGTGTTGAATTATCCGGATTTATCGCGTGGGAATCAACCCACATCGATCACGTGCTCGTGGCCCAGGCGACGGTCGCCTTGAGCCCGGCGGCGAGATCGTGCGCCGGCCGCCATCCGAGCCCTTCGAAGGCGGGGGCCGGGTCGACGGCCATGGCAGGCAGATCGCCCAGCCGGGGCGGCTCGAACGCGGGCTCGTCGGGGGCGCCGGCCGCGGCGGCGACGAGCGTGTGCAGGCGCCGGTCGGTCGTCTGCACGCCCGTCCCGAGATTGAACCGGCGGCCGTTCCCCTCAGGCCCGCACGCACGGGCGAAGCCGTCCACCACGTCGTCGACGAAGACGTAGTCGCGCGTCTGGGAGCCGTCGCCGTACACGACCGTGCGCCTGCCCGACAACAGGGCGTCCGTGAAGATCGAGACGACGCCCGCCTCGCCTTCCGGCGACTGGCGGGGGCCGTACACGTTGGACAGCACCAACGTGGTGTACTCCAGGCCGTGCAGCCCGCGGTAGGCGGACAGGTAGATCTCGCCGCTGAGTTTCGACGCGGCGTACGGCGAACGCGGATCGGTGGCGGCGTCCGCCGGGACGGGGATGACCCGGGGCCTGCCGTACACGGCCACCGAGGAGGCGTAGACGACCTTGCGCGTGCCCGCGCGCCGCGCCGCCTCGAGCACGTTGACCGTGCCCTCGACGTTCAGCCGGGCGTCGAGGGCGGGGTCGGCGACGCTCCTCCTGACGCTGATCTGCGCGGCCAGATGGCAGACGACCTCCGGCCGCAGGCCCTCGATCACCGGACCTATGGCGGGGTCGCGCACGTCCATCACGTGCAGGCGCGCCTCGGGGTTCCGGTTGCCGCCGGACGACAGATCGTCCAGCACCGTCACCTCGTGCCCGTCCCGCACCAGCCGATCGACCAGATTGGACCCGATGAACCCGGCTCCGCCCGTGACCAGTACCCGCATGCCGCCGCCCTCCCGAATCTCCGGGGGGAGATCCTAATCGGGAAGCTGGGCGCGCACCTGTTCGATCCGCCCCATCACCTTGGCCCGCAGGTCGTCGGGCACGGGATCGCAGCCGCAGTGCTTGGCGACGAGCTGCTTGACGACCTTCTCCAGGCCGTACTCTTCGAGGCACGAGTGGCACTCGTCGAGGTGCTGCCTGATGTCGGCGCAACCGTGCTCGTCCAGCTCTCCGTCGAGGTAGCTGTAGATCCGGTCGAGAACGTCAGTACACGGGGTCTCGTGGTGGTTCCCGCAGCTCATCGCCCCTCCTGGCCAACAGAGTCGTCGTCGCCCCCGCTGCGGGAGTCCGACCGCGCGAGCCCGCGGTCACGTGCGTAGTCCTGCAGCAGCGTCCGCAGCTGGCGGCGGCCGCGATGCAGGCGGGACATCACGGTGCCGATCGGCGTGCCCATGATGTCGGCGATCTCCTTGTACGGGAAGCCCTCGACGTCGGCCAGATAGACCGCGATGCGGAACTCCTCGGGAAGAGCCGCCAGTGCGTCCTTCACGTCGCTGTCGGGCAGGTGCTCGAGCGCCTCGATCTCGGCGGACTTGAGCCCGCTGGAGGTGTGCGACTCGGCCCGGGCGAGCTGCCAGTCCTCGATCTCCTCGGTGCCGGACTGCTTGGGCTCGCGCTGCTTCTTGCGATAGCTGTTGATGAAGGTGTTGGTCAGGATGCGGTAGAGCCAGGCCTTGAGGTTCGTGCCCTCTTGGAACTGGTGGAAGGAAGCGAAAGCCTTGGCGAAGGTCTCCTGCAGGAGGTCTTCCGCATCCGCTGGGTTACGGGTCATCCGGAGCGCGGCGGAGTAGAGCTGGTCGAGATACGGCATGACGTCGCGCTCGAACCGCTCACTGCGCTGCCCCAGAGTCTCCTCAACTGTCTTGGAGACCGGACCCACCCCCTTCAGAACACCGTACCCAGCCGAGAATACCGGCCTGGTAGCGGCGCCCCTGCCGGGGGCTTCCGGCAGCACCAACGTGTTCATGCCCACCTGTAACAGGTCGGGCGTAGAGTCTGTTCCCGGTGCGGTTTGAGGTGATGAACGCCTCCGCAAGGGGAAATACATACGTACCGGCTGGTAGCCCGGAAATTCGACGTCCAGGAGCTGCTCGTGCTGCCTATTCCGGCCAACGAACTCAATGGCTCGGGCACGCTCGGGCCGTATTGGACCTTTTATCACGCGGTCGTCGCCGAGCAGTTGCGTCAGTGGCTACCCGGCAGACCGTCCCTGCTGGTCGACCTCTCCGGAGGCCGGGGCCGCTGGCCGGCCCAGGCCGCCCGCGCCGGCCACCGGGTCATCGAGGTGATGGACTTCCGCAGGCCGGTCGAGCCGTGGCTGAGAGACGCCTCCGACCTCACCCAGAAGGTCCGCGCCGACGATCTCTCGTTCCTCCCCGACGGCTGCGTCGACGCGGTGATCGCCGAGGAGCGCATGTTGTCGGTCGACCTCATGGCCGAGTCGGTGATCGACGACATGGCCCGTGTGCTGAAGCCCGGCGGCCGCGTCCTGCTGTGCGTCGACTCGCTCGTGCTCGGCATGGCGATCCTCGCCGAGCAGAACTACTGGGCCCATCTGTGCCAGACCGGCGAGGTCATGCTCATCCCCTGGCCCGACGGGAGCATCACCCGATGCTTCACGAGCGCGCAGGTCCGCGAACTGGTCACCGGGGCCGGCCTCGAGGTGGAGTGGATCCGCCCGAGGACGGTCCTGTCCCCCTCCATGGTCGACCGCGTGCTCGGCTCGGGCGGCCGGTCGCTCGCGTGGCTGGTCCGCACCGAGCTCGCGAGCCAGCCGGACGACGACGACACCGTCGGCATCCACCTGGTGGCCAGCGCGCGCAAGCCGCTCCCGGCAGGCGCGACCCCTGAGCCGGCGGCCGTGAGCTAATGGCGATGGCCTAACAGCCCCTGAGCTAGCGGCGGCGCTCCCGCTTCGACTGGCACTGGACGCAGCGGGCCGCCTCAGGCCGCGCCTCCAGCCTGCCCTCGGGGACGGGAGAGGCACAGTCCACGCACCGCCCGTAACCGCCCTGGTCGAGCCGGACCAGGGCGTCCTGGACCTCCTTGCGCTGCCGCGACGCGACGTCCAGCATGGCTCTCGTATGGTCGGCGTCGGTGAGATCGGCCCCCGCGTCGGCGGCCGATCGTTCCGGCACGGCCACGGGGTCGCCCTTCAACACCCTGATCGAACGATCGAGCTCTTCGAGCATGACTTCCAAGCGCATACGCGCGGTCGCGACATCCACGAATCCGCACCTCCGGGAGCGTGGGGAACACCCGCCGAGGAGCCCCGGTCTCCCGACAGGTCGGCATTTATTACGGCGTGGTGAACCGCTTTCGTTACCGGATGCCCATTCGGCGTCCGACTTACACCAATGGATTTCTAGAAAAGCGCCCCGGCATCGTCGTCGTTTCCCGATTCCTTGCCGATCGGCTCCGCCCGCTGGACCAACGCCGGGCCGTTGTTGCGCACGTTGTTCACATCGGTGGAGACCGGATACGCCTCGAGCCTGTCGGGACTGGCGGGAACCAGCAGTTTCGCCGGGTCCGGCAGCCGGGGGTCGAGCCATTCCGCCCAGCGGTCACGCTCGACCATCATCGGCATGCGGTCGTGGATGCGGCCCAGTTCGTCCTCGGCCGACGTGGTGATCACCGTGCACGTGCACAGCCATTTCAGCGGATCGTCGTCCGCCCGCCCCGGGTCCTTCCAGAACTCGTACAGCCCCGCCATCGCGAGCACGCCGCCGTCCGCGGGATGGATGAAATAGGGCTGCTTCTTCTTGTCCTCCGTCGGCATCCACTCGAAATAGCCGTCCGCGGGCAGGAGGCACCGTCTCGACGCGAACGCCTTGCGGAATGCGGGCTTGTCTCCCACGGTCTCGATCCGCGCGTTGATCATCCTCGAGCCGATCGACGGGTCCTTCGCCCAGCTCGGGACCAGCCCCCAGCGGACGACGCGCAACTGCCGCACCGGCCGGCCCGACAGCGTCTCGCCCTCGACTCTGGGGACGCGGCTCATGACCGCGTAGACCTCCTTGGTGGGGGCCACGTTGTAGTCGGGCCCAAGCTCCTGGTCGGGCGCGCCGTCCAGCTCGACCTCGAACTCCTCGAGAAGGTCATGCTTCTTGCGCGCCGACGCGTATCTCCCGCACATGCCCTCCAGATTGCCATTTCTCCCGCACGCGCGCGCCGTACGGGCTCAGGGGGGCGCGACGATAGGCTTCTGGCATGGCCACACCGCACTCCGCATCCAAGGGCCCTGAGGCGCTCTGGGCGGCCCCGGTCGCGACCGGGCCGGTCAGCGCGACCGTCCGCCTGCCCGGGTCCAAGTCGGTGACCAACCGTGCGTTGCTGCTCGCCGCGCTGGCCGACGCCCCCAGTCTCGTACGGCTGGCCCTGCGCAGCCGCGACGCCGATCTGATGGTGGCCGCCCTGCGGTCGCTGGGCGCGGAGATGACCTCCTCCGAGGAGAGCGCCTCGAGCGTGGACTGGGCGATCACCCCGAGGCCGGTCAGAGGCGGCGTGTCGATCGACGTGGGCCTGGCCGGGACGGTCATGCGGTTCGTGCCCGCGGTGGCCGCGCTCGCCGACGGCCCGGTGCTCTTCGACGGCGACCCGGCCGCGCGCAAGCGGCCCATGGGCCCGATCCTGGGGGCCCTCCGCGCGCTGGGCGCGTCCGTCGACAACGACGCCCTGCCGTTCACCGTCCGCGGGCCGATCTCCGGCGGGGAGGTGGTCCTCGACGCCTCGGTCTCCTCCCAGATGGTGTCGGGCCTGCTCCTGGCGGGCGCCCGCTTCGACAAGGGCGTGACCGTACGGCACAGCGGGCCCCCGGTCCCGTCGATGCCCCACATCGAGATGACCGTCCACATGCTCCGGCAGGCCGGTGTGGAGGTGGACGACTCCCGAGCCGACGTGTGGCGGGTGGAGCCGGGCCCGATCAGGGCGCGGGACGTCGACGTCGAGCCCGACCTGTCCAACGCGGCGCCGTTCCTCGCCGGGGCGCTCGTCACCGGCGGCACGGTCGTCGTCCCCGGCTGGCCGGAGGAGACCACGCAGGGCGGCGACCAGCTCCGCCACCTGCTCGAGCGGATGGGCGCGACGGTGACCAGGGTCCCCGAGGGCCTCCAGGTGACGGGTTCCGGGCAGGTGCGGGGCATCGAGGCCGACCTGCACGACGTGAGCGAGCTGACGCCGACCATCGCCGCGCTGGCCGCCCTCGCCGGCGGACCGTCCCGCATCAGCGGCGTGGCCCACATCCGCGGGCACGAGACCGACCGCATCACCGCGCTCGCCACGGAGATCAACCGCCTCGGGGGCGACGCCCGCGAGACCGACGACGGGCTGGAGATCCACCCCAGGCCGCTGTCCGGCGGGGTCTTCCACTCCTACGACGACCACCGGATGGCGACGGCCGGCGCCGTGATCGGGCTGGCCGTGCCCGGCGTCCAGGTGGAGAACATCGCGACCACGGGGAAGACCCTTCCGGAGTTCCCGGACATGTGGGCCGCCATGCTGGACGGCCCGCGATGAGAGGACCTCGTCCGATGAGCGGCGCCGTGAGCGATGCTCACGTCTGCGCGAGACGATCGGGGCGCGGGCACTGAGAAAACGGCAGTACGACGAGGACGACGTCAGGGTGAGACCGGGCAAGGGATCCCGGCCCCGGACGCGGGTCCGCCCTGCCCATGACCAGGCCGTCGAGGGTTTCGTCGTGGCCGTCGACCGCGGCCGTTACACCTGCCTCGTCGGGCCCGGCATCCCCCGGATCAACGGCGACGCACGGGCCACGCGTCCCGCGAAGGGGGCGGCCCGCCGGGCGGGCAAGGCGGAAAGGACCCTCGTCGTCGCGATGAAGGCCAGGGAACTCGGCCGCAAGGGCATCGTCGTCGGTGACCGCGTCGCGATCGTGGGCGACGTGACGGGCCGGCCCGACACGCTGGCGCGGATCGTGCGCGTGGAGGAGCGCGACTCGATGTTGCGGCGCAGCGCCGACGACACCGACGACATCGAGCGGCCGATCGTCGCCAACGCCGACCAGCTCGTCATCGTCACGGCCCTGGCCGACCCGCCGCCGCGCCCCCGGATGATCGACCGGATGCTCGTCGCCGCCTTCGACGCGGACATCGATCCGCTGTTGTGCCTCACCAAGTCCGACCTCGCCCCGCCCGACCAGCTGGTCTCCCACTACGAGCCGCTCGGCGTGCCGTACGTGGTGGTCGAGAAGGGCAGCCCGCTCGACGAGCTGCGCGAGCGGGTGACCGACCGGATCAGCGTGCTCGTCGGGCACTCGGGGGTGGGGAAGTCGACGCTGGTCAACGCGTTGGTGCCGCAGGCGCGGCGCGCGGTGTCCCACGTCAACGCGGTGACCGGCAGGGGACGGCACACCTCCACGTCGGCGGTCGCGCTGGAGCTGCCCGAAGGCGGCTGGATCATCGACACGCCCGGGGTCCGCAGCTTCGGTCTCGCCCATGTCTCCGTGGAGACCGTGCTGGCCGCCTTCCCCGACCTGAACGAGGCCGCGGTCGACTGCCCGAAGGGGTGCAACCACCTCGGGGACGACTGCGCGCTGGATCGGTTCGTCGCGGAGGGCCACTGCGACCCCGCGCGGCTGGAGTCGCTCAGGCGTCTGCTGACCAGCCGCGAGGGGTCCGACGACGACTGATCAGCGGTTGGGGCGCAGCGTCCAGGAGACGGTCACCTCGGATACGAGGGTCCCCGCCGCGTCATGGATGTCGACCGTCACGTCGAACTCCGGACGCTCTCCCGCGTCGAGCAGGGCGACGACCTCTTCGCGGTCGGCCCGTAGGGCCGCCGACGCCGTCACCTCGCCCTTGGCCAGCTTGAGATAGCGGACCGCGGCCACCGTGGCCAGCGGCACGGCACGGGAGAGCTGGTCGCCGAACGCCGACAACATGGCGGCCCCCGACGCCGACTCAGCGAGCGAGAACAGGGCGCCGGCGTGCGGGCCGCCCACGTGGTTGTGCAGGTCCTCACGGTCGGGCAGGCGCGCCACGGCGGTGCCGGTTCCGACCGAGTCGAAGGTGATGCCGAGCAGGCGCGCGAACGGAACGCTGTCGAGGAGGAATGCGGCGATGTCCATGATCGGATGTTACCGATGAGTATGTTTTGGAGCGATCCGGGCCTGATGTAAGCGGCCTCCGGCACGATAACTTGGGGCCTGTGATGGGATACAGCGACGACCTGCGACTCGCGCATGTGATGGCGGACGCCGCCGATGACATCACGATGCGCCGCTTCAAGGCCGTGGATCTGAAGGTCGACACCAAGCCCGACCTCACCCCGGTCAGCGACGCCGACAGGGCCGTCGAGGAGGCCATCCGCGGCACGCTGCGGCGGGCCAGGCCACGCGACGCGGTCGTGGGCGAGGAGTTCGGCCGGACCGGATACGGCATGCGCTCGTGGGTCATCGACCCCATCGACGGCACGAAGAACTACGTCCGCGGCGTCCCCGTGTGGGCCACCCTCATCGCGCTGATGGAGGAGGGCAAGGTCGTCGTCGGCGTCGTCTCGGCCCCGGCTCTCGGCCGGCGCTGGTGGGCCGCCAAGGACGGCGGCTCGTGGTCCGGGCGCAGCCTGACCAAGGCGACCCGTTGCCGGGTGTCGGAGGTCGGCCGCCTCGGCGACGCCTCCTTCGCCTTCTCCGACCTGGAGGAATGGGAGAAGGACGACCGGCTCGACGGGTTCCTCGATCTCACCCGGCAGGTCTGGCGCAGCCGCGGCTACGGCGACTTCTGGTCGCACATGATGGTCGCGGAAGGCTCCGTGGACATCTCCGCCGAGCCCGAGCTCTCCCCCTGGGACATGGCGGCGCTCACCGTGATCGTCGAGGAGGCGGGCGGCACCTGCACCGCCCTCGACGGCACCATGCCCCTCGACACCGGCAGCATGGTCTGCACGAACGGACTGCTGCACGGCGAGGTGCTCAAACGCCTCTCGCGCCCCTGAGCATCACATGGCGAGGACCTCGGAGGCGGCCGTGAGCAGGCTCCCCCGGTAGGCGTCGCCGTACAGGCAGACGTGGACGGCGAGCGGGTGAAGCTGGTGCAGCGGCACCCGCTCCCGCCAGCCGTCCGCCGGCGGGGCGACCTCCCGGTAGGCGCCCAGAATCACGGCGAGGTGCGGAGCGCCGAAGAGCGCGAGCATGGCGAGGTCGGTCTCCCTGTGACCTCCGTGGGCCGCCGGGTCGACCAGCGCGACGCGCCCGGGGCCCGCTCCTTCCGCGTCCGGCGGGGCGGACCACAGCAGGTTCCCGTTCCAGAGGTCGCCGTGGATGCGGGCGGGCGTCTCAGCCGGGCCGGACACCTCTTCCACCCGGTCGCACGCCTCCTCGACCAGGTCGACGTCCGCCGCCGACAGCCGCCCGGCGTCGCGGGCCCGCCGTACGAACGGGAGGACCCGCTGGGAGGTGTAGAAGGAGGGCCAGTCGGCAGCCGGCCCGTTGTCCATGGGCAACTCGGCGATGGACCCGGGCCACGGGGCGCCGAAGGCCTCGGCCCCCGCGGCGTGGAGCGCGGCCAGTTCGCGGCCGAACCGTTCGGCCGCGTCCGCCGTCGCCTGGGTTGTCTCGATCCACTCCAGCACGAGGGTGTCGTGGTCCGCCTCGACCACCTCCGGCACGGCCACGGCCTCCGGCTCGGCGAGCCAGCGCAGCCCGGCGGCCTCAGCGGTGAAGTCGGCGCCTCTCTTGACGAAGACCCGCCGCCCTTCGCCCGCGACGCCTTCGTGGAGGGTCCAGGCGTGACTCGTGCCGAGATCCCTAGTGATCTTCAAGGTACTTCGCCAGCCCCTCGGACGCGGCCTCGACCATGACGAGCACGTCGGTGAAGCCCTGCTGCCCGCCGTAGTAGGGGTCGGGCACCTCGGCCCCCTCGGGCGCGGTCGGGTCGAACGAGCGGAACAGCCGCACGTCGGCTCCGGGCGGGGCGATCCGCCGCACGGCCCGCAGGTTCTCCGCGTCCATCACGAGGACCAGGTCGCGTTCGGCGAACCAGGCCCGGTCGAACTGACGGGCACGATGGGCCTCGCCGTCGTATCCGTGCTCGGCGAGCGTCGCGAGGGCGCGCTCGTCCATGGGCTCACCCGCGTGCCACCCACCGGTGCCCGCGCTGTCCACGAGCACGTCAAGGCCCCTGTCCTCGAGCGTGCGTCTCAAAACGATCTCGGCCATCGGTGACCGGCAGATGTTTCCCATGCATACCAGACATATGCGCTTCATGAACCAATGGTCTCCCATACCCGTCGTGACCTGCTCGTTATTTCCATCGATCACCACAAGAGACCCGGCGCGTTCACTACTCGTTCACCTTTACCAAGGGATCCGGTCACCTTCGCTCCCTACTGTCCTCAACGATGAGAATTCAAGCGGGAGGAATCACCGTGAAGTATGCAGGCCGACTTGCCGCGGCCGCCATTATCGGCGTGTTTTCGCTCGCCGCGTGCGGCACCGATGACAACAGCGGCGACACTGGCGCCCCCACCACCGCCACGTCGGCGGCTGGCAGCAGCCTCTCTGGCACGATCAACGCCGCAGGCTCCTCGGCTCAGGCCAACGCGATGGACGAGTGGAAGAAGGGCTTCCAGTCGGCCAACACCGGTGTGAGTGTCAACTACAACCCGGCCGGCTCCGGCGCGGGTGTCCAGTCCTTCATCCAGGGCACCGTCGCGTTCGCCGGCTCCGACTCGGCGCTCAACGACGAGAAGGGCGAGCCGGCGCAGGCCGACGCCCGTTGCAAGACCGGCAAGGCGATCAACCTGCCCATGGTGATCGGCCCCGTCGCCGTCGTCTACAACGTCCCCGGTGTGGACGGCCTGCAGCTGTCGCCGAAGACCATCGGCGGCATCTTCAACAGCAAGATCACCAAGTGGGACGACCCGGCCATCAAGGCCGACAACCCCACCGCCACGCTGCCCTCGACCGCCATCCAGGCGTTCCACCGCTCGGACGAGTCGGGCACGAGCGACAACTTCACCAAGTTCCTCAAGGCGACCGCCGACTGGCCGTACGAGCCGGGCAAGGCATGGCCGGCCGAGGCCAAGGGCCAGGGCGCCAAGGGCTCGGACCAGATCGCCGCTTCGGTGAAGAGCACCGAGGGCGCGATCAGCTACGTCGAGCTCTCCTTCGCTGAGAACTCGAGCCTCCAGAAGGCCAAGGTCGCCAACGGCTCCGGCGAGTTCGTCGAGCTCACCCCGGAGAGCGCGGGCAAGACCGTCGAGGCCGCCCAGGTCGCGGGCACCGGCAACGACCTCAAGCTCAAGATCGACTACGCCACCAGCGCCGCGGGCGCCTACCCGATCGTCCTGGTGACCTACGAGATCACCTGCGAGAAGGGCCTGTCGGCCACCGACCTCCCGCTGGTCAAGTCGTTCCTGACCTACACGGCCAGCGACGCCGGCCAGCAGTCCCTGACCGGCCTGGGCTACGCCCCGCTGCCGGCCAGCCTCATCAGCAAGGTCCGGACCGCCGTCGAGGCGATCTCCTAGCCCTGATGGCCACGTCTCTTCCCAAGACCGAAGGCGGGCCGGCTGTTAGCCGGTCCGCCTTCCGGCGCAGCCGCGGCGACGGCCCGTTCCGCTTCCTCTCGGTCGGCTCAGGTGTCATCCTGCTGGCGATCATGGCGGCGATCGCGGTCTTCCTCGTCGTGAAGGCGATCCCTGCCCTTCAGGCGAACACGTCGCACTTCCTGACCGAACTGACCTGGAACCCGAACGCCACCAAGCCCGTCTTCGGAATCGGCGCACTGGCCTTCGGCACCGTCGTCAGCTCGTTCCTCGCGCTCATCATCTCCACTCCGGTGGCCGTGGGCGTCGCCCTGTTCATCTCCCACTACGCACCCCGTCGCCTGGCCTCGATCCTCGGCTACGTGGTGGACCTCCTGGCCGCCGTCCCCAGCGTCGTCTACGGCCTGTGGGGCGTCACCTTCCTCGTCCCCTTCATGCTCGGCCCCTCCAAGTTCCTGAACGACTACCTCGCGTGGATCCCGCTGTTCGGCGGAGACTCGGTGGTGGGCAAGAGCATGCTGACCGCGTCGCTCGTGCTCGCGATCATGATCCTTCCGATCATCGCCGCGATCTCGCGTGAAGTGTTCCTGCAGGCGCCGAAGCTCCAGGAAGAGGCCGCCCTCGCTCTCGGCGCCACCCGCTGGGAGATGATCCGGATGGCGGTCCTGCCGTTCGGACGCCCCGGCGTCATCACGGCCGCGCTGCTCGGGCTCGGGCGGGCCATGGGCGAGACGATCGCCGTCGCCCTGATCTTCCCGGCGACCTTCACCATCTCGTTCCGCATCCTCAGCCCGAACGGCAACAGCATCGCCGCCAACATCGCCAACGGCTTCGGCGAGGCCACTCCGATCGGCCGCGGCGCGCTCATCGCCTCCGGTCTGGTGCTGTTCGTCATCACCCTCGTGGTGAACACCGCCGCCCGTCTCATCATCGCCCGCCGTAAGGAATACGCGAGGGCCGCCGCGTGACCGTGCAAACCGGAATCCAGCCCCTCTCCTTCGGGAGGCGGGCCAAGGACCAGGCCGTCCGCGCCCTGGTCTACCTGGCTTTCGCCATCGCCATCGTGCCGCTCGTTTCGGTCCTGTGGCTCGTCGTCAAGAACGGCCTCAAGCGCTTCGACCTGGAGTTCCTCACGCATTCGATGCGCAACATCGGTGCTCGGGACGCCGGCGGCGGCGCCTACCACGCGATCATCGGAACGCTCGAGCAGGTCCTGCTCGCCTCGCTGATCGCGGTGCCGATCGGCCTGCTCACCGCGGTCTACCTGGTGGAGTACGGCAACGGCCGCAGGCTTTCGCGGTTCATCAGCTTCTTCGTGGACATCATGACCGGTGTCCCGTCCATCGTCGCCGGCCTGTTCGTCCTGGCGTTCTGGATCCTCGTGCTGGGCATGCCGTTCTCGGGCTTCGCCGGCGCGCTGTCGTTGTCGATCCTGATGATGCCTGTGGTGGTCAGATCGACGGAGGAGATGCTGCGGCTCGTTCCGAACGAGCTGCGTGAGGCGTCCTACGCCCTCGGTGTGCCCAAGTGGCGCACGATCGTCAAGGTCGTGCTGCCGACGGCTTTCACCGGAATCGTCACGGGTGTGATGCTGGCCGTCGCCCGTGTCGCGGGCGAGACCGCGCCGCTGCTGCTCACGGTGTTCTTCACCGACTCCATCAACGAAGACCCGTTCAACGGGCCGCAGATGGGCCTTCCGCTGTACGTCTTCGGTCAGTCGAGCCTCCCCCAGGACATCGCGATCGACCGCGCCTGGACCGGGGCGCTCACCCTGATCCTGATCGTCATGCTGCTCAACCTGGTCGCGCGCCTCATCTCGTGGTGGCGTTCGCCTGCTAAGAGGGGATAAGAGATGGCAAAGCAGATCGAGGTCTCTGATCTCGATGCCTACTACGGGTCGCATAAGGCGATCGAAGGCATCACGATGACCATCGAGCCGCGTTCCGTCACGGCGTTCATCGGCCCCTCCGGTTGCGGCAAGTCGACGTTCCTGCGGACCCTGAACCGCATGCACGAGGTCATCCCCGGCGCCCGTGTCGAGGGGAAGGTCCGGCTTGAGGACCAGGACCTCTACGGCGCGAGCGTCGACCCCGTTTCGGTGCGTCGGACCATCGGCATGGTGTTCCAGCGCCCCAACCCGTTCCCCACGATGTCGATCTTCGACAACGTGGCCGCGGGCCTGAAGCTGAACGGCCGCTTCTCCAAGTCCCAGCTGGACGGCATCGTCGAGAACTCTCTCAAGGGCGCCAACCTGTGGAACGAGGTCAAGAACCGGCTGAACAAGCCCGGTGCGGGCCTGTCGGGCGGACAGCAGCAGCGTCTGTGCATCGCGCGGGCGATCGCCGTACAGCCGCAGGTCCTGCTCATGGACGAGCCCTGCTCGGCGCTGGACCCCATCTCGACCCTCGCGATCGAGGATCTGATCTCCGAGCTCAAGCAGGAGTTCACGATCGTCATCGTGACGCACAACATGCAGCAGGCGGCTCGCGTCAGCGACCGGACCGCCTTCTTCAACCTTGCGGCCCAGGGGCAGCCAGGCAAGCTCGTCGAGATGGACGAGACCTCCAGGATCTTCACGAATCCGACGCAGAAGGCGACCGAGGACTACATCACCGGACGTTTCGGCTGAACCGCATTGGAGGACTCGGGTGGCGGCACCCGTAGTGGAGGGGGACACTCGGTCGGCACCCATGCTTCTGGTTGCCGATCCGGACGCGGGCCTCATCCAACAACTGGCGGCGGCCCTGGAACCCGAGGGGATCCACGTCACCGGCGTCATGGACGGCGCGCAGGCTCTGCTTCAGGCAGGCGCGCTCCAGCCTGACGCCGTGTTGATCAGCTCTTCCCTGCCCGTCGTGGGCCCGGTCGACTTCGTCCGGGCCGTACGGCTCGCACGGGCCGTGCCGGTCCTGCTCGGTATCGATTTCGGGAGCGATACCGAGCAGGCCCTGCAGGCTCTTGCGGCCGGGGCGACGGCTTGCGTGGCCCGTCCCTACCGAGTCCACGAACTGCTCCCGCTCGTCCAGGCGGCGTTCCGGCGCCAGGGCGACCATCGGATCGTGCTCACGATCGGTGACGTCGAACTGGACGTCACGGCCTACCAGGTGAAGGTGGCAGGGCACATCGTCCACCTGCCTTTGCGAGAATTCGAACTGCTTCACTACCTGATGCGCAACGCCGACCGGACCGTCACACGCGAGCAGATAATGCGACACGTGTGGCATTCCGCGGACGCGATGTCCACCAACACGATCGCCGTCCACGTCAAGCGACTGCGCGCCAGGCTCGGTGACGACGACGACAAGATGATTCAGACGGTCCGTGGAGTGGGCTACCGCTTGGTGTCCAGCTGACGCCGTTCCTTCCAGGTACACGCATTACGCCGAACCCGGCCATCGGGTTCGGCGTAATGCTTTGTGGGGTGCCGCATGTCGCGTGGCGTGTCGTTCCGGCCCTCTGGTCGGCTGAATCAGCTTGCCGGCCAGAGGCTCCCCGCGACCAGCAGGGCAGTGCAGTAGCTGAGGGCTGCAGATATATGGCCCTGCCTCGTCCCTGCATCCTCCTGAGCCCGCGACGAGAGACGTGCCCCGTACCGGCCCCGCTTACGAGAGACGCGAAGGCGAAGCCATCCGTCTTGGACGAGGAGATTCGGCGATCGGCGCGTGTGTGGTCGCGACCGTCGGCGTACGGCACCCCGAGAATCTGCTGATGCTCTATGGAACCGAGTGTCGAACCGCGGCCGGCACCGTCATGAGGGCGGGTACTCAGCCGCTTCTGAGTGCCACTGCGGCTCCGTGCTGAGCTCAGTGCAACTGACACCCTGGCGTGGCTGCGTGAGCGCGCTTACACGCACCTGCGGCTAAGGCCGGCAGCTTACGGATCTCGCAGGGAAATGCGTTGTCGCTGGAAATAAAAAAGGAGGGGCCGCCCCTGACGGGGTGGCCCCTCCTTTGAAA
>NZ_BOOO01000053.1 GCF_016863275.1 Planotetraspora mira
GTCGGGACCCGCCACAACGTCGAACGAGACCGCCCTGATCTCGTCGTGCACCTCCTCGAACCGGCGGCCCATGAACCGCTTGGCCGAATAGATCGTGCCCTTAGGATTCAGGATCGCCTGACGGCGGGCCATCTGGCCGACCAGGACCTCACCCTGCTCGGTGAAAGCCACCACCGACGGCGTGGTCCGCGACCCCTCCGCATTCGGGATGACCGTCGGATGACCATCCTCGGTCGTCGCGATCACGGAGTTCGTCGTGCCCAGATCGATGCCCACGGCCTTCGCCATCTGCCCATCCCTTCATGAATCCCGAGCGTCCTTCCGGACCCACGGCGCAGCCTGATTCCCCTGATCTCGGAATGCCGCCGAACGCTCCGAGTCCGGACGTGCATCCGTCCGCGTCGGCCTATTTGAAGGTTCCCGTGGCCACATGGGCGGTGTTGAGCACCCGCCGGGCCTCATCGGCGAACTCGGGGTCGACCAGGATGTCGTAACTGTCGGCCACGACCGTGGGCAGTGAGGCGAACGCCCGGCGCTGCAGTGCGTAGCTGATCACGCCCGCGATCAGGCCGAAGATCAGGCCGAGCACGATCGCGGAGGCCATTGCCCACACCTGCCAGGGGCTGACGATCAGGAACACCAGCCCGATCAGCAAACCGATCCAGACACCGGTGCCCGCTCCGGTGACCAGCGCTCGGCCGAGAGTCCAGCGGCCCAGTACCTTCTCCTCCCACCGCAGGGACGTCCCCACGATGGAGACATGTTCTACGGGGAAGCGATGCCGAGCGAGCGTGTCCACCGCATGCTGGGCCGCATCGTAGGTGCTGTAGGTCCCCAGCACCGTCTTGTGCGGCTGACGTAGGTCTTGGGTTCTCATGGATCAACCTCCCTCGGGTTGGTTGTTCCGACTACCGAGAAGCCTGGGTCACCGCGGCACCAGCCAGGCCAAAGACCGGCGCCCCGGTTTTCGAACCTCTACAGGTCCAGCCAAAGGGTGTGAACGCCACCCCCGAAACCACCGGATATCCATTTTTGGATCAAACAACAAAAGACGGTCGGCGATCGGGCGCCCGCGCATGGTCCCGGGCAGTCCACGGAATGGACCTTCGGCTTCGGTCCGCGAGTCCGTAGGCATGGGCGCGCCTCAGCCGGGAAAGCGCACAGGTGCAGCGTTCTCCAAATGCACATTTAGGGCATTTCGTCACGGCGTGGCGGATTTGTTCCAGGGGTATCTGTCACCGCAGGCGTAGCCCAGTGCGCCGGCCGGCATGCAGGCGTGCCGGCCGGTCCGCGGGCGTGGCTCCTCGCGAGAGGAGGACGCCTTCAGCCAGTCGCTCGGGGACGACAGGGAGATGTCATGACACTGCCAATGAGACGTGGCCGGGCACACCAAATGCACGGCGTCGAGCCGTCCGCGATGCTGCGGCGAGACCCGTTCGCGGACGTTCAGGAACTCCTCAGCCGGATCGGGTGGCTGATCCCGCCGTCGGGCGAGACCGAGATGGATCGCCCATGGGTGCCGGTCGCCGAAATCGACGAGTCCGATGACGCGTACATGATCAAGCTTGAACTCCCCGGCGTCGCACCTGAGGAGATCGAACTCGGAATCACGGACCGCGAACTGTGCATCAACGGTGAGATCCGCGAAGAGGAGGAAGGCTCAACCGCACTGCGGGTCCGGATGGGGCGGTTCCACTATCACACCTCGCTTCCCTCCGACGTGGACGAGAAGAACGTGCAGGCGTCCATGGAGGAGGGGGTGCTGACCGTACGGGTCCCCAAAGCGGCGCAGGGCAGGACCCGCCGCGTCGAGGTCACTGAGGCGCGGTCCAAGGGCCAACGCCGTTCTCGTCAGGGCACGGGCGCCTCGAACTCGTCCGACGAAAAACGCTGACCAGCCCGACCGAGGCAGAATCCTCGCAAGCGTCAGCGGCGTTGTTGCGGCGACGGTTGGATCCGGGTTCGAGGCCGTGGGCCGCTCAGCTTGGTTGATGAGCGGCCCACCCCTTACCGGGAGCTTGCTCCTCATCCATCCCCCTGCACCGGGTCGCTCCTTGTAGCGATAAGTATCGGATAGGACACCTTGCGTAGTGCAACTACGCCTGTGCTTTGCGGAGACCTCCGTACCGGAAGAGATCATTTAAGCGAATAGTAGCTGGCAAACGACCCCCCGACCGTAACGCCGACGACCCAGCCCTCTACCTGCAATCGCACGCTTGGAGGGGGTCCGCTTCTCGGCATGAGCGGAAGTGCCGCCGGGCGACATGACGGCCTGTCCGCGCAAAGCTTGGTTGGTCAGCCTCGTCGTGATCATGTAAAGCATCAGGCGCGGCCGAAGCGCGTCAGCCGAGGTAGGACAGAGATCGCCAGACGAAATGGTCTTGGTTTCAGCCCTAATGCGCTCGGATGGTGCACGCCTGGTGATCCGCACCCGGACTTGCGTCGCTTGGGTATGTCGTTGGAGTGGCCATCTGCCGCTCAGATCAGCTATCGGCGACGGTCTCGGGCATGACTCCAAGGACAAGGTTGTCGAGTGCGATGGGCATCCTGCCGAAGCTGGCGAGCCATGTCTCGACGAGATACAGCTCGGCGTGCTCGTCTAGACCGAGGAAGAACCGCCCGTGATCGAGCTCCCCGATCGGGAAGATGTTGCGGCTCATCGTCTCGCTCCAGGCGAGGAAGCGGTCTTCCTCGCTGTTCCAGACCAGCATCGGGTCAAGCTCGAACGATTCACGGGCACTGGAGATCCCAGGCCCTCCGTTCCATACGGCCAGCCCACCGAATTCAGCGAGGAAGGCCTCGGCGGCGGCGTGCATGCTCATTCCGGTCTCAGAAAAGCGTGCACGCCATCGCTCAGTGTCCACTCGGCGTCCAGGGAACCAGCCGGCCGCGACAAGCGTCTCTTGGGTATCCGCAGATAAGGAACTCATGATGCTGCGCCCGTACCCTAGTCGTCGGCACCGTTTGGAGGACTGACGATGGACCCCTTGCCGGGCTTGGTTGTGATGAGGCCCTGAGCGCGGAGCTGCTCCATCGCCTTGCGGACCGTGACTCGGGCGACGTCGAACTCTTCTTGTAGCTGCACCTCAGAGATCACGGTGAGAGACGGGTAGGTGCCGTTCGCGATGCGCTCGGCCACCACGTTCGCTATCTGCTCCCACTTGTAGAGCCTGGGGTCCCACTCGATCACAAGACGACTCTAGGTATGCCCCTACCTGCGAACATAGAACAGCAATTCCTAGGAACTCTATAGACAGCATAGGACAGGTTGACTTACGCTCAGGTCATGGCCGCAGCGAACGAGAGCATCGACCAGGTCCAAGACACCTTCCCCTCCTGGGCTGTCTTCCGCAGCGATGCCGGCTCGTTCTACGCCACACGGCGCGGCGAACGACTGAGCTTCGAGGAGATCGGCACCGGCCTTCAGCAGACCGTCTGCGCTGATGACCTTCAGGAGTTCCTCAGCCTGCTCCGCGAGCAGGAGGCCAGGCGGGCAGCGACGTGACCGCCCTCCCCCTGCCCGCTGGCTACCACGGCATTCACCCCGCGCCGACGCAGGCAGGCTACGAGCGCGTGGACTGGCGTGAGCCACTCCCCCGGGCCACCCGCGTGCGGGTGCGTCAGCACACCTGCGACTGTCGGCCCCTCGCCTATGAGCTGTGCCAGGCCGGCGGCCTCAGCTTTATCCGCCGCATCTACCAGACGGACGGAATCGTGACGGTGGAAAGCGAATGGCTGCGCACGGTCCTGGCTGAACAGCTCTGGTCCAAAATCCTGCTCGGTCAGGCGCGATGACCCGTCGATCGGACTAATTGAACATTTCAACCAAGGAGGTGCAACCGCCCACGCGATCCGCGTAGCCGACTAGTCGAAGCGGCAATTCACGTGTGCCTCAATCCGTACAACCACATCGCGTGTTTGCGCAGGTCACTAATGGCCTGCGCTTCGGTGTGCGCATTGACTGGCAGTTTTTCTGCCAGTGATTGATTTCACCCCGCTTATCGTCGAAGCAGACGATGAGAGGGAGGGTGTAGACGTGGCAACCGAGCACATGACCACGGGCCAGCGGATCGCGCGTGCTCGTCATCGCAAGGGTTGGGATCAGGCGACGCTGGCGGAGAAGATCGGTCGGTCGGTGTCGTGGCTGTCCAAGGTCGAGAACGGCCGCCTCCCGCTTGACCGGATGAGCGTGGTCGGCCAGGTCGCCGAAGTTCTCGGTGTGGAGATCTCCGAACTGACGGGCCATCGCGGCCTGGCCCACGGTGGTGGCGTCGGTGGTGGTCGTGGCGTCACTCGTGGCCTGTCTCCTGCAGCTACCCCGATGGCGCTGGATGCTCAGCCAATGACCCGCGGCCGTTACGTCCTGCGGGGCCGCGAGGTCTTGTGGCTCCGTACGAGCGTCGAATCGGCCCGTGCCGTGTAGGTGCGCAGCCCGTCCCAAAGTTCGTGGTCGAACCGCAGGAACGCAAGCGATGCTTCGTCAGCCACCCACCCGCTGTAGCGCGGTACAGATCCGCTGGAGTGTTGCGACGGTCTTGCCCGCGGTCGTGCACAACACGGAGTAGATGTGCTGGCGGCTGTAGGTGCTCATGGACATGCCGGTGCAGGCGAGCAGCCGGCTACCGGGACGCGTGGGACACCGTCGAGCGGCCGTGGGACGGCACCATCCAACGGACCGATCCGTTCGTACCCCCAACGAACACCCGACACGCTCGCCGAGCGACTCTCAAAAATCACTCCCTCCCGCCGCGCAACGGATCACCTGTCGGCCGCCCCTTCATGAAGGCCAGGTGCACTGATCTGCCGCAGTCCGGTCGTGCCGATGAGCGAGCATGGAGGCCCGCCGACCTAGTTCACCTTTCGGTCGCGATTGCCGCGATGGCGGCGTGCGGTCGGTGAGTGCCTTCGCTGGGCCGCTGCAGGCGCTCAACCTCCGTGAAGCCGGCTCGCGCCAATCGCTCGGAGAACTCGTCGACGGGCCAGCGATACGCGGTCACGACTTTGTGGTCGAAGGCGGCGACCTCGTCACCTACGAAGAGACCAAGCACTAGCGTCCCGGCCGAAGCCATTACTCGCCGGAACTCAGCGAGTACGCCGTCGAGATCTTGCGGCGGCAGATGGATCAACGAGCCCCAGGCCAGGACGCCGGCGACGGAGTGGTCGGCAACGTCGAGATTTTCCATCGACCCGAGTTCGTAGCTACCGCTCGGATGGGCCGCCTGCGCATGGGCGATGAACTCGGGGACCATGTCGATTCCCGTTGCGTCGACGCCCAGCGAGCAAAGGTAACCGGTGATATGGCCAGGCCCGCAGCCGAGATCGAGCACCGTGCCAGGTCGGCCCGCCAGATGTCGCCCGATGAAGGCGAGGTCGTCGGCGTGTACCTGCTCGGGTGTACCGAACAGCCCGATGTAGAGCTCGGCGACGGACGCGTATGCCTGCCGGACCTGTTCCATGTGCACTGCACGACTATATGAGCCCGGATTGGGCAGAGCAGGCCCGGTACCAGCGCCGGAAGCACGTGGATTTTTGCGGTGCCCGCACCGCCACCCGACGCCGCCGCACTTGCCAGCCGAGGCGCCAGGGTCACACATCCTGATCTGCCGATGTCCGTGCATCGGCGCATGCCGCCATTGGCCCGGCAGTTGCGAGGCCATGATCGCCTTCATGTCGCCGATCTAGCCGATCCCGCGTGAGCAGCGGCCCGCACCGCACCCACCCACGGTAGGGCCCCGCTCCCCTCGTCGAGAGCGGAGCGGGGCCGGTGTCGTCCAGGCGATGCCGTGGGCTCGTCCAGGCCAGGGGGGACATGCCGATCACGGACAGGATCGCACCGGTGGGTGATCCGCCAGCCCTGGGGCAGGCGCGCGAGACGGTCGTGCCACATGCCCGCGTGCAGGAGGTTCGCGGCGCCGTCGCGCGTCTGGTGCAGGTGCAGGAAAGGACTGACGGCCGTGGCGGTGTCGCCGTCGATGCCGACGCTGGCGTAGCCCTCCCGGTGCTGCCAGGGCGTCGAAAGGCACGGGCATCCCCCGGGTACCGTCCAGCCCCGGCCCGCGCAGCAGCTGCGCATACTCCCGCAGGCCGATTGCGCTCGGCCCGCCGACCGCACTGGCGTCGATGACTGCGTCCGGGGCGAAGATCTCCTCCCACTGGGCGAGACGTCGTTGTCCTGGCCGGACTGGTGCAGATCCTGGCCCAGCCCGTAGGCGGCGATCAGGTCCTGGATGGCGAAACGGTCCAGGACGTACTGCAAATCACGCTCCGCATTCATAACGGTTCCTCTTTCGTCGACCCGGGCGCAGGTGCTGTACGGCGGCGCCCAGCCGGGCGCGGGCGCTGTGCCCTGCCCGCCGCGGCGGTCAGGGGGTCAGCAGAATCCGGCCGCCCACCGTTCCGTTCTCGATGCGGCGGTGCGCTTCGGCGGCCTCGGCCAGCGGCAGGGTCTGGGTGCGGATGCCGACCAGGCCCTGGCTGACGGCCTTCAGGGCGGCCTGGGCGGCGGGGCGGGCCTGCTCGGGGTGGGCGGGCAGGTAGGAGCCGACCGCGAAGCCGACCATGGCGAGGTTGTCGCGCCACAGGGCGTTGGTCTGCACGGTGTGCTGCCAGTCGCCGCTGGCGTTGCCCACTAGCAGCATCCGGCCCATCGGCGCCATCACCTGCAAGGTGTCCGTGCGCAGCTGGCCGCCGACCGGGTCGACCACCACGTCGAAGCGCTGACCGCCGACGGACTCGGCCAGGTCCTCGCTGGCTACGACGTCGTCGTAGGGCAGGGCGGAGGCTTGGGCGTTGGCCAGCGAGGCGCGGAGCACGGTGCCGACCACGCCGGCGGCGCCCAGGGTGCGGGCCACGCCGGGGAAGGCGGAGGCCAGCCCGCCCAGGGCCCCGTGCACCAGCACCCGCTCACCCGGCTGGAGATGCGCCACGCCGGTGAGTGCCAGGTATGCGGTGGCGGCGTTGGGCACCGCAGCCGCCGCCAGCGCCGGGTCCACCCCGGTGCCCTCCAGGCTGGCGGTCATCGCCGCGTCCACGACGCTGACCGAGGCGTAGCCGCCCTCGGCCCCGGTGCCCGACAGCGTCACCACCGGCTCCCCGACCCGGAAGCCCTCCACGCCTTCGCCCAGCGCGCGGATGGTGCCGGCCACCTCCAGGCCGGGCACGTACGGCGGCTGCGGCAGGCCCTGCCGGTCCTTGTACAGGCCTTGACGGATGTAGACGTCGATCAGGCCGACGGCGGCGTGGCTGACATCGATCGCCACCTGGCCAGGCCCCGGGACCGGGTCCGGCAGCTCGGTGAGCTCGAAGACCCCGGGGTCCCCGAAACGTGTGACCACTGCGGCATGCATGTGACTCTCAGCTCCTCTGCCGATCGGCGACTGACAACACGGCCGACACTAACGCAATGCCATTGCGTTGTACAACGCGCGGGCATTGCGTTGCGATACGGTTGGGGCATGCCAGAAGCGAGCACGTTCCAGCGCGCCTACTCCCCGCAGCACAAGGAGCAGCGGGCCGCCGATCTCATGGAGGCGGCGCGCACCCTCGCCTCCCGGGGCGGGGTACGCGCCGTGACCTTGACCGCCATAGCCACGCAGGCCGGCGTCCATGCCTCGGCCGTGCGCCGGTACTACGCATCACGCGAGGAGATCCTGCTCATCCTCGCCGAGGAGGGCTACCGCGACTGGTCGCACGCCGTCACCACGCTGCTGGGCGATACCGGCGCCATCGTCTCCGCGGAACTGGCTCACAGCCTGGCCGACACCCTCGCCGAGCGCCCGCTGTTCTGCGACCTGCTGACCCATGTCACCCTCAACCTCGAACGCGAGGTCACCTACGACCGCGTCCGCGCCTTCAAAATCGCCGTTGTCGGCGCCTTGACCGACCTCGTGAGCTCCATCGTCGCCGCCACCGTCCTGGACACGGCCCAGGCATGGGACCTCATCACAGCCGTCATCGCGATGACCGCACCGCTGTGGCAGGCCGCCCACCCAGCCGAAACCCTCACCCGCCTCTATGCGGAAGAACCCGCCATGGCCCACGTCGGCGTCGACTTCGCGCCCACCCTCACCCGCCTGCTCACCGCCCTGGTCGACGGCATGGCCGCCTCCCGCAAATGAGCAATTCCGCGAATCGACCAGGAGCACCACCTTGCCCGGCCACAGCGGGCGGAGCTTCTGGATCAGCGGGCGGTGCCCGGGCCGCTCCGGGGCGTCGAGGAAGGCCAGGCCGAGCGGCGCCAGGGCTTCGAAGAGCGCCGGGTAGAGCACCTCGGGGTCGACCGCCTCGATCCCATCAGCGGCGATGTCGGCGAGATACGCAGCGCCCATGCGCTCCGGCCCGATCGGGTCGGCCACGGTGACCACGGCACCGGCTCGCATCCTCCGGAGCAGAATCTTCGGAAGGCGGCGACAGCATCCAGGTGCGGTGATGACTCATTCCGCCGCTGCGGGGATACGTGCCAAGGTGAAGGTGTAGTCCAGACGATGCCACTCACCGACCACCTTACGACCGTCAGGCGTTGGGCCGCCCGGGTTGGTGAACTCAACGATCAGCGGCTGCTTGACGCCGAAGACTGCGTCGGAGTCGAGGTACTTGCCACTGGTGGGAAAGAGCTGGGTGATCAGCTGCTGGTGTCCGACGGCGTTGATCAGGAAATGCACGTGCGCGGCGCGGTACGCGTGCCGGTTCGCTGCCGCCAACATTTCGCCGACCGGCCCGTCGCTTGGGATGGTGTAGTCGGAGGGGAGGATCGACCAGTAGCGCAGCAACCCGTCCTCGTCGGTACGGAACCGGGCACGCAGCACCGGGCCCGCCACCTCCGGCAATTGCACGTCGTAGAGTCCGTCCTTGTTGGACTGCCAGACGTCGACGACCGCGTCAGCGAGCGGCTCCCCCGTCTGCGAGACGACCCGCACCTCGGTGAAGAGCGGCACCCCGTCAAGCCCGGCCCCGATGTCTGTGCCCTGCGGGGTTTCCGGCGGCCCCTCGAGATAGAACGGACCCAGCACCGCGGAGGGCGTGGTCCCCGTGCTCCGCGAGTTGCCGAGGATGTCCACCGCACTGGAGACTCCGAGGCTGTCCGAGAGCAGGATGAACTCCTGCCGGGTGGCGGAACTTACCTGGCCGGTACGGGTGAGGAAGTCGATCGCAGACATCCACTCGGCATTCGTCAGGTCGTTCTCCGCGACGTACCCGTGCAGATGCCGGACGAGGCTGGTGAGCAGGGTACGCAGCCGCGGCTCCGGCGCGTTGCCCAAGCTGCGCTCGACCTCGGCGAGCAGCTGACGCAGTTCGGCGCCCGGGTAGCGCCGCCCGCCCCCGGGCTGCCCACCGTGCCAGGCGTCGGTCAACAGCGCCCGAATCCCTTCCTCGCTCACCGGGCGGGGATTCGGGAACGAGGTTCCGGCGGCCAGTGCCGCCGCGTGCGCCAGTTCGCTCGCCGGGAGCCCCAACGCGGCCAGCGATGTCGGGCCGCCGAGTGTGCTGATCAAGTCGTGTAGGCCACTGGGCGCGTTGGGGACGCCGAGTGCCTCCGCGATCCGGCGCATCGCCTCGGGAGCCGCCGGGGCGTTGTACGCCAACACGTGCGGCAGGACGACGGTGTGCGTCACGGCGTGCGGCAGGTCGAACGAGCCGCCGAGGACGTGACAGAGCTTGTGGTGCAGACCCATGTCGACGGTGCCGAGGCAGGTCCCTGCCAGCCACGCCCCCTCCAGCAGCTCGCTCCGGGCGGCACGGTCCTCGGGGTCCTGCACGACCATCGGCAGCGCGTGGCCGATCGCGGTGATCGCCCGGACGGCGAGGGCATCGGTGACGGCGTTGGCCTGCGCGGAATAGAGCGCCTCGGCCGCGTGGGCGAGCGCGTTGACAGCGCTCGTGACAGTCAGCGCGATCGGCATCGAGAGGGTCAGGTCCACGTCGTAGATGACCGTTTCGGGCCGGATCTCCGGGGCCGAACGGGTGGTCTTGACGCCATCGGCGGTCTCGCCCAGCACCGGGGTGACCTCGGAGCCGGCGTACGTGGTCGGGAGTACCACCTGGTCCAGCCCGGTGCGTACCGCGAGCGCCTTGGCCAGCCCGATGGCCGAGCCGCCCCCGATCGCGACGATAACGTCGGCGGCATGGGCCCGCAGAACAGTCAGCGCCTGCTCGGTGATCTTCACCGGCGTGTGCATCTGGGCGTCGTCGAAGCGAGCGATCATTCCCGCGGGGAATTGTGCTTCGATGCGAGCCGCGGCCTCCTGCGCGGACGGGCTGGTGATCAGGAGCGCCCGGGAGCGGTTCAGCCGGGCCACCTCGTCGCGGACATGTTCCGTTGACTGCGGCCCGAAGAGCACGCGGGCCGGGTCGATCTGGTAGACCACGTTCGCCATGTGGCTGACTCTTCCTCAGAGGTTACGGTGTGCGCTTCGAGTCTGGGTCGCGTCCCGGGTCAGCGTCCTGCATCACGAAGTCAGGTCGGCTGCACGAAAGAGACGTCGTTCAGCCGGCGCGGCGTAGCGCGCCGGGCGTGGTCCCCAGCTGCGCTCGCATCACGCTGGTCAGGTGCTCCTGGTGGGCGAAGCCACACCGCATGGCGACCTCGGCGATCGGCAGACTCCCGGTGCGCAGCAGCCGGGTCGCCTGTTGCAGCCTCAGCTTCATCAGGTAGCGGTGCGGAGTCTGCCCGGTGGCGGCCTTGAAGCTGCGGGCGAACTGCCGGACGCTCAGCGACGCGGCGGTGGCAAGCTCGTCCAGCGGCAGAGGACCGGCGAGCCGATCATCCATCAGCTCCCGCACCGCGGCGAACTGGCGATCGGTCAGCCCGCGCACGCGCGGCGGAGGTCCGGAGCGTGCGGACGGGCCATGGTCGTACCGGCGGGCCAGGTGTGCGGCCAGGCACCCGGTCAGATGATCGAGGAAGGTACGGGCACTCGGCGTCCAGTCCCTGACCAGGCCGTCCAGCGCCAGCACCAGCTGTTCCACGAGCGGATCAACCGCGCCGTACTCCTCGGT
Source organism: Planotetraspora mira (assembly GCF_016863275.1). Lineage (GTDB taxonomy): Bacteria > Actinomycetota > Actinomycetes > Streptosporangiales > Streptosporangiaceae > Planotetraspora > Planotetraspora mira. The sequence goes on from NZ_BOOO01000053.1 coordinate 10,996, forward strand.
GAGCCGGACCTCTGTCGCCCCTGCAGCGCGCAGGGTCTCGTCGGCCAGGTAGACGTGGACGCTGTTCAGCTCGCCGCCGAGCTCCACCGTGAGGTTCTGCCCCGCGGGATGCAGGAACAGGCCTCCGGCGGGGACCTGACGGCGGAGGTTCGCTCCGCCGACCCTCCGGCCCACGGCGACTGGGCCGTCGCGGTGCAGGATCAGCAGATGGGTTGCCGCGCCGTCGAAGCTCTCCGCGAACGGGGCTTCGACCTGAGTGGAGACGAAGAGGCCGGGCCAGCCCAGCCCGGCGCTGGACCGTTGGGCCCGCACGCCGGGCAAGCTGAGCATCCCGTGGGTTTGCGTCAGCTCCAGTTCCACCGCACCTCCTATGAACCACATCGCACGAGCTTCCCACGATAGGTCGCAGCGGAGAACGGTCGACCGTGACGCCGGAAATCTCGACGTCGAAGAGGACAACGGTGGCGAAACCCCGGGCGGCGACGCCCGCGGTAGGCGCCCGGTTGCTGGCTAAACCGCGACACAAGTCGATATCCGCCACGACCCGCTCGGTGCGGGGCGGTCTGCATGCCTGGCCGTTTCAGGGCCTTTGTCTGTCCTGCGCGAGCCGCCGCGGCCGTAGTGTCATCACGGCGGAGCTTCATCGCACGTGAGGCCGATGCGTCAGCGTCGACGTGACGAGTGTCGGATGCCTGCCGGGCTGGACGAAGCGAACCCTTGGATAGAACGCGTAGAGCAGACCGGACATGAGCGGCTTCGGAGCTACGCTCGGTGCACGGCACCGCGACAAGGACACGGACCTGGCCAGGGCTCGCGTGGAAGCTGAAAGAGCAAGAGCAAAAGGGCAGGTGCGGAGAATGGTGTGGCCACGTTCTTCGCCCGGGGTATGCGGCGGCGTTGGTGCCGGAACGGCTGGCGGCGCTGGACGGTGTGGTGGACAAGCTCCAATGTCGCCCCAATCGACCGCATGCCGGGCCTGCGGGCAGACCGTTTCGCGATCGGGTCGTAGCCCCAGGAAGCCTCGCCGAGTCGGCAGAACTCCGGCTTGTGCCCGGCCTGCTCGGAGGTTTACCGCGCCCGACATGTCCCTCATCCGCGCAGGCCTGTCCGGCGGCAAAGGATCAGCCGCTGGAATCATCCATCGTAGCGGCGAGCCGACCCAGCTTGGCCAGGGCATGCGCGGATGGACTGCCGGGTTCCGCCTGACCGATGACGAGAAATTGGCCGGGGGCACTGGTAAGCCGGAGCGTCTCAAAGAGAAGGGCCATTTCGCCGACTTGACGGTGGCGATAACGGATGAACATTTGAGCCCTGGCCTGTACATCGTGGCGAGCCCACATCCGGCGAAAGTCCTCGCTTCTACGCGAGAGCTCCTCGACCAGCTCGAGCACGAGCGGGTCGTCGCGGCCGGTCCCTGCCACGGCGCGCAGGTGGGCTACAAAGTGCGAGGCCTCCTGTTCCCAGTCCACGTAAAACTCGCGTGCCGCCGGGTGAAGGAAGACCATCCGCAGCACGTTGTCGTTGCCCTCCAACCCTTCGTAGTGAGCTCTTGCCAGTGGATTCTTGGCCAAGAAGTCCAACCGGCGATTGACCACGAAAGCGACCGCGTGGTCGCAGCCTTCCATGAATCGCAGCAGGTTCGGGGAGACGCAGTTGCCCCGGCCAACCGCCCCGGACGTCCGGGGCCGCGCGAGTTCGTGGAGGTGCTCGCTGGCCTCAGGGTCGAGGTGCAGGACTTTCGCTAGGGCGTCAAGCACCTGGTCTGACGGGCGGCGCTCACGCCCCTGCTCGAGCCGCGTGTAGTAGTCGATGCTGACCCCGGCCAGCATGGCCACCTCATCACGACGCAATCCCGGCGTCCGGCGACGGTCACCAAAGCGCGCAAGCCCCACCTGATCAGGGGTCGTGAGCTGGCGCCGAGCGCGAAGGAACTCACCAAGAGGGCTCCACATGTCGGACAGTGTATGGAATAACAGGACAAACCTTCGCAGAGGTGGACCTGATCGGCGCTCCCTTACCTGCGGGTATCGCAGTGGCGACCAACGCTTGGGGATCGCGCCGCGAACGCTATGTCGTCGACGACGAGCTCTGGGGCCGGTCCACCCTTGCGGCTCTGCACATGAACGACACCCTGGTCGCCGCATCACAGCACGCGGCGGAAATCCTCGGGGCCGCGACCCCGGCGGGCGCCCGCTTCGGCGTCGCTGCTGAGTTCCTGCACCTCGTGAGCGCGAGCCTCGGGCAGGTCATGGAGCAGTGGCAGCAGAGCCAGACCGACGGGAACGCCGGGCACCAGTCATGATCTCTCGCGGCTTTCGGCGGGAGCCGGGGAACTGGACGTTATATGTCGGCGCCTCCTGGGATTCTCATAAACGGGGGGGTGCGTCTCATCGCCCCGGCTGACCAGGGCGACAAGCCCAAGAATCTTCCCGGCCTCGACACCGTCCGACCGGCCAATGCTTACGGCTACTGCTCTTTGGTGGCCTCGATGATGGTCCGGTCGGCGGGAAGCTTGCGGGTCTCGCCGTCCGGCTCTGTGATCACAAGGATGGGGACACCTTCGGCGATGCCGAGTTGCCGGCGCTTGAAATGCGCGCACTCGCGCACCCTTCGCCTTCCTGATCCTCCCGTGTGCCTCGGCCCACCGCGAAGCGGCAGCGGGCCGGCGACGGAGGGGCAAACCCGTCGTCGCGTGTACGTCAGCCGGTCGGCGTTCCTCGATCATTGGATACCAACAGTCACAGACGGGCTTGAGCCGGAGGAACTGGCCTGCTGGGCTATGCCTGGGTCGTGGCGGGCGGGACGATCAGGCTTCCATATCAGCCACCTACCGACCTCGCTCTTGCTCGTGGCGATCATCCCGGAGCCGAGGCCCCGCCGGAGGCAACTTTCTCTCGCCGCCAGTTCGGGCCGCAGTCTGTAGCCTGCGGATCAGAAGATCGACCTTGGCCTGTTCCGTATTGTTCAACGCAGGTTAGGGCGTAATCTGCGGTCCATTCTGAACGGTTCCGGACGCCTTGAACTGCAACGGGGACTGCAACTCGCTTCAAAACCCGTGGAGCTTAAACGATCTCCGTAGCGGTTTGGAACCGTTGGTTCCTGACCCCTTCATTCCAGAGGTTGGATCTCTTTCAAACGCCCCAGATCCCGCAGCACGGTCGCCAGGTCGTTGCGGCTTGTCAGCGTGTGAGCGTGTTCCTCGCCCAGCACCCGACGGCGTGCCTCCAGTGCGCCCTGGTGCTCGGTCTTGGCCTCCTGTAACCGGCCCAGAGCCCGCAGTGAGTTCGCCCGGTTGCTGCGGCTGGTCAGCGTGGCGGGGTGTTCCTCGCCCAGCACCCGGCGGCGTGCCTCCAGTACGGCCCGGTGCTCGGTCTCGGCCTCCTCGAACCCGTACGGAGCACGTAACGGGCACGATGTCAGGCAAGCGGGCGAGGTATCGGCCCTCGCAGACCCGCTCTGGCGCGCGGCCCATCGGCGACCTTGAACCGCTGCTCGTCCCGGCGCTTAACCAGCCGTTCGAACCGCTCCTCCACACCGCTCCAGATCGTGGACACCGATTGCCGGAATACTAGGCAATTTTTTGCACCAAGCGCTCGCCTGAACAAATACGCTGGCATTCGATTATTGGTACGTCAATCCGACTCGGGTGAGTTTGGTATGACGAGCATAATGAAGCGGTTCTGTGTTTTCGGGGCGACCGTATCCTGCCTCTTAGGCGCGGTCGCATGCGGCGAGAATAGTCACTCCTCTCACCGAAAAGATTCGCCATTTGCCGAAGATATGGCGAAAAGTATGGAAAAAATGAACAAGGGCATGATGGGTGCGCGGATGACCGGTGACCCTGATCGAGATTTCGCAGCCATGATGATCCCGCACCATCAGGGTGCCGTCGATATGGCCAGAGCCGAGCTGACCTACGGCAAAGACCCCGTCCTGCGTCGCCTGGCCCAGGAAATTGCCGTGACCCAGCAGCAAGAGATCGAGGTCATGCGGCGACATATCGCCACACTTCCACCTGCGACCAGCGCGCCGCGGCCCGGCGCTCCCACGTCCCCGCAGGATTCCGGGCCGGGCGGGACCGCGACGGGCCCGACGGCCGCGGTCTCCGGGGAAGACCGGGTGTATACCTCCGACCAGACCTCCAACACTGTCTCCGTGATCAACCCCGCCACGAACAAGCTGCTCGGCGTCATCCGTCTCGGTGACACCGTTCCCGGGGCCCTGAGCCCGCTCTACAAGGGCCAGTTGCTCGTCCACGGGATGGGGTTCTCCCGCGATCTGCGCACTCTGGCGGTGGTCTCCATTGCCTCCAATTCGGTCACCTTGATCGACACGGCCACCAACAAGGTCAAGGGCGTGGTCTACATCGGGCGGTCGCCGCACGAGGCGTTCTTTACTCCTGATGGCAAGGAGGTCTGGGCGACCGTGCGCGGCCAGAACTACGTCTCGGTGATCGACCCAGTGCAGATGAGGGAAAAGCGCCGCGTGACCACGGCCAACGGCCCCGGCATGGTGCTGTTCCACCCCTCCGCGCCGTACGCCTACGTGCCCTCCAGCTTCACACCGCAGGTGAACGTCGTGGACACCCGGACCTACCAGGTCATCGCCCGGGTCCCACAAGCCAGCCCGTTCTCGCCCAACCTGTCGGTGAGCCGCGACGGCAAAGAAGTGTGGTTCACCCTCAAGGACTCCGGCAAAACCCAGGTGATGAGCGCGGAGCCGCCCTTCCGCATCCTCACCACCGTCAACACCGGCCCCATCACCAACCACGTGACGCTCGTGGACAACGTCAACGGCAAATTCGCCTACGTGAGCGTCGGCGGGGAGAACAACGTCAAGGTCTATCAACGGAACGGCGCGAACCCCAAGCAGATCGCCACGATCCCGGTCGGCAACCTGCCGCACGGCGTATGGGGGTCGGGTGACGGAACGCGCGTCTACGTTGGCCTGGAGAACCAGGACGCGGTGACGGCGATCGACACGCTGACCAACAAGATCATCTCTACCATTCCGGTCGGGCAGCAACCAATGGCGCTGACCTACGTTCCCCGCGCCGTGCCCCCGGGCGAGGGTACGGACAACCTCCAGCCCTTGGGCTCAGCAGCCAAAGCCGACCACCTGACCATGATCGCCCCGCCGGGCGGGCAACAGGCGCACGCGACCGTCTCGGTCAACGCCATGGGAGCGCTGGACACCCTGGAGATCGCCGCCTCCGGCCTGTCGCCCGGCAAGACCTACACACTCTGGCTGGTGACCTCGCGCACCCCGCCCTTCGGGCACAAGCAGCAACTGGCCACCTTCACAACCAACATCGCCGGTGCCCAAATCGCACAAGCGATCGGCCCCCTGCGAGAAGCCCTCACGCCCTCCAACGCAAGCCGAGACCAGCAGAGGTACCTCCTCGTAACCCCAGCCGACTCCGACACACCGGTACTCATCCAGGACGGGTCTGTCCATTGACGTCCATACAGTCCCTCCAGGACTGAACCACTGCAGGCTGCCAAGGACAGGGATCGTGCGATCGCTGACGCAAGGGGCGAGATCGTCAGACAAGGACTCGGTGCGAAGCATGGCGACCGGGATGATCCGCCCCTCGCCGAAGCCAAGATCAACTGATCTGGCACGCGAGTGAGAAACAGCCCCAACAACAATCAAAGCCCGGGTTGGGAAATGTTCCCTGACCTGGGCCCTCGCTCGTGGAGCGGGTGACGGGAATCGAACCCGCGCTGTCAGCTTGGGAAGTCTTCCAACAGCATGCATGCTGAGCTGCAAAAACGCTGACCTGGGCATAGGTGGGTCGAGTGACCGTGGGTCCCCGTGATTCCCCGCTGCTGGCCGACCGTACGGGCACGCAACGGGCACGGCGCAGGCTCCGGTGATCTCCTTTGTGTGCCTTCACTACTGAGGGAGCGTGGTCCGTTCGTGGTGGGTCCTGAAGTCGAAGAAGCGCAGACCGTCCACCGCTGTGTCGTTAGCGACCTCTTCTGCGGTCCACGGATGGTCGGAGTAGTCGTCGAGTTTGCCAAACGATCTTTATGTGTGGATCGTGCTGACCTGGGCCTTCACGTCGCGAACACGTTCGTGACGTGAGTCGGCTTCTTGGCATGCGCCCGTGACGGGCTTGGTGAGATCCTCTTGGCTCTGGAGCGATCGTCAGCAGCCGCTGAACGCACCCTGCTGTAGGGGTATCGCCGAGATGCCCGTCAAAGGGGCGACGAGTTGATCTTGAAGTCCTGAGCCTCCCGGCTACTCGGCACTGTCGATCGCGTCGTCATCGGCGAGTTCGGTGGCAGCACCGGGGCCCTTCCAGCGGTGGGCGGCATGGGATCACTGGGTGTCTCCGTTCCGGGCCTGTGCGAGCAGCTGGGCGACCACGTCATGGGAACCGTCCTCGGACTGGCGGGCCAGATTGTCCAGCACGCTGTCGCCGTCGAGGACCTGTGTGGTGAGCCGTTCCATCCGTTCCGGGTCAGTGCCGCTGCCGGGACCGGTGATGTGGGCACGGACCGGGCGGCGGGGGCCGACGTGTGCACCTTCGGACGCGGCGGCTTCCTCGGCTTCGGCGAGCGCCCGGTACAGCGAAGCAACCGAGGGGTGGCGCCCCGCGTTCTTGCCCGTCTTGATGGTGAGCTTCTTCGCGATGTCGGGGACGGGGACGCCCTTGTTCTTCAGGGCGACGGCGAAGGTGAGCATGTCGTCGCCGATGACCTTGGGGCGTCCGCCGTGGTTACCCTTGGCGGCGGCGGTCTGCTGGCCCTCCAGGGTTTTCTCGCGGATGTAGTTGCGGTCGAACTGCGCGGCGACGGCGAGCACGGCGAAGAACATCGCGCCCATGCCGTTGGGGTCGTAGATGCCGGTGAGCGGGCCGGTGAGGAGTTCGAGCTGGACGCCGGCGTCCTGGAGCTGGCCGGAGAGGGTCATCAGCTCGGCGGCGTTGCGGGCGAGGCGCTTGAGTTCGTGGACGGTGAGGATGACCTCCTGGTCGGTGGCGGCCTCCTAGATGTCGTACGCCAGCTTCAGCGCCTTCTCCAGCCGCGGCGGCCGGCAGTGCCTCGACGGGCGGGCCGTCCATTTGTGAGAGCGCCCTTGCGTCACGCGGATGCGACGGCCTGGTTCCGCGTGACCGCGCCGGACGTGGCACCCCCGTGCTCGGTGTCAGGCGCGCCGGGCGGCCCTGACAGGGCGTTCGGTGCGTACCGTCAGGTCATCGCGGCGCAGGATGCTGTGCGGGCTGCTGGTGTCGAGGAGTTGGTCGAGCGCAGCGAGGTCTTCGGGGGTGAGCCTGTCGGCGATGACGCTGCGGATGCGCTGCACGACGCCGACGGCGTAGCAGCCGATTGCCTCGCTGCGGTCACCTTCGATGTTGACGGCGATAGTGCGTTCGCCCTCTATGGTGAAGCCGGCGGCGGTCAGCATCGGGCCCCAGTCGGCGCCGCGGTGGGGCATGTGTTCGGCTTGGCGGCGGTCGGCCGCGGCATGGACGCGCTCTTCGAGGCCGGGCCGGTCCGCAGGTGATCATTGGACGCCAACGGTCACAGCCGGGCTTGCGGCGGCGGAGACGGGCTGCTGGGCTCGCCTGGGTCGATGGCGGGCGGGATGGGCACCCCACCCCAGTCACCCCACAATCCGGGCATCAGCATGCGACGCCCGATCATCATCCCGATGCTCTGATCGCTTGGCCGGACAAGCGCGAGCCTCGGGGCGAACATGGGGTGCGCCGTGCAGTACGGCAAAGCAGCTCTCGTGTCGTGACGAGTTACGGGGTGCGGTCACCTGAACCCCATTTTTCGCGCCAGGTCGCCCATGTAGGCGCCACATTGCGCCTAATGCTGTCTCAAGGCTTCTTCTTTCCGCGGGGAACGATCCGTGCGGGGATGTCGTGTTGGTGACATAGGGAAAGCAGTCCGGCACCGTCGATGAGGTTGAGGGGTTTCCCATTGGCGAACTTGTAGCTATCAGGCCCATACCCGGACGTCGTGATCATGATCCCCTTGGTCGCACCCTCGTGCTGGACGGTGCCCCACAGGTCACGAACGTGCGTGGGTTCCACGGTTTTCGTGTAGAGCTTCGCTTGCACGATGAACTTCCCGCCCTTGATCGGATGCGGATCGTAGGCCACGCAGTCGACGCCGCCATCGCCGCGGGCCTGATAGAGCTTGGTGTCGAAGCCCATTTTGGTGAATAGGTTCTGGATGAACGCTTCGAATTCCTTGGGGGTGAGGTCGAGCAGGTTGGGGCGTTTATCGATGCCGGAGATGATGTCGACTGGGTCGACGATCCGGGGGTCGGCCATGCTGAAAGGCATGACCGGCTCGACGGGGATGAGCTCGTCGGGGTGTGGAGATACGTCTGCGAAAAAGTGCCGACGGATACATTCGACAGGCTTGAATTTTGGCTCGTCGAGTACCAGTGCGGCGAACTGATCTCTGGTCGCCCGCATGGTGATCAGGTGTGGCTCTATGCGCTGGCCTGTTACGGGATCGACAGCGTGGACACGGCCGTTGAACACAATCGTGGTGATCAGCCGACCGGGATCGGCGTCAAACACCTCACGGAGGGTGCGGAGGGCGATCTGCGCTATGACGCGTTGGTAGATCTGACCGATCTCCTGCGTCTGGCGCGGCACCGGCTCGACAACCTTGCGCGTCTTGATGTGCTTGTAGAGCCGCGTCTCAGGAACGACGTCCGGTGGAGGCAGGTACCACTCAACGGCGAGCAGTGATGACTCTGGGACGTAGCCCGACTTCCGCTCGACAGGGAAATCGTGCGGATATGGGGAGGCACGCAAGACCAAGTCCATGTACTTGCTGACCGCGTGGCGATCTCCGGACTGCAGCCCCGTCTCCACCGCATCGAGGTGGGCGTTGTACGTCGCGGCCGATCGCTCAGCTTCGTCAACCGTTTGCTGGTGAGAGCGGCGGGCGTCGATTACCTGCTTCTGCCGCTGGGTTTCGCGGCGCTGGTGATCGGCTTGTGCCCGGGCGAAGTCGGCCTCGGCTTGCCGTAGGGCGGCCTCATACCGCTGAGCACCTCCCAGTCGTTTCATCAGCGGCCCTGGAGGAGCCGGCGCGAACGTCTCCCATGAGGGTGACGGTTCAGAAGTCGCTAATCGGCCCAGAGCGAGAGGCGGGACTTCTGGTCGGCGACGTAGCGAGTCGATGCGGACGCTCGGATCCCGGTGGAGGGAGGAGCGCAAGATGCCCTCGAGTTCGTCGATGCGCGCTTCGACCTGGCGAGTTCGGTCAGCCGCCTCGGTGTCCCGCGCTGTCGCCTCCACCTGGAGGCGCTCCCGCTCGCGCGCCTTGCGTATCCGTTCTCGCCTCTGCCGGTCCTGCTCGTCCGCGCGTTGTTGCCTGCGCTGTTCGGCTTCCCGGTCACGGTAGGACCCCGACGAACCAGAACCTCGTGCCACTCCGCACCTCGCTGAACTCGTCGAACCTACGGGGCACCGATGTGAACGTAACCCGGACGGTGACCGCAGACAACGCAACGAAATAGCAGCGTTTCCAGCCGACTTCCCTCGCGACCGTGCCGGTCGAGGTCGACACCGCCTGTCTCGCCGTTCTCGCCGGTTCCACCAGGGAAGTTGTTCTCTTTACGCGCTACAACGAGGTCGACATCGGCAGGTCAATCCCGAGTAGCTTCAGCAACTCTGCCGTTGGGACCAGGTAGGCCACGCCTACGCGGATGATTCGGCACGGGAAGTCGCCCTTCTTAGCCAGCTCATACGCCTTGGTCCGGCCGATGCCAAGAGCTCGAGCGGCCGTGAGCAGGTCGATGGTGGCCGGTAGATGCTGCAACTCCGCCAGCGTTAGGACCTTCATCTCTTCTCCAAGTAGCTAGCCGGCCGAGTGAATCCGACCACGTCAGAACGAGAGGCGTAAGACGCGTACCGCACCACGTCGCCGGTACGCGGCGCGTGAATCATCTGACCGGCCCCGACGACCACACCGACATGCCCGGGCCCTGCGGACTGCGGATGCATGAAGACCAGGTCGCCTGCCTGCTCCTGACCACGAGCAATCGACGGACCACGACGCCACTGATCAGCGGCCACGCGCGGAATGGCGATCCCGGCGTACTGATAAGCACGCATCGTCAGGCCGGAGCAGTCGAATGAGCCTGGCCCCTCAGCACCCCACGCGTACGGCTTGCCGAGTTGCATCCGCGCATACGCCATGACCCGCCCCGCGACGGCACCAGGCATGACAGGGAACGAGCAGAACTCCTCCCCCACAGGCTCGGATGAATACTCGCGGGCGAACCCGAGCACACGACGCACGTACCAGTCCGCATGGTTGTAACGCCAGATCGCGCGATACAGATCGGCTGGTGCACCGCTCGCCTTCAGGTACCGCGCCGCCGAGGGAATCGCGTCAGCCGGATCGTAGACATCGACTTGGCCGTCGCCATTACCGTCTACGCCGTAAGACAGCCAGGTCGAGCCGAGGAACTGCATCGGCCCCATCGCGCCCGCGGCGTTGGCACCAGCGCGGATCCCCACAGCGGCACCACGCCCGTGGTCGCTCTCGGCCTTCCCTACCCCTGCCAGCACCGCCCACGGGATGCCGTAAGCATCCCCGGCCTGCCGATACAGATGCAGGTAGTCAGGTGGGATGCCCTCCGGCCGGCCACGACCGCAGCCCGACGAGCCCCCCATTGCCGTGAACCCGAGGATCAGCCCGAGGGGCAATCCGATCGCAACGCACACGGCTGCCACGATCAGCCGCGTGGTCACCGGGAACGGCCAGGCTCAGAGCTCCTGCGCCCGCTCCCGGGCGTGCTGTGTTGCAAGTCGTCCGGCACCTGGATTGGTCTGTTCATGTTCCGTGCCCCCCGCGATCGGATGGGGCTGTCGCAGCACGTCGAGCACCGCGCTCCAGGAGTACCGATAGTCCTTGCCGGTCCGCAGCGCCGGAATCTGACCGGCGTTCGCCATCCGCCGGACAGTCTGAGCAGACAGTCCTAGCTTGGAAGCGAGCTCCTTGGTGGTCAGCACGTCCGGATCACGGCCGAGCGGCTCGGTCATCGGTCACTCCTTGTAGTCAGCGGTCCCCTGGATAAGTCTCCCCCACGCGACTGCGATAGCGCGCCTTGTGAATGCTTGAAGTTGGATGCAGCCGTTTGAGACTGCTTGCGCTCTGGAACGTACCCACGTAGCGTGACGATCACGCTACGTAATGCAACTGTCCGAGACGGGACGACAGCGGGGAGCGCACCTAATGCTGATCAGCGCAGTTCTCGACATGGCTCAAGCGGTTCCGGTCCCGAATCCCCGACCGCTCGCACCGCCAGGCCTCGACAAGCCGATCAATACGATCCTCGCCTGGGCCAAGTGGGGAGTGATCGTCGCCGGCGTTGCCGGCCTGTTCATCTGCGGCGCACAGATGGCCATCGGCCGGAAGAACCGCTCCTCATTCGCGGCCGATGGAGCGTCCGGCATCCCGTGGGTGCTCGGCGGGCTGAGCCTGGCCGCGACCGCGTCCGGCATCGTCGGGATGTTCCTGCGGTGAGGGTCATTCTTCTCGCGCTCGCTCTGGTGGCCGGATGCGCGACCCAGACCCCACCCCCGGCACCGCAACCACGGCTGACGTGGCAGGATTTCCACGGCATACGGCTACCGCTGTCGAGCACCGATGGCCCGCGGACACTCGACAATGACCGAGCCGAAGGCTTCGCCCACACACAACAGGGTGCTCTCCTCGCCGCGCTGCACATCGCCGTGCGGGCAAGCTCGCACTGGGGCCCAGCGGTGTTCGAGCCGACCATCACCGAGCAGGTGACCGGCCCCGACGCCGACCAGCTTCTCGAAAAATCGCGCACCCAATACGAGGAAAGCAGGCAGGAGGCCGGACTTCCTCCGGGCAGCCCGCTCGGCAAAGCTTTCGTGGAAGAGGAGGCCTACCGCTGGCAAACCTACACCCCTGATGCGGCCACCGTGGACATCGTCAGTGCCGGGCCCGACCCGCGAGGAACCACTGTCCGTGCCACGACTCGAGTGCAGGTCGTCTGGCAGGACGGCGACTGGCGCGTGGTGGCGCCGCTCGGCGGTGACTGGGGCAATGCGGCCACCGAGCTCAAGTCTCTCGACGGCTACACCCGCTTCGAAGGGTGATCCCCATGTCATGCGACAGCTTGATCTCTCCATCCTGCTCGGTCAGCGAATATGTCGTGGGCAAGATGGTCGAGGGCGCCGCCAGCGGGGTGCTCGGTGAGATCGCCAAGGCCATCCAGGACGGCGTCGCCTGGGTGGTCGGCAACACCGTCTCCTGGTGGGTGAGGGTGCCCTCCCCCGACATCGCAGGTGAGTCCGCCGTCGATCGCCTTCACCAATGGACCTTGCCGATCGCAGCAGCGGTAGCCGTACTCGGCCTGATCAGCGCGGGCGGCAAGATGGCGCTGACCCGCAAGGCAAGCCCGCTCGTCGATGTCGGCTCAGGCCTGGTCATCATGGCGGTCACCTCGACAATCGGGGTGCTCACCGCCTCGATGCTCGTCAAAGCCGGCGATGCGTGGTCCAACTGGGTGCTCGACATGTCCGCACAGGGCGGCTTCGGTAAGCGCCTGACCGAGATCCTCAGCTTGAACGCCGCCGCCCCCGGCGTCGTGATCGTGCTCGGCATCATCGCGATCCTGGTCGGCGCCATCCAGGCCGTGCTCATGCTCTTCCGCGAGGCGGCGCTCGTCGTCCTCGCCGGGCTACTCCCCCTCGCCGCTGCCGGCACGATGACCGCGCTCACCAAGCCCTGGTTCCGCAAGCTGACCGGCTGGATGCTCGCCCTCATTTTCTACAAACCGGCTGCTGCGGCCGTGTACGCGACAACGTTCACGATGATCGGCGAGGGCAAGGATCCGCGGACGACGCTTATGGGTTTCGCGATGATGCTCCTTTCGCTGATCGCACTGCCGGTTCTGATGAAGTTCTTCACCTGGACGACGGGCTCGCTCGCGGCGGCTGGCAGCGGTGGCGGCATCCTCGGCGCGAGCGTCACAGGCGCGATGGCGGTGGGCGCTTTCCGTACCTCTGGATCGGGGTCGGCCGGCGCGAGCAGCCATGCCAGCTTCCTGTCCGGACAACTGGGTGGAGGGAAAGGAGCCAGTGCTTCGTCGCCTGCTCCTCCGGGTGCCTCCTCCCCCACAGCTCCGACTACGACGAACGCGTCAGGCTCAGCCATGGCCGGCGCCGCGAAGGCCGGCTCAGTCGCGGGGCCGGCGGGAGCCGCGGCAGCGACCGTGGTCAGCGGCCTGGCCAGCGGAGCGAATACCGCGGCGGGCTCCATACGAGAGGACCGCCAGCGATGACGGACGTGCGCACCTACGGCGGCTGGCGACGGCGACGTGGTCTCGGCCTGATCGGCCTGGGAACGACAGGCACCTTCGTCGCGCTGGGCTCGATCACCGCTCTGGTCCTAGCGGTCTCGATCGATCCGCACGCGGCGCTCTACACCGGGCCGCCTGCCGTACTGGCCGGGGCACTGGTTCTGATTCGGGTGAGTGGCGTGCCAATCGCGCACATCATGGTCCGCCGAGTCCGTTGGTCGTACGGCAAAGCGCATGGTCACACGGACTACCGCGCGGGGGTGATCGTCGCTCACTCGCGCGCCTTCCATTTGCCTGGCGTGCTGGCCTCCACACGATTGTTGTCAGGGGAGGATGGCTTCGGCCGGCAGTACGGCATCGTCTGGGACCGTCGGGCCGGACTGTTCACGGCGACGCTCACCGTGTCACCAGCGTCGACCTGGCTCGCCGAGCGAACCGATGCCGACGCCTGGGTCGCCAACTGGGGTGGCTGGCTGGCCTCGCTCGGGCACATGCCGACGATCCGCTGGGTCACCGTCACCATCGACACCGCCCCCGAGTCCGGCTCCGCGCTGTCCGACACCATCGGCCAGGTACTGTCTCCAGCGGCACCCGAGGCGGCGGTGCATCTCATCAACCAACGGCGACGCCGCCAGATCCGACGACCTCAGCTGGGCAGACGCAGGCCCGGTAGGCGCGCAGGAACACGCCGACCACTACGAACATGACAGTGGCACCAGCGTCAGCTGGGCCTGGCATGAAGCGCCACGCCAGAACGTCCCCGCTGATGTGCTGAGCCGCCTGGTCGCACCGGGCCCCTTCCCCAAACGGGTGAGCGTGCAATACCGGCCGCTCCCGGCGACCGAAGCGAACCGCGTGCTCGAGGAAGAAGTGAACGCCGCCGCGTTCCGTGAGCACTACCGCCGCCGCACCGGCCGAGACGAAACCGCCCGCGACGCCTACGACCAGGCGCGCGCCCGCCAGGCCGCAGCAGAGGAGGCCACCGGCGCCGGAGTGACGCTCGTGACGATGTACGTCACCACCACGGTGACTGACTCCAGCGACCTGCCGCGCGCAGTCGCGGCTACAGAAGCCGCGGCCGAGGCCTCGCGTATCCGCCTGCGCCGCCTGTGGGGCAGCCAGTCCGCCGGATTCGCCACCACCCTGCCTTGCGGCGTATGCCCTGCCGAGCTGGCAAGGAGGTCCTGGTGAAAGCGTCCCTCGCACCGGCCTGGGGTTGGCGGGAGCCGCACGGCGGGCGGGCCGTACACGTCGAGGCCGGAGCCGAGTTCCAGGCGACCACCACGCAGGCATGCGGCCTGTTCCCGTTCGTCGCCGGCTCGGGCTCCCCCGCCATCGGCACACCGATCGGCCGCCATCAGCTATTCGGCGAGGTCGTCTGTCTCGACCCGCTGGCCTGGCTCCGGGCCGGTCTCGTCACCAATCCCGGGGTCTTCGTCCTCGGCCAGCCGGGCACCGGCAAATCCACCCTGGTCAAGCGCCTCATCATCGGGGCCATCGCAACTGGCTCGACCGCGCTCATCCTCGGCGACACCAAACCCGACTACACCATGCTCGTCGAACACGTCGGTGGGCAGGTGATCCGCGTCGGCAGAGGCCTCGACCGCATCAACCCCCTGGACGCCGGCCCGCTCGGCGGCGCCGTACGAAACCTCCGCGGAGCCGAGGCGGAACGGATGCGCTGGGAGATGCGAGGCCGACGACTCTCCCTGCTGATGGCGCTCTGCACGCTGGTCCGCGAGGCGCCGATCTCCAACGCCGAAGAGGTGATCCTCGGCCGAGCGATCGACCTGCTCGACGAGCGCCTGGCGACGCCCACCGTTCCCGACGTGCTCGCCGTACTGGAAGAAGGACCGGAAGCCCTGCGGTCGGCCGCGCGTACGGACCGGCCCGAGCGATATCGCGAGCGTGTCAGCGACCTGGTCTTCACGCTCGAACTGCTGTGCACGGGCTCGCTCGCGGGCGTCTTCGACGGGCCGACCACCCGGCCCATCGACCTGACCGCGCCAGCAGTGTCCGTCGACATCTCCAGCGTGGGAGCAGGGAGCGACAAACTCCTCACCGCCGCGATGCTCTGCACCTGGGCGTACGGCTTCGCGATGGTCGACAGCACCGCAGGCGAGCGACGCTCCTACCTCGGCGTGATGGACGAGCTGTGGCGAGCACTACGCGGAGCGCCCGGCCTGGTCGAGTACGCCGACAGCCTCACCCGGCTCAACCGCGCCAAAGGCATGGCCTCCATCATGATCACCCACTCACTCGCAGACCTCGAGGCACTCCCGACCGAGGAGGACCGGGCCAAAGCGCGCGGCTTCATCGACCGCAGCGCCATCACCGTGCTCGCAGGGCTACCCCCGCGCGAGCTTGCCCGCGTCAGCGAGATCACGCGACTGACCAAGCCCGAGCAAGAGCTGGTGGCCTCCTGGTCGGCGCCCGATTCATGGCAGCCGGGAGCACGCCACCCGGGCAGAGGCAAGTACCTCATCAAGACCGGAGACCGGCTCGGCATCCCGGTTGAGCTCTCCCTCGTGGGAATCGAGCACGAGCTCTACGACACCGACCAGGCGATCCGATGACCCGGGCCGTGGGACCGCGAGCCGGCTTCACGCCGCATGGCTCGATCGGCGGATGGGCGCTGCTGCTGGTCGGATGGGGTGCGGTCGCCGTCTTCGGCCTCATCTGGATCGCCGCCTGGGTGGCAAGTCGCGTGTTCGGCGGCCGGGTGAGCGACTTCGGTACTGACTTCGTTTTCGACGTCGCCGAGGGCCGTACGGCTGCCGCCTGGCCGGGGACGCCGACACCGGCGGTTGTCACGGTGGCCGTGCTGCTCATCAGCATGATGCTGGCCGTTGTCGTGGCCGTGTGGTGGCTGATCACCCGCAGGACGCCTGATCCCCTGGATCCGGTTGCGGCTCTCGCCGACAATCCCGGGCTTGCTCCGTTGAAGCCGGATGCTGCTGCGAAGAAGGCCCGCGAGCTGCGTCCCACGTTGGGGGAACCAGTGGCGTCCTGCGACATCGGGCTGCCACTTGGAGACCTCATGCACGACGGACCGACCTTGTACGCATCGTGGGAGGACACGATCCTCGCCTTCATGGCGCCCCGCTCGGGGAAGACCACCTGCCTGAGCATTCCCTACGTGCTCGCAGCCCCCGGGCCGGTCATCGCGACGTCGAACAAAGCCGACCTATGGGCGGCGACCGCCGCATTGCGAGCCGCGAACGGCGCCGTATGGCTGTTCGACCCGCAACACGTCACCTACCAGGAGCAGGCCTGGTGGTGGGACCCGCTCCGCGATCTGACCACCGTGGAAGACGCCCACCGCCTGGCAGGTCATTTCGTCCTCACCGTCGCCGACGGCCAGAAACGGGATCTCTGGGGTCCGGCCGCTCAGGACCTGCTGTGCGCGCTGTTCCTCGCGGCCGCTTCATCTGGTCGCACATTGCGTGACGTCGCCAAGTGGCTGGACACGCCGTCCGTCCCGACTCCTGTCGACCTGCTGGAAGCAGCCGGGTTCACGCTGCTTGCGTCGTCGCTGCGCGGCGCGCAGAACGGCGCGGTCGAAACGCGGGACGGCATCTACCAGACGGCCCGAACCGCGACCAAGGCGCTACGCGATGAGGCGATCATCGCCTGGGTGACGCCATCGTCTCTACCGGTCTTCGACCCGGACGACTTCGCCTGCGGAAGCGACACTCTGTATCTGCTGTCCAAGTCACGCTCCGCGGCGTCGCCGCTCATTGCTGCGCTCACCGACTGCACGATGCGGGCCGCGGAGCGGCGAGCCGAGCGGATGGGCGGGCGGCTCGACCCACCGATGGTCGTCTCCCTGGACGAGGCGGCCAACATCTGCCGCATCGCCGACCTGCCCGAGCTCTACAGCCATCTCGGCTCGCGCGGCATCGTGCCGGTGACCATCCTCCAGTCCTACGAACAAGGCGTGACGGTGTGGGGCGAGGCCGGAATGGCCGCCATCTGGGGCGCGGCGACTCGCAAGGTGATCGGCGCGGGCGTCGACTCCCCTCGCCTGGCTCGCGACCTCGCCACTTTGGTCGGCCAGCACGATGTCCCCGTGCGTTCCGTGTCGTACGCCGACGGACGTGCCTCCGAGCAGATCTCGCTCCGCAGACAGGACATCCTCGAACCGGCGGCGATCCGTGCCCTATCGCCAGGCAGCGCACTACTCCTGGCTACCGGCGGTCGGCCCGCCTTGATCTCGCTACTCCCCTGGTATCGCAGCCGCGACGCCGACCGGATCCAAGCATGCCGCGAAAGGCTCGAACGCCTGATCACTGAAGGAGCAGCAGGATGACCGAACCGGTGTACTCATGCGTCGAAGACTGGGTGACCGAGCGCTTCATCCTGATCTACCGGCGTCCGCTCGGCGGCGAATTCCGCTGGTGCGCCCAATGGTGGAAGCACGCCGAGGCAATCTCCCGCCTGACCGCACTCTGGCACTCGTGGGAAGCATTGCGGCTGGAAGCCGGCACCGGGATGGGCGTCTGGTACCGCGACCACCTCGATCACCAACTGCCCGTCCTCCTAGGGGCACGCGGCCCCTTCTACCAATGCACTGAGGAAGAACACATCGAATCTCGCGAGGTGGACATTGAACCCGCCCCTCTGCAGTGGTGGATGACACCAGCAGACCTGCATGCCGCGGACACGCCCGACGACACGCTTGCGCGAACCCTTCCTGAGGAGGACCAGCAATGATCGGCGATACCTACGCAAACCTCAAAGAGCACCAAGGCTCTGGGGGTGCCGCACTCGAGGCCGCGCAAAACGCGTTCATCGTCATCGCCGCATCGATGGAGCTGGCGGAGGAGACGGGACCTCCCGAGTTGCACGCTTCGTACGCGCTCCTTCATCAGGAAGCGCTCGACGGCTTGGCCGAGCTCAGCCCTCGTGCGAACGCGTCGATTCCTACGGCCAACAGAGCTGGCGGCGTACCCGAGCTCGAGCAGATCAGCAGTCTCGGAGGCCTGCTCTGCGAGGTGCTACTGACCGCCGCCGAGCGTCACACCGATGTGGACCAGCGTCTTGCCCTGCTCAACGCGGCGGCGCGCGCCGCCCAGATCAGGGACCTGCTCGCACCATGACCGCCACCTTCGGCGACTTCATCGACGGCGCCCGAAAGCATCTGGACATCGCAACCCGGCATGCTCAAGCCGACCTCGACCACGCTATCTCGGCGGAGACCTTCCAGGCCGGCCGGCGGTTGACCCTGACCTTGGCCCGCTGCGCCCAGGACTTCGCCGATGCGGACGACGTTGCTGCTCAACTCCGTCGCGCTTCCGACCTGCTAGGCCGCTGGGAACCGTCTCCAGCCGCAGGGCCTCACCCGGTTCCGCTGCACCTAGCAGCGGCCGCGACTGCCTGGGGTGCCGCCGGAGATCTCCTCGCCACCCATCTCCCACTTCTCGACAGCGGCCCTCGTTCTGACTGGGTGGCCGTCCTAGCCGACCGCCAGGCCCAGGACCAACTCCTCGCCGCGGTCACCGATCACGCACAGGCGGTCTCGGCGATCCTGAAACGCACTGCCCTCGCCCGCGCGCTCGACATTCAAGCAGCAGGCCATCTGCTGGACTCGCTTCCACAACGTGACGTTCCGGTACGGAGCGGGCCGCCGGTGATACGAACCCTCCCGTTGAACCACACCGTCGCGCCACCGCCGAGCTGGCAGGAACCGAAGCCTCCAACCGAGCTACGCGCGGGGATCTCCACCAGCGCCGAGGCCCTACGGACCCTGTGCCACCGAGAGAGCGAGTCCGGCCCATGGGAGTGGCAACGTACGGCTCTCGCTTGCTCGATCATCACGCACGTCTCCGCCAGGATCCTCACCCAGCTCACTCGCCGGGCCTGCGACCTGACTGACCTCAAATCCGACCTGAGCAAGGCCCTGCGACGCTCGACCGACGGCATGGAACAGGCACACGCCGAGTGGAAAGCGCTACGCCGGACCTGGCAAGGGAACCTCGCGCTAAAGCCCGCCAACCCCTCGGTGCGTCAGCAACACCTCACACTCGTGACCGTAGGCCTGGGCCGACTGCTCTACGCCAACCCACTCTGGACGCCGACTCCTCAGGACGCTGCACCATTCAAGACACTCAACGCGATCGCCCCGACCGTGGGCGACATGGCGCCCCTCGTCCAGGCAATACTCGACGCCTTCGAAGCGCTGATGGTCATCGCCCGGCGAGACCGACGAGACGTCAGTCACGCGCTCAGGCGCAGTCGCTCGCTGGCAGCAGAAGTCGGAGGGGCGCTGTCGGACTACAAGGAACTCAACCGGCCGAAGACTCGCACATCGTGGGCCCTCAGCGAGGCAGCGCTACTAGCTGCCGACCCTGACCTGAGGCCAGCGCTCTGGCAGGACATCAATCTGCTGGAGTTGCGCCGGGACCCTGCGGCATTCACACGACGGACTACTCAACAGCGTCCAGGAACCCGCGAGCATCTCGAGTGGCTCGCAACCCGAGCCGTCGCATCCGATACCCCGCTCGACCTGTCCGCCTCCACGACTCGCACTTCTTCCGCTACTGGAGGGTCACCCTCTCGCGGAGAGCCAGTACGGCGAAGCGGCCGAGCCACCTGAGCTGATCCGCAACCACAACGGCGATTCGGCCACGAGCTCGCGTAATCTCCCGCGGTCAGCGCGCTATATCCCGCGAACGATCCAGTCGGGCCCGCGTACGCGGCTACGTCACCGAGGACCGGGTGGTTCACGCGGTGAGCTCGAGGAAATCCCCGACGATTGGCACTTTGCGGTGCACGGCAAGCTTTTCCCTCAGCCCAGCCAGCGTCGCGGTCGAGCCGTCGCATGCCGTGGCGAGCCATTCTGGCCAGGGCACTATTACCTGGTCAGATCGAGCAACATCACGTCCATCTTCGGCGCATCGGGCCAGCCCGGGCGGAGGCGGGCGACCGGTCGCCATCCCCACCGGGTGTAGGAGGTGTAGGCCGCGGTGTTGTCCGGCCGTACCAGCAGTGTGGCCCGCTGCTCCTGGCGGTTGGCAAGGAGGTCGTCGTGCAGAGCGTGCGCGATGCCTTGCCCTGTCCACACCCGCCGCACCATGATCTCTGAGAATGCGAAGGTGCGCGTGCCGTCCTCGACGGTGAAGCCCGGCTCCGGCTCGGCCTCTAACCCGTCCCACCACCGAGTGCCTGAGGTGAGGGGCCAACCCCACGCCTGGCCGACCGGCTCGTCACCGTCGTAGGCCATCACCAGGTCGAAGCCTTCCCGCTGCGTATAGGCGTCAAAGCGCGTCATGAATGCCTCGTCGCTAGCGAAGGCCTCGCCGGTCGCGATCCGCTCGGCATAGGCGTCCCGGTGGATCTGCGAGACCACCTCGCGTTGCTGGTGGGCACCGACGGCGTCGAATCGTTTGAAGGTCAACTCATGTCGTCCGCTCATGTCTGCGTCTCTCATGTTCACGTGGTCGCTGGAGCCAGCGTCCGAGCAGCCTTGTCGAAGCGCTCGCAGAACGCTTCGTCGATCGATTCCGCCACCTGCCGTACCGGCCGCAACTCGTTCAGCACCCGCACGGACGTCAGCCTCTCCCCGAGGTCGGGCAAGATCGCCAGTCCCTCCTCGATCGCGGTCTGCCGGTCGCCGTCCGCCACCGCCGCTGCGGCAAGCCGGGCCCGATAGTACGCGCGGTCTCGGGAAGAGCGGGAGGGGTCGTCTAGGACCGCTCGATACAGCCGAGCGGCACGGTCAGGATGGCCGAGCTGACTCCTGCCCATCGCCTCATACCCAGTGATCTCGGACTGGCTGATGAAGGCGGTCCACGGGTGGTCAGCATCGTGGGAGTTGCGGTCGAGCTCACTGCGTGCCCGCGAGATCGCCGCCCGGAAGGCTACCTCGTCCTCAAGCTGGGCATAGGCGAGCGCCTGACGAAGCGTGATCAGGGTGTGGAGAGTCGCGGAGCGGGTGTGGCGGGCGACGTCCGCCGCGCGGTCAGCAAATCGCAGAGCCTCACGGGCGAAGCCGCGGCGGCCCGTTACGCGAGCCAGGTGCGTTGCCTGTTGCGCCATGTTCACGTAAACGTGCACCAACAGCTCGCTGTCGCCAGAGCTGCCTGCCAACAGCGCTGCCTCGCCGTACAGGGAACGAGCGAGCCGCTGGTTGCCGGAGTCGTAGGCCAGCCACGCGGACACGATCCCCAGGTCGGCGGTCACCACGACCAGGTCGCGCCCGACCTGAGCGGTGTAGTCGGACTCGTCCAGCATGGCTCGCGCCCTGGTGAAGACCTTCTGCGCCTGATCGAGGAGACCGGCTCCACCTACCGTATGGTCCTGACTGCGCAGACGCCCGAGAGCCGATTGCAGGTAGCGAACATGGGCCCGGTCGGCACGCTCGGGAGGAGGCAGCAGCGCTGCCATAGCCAGACCTGATGCCATCGCTCCGAACTCCCGGCGATCGAGATCCACAGCGTCAACCCCCCAAAAACCGACCTCATCGTCGCTTTCCAGGGTGGCACTCTCATGGCCCAGGATGAGCGGCAGCAACGCCGCTCGCGGCATGCCCAGTTCGTCGCAGACCCGCAAGATCTCGCGCACGTCGTGAAACGTCCACCGCTGACGCCGTTCGATCTTGGTGACCACCGATTGCGACCAGCCGACCAAGCTGCCGAAGTCGAGCTGGCTCAGCCCGGATGCTCCCCGCAAAATCGCCAGCACCGCGCCCATGTCAGTGCGAGCGAGCGCCTGACGCAACGGAAGTGAGTCCCAGATCCACGTCGGGGTGAGCCCCGTTAATTCTCGGGCCGCCGTCAGGCACGCCCCGCAGAGCGGCTCGGGGTTGTACCGGCTGAGTCTGGCGAAGCGGCACGCCGGACATACCCGATCGTTCGCACTCTGGTCCATGCGGCGTTCCTCCACCAGCCAGGGATGTGCGTCGTCAGCGATATTGTCCGGATCTACCGCAGACTCAGGCCGAAACCAGTTTCACCGTAGCCTCAGGTCAACGTCCCCGTAAGCCAATATGGCCTACCCGACCACGGCCAGGTCAGGACACAAGCGCGTTGGCTATCAGGCCGGCATTCGTCACGCTCGCAGCGGTACCTCTTTTGCGCACACTCTCCGTCGCTCACGGTCACCACGACGTGGCGGCGCATTCCATCAGAATCGCTGCCCAGGAGACCCCTCATGGACGTACTCGTCGCCGGCACCCAGACGTCACCACCAATCCCGACAGCCGCGTTGGTGGCGCGGCAGTTGGACGCTCACCTGGCGGCCACCTACGGGATCAGCGGGAGGATCACCGCTGCCCAGCGTACGGCGGTGCTCCGGCTCGACGACTTGTGCGTCTGGGTCGACTCCGCGTCCGGCGAGATCACCTGGTCGACCGGGGAGCGCGACGAGCACGGCCGCACGCTGACCGCCAGCGTGCCGATGGGCCAGTCCGTACTGGCGGCTGACCGGATCGTCACCCGCTACTGGCAGGTGCGGGGGCTCGCCGGCGACTACTCCGTGCGGATCGGCTGAGGCCGTGCCGTCGTCGCTGATGATGCTCGTGCTGTGCTTCAAGGGCCTCTGGCCCCCCCGCCCCGGCGCCACCAACGTGTGGCGATGGCGGCGGCTGGGCGCCGACGGCCAGGTGCAGGAGTGGCAAGTGAGCTTCACAGGCACTCGGATTCAGGAGACGTGGACCGCCAACGGGGCAGTCCACCACGACGCGGGCCCTGCCCTGGGCGGCTCCTCCCTGGCGGAGTGGTTCATGACCCGCTCTCAGGAGCTACATGACGCCGGGTGGCGTGTGGTCAGCGTGGGGATCGACATGACGGTGTCACCCCAACCGGTCGCAGGTAGCGGCCGACGACCTACCCGCCAGCCGCTCGGCGGCGCAGCTTATCCGCCCCAAATTCGGGGTTAAGGCGGGCGCTGTGCCTCCCGCACCGTCGAGCATGCACCGGCTTCCAGCACTACCACGGCGCGGAAGCTCGAGGTGCGGTGACCCCAGATTTCACTGATTGGAGCGGAGCACCAGCCATCTCCCTGGTGCATCTGCTCCGGGTCGCTTGTTTCCCGCACTCCGCCCGACCCAATGCCCGCCGCCTGGCGGGCCACGAAGGGAACGACATCGTGACGATCTTGACCGGTGACAGCGTCACCGAGCTGTTCGCGAGCGCGGTCACCCTGACCATGCGCGGCCAGCAAGTAAGCCCGCGCGGCATGGCCACCCGCGAGGTCCTCGACGTCCACATGGTGTTGACCCGGCCGCGGGCCCGGCTACTGCTTGCGCCACCGGCCCGGGTGCTCAACACCGCGTTCGCCGTCGCCGAGACGGTGTGGATCCTGTCCGGCTCCGACGATCAATGGATCTACGGCTTCAACGGACAATTGCGCCAGTATGCAGACGACGGTGTGCTGCGTGGCGCCTACGGCCCCCGCATGCGCCGATGGGGCGACGGCCAGGTTGATCAGCTGGCGCAAGTCCTCGCCCTCCTGAAGGCCGATCCGGACTCACGCCGGGCGCTGATCCAGCTGTACGACCCGGCTCGTGACGCCGCAGGTCACCGCGACGTGCCATGCACACTCGGCTTCCGTTTCCACCTGCGGCAGGGCCGTCTGCACATGTCCACGACGATGCGCAGCCAGGACCTGTGGACCGGCATGCCGTACGACCTGTTCTTCACGACCACCTTGCATGAGCTGATGGCCGGGTGGTTGGGCGTCGAGCTCGGCGATTACCGTCACCATGTCGACTCCCTGCACCTGTATGAGCGCGATTTCGAGCGTGCTGAGTCGGTGACGGCGACAGAGCCGGGCGAAGAACTGCCGGAGCTGACGGTGCCGTGGGAGGGGTTCGACGCACTGCTCGCGGCCGTCCGGGCAGGCACGACGACCGGGTACCCGGGCTGGGACGCCATGGCCGAAGTGCTGAGCAGCTACCGCCTGTGGAAGACCGGGGAACGCGACACTGCTCAGGACATCGCTGATCGAGTCCGCGGGCCGCTCGGGCAAGGGCTTCGCGAGTGGTATCGGGAGCTGCGAGTGCGCAGCTGGCTGAGGGCGGCCCAATGAACGCGCCGACGCCTCGCCGGCTGGCACCCGCGGTGGTACTGGGCCTGTGCTCCTACACGCACGATTCGGCAGCTGCCCTGCTGGTTGATGGCGAACTTGTCGGGTTCGTCGAAGAGGAACGTCTGTCGCAGGTCAAGCACACCCGCACCTATCCGGCCAAGGCAGTGAACTGGCTGCTCGGCCAAGCCGGCATGACGGCTGACGATGTCAAGGTCGTCGGCTACAACTTTCACGGCCTGCGCTACCTGGCCGCCGTGCCGGGCTCGGTCAGCATGCTGTTCTCGGCCACTACCCGCGGGCGAGCGCTGCCGCGCGCGGGCTCCTTCACCAAAATCGCTGCCCGCGCCGTACGCCGTGCGGTTACCCTGCAGCGGATGTTTCCCGGCGCGCGGATTGACGCGATCGCGCATCACCGAGCCCATCAGCTGTACGCGTTCGCCGCCTCAGGCTGGGAGGACGCCGCCGTCCTGATCGTCGACAGCCTCGGTGAGACCCAGACAACTACCATCGCCGCCGCCCGGCAGCGTGCTCCCGGGCGACCACAGGTCCGCCCCGTGCACGCTCTGCATGACCCGGCCTCCCTCGGCTACGCCTACGGCGCGGTCACCGAACATCTCGGTTGGCGGCGCGGGGACGAGGAAGGCACCGTGATGGCCCTGGCCGCTCTGGGCGACCCGGCGCGCTTCCGGAACCTGTTCGAAGTCGCCATACCACTCACGCGCGATGGCTTCGCCTTGAACCCCTCCCTGTTCCTGGTCCGGGTCCTGTCCTCGGGGTACCCACGGTTATCACCGCGTTTCGCGGCCGCCACCTGCCCGCCTCGCGACTCGCATGCGCCGATCGAGCAGGTCCATCGTGACCTGGCCGCTGCCCTGCAAGAGCGCACCGACACAGTCATGCTGCACCTTGCCCGCTTGGCTCGTGCCCGGACTCGGGCCCGGCGGTTGTGCGTGGGCGGAGGCGTGGCAACCAACTGCGTCAGCATCGGCCGCATCATCGACGCGCAGATCTTCGATGAGGTGAGCGTTCCGCCGGCACCGGGTGACGCCGGGACCGCCATCGGCGCCGCGGCGGCCACGTATCTGGACTTGGGTGCCGGCCCGCTGTCAGGCGTCGCCGGGACCTGCTACCTGGGGCCTTCTTTCCCCGACATCGAGCGCGATCTGTCTGCATGGCCAGGCCTCACCTCACGGCCCGTCCATGGCGATGAGGCTGAGTTCCTCGCCGAGCAATTGGCGAGCGGGCGCATCGTCGGACTGTTTCGCGGCCGGGTCGAAGCCGGTCCCCGGGCCTTGGGCGCCCGCTCCATCCTGGCCTCACCGCTGGAAGCGGGCGTGGTCGATCGGCTGAACGCCACGGTCAAGTTTCGCGAGCCGTTCCGGCCGTTCGCCCCGATGGTCTCGGTAGAACGGGCGGCCGATTACTTCACCCTCGGCCAGGAGGCGCCGTTCATGTCGATGGCCTCCGGGGTGACCGAACTCGCATGGCAGCAGATCCCCTCGATCGTCCACGCGAATGGAACTGCGCGCCTGCAGACCGTCAGCAAGGAGGGCAACCCGTTCATGCACGCGGTTCTGGAGGCTTTCGCCCGCCGTACCGGCGTCCCTGTGCTGATCAACACTTCGCTCAACGTCAAAGGCAAACCGATATGCGGCACCCCCGCAATGGCGCTGGACTGCCTGGCCTCCTCGGGGCTGGACGGACTGCTGCTGGAAGGCAGGTGGGTGAGCAAGTGATCATCGGATACAGCTTCTGGGGCTTCCTCGGGCCGGGCATAACTGACACTCCCGACGGGGGACGCAGCCACCGGCGTCCCCTGATCGACGCGTTGATCGCCGATGGGCACCACGTGGTCTTCCTGCAGGCGAACCGCGATCGGCTGGAAGCCGGTGACAATATCGGCGGCCGGTACGCCTTCGACAGCGGGCTCCCCGACATCGATGTGCTGTTCCTGGAATGGCGGTGGCCAATTCCCGGCCGTAACACCACTCCATGCGGGACGCCGCTGCACACCTGTGATCTGCACCGTCAGGCCGAACTCCTCGATGTCTACACGATCGTGCGGGATACGCCCACGGTGATCTGGGACAAGGACCGGCAGCTGCCTCCTGGCAGCGTGT
Organism: Planotetraspora mira; assembly: GCF_016863275.1. Lineage (GTDB taxonomy): Bacteria > Actinomycetota > Actinomycetes > Streptosporangiales > Streptosporangiaceae > Planotetraspora > Planotetraspora mira. The sequence continues at coordinate 37,467 of NZ_BOOO01000053.1, forward strand.
GGCGGCTCCGGCCTGGGGTCGCCGTATGCGAAGCCGCCCTTGCCCTGACGCCGGGCGCGCACCGCCTGCTGTTTCCCCTCGACGACGCCGTCTTGGACCGCGCCGACCCGGCCGCGCTCGCCGTCCGACCACGGCCCATACCGCTGGTCTACGTCGGCAACCAGTACGGCCGCGATGAGGAGTTCGACCAGTTCTTCGCCCCGGCGGCCGCACGGTTCCCTCACGTTGTCGCGGGCAAATGGACCGACACCCGCCGCTGGCCTGACCTCACCTTCACCGGCCGCATTCCGTTTCCCCGGGTGAGCGAACTGTACGGCGGCGCGCTGGCCACCGTGCTGCTGCTGCCTGAGCGGTACGCGGCGGCTGGGCAGATGACCCAGCGCGTCTTCGAGGCGGTCCTGGGTGGGTGTGTCCCGGTAGCCCCGGCGACGATCCGGCAGGTCGACCGGTTCGTCCCCCCGCAGCTGATCGCCAACGACGCGGCCGACACGATCCGCATCATCCACTGGCTGCGCAGCATCAGGGGCACCCAGCGGCATGCGGACCTGCTCGCGGAGTGTCTGGCCCGCCTGGAGTTGTTCCGGCTCAGCAGCCAGCTTGAGGTGCTGCGGACGGTTCTCGCCGGCCTGTCGAGGGCCACGACAATGCGAGCCGGGAGGCGCGGATGACCTCACCGGGCAGCCGATGCAATCCGTCCTCCCGAAACGTCTCGTCAACTATCGTGGAGCGTCATGCAGCAGATGAACCGGGTGGCCGTCGTCGGTTCAGGCGGCAGCGGCAAGTCGTACGTTGCCCGCGAACTCGGTCGGCTGCTCGGTGCCCCCGTCAGCCATCTGGACAGCGTCTTCTTCGACGACGAGTGGAACTCGCTGCCGCCGGAGAAGTTCGAGGCGGCGCAACGCGACCTTGTGGCCGCGCCGTGCTGGGTGATCGACGGCAACTACAACTCCACCCTCCATGTCCGGCTCGACGCCTGCGACACCGTGGTCTTCATGGACGTGCCCACCTGGGCGGCCGTCTGGGGCATCGTCTCCCGGCAGATCCGGCATGGCGCGGGCCAGCACTCCGCCGGGGTCTACAACCGCATCAACTGGGGTGTGCTGCGGTACGTGGCAACCTATCGGCGCCGAATGCGCCCGCAGGTCCTCGCCAAGATCCACCAGTACGGTGGGCACTTGACCGTGGTGCGCTTGACCAGTCGCCGCCGTACCCGCCGCTGGCTGCAGCAGGTCACCGCCGAGCACGGCTGACCCGCCCGGCCGTCCCGTCGGCGAGCATCCGGCGGTGGGATCGGTGACCGCCAGCAACCCGTTTCTCGACCCGGCCGCGCAGGCGCACCTGTACGGCGATGGGGCCCGCCTGGCAGCCCGGACCTCAGCGCTGCATAAGGCCAAGACCCATGGTCGGCCGGTCGCCGACGTAATCGCCGACCTGGCGATCACATTCCTGCCCTCACCGCGCCAGGCCCTGGTGGTCGACCTCGGCTGCGGACGCGGCACCAGCAGCCGCGTGCTGGCCGAGCGGGTGCGACCACAGCGGCTCATCGCCATCGACGCCTCCGCGGCGATGCTCACCGCCGCGCGTTCCCGCCTCGAGACGAGCACCCGGGTGGTGTTCGTCCAGGCCGACTTCCACCAACTGCCGCTGCCGGACGGATCGTGCACAGCGGTCGTAGCCGCGTTCTGCCTGTACCACGCGCAGAACCCCCGGATCGTCCTGAAGGAGATCGCCCGCACCCTGGTGCCGGGTGGCGTTGCCGTGCTGGTCACCAAGTCCATCGACAGCTACCGAGCCCTCGATCTTCTGGTGGCCGCCGCCGGGCTCGACCCGCAGGCGCCCGAGCGATCCAGCCTGTACACGGCCGCGCACAGCGGCAACCTGGCCGAGCTGACCGCGCCGGTGCTGCGGCCCGTCCACCTGGAGCACGAGGAGCACCGCTTTTCCTTCAGCGGCCTGGACCATGTCGCCGAATACGCGGCCACCAACCCGAAGTACCGCCTGCCGACCGGAGTGCGAGGGGATGCGGCGGCGATCGCTGCGGCGTTGCGGACCCAACTGCCCGACGAGCCCGTGCACACCACTTCGACCGTCACTTATCTGGTCGCCGCCCGCCGGGAAGGAGCACAGTGACTGGCCCACGGGCGTTCACCAAGACCTACCCCTCCGCGCTGGCGTCTGCCCGTGCCGCCGCCCACCACGCCTGGCTGACTCGTCACGCGGGTCCGCTGCGCCAGCCCGCCATCAGGGCCGTCCGGCAGCACCTGATCGACTTCGACTTCATCGAAGGCCGCCACGCCACCGCGGAGGACCTGCCTGTGCTGGCTGCCATGCTCGCTCAGTCGCATGCCGCCGCCTGGGTGAGCGACCTGCACCGCGCCCGCCTGGACACCCCGCACCCGCTGGACGGCAGCGGCCCGCACGCCCTGGCGGACTTCCTCAGCCCCCGCCTGGCCGCCCTTCAGGGCCGCCGCCGCACCGGGCACCTCCCCCAAGCCACCGCCACAGCCGCTGAACGCCTCCTGCGGTCGGCGGCCACCGGCTCTGCCGCCTTCTACAAGGACACCAACCCGCGCAACATCCTCATCACTGCGAGCGGGCGGCCGGTCGTGGTCGACGTCGACGACGTCACGCTGGCCCCCTTCGGCTACGACCTGGCCAAGCTCATCGTCACCCTCGCCATGACGTACGGGCTGCTTCCGACCAGCGCGGTCACCTCGGCACTGGCCGCCTACAACGACACCCTTCGCTCCCACAGCCACCAACTGGCCGGCGTCCCGCTGGTCCAGCTGCTGGCCTACGCCGACCTGCACCACGTGTTCACCGTCCCTTACCTCGGTCGCGGCGGCTACCGCTATCCCTGGCCGCAGGTCCGTCCCGATCTCCCCCTCCCAACCCCGGAGGTCTCCTCGTGATCGTCACGGAGCTGGTGTTCGTCCGACACGGCCAGGCTGTCTGCAACGCCGCCGGTGTCGTGGGCGGCCCACGCACCTGCACCGGCCTGACCGACCTCGGCCGCCAGCAGGTCCACCGGTCGGCCCGCCACCTGGCCGCTGAGCACGCCGACTCCCCGTTCGCCGCGGTGTATGCCGGGCCCCGGCTGCGCCTGCAGCAGACCGGGCAGCTCCTGGCAGCCGCGGTGGGTTTGCCACTGCGCACCGAACCGGGGCTGGACGGCCCCGTCCACGGCCAGGCCGACGGCCGACCGTGGACGGAGGTCAAGACCGCCTTCGGCGGCGGCGTGCACGTCCACCCCGACCGGCCCTGGGCGGCGGGATCCGATACCTGGAACGGCTACCTACAGCGGGCAGGGGCGTTCTTAGCTGCCCTGATCGACCGGCATGACGGCGAGCGGGTCCTGTTCGCCGCGCATGGCGAGACCGTCCTGTCCGCCCACGCCTTGCTGCTCAGCCTCGGCCCGGGGACGGATGCCGGGTTCACCGTGGACCACGGGTCCTTGAGCCGCTGGCAACGGCACCGTAACCGCTTCGGCCGGCACCGCTGGCTGCTGGAGCGCCACAATGACACCGCCCACCTCACCCCGGCAGCGGGGTCGTGATGGCCGCGCAACAGGACCCACGTCTGGAACTCGCCGTCCGGCACCTCGGCCCCGTCACCATCCAGCGTTATCCGAGTCTGCCGCCGCACCTGCTGCTGCTCACCGACACCAGCGGCACCGGCTACGTGGTCAAACAACACCGCGATCCCGACCGGTTCGCACAGGAGGCCCACGCCTACACCGCCTGGATCCCGCAGCTGGGCGACCGCGCCCCGCAGCTGATCGTCATCGATCCGGCCGCCAGCTTGCTGCTACTGACTCTGCTGCCCGGACGCAGCGCCGCTATCCTGCCGCCCGGCTCAGCCGCGGAACAGCACGCCCACCGCGCCGCCGGCCTGACGTTGCGCCTGTGCTCCATCAGATCCCGACGACGGACAACGGCACAGCCGGCGCCGTCTACCTGGGACGGCGGCTGCGCGCGTGGGCCGACCGCGCCCACACCGCAAACCTGATCAGCTCGCGGCAGCGAAACGAGCTGGAGATGTGCGCTGCCGCGCTGGATGCCACCGCCATGGAGACCGCCATCTGCCACCTGGACTACCAGCCCCGCAACTGGCTCCTCGGCGACGACGGCAGGGCGCGAATCCTCGACTTCGAACACATGAGGCTCGACGCCCGCCTAACTGCTGGACCGGTTCGCCGCCATCGAAGCCCTCACTGCTCTGGTCCGAGGCCACGAGCGCGGTGACGCCCAGCTCACCACCCACGGCCGCGCCTTGCTCACCCGCATCCTGTAACTCCTGGAGATCGCATGAACGAGGCATCGTCCCTCGCCGAGCCCTGCTTCCCATTGCCCCGCCGGGCGGTGGTGACCGGCGCCGCCGGTTTCATCGGCTCCCACCTGGCCCAGGCACTGTTGGGACACGGAGTCACCGTGATCGGCGTCGACCGCCGCAGCGCGGAGACTGACCCTAGTGCAGCTGCCAACCTGGCGGCCTTGCACCAGCATCCCGGCTTCATCCCGATCACGGCGGATCTGAGCACCTGCGCTATCGAACCGCTCCTCCTCGACGCCGACGTCGTCTTCCACCTGGCCGGCATCCCCGGCGTCCGACCCTCCTGGGGGCCACGGTTCCACGACTACGTCGCCTGCAACATTCTCGCTGCCCAGCGGATCATGGACGCCGCCACCCTGCTACGGGTCCCCCGACTGGTGGTCGCCTCTTCCTCCAGCGTCTACGGGCACACCGACGGCAGGCCCAGCACCGAGAGTGACCCCGTCCGACCTGCATCGCCCTACGCGGTCACCAAGCTCGCCGAAGAACAGCTGTGCCTGGCCCATGCCACCCGGCCGGACTGCGCGACCACCGTCGTGGCCCTGCGGTACTTCACTGTCTTCGGACCGCGCCAGCGCGAGGACATGGTCGTCCACCGCATCCTGGCCGCCGCTGTCGAAGGCCGGCCCTTTCCCATCTACGGGGACGGCAGCCAACGACGGGACTTCACCTACGTCCAGGACGCGGTCGCCGCGACGATCTCTGCCGCGACAGCGCCTATCGGCAGTGCCGTGATCAATGTCGGCGCTGGCACCACCTTCTCCTTGCTGGACGTCATAAAGCACGCGCGCTATCTCACCGGGCGACCCGTGGTGACCGAGCACTCCCCCAGGCGCCACGGTGACGTCCCAGCTACCTGCGCCGATTCGGCCGCCGCACGGCGTCTACTCGGCTGGGTTCCCTCCGTGGATCTGGTCACCGGGATGGCGGCACAACTGGCAACACTGACCGCGGCGCACCACAACGCCACATTGTGAGAGCCGTGTCGCCGGGCGTGTCTTTGTGATGGTGTTGCGGGCGGTCACCGGGTGGAAGCGGTGCCGCCCGCCCGCCTTCATGATCAGCTTATTGGTGTGTGGAATTTTGGGCACCTGGCTCGCCGGCGGGAGCGAGCCAGGTAGATGGCCGCCCAACCACATGGCCGATCAAGCCCGGGGAGGCACAGGCCTGATGGAAGCGATGGGCTCTCAGGACGTGTCCGCTACGAGCGACACGTGGCGCTCACTCTGAACTGGGACGCGATGCGGCTGGTGTTCGTGAAGTTGACGTGGTGAGACTCCGGCTTGTAGCCCTGTGGCCCCGGGTGGACCGTAAGCTGTCCTTCCGGGAATCTCGACGGTCTGCGACACGGTGGTGTCGGGGTAGTCGCACCCGTATCTCACTTGGACCCAGCTGGGTTCCGTCTTGCTGTTGTTGATGACGTCGATGCCGAAGCCCTCGCCACGGCCACCAGTGGCGGGTTCGAAGTTGTAGCGTCCGGCGAAGACGTTAGGCCCGGCAGTCCAACTGGCCGTGTCCAGCGTGCCAGTAGATTTGCAGTACCAGTACCCCCGGCCAATCGCGTTGGGCCCGATAGCTCTGGTATCCCATACCTCTGCGGAAGCCTAGGCCGACGGCACCGTCCCTACGAGCAGGCCTCCGGCCAGCGCTATTGCGATTGCCGGCCGCACTAAGCCCCTGGTTAGTTTCATGACGAGTCCCTGTTCTCCTTGTTGGTTAAAGGAATCTAAACAAAGGGTGCCCGTACTTGGGATCGGCTTGTCTCCGACGGTGCCGCAGGCCCAGTGAGTAGCTTGCGGAATATGCCTTGTCGGTGACAATCCCAGGCCCTTGTGGGGAGGACATTTGCCAACCCGCACGCACGCTCAGACGTCTTGAGTTCACGCTGAGGTTCCCCCCAAGCCAGGCGGTCCATATGACTGAGAGCCAGCAGCCCTTCCCCCACGACCCCGCACAGCCACATGGCAACCAGCCCGGCAGCTCGCCCTACCAGTCGTATCCCCGCCACCACCGCCGGGTCAGACCCGACACCGGCTCGTGGCCGGCGGGGCAGAGCCTGAGGGCTTCACGAGCCTTCTACATTGGCCATTGGCCTGGGTCGAGTGCTCCTACGGAGTAGGTGTCATATATGTCGAGCAGGTCCTCGTCCTGCGGAATGTTGACCTCAGTGAGAGTCTCCCGGCAGGCCAGGGCGGTCAGCGTGACCAGTCCACGCAGACCCGGCAAGGACGATTCCGGGCGCCATCGCGCGGGAGCCGAGCCCGGCCACGGCATTGACCGGGCCGCGTCGCGGAGCTCCCGTGCGGCGCCACTGGGCAAAGCCTCCCAGGGGGCACCGCTCAGCATGGGCTGCAGGAACTCCTCCACGGCTTGGGCAAGGCACCGGTGCAGGGAGTCGGCCTCGTCCGCTGCGTCGCGCTCGTCGAAGAGGACATACAGCCCCAGCGTGGGAACGCTTCGGCAGGCTCGGACCACGGTCCGGCGCTCCGCCGTGGCCAGACCGTTCCACCTGGGATCCGGGAGATCCTCACCGAGCGCGGCGATTGCCACACGCTCCCCCTCGGCGATCCGGTCGCCCGGCAGAGCGAGGACAGTCATCTGACCCGGCCGGTCCCAGCGCAGGACGCAGAGGTTTGGCGTCGTCATCAGCGCACACACATTTCCGGTCGACCCTCGACGTAGTTAAGGTCCCAGTTGTGGACGGAGTTTTGGATTTTCAGGTTTCCGCCAGCGATCATGAAGTCCGCCATGGCCAGGTAGTAGTAGCAGGTACCGTGGGGTGCCCAATTGGCGACCGCCCGCGCTTTGTACTTGTAGGTACCGCTCACGTAGCCCGTACTGCCGATATGTTCCCATCCCCACCACCGCGAGCGGTAAAGACGTACCCGGATGGAGTACAGCGGCACCTTGGCTTTGCACTTGAGGTCTGCGTGGACGTTGACCACATGCGGGTTCGTGTGCGATCTGTGCACATAGGGGACGAAGGCTCCGCAGCCCCACGGGTTGGCGCCGTAGCGGCCGCTCAGGTCCGTGCAGTTCACACTGTCGGCGTTGCAGTAGCCGTAGCTTGCGGCGGTGCCGTCGAACTCCGGGTCCACGGACAGGAAGCGAGCGGTACCCGGCTGGTAGAGCCGTGCCCCCATGAGGACGTCTCCGGTGAGGGTCTCGCTGGAGCGCTGCTTGGCTCCGAGCCAGCCGTACCGGTTGGGGAGGGTGCCCCCCAAGGGGTTGCCGTTCTCGTCGAAGGACTGGACGATCGGGGCCTTGGCCGGATCGAGCGGGTACTGGACCGCGACGTCTCCGTGGACATTCGTCAGCTGAAGCACGGTGTCGCCAGTGTCACTGGTGGTCGCCATCAGATCACCCGTGAGGTCACGCACGTTGCGGGAGATGGTGCGGGCCGCGCCGTTCTCGAGGATCCAGTCGGGGCTGTCCTCCTCCGTGCCGTAGTGGTTGGTGCCTTCCGAGGAGGGGATCCAACTGCCGTCCGCGCCGCGACTCTCGACGGTCCATGCCGCGAGGCGGCTGCCCGGGCCAAGGGTCCAGGTCTGGCGTCGGTCGTTGGCGGTCTGCCGGCGGATCATGTCGTTGACGTAGTAGTCGTACGCGGCCTGCGGGGTCTGGGCGGTGCGGCCGAAGGCGTCGTAGCCGGTGCCTGGTGCCACAAGGCGGTCGCCGGTGTCGTAGGTGTAGTTCACCGTGGTCGGCGTACCGGCGCTGCCATCGGGGTTGTCGATGACGGTGGCGAGAGCGGTGCGATTGGCGTTGCCATCGAAGGTGTAGCTGCGGTGAGTGACGGTTCCGACCTGCGTGTCGTCGACATGGGTCAGCCGGCCCACGGCATCGTAGGTGTTCAGTTGCTGCGCGCCGCCACTGTCGGTCCGGGTGACCACCTGACCGTGGATGTTGCTGTCGACAGTGTCATTCAGCAGCAGCGTGCCGTCGGCTCGGAGCCGGTAGGTCCGGGAGGCTTCTGCTCCGCTGGGATCGACGTCGATGGTTAGGTCGACCCCGCCCGGCAGGTGCTCGACCCGCAGCCGGTTGTCCGTGTCGTACTCGCCGTTGACGACACCGGCGACGGAGTCGCTGATCGAGGTGGCGGCCCCGGTTGGATTCTGGGTGCTGTCGTAGGTGTAGGTGGTGGTGGACGGCGCCGAGTCGGTGATCTGGACGGGCCGGTCGAGGCTGTCGTACCTGGTCTGGGTGGTGTTGCCCGTCCCGTCGTTGTAGGCGATCCGGCGGCCCAGCGCATCGTAGGTCTGGGTGACCGTGGTCGTGCCGTTGTTCACCGTCGCCACCTGGCCGGTCGCCGGCTCGTACGTTGTGGTGGTGTCGGGAACTGCGGTGCCGGATCCTCCGGACACGGAGACCTTGTGGACACGGCCAGCGTCGTCGTAGGTGGTCGTCGAGGTGCGGGTGACGCCGTTGGCGGTCTCGGTGGTCGTGGAGGGGTTGCCCCAGCGGTCGTATTCGACGGTCTTACCGGGCAACTCGCTCGGGCCGGGGCCGCCGGTGATGGCGGCTGCCGGGCCGGTGCTGCAAATCAGGTCGGCCCATTCGGGACGGTCGGCGCAGGGGCCGGTGCCGTTCGCGGACCAGTAGGTCGTCACCGTGGTGCCAGCGTCCTTGCCGTCGGACTTGGGCCGCGATCCTCTGGTCACACGGCCCTGGCCGTCGTAGGCGGTGGTAGTGGTGATGGCGAGTCCGTCCGGGTCGCCGATCGTGTGGGTGGGCAGGCCCAGGGTCCAGTCGTAGGTGGTGCGGGTGGTGCGCGGGTCCGCGTCGGAGGGGTATCCGTCTACCGCGGCGCCGACCACGGTGCTGGTCACCTGGTACTGGACCTTGGCGGAGCCGTCAGTGGGACGGCCTTCGTCATAGTGGAAGACCGTGTGCTGGCGCGCCGCTACTTGGGATCCCGCGGGGACATCGGTGCCGCCGGAGGCTGCGTTAAGGGTGCCGTCGAGGGTGATGAGGTGCAGGGGGCCGAGTTCCTCGGTCTTGAATGGGCCGTTGTACAGCGTTGTGATGGACAGTAGCTGTGCTCGCTGGGCGGAGCTGTCCTGAGCGATCCCCAGCGCGTCGAGTTCGTCCGCGTGAGAGCTGCCCCCCACCGCCAGTTCCCGATTGCCGGCAGTGAGCTGGCGGCTCACGTTTCCAAGGCTGTTGTACTCGGTGCTGGTGATGCGGTGGCCGGGGTTGGCTGTGTTGACTTCGCGCCCGGAGCCGTCAATGTAGGTGATCGTGGCGCGGTTGTAGTCGGCAGCCCGTAGGTCAGTGCCGCCGTGGGACGCCGGTACATGATCGGCCACATCCGGCGGGAAGACCGCGGTGGCATCTGTGGGCGCAGCCGCCTGCCCCCATGCTGCGACGTCACCGGCCCCCATGGCTTCGGGAGCGCCTGCTCCGGTCAGCGGAACATCGTAGACGACGCTGGTCTTCGCGGTGCCGCCGTCGGTCTCGTTCTCGCTGCCGGACCGGAGGGTAGGCCGGGAGGCGGACAGCAGCATGCCGTCGCCCGCAGTGGCGGCGCTGCCTGCCTTGCCGTAGGTGAATGTCCACGGCAGCTGGCCGGGCGGGATGAAGGTGATCACGCGGCCAACGCTGTCGTAAGCGTAGGCGGTCTTCACGGCTGGGGAGATGCGCGGGTCCCAGGTCTCGCGCAGGCGGCCCTGGCCGTCGTAGGCGTAGTCGGCGACGGGGGTGGCGGTGGAGCTGCTGTCACCCGGGGTGGTGGCCCACAGGCGGACCTGCGTGACCTGCCCGACGTAGTCGCCCAGGATGCCAGCGGTGGCGGTGGTGGCGTCCGCGTAGACGTATTCGAGCACGCGGCAGCCCTTGGTGGAAGGTGCCGTGGTGCACTCGCCGGTGGTGACCGCACTGGTGGGAGCGACGACATAGTGCGGGCGGGCCAGGGTCCTGCCGGCGACAGTGACGTGCTCAGGAACCACGGTGGTGGTGGAGTTGGCGGTGGACGTGGACGTGGTGGTCACCTGCCAGGTGGTAGTCGCGGAGGCGGTCTGCGTGAACGTGGCAGTGGCGCCGTCAGTGTCGGTCACGGTGAAGGTGTGGACCGCAGCCACGTCGTTGGTCGCCTTGCCGTCGCTGTCCGCGCTGGTCAGCGTCAAGCTCTCGGCGCCCAGTTCGGGCTTCCAACCGCCTGTGCTGGTGGCGGTGAAGCCGATTGAATCGCCGTTGAGGTCCACTAGGGAGACCGAGGTGCTCGAGGTCTTCTCTAAGTAGGACCAGGTGGAGTCGGCGATCTCCGCAACGGTGCCGGCTGTCCATTGCGCTCCGAAGATCGCCGACTGCCCGTCCTGGGCGCTGCCCTGTGCGGGGCGACGGGAGGAGGCGGTGCGTGTCACCGACAAGCCGAAGACCGAAGCGTCGGTGACCGACTGGGTGTAGTCGCCGGTCAGCAGGTTCACCTCGCCCGGGCCCACCTGTGCGGAGGGGGCATCCCCGGCGTTGCGGTCGACAGTGACGTCGATCGGTTCCGAGGCGGGAGGCGAGTTGTGGCCATCGAACAGAGCGATGATCTGGATCGAACCGTCCTCGGTGAGGGTGTCGGTCACATGCCAGATGAGCGTGAGGGAAGTTCCGTTACTCATGGCAAGCGGCCAGGTGACCGAGGAGCCGTCGGAGGCCGCGGTCACATCACCCGCGGGGACAGGGGTCCAGGTGTCGGTCTCACCGCGGCGGTATGCGAAAGTGACCGCAGAGACGTCAGCCGGCCCGGATGCCTGGAGTTCGACGTTGCGGGCGGGGCGGTCACCGGTCCCCGGGGAGGTGATCCGCCCTATGCCGACGTGAAAGGTCAAGACTTGTGACGCTGAGAGGTTCCCGGCCAGGTCGACCGTCCAGGCGGTAAGGGTGTGGCCGCCGTCGGCGGTGGGCGTGTACTGGATCTCGACCGATGTGCCGTCAGTGTCCACGGTGGTGGCTGCCGCACCGTCGACGCTGTACCGGATCTGGGCGGCGTCGGAGTCAGGTGGGGTGAGGGTGAACACGCCGGGGGTGCCAATGGCGCCGGCCCACGCATCGGAGGGGTAGTCATCGGAGTCGATGCCGGGGGCCGCGGGGGCGGTCGTGTCGACGGTGAATCGATAGTGGGCAGTGGCGCCCCAGTTGCCCGCCGCGTCCACGGCGCGCAGGTGTAGGTACCAGGTACCGTCACCCTTGGTGGCGCTGTAACTGCTGTCGGTGGTGTCGACGGTGGTGTCGGGGACGGTGTTGGGCTGATCGTCGACCGTCAGGCTGTAGCCGGCGGCGGCGCCGGTGGGCGGGGTCCAGGTGGCGTGGAAGGCGCCGGAACTGTAGGCACTGTTCTGGTCTGGATGGCTGGTGGAGGTGATGGTGGAGGTGGGGGGCAGGGTGGTGTCGATGGTGAACTTGAAGTGCGCGGCGCTGGTTGACCAGTTGCCGGCCTTGTCTTTGGCGCGGACGTGGAGGTACCAGGTGCCGTCTCTGGCCACGGTAGTGCTGTAGCTGGTGTCAGTGGTGTATGTGTCAGTGATGGTCGGCAGGGTGGTGGCGCTCTGATCTGCCTTGACCGCGTAGCCGGCCACGCCGGACAAGTCGGCGGGGGCCTTCCAGGTGAAGGAGGCGGTCTTGGAGTTGTAGGCGCTAGTGGGCAGCGGGTGGGTGGAGGAGGCCAGGGAGGTGGGGACGCCGGGGGTTAAAGCGTCGACGTTGAAAGCGAAGTGCTTGGCCGACGACCACAGGCCCGCACCGTTCTTCGCGGCAGCATGGACGTACCAGGTGCCGTCAGCGAGGCCGGTCCTCGACAGGGCGGTACCGGTCTGGGTCACGGTGGTGCCCGGATCCGTGCCAGCGGACTGGTCGATCTTGACCGCGTAGCCGGCAATGCCGCTGGCATCCGTGGCCGACAGGGCGGCGGTGAAGTCCTTGGCGCTGTACCAGCTGCTGGAGCTGGGGTGACTGCTGCTGGTCACCGTCGGTGCCGCGGGAGCGGTGATGTCGACAGTGAGGGTGTTCCAGGCGGACCAGGCACCGGTGTCGGTCCCATCGGAGGCCTGGGCGCGCCACTTGTAGGTGGCCTGAGCGAGTGCCGGGGCAGTCCAAGAGGCGGTGGCGCCGGAGGAGACGGTGGCGGTGGTGCCCGAGGCCACCTTGGTGGTGCCGGTAGAGTTCCACACCTCGAAGGTCAGCTTGACGGCGTTGCCGTCCGCGTCGGTGGCCTTGGCCTGCAGCGTTGGGGTGGTATCGGCGGTGGCGGTCCCCGAGGCGGGGGCGAGAAGGGCGGCGGCGCCAGGCTTGGTGTTGTAGTTCACCGTCAGCTTGGGCGCCTTGGTGGTGTCGGAGTAGTTCGCCGAGCGGTACTTGCGCCATGTGTTGTTGTCGGTCTCGTCCGTGCCGTACAGCATCAGACCGTAGTTGGCCGCGCCGTTGGCCCAGGCCTGGACGATCCCACCGATTGACCAGGTCTGCCAGGCATCCGGGCAGGATGTGGAGTAGCCGTGGGCCTCTTTGGACGTGACTTGGTTCGTCGCCGTGGAGGAAGGGCGGGCGTCCCAGGTAACCGCAACGGGGTCCCAGCTCGTGGTGATCTGTCGGACTGTGACACCCGAGCCGGTGATCGAGCAGGAGAAGGACCACCAGGAGTACAGCTGAAAATTCGCGCTAATGACGTGCTTGCCGGTGACCTTCGAGACGTCGAACTTCAGGTACGAGCGCGCCTTGGTCGTCCCGGAATCGTAGGTGCCTGTCCGCAGTTCGTCCGAACCACGCTGGGAGCCGGCGTAGTCCGTCTCCAGCCAGGTGTCGGTCGTCTGGGCCAGCGTTGAGGTCGGGTCCACCGTCACCGGATAGGTCAACGCCGGGTCGGCCAGCCATCCCGGGTCCGGGGTCAGGACCAGCGTCGTGGTGCCGTCCGCGTCCTTCTCGATCGAGGTGGCGACCTCGGCCTGGTGAAGCGGCTCACCCGAGTCGGCGCCCAGCGAGGAGTCCCACATCCGCGGAGCCGGAGCGACCGCCACCAGCTTGCCCGCAGAGTCCTTCATCAACAGGTGCCCAGTCGGGTCCTTGGACATCGACAGGCCCGTGAGATTGACCGGGATCCGATAGGACACCGGCGCCGTTGGGGCGGCGTCTAGGACCACGTTCTGGGTGAAGCCCTGCGGCAGGGCCTGCACCGTGAGGGTCGCGCCGTCGCCGAGGTCATAAGAAGCGACGTCGCCCCTGATGGTCGGGGTCGGGAGTTTGTCCTCCCACCCCAGACCAAAAGTTTTCTTGCCCGCAGTGACCGACACCAGGCTGGTGTCACCGCCGTCGGAGACCTTGATGTCTGCCGGCGTCACCTTCGGTTGCAGCGAAGGTCCCGTGTCGGAAAGGTCGGTGTCGATGTTCTTCCAGGTGCCGTCGTCCTGTTTGACCCGTACCTGTCCGGCGTATGTCTCCGTGGTTAGCGACCCGTCGGGATTCGCATACGTCGTGGAATCATCTGTTCGCTCCGACAGCACCTCCACCCGGCTGTGCTGCATCTGAGCCGCCATCATCGCCGATACCTGGTCCGGACGCTCAGTCACCAACGGTGTCGATGCTGCCTCCGCCGCCGTCAAAACCCTCGACGCGGCCGGTGTCATCACGACCACTGCCTGGCAGAAGGCCACTGCGCATGCCACCACCGCCGCAGATAACCGGCGTGGCATCGAAGTCGGCAGCATGCGTCGCGCCCGGCGACGCTGGGGGTGAGAACGCACTTCAGTGGATCGTGACTGCAGCCGGGACAGGCGCACGTCAAACCTCGCAAGAATTTCGAGTAAGACAAACGCACTGATCGTAAGAACTGTGATCAACCACGTAAATGTGACGCTCGGCAACCTCGTCGGCACAGGTGTAACGCTTGAGCACATCCAGGCGATAGGCACACCAATACGTAGGCAAACGGGCGGTTAACCACCACGTCAGGAGCACTTTCACGCGGGGCCCTCTAGGCGATCAACACCGCAGGCGTCCGGTCAACGTACGCGTCCACTGAGACATGAATCACGCTGAATGCGGTCGTCCGGCTCATATTGGGGATCTGCATGCCCTTCCAGCCAGCAAGTCAATGCCGCGGAGCGCCTGCAGATCTACTCGGAGTCGAGGACGGCCGGGTAGCAGAAGGGCGCAGGTGAGCGATGCAGAAACCACGGGCGGGTGTAGGAGCAAACCTCACCACTCTCCCGTCTGCGGCTCAAACGTCAGGAGGACGGGGTCAGATAGCGCGCGGCAATGACCACAGAAGGCCGTCGGGGTGCTTTTGGCCCATGGGATGATCTCCAGCAGATGAGCGCAGCTCTCCCGACTGGCAGCCGACGGGAGCCGACGACTGCGCAGTCGCGATGGCGTTTCGCCACCAGGTCGACTACCGCCTGTTAGGCCTCGCCCGCCTTTTCCCGACCTTGTTCGAGGCGTGCGGCGCTGATGATGAAGTCGGCTACGAGTTGGCGGCCGCCATCAGACAGCTCGACCAGCGCTCGCAATGCCTCCCTGTTGAGGCCAGATTCGCCGACTAAGGACGAAGCGGCTACTCGATCGGCGGTCTCTTCCGCCTCGTCGTCATCGCCGAAATAGCCGATCGGCACGCCGAAGAACGTCGACAGACCTTTAAGGGTCTTGAGCTGCGGGTTGTCGGATCTCCCCGTCCTCAGCTTCCAGATCGTCGTGGACGACAGGTCCTCCCCCGTCGCCTCCGAGATCGCCGCAGCGGCCTCGACGTTGTTCTTCGGCAACCGGCTACCCGCCGGCCAGCGGTTCTGGATCAACCACTCAATCTTGGCCGCGAGCGAACTCGTGACGCTCGCGTCGTCAGGCACGGCCCATCACATCAACTTTAAGCAACAAGTCCGTCACTTCATTCACTTTGATTGACAGTTGGTAACGCTCCGTGTCTATCCTGCTGTCGTCCATCAACTTTAGTTGATGGGCTCAGCCTCTCCACGCTCGAAGGTTACCGATGCCAGCAACGCTCACGCGAGCACCTGACGAGACCAGGGCACGTCGCGCACGCCTCCTGCAACTCCACCATGAGCTCAGCCTCCGCCACTTCCACAGCCGACTGGTCCGCCGGCGCCGTACCAGATGGGCCCTCAAGGTAGGTCGCCACACCGTGTACTGCGCCGGAGCCGACGGCGTGTACGCCTACGTCACTCGGCAAGGCCTCCTCCTGTCCCCCGCCGACCAGAACGGAATCGCCGCAGCGGCGTCTCGCCTGACAGAACGTGGCATGAAGTGACGCGCCGCCTCACCGTCGCCATCACCCTGGCGGCCTGCATCGTGGCACCGCTCGTGCTGGCTCTGGCCGTACTCGGTGGCATCGGATCCTTCGCCACGATCCGCGACCTCGCAGAGCCGTGGTTCGGCACTCACGCATGGATCGTGCCGCTCGGTGTCGACGTCGGCGTCCTCGCACTCCTGGCCTGGGATCTCCTCATGGAGTTCGCCGACCTGTCCTGGCCGATCCTGCGCTGGGTCGCCTGGGCATTCATCGCGGCAACCGTCGTCCTCAACGTCGCCGCCGCCCACGGCGACCCTGTCGTCGGAGTCATGCACGCGGCGATGCCCGTCCTGTTCATCACCGTCATCGAAGGCATCCGCCACCTCATCCGCCGCTGGGTCGGCCTCGCCA
Organism: Planotetraspora mira; assembly: GCF_016863275.1. GTDB lineage: Bacteria > Actinomycetota > Actinomycetes > Streptosporangiales > Streptosporangiaceae > Planotetraspora > Planotetraspora mira. The sequence goes on from NZ_BOOO01000053.1 coordinate 53,428, forward strand.
CCGGATCACGCCGCGAACGCGTCCCCCTGACCCGCTGGCTCCTGTCCCCCGTCTCAAGCTTCCTACTCTGGCGCCGCATGGTCCTGTGGAACATCACCAGCTACCCCCGCGGCCTCCAACTCGAGTACCTGCACCTGCACGCGATCTCGCCGCTCCACCAAGAGCACGGCCGTTGGATGTGGCGATGGCGCGCCCCCCTGTCCGAGCGGATCGCCATCCGGCTGCAACTCGCCGGCGCGGCACTCCCCACCAGTCCGCTCTGCCAGCAAGACGGCGACGACCAACTCATCCAGGCCGCCCAAACCATCGTCTCCCAGGCCGAGCAACAGGGCGTCCGGCTCAGCCAAATGGATCTCGCCGCTCAACTCCGCGCCCAGGGCCACCGCATCGCCAACGAACGGCTGCGCTGGCTGGCCACAACCATCGGGCTCCGCCGCGAATCCGTCTAAGGAAATACGCCCATGCTTATCGCCATTCACCAGCACGCTGAACGCTTCTTCCAGGCCCATCACCGCGGCAGTTGGGTGCCCGATTACCTGGTTGAGCGGGGCTTCGACACCGTCACACAGCGACAGTGGGGAGCCGGCTACGCCCCCAACGAATGGCGCGCACTCACCCACCACCTACGCAACCTCGGCTTCGGCGACACCGCGATCGAAGCCTCCGGCCTCGCACGCAGAACAACGCGGAAGACACTCGTCGACTTCTTCCGCGACCGCGCGGTGTTCCCCATCAAGGACCCCGACGGCACGACGATCGCCTTCATCGGACGAAGCCGCCACAGCGACCCCAAATACCTGAACAGCCCGCACACACCCATCTATGCCAAAGGCCAGACCCTGCTCGGCCTCCACGCGATCACCACACACTCCACACCCGTCATCACCGAAGGCCCCCTCGACGCGATGGCGGTGACACTCGCCGGCCAAGGCCGTATGACCGGACTCGCTCTGTGCGGCACCGCATTGACACCCGACCAGGTCAAAGCCCTCGCTGCGGCCACAGACCTCAGCAACAGCGGCGTCCTGATCGCCCTCGACAACGACCGCGCCGGACAGGAAGCCGCGGTTCGCTCCTACGCCCTCTTCAAAGACAGGTGTACCACTGACGCCATCGCACTCCCCCGCGGCTGCGACCCGGCGACGGTCCTCCGCGACGCCGGACCCGCGACCCTCTCCCTACTCCTACGCGAGAAAGTCCTCCCACTGGCCGATCTGGTGACCGACGCCGCCATCGCCCCCTGGCAACACTCGCTCCAGTACGCCGAAGGACGCCTTGGCGCCCTCCGCTCAGCCGGAAAAGCAATCGCCGCGATGGCACCTCACGACGTTCCCCGGCAAGTCGCCCGCGTGGCCGCCCGACTCAACTTCGACCACGCCATGGTCACCGAAACCACCGTCGACGCCGTGAGCGCCCACCTGGCCATCGGCGACTTCCCCCTGCCACCCACCGCCGGCAACACCACTGCACGCCACTCGGGAAGGAAGCCGAATGAACGACCACCACGAGGACCCACTCCGTGAAGCAGCAGCACAAGGCCTTGAGCGGGCTGTCCAACTGACCTCCGTCGCCGGCGCCGCAGCACAGTTCCGCGTGCAGATGAAGGCAGAACGCGCACGGGAACAGGCCGAACAGCAACAGCAACTCGCCCGCCAGCTCCGAACCGCACACCGAGCGGCACGGCATGCGGCACGCCTGCAATGGCTACCCGCCAACGACCCGGCCTGGCTGAAACGCGCGAACCTCAACCACGTTGCCCAGGCATGGGCCGCAACGATTCCGTACATCGCTGAAGACAAGGCCGCCGAGCGTACCCGTCTCAAATGCGAGGAACGGCTCCGCCAACTCCACCCCTACGGCATGCACCAATACGACCGGCTCATGAGCGAGGGCTCTGCGCCGGAGCAGGCCATGCGCAAAGCCGCACCCTTCTTCTCTCGGGAACCCAATCCGCGCACCGGCCACGCTGCGCCAAGACGGCGCGAGCTCTCCCCCGTGGAACTGGCCCAGCAAGACTTCCCGATGCCGATGGCCGCCGTCCTGGGCGCGAAACCCGTCGCAACTCCAGCCGTTCAGTCGGCACGGCCGACGCATCGAGCTGCACTAAACCCAAAGCGTGACCATCGACTACGGGAGGATTGACGCCGTGGAAGCACTGGCCAGCAGCTACGCCGGCGCTCCGCGACGAGGGGCTCACCCGCACGGAGAAGGGCATGGGGTCGTTCGTGGCCCGCCCGGAGAACACCGACTAGTCCTCGCTCCCGTCAGACGCCGAGGAGGCGAGATGACGCCCGTGTCTCTGCTGACTATCGCGGAAGTCGGTGAGGCCTGAAGCTTTCCCCCAGGACCGTGTACCGGCTGATCGGCGGCGGTGAACTCCGCGCGGTTGATGTCGCGCCCCGCGGATCGCTGAAGCCGAAAGCGCGAGTCCGGGCCGACGCCCTGCAGGCCTACATCGAGGCGCAGACGTCCACCGGCTGCAAGTCGCTCGCGGTGACAGGGCGGCGCCCGACTGGTGCGTGACGGTAGGGCTCCCGCCTCTTTGCGGTCTTGACCTGGGGTTTCCTAGCATCCATGCATGACCAAGTGGGTCGGCGTGCACGGCTACGAGATCGAGGCGATCGTCCTCAACGGCCGGCAGCGCCTGCGCGTCCGCCTGTACGGGTACCTGGTTGCCTACTGCATGAGCGTGGCCGAGGTCGCCCGGCATGTGGACCTGGCCGACCTCGTCGAGGTAGTCGAGCTCAGTCCGTAGTCTTCGCGGCTTTCTGCAGGGCCATCTGCGCCTCGTGGGCGTTGTCCACGGTCTTCCACCACGGGTGCCCGCGCAACAACATGGTCAGCTCCAGGTGTGCGGCCCGCGCCTCATCGATCTCGGCCTGCTGCTCGTCGCTGATCTCCGCCTCTTGATTGGCGATATCCACCGGCGACGGCAGACCTACCAGGGCGGCCTCGACGCCGGCCTGCGCCTCGTCGAAGGCCCGGCGGGCGTCGAGCAGATCGGCCGGGATGTCGTAGTCAGCCACGTAGCGGCGGCGAAGGCATCGACCCGACTCCAGATTCCGACGCTGACGGCTTCATCGTCCAGTGGGGTCGCCGCTCCTGGAGCGACGGCCGCCTTACCCTGTCGTTCACTCGGCAACTTTCCGTGGCTGACATCGGCGACAGAGATGATCCCTACTGGCAGCCCGAACTGTGGCAGCTCGACTTGGAAATGGCCTTCAACGACGAGCCCGACCTGCTGGGCCTCCACAGGTTGGACATTC
>NZ_BOOO01000054.1 GCF_016863275.1 Planotetraspora mira
GAAACGGGGGCGCCGGCGATGTCCATCTATGTCGTCGAGAGCGAGTTCGGCTATATCGATGCCCGCACACCAGCCGGCGTGGCCTGGTGGGGCTATCTCAACCCGGAAACCGCGGTCCGCGACTACGAAGCGCCGGATCCACCGGCACCGGTAGCGTCCATCGCCGACCGAGCTGTCGCGTGGGCTGCGGAAGCGGACCGAAACGCCATCCGAGCCGACGTTGCCGCCGCGTTGTGCGAACGAGTGGGACCGTTCGGCGAGGGGGTGGACACGCTCATGCTCGCCCTCGGTTTCCGGTTCGGAGATCAGTTGCTACGCGATTGAGTACCAGCTGTCTGGGCCTGATCGACCGTTCGGTCGAGGCTTGCGCTCATCGGCATGAGCGGAAAGTGTCGCCGGGCGCCATGATGGTCAGTTTGGGTTGGTTAACCGCGTCCTGATCATGTACAGCATCACCCGAGACAATCAGTCAGGCATCAACCGAGGTCCGACGGAGATCGCGCGACGGTGCCGCCCGCTTCTGCTGGGGTCGTCCCTCAGAGTCGGCGCAGATCATGAATGGCGAAGTGCAGGTCCATCTCATCGCCGGGTTCGAACCACAGACCTTCGGCGGCCAGCACATCAGCGGCGATGATCCTGGCCTGCGCCATCGGCTTCTGCTCCGCACGGAAGCTCGGCCAGACCAATATGGGGAAGTCGTGTTCTTCGCCGTAGCGGCGCACGGAGGTGATGTCCCCGAGCACGATCTGGGGCAAAGAGTCGTTTGCCCACGACCACAACCACGTCTGCTGGGCGTGGTCCGTGCTTCCGATCACAGTGATTCGGCCGCGGAGGAAATCCCGGCCGCCGCGCGACCAGACGATGCTGGCATCGTCCATCGACCAGTGGTATTGCACATCGCCGCTGAGCCCATGCTCGGAAACCATCCGCGCCTGCTGCTGCCCGACCCTGTCACGAGCCTCCGAGACGAACGACTCCCACAACTCATGGTCATGCGCGACTGGTTGATCCACGTGATCCATTACCGTCCCACCCTCGCGGGACAACCTCGGCGTCTGTTCTCGGAACTGGGCCGCCCCGCCGACGCCCTGCCCCACATCCAAGAAGCCATCACCATCTACCGCGACCTATCTAGCCGTGATCCCAAACGCTTCCGAGCGTCCTACGAAAGGGTCTCCGGGAAACTCCTGCGCATGAAAATGAACATGGAGGACAGATCGTGACATGTGGCCCCGGACCCCGAGTAGAGCCGGGCGGTCATCTCCTCGTCGGACAGCGTGGCCATGCCGGGCCCGTACACCTATCTGCGCTTCGCTGGGCGCAGTGTAGATCGGCGCCTTGCCCTGCGGCCCACTCAGCCCGACGGCGGCGACTGAGGACGTTGCTGTACACAGACGCTGTACGGAGATCGAAAAGGCCCCTCGCGTAGATCGCAAGGGGCCTTTGCCATGGGAGCCGCCTTGGGGAATCGAACCCCAGACCTTCTGTTTACAAGACAGATGCTCTGCCGATTGAGCTAAGGCGGCGTATCGGCACGAGTCTAGTGGCCGGTAGGCCTTACCGTCACCGCAGAATCACCGCCGACGGTGCTGCGCGACCTCGTAGAGTGCGATCCCCGCGGCCACTCCGGCGTTGAGGGACTCCGCTGCGGCGAACATGGGAATCCGCGCCACCTGATCACACGATTCGCGGACCAGACGCGACAGGCCCTTGCCCTCCGAGCCGACGACCACGACGAGCGGCTCGGTCACCAGGTCGACCTGCGCGATGTCCAGCGTGGCGGTGCCGTCCAGTCCGACGACGAACAGCCCCTCCTCCCGGTACGCCTGGAGGGTCTGGGTCAGGTTCGCCGCCCGCGCGACCCGCAGGTGGGCGAGGGTCCCCGCCGAGGTCTTCCACGCTCCGGCCGTGACTCCAGCTGAGCGGCGCGATGGGATCAGGAGGCCGTGGGCGCCGAACGCCGTCGCCGACCGCGCGATCGCACCCAGGTTGCGCGGGTCCGTCACACCGTCCAGAGCGATGATCAGCGGCACCTCCGCCGCGTCGCGCGCCCTCTCGACGAGCTCCTCCGGATGGGCGTAGTCGTACGCGGGGATCTGCAGGCCCACACCCTGGTGGACCCCACCCTCGGTCAGGCGGTCGAGCTTGTCGCGAGAGACCTCAAGCAGTGCGATTCCATGATCCGCCGCGATCCTGATCGACTCACGTACCCGGTCGTCGCTTTCGATCCGCTGCGCCACGTAGAGCGCGTTCGCGGGCACTCCGGCACGCAGCGCCTCCAGCACGGGGTTGCGCCCGCCGATGACCTCCGGCGCATCGTCCCTGCGCGGCCTGGTCGCGGCACGTGTGGGACGGCCAGGACGCCCGGCGGCCTCGCGATCGATCCGCTCGGCCCGCGCCTTGTCCTTGTACCAGTGCCGCATGTGCGCAGGAGGCGTCGCCCCCTTGCCCTCCAGGGAGCCCCGGACCTTGCCACCCGTGCCCCTGGTGGGACCCTGCCTCTTCGAGGACTTCCCTGAAGCCTTACCAGCCATGGTCCCTAGGGTACCGGCCCCGCTCAGCGTGCCAGTTCCCAACGCGGACCCTGGGGGGTGTCCTCCACGATGATCCCCGCGGCGGCGAGTTGGTCGCGGATCGCGTCGGCGGCCGCGTAGTCCTTGCGGGCCCGCGCGGCCTGGCGCTGCTCGAGCGCGACGGCCACCAGAGCGTCGACGACCTCCCGGAGTCCGTCGTCGCCGGTCGTACGCCACTGCTCCGACCTCGGGTCGAGCCCCAGCACGTCGAGCATGTTCTGCGTCTCGGCCAGGAGCCGGGCGACCTGCTCCTTGTTGCCGTGGGCCAGGGCGACGTTGCCCTCGCGCACCACCTCGTGGATCACGGCGAGCGCCTGGGAGACGTTGAGGTCGTCGTCCATGGCGTCCACGAAGGCCTGCGGCAGCGGCGCGGCGGCGTCCACGTCGTGGATCACCTCGGCCGCCCGCGTCACGAACCCCTCGATACGCCGGTAGCCGGCCGCGGCCTCCTGGAGAGCCTCCTCCGAGTAGTCGATCGGCGAGCGGTAGTGCGCCGCGACCAGGTAGTAGCGCAACTCGACCGGGCGGACCTTGCGCAACATCTCGGGGATCAACAGCGAGTTGCCCAGCGACTTGCTCATCTTCTCGCCGCCGAGCAGCAGCATGCCGTTGTGCAGCCAGTAGCGGGCGAATCCGTCGCCCGCCGCCTGCGACTGCGCGATCTCGTTCTCGTGGTGCGGGAAGATCAGGTCGACGCCGCCACCGTGGATGTCGAAGGTCTCGCCGAGGTATCTGGTGGCCATCGCCGAGCACTCCAGGTGCCAGCCCGGCCGGCCGCGGCCCCACGGAGTGGGCCAGGTCGGCTCACCCGGCTTGGCGCCCTTCCACAGGGCGAAGTCGCGGGGGTCGCGCTTGAGGGAGTCGGTGTCGGTGTCCCCGGCCGCCCGCATGTTCTCCAGCTTCTGGTTGGAGAGCTTGCCGTACCGGTCGGCGTAGGACATGACGTCGAAGTAGACGTCGCCGCCCGCGGCGTAGGCGTGACCCTTGTCGATCAGCCGCCGCATCAGCTCGATCATCTCCGGGACATGACCCATCGCCCGCGGCTCGACGGTGGGCGGCAGGCAGCCGAGCTGGTCGTAGGCCCAGGTGAACGCCCGCTGGTTGCGCTCGGAGACGACGAACCACGGCACGTCCTCTGCGGCGGCGACCCGGATGATCTTGTCGTCGAGATCCGTCACGTTGCGGCAGAAGGTCACGTCGTACCCCTGCCGCGTCAGCCACCGGTTGAGGACGTCGAAGTTGACCCCGGACCTGATGTGCCCGATGTGCGGCGGAGCCTGAACGGTCGCACCACACAGGTACATCGAGGCCCGGCCGGGCTCGACCGGTACGAATTCACGGACCGTACGCGTGCTGGTGTCGTAGAGGTTCAGGCTCACGAAGGCAAGGCTAACGCCTAATGCCACAGCACAGAGCTACTTGCGTGCCGGTGAGCGGTCCACGAGTCGCCTTTCCACCATGGACGGCCACCACTTCAGACTCATAAGTCACGTTATAAGCGGAGATAACTCCGTTAGAACAGATTTAGCTTCTCCCAAAGTCGCCCGAACGATCACACACTCGGTGTCCGGCTGCGGCTTCTCGTGGCGTCGGCGGCCCGGAATCCCATCGGGGACGGACCCTCCCGGCCGGGCGAGGAGACCGCCGATCGAGGGCGCTCCACCCGATATGACCCACCATTTCAGGAGACATCAGCCCTCACAGAGCTGGTCAAACGGTCGGCATGATTCTGTAGGCTCAGAACGCCATGGACGCGAACCCCCCCGGAGCGGCAGGCACCACCTCCCGCCCGTCCACATCGACATCCGCCGGAATCCCGCCGGTGCTGCGCCGCCTCGCGATCGGCCTCGCCGGCCTCATCGTGGCGGTGCTCGCGGGCGCGGCCTGCGCGCTCTCCTTCGACGATCTCCGAGCCCTCGCCATCATCGGTCGGGCGGAGCCCCGGCTCGCCTACCTGTACCCGACGGCTTTCGACGCCCTCCTGGCGCTCTCCCTGGTCAGCGTCCCGTTGCTGCGCGGCGGCCGCTTCCTGGTCAGGGCACAGGCCGCCCTCGTCCTGCTCGCCCTGTTCGCGGCGGCCGCGGCGGCGACCGTGGCGACGGCCATGGAGATGACCTTCGACCCCGAGAGCGCCGCGATCGTGGTCGCGCTGCTGCCCTGGGTGTTGCTCGCGATCGGGCTCTGGTTGCTGCTCCTCCTTCTGAAGCACGCGCGGGCGTCCCGGACCGCTCTGGACGGCCTCGTCGAAGAAAGTGACATCGTGCCCTTCGCCGAGGAGCGCGGTTCACGCGGCCATGGTGAGGCCGAGATGCCGACCGCGCCCTATGCCGTCGTCCCCGCGATCGCGACATCGCCCGAACAGGCTCCGCCGCTTCCGGCGTCACCGCTTCCCGAGAATGCGGACGCCATCCCTGACGCCTTCTCCTCCTCCGACGCGGCGGAGGAGCCCGAGGCCCTGCCGGTGGTCCAGCCCACGGCCGCACCCCAGACGCCGGAGGTCACCGAGCTTCCCGCTCCACCGGAGCCCGTCTCGCCCCGGCGCAACCGGCCCAACCGGCCCATCAAGTGGGGCGACTTCGTCCGTCCCTCCACAGGCGACGTGCTCGTCCACCCCCGCCTTCCGCAGCCGGGTGCCGCCCAGGCGGCCGACGAGCCCCTCGCCGAGAGAGTCCAGGCCGCGGAGGCGCCCGCGCCGAAACACGCGGCGCCGGCGTTCCCCGAAGACGCTCGCGAAACGTCCTCCCCGGTCATCTGGGAGGCCGCGGCGCTCCCGAGTGAGCAGAGCACACCCGTGACCGGACAGGAGGCGCCTGCGCCGACACCGGCCGATCAGGTCACGCAGGACATCGCCCCGGCCGACCTCACCGAGGCCGACGCGGCTGAGGTCGAAGACGCCGATGTGGACACGCAACCGTTGCACCACATCAAGGATGATCCCGACCCCGCCCACACGGCCGAGCTCGCCGACCCGGAGGAACACTCCGCGACGCGGCGACAGCCGTACAGCGCGGAGACCGGAACCGGGGAGGGCACCGTCCCCCTCGCGCCTCCCTCCGGGCGGATGCGGAGCACCCCGATTCCGCCCGACGAGGAAACAGACTGAGAAACGACACGTGAAAGGCCCCATTCGGAGTCCCAAAACTCCGAATGGGGCCTTTCACGTTTGTCATGCCACGAGCGGCGGGGCAAACCCGCCTGCGGCGGTCCTACACGCGTGTCCTGCCACGGATGCCGGCGACGAGGCCGACACCGACGACCGCCAGCACCACCTGCATGATCAGTTCGATCCAGTCGATGCCCTTGGTGGTCGCCACGCCCAGGTGCTGGGCGATGAATGTGCCGATCAGCGCCGCCACGATGCCGACGACGATGGTCAGGATCCAGCCGATCGGCTGCCTGCCCGGCAGGAACAGACGGCCCAGGGCCCCGATGACCGCTCCGATGACGATGGCGCCGAGGATGGACTCGATTGTCATATCGACCTCCCGTTGGGGGGTTGCCCCCTTCACTCTCAGAAGGTGGGCTACCCTGCCCCGGCGAAATATGCGCTCACAGAGGAGAAAAAGAGGACGGCGACTCTTACCGCGCCTGGTTTGAGTCGCCGCCCACGTGCTAATGAGACGCTGCTAGCCCAATTCCGGTTGACATGTCCGATTAGGCAAGCCGTTCAACGAAAAACGATGGCGTTGGCGATCGCCGCGATGCCCTCTCCACGACCGGTGAGGCCGAGTCCGTCCGTGGTGGTCGCGCTCACGCTCACAGGAGCGCCTACAGCGGCCTCAAGGACTTTCTCCGCCTCCGTACGGCGGGGCGCCAGCTTGGGCCGGTTTCCGATGATCTGAACCGCCACGTTGCCGATCTCGAAGCCTGCGGCCCGGACCTGACGCGCCGTCTCCTCAAGGAGGACGACACCCGAGGCGCCGGCCCATCGGGGATCCGACGTACCGAAGAGCCCGCCGATGTCACCCAGACCTGCCGCCGAAAGGAGGGCGTCACAACATGCGTGCGCGGCGGCGTCCCCATCCGAATGTCCAGCGAGACCGGTTTCATCTGGCCAGTGGAGCCCCGCCAGATGAAGTTCCCTGCCAAACGCAAAAGGGTGGACATCGATACCGACGCCCACCCTTGGCGATGTCGTGTTCAGGAGTTCAGCACCTCGTCGAGCAAAGCCTCAGCCTTGTCCTCGTTGGTCTTCTCCGCCAGCGCAAGCTCACTGACCAGTATCTGCCGCGCCTTGGCGAGCATTCGCTTCTCACCCGCGGAAAGGCCGCGTTCCTTGTCGCGTCGCCACAGGTCGCGGACGACCTCGGCCACCTTGTTGACGTCGCCGGACGCCAGCTTCTCGAGGTTGGCCTTGTAGCGGCGGGACCAGTTGGTGGGCTCCTCCGTGTGCGGCATGCGCAGCACGTCGAAAACTCGCTCGAGCCCTTCTTGACCGACGACGTCGCGTACACCGACGAGTTCGGCATTTTCAGCTGGCACTTGGACGGTGAGGTCGCCCTTGTCAACCTTCAGCACCAAGTAGGTCTTTTCCTCACCCTTGATGGCCCGGGTAGTGATTGCCTCGATCCGAGCAGCCCCATGGTGGGGGTAGACGACAGTGTCGCCGACCTGGAAAGTCATGTGACGAGTACCCCTTCCGCTGTACTTAAGAGTACCACGCGATTACAGCCTCCCGGAACAGTGAAATGAACATAACTGCAGGTCAAAGCCCCGTTTTGGGACTTGACAACCGGTCGACTCTGTGAATGGCATTCCCGACATACCGGGTGACCTGCGTCGCAGCCGGTCCGGCAGCGGGGTACCGAGTGAGGACCGTTGGAGTGCGCAGATAGGCTGATTCCCGCCCATATACGTGCGCACCAAGGAGAACTCGAACCGTGACCAGCACCAGCCACCGCAGGGCGATCGCCGTTGCGGCGGTCCTCGCCTCCATCCCTGCTCTGGCCGCGTGTGGCGCCGGGGTCGACGCCAACACCAACAGGGCCTACGCGCCGACCGAGGCGGGCGTCCTCATCCAGGACGACGGCTCGACCAGGAGCTACGGCGAGAACGGCATCATGATCAGCCAGGCGTTCATCCTCGGGCCCGACTCGGGTGGACAGATCGCCGCCGGAGGCTCGGCACCGCTTTACCTCAGCATCGTGAACCGGGCGAGCACCCCGGACACCCTCACCGGCGTCGTCTCCGACGGCAAGGAGGTCACCTCCGTCAAGCTGCCGGCCCCGGTGCCGCTGGCGTCCGACCAGCTCGCCAAGGCGCCTCAGGCCACGGTCGACGGCCTCAAGACCCCTCTGCTGGGCGGCGAGAGCGTGCGGCTGACGTTCCAGTTCACGAACGCGGGTGACGTCACCATGTGGGTGCCCGTCATCGCCCGGAGCCGGGAGTACGCCACGCTGCCGCCCGCTCCCCAGCCGGTTCCGACTCCCGTCACCTCGGCCAGCCCTTCGGCGACGCCCACCCCGGTCACCACGGAGACCCCGCAGACCTGACATCCGCGAACGTCTGAGGCCCTGTCCGGTACGGCATGCCGTACCGGACAGGGCCTCTAACGTTTCAGGCGATCTATTCCTCAGTGGGGTCGAACTTGTAGCCGAGGCCCCGCACGGTGAGGATGCAGCGGGGGTTCGACGGGTCGGCCTCGACCTTGGCCCGCAACCGCTTCACATGGACGTCGAGCGTCTTGGTGTCACCGACATAGTCCGCACCCCAGACGCGGTCGATCAGCTGGCCACGGGTCAGCACCCGGCCGGCGTTGCGCAGAAGCACCTCGAGCAGCTCGAACTCCTTCAGGGGGAGCTGCACGTGCTCACCGCGCACGGCCACGATGTGCCGGTCGACGTCCATCCGCACCGGTCCCGCGGCGAGAATCGCGGACTCGAGCTCTTCGACATCGCCCTGACGGCGCAGGACGGCCCTGATACGGGCCACCAGCTCACGCGACGAGAAGGGCTTGGTCACATAGTCGTCGGCGCCGAGTTCGAGCCCCACGACCTTGTCGATCTCACTGTCCTTCGCGGTCAGCATGATCACCGGGACCTTGGACCGCTGACGGAGCGAGCGGCACACCTCCGTGCCCGGCAGGCCCGGCAGCATCAGGTCGAGCAACACGAGGTCGGCACCGTTGCGGTCAAAGGTGTCCAATGCCTCGGGCCCGGTGGCCGCGACCGCGACCTCGAACCCTTCCTTGCGCAGCATGTAGGACAAGGCGTCGGAAAACGACTCCTCGTCCTCCACGACGAGTACTCGAGTCACTTCGTGGCCTCCAGGGGGCTGGTAGTGCGTGGTGCGGCGATCGCCGTCCCGCCGAATGCGGGAAGGCGGAGTGTGAAGGTCGACCCGGAGCCTTCCTTGCTCCAGACGGTCACCTCGCCACCATGGGCGACGGCGACGTGCTTCACGATGGCGAGCCCGAGCCCCGTGCCACCGGTAGCTCGGGACCGGGCCGCGTCGACCCGGAAGAATCGTTCGAAGATGCGCTCCTGGGCACTCTCGGGAATCCCGATGCCCTGGTCGCTGACGCTCACCTCGACCGAGCGCCCGGCGGGCCTGGCGCTCACCACGACACGGGTGTGCTCCGGGCTGTAGGCCACGGCGTTGTCGATGAGGTTGCGCAGCGCGGTGACGAGGAGTTCGTCGTCACCCCAGATCTTCAGGCCCTCGGCGCCGCCGGCCACCAGCGTGATGTCCTTCGCGGACGCCTTGGTGTTGCACCGGTCGATGGCCTCGTGAACGGCCTCGTCGATCGGCACAGGACCAGGAGTGGGGACGGGCTCCCCGCCCTGGATCCGGGACAGGGTGATCAGGTCCTGCACCAGGTAGGTGAGCCGCGCCGCCTCGTGTTGCATGCGGCCGGCGAACCGGGTGACGGCCTCGGGATCGTCGGCGGCGTCCTGAATCGTCTCGGCGAGCAGGCTCAACGCGCCGACCGGCGTCTTCAGCTCGTGACTGACGTTGGCGACGAAGTCCCTGCGGACCGCCTCGACCCGTCGGCGCTCGGTCTGGTCCTCGGCGAGCACGAGCACCTGCCCGGTGGAGCCCAGCGGCGCGACCCGTACGGCGAAGGTGGTCGACTCCTGGCCGAACTTGCGGCCGGCCGTCTCGATCTCGCTCTCTCGGATCTCGCCGTCCCGGCGGACCTTCCTGGCGAGGGCGAGCAACTCGGCGGCCATGAGGGAGTCCCCGCGCACCAGCCCGAAGGCCCGGGCGGCGGAGCTGGCTCGAAGGACGCGGTCGTCCCGGTCCAGGACGACGGCGGAGGATGGAAGGACGGCGAGGACGGACGCCACGCCCGGCGACAACATGTCGTCGACGGGCTCGGGATCCTTGTCCTTGTCGGTCTGACGACGAATGGCCAGCATGACGAAGGAGCCGAGGACGAATCCGCCCATCGCAGCCAAGCTCGCCAGCAACTCGTTCACGCTTGAATGCTAGGCGGCCTTTCCCGTTATCTGACCAGTGGGATAGCCCATGACCATGGTGTTTCCAGGAATGTTCATTTTACGGCAGGGATTCGTTCACGAAATCCCGCGTAGCGTGGCCGCATGCGCGACTCCTATCACGATGAGCTGGAATCCCTGACGGATCGGCTGGTGGAGATGACCCGGCTGGTCAGGTCGGCCATGTCCCGGGGCACCACCGCACTCCTTGACGCCGACCTGCAGCTCGCGGAGAGTGTGATCTCCCAGGACGCCGAGGTCGACCGGATCTACAACGAGCTCGAGTCCTCCATTTACGAGTTGATGGCGCTGCAGCAGCCTGTCGCCGTCGACCTGCGCACCGTGGTGACGGCCCTGCGGATGGCATCCGACTTGGAGCGCATGGGCGACCTGGCCGAGCACATCGCCAAGATCGCACGGATGCGCCACCCCGTATCGGCCATCCCCGCCGAGCTCCGCGACACCATCGTGGAGATGGGCGCGATCGCCGAGAACTTGATCACGAAGACCGGCAGCTGCATCGCCTCCCGCGACATCGAGCTCGCCAAGGAGCTCGAGGAGGACGACGACGCGATGGACCGCCTGCACCGGCGGCTGTTCCGCGTCCTGCTCTCCGACGACTGGTCGCACGGCGTCGAGGCCGCGATCGACGTGACGCTGGCCGGCCGCTACTACGAGCGCTACGCCGACCACGCCGTCCGGGTCGCCCGCGACGTGGTCTACCTGGTGACCGGATCGCGTACGGACGAAGTCGCCGCCGACTGACCATTCCTCACGGGCTCGAAAGCCCCGGTCCTCGGGGGGCCGGGGCTTTCGCGTGCTTATTGGCGCTCGCTCCGCTCACGCGGGCTCGGGGCGCCTTAGAGGCGATGCCTTCCCTCGTCGCGTGCTCGCTCGTTCCTCCCTGCGCGCGCTCCTCAGTCCAGGCACCGCCGCGCCCCTCGCATCCACCCTGGCCCTCGCGGGACCGGTTGGGGGTCCCGCGAGGGGGGCGGGTTACTTCTTGCCCTGGTTGGCGACGGCTTCGATGGCGGCCTCGGCCGCCGTGGGGTCGAGGTACTCCCCCGGGCCCGTCGGGCGGAAGTCGGCGTCCAGCTCGTAGCGGAGCGGAATCCCGGTCGGGATGTTCAGCCCCGCGATGTCGGCGTCGCTGATCCCTTCCAGGTGCTTGACCAGCGCCCGCAGGGAGTTCCCGTGAGCCACGACGAGCACGGTCTTCCCGGCCGCGAGATCCGGCACGATCTGGTCGTACCAGTACGGCAGCATGCGGTCGACGACGTCCTTCAGGCACTCCGTCCTGGGCATCAGCTCGGAGGGCAGCTCGGCGTATCGGGCATCGCCGTACTGGGAGTACTCGTCGTCGTCCGCGATCGGCGGCGGGGGCACGTCGTAGGAGCGGCGCCACAGCATGAACTGCTCGTCGCCGAACTCCGCGCGGGTCTGGGCCTTGTCCTTGCCCTGGAGGGCGCCGTAGTGCCGCTCGTTCAGCCGCCACGAGCGGCGCACCGGCAGCCACAGCAGACCGGCGGCCTCCAGCGCGAGGTTGGCCGTCTTGATCGCACGGGTGAGCACCGACGTGTGCACCACCTCGGGGCTGATGCCCGCATCGAGCAGCAGTTGCCCGCCGCGCCGCGCCTCGTCCTCACCAGTCGGCGAAAGGGTCACGTCCACCCAGCCCGTGAACAGGCCCTTGACGTTCCATTCGCTCTCGCCATGCCTCAGCAGCACCAAAGTAGCCATGCCGGCAATCCTATCGGCGCATGGCTTTCGTCCCTCTTTACGCTCGTAAGAGAGCAGCCGGTCAGGACTCGATCACCCGGGCGAAGGGCCGCAGGTTCGCGAGGGACTCGCCCCGCTTGACCCGCCAGTCCCACTCGCGGCGGATCGAGGACGCGAAGCCCAGCTCCAGTGCCCGGTCGAACGACTCGTCGGAGTAGGTCAGCACACACCCGAGCACCCGGTCGATCTCCTCCTCGGTCACGGCGTCGAGGGGCAGGCGGCCGACCAGGTGGACGTCGCCGATGGGATCGATCGCGAAGTGCACGCCGTACATCGAGCCGTTCTTGAGCAGCAGCCATCGGTAGAACTCGGCGTGGTTCTCGTCGGGCTGACGGCAGAAGAACGCCTCGACGTTGAGCGCCTGGTCGCCGATGACGAGCCAGGTGAGCGTGGCGAGCTTGTGCTGGCCCGGCAGCTTGACGAGGAACGAGCCCGGCTTGGGCCGTTCGTAGGAGAGCTCCGCGGACTCGAGCGCGGACGCCACCACGCCTTCCAGATCGGGTCTCATGGTCCCAGCCTACGAGTTGACCGCGACGGGCGCCCATTGCCGCTTGGCCATGGCGCCCGCGTACACGTCGGCGAGGCGGGCGGCCGTCTCCGACCAGCCGAAGCCGACGGCGTGCTGTACGGCGTTGGCGGACAGGAAGTCCAGCCACCCCGGCCGGTCGACCAGGCGGCCCAGGGCCCGTGCCCAGGCTTCCGGCTCGTGGCCGTCGACAAGGAGACCGGACAGGCCGTCCCGCACGGCCGTGCGCAGGCCGCCGACGGACGCGGCGACGACAGGCGTGCCGCAGGCCTGCGACTCCAGTGCGACCAGGCCGAACGACTCGTTGTACGAAGGCACCACGGTCATGTCGGCCGCGCGGTACCAGTCGGCCAGCTCGTCCTGGGGAGCCGGGGGCGCGAGCCGGACGATGTCGCTGATGCCCAGCTCGGCGGCGAGGTCGCTCAGCAGGGAGGGGCGGGCGAGCCCGTTGCCGCTGGGACCGCCGACGCAGGCCACGATCAGGCGCGACCGCAGGGCCGGATCGTGCTCGACCATCCGGGCCGCGGCCTTGAGCAGGATGTCAGGGGCCTTCAGGGGTTGGATGCGGCCGACGAACAGCAGCACGCGGGCGTCCTGCGGGAGCCCGAGCCTGTGCCTGGCGGCCCCCTTGGACGCGGGCTGGAAGACCTTCAGGTTCACCCCGGGGTTGACCACGGCCACCCGGTCGGCGGGCGCGTCATAGAGATCGATCAGCTCCTGGGCCTCGGCGGCGGTGTTGGCCACGAGCCGGTCGGCCACCTCCACGACCTGCTCCTCGCCGAGGACGCGGAGCTTCGGCTCGGGCTTGTCTCCCGTCGCCAGCAGTGCGTTCTTGACCTTGGCCATGGTGTGCATGGTGTGCACCAGCGGCACGCCCCATCGCTCCTTGGCGAGCCACCCGACCTGGCCGGAGAGCCAGTAGTGGGAGTGGATGACGTCGTAGCGTCCGGGGTCGTACATCGCCTCGGTGCGCAGCACGCCGGACAGGAAGCCGCAGAGCTGACCGGGGAGGTCGGCGCGGTCCAGTTCCTCGTACGGCCCGGCCGTGACATGACGGACCATGACGCCGGGAGCGAGCTCCGCCACGGGAGGCAGGTCACGGGCCGTCTGGCGGGTGAAGACCTCCACCTCGATGCCGAGCTCGGCCAGCCGTTTCGCGACCTCCACAATGTAGACATTCATCCCGCCCGCGTCGCCGGTGCCCGGCTGGTCGAGCGGTGATGTGTGGACACTGATCGTCGCGACCCGGTTGATCCGACGCCGTCTGCGCGTCACCCCAACCACCTCCGAGATCGTTATAACCGAAAGGATCTCAGCGAGATTCCCTGGCCCCTCAGCGACCGTCTCCGGGACGCGCTCCTGAGAGAATGTCGGCCTCTTAACGGGTTTTTCCATGGGGCGCGGAGGAATCATGACGAAGACCGCAGTGGTGACCGGTGCGAGCAGCGGCATCGGCGAGGCGACGGCCCGCCGCCTGGCGGCTGAGGGGTTCGACGTCGTCGCGGCGGCGCGACGACGTGACCGGCTCGACAAACTGGCCGCCGAGGTCCCCTCGATCCGCTCCGCCACGCTGGACGTGACCTCTGAGGAGTCCGTGGCCGCGTTCGCCTCCTCGCTGGACCGTTGCGACGTGCTGATCAACAACGCGGGCGGCGCCTTCGGCCTGGAGCCGGTGGCGCAGGGGCGGGTGGACGACTGGCAGCGCATGTACGACGTGAACGTGCTCGGCTCGCTGCGGATGACGCAGGCGCTCCTGCCCAGGCTGATCGAATCGGGCGACGGCGTCCTGCTGATGCTCACCTCGGTGGCCGGGCTCGTCTCCTACGAAGGGGGCGGCGGCTACTGCGCGGCCAAGCACGCCCAGACGTCGATGACCGAGACGCTCAGGCTGGAGCTCGTCGGCGAGCCGGTGCGGATCATCGAGGTGGCGCCGGGGATGGTGCAGACCGAGGAGTTCTCGCTGACCCGCTTCCGCGGCGACGCCGAGAAGGCCGCCAAGATCTACGAAGGCGTCCCGAACCCGCTGACCGCCGACGACATCGCCGATGTGATCGCTTTCGCCGTCACCCGGCCCTCTCACGTGAACATCGACCGGCTGGTCGTCCGGCCACGCGCGCAGGCGGCGCAGCACAAGGTGCACCGCGTCCCAGAAGGCGCGTGACGGCGCGGCCGGCCCGGCGGCCGATCGGGGCGATCACCCGCGGGACCACGGGCCACAACAGACTGCGGCGGTCCGACCGATGGATCTCCGCCGTCTGCGGCCCGCTGCTCAGGTCGTCGGCGGACGCGCGGCCGCTGGTGGTGGACCTCGGCTACGGCGCCTCGCACATCACGACGTATGAGCTCTTCACCAGGCTGCGGCGGGTGCACCCGGCCGTCGAGGTCGTCGGCGTGGAGATCGACCCCGAGCGGGTCGCCGCGGCGAAGCCGTACGAGCGGGAGGGGTTGTCGTTCAGGAGGGGCGGCTTCGAGTTGCCGGTCGCGCGGTCCCCGCTGGTCGTGCGGGCGTTCAACGTGCTCCGGCAGTACGCGGAGGCCGAGGCCTGGGAGCACTGGGACCTGATGCGGTCGAGGATCGCCCCCGACGGAGTGATCGTCGAGGGGACCTGCTCGGAAGTGGGCCACCGCGCGGTGTGGGCCGCTCTCGGGGCGGAGGGTCCGAGGACGCTCACCTTCGCCGCCCGTTTCACCGGCTTCGAGCGGCCTTCCGACCTCGCGGAGCGGCTGCCCAAGACCCTCATCCACCGCAACGTGCCCGGTGAGCGCGTGCACGCGTTCCTGACCGACTGGGACCGCGCCTGGGCGGCGTGCGCCCCCTACGGCTCGTACGGCTCCCGCCAGCGCTGGATCAGGACGGCCGAGGCGCTGGCCCGTGACTGGCCGATCGTCACGGCGCCGCCGGCCGGGGGTCCCGCGCGATGGCGGCTCGGCGAGCTCACCCTGCCCTGGACCGCCGTCGGCCCGTAGTTCGCCGTTCACCGGCGATTGGTAACGTCCGACTCATGCGTTTCGTCCTCGCCCCCGAGATGACCACCGAGTTGTTCGAGGAGCTCCTCGACTGCTGGACCGAGGTCACCAACGCGGGCGGCGCCGTCGGATTCGTCCCTCCCGTGACACCGGACGACATCAGGCCGACGGCCGAGAGGGCCTTCGGCCGGGCCTCCGACGACCTGCTGGTCGGCTTCGACGAAGAGGACCGCGTGGCCTGCTGGCTCATCCTCTCGGACAACGGGTCGGGCCTGCGGGCACACTGGCGGTGGGTCGTGCGGGTCATGGTCCACCCCAAGCACCAGGGCAAGGGCTACGGCAGGGCTCTCATGCTGGCGGCGGACGACGCCGCGAAGCGGCTCGGGCTGGAGGCGCTCCAGCTCACCTGCCGGGGTGGCACGGGCGTGGACGCCTTCTACGCGAGTGTGGGCTACCACGAGACCGGCCGGGTCCCGCGCTCCATCCGTCTGTCCCCCGGCGAGGAACGCGATGAGATCTACCTGATCAAGTGGCTCTGACTGTTTCGATACCCGAAGACGAGACTTGGCCGAACGCTTACCCCATGTCCCCCAAGGCCTGCTCAAACTCCGCATAAGCTGCGGGACTGAACAGCACGAAACGGACCTCGGTGACACTGGATCCGGCCTGCCGTATCGCTGCCAGGGCGATGCGGGCGGCGTCCGCCATCGGCCATCGGTAGATCCCGGTCGAGACGGCGGGAAATGCCACGGTCGAGGCACCCAGCGAGTCCGCGACGTGCAGCGACTCCCGATAGCAGGAGGCCAGCAGATGGGACCGGTCCTCGCTCCGCGAGTACACGGGCCCGACGGTGTGGATCACCCACTGGGCCGGAAGACGGCCGGCCGTGGTGGCCACCGCCGCGCCCACGGGAAGCCCGCGTCCGTACCGCGAGGCACGCAGCGCCCGGCACTCCTCCAGGATCTCCGGACCGCCGCGCCTGTGGATCGCGCCGTCGACCCCGCCGCCCCCCATCAACGAGGAGTTGGCGGCGTTGACGATCGCGTCCACGCGCTGCTCGGTGATGTCTCCCTCGACCAGAACGAGCTTCATCTGTCTCACCTCTCTACGGGACGTAGTACTACCCCGGGTAGGCTGAACGACGTGAAGGGTCTCGGCGAGCTTGAACGCAGCATCATGGACATCCTCTGGGCGGAGAACGCCCCGCTGACCGCCCGCGAGGTGGGTCGCATGATCGAGGACCGCGATCTCGCACCGACCACGGTGATGACCGTACTCGACCGGCTCTCCCGCAAGGGGTTCCTCACCCGCACCAGGGACGGGCGCGCCTGGCGCTACCAGCCCGCCGCGAGCCGCGACGCCTACGTCGCCGAGCTCATGCTCGAGGCCCTGGAAATGACCGGTGACCGCGACGCGGCGCTGACGCGCTTCGCGCAGGCCGTCTCCGGTTCCGAGGCCGAGATCCTGCGAAAAGCCCTCACGGAGCTGGAGGAGGAGTGATCGCGGCGGCGGTCTTAGCGGCCCTGGCCACGATCTGCGCCCTGGCCGCCTGGCGGCTGACGTCGGCGCGCTGGACGTGGCGTGCCCCGCGCACGGCCATTCTCCTGTGGCAGTCGCTCGGGGTGACCTGGGGACTCGCCTCCACGGGGGCCCTGCTGGCATACGCGCTCGAGCCGTACCGGCGGGGCGTCGTCCACGGTCTCGCCGCCCTGCTCACCACTCTGGAGTACGGCACCCGCGAGCCGCACGACGTGGTCAGGCTCGGCTCCCTCATCGCGGGGCTGGCACTGCTCGCCGGGTTGGTGGCGGTGTTGCTCGCCGCCGGCGCCCAGACGCTGCGTGCCCGGCACCGGCACCGTGTGCTGCTCTCGCTGATCGCCAGGGACGAGCCCGCCGTCCCCGGAGTCCGTGTCGTGGACTTCCCCGCCGCCGCCGCCTACTGCCTTCCGGGGCTCAAGAAGTCACACGTGGTGATCAGCGACGGGACGCTGAGCCTGCTGTCGGCCGACGAACTCGACGCCGTGCTCGCGCACGAGGCCGCGCATGTGCGGGAGCGGCACGATCTGGTGCTGTTGCCGTTCACCGCGCTTCGCCGTGCGCTGCCCTGGTCGGCGGTCGTCCGCGACGCCCACGCGTCCGTGAGCCTGCTGATCGAGATGGCGGCCGACGACCGCGCCCTGCGCCACTGTTGCGCCAAGCCCCTGGCGACGGCCCTGCTCCGTTTCGGCTCCGCCGCCGCGCTTCCCACGCCGCAGGGGGCCCTGGGCGCCTCCGCGGTGTCGAACGTGATGGCCCGCGTCAACCGCCTCGTCCATCCGGCGGTGGAGCTTCCCGCCCACGCCCGGTTCCTGATCCTTTTCGGCTCCGTCCTGCTGACCGCGTCGGCCCCGCTGCTTTGGCTGATTCCTGGCTGACCGTTGGGTGCTAGCTGGCGTTTATCGCCTAGCTTGCAATTGCAAGCACCATGCGGCAGACTTGGGGTATGGAACTGCCCAAAGTCGGCTCGCTCGGTGAGTACATCCGCCAGCAGCGGCAGCAGGCGAAGATCTCTCTCCGTCAGCTCGCCGCCCAGGCAGGGGTGTCGAATCCCTACCTGAGCCAGGTCGAAAGAGGCCTGCGCAAGCCGAGCGCGGAGATCCTGAACCAGATCGCCAAGGGGCTGCACATCTCGGCCCAGGCGCTGTACGTCCAGGCCGGGCTCATCGAGGACCGCGAGCCCCACAGTGACGTGCTCGCGGCGATCCGTGCCGACGTCACACTCACCGGGCGGCAACGCCAGGTGCTCATCGATATCTACGAATCGTTCCACAAGGAGAACCGGGCCGCTGATTCCGCCCGGCCGCCGCAATCGGCCGATGATCTCGGGGACGACCCGGTTCCCCCACGTAACGGCATCACGCCGGAGAAGGAAGGATAGTCCATGACCCTCGCGACCGAGGTCAAGAAGATCACCGAGTCCAAGCCCTTCTACGCGCTGACCGGCGCCGGGGACTTCGCCGTAGAGAAGCTCCGCGAGCTGCCCGAGCAGCTGCAGAAGATCCAGTCCCGCCAGGACGACCTGCGTGAGACGGCCAAGGACCTCCCCGTCAAGGCGCGGGAGTACGCCACCACCGTGCAGGGCAGGGCCGAGGCCGCCGCCAAGGACTTCCCCGAGAAGGCCCGGGCGTACGCCGACACCGCCGCCGCCAGGTTCACCGAGCTCTACGAGGAGTTCGCCCTCCGCGGCCGCAAGATCGTGAGCAAGGTGAGCGGCGAGGCCGCCCACGAGCTCGCCGAGGTCTCCGAGTCCGCCGGCACGACCAACGGCGCGACCAACGGCTCCGCCAAGCGGACCACCACGGGAACCACCAGGAAGTCCGGCGCCAAGCGCTCGCACTCCTGACGACGACTCCGCGATGCGACGCGTCGCCCGGCCCGTCCCCGCTGATCCGGGGACGGGCCGTTCGCCGTTTCAGGGTGATACGCCTCTCGCGCTCGCGACACAGGTTGCCCCCGCGCATTAGTGTGGAGGCGACACCCACCGAATGACCGTCTGGGAGAGTTCATGTTCGGGCCTGTGAACGGCGTCCTGGATCTCATCTTCTGGCTGATCAGCATCGCGGCGTTCATCATGTCCGCATGGGCGTTGATCCATGCGATCCGCATCCCCACGAAGGCGTTCCCCGCCGCGGGCAAGCAGACCAAGCCGCTCTGGCTCGTCATCCTGGGGTTCGCGACGCTCTTCACCTTCGCCGCCGCGGTCAACTACCAGAACATGGGCGTAGGCCTGCCGGGCATCTTCACGATCGCCGCGGTCATCGCCGCGGGCATCTACCTGGCCGACGTCAAGCCCGCGGTGAACGGCTACCGCAGGGGCGGCGGCAACCAGGGCCCCTACGGTCCCTGGTAGGCCCCGGCGGGCGCCGGAACCCGGGGGGTGGCCCTAGGCTGCCAACCATGGGAACCGATGTCCTCGGGCGCACCGAACGCCTCGAACTCGCCGACCAGAGCCTGCGTGACTGGGAGGCGGTCGTTCTCGCCTCCTCGCCTGACGGGATCGTGCTCGACCGCTCGGCGTTCTACCCGGGAGGCGGCGGCCAGCCGGCCGACGAAGGCACCCTCCTCTGGCAGGGGGTGGAGACCCGCATCGCGGGTGTGCGCAAGGGCGACGACCTCTACCTGATCCCGGCCGAGGGTGAGCCGCTGCCCGTTCCCGGCACCGTGGTCACGGCCGCCGTCGCCGACGACAGGCGCTCGGCGCTGATGCGCACGCACTCCGCGCTCCATGTGCTCTGCGGGGTCGTGTTCCGGGACTTCGGCGCGCTCGTCACCGGCGGCAACATGGAGCCTCTGGTCGCCCGGATGGACTTCAACCTGACGGAGGTGCCGCCCGGCTTCAAGGAGGCCGTCGAGGCGGCCTGCAACACCGAGGTGTCGGCCGACCGGCGCATCGACGTCCGGGTGTTGCCGCGCGAGCAGGCCTTCGCCATCCCGGACATCATCCGCACCGCGACGAACCTGGTGCCCGAGTCCGTCCAGGAGGTCAGGATCGTGGACATCGTCGGTCTCGACTGCCAGGCCGACGGCGGCACCCACGTGGCCTCCACCCGGCAGATCGGCAGGATCCGGGTCGCCAAGATCGAGAACAAGGGCAAGGGCTTCCGGCGGCTCAGGATCGCCGTGGAGGAGTGAGGTCCGCGACCGATCAGAGCCAGTCACGCTTGCGGAACGACCGGTACAACACCGCCGACACGACCACGATGGCGACGCTGGACGTCCAGAACCCCCAGGAGTGTTCGAACCCGGGGAACGGGATGTTCTGCCCGTAGAAACCGGTGATCAGGGTGGGGACGGCGATGATGGCCGCCCAGCTCGTCACCCGCTTCATGATCAGGTTCATCTTGTTGCTCTGCATCGTGAGATGCGCCTCACGGATGTTGCTCAGCAGGTCGCGCAGGGACTCGGTCCACTCCGTGGCGCGCAACACCTGGTCGTACACGTCCTGGTAGTACGGGGCCATCGCCCCGTCCCCGATCTCGTCGTTCCTGCGGATGAGCGTGTTGACGACTTCGCGCATCGGCATGACGACGCGGCGCAGGGTCACCAGGCTCTTGCGGATCTCGAACGTCCGGCGCTGGTCGCCCTGGGTGATGGGCCGCTCCCCGAAGACGCTCTCCTCCAGGATCTCGATCTGCTCGTCGATCGCCTCGACGGTTTCGAAGTGGGTGTCCACGACGTAGTCGAGCAGGCCGTGCAGCAGGAAGGCGATGCCGTGCTCGGTCAGGGCCGGTGCGTCGTCCCACCGCCTGACGACCTCGCCGATGTCGAAGTGGTCGGAGTTCCGTACGGTGACCAGCGCGTTGGACGTGATGAACGCCGCGGCCTCGGCGACGTCCAGCCGGCCCGAGTCGGGGTCGAACCTCACGGAGTAGACGTTGAGGAACTTGTGGCTGTCGTAGACGTCCAGCTTCGGGCGCTGCTTGTGCTGCAGGGCGTCCTCGACGGCGAGTTCGTGGATCCCCAGTTCCTCGCTGATCGCCCGAAGGTCCTCCTCGGTCGGCTCGCACATGTCGAACCACACGACCGCGGACGGGTCCTTCACGTGCTCCGACACATCGGCGACGGGGAAGCCCTCGGCCTCGAGCTTCCCGTTCCGATACAGACGCGTGCGTCCCATGTCCAGCAAGCCTAGTCAGTGCGCCTGGCCGTACAAGATGGGTCTTTCGGGGCGACTGTCATGCGGAGGCCGGTCGAACCCGGATCTCGCCCACCGGCTCTCCCCCGCCGGTCACCGGCGTGGTGGCGAGCCGGTCCAGCTCAGGGGCGTCGAGGCCGAGGGCGCGCAGAGCGGCGACGGTGACGGGGACGCGGGCGCGCGAACCACCGTCGTCGACCTTCACGGCGCCGCCGCTTCCGTCCGCGAAGGCGAAGGCGTCGAACGCCTCGGCCCCCGCCTTGACCATCAGTCCGGGGATCGCGCGCATCAGCACGGCCTCGGGCCGCGCCGTTCCGCTGGTCCACTCGGGGAAGGCGCGCATCGCGTCGGCGATGCGGCGCTCCGGGCTGCCCGGGTCCGCCAGGGTGAAGCGGCGGAAGGCCCGCACGACACCGGCCATCGACACGAAGAACAGCGGGGCGCCGCACCCGTCGACCCCGGTGGCCGCGACGCGCTCCCCGGTGAGCTCCTCGACCGTGGACCTGATCGCCCGCTGCAGAGGATGGCCCGGATGCAGGTAGCCGTCCACGGGCCACGCGTTCACCACGCAGGTGGCGAGCATGGCCGCGTGCTTGCCCGAACAGTTCATCAGGATCCGGCTGGGCCCGCCATGCTCGCGGAAGACCTGGTGGAGCGCCTCGGTGTCCAGGGGCAGGTCCTCGGGGCAGCGCAGGGCGGACTCGTCCAGCCCGGCCCCGGCCAGGATCTTCCGTACCCCGTCGACGTGGAACCGTTCCCCGCCGTGGCTGCCGCAGGCCAGCGCGAGCAGTTCGTCCTCCACGGGCAGGCCGGCCCGGACCATGGCGAGCGCTTGCAGCGGCTTCATCGACGAACGGGGGGATACCAGGCTCGAGGTGTCACCGTGGACCATGACGGGCGAGCCGTGCGCGTCCACCGCGTACACCCGGACCCGGTGGACGGACTCGACGAACCCGGAGCGGACCACTTCGACGATCAGTTCGGACATAGCGGGCAGTCTACGAAGCGGCCGGACGTGGCAGAATGCGGGGCCATGCGTGCGGTGGTCCAGCGAGTCAGCTCAGCGTCGGTGACGGTGGACGGCAAAGTGGTCGGGGAGATCGATGAGCCCGGCCTCCTCGTCCTGGTGGGCGTCACCCACTCCGACGGGCCCGCCGAGGCCGCAAGGCTTGCCGGCAAGCTGTGGGGGTTGCGCATCCTCCACGGTGAGAAGTCCTGCTCGGACGTCGGCGCCCCCTTGCTCGTGATCAGCCAGTTCACGCTGTACGGCGACGCCCGCAAGGGCCGCCGTCCCACCTGGCAGTCGGCGGCCCCGGGACCTGTCGCCGAGCCTCTGGTGGACGCCGTCGTCGCCGAGCTCAGGTCGCAGGGGGCACATGTCGAGACCGGCGTGTTCGGGGCCGACATGCAGGTCTCCCTGACCAACGACGGCCCCATCACGCTCGTGCTGGACGTTCCCGGCGTCTAGCGGAGACGGCGCCGCAGAGCCGGGTCGATCGTCACGTTGCGGCCGGCGTCCGGCGGCACGATGACCTCCTGCGTCGCCGCGACGCCTCCGGCGAGCAGTTCGACGTCGACGGGCACGGTCCGCTTAACGACGGCGAGGGCGATCGGGCCGAGTTCGTGGTGCCGCGCGGAAGAGCCGACGAAGCCGATCTGGCCGGGCTCGGCGGCCGCCTCCGGGTCCCCCTCGGCCTGCGTCGCGGCGCCGAGCGTGACCGGAGCACCGTGCGGGGGCAACGTGTCCACACTGCCGTCGAGATGCAGGAACACCAGGCGCCGCGGCGGGTGGCCCAGGTTGTGGACCCGAGCGACGGTCTCCTGCCCGCGGTAGCAGCCCTTGCTCAGGTGGAGCGCCTCGCCGATCCAGCCGACCTCGTGCGGGATCGTCTTGTGGTCGGTCTCGAAGCCCAGCCGCGGCGCGTGCGCCTCGATGCGGAGCGCCTCGTACGCCCAGATCCCGGCGAGTCTCAGGCCCAGCTCGGCCGGGACGTCCGCCAGCGCGCCCCGCGGCACCAGGAAGTCGCCGCCGATGGCGATCGTCCCCTCGGCGGGTGCGACCGCGGGAACGGCCCCGGAGGCGGCGACCGAGACCACGGCGTAGTCGGCGGTGACGTCGGCCACCTCGACCCGCAACATGAACCGCATCTTGTCCAGGAACGCGACGAGCTGGGCCGAGGTCCCCGGCTCCACGTGCGCCCACACCGCGTCGCCGTCGTCCACGAGCGTGAGGTGGTGCTCGACGCGGCCCTGGGCATCGAGCAGCAGCGTCTGGGTGGGAACGCCCGGTGCGAGGGTGTCAAGCTTCTGCGAGCTCAGGTCGTTCAGCCAGGTCAGCCGATCGGGCCCGGAGACCCGGATGATCTCCCGGTTGCTCCGGTCGACCAGTGCCTGGCCGGCCGCGAGCGCACGTTGTTCGGCGTAGGGCTCCCCGTAGTGGGCTGCGATCGTCTCGTCCGGCGCCACAGCGGCGACCGCTCCCGGGGTGTCAAGCAATGGGCTCCGCATGCCTCAAGGCTATTCGGTCCCGTACGGACCTCGTCCGCGCGCGGTGACGGCGCGGACCCGTGGGTCAGCGGCAGTCTCCGCAGCGGCCGAAGACGGTGAGGTGGCGGACGTCGGTCGCGAAGCCCAGCCGGTCGTCGAGCACGTCCACCAGACCGTTGACGAGCTCCGGGGCGACCTCCGTCACCTTGCTGCACGAACGGCAGACGAGATGGACGTGATCCGCCTCCGAGGCGAGGTGATAGGTGGGCGCGCCGTGACCGAGGTGGGTGTGGGAGACGAGGCCCAGCTCCTCCAACAGCTCCACGGTGCGGTAGACGGTGGAGATGTTCACCCCGCGGGCGGTCTCCTGGACGCGCGAGCAGATGTCCTCGGGCGTGGCATGCCCGAGCTGGGTGATCGCTTCCAGCACCAGCTGGCGCTGAGGAGTGATCCGGTAGCCGCGCGAACGCAGCTCCTCATGCCAGGTCTCAGCCATGAACAGAGTCTACGAGGCGTCACAGGCAAGTAGGTCTCGCTGTGATTTCGGCCTCCCCGGTTAATCGCTTGCCGCTGCCTCTGGGGCTCGCATAACGTACAAGCACGCAGAAGGGAGGTGGTCCGAACAATGGTTGATCATTATTGGACTAGCGAGGTGGCTGTCCGCTAGGACGTCGTCCATTCGGACCTTCCGTCTGGATGTCTTTGACGTCCTGGCGAAATCCTCAAACAGACACCGGAACCCCGGGCTGCCGGCGGCCGAGGAGCATCCTCGGCCATGGTCCAGCCGGCCCGCCTCATTGTGAGGCGGAGGCCGCCCGGGGTTCTTTTTCTTTCTCTTGAGACTTCTCCTGGAACGACCGTCTCCTGGGTGATCCCGGCTCAACGGTCGCCTGCCCGGCCTTCAGCTCTCGGTCCTGGGCCCCTGGCCTTGCGACCGCTCAGTCCTCCGGCTGGAAGTCCGCCACCTTCTTGAGCTCCGCGGATGCGTGCGACTGCAGGGGCTGACCCATCGCCGCCATGTCATAGGCGTACATCAGGCTGCCGCCCACCAGGCCGTACAGACGGTGGCCCGCCGTGTACTCCTTGGCACTGGCCGTACGGGCGACGATGTCGGTCTGCAGCTCGATCTTGTGGAAGACGACCTCCCCCACGTAGATCTCCACGATGCCCGTGGGGTGGGCGAGGCAGACCTCGAGTTGGCGTCCGGGCTGGATCCGCCAGAAACCGGTCTCCGTGGCGAGCGGGCGGACCTTGGCGCCCTCGGCGTCGAGCAGCCAGGAGCGGCTCCGGTAGGTCAGGAACGGCTTGCCGTTGTGCCCGAACTCCACCTCCTGGCCGAAGTTGGCGCTCTCCATGGTGGGGTAGCCGATCACGCCGGCCCCCTCCCAACGGCCCAGGAGGAAGGCGATCGGTTCGAGGTCGGGATGTGCGTCCATGGGATACGAGCTTAGATGCCCCGGGCGGGCCGGACAGCAGGCCAACCGGCAGCCGCAGGACTTGTGGCGACTTATCCGGTATGCGGCGACGCGGGCCCATCGGTCTCCGACTAGGCTGCCAGCATGGCACGATCACTGGTGATCAAGGTGACGGCCGGCGCGGACGCGCCGGAGCGATGCAACCAGGCGTTCACCGTCGCGGCGGCGGCCCTGGTCAGCGGCGTACCGGTGTCTGTCTGGCTCACCGGAGAATCCGCGTGGTTCGCGCTCCCCGGTCGCGCGAAGGAGTTCGTCCTGCCCGAGGCCGCACCGCTGGCGGATCTACTCGACGCCGTCCTCGCGGCCGGACGTGTGACCCTCTGCACCCAGTGCGCCGCACGGCGCGGGATCACCGTCGACGACATCATCGACGGCGTCCGCATCGCGGGAGCCTCCACGTTCGTCGAAGAGGTGCTCGCCGAGGGCGTCCAGGCCCTGGTCTACTAGCCGGCGAGAGCCGTACCGGCTGGATCGCGCTCCATCAGGCCTGGTCACCCAGAACGGCCGAGAGCCGCTCGTCGCGCAGCCGCTGATACCACTCGTCGTTCACCGGCGGCAGCGGCCCGATCGCCCACGAGAGCAGCAGGTCGGCCAGGGCGGGATTGCGCGCCAGAGCCGGGCCGTGCAGGTAGGTGCCGATGATCTTTCCTGCGACGCAGCCCTCGGTGCCGTCTCCGTTGCCCGTGCCGACGATCGTCCGCGACAGCGGCCGCACGCCCGGGCCCAGCCGGGTGACGCCCATGTGGTTCTCGAAGCCCGTCAGAGTGGGCAGGCGCAACGCGGGATCGACCTCCGCGGCCAGTTCGCCGACCGCTCGCCGCTCGCCGCGGCTCGAACTGATGTCGAGCAACTCGAGGCCGGGCACGGGCTGCCCCTCCTCACCGCCGAACACCGAGCCCATGATCTGGTAACCCGCGCAGACCGCCAGCATGGCGGCGCCGCGGGCGATCGCCGACTGCAGCCCGCCGTCCTTGCGCAGCCGCTCGGCGCCGAGGATCTGCGGCCGGTCCTCACCGCCGCCGATGAGGTAGATGTCGCCCTGCTGCGGCACCGGGTCGGACGACCGGACGTGATGGATCCGGGTCGGGACGCCCCGGGCGCGGGCCCGCTGCTCCAGGACCAGCGCGTTGCCCTGGTCGCCGTAGGTGCTGAGCAGGTCCGGATAGATCCAGACGATTGACAATTCAGACTGCACGACCGAACTCCGTCCGGATCTGCTGGAACGCGGTGTAGTTGGCGATCACGTCGATCCTGCCCAGCGGCAGCGCGGCCACCGCCTGGTCGAACGAATCGCAGAGCTGGAACGGGATGCCGGCGACGTCGAGCCGCAACGCAAGGTCGAGACGCCGCTCACCGGTCACGTAGACGGGCCGCCCCCGGAGGATGCGGTAGTCGACGTCCCAGAGCCACGAGGTGTCCCGGCCGTCCGGCCCCTGGGCGTTGACCGACAAGATGATCGGAAGCCTCGGGTCGGAGACCTCGAAGGCCTCCAGCCAGCCCGCCGGGTTCTTGGCCAGCAGGAGTCGCAGGGCGCGCCCGTCGCGCTCCACTGTGGTGTAGCGGCCCGCCACCGACGTGACCGTCCGCAACCTCGGCAGGGCTCTGGCCGGGTCGAGCCCGAACGCGTCCACCGTGGCCAGCGCGATCGCGGCGTTGGACCGGTTGGCCTCGCCGGGAAGCTGCAGATCGAGCCGCCAGCGCCGGCCGTGCGGGTCGATCACGTCCTCACCGTCGAGGACCCAGTCGGGCTCGGGGCGATGGAAGGTGCACTCGCGGCAGGCCCAGTGGACCGACCCCTGCTGCCCCATCTCCCTGGAACCGCCGCGGTCGAGGGGGCCGCCGCACTCGGGGCAGCACCACGAGTCCTCACGCCAGCGCTGCCCGCCCGACACCCAGGTCACCCGGGCCGCCGTGGACGCGCCCCACGTCACCAGGGGGTCGTCACAGTTGGCGATCACGTGCGCCGGCTTGCCCGCCAGCGCACGGCGCCACTTCTGCGCAAGCAGCCAGATCTCGGCCGCACGGTCCATCTGGTCGCGGCTGAGGTTCATGAGGGTGACGATCCCGGCGTTGGTCGTGTCGAGCACCTCGGGGAGGTACTTCTCGTCGACCTCGAGCACGGCGAACGGCGCGTGCTTCGCCCCAGACAACGCCGACACGTGGCCTGCCGGCATGTTCGCACCGAAGGCGTTGGTGGCCACCTCGCCCAACTCCATGAGCGCCGAGGCGATCAGACGCGTCGTCGTGGTCTTGCCGTTGGTGGCGCTGACCAGGGCGAGCTTGCGATCTGTGGCGAGCTTGCGGAGCAGATCAGGCTCCAGCATGAGCCCGACCCTGCCGCCGATGACCGACCCGTCGCCGCGTCCGGTGGCCCTGGACAGCGTCGCGGCCGTGCGGCCCAAGGCACTGGCGAGCTGCGCCCGCAACGGAAGCTGACTCATGCCCGAGATCCTATCCGCGCTCCCCACCACCGGCCGCCTCGCGGCTCGGAGCCGTACGGCCCTGCATGATCACAAACCGTGAAGACGTAGGCAGGAGGCGACTTTTGCGAACCTGTGCATGATCACGAGTTGTGAAGGTGCAGGTGAATGTGGTTTCCCCGAACCTGTGCATGATCACGCCCAAGGTTTGGGCAGGTCGGTGGGGGTGTTGCCGAACCTGTGCATGATCACGCGGGGGGGATGAAGGACAACTCCGGGGGGGTGTCTCCGTCGAAGGGGAGGACGAACCGGCGGGGCCAGGACAGGACCGTCTCCAGCCAGCCTGCGCCCATCGTCTGGGCGACGTGCTTGACCCGGTCCTTCGGCTCCACGCCGATCGCGACGGTCCCCACGTCCCGCTGGATGCCCTCGTGCTCGTCGTCTCCGAGGATGACCCGCCACGCGAGAGCGCGGTTGCGGTCCACCTCCATCGACAGGGGGTGGTGGCGCAGGGCCTTGGCCCGGTGGCCGAGCAACTCGGTCCTGACCCCCACCGCGACGGCCCCCTCACCGGCGGCCGCGGACCCGTTGACCCCCTGGTGCGCGTACGGCCGGCCGACCGGATCGGTGCCGAACAGGGTGTACTCCATCGCCGGGGCGGCGCTGCGCAAATCGGGTGCGGAATGGCCGAACGGGAACAACCGATCCACTTCGTGCAGCCAGCGGACCTGCGGGATGACCCAGGCCGCCCCCGGGCGCTCCCCCGCCTGCATCGGCTGCTCCCTGTCCTCCGGGTCCAGCAGTCCCGCGGCGACCTCGGACGCCTTCTCCGTGAGCAGCGTGGGGTCGAACCAGGTCCGCAGCGACCACGACCTGCGGGCGACGCCGCGCTCGGTGAGGGTCGCGAGCAGGCACTCCCGGCGCTTGACCGGCAACTCGGCCCAGATGTCGGCGAGGACGCGCGGCACACCGGGCAGAGAGCGGTTCGTCACGAACGACAGAATCACCGTGTCGGTCCAGATCCGCAGCCATGCCCATTCCGGCGCCACGGCGAGCAGGTCGGCCTCGCGCAGCTCGACCAGCGTGCAGGCCTTGCCCGTACGGCACTCGCGGCCGCAGGCGGCCGAGCGGCGGCCGCAGATGGGCGGGACCGGGCTCAGCATGGCGCGTTCGCGGTCCTCCCCCAGCGGCACCTGGATGCGCAGCGGGCGGTCCATCCCGTCGGCGAAGACCGCCGCGTAGCCGGGCTGGAGCGAGACGACCTGGCGGGACTGGTCCTCGCTCAGGTTCATCGCCGCGCCGACGAGCCGGCGGTCGTCCTCCGCGGGCAGACGGTGGACGACCTTCAGCGCGGTGTTCTTCACGACGTCGGAGACCAGCTTCGTGGGGATCTGCTCAGCCACGATGATGCCCTCGCCGTACGCCCTGATCTCGGCGAGCATCCCGGCCAGCAGCTCGACCGCGTGGGTCGAGGCCCGTTGCGAACCGCGGTCCCTGAGCAGACGGTGGGCCTCCTCGATCACGATGACGTGGCGGAGTCCGGCCGGGCCGTCCTCGTTACGCGGGTCCTGCCGGGCACGCATCCGCAGGTGCTCGACGATGCGGATGATGAGCGTGCCCATGAGGAACGCCTTGTCCTCGTCGTTGGCCACGTCCTCGATGGCGAGCACCACGTTGCGCTGGAGCAGGCCGCCGATGTCGGCCGGATGACCGCCCTCGAAGAACCGGCCTGCGCTGCCCACCCGCAGGCTGCGCAGCCGGAGGCTGATGAACCCCTCGACGTCGGCCTGCACCTCGTTGCCGTAGCCGATCTCCTGGATGACCTCCAGGGCGTGCTGCTGCAGCTGCTCGAGGGTCGGTACGGCCGGCTGCACCGCCGCGCCGGGGATCCCGCCTCCGGTGACGACGTCCCAGCCGTTGGCCTCGTAGACCCGCTGGAGGGCCAGCGACATGATCTGCGGGAACGGCTCCTCGGCGTCGAAGGCCGCCATGAAGAGCGCGCGGACCATGTCGATGTGCGCCTGCACCGGATAGCCCGGCTCGGGAGCGAGCGGGTTCACGCTGAACGGCACGTTGTCCGGCGCGGACGGGTTGATGACGGTCAGCGGCGCGAGGTTCTCGACCCGGCCCGCCATCGCGGCGTACTCCGACTTGGCCGGCTCGATGGCCAGCCACGGGATCCCGGCCTTGGTGAGCTCCTCCAGCAGGTGCCTGACCGTCTGCGACTTGCCCGAGCCGGTGGCGCCGGTGATGAAGGCGTGGCGGTTCAGCGTGGCCAGCGGCACCCGGAACGCGCCCACCGCCCGGTCCTGGCCGTCCACGATCGCCCCGAGGTCGATCAGCTCGGAGGAACCCTCGATCTCGGCCTCGCTCGTCACGTCGAAGTAGCCCGCGTCGACCACCCGCACGCCCGGGACCTCCCGGCGCGGCAGTCCCGCGAGAGCGGCGAGCGCGCCCGCCGTGGCGGCGAACGGCGCGCCCGCCCCGTCGGCGGAGTCCTGCAGGTTGACGGCCAGCGCCTCGGCGAAGCCGTACACGGACTCGCCGGCGGCGATGCCGCGCTCGGCTCCGGACAGGGCCGGCACGGACATGGCGCTGCGGAGCCGGTAGGGATGGTGGCTCATCTCGACCGAGCCGACCAGCACGGGGGCGAGTTGCCGCAGTTCGTCGGGGCCCGCGGCGCCCGCGAGCACACGGACGTTCCACAGACCGGCCTCGCGGAACGCGTCGAGCTCCTGCATCCTGCGCTCGGCGCGCTCGGCGTCGAATCGGGACCTCTCCGAGGCGTCGCCGTACTGGCGCAGGACGTTGAGCTGGGTGCGCAGGTGGGCGACCTCGGTGTCGAGGAGGTCGGTCGGCTCGGCGACCACCACCCAGCCGAACGGTCGCGACATCAGCGTGACCAGCGTCGACTCGAACAGCGTCGGCCGCTTGTGCTCGTCGGGCTCGGGCTCGCGCCTGCCGTACAGCGGAGGCGCCTGCCTGCCGGGGCAGGGCGTCCAGACCAGGTCGGCCAGGTCGGCGATCCACTCCTCGCCGATCTCGACCCCGCGGGCACCGCCGGGGAAGAGCAGCGGCTGAGGACCCGTGACGGGCGCCTCGTCACTCGCGACCGCGCGCTTGGGCGGCCGCGGCGGCGTGAGCGGCCCCGCGTTGGTGATGAGCTCGAGCGGCGCCCCCGAACCACGCGACAACCAGCCGATGACGAACGGGCGGTTGCGCTGTGCGGCGGACAGAACGGCCGGGAGAACGGTGACGAAGTCCCATTCCGCAGACGAACTCCGCGACGGGGCGGCGATCGCCTGGATCCGGTACCACGGCCCGCTCAGGGGGAACGGATGCATGAGACCCCTCACTTGACGACGAACAGGGGAGAGACTCCTTCAACGATCAAGTGCTCACATCCCTGTTGACGATGCCCTTACCGGATCCGGACGGTGTCATGGCCGCTTGCGCCAGTCGAGCCGGGGCGGCGGAGGACCGAGATTCGGCGGCGGCGCGTCCTCGTCGAGCTCGAGCGGCTCGGGCTCCTCGGAGCGCAGCGCGACCCGCCTCAGCTCCTGGAACTCGCCCAGCGTCGTCTTGGGGAAGGTGAGGATCGCGGGGTTGGCGTCCGCGAGCCTGACCTGCCGCCCCTCGGCGGTCGCATGGGTGACGATGACCGACGTGGTGGGGAGTTGCTGCAGTTGGTGCGGCTCGACGAGGAACTCCCGCGAGCGCTGCAGCACGCCCTCGGCGACCTGGGGAGCGGTGCGCCCCCACTCGGTCGACTCGGTGATGTCCTCCTTGAGGTCGCCCTCCCCCTTCTCCTCCGGGCCGGTACGGCCTTCGCCGACGGTGGAGGTGTAGAACCCGCTCGGGGGATGGACGGACGAGCTGAACGTCTCGGTGAGCTGGGCCAGTTCGAGACGGTGCTCGGTGCCGACGTGCTCGCTCGCGACCCTGGCGTCCTCTGCGTTGCCCAGGCGCATGAACGCGACGGCGGCGTGGCCCCTGCCGAGCCGTTCCCTGACCGTGGGGGTGAGGCTGCGGTAGGTCAGCACGAGCCCCGTACGGGACGTCTCACAGGCGTCCATGAGCCGGTCGAGCACGTCGCCGCGCAGCTTGTCCGCCCCGGCCACGATGATCGTGTGATACCAGGGCCGCTCGCTCGCCGGAGACTGGCGCAGGATGTGCGTGAGCGCCGTGGCCACGTAGGTGCCGAGCACCCGGTTGCCGAAGACGCCCGCCTGGCGGTCCATGCTGACCACGCGCAACCGTGCCGGCGGCAGCCGTACGGCCTCGGAGCCGAGCGTCTCCAGCTTGCGTAATTGCGACTCCAGCGCCCAGGCCCGCTCGATCACGACGCGGTCGGCGACGCCCCGGCCGAACAGGGTGCCGATGCGTTCGAGCTGGGTCGCGGTCAGCAGGCCGTACTTCATGTCGTCGCGCGGGTCACCCACCTGGGCGAGTGCCCGGAGCGCCGCGGTGACCTGGCTGATCGTGGCGTTCTCCCCGAGGACCTCGAGGACCCGCTCCAGGATGGCGTTGTCGAACCCGATGTCCCTGCTGGTCTCCTCGCTCACGCTCACGACGTGGGCGAGCACGTCGGCGAAGGCCTCCGGCTTGAGCGTGGCACCCAGGTCGAGCCGCGGCAGGTCCACCGGAAGCACCCACACCAGCGGGTCGTCGCCGCCCCTCTTCGCCAGCTCGATGAGGTCCTTGGCGATGGCCCCCTCGGACAGGTCGAGCACGGTGAGGTGACCGCCGCTGTAGAGCCGGGTCGCGCCGATCAGGGTGATCAGGGCCGACCAGCCCGCGAGCGTCCCGCCTGCGACGTCGACGCGGTCGATCTCGTCGGGCACGGCCACCGCGTACCAGTTCAGCTGCTTGTCGAACGTGGTCTTCTTCTCGGCCCAGGCACGGTACTCGGCGGCGTGCTCCTCCTGGGCCGTCATGATCTCGCGCTCGCGCCGCTCCTGCGTCCGCTGCTCCCGAGCGAGGCGCTCGTTCACCCGTACGCCGACCGCGCGGTTGCCCTGGACGATCGCATAGGTGCAGATCCCGGCCACACCGCCCGCCGCGACCAGTCCGAGCAGCACGAACGACCACGCGAGCATCTGCGTCACCCCGAGGGCGAAGATGCCGACCGCGACGACGGCCATGAAACGGCGGAAGATCCGGACCGGGCGGTTGAGCATGTCCTCCTGGAGCCGCTCCCGCTGGGCCCATTCCGCCTCGGCGGGCGCTTGGGCGTCCGCCTCTTCGATGTCCTCCCGGGCGGGACGTTTGGGTGGGGGCCCCGGATCTGAATGCAGCAGGGCGTACTGCCAGCCCAGGTAGATACGGTCCGCCTGAAGCTGAGCATGCTCCGGGTGCGGGTCGCCCACAAGCCCTCCATGTCCGCCTGGGTCACAGCGTAGGAGCTATAAGCCCTATCAGGACGGGCTTCTCGGCATTCGGACGCAATTCCGGCCAGCGATGGGACGAATGCGGCTAATGGTTCGACTGCGGGCGTACTACCATCCGGTGCCATGATGTCATCCCCCCGCGGCAGCCGCCGTCGACGTCCGGTCCTGGTTCCGGTCGCCTCCGCGGTGCTGGCGGCGGGCATCGGCGTGACCGCCGTCTCCGGCGGCTTCGCCCAGGCGGCCGACGATCCACCCCCGAAGGTCGCTCCAGGCAAGATGATCGACCAGGGCCAGTTCCGCACGCAGTTCGTCAAGGCGGCCGACACCACCCAGCCGGGCACCTTCGGCGATCTCAAGCGTTACCTGGTGCTCACTCTCAAGGTCACCAACCTGGGCGATGAGACCACAGGCATCGGCCTCCTCCCGGAGGCTGACAAGATCGGGTCGATGCCCCTCAACTTCGCGGGTTCCATCCTCCGCATGCGACCGGAGATCAAGACGAAGTACGGACCCGAGGTCTACGGGACGGATTTCGGGGTCAAGACCGGGCTTCTGCAGCCTGGTGTGGCGACGACCGTGCTCGTGAAGTTCGAACTCGAGCCCACGGCCACGGCTCCCACCTCAGTCACTCTGGACGTCGGCAGCTTCGTCTACGAGCCGCTCGGACTACGGGACCAGACGCATTACTGGCAACTCGTCGGTGACGATGACGACGACGGGTTCGTCCCCACGGTGGCCGCGGAGGTCACCCTCCCAGTGACGCGGGAGCGCGGGTGATGACGATGACGCGACAGGAACCGGGAACCACCCCGCGGCAGGCACGCAGACCCGTGGAGCGGCGGAGCGTCGTCGGCCGCGTCGCGGCGATGGTCGCCGGGATCGCCCTGGCGGCGGCCGCGGTGTGGGCCCAGTCGAACGCCATGCCGTACGAGCAGCGCGGCTCCTTCCTCACCACCAAGGGCGAGATCGGCCGGCCCGTGGAGACGAACCGCTACACCGTGCAGGTGACGTCGGTGACGGCGGCACACATGGTGGATACGCGGAACTTCTCCAGCGAGACCGTGAAGGTCGCGACCCGCTACCTGTTCCTTCTGGTGAACCTCAGGGCGACCACCCGCAGCGAGCCCATGCAGCTGAGCAAGCTGGGGCCGCCCGAGCTTCTCACCGCGGACGGCAAGCGATACAAGCCCACCGACAAGGTGGATGAGTCGCTCACCTTCTTCGCCAAGCAGGTCCAGCCGGGGCTCTGGTCCGCCGGAACCCTCGTCTACGAGGTTCCCGCCGCCGCCATACCGGGCGTCCGCTTCGTCTTCATCCCGCCCGTCGCCGCGATAGTCGTGGACAACTCCGCGCCAGAAGCGGAGATCGACCTGGGCCTCACCAGCGCGGACGCCGCCCGGCTGATCTCACGGGCAGAGGCGTACCACCCCCTGGTGACCAAGACCTCATGAGCCGAAGAATCGGGAAGACGTGCGAGGTTCTGACGTGAGCGAGACGCCGATGGGCGGAGACCGGCAGGACCCCGGCTCTCCCGACTCCCGGGACTGGTTCGCCCCGCCTTTGGACCAGCCGGCGGACATGGACATCACCTACACGGGCCCACCGCCCCAGCCTCCCTCGATACCCATTCCGGGGACGCTCCGGCCGGTCGGGGACCTGCGGGTCTGGCCGGCCCTGTCGGAGGAGGAGCACACCATGACGGTGCCCTTCCCCGCCGTCCCCGGCACCCGCGTCGAGTTGCCCGCCCACTACAGGCGGCCCTCGCCGCCGGCGCCGCCGCCTCCTCCCGCGCGCAAGAAGATGTCACGCGGTCGGCGGCGCGTCCTGCTGGGGTCGGGCGCGTTCCTCTCCGTGGCCGCCGCCATCGCGTTTCCGCTCTGGTTCGCCCGAGGCGTCTACGAGTACGGCCGGCCAAGCGACCACATCCACATCGTCAAGCCCAAACAAGCCGCAACCTGGCAACACGTGTCGTGGCGGGTGGCCTTGTGGCCCATAGCCGATCCGGGTCCGAGCGCGAAGCCGGACCCCTCACGTCAGTGGATGAAGGTCGTCGTCACCAGGACGGCTCTGGACGGTGAGGGCGCCATCCGGCACGGCACCCCCGACGTGAAGCTGACGGACGGGTCAGGCCGCACCTGGCTCGCGCAGCTCGTCAACGACACCACTCCCTCGGCCACGGCCGAGAACAAGGTCGGGACGCTGTACAAGATCGAGCTGATGGGCGTGGTCCCGACGTCCGTCGCCGACAAGATCGAGGTCCTGGTACGGCCCAGCATCACCCGCGACGTGCCCGGCCAGTCGTTCGACGACTCGATGAAGGCGTCGGTCACGACCGAGGAGAAGCAAGACCAGGTGCTCAGGTTCACCCGGTGACCCGGGGCCGGCGCAGCCGGTCACGGGTGGCCGCCAGATCGAAGGTCGCGGCGATGAGGCACATGGTCAGGGTCGTGACCACGAACTCGGAGACGAAGAAGACCGGGACGTCGGTGATGAACCAGAAGTACGGCTTGTCGCTGGCGACCAGGTACTGACCCGCCCTGGTGAGATAGTCGCCGCCGATGTGCAGACCGACGTAGCAGAGCGCGAACAGCCCGAACAGCGGCGCCCCTCCCCTGGCCGTCAGCCGGAGGGAGTTGAGCAGTGGGATCCAGCGCTCGGTCCATCCCGCGGTGAGTTTGGAGAGGGCCCGCCGGGTCAGGCTGTGCGTGTCCTGCAGCCGGGCGGCGGCCACCTCGAGGGGCGTGCCCCTGATCGTGGTCTGCGTGTCCTCCGCGTAGGCCCCGTAGACGAGGATGCCGATGGTCAGCCACGCCAGCGGAAGGGCGAGTCCGGAGATCACATTCGGCCAGATGTCCGACCAGAACGTCTCCCATCCGGGGATCGCACTCTGCGCGTCCGTCGCCAACTTCTCCCCACCCGCGACCACGGCCCGGTCACCGATCCAGGCCGAGCGGACGCCCACCGCGGCCCCGATGGCGTTGAGCCCGTAGAAGACGAACGCGAGCTCCCCGAAGGTCGCCACGATCCCCGAGAACCGGCCCTGTCCCGCCTCGTGCCGCCGGCCGAAGATGGTCTTCACCCCGTAGGCCACGACGGCCGTCACGAGCGAGACCTTCCAGTCGAGACTGATCAGGCCCCCCATCACCGTGCTCTCCCGGCCGGCCATGACGTCGACGAGGATCCCGTCCGGCTGGCGGAACAGGTCGATGTTCAAGAAATCGCGGAGGTCCTGGTCGACGAAGCCCCAGGTCATGTAAATACCTGAGAAGACCAGTGCCGTCCGGTTGAGCGCCCCGAACAGGCCCTCCTGCGCCTCGCTCGCGTTCCTGCGGGCCCGGGTCTCCATCAGAGCGCCCCGGATCACGTACAACATGCCCACCGTGGTCGCGAGAGAGATCATCACGACGAGCGTGAAGAGGAACAGGACCACGACCAGGCGGGCCTGATACCACGACCCGTGTGAGAGGGTCGCCGCCAGCAGCAGCAACGCCCACCGCACGAGTCGCCCGGCGGAGAACCAGATGATCAGCGGCAGTGCGCACTGCGCGGCGATGCGGAAGGTGTGCAACGGGAGCGCGTACGGCGACAGCGTCCAGGTCGCCTTGGGGGCAGCGGCAGCCTGGATCGGGGCAGGGAGCGCGGACGTTCCGGACATCTGCCGCATGTTATCGGGTTCGAGGCGCCATCACCCCGCCATCGCGGCGAGATCGTCACGGTGCGGCACGGGCGAGAAAGCAAAAGGCCGGCACTCGGTGAGAGTGCCGGCCTTTCGGTGGTGCGTGCGTAGGTCAGACGGCGACGGCGAGCTGGGAGACCTCGCCGAGCTTCGCCTCGACCGAGACGTCCTTCGTGACGCCCCCGCCCGCGATGATGCGGACGGTCCACTGGCCCGGGGCCGCGAAGAAGCGGAAGATGCCCTCGTCGGAGACGACGACCTCACCGGTGAACTCGCCGGAGTGGTCGAGCAGGCGCGCGTAGGCCGTGCCGGCGCCGGAGACGACACCCTGGATCACGGCCTGCGTCGACAGGTCGATGCCGGCCGGCAGCGCGACGGTCTGCTCCGGAGCTGCGCAACCTTGTGCTTGAACGGTCATCAGCGGGCCTCCCCCAACTCGATCGGCACGCCCACGAGCGAGCCGTACTCGGTCCACGAACCGTCGTAGTTCTTGACGTTCGCCTGGTCGAGGATCTCGTGCAGCACGAACCACGAGTGCGCCGAGCGCTCCCCGATGCGGCAGTAGGCGATGGTGTCCTTGCCGAAGTCGACGCCCTCACCGGAGTAGAGGTCCTTCAGCTCGTCGTCGGAGCGGAAGGTGCCGTCGTCGTTGGCCGCCTTCGACCACGG
The DNA here is from genome assembly GCF_016863275.1 of Planotetraspora mira. Classification (GTDB taxonomy): domain Bacteria; phylum Actinomycetota; class Actinomycetes; order Streptosporangiales; family Streptosporangiaceae; genus Planotetraspora; species Planotetraspora mira. Next base: position 37,076 of record NZ_BOOO01000054.1, read on the forward strand.
GATGTTGCGGGCCGTGGGCACGTGGCCCGCACGCTGGGCCTGCTCCTGCGGAAGGTGGGCGGGGGCGAGCAGCTTGCCGGTGAACTCGTCGGGCGAGCGGACGTCGACCAGGTTCTGCTTGCCGATCGCGGCGACGACGTCGTCACGGAAGGCGCGGATCGACAGGTCCTGCTCGGAGGCGGTGTAGGTGGTGGCGGAACGGGCCGCCACGTCCTCGACCAGCTCGCGGGAGTCGAGCTCCCACTTCTTGCGGCCACCGTCGAGCAGCTTGACGTTCTCGTGGCCGTAAAGCTTGAAGTACCAGTACGCGTAGGCGGCGAACCAGTTGTTGTTGCCGCCGTAGAGGACGACGGTGTCGTCGTTGGCGATGCCACGGGCCGACAGGAGGGCCTCGAAGCCCGCCTTGTCGACGAAGTCACGGCGGACCGGGTCCTGCAGGTCCTGCCTCCAGTCGATCTTCACGGCACCGCGGATGTGGCCCTTGGCGTAGGCGCTGGTGTCCTCGTCGACCTCGACGAGCACGACACCGGGCGTGTCGAGGTTGGCCTCGACCCAGTCGGCATCCACCAGGACGGCGGAGCGGCTCATTGTGTTCTCCCAGGTTGTAGACGGCGGATGATCAGGTACATCTCGCAGCCCAGGCAGAGGCCGAAGGCGGCGTTGAGAAAGGCGGCCAGCAGTGCCGCTGCTGTCGCACCCAGAGCCAGCGGAGTGATTCCTGCCGCGAACCCGATCAACCCCACGATCGCGAACCCAAGCCCGACGCCCTGCGCGAAGCGCGGTGGTGCCGCGTCCTCCAACTCGCTCGGCGGTCCCAGCCGCGGCCGCACGAGTCTCCGGAACAGGAGGCCGTACGGGGAGGCGTCGAAAGCACCGAACGCGAACACGACCGCCTGCAGGGCGAGCAGCCAGGGGCTGCGCGTCACCAGGGTGATCGCGAGAATCAGAGTCGTGACGGCCGCACCGAACCGGGGGCCTCGAGGGTCGATTTGCATCGTGGGATGCTCCTGAACGATTCACGGAATGCGGCGAAAGCCGCGGGAATCACCCTCAGGCCATGCGACAGAGCGAGGTGGCCACGCGGCAGAAGTCCACCGCGCGCCGCTTCGTGAGCAGCTCTGTCGTGGGAGTCATGACCACGACAGTACCTGCCGTCTCGCCATCTGTCACACGCTGTCCGATTGATGAGACGATTCGTGAGACGGACCGTCGACCGCCACGCCGACGGCCGCGATGACGTCGGCCTTCCTGGGCAGGCCGGACGCCCGCTTCACGACGTTGCCGGCGACGTCCACGACGAGGACCGTCGGCGTCCGCATCACATCGAAGCGCCTGACGAGATCGAGCCGCGACTCGGCGTCGATCTCGACATGCCGCACACCGGGCACCATCTCCGCGACGTCGTGGAGGATCCGCCTGGTCGCCCGGCAGGGCTGGCAGAAGGCGGTGGAGAACTGCACGAGGGTCACGCGCTCGCCCAGCTCCACGCCGAGATCGTCGCTCGTCACCACCGCGCGGGCGTCGGAGACCACCTGCTTCACGGCACGCACCTTCCCGTCGCGGCGCCTCACGGCGAATCCGATGATCACGCCCACGACGAGCGTCACACCAAGAACCACGATTCCGACCATCGTGCTGTGCAACCCGCCTTCCGCGCGGATTCATTCCCGTCATGCCTACCCGAGAAGGCACACCCATCACAGCGGTTCCGTCACAGGAACGGGTCGAGCGGTCACACGGGCAGGGTCACGAGCCCTCCGTCGGAGGTGGACAGTTCGAAGCGCGTGATCTCCCCGATCGGGAGCTCGATCGAGCCGTCGTACCACTGGCCGGGGCGGTAGCCCCCCTTGGGCACCTTCCAGCTTCCGGCCGGCGACCTCGTGCCGTCCCTGCCGATGGCCCACAACCGGCACACCGTGCCCGCGGGGACACCGCGAACCCAGGACACGACCTTCGTACCGCTCGTCTCGGCCGTGAGGCGGACGCCGAGCCGCACGTCGCCGTCCGTGACCTCCCGCCTCATCGTCCCCGCCCTGTCGGGCGCCGCCTGCGGACTACTGGAAAGGATCTTGGGGGCCGCGGTGGGGGCCGCGGCGTCGGCGCCGTCCTCGGCCGCGACGGCCGGGGTGCCCGGCTTCGCCGCGGCGATCTCACTTTGCGATGTCGCGGTCGGCGAGTCTCCGGCTCCGCGGCTGACCGTCAGCCATGCCGTACCGCCGAGCGCCGCGACCACCACGGACGCGGCCAGGGCGAGGAAGGCCCGCGACCAGCGGCTGCGCCGGACGGACGTGGCCACCAGCCGGTCGAGCACGGCCCGCGGCGGACCCTCGGCGTGCCGAATGTCGTCCTCGGAGACGAGCGCGAGCGCGCGCGGCAGCCCGGACAGCTCCGCCAGCTCGGCCCGGCACTCGGGACATCCGTCCAGGTGGGCCTCGACCTCGGCGATCTCGTCGTCCTCCAGCGCGCCGAGGATGTAGACCCCGAGCGACATGCGCACCTCGTCGTCGCAGGTCATGGCGCAAGCCCCCGTTCCTCCAGGGCGAGCTTCAGCGCTCGGAGCGCATAGTAGGTCCGCGACTTGACCGTGCCTGCCGGTATGCCGAGGACCTCTGACGCCTCCTTCACCGATCTCCCCCGGTAGTACGTCTCCAGGAGCACCTCGCGATGCTCCGGCCTGAGCGAGGCCAGCGCCTCCGCCACCGCCCACGACTCGACGGCCTTTTCCAGCTCGTCGTCCGCGGGGACCACGGCCAGGGCCTCGTCACCCGTCTCCTGCGGCCGGGCCTGGCGGGCCCGATGCTGGTCGACGACGAGGTTGCGGGCGACGGTGAACAACCACGCGCGCACAGGGCGCGCCCCGAGAACGGACGGATGGCGCCAGGCTCGCAGCAGCGTCTCCTGCACGACGTCCTCCGCCCTTCCCGGATCTCCGGTCAGGCGGAGCACATAGCCGTACAGCGGCCCACCGTGCTCCTCCACCAGCGCGCGCATGAGCTCGTCGGCGGCGGTTGCGGCTGGACTCACACCCTCATCACGTACGGCCGGGCCGTCGGGTTCAGGAGTGTGGCCCAGGTCACCGGAGGGGGACATCGCTGGCGGTGCCCTCGACCGCGAGCCCATCGGGGGTCGTCTTCACGCTGGTGATTTTAAGGCCGAGCGGCAGGTCCTTGACAGGCACAGTGAAGGTGATGAACCTCTCCGGGTTGGGGACGGAGAAACCGCCCGCGACCTTCACGCCGACCGGGGTCAGCTTCACGGCGCCGGAGACGACGTTGATCTTCATGTCGGCGGTGACCGGGAGGGAGCGCCCCAGCGCCTTGACGGTGCCGGACACCCGCACCTTGTCCCCCGCGCCGTCGATCTCGATGCCACGCGGAGCACGGGCGGCGATGGTCTCCCAGGGGATCACCACGGTGCCGGTCACGTGTTCGGCCCGGATGTCGGCCTTCGAGGGGTCCTGGATCAGGTCGCCCAGGGGGGCCGTCACGCCGGTCAGCGTGGCGTCGATCTTCGACAGCTCGACGTCCTCGACGGTCATCGGCCCGATCCCGACGGCTATCTCGTCATAACGTCCGAGGAGTGCCTGGGTGAGGAAGGGGATGCCCTTGATCTCCACCGTGGGAGGCGTCGTGAGGTCGTACTTCGCCGCGACCTGCTTGGCGATCTCGCGCTGGACGCCGGCGACCGCGACCCTGTCCACGACGGCGAGCAGGACGGCAAGCACGATCAGAGTGACGATCAGCTTGCGCATCCGGGTTCCTCCAGGGCTGGCCTGCCGTTGAGACTAGCGCCTCATCCCCCGGCAAAAGGCGGTAAAACCTCGACAACGGCACCCTCAGGGAGGAGTACGACACTCGGATCGCGCGTGCCCGCCGGATGACCGTCGATCAAGAAGGACGAGCGCCGCAGCACCCGCTCCAGGTCCGGGTTCCCTCCGATCGCGGCGAGCAGGTCTTTCAAGGTTTCCGCGTCGAACGGTTCTTCCGCGACTCCGGCGGCTTCCTTGGCCGCGGCCCAGTAGCGGACCGTCCCGGTTGCCATCGGTCTCCCAGCCCCCTTCCGCCACACGGGCGACCACTCAATGTGAGCAAGAGGTTACGGTGTTAATCCACGTGACCTGGTGTTCACACGATGGACCCACATTGGACCTCAACATGCTGTGAGCTACCCTACGGACTAATGGACCTGGGCAGCGTCGCCCCCGGGTCCTTCCGTGTTTGTACGGCTGGCGCAGTTTTCATCCGAAGCGGCGGACAAGCCGACGAGGTGGCAAGGAGGCGGAAATTGAGCAACCTGCTCCTGCTGACCAATGCTTTGGAGCCCTCCGCGGAGGTACTTCCCGCGCTCGGACTTCTCCTGCACTCGGTGCGGGTCGCGCCCTCCGAGGCGTCCGCGTTGATCGACACTCCACCCGCCGACGCCATCCTGGTCGACGCCCGCCGTGAGCTCGTCCAGGCGAAGAGCCTGTGCCGGCTGCTGCGGACCACCGGGATCGACTGCCCGCTCATGGTGATCGTCACCGAGGGCGGCCTGGCCGCGATGACGGCCGAATGGGGTCTCGACGACGTGATCCTCGACACGGCCGGCCCCGCCGAGGTCGAGGCCCGGCTCCGCATGGCCGTCGGCAAGCGGTCGCTCGCGGCGGCCGAGGAGGTCCCGGACGAGATCCGCAGCGGCGAGCTGTCGATCGACGAGGCGACCTACACGGCCCGGCTCCGCGGCCGCGCGCTCGACCTGACGTTCAAGGAGTTCGAGCTGCTCAAGTACCTCGCCCAGCACCCCGGCCGGGTCTTCACCCGGGCCCAGCTGCTGCAGGAGGTCTGGGGCTACGACTACTTCGGCGGCACCCGCACCGTCGACGTCCACGTCCGCCGTCTGCGGGCGAAGCTCGGCGCGGAGTACGAGGCCCTCATCGGCACCGTCCGCAACGTCGGCTACCGGTTCGTCCCCGACCGCGGCGGTGAGCAGGCCGAGGCCGCCGAGACCGCCAGGCGATAGCCGTACCGGCCCGATCCCCGCACGGGTGACGGCACCAGGCCACGAGACGAGAAGGCCCGCCCCGGACTCCGGGGCGGGCCTGTTTCGTGATGGCGGATCTGATCCCTACTGGATGACGGTGAGGCGATCGGTCACCGGAGGAGCGATCGGCGAGTGGGCGCCCATGTAGGCGACGAACGCGTCGATGTCCAGCGGGCCGCTCCACAGGTCGGTGCCCTGGGTGAAGACCGTGAAGCCGTCACCTCCGCCGACCAGGAAGTTGTTCGCCGCCACCCGGATCTGCTGGGTGTCGGTCACGGCCACACCGTTGACCTTGATGCCGGAGACCCGGGACCCGAACGGCTGCGTCAGGTCGGCCGTGTAGGTCAGCGTGGCCGACGGCTGAAGCACCCGGGTCGCCGCGGCGCTCCACTGCTGCTCGAGGAGCGCGTCGAGCTGGGCGCCGGTGAGCGTGACGGCCTGCATGAGGTTGTTGAACGGCTGCACCGTGAAGGCCTCGCCGTACGTCACGACGCCGTCGCCCTCGGAACCGCTCTGCGCGAAGGTCAGATCGGCGCGGATGCCGCCGGGGTTCATCAGCGCGATCTCGGCGTTGCCGCCCACCTTCGTCGCCTCCAGCTGAGCGTCGGCGATGACGTCGCCCAGCGCGGACTCCCCGCCGTTGGTCGAGTTGCGACCGAGGTTGGCGGTGATGGAGCCGATCGGCTTGTTCGCGACGGTCGAGACCCGGTCCTTCCAGGTCTGCACGAAGGCGGTGATCTCGGGGTCGGGGGTGACCGTGCGGGTCACCACGTGGTTGTCCGGGACGACGGACGAACGGACGATGTCGTCGGTCTTCTTGTCGACCTGGAAGTCGATCTGGGTGATGACACGGCCGAAGGACGAGCCCTGGGTGAAGTACCGGTCATGCCCGGCCGGGTCCTTGGTCTTGCAGATGTAGGCCTGGTGCGAGTGGCCGCTGATGACCAGGTCGACCTGCGCGTCGAGGCCCTGGGCGATCCGGGAGCCGGCGCCGGGGACGTTGGGGCAGGCGTCCGGGCTCTGGTTGGGGGCGACGTTGTCACCCTCGTGCATGAGCACGACCTGGGCCTTCACACCCTGGCGGGCGAGGAGCTTGGACACCTTGTTGGCGGCGGCCACCTCTTCGGTGAACTTCAGCCCCTTGATGCCCGCGGCCGTGACGATGGTCGGGGTCGTCTGGGTGACGAGCCCGATGAAGCCCACCTTCACGCCGTTGATCTTCTTGACGTAGAACGGCGGGAGCGCGTAGTCGCCGTTCTTCTCCTTGAGGACGTTCGCCGCGAGGTAGTCGAAGCTGGAGCCCTTCCACTTGCCCGCGGGCGAGCAGCCGTCGACCGGGTGGCATCCGCCCTTCATGATGCGGTTGAGCTCGTCGATGCCCTCGTCGAACTCGTGGTTGCCCACGGCGGAGGTCGCGAGGCCGAGCTTGTCCAGCAGGGCGACCGTCGGCTCGTCGTGGTAGGCGGCGGAGATCAGCGGCGAGGCGCCGATGAGGTCGCCGGCGGCGACCACCACGGTGTTCTTGTCGCGCATCTGCTTGAGATGCGTGGCGAGGTAGGCGGCGCCGCCCGCGTCGACCAGGGTTCCGGTCTCGTCGGCGATGCGGCCGCCCGAGCCGGTCGGAGGCTCCAGGTTGCCGTGGAAGTCGTTGATGGACAGCAGGCGCACGGGAACCGTCTTGGGCTCGGGGTGATGCTGCGACGGCTGGTTGTGCGACGGGTGATGGGATGAGGTCGCGCCGGCCGGACCGATGGCGAGCGCTGTGAGGCTCACCGCGGCGACTCCTACGAGGGCCAGACGCGTGAGAGATGCAGGGGTCATGGCCCCGACAGTAAAGCCGTGATCTAAGCATCAAATGGCTGGAACGTAACGATTCATGGGGCTCCGAGATGGCGAACATTGCCAGAACCCGAGCGTGCTGAGATCTCGGCGGTCACTTAACGTTCAAGGCATGAACGTGCGCGTGGATGTCGTGGAACGGCTGAACGAAGATCAGGTGACGGCCGTGCGGTCCCTTGTGGAGGCGGCGACGGAGACGGACGGCGTCCGCCCGCTCAACGAGCAGGCGATGTTGCGCCTGCGCCACGGGGGCGCGCCGGGGGCGAGGGCCGTACTGATCCATGAAGGCGCGGACCTCGCCGGATTCGCGCAACTGGACCCACCGGACCCGGCCGGCCAGGGCGAGGGGCCGAGCGGCGAACTGGTGGTCCACCCGGCGTTCCGCGGCCGCGGCCTGGGACGGCGACTGCTGGAGGCGGTCCTCGAGGAGAGCGGCGGCCGGATCCGGCTGTGGGCGCACGGCGACCACCCCGCCGCGTCCCGGCTGGCGGCATCGACGGGGCTGAGCCGCAGCCGGTCGTTGTGGCAGATGCGCCGCTCGCTGGAGACGCCGACGCCCGATCCGGTCCTGCCCGGCGATGTACGGCTGCGCACGTTCGAGACCGGCAAGGACGAGCACGCCTGGGTGGCGCTCAACGCGCTCGCCTTCGCCGCGCACCCCGAGCAGGGTGCGTGGACGATCGACGACGTCGAGCAGAGGGAACGGGAGTCCTGGTTCGACCCGGCCGGCTTCTTCCTCGCCGTACGGCGGGACGGCACACTGGCGGGCTTCCACTGGACGAAGGTCCACCGTGACGGCGAGGACGGCGGGCACGAGCCCGTCGGTGAGGTCTACGTGGTAGGGGTGGACCCCGCCGAGCAGGGGACGGGGCTGGGCCGGGCCCTGACGCTCGCCGGGCTCGTGCACCTGCGCGCGCTCGGACTGCCGCAGGTGATGCTCTACGTGGACGAGGAGAACCACGCGGCGGTCAGGCTCTACGAGTCGCTGGGGTTCAGCCGGTGGAAGACCGACGTCATGTATCGCCGGTGACTAACCGATGATCAGGTTCAGGATGTAGTAGGCGAGCGCGGCGACCAGGGCGGCCGCCGGAATCGTGAGGACCCACGCGGTGATGATGTTTCCGGCGACGCCCCACCGCACCGCCGACAGGCGCCTGGTGGCCCCCACACCCATGATCGCGGTGGTGACCGTGTGCGTCGTCGAGATCGGCGCGCCGTACGCGATCGCCGCCGTGTAGAGGACGGTCGCCGCGGCGGACTCGGCCGCGAAGCCCCGCGGCGGGTCCAGATGGATGATGCGGCGGCCGAGAGTGCGCATGATGCGCCAGCCGCCGGCGTAGGTGCCCAGCGAGATCGCCGCCGCCGACGCGGTGATGACCCACTCCGGGATGTCGGCCGTGGGCGAGATGTGCCCCCCGACGACCAGGGCGAGGAAGATCACACCCATCGTCTTCTGGGCGTCCTGCAGACCGTGCCCGAGGGCCATCGCGGCCGCCGAGACCGTCTGGGCGTATCGGAACCCGCGGCTGGTCTTGTGCGGATTCGACCGGCGGAAGATCCATAAAATGGCGATCATGATGATCCCGCCCAGCAGGAAGCCGACCACCGGCGAAAGGATCATGGGGATGACGACCTTGTCGAGCACGCCCTTCCAGTGCACCGACACGCTCGCCGCCAGGGCGGAGCCCACCAGCCCGCCGATCAGGGCGTGGCTGCTGGAGGACGGAAGCCCGAAGTACCAGGTGATGAGGTTCCAGGCGATGGCGCCGGTCAGCGCGCCCCCCACGACCACCAGGCCATGCCTGCCCTGAGGGGCGTCGATGATCCCGCTGCCGACCGTCTGAGCCACCGACAGGCCGAGATGCGCACCGATGAAGTTCATCACCGCGGCCATGAGAAGCGCGATCCGGGGCGTCAGGGCCCGCGTCGACACCGAGGTCGCGATCGCGTTGGCGGCATCGTGGAAGCCGTTGGTGTAGTCGAACGCCAAGGCGATGACGATGACGCCGATGACAATAGCGAGATCCACTTAGCTTTCCTTGACCGCGATCGACTCGATCGTGTTCGCCACGTGCTCGAAGGCGTCGGCGGCCAACTCCAGCTGCTCGATCACCTCACGCATCTTCATGACGGTGAGCGTGTCGAACTCCCCACTGAACAGCTTGGCGAGCAGCCGTCGGTAGATCTGGTCGGCCTGGTTCTCCAGGCGGTTGATCTCGATCCAGTACTCGTTGAGGTGTTGCATCGACCGCAGCCGCGGCATGGCGTCCGCCGTCAGCTCGGCGGCCCTCTCGAGGACCTCGACCTGGCGGACGACCTCCTTCGGCAGGTGGTCGATCTGGTAGAGCACGATCAGATCGGCGGCTGCCTCCATGAAATCCATCACGTCGTCGAGGTTCGAGGCGAGGCGATAAATGTCCTCGCGATCAAACGGCGTGATGAAGCTCTCATTCAGACGATTCATGATCGCGTGAGTACGCTCGTCGCCCGCGTGTTCGCAGGCTCGCATCTTCTCGGCCAGGGCTTCCCTGTCCGAGTCGTCGCCGATGATCTCAACCAGCAGACGGGACGCGGTGACGAGGTTGTTCGCGGAGTCTGCGAACAACTCGTAGTAGCTGTCCTCACGGGGCGTGAGACGCAGTCGCACGTCGTTTCTCCAGATGTGCGGGAATGGTCCGCAGAGAAGAGTACGGCCTACCTGTAGAAATGCGAACTTAAGGCATCGCACACCCACTTGTAACCTGCTCTTCCCCTTGTGGTTGCCCTCCTGTCCCCTGTTGACACGCTGCCGGGCCCTCGACCGCTCAGATCGACGTGCGGTGGAAGTTGAGGTACGACCTGCTCGGCGTGGGACCACGCTGCCCTTGGTAGCGGGAGCCGTACCGGTCGGAACCGTAGGGGAACTCCGCCGGCGAGCTGAGCCGGAACATGCAGAGCTGACCGATCTTCATGCCGGGCCACAGTTTGATCGGGAGGGTGGCCACGTTGGAAAGCTCGAGGGTGACGTGTCCCTGGAACCCGGGATCGATGAAGCCGGCCGTGGAATGGGTGAGCAGGCCCAGCCGGCCGAGGCTCGACTTGCCCTCGAGCCGCGACGCGATGTCGTCCGGCAGGCTGATCACCTCGTACGTGCTGGCCAGCACGAACTCGCCGGGGTGGAGGATGAACGGCTCCTCGCCCTGCGGCTCGACCTCCCGGGTGAGGTCAGGCTGCTCCGTGGCCGGATCGATGTGCGGGTAGCGGTGGTTCTCGAAGACCCGGAAGTACCGGTCCAGACGCACATCGACACTGGACGGCTGGATCATCTCGGGGTCGTAGGGGTCCAGCTTGACCCGTCCCGACTCGATCTCTGTACGGATGTCACGATCGGAAAGCAGCACGGTGCAAGGCTAATGGTCGCTGACACGGCGGCCACGCCTCCCCGTGCGTCTTCATCAAGTCGGCCGCACGGTGGGCCCGAAGTGAAGATCGGGAGTCCGGGGACTGCAGGAGTGGGTCGAGTTTCCGCTACAGTAGGGACGCGGTCGGCGTACACGGTCGGCCCACGCGGGTGTAGTTCAATGGCAGAACATCAGCTTCCCAAGCTGACAGCGCGGGTTCGATTCCCGTCACCCGCTCCACACACAAAGGCCCAGGTCAGAGGATGATTCCCGACCCGGGCCTTGATCTTTGTTGAGGTTGCTTCTCACTCGCGTGCCAGATTCGTGCCAGATCAGTGGATCTTGGTTTCGGTGAGGGGCGGATCATCGCGGTCATCCTTCGCGCCGAGTCCCTGCTTGACGATCTCACCCATGGCGTCAGCGATCGCCCGATCCCTGTCCCTGGCGGCGTGCAAATAGACCGTGGCTGCTTTCGTGCTGGAGTGGCCCATGCGAGTCATCAGCTCCTTGAGCGTCGCGCCAGTCGCCGCCGCGAGCGTGTTACCCGTGTGCCGAAGGTCATGGACGTGAATCTTCGGGAGCCCCGCCTTGGCCAGTGCCTTCGCCCAGACCTTCGTGAAATTGCTGCGCCGCAGCTGGGCGCCCTTCTCCCCCACGAACACGAGACCATCGGGTGCCGGCTCGCTGAACCGCTGGAGGTGCCAGGCGAGATCACCCATGATGACCTCCGGAAGCGCGACCACCCGAGCGCCGGCTGGCTCGTATGGGCATCGCCGGCACTGCCCGGCTCGGCGCACGAACTGAGCGCTGCCCGCACTCACGGCATCATCGACGCGCTGGCCAACGCAAACGTGATGGCCTTCGCCGACAAGGGCTACCAAGGTGCCAGCGGCAGCGTGCGCACTCCGTTCCAGACGGCACCGATACCGGCCGAAGCTGTCACAGCAGCAGAAGGCGGTGAACAAGGCGCACGCGAGAATCCGTGCCCGTGGCGAACGAGCCATCGCCACGCTAAAGACCTGGAAACTCCTGCCAAGCTGCGCTGCTGTCCACGCCGCTCCACCGCGATCGTGCAGGCCATCCTCGTCCTACACCGCGTCGAAACCGACCGCTACGCAGGATGAAAAGGCTCAGTGGTATTGAGCGCAAATGTCAGGATTTCTAGGCGTTCTCGTCGTTCGGCGGGCGGGGGTCGTTGGCCTTGGCCCACTCGGCGAGGAGCCGGAGGGCGGAGGCGGAGGGCGACCCGGATTTGGCGGTGTAGGCGCACAGATTCTGGTCGGGGGACGTGGTGAGCGCCAACACCTGGAAGCTGAGCATGAAATCGCCGGCGACGTGATGGTGATATCGCTTGGGTGCGCACATGAGCTTGTACACGTGATGTTGGCCCCACACCCGCCTGAAGTCCTCGCCGCTCATCAGCTCGCCGATCAGCTGGGAGATCCTCCTGTCGTCGGGGTAGCGCCCGGCGGTGAAACGGAGCATGGCGGTCGCGTCGGCTGCCACGAGGTTCCAGTCCAGATACAGGTCACGGGCTCGCGGATTGCGGAACGCGAACTTCACGAGGTTCCGCTCCGGCGTCATCGTGGGGTCGTCCCACATCATCAAGGCTCGGAACACCCGGTTGGCCGCCAGGACGTCTGTGTATTGGTCGATCACACACGACGGGGTCTCGGCGCGCTCCAGCGTGTCGAGCATCTCGTATGTTTCCGGCCGCACATTCTGCGAGGTGCGCGGCTGTCCGCGGCCGGGGCTGAGAAGAGGGCTGGCCAGGGAGACCAGATGTTCGCGTTCGGCCTCGTCGAGCCTGAGGGCGCGGGCGATGGCGTCGAGTACCGCTGGGGAGGCGTTCTTGCTGCGGCCCTGTTCCAGCCGGGTGTAGTAGTCGACGCTGAGACCGGCGAGCCGGGCGAGTTCCTCGCGTCGCAGCCCCGGGACGCGTCTGCGCCCGCGAGTGACCGTCCCCGCCTCCACGGGCTGGAGGCGGGCGCGGCGTGAGCGGAGGAAGTCGCCCAGCCTCACAAGGCGGTCCATGTATCACCCTTGTTCGACGGAAGGGTGGTCCTGTGCCCTGCTCCCCCAGCTTCGACACATTCTCGGGACACCGGAGGTGTCAGTCTGGTGCTTGTCGACGGCGACCTTCCAACCGTCGAGGACGCCGCGCAGGATCGTCTCGCTGTCCGCGGTGTTCTGGTTCATGGTGGTGCTCCCGGAAGGAGTGGGT
>NZ_BOOO01000055.1 GCF_016863275.1 Planotetraspora mira
TTCACCTACCTCAACCCCCGCATCAACCGCCCCACGCGAACATGATCAGCACACCCAGACCCACACCCAGACCCAGCAGACACGGACACCGGGAGGGCACGAACATGCCGCCGACCGGGGATGACGGCTGCCCGAAGGTGCGAAGCGAAGGCATGGTCGGAGGCACCCGCATGGTCAGACCGCCCGCATGGTCACAGACCACCTGCATGGGTCAGGCCGCCCACATGGCCGGGCCAGGGCGCCCCGGCCGCATGGACGGACAGGAGGGGACGGGCACGACACCCGCCCCGTCCGCCCACCCAGCGCCGAGGAAGCCGTCCGAACACACCCGAACACACCTAGACGCGCCCGGATATCCCCCGGTCCCCGATCGTCCCTCTCGTTGGACATCCCGATCCCCCGGACATCCTCGGGTGTCAGCGCATCTTGGCCGCTTCGGCGCGCAGCCTCTCTCCCTTGGCATGGGCTTGATCCCGCAGTGCCACCTGGAAGTCCTCCATACGGCTGCGCAACCCGTCGTCCGACGCGGCGAGGATCCGTACCGCGAGCAGCCCCGCGTTGCGCGCGCCTCCGATGGCCACGGTGGCCACGGGGACCCCGGCAGGCATCTGAACGATCGACAGGAGGGAGTCCATGCCATCCAGATACTTGAGCGGCACGGGAACGCCGATGACGGGCAAGGGCGTGACCGAGGCGAGCATTCCGGGCAGGTGGGCCGCTCCCCCGGCTCCGGCGATGATCACCTTCAGCCCGCGGGAAGCCGCGTGCGTGCCGTACTCGATCATTTCGGCGGGCATCCGGTGGGCCGAGACGACATCGGCCTCGAAGGGCACGCCGAACTCCGCGAGAGCCTCGGCGGCCAACTTCATCACAGGCCAGTCCGAATCGCTTCCCATGACGATCCCCACCGTGGGCCGGGACGTGTCAGCCGCCTCAGCGGAGCGGGAGTCAGACATCGGCCGGTCCCTTCAAGCAGTCGGCGGCATGCCACGCCCGGGCACGCACCTCGGCCAGGTCGGTGCCGAGGGCGGTCACGTGCCCGATCTTGCGGCCGGGCCGTACGTCCTTGCCGTAGAAGTGAATCTTGATTCCGGGGTCGTGGGCCATCACGTGCTCGTACCGGGAGAAGATGTTCGGGTCCGACCCGCCCAGCAGGTTGACCATGACCACGACCGGCGCGGTGAGCGACGGCGAGCCCAGCGGCAGGTTCAGCACGGCTCGCAGGTGCTGCTCGAACTGGGACGTCCTGGCGCCCTCGATCGTCCAGTGACCGCTGTTGTGCGGTCGCATCGCGAGCTCGTTGACGACCAGGCCCGACTCGGTGGAGAACATCTCGACCGCGAGCAGGCCGGTGACCCCCAGTTCCTGGGCGATCTTCAGCGCGATGTGCTGCGCGGCTGCGGCGTCCTCTTCACCCAGGCCCGGAGCCGGAGCGATGACCTCGACGCAGATGCCGTCCTTCTGCACGGTCTCCACGACCGGATAGCTGACCCCCTGCCCGTGCGGGGATCGGGCGACGAGCACGGCCAGCTCCCGCTCGAACGGCACGAAGGCCTCGGCGAGCAGCGCCACACCCGACTCCAGCGGCTCGCGGGCCTCGTCGGCGGAAGCGCAGACCCACACGCCCCTGCCGTCATAGCCGCCACGGACCGCCTTCAGGACCACCGGCCATCCGTGCTCCTGAGCGAAGGCCTCCACATCCGCGACCCCGGACACGTGCGCCCACGCCGGGCACGGCACACCGATCGCGGTCAGCCGCTCACGCATGACCGCCTTGTCCTGGGCGTGGACGAGCGCGTCGGCCCCCGGGTGTACGGCGAAGCCCTCGCCGAGGAGCGCCCGGATGTGCTCGGTCGGCACGTGTTCATGGTCGAACGTGACGGCGTCGCACCCCTTGGCGAACTCCTGCAGGTCGGCGAGATCGCGATAGTCTCCCAGCCGCGTGTCGACGATGACCTTGGCGGCGCTCTCGTCGCGCGAGTTGGCCAGCACACGCAGGTCGATACCGAGCGCGATCGCGGCCTGCTGGGTCATCCGGGCGAGCTGGCCCGCGCCCACCATGCCGACGACGGGGCCGTCCGGACCTCCGACGGGAACGACCGCTTTACCAGTCGTGGCGCCGGCATGCCGCGGAGCAGCGGCGGAATCGGCCTCGCGGCCTGACGGGGGAACGTTTGGGCTGTTCACGACATGTCAGCCTACCGATTCCCCACCTGTACGGCTCCCGCGCCCCGATCACAACCCATGTCCAGGCGGGCGGACGATCTACTCCGCGGTGGCGTCGGGGGTGATGTCCGCCAGGGACCGGCGCATGGCGACCGTGGTCATCTCGTTGTCCTTGGACACCTCGGTGGCGAGCATCACCAGCTCGGTCCCGGTGATCGCGGCCGGGTCACGCTTCCCTGTGTAGGCGCGCACGTCCGCGTCGCCGTACCGGGGATGGGCGAGCGAGGAGCGCCCGGAGCCGGGTCGCTGGGCGTAGACGACTCTGAGCGCGTGGAACACCAGGGCGCCGCCGTCGGCCAGGACCAGCGCGTATGCCTGGCCTTCCAGCTGGACGTCGACCGACAGCCGATCAGGGCGGACCTTGGCCGGCGCCTGGAGCAGCTCGGGAAGAAGGTCTCGCATCCGATCTCCGGACGGGAACTTCACGCCGCTGACTCCGGCAGGATCGGTCAGGAAGGCGACATACCGGGTCGGGACGAGCCTCGCCTGTACGGCGATCTCAGGATTCTCATCGGCCGACTTGCTGTCCACATCGAACTTCGGCGTCTTGTGGAGGACGGGGATCGGACCGGCTCCCAGCCGCCACCGCCCTTCGGCCTGGACGAAGACGAAGAAGGTCGGATCGGGATCGTGGGCCAGCGCGACGAACCACGCGCCTCCCTCGTCGTCGCCCGCCCCGGCGCCCGGAAGCAGGTACTCGACATCGCCGTACTCCCCGAGGTCGAGGCCCGTGCCCCCGTCCTTCGCGGCCTCGCAGGCGTGTCCGGCGAGCGCGCCCTCCGCCCAGGTCGTCAAGGACGTGACCTTGGCGCAGTCGTGTCCCTTCCACGCCTCCCTGAGTTCGGTGAGCGTGGCGAAGGCACCTTCGGCGTCGGCCTTCGTGGCCGCGACGGCGGTAGCCCCGTCGGAATCGCCGCCGCGGGAGCCGGGCGTCTGACCGAAGGTCTCGTTTCCACAACCCGCGAGCACGATGAGCGCGAAGCTGAGGGCCGTGATTCTGCGTAGCACGGTGGGGGCCACCTCTCCAGAACACGCAGATTCCAGAACAAAGTGATCCTGCTCGGGCGTGAGCGTAGTGTGTGCAGCCCTCGCTTATGGCTTATAGATGGATATTTTCTGAAATGTTCTGACCAGCGGCAAGGAAACACCAGGTGACGAACACGCGCAGGTAGGGACCATCCCCCAGGGGGGACCTATACCGGTAGCCTGGGATGACCTCGCCGCCGACCAGGAAGGACCGTGCGGGACGTGCAGTTTCTCCGACGTGCCTACGAGCGGTTCGCCACGCTTCTGCACGAACTGCTCAAGTTCGGCATCGTTGGCGCCGTCGCCTTCGTCATCGACTTCTTCGGAAGCAACTTCTTCCGCTTCGGCATCGGCCTCGGCCCGCTGACCTCCAAGGTCCTCGCCACGATCATCGCGGCCACCTTCGCCTACCTGGGCAACCGCTTCTGGACCTACCGGCACCGGGAGCAGAGCGGGCTCGCGCGGGAATACGTCCTGTTCTTCGTCCTCAACGGGATCGGACTGCTGCCCCCCCTGATCGTGATCGGCTTCGTGACCTACACCCTGGGACTGCACGGCCTGCTGGCCTACAACATCGCCCAGATCATCGGAACGGTCATCGGCACGCTGTTCCGGTTCTGGTCGTACAAGAAGTGGGTCTTCCTCGCGGCTCCGGTACAGCCTTCGGTCGAGGACATCGCGCCTCAGGCAGGACCGCTCACCACCCGGTGACGTCCGTGGTCGCGGGCGTGCCTCAAGAAGATCGCGAAGGTCGCCGGCCGGGGCTTGACCAGCTCGAGACGTCCGCCGTCGGCGGCGACCAGGGCCCTCGCCAGGGTCAGCCCGAGCCCGGTTCCCCCACCCCCGCTGACGCTTCGCTCGAATACCTTGGGCCCGAGATTGTCCGGGATGCCCAGACCTTCGTCGGCCACCTCGATCACGACCGACATCCCCGTGCTCGACGTGTTGATCGTCAGCGACCCGTCACCGTGCTTGAGGGAGTTCTCCATCAAGGTGGACAGCACCTGACTCAGGCCACCCGTGGTCCCGAGGGCGCTGAGCCCGCGGTCCCCCGCCAGCACGAGTGAACGCTGCGCCCGCCGGAACGCGGGTTCCCACTCGGTGATCTGCTGTTCGACGACGTCGTCCACGTCGATCGGCGCCGCCTGCGCATGCCGCTGGCGGCGAGCCGCGGCGAGAAGCTCGTCGATGACCGCCGTGAGCCGCTCGACCTGCACGATCGCGGCCTCACCTTCTTCACGGACGATCGCGGGCTCGCCCGCGGCGCCGACGATCTCCTCCAGGCGCATCGTCAGCCCGGTGAGCGGCGTGCGCAGCTGATGGGAGGCGTCCGTGGCGAAATCACGCTCCCTCGAGAGCAGATCGGAGATCCGCAGCGCACTGCGGTCGAGAACCTCCGCGACCAGGTCGAGTTCCGGAACGCCGTAGCGGTGCCGGCTGGGCCGTGCGTCGCCCGACCCCAGCCGCTCCGCGATCTTGGTCAGTTCTTGGAGCGGCAGGGTCAGGCGGCGCGACGTCACGGAGGCGAGCCCGACGGCCGCCCCGAGTGCGATGATCGCAAGTGCGATCGTGAGCACCAGCCTCGCGTGAATGTCCTGTTCGATCTGGGCCGAGTCCCGGCCGATCCGGACGTAGCCGTTCTCGGAACGGGCCTCCTCGGTCATCTCGCGGCCGGCCGGTGGCGGCGTACCGACCACCAACAGCGGGTTGCCTCGGACGAACACCTGTATGTACCGGTCCGGGTAGTTCTTCCCCAACCGGTTGGGATCGATCGTCTGGTCCTGGCTGACGGAGTACTCCACCCCGATGAGTAACCGATTGGCTTCGGCTCTCAACTCCCGGGCGGCTTCATCGTTGATCAACCGGACGACGACGACGGCGAGCGGCACGCCTAACAGCAGGACGGCGATTACCGCAACGAGCAGCATCGAGGAGAGCAGGCGCCGGCGCACGTGCTAGCTCCTCCCCAACGAACCCGCCACGCGGGTCTACTCGCGCTCGAAACGGAAGCCGACCCCTCGGACGGTCGTGATGTACCGAGGTTTGGCGGCGTCGTCCCCCAACTTCCGACGCAACCATGAGATGTGCATATCGAGTGTCTTCGTGGACCCCCACCAGTTGGTGTCCCACACCTCGCGCATGATCTGCTCGCGGGTGACGACCTTCCCGGCGTCCCGTACGAGCACGCGGAGCAGGTCGAACTCCTTGGTGGTCAGGTGTAGTTCCTTGTCTCCCATCCAGGCCCGGCGCGAGTCGGCGTCGATGCGGACGCCCTGCACCACCGGGGTCTCGGAGGTTCCGCGCCGGAGCAGTGCCCGCACACGGGCGAGCAGTTCGGCGAGGCGGAACGGCTTGGTCACGTAGTCGTCGGCCCCTGCATCGAGACCGACAACGGTGTCGACTTCGTCGACACGGGCGGTGAGGATCAGCACCGGAGTGCCGTGTCCCTCCGCTCTGATGCGGCGAGCAACCTCAAGCCCGTCCATCTCGGGCAGGCCGAGGTCGAGAACTATCAGGTCGACGCCCCCCGACAGGGCCCTTTCGAGGGCCTGCGGGCCATCCGGGCTCACCTCTACCTGATAGCCCTCCCGGCGCAATGCGCGCGCCAGCGGCTCGGATATCGAGGTGTCATCCTCGGCGAGAAGTACGCAGGTCATGGAGCGATCGTAGGACCTTAGGCGATCGTTTCCCGGCTACAGCGCGCAGTTTGACTTGTCGTTGACCCATCAATTGACCTGGGCAAACACTGATAAATCTGGGATAGTCAACACGCAAGGGCCGCAACGATCCGGGCATGGCTCCGCTATCCGGTCCCGATGCGCGACACTTCCGCCTCAGCCGTATGACAGACAAACAACGCCCGCCGGAGAGGATCCGGCGGGCGTTGCTTGACGCGCTGGGGCAGAAAACGACCGGCGTCGAGTACGGCCGGGGCCCCGTGGTGCCTCAGGAAGAGGGCGACGGAGGCTCGGCGTAACGCGCCAGATAGAGCTTCTCGCCCAGGCTCTCGATGAGGCCGAGCTCGGTCTCCAGGTAGTCGATGTGGTGCTCCTCGTCGGCCAGGATCGCCTCGAAGATGTTCGCCGAGGTGATGTCGCCCCGCTCGCGCATCAGCGCGATCCCGGGACGGAGCCGCTCCACCACGCCGATCTCGAGCTCGAGGTCGGCCTGGATCTGCTCCCTGACGGTCTGCCCGATGTGAAGCGTGTTGAGCTTCTGGTAGTTCGGCAACCCTTCCAAGAAGAGGATCCGGTCGGTCAGCACCTCGGCGTGCCGCATCTCATCGATGGACTCGTGCCGAGTGAAGGCGGCCAGCTTCGTGTACCCCCAGTGCTCCTGCATCTTGGCGTGCAGGAAGTACTGGTTGATGGCCGTGAGCTCGGAGGTGAGCTGCTCGTTGAGCAGCGCGATGATCTCCCTGTCGCCCTGCATGACGCCTCTCGATCTATGCGACGGTGACGAGGTCCTCAGACCGTTTCAGGATCGCACAGATCTTTCGAACGCATGACGCGCAGTCACCTCCGGCGCCCGTCGTGTCTCTGACCTGCTTCGCGCTCGTCGCACCTGCGGCGATGCACTCATGGACCTCGTTTTCGGTCACGGCGCGGCAGATGCAGACGTACACGGCGATGCGAAGCCTTCCAGGGAACGGGGCGTAAGGTTAGGCATGCCTAAGGTAACCCACGCCGGTAAGGCTTGCCTATGTGATACCAATCACACCGCTGCCGCCGGGAACTCCACGACGGACCGGAGCACCTCACCGCGCTCCATCTTGGCGAAGGCGTCCTCGACCTGGTCGATCGAGATCGTCTCCGACACGAAGCCCTCCAGGTTGAGCCTGCCCTGGAGATAGAGGCCGATCAGCATCGGGAAGTCCCTGCTCGGCAGGCAGTCGCCGTACCACGAGGACTTGAGCGAGCCACCGCGCCCGAAGACGTCCAGGAGGGGCAGTTCGAGCTGCATCTCGGGGGTGGGGACGCCGACGAGGACGACGGTCCCCGCGAGGTCCCTGGCGTAGAAGGCCTGCTTGTAGGTCTCCGGGCGGCCGACCGCCTCGATCACGACGTCGGCTCCGTTGCCCCCGGTGAGCTCGCGGATCGCCTCGACCGGATCGGTCGTGCGGGAGTTGACCGTGTGCGTGGCGCCGAACCCGCGGGCCCATTCGAGCTTCTGGTCGTCGACGTCGACCGCGATGATGGTGCCCGCTCCCGCGACGCTCGATCCGAGGATCGCGGCGTCGCCCACCCCTCCGCAGCCGATGACCGCGACGGAGTCTCCCCGGGTCACGCCACCGGTGTTGATCGCCGCCCCGAGCCCGGCCATCACGCCGCAGCCGAGCAGGCCGGCGACGGCGGGCCTGGCGGCCGGGTCAACCTTCGTGCACTGTCCCGACGCGACCAGCGTCTTCTCCACGAACGCCCCGATGCCCAGCGCCGGGCTCAGGACGGTCCCGTCCGCCAGCGTCATCTTCTGCGTGGCGTTGTGGGTGTTGAAGCAGTACCAGGGACGCCCGCGCAGGCAGGCGCGGCATTCACCGCACACCGCGCGCCAGTTGAGGATCACGTAGTCGCCCGGCGCGACGTCCGTGACGCCCGCACCGACGGCCTCCACGACCCCGGCCGCCTCGTGCCCGAGCAGGAACGGGAAGTCGTCGTTGATGCCACCCTCGCGGTAGTGGAGGTCCGTGTGGCAGACGCCGCAGGCCTGCACGTTCACCACGGCCTCACCGGGTCCCGGGTCGGGCACGTGGATGGTCTCCAGCGTCACCGGCTTGCCCTTGCCCCGTGCCACCACGCCCTGCACCTCGTACGGCATGCGTACCTCACCCTTCATTTTTCGGCCCGTGAGCCTCATTCGTATCTTGCTTAGTCTCCTTGTCCGGCTCGCCGGAGTACATAGGGCTGGACAACCCCGAGGCCGCGCACAGGTCTGCGACGGATCTTGAGCAGCTCGACGCCGGGCACGTCGCCGAGCGTCCCCCCCATGCCGTCGTCGACGACGATCGTCCCCGGCCTGGCGAGCGACGTGAGGCGGGCCGCCAGGTTCACCGTCGTGCCGAAGACGTCGCCCATCATGGGCAGCACCGGGCCCCAGGCCAGGCCGATCCGCAGGTCCGGTCCCTTCTCGTCGAGCTTCATCTCGTCGAGAAGGTCGAGGGCGATGAGCGCGGCCGCCCTCGGCTCGTCGGCGGTGAACAGCACCTCGTCACCGAGGGTCTTCACCAGCCGGCCGCCGTGAGAGGCGATGACGTCGGAGGCCCGTACCTCGAAGCCTTCGAGCAGGTCGGCCAAGGCCATCTCGTCGAGCTGCCGGGAGACTCTGGTGAAGGCCACCAGGTCCGCGAAGCCGACGGCCAGCGTCAGTCGCGACGGCAACGCGTCGTCGCCCACGGACGGCGAGATCAGACGGCTGACCACGGCGGCCAGCTGGGAACGCCAGACGTGGACCAGCGTCTGCTCGAAGTCGGGCAGCAGGGCGCGCGCCGTCTCCATCACACGGACGAGATCGGCGTCGCTGGGCGGGACGTTCGGATCCAGCGTCCCGATCATGATCTCGGCCTGCCACTGGGCCAGCCTGGAGGTGGTGCGGCCGAGCGCCCTGGCCATCCGGATGACGGTCTGCTCGTCGAGGACGCCCGAGTCGATCAGCCTCCGGATGCGCCGCAGCGCGCCGAGGTCGGCGGCGGTGAAGGCCACCGCGTCGTCGGCGAGGGAGGCGAAGCCCAGCGCCCGCCAGACGCGCCCCGCCAGTTCCTGCGGGACGTCCGCCGCCTCGGCGATCTGGCGGCGCGTGTAGGTGGGCGCCGGCCCGAGGAACAAGCGCTGGACATCGTCGGCGCTAGGCCGTCCTCCGGTCTCCACGTCTCCCCCAAGCCGTCGTAGACCATCGCCCTCGGGCCGTCACACCGGCGTCCGAGACCGCCGTCGCCTCACTTGCCGTCGATGTTGCCGTCGGAGGCGTCCTCCACCAGCCGGAACAGCTCCTGCCGTACCGTCTGGATCTTGGGAATGTCCTTGTAGTCGATCTCCCCCTTCTCGGAGGCCGACTCGACGCGCAAGGTGCCACATCCCAGGATGCGCTCAAGGAAGCGCTGGTCCGAACTGACGCTGTTCACCTTGGCCAGCGGGATGTCGTCGTCGGCCTTGTTCAGGATGCCGGTGCTGATCGCGAAACGGTGCGACGTGAGCGTGTAGGAGGTCGTCTTCCACTTCAGGTAGGGGAAGAACGACCACCAGGTCAGCAGCACGACGGCGACCACCGCGACGGCGATCCGCGCGATACCCGAGTATTCGAAGTCACTCGGGATGAAGTAGATCGCGACGCTCGAAACCGCCACGACGAGAATGAGAGCGAGGAACGGCACGATCAGCCGCTTCCAGTGAGGATGGAACGAGTGAACGACCCGCTCCCCCTCGGTCAGATAGTGATCCGCGAGACCCATGGCGCAAATCGTGACACGTTCGCCCTGGGTTTGCATGTCCACTCGCCAATGGTTCGCTCACGTGCCTTCGACGCGACGCACATGGACGACGTCACCGGCGCTGAGCGAGTGCTCCTTGCCCTTCGAGCGAACCAGAAGATAGCCCGCCTGGTCCACCCCGAAGGCCTGCCCGACCAGCAGGCGCTCCCCGGGAAGTTCCACCCGCACCTCCTGCCCGATCGTGCCCGAGCAGGCGAGATACGCAGCCCGCAGCCCGCAGGCGTCGGCGTCGCCGTCGGCGTCGACCCACTCCCGGTAGTGCGTCTCGATCTCCCGGAGGATCGCCCGGAGGAGCGGGTCGCGGTCGGCGTGGACCGCTTTCTCGATCGTGAGCGAGGTGGCCCGGTCGACGGGCAACTCCTGGGGCCTCGTGGACACGTTGAGGCCCATTCCCACGATCACAGCGCTGTCCACGCGCTCGGCGAGGATCCCCGCGAGCTTGCGCTCGCCGACGAGCAGATCGTTCGGCCACTTCAGCCTGACGTCCACCCCCGCAATCCGTCGTACGGCCGATCCGGCCGCGACCGCCACCAGGAGGGAGAGCCAGCCCTGCCGGGCCGGCGGCACCTCCGGCCGCAGGAGGATGGAGAACGTGAGCCCGGACCGCGGCGGCGCGGTCCACACCCGCCCGAGACGGCCGCGCCCGGCGAACTGGGACTCCGCGACGAGCACGGCGCCCTCGCGGGTCCCCTCGCGGACGGCTTTGGCCAAGTCGGCGTTGGTGGATCCCGTCCGCTCGACGACGGTGACAGCCGACCACAACGATCCCGGACGCACCAGAGCCTGCTGGAGCGCCGCTTCGGACAGTGGCGGCCGGTCGAGATCGGCATAAGGCGAGTCCGGCACATCCCCAGGTTAACGGGCCGCGCTCCTGAGATCCGCCGGGTCCACCACCCCGGCGTAATGTGTGCGGCATGGACCCGACCTTCGCCGTGATCATGCACAGATTCGGGAAAACACCCTCCGACCAGCCCGAACTCGTTTCGTGATCATGCACAAGTTCTCCAAGTGCCCCTCCGAGCAGCGAAGAAGCGATTCGTGACCATGCAAACGGACGAGAGCCGTACGAACCGACCCGGACCCGTCACCCGGATTCGCGTGCGCGAGGTCTCCGGCACCGCCGTACGCGATCGTCGTGACGATCTCGCCACCGAGGAACCCCTGGAGATCCGCCTGCTCGCGGGTGGCGAGAGCCGTACGGTGGCGATCACGATGCGCACGCCCGGCGCGGACTTCGAGCTCGCGGCGGGATTCCTGCACGGCGAGGGGATCATCGGGCCCGGCGACATCGCGGCGATCGGTTACTGCACCGACGAGGACCTCACGCCGGAGGAGCGCTACAACACTGTCACCGTGCGGCTCCGCACATCGACGATGCCTGACATTTCCGCACTTGAGCGTCATTTCTTGACGTCGAGTGCGTGCGGAGTCTGTGGGAGCGCCAGCCTCGACGCACTGCGAGACCGCTGCTCACCGCTCGACGCCGGCACGAAGATCGAGGTCTCCCCCGAGATCCTGTACGGCCTGCCGTCGATGTTGCGCAAGGCCCAAGGGGTGTTCGGCAGGACCGGTGGTCTGCACGCGGCGGGCCTGTTCACACCCGACGGGACGCTGATCGCGGCCCGGGAGGACGTGGGGCGCCACAACGCGGTCGACAAGCTGGTGGGGTGGTCCCTCACGACGGACAGGCTGCCGCTCGACCAACACGTCCTCCTGGTCAGCGGGCGCGCCAGCTACGAGATCATGCAGAAGGCGCTCGCGGCGGGCGTCCAGATCGTCTGTGCGGTCTCGGCGCCGTCGTCGCTGGCCGTGGACCTGGGCCGGGACTTCGGCATGACTCTGGTCGGATTCCTCCGCGATGAGCGGTTCAACATCTACTCCGGCACGGAGCGGATCACGACCTGATCGCATGATCACGAATGAAGTCGGGCCAGGTCAGCGGGCATCTTTACGAATCTGCGCATGATCACGCCGGATGTCCGCCCAGGTCGGGCGGAACATCCACGAACCCATGCATGATCACCACAAGTGTCGGGGCAGGTCAGAGGGCCTGATCACGAACCTGTGCATGATCACCACAAAAACAAGATCAGCCGGTGTTCTGGAGGCCGGCGGCCACTCCGTTGACGCTCAGCAGCAGGAGGGTCGACAGGCGTTCCCGCTCGTCCTCGGACAGGTCTCCGTCGGCTCGCAGCGCCGACAGCGCCCGCAACTGCAGATGGCTGAGGGCGTCCACATAGGGGTCGCGGAGCTGGACGGCCCTCGACAGGACCCGCCGGTTCTCCAGCAGCCGACTGTGGCCGGTGACCTCCAGCACGAGTCTCCTGGTCAGGTCGTATTCGCCGAGGACCTGCTCGACGAAGTCGTCACGGCCTCCGAGGGCGAGATAACGCGAGGCGATCGCCCGGTCGGTCTTGGCCAGCGACATCTCCGCGTTGTCGAGCAGGGAGGCGAACAGGGGCCATTCCCGGTACGCCGACCGGAGCTCGTCCGGCCCCTCCTCGGACACGATGGCGTTCAGGCCGCTGCCCAGGCCGTACCAGCCGGGCAGGTTGGCCCGGGTCTGGGCCCAGGCGAACACCCACGGGATGGCCCGCAGGTCGTCGAGCGACCGCGGGGCGCCGAGACCCCGGCGGGCGGGACGGGAGCCGAGCCGGAGCGAGCCGATCTCCTCCAGGGGGCTGACGAGGGCGAACCATTCCGGGAAGCCCGAAGCCTCGGTCAGCGACCGGTACGCCGCCTCCGACGCGCGGGCGACCTTCTCCGCCAGCGCGCGGAACTTCGCCGCCGCGGCGGCGTTGCTCGACTCGACGGCGGTCGTCGAGGCCAGCAGCACCGCGTTGGTCACCTGCTCGATGTGCCGTCTGGCGATCGCCGTGTGCCCGTACCGGGCGAAGATGACCTCGCCCTGCTCGGTGACCTTGAACCGGCCCGCCACCGACCCGGGCGCCTGGGCGAGCACGGCGCGGTTGGCCGGGCCGCCACCTCGGCCCAGGGCCCCGCCCCTGCCGTGGAAGAGCGTCAGCCGCACGTCGTTGGCCGCGGCCCAGGCGGTGAGCGCGGCCTGGGCGTCGTAGAGGCGCAGGGTCGCGGCGGCGGGGCCGAGTTCCTTGGCCGAGTCCGAATACCCCAGCATGACTTCGATGCGCCGCCCGTTGTCGGCGAGCCGCCTGCGCACGGGTTCGAGCGACAACATGCCGTCGAGGACGGCGGAGGAGTTGTCCAGGTCCTCGCCCGACTCGAACAACGGCACGACGTCCAGGACCGGGGCGCGGTCGCCGAGAGCATGCCGGGCCAACTCGTGGACGGCGGCGATGTCGTCGGCGGACCGGGTGAACGACACGACGTACCGGGGGCACGCGGTCACACCGAAGCGCTCCTGGATCCAGCCGATGACCCTGATCGTGGCCAGGACCTCTTCCGTGCGCTCGGAGAGCTTGCCCGAGGCGATCTCCTTCAGCGCCGCCGCGTGGACCTCGGAATGCTGGCGCACCTCCAGCTCGGCGAGGTGGAACCCGAAGGTCTCCACCTGCCAGATCAGGTGCTGCAGTTCGCCGAAGGCCTGCCGTACGGCGCCGCCTTCCCGAAGGGACTCCTGCGTCAGCCGGAGCGCGGCGAGCAGCTCGGACGGCGACCGGTAGGCGAGGTCCAGGTCACGGCGGCGGGTGGCCGCGATCCGCGCGGCGACGAAGACCAGCCACTGCCGGTGCGGCTCCTGCGGCGAGCGGGTGGCCACCTCCGACACGATCTCGGGATAGTCGTCCTCGGCCTGCGACAACGCGGCGCGGAGCGCGGCCGAGGGCGGCGTGTAGAGGTCCGAGGCGGTCAGCGTCCGCCCGATCCGGGTCGCGGCGTTCTCCAGCGCGATGAGCACGTGCTCGGCCTGGATGAGGACGGCCTCGCGGGTCACCTTGGCGGTCACGTTCGGGTTGCCGTCGCGGTCGCCGCCGATCCAGCTCCCGTAGTGGATGAACGGCCTGGCCAGCGGTTCGCGCGTCCCCGTGCCCGGGGCCAGGGCCGCGTCGAGCGACCGGTAGATCTGCGGCACCGTGCGGAACAGGGTCTCGTCGAAGGCGGCCATCGCCGTACGGACCTCGTCGAGCGGGTCCAGCTTCGTGGACCGCAGCTGCGACGTCCGCCACAGGATGTCGATCTCCTCGAGCAGGCGCCGGTTGGCCTCCTCCTGCTCCCCCGCCCCCACGCCCGGCGCGTTGTACCGGTCGAGCTCCGTGCTGATCCGCTGGATCGCGGTCACCACCGCACGCCTGCGGGCCTCGGTGGGATGGGCCGTCAGCACCGGGCGGAACTCCAGGCCCTCGAGCAGCTCGGTCAGCCGGTCGTCGCCGCGCAGTTCCTGTACGGCTTCCGCCAGCGACTCGCGCAACGGGACGTCGTCCCTGTCGCGCTGCCGCAGGATGCGGATGCGGTAGTGCTCCTCCGCCAGGTTGGCCAGATGGAAGTAACACGTGAACGCCCGGGCGATGTGGACGGCCCGCTCGATCGGCCACTCGGCGACCATGGCGGCCACCTCGTCGGCGGTGGTCTCACGGCGGCGCGCGGCGATGACGGCCTTGCGCAGCCGCTCGACGTCGGCGAGGAGGCCGGGACCGCCGTGCTCGGCGATCACCTGACCCAGGAGTCCGCCGAGGAGGCGAACGTCGGCGCGGAGCTCGTCCGGCATCTCCGCGACGGCGTTGTGGCGTTCGGCAGGGGCGATGGCGGCCATGCTTGGAAGGCTAGCGAATAGGGACTGATCGCCCGAGACCGGTCTCACCCATTGGACTAGACCACTGCGGCGGCTCTCCTCCTCAGGTCGCCCGCGAGACCGCCGCAAGGATGGAGGGCAGGCGGGCGAACCCGACGAGCCCCGCCGTCTTCCGGCCCGCCCACGCCACGAGCAGCCCGTACGGCACGGCGAGAAGGCCGAACCACCCGATGCCCAGCAGCACCGGCAGGACGACGGGCAGCGCGAGCGCGCCGGTCACGAGGAACCCGAGGCTGGAGGAGCCGAAGGCGAGAGCCCCCTGACCGGGCGCGGCCCCACTGAACGCATTGAGCCGCTCGGGAAGGGTGTAGGGCAGGATCACGCTCGTCACCGCTCCCACACCGAGCGCGACGCCCAGCAGGCCCCAGGCGGTGAACGCGGCCGGAACCGCCCAGGCCGCGTTTCCCGCCAGCAACGCGGCCGCGACCGAGATCACGCCGAGCACCGGCACCGCGATGACGGCCATCGCGAGGTGCCGGCCGGCGAGGTCGGTTCGCAGGTCGCGGTCCGAGGAGAACGTCACGGCGTTCATCCACAGCGACCGGCCGTCGATGCCGAAGGAGTTGCACGCCTGTATGCCGATCAGCAGGGCTGCCAGACAGGCGGGGCCCGCGGCGGAGAACAACCCCACCGGGCCGTCGCCACCGCTGAGGGTGAACATGATGATCCCGCTCACCACCACCGCGGTGAACCAGGCGACCCGTCCACGCGGCTCTCGACGGGCGTACTTCAACTCCTTGGCGACGACGCCGCCCAGCGGACCCTGCGGGAGGAAACGGTCGATCCACGACCGCCGGACGGTGCCGCCGCCCTGGTTGGAGGCGTCCGGCATGACGAGGGCCCGACGGAGGGCGACGATCCACAACCAGGCCAGCAGCACCACCACGCCGCCGAGCACGACCAGTTCGGCCACGCCGACCAGGCCGCCGTCGGCGATCGCGTGAGCCGCGAGACCGGGCGGCGCCCAGCGCAGGACCTCGCCGGTGGACGAGAGCAGGGCACCCGGATCGCCGGGAAGACCCCGGTTCAGGAGCAGGTTGGGCAACTGCGACAACAGCACGACGCCGACGGCGGCCACCGCGAGGACGTCGCGCCCGCGCCTGCTGCGCAGCGCGCCCGACAGCGCCGTGGTGAGCACTCGTGACGTGACCAGGCAGAGGGCGAACTGGAGCACGACGGCGACCAGGCCGATCAGCACTCCGCCCACGCCTTCGGCCAGCGCGACGACGCCCCCGGCCAGGACGGCCAGCGACGCCAGCGGCCACGGTCCGGTCGCGGACGCGGCGAACATGCCGGCCGCGAGTTGACGGGTGGTGAGGGGGAACAGCGCCAGCCGCGACGGGTCGAGCGTCTCGTCCACTCCGAAGATCAGCAGCGGCACGACGGCCCATCCCACTGTGAACAGTGTGAAGACCACGATCCCGACGTTGAGTGCCACGTCAGGGGATGCCAAACGGAGGAGACCGAACAGGACGAAACCGCCCAGCGCACATCCGAGGGCGGACAGGAGGGAGAAGGCGAAACCCACCTGCTTGATGAGGTCTCCCCTGAGGTTCCCCAGGATCAGCCGGAGTTTCAGCCGCACGAAGAGCATCGTCATCGCGGGTCCCCCGACGAGCCGAGCCACGACAGGCCCTCGTCCCCGCTGCCCCGGGCGCCGACGAGGTCGAGGAACGCCTCGTTCAGGGTCCGCTCACCGCGCACCTCGGCCAGCGGGCCCTGCGCCACGATGTGGCCGCGGCTCATCACCGAGACCCAGTCGCAGAGCCGTTCGACCAGGTCCATGACGTGGCTGGAGAAGATCACGGTCGACCCGGACTCGGTGAATCTGCGCAGAACGTCGATCAGGGTGTTCGCCGACACCGGGTCGACACCCTCGAACGGCTCGTCCAGGAACAGAACGCCGGGGTTGTGCAGCAGCGCGGCGGCCAGACCGATCTTCTTGCGCATGCCGGTCGAGTAGTCGATGACGAGCTTGTCCTGCGATTCGAGCAGGTCCATGACCCGCAGCAGTTCGTCGGCGCGGCGGCCGGTCTCCTCGAGAGGGATGCCCCGGAGGCGGCCGCTGTAGAGCAGCAACTCCCGGCCGGACAGGCGCTCGAACAGCCGAAGGCCCTCCGGCAGCACGCCGATGTGCGCCTTCACACTGACGGGATCGGTCCAGACGTTGTGACCGTTGATCTCGATCAGCCCGCCGTCGGGCCGCAGCAGACCGGTGATCATGCTCAGCGTCGTGGTCTTGCCCGCCCCGTTGGGTCCGACGAGGCCGGCGAAGCTGCCTTTCGGCACGATCAGGTCCACGCCCCCGACGGCCACCTGTTGTCCGAACCTCTTGTACAACCCCTGTGTCCGCACCGCTTCGACCATGAGCCCCACTCTGCCAGTCCGTGCCTTTGTACGGCTTTCGCGCCAGTTGATGATCCGAGATCATGATGCTTCCTCCGGTGCCCGTCCAGGTTTCCCCGTATCGGGGACGTCCCGAGTTTCGATGCGTGGATCAGGCGGAATGGCTCAGAACGGCGCACGCCCCCGTCATGGGTTGGTGTCACATGCTGGTTACCCTGTCGGGCATAACTGCGGGCGAACCCGACGTGGTACGCGAAATCGACCATGAGAATCGAGCGACTTCCGCAGCGGACGAGGGCTGGTGAGCGACCATGAGAACGGGGCGACCCGGACGAGGAGAGTGCGACCGATGACTGCCGAGCGAGCTCACGAGGTCGACATTCACACGACGGCCGGAAAGATCGCCGACCTGGACCGGCGGCTGCGCGAGGCCGCGAACGCCGGTTCCGAGCGAGCGGTGGAGAAGCAGCACGCCAAGGGGAAGATGACCGCCCGCGAGCGACTGGTCGCCTTCCTCGACGAGGGCTCGCTCGTGGAGTTCGACGAACTGGCCCGGCACCGGTCGACGAGCTTCGGCCTCGAGCAGGAGCGTCCGTACGGCGACGGCGTGGTCACCGGGCACGGCACGGTGGACGGACGCCCGGTCGCGGTGTTCGCACAGGACTTCACGGTGTTCGGCGGATCGCTCGGCGAGGTGTTCGGCGAGAAGATCGTCAAGGTCATGGACCACGCGCTGAAGACCGGCTGCCCGGTGGTCGGCATCAACGACTCGGGTGGCGCGCGAATCCAGGAGGGCGTGGTCTCCCTGGGCCTCTACGCCGAGATCTTCAAGCGGAACGTGCACGCCTCTGGCGTCATCCCGCAGATCTCGCTGATCATGGGCCCCTGCGCGGGTGGGGCCGTCTACTCCCCCGCTCTGACCGACTTCGTCCTGATGGTTCAGGAGAAGTCGCACATGTTCATCACCGGCCCGGACGTGATCAAGACGGTCACCGGCGAGGAGGTGACGTTCGAGGAACTGGGGGGTGCGCACACGCACAACTCCAAGTCCGGGGTCGCCCACTACGAGGCCTCCGACGAGGAGGACTGCCTCGACTACGCCAAGGCCCTGCTGTCCTACCTGCCCTCGAACAACATGGACGCGGCTCCCGAGTTCGCCGTCGAGGTCTCGCTGGAGACGACCGACGACGACAGGGAACTCGACACCCTCATCCCCGACTCGGCCAACCAGCCCTATGACATGCAGACGGTCATTCGGCACGTCCTGGACGACGGCGAGTTCCTGGAGATCCACGCCGGCTTCGCCCCGAACATCGTGGTCGGCTTCGGTCGAGTCGAGGGACATTCGGTGGGGGTGGTCGCCAACCAGCCGATGAGTTTCGCCGGGACTCTCGACATCGCGGC
Source organism: Planotetraspora mira (assembly GCF_016863275.1). Taxonomy (GTDB): domain Bacteria; phylum Actinomycetota; class Actinomycetes; order Streptosporangiales; family Streptosporangiaceae; genus Planotetraspora; species Planotetraspora mira. Next base: position 18,249 of record NZ_BOOO01000055.1, read on the forward strand.
TTCGGAGAAAGCGGCTCGGTTCGTCCGCACATGCGATGCCTTCAACATCCCAGTGTTGACATTTGTTGATGTGCCTGGATTTCTTCCTGGGACAGACCAGGAATGGAATGGCATCATTCGCCGGGGCGCGAAACTCCTCTACGCCTATGCCGAAGCGACGGTGCCGTTGGTCACGGTCATCACCAGGAAGGCGTACGGCGGGGCCTACGACGTCATGGGCTCCAAGCACCTCGGCGCCGACGTCAACCTGGCCTGGCCCACCGCGCAGATCGCGGTGATGGGCGCCCAAGGCGCGGTCAACATCCTTTACCGGCGGGAGCTGGCGGCGTCCGACGATCCCGACGCCGCGCGCGCCCGGCTGGTCGGGGAGTACGAGGACACGCTGGCCAACCCCTATCTCGCGGCCGAGCGCGGTTACGTCGACGCGGTCATCCGGCCCTCGGACACCCGGGTCCAGGTCGTCAGGGCACTGCGCGCACTGCGCAACAAGAGGGCCTCGTTGCCCCCCAAGAAGCATGGGAACATCCCGCTATGAGCGAGCGAGAGCCGTACCTCAGGATCGTGCGCGGCGACGCGACCGCCGAGGAGATCGCGGCGCTCGTCGCCGCACTGGCCGTACGGTCGGCCCCCGAGGCGAAAGCCGTCCCTCGTGTGAATAACTGGAGGAATCCGGCTCATCGGATGCGCGGGGCGCTGCCTCGCGGAACAGGGGCATGGCGGGCGGCGTTCATGCCCGGCCACAGGTGAGCGCCGCGCGATTAGATCAGTCGAACAGGGTGTCAACTGGCCCAAGAGTTGGGACTATCTAGAAAGTGGGGGAATATAGTCAGCCGATCAACTAGTGACGAGTCCTGGAGGACACCAATGGCCGTCCCGGACTTCAACGCACACGGCATGACCGCTAAGTATGCCGTTCTTGTAGACGTGGGTTACCTGTATGCCGCAGCGGGCGAAGTCCTCTTGGGAGCGAAGGAGCGCAAGGAGTACCGCGTAGCGGCGGACGAGCTCATCCAGTCCCTGCAGAAGCACGCTCTTGAGCGCATTCCCGGCGAACTGCTCCGCGTTTACTGGTACGACGCAGCCCGGGACCGTGTTCCGACCGTCGACCAGCGCGTGATCGCCCAGCTTCCCTGGGTGAAGGTCCGCCTGGGCAACCTGAACGCGCGTGGCCAGCAGAAAGGCGTGGACGCGCAGATCCGCAGCGACCTCGAGGCCCTGGCCCGCCATCACGCCGTGAGCGACACCGTGCTGATCGCCGGCGACGAGGACATGGTGCCGGCCGTCGAGGCCGCCCAGGCCTACGGCGTGCGGATCCACCTGTGGGGGGTCGAGCCGCCCTTCGGGACCAACCAGGCCGAGCGCCTGGTCTGGGAGTCCGACACGGTGGAGATCCTCAACGCCGATTTCCTGCGTCCCTATTTCAATCGTGCTCCCGTTCCCGTTCCCGTCACCCCTGCGCCGTCGCCGGCCCAGGTGTTCGCCGGCCGTACGGTCAAACCGGTGCCGAAGGTGCCGGCCGGCGGCCAGGTGGCGAAGCTCGGCCCCGGCAGGCCGCACGTCGAAGAGGTCGGCGAGCATGTCGCGCAGAAGTGGATCCTCACCCGGGGACGCGACAACATCCGCGACCTGCTTCCCGGGCCGATCCTGCCCACGGTCATCGACACCGAGTTGCTGATCGAGGCGGAGAAGGAACTCGGCCATTCGCTGCGGCCCTACCCCGAGGCCAGGGTGTGGCTGAGGGACGGCTTCTGGGCCCGCGTCTACCGAGAGTTCGACCTCGGCGTCGGCGTCTCCAGCAAGTAGACGCCCTCCGGGCGAGGTCCGATTTCCGCTGGTGGGCAGAGACGGCCGACGCATAACGTCGTAGGTGTGACCACGAAACAGCTCGACTTCGACGCGTGCTACGTGGCGGTCTCCGCGCGGGACGCCCGATTCGACGGGCGCTTCTACACGGCGGTCACCTCGACCGGGATCTACTGCCGCCCGATCTGCCCGGCTCGCACGCCGGCGAGGAAGAACGTGCGGTTCTACCGGCACGCGGCGACGGCCGAGGCCGCCGGCTTCCGGCCCTGCCGCCGCTGCCGGCCCGAGCTCAGCCCCGGCGATCCCGGCTGGGACGTGCGTGCCGACCTCGTCGGCCGGGCCCTGCGGCTGATCGACGACGGGCTGGCCGACGAACGCGGCGTGGCAGGGCTGGCCCAGCGGTTGCACGTCACCGAGCGGCATCTGCTCCGCCTGTTCGTCGCCGAACTGGGCACCGGCCCCCTCGCGGTCGCCCGGACCCGGCGGCTGCTGCTCGCCAAGCAACTCCTCACCGAGACACCGCTGCCGATCACCGACGTGGCGTTCGCCGCGGGCTTCGGCAGCGTCCGCCAGTTCAACGCGGCCATGAAGGAGTCGTACGGCTTCGCACCCGGAGAGCTCAGAAAGGCCGCCGGGCCTCCGGCGTCCTCCCGCACCGCCCCGGCGATCACGACCGGGCTCACGCTCCGGCTGACCTATCGGCGGCCCTACGACGCGCAGACCGTGCTCGGCTTCCTCGCCGCCCGTGCGATCCCGGGGGTGGAGACCGCCACCTGGTCGGCGCCGGCGGACGGCGGAGCCGCTCAGGTCACCGGCTTCAGCCGGGCCGTCCCCGGCGGCCGGATCACGCTCACCCCCGCGGACGATCACATCAGGCTCACCGTGCGAACCGGCGACACCAGGCACCTCGCCAGGATCGTGGCGCGCTGCCGCAGGCTGCTCGACCTGGACGCCGACCCCGGGGCGATCACCGCCATCCTCGGCTCGACCGACCTCGCCCCGCTGGTCGGGGAACATCCGGGCCTTCGGGTGCCCGGCGCGTTCGACGGCTTCGAACTGGCGGTGCGGGCGGTGGTCGGGCAGCAGATCTCGGTCGCCGGCGCCCGGACCCTCCTCGGCCGAATCGTCGCCCGTGCGGGAAGCCCCGCCGTACCCGACACAGGCCCCGGCACTGTGGCCGACGCCGTACCCGGCACTGTGCCCGACGCCGAACCCGCGCTGCTCTTCCCGACGGCGGATCGGCTGGCCGACGCCGACCTCACGGGTCTCGGGCTCACCAATCGCGGGATCGCCACGCTCAAGAGCCTGGCGAGAGCCGTCATCGACGAGGACGTCGACCTCGACGGCGCCGAGGACCCCGCCGACACCGTGGCCAGGCTGCTCGAGATCCCCGGCATCGGCCCGTGGACCACCGGCTACATCGCCCTGCGGGCGCTCGGCGATCCGGACGCATGGCCGGAAGGCGACCTCGGGCTCACCAGGGCCATGACGCGGCTGCGCATCCCGGCCGGGCAGATCGAGCGGTGGCGTCCGTGGCGGGCCTACGCCGCCGTCCACCTGTGGAACGCCGACGCCGCCTGACCGGACGCCTCAGCGGCGAACCGTGCTCTGCACCTCGCCGACCGTGACGCCGCGCTCCACCGTGACTTCCACAGGGGCGAAGGCGAGCCCGACGACGCCCCCCGTGCTGGCCCCGGTGACGTCCCAGACGGTCGTCACCGTGAGCTGGTAGGCCTTGCCTCCCATCGACGGATCGGCCGAGGAGTGCAGATACTTGACGCCGCAGGTGAAGCCGCCGCTCTGGTCCCGCTTCCCGGTCGTGCCGCACGCGTTGCGGGTCTCCGCCAAGGGGGCTCCGGGCTCGGAACCGACCTCGGTCCTGTTCAGCGTGGCCGTCACCGTGGCCGACATGACCCCGGGCAGCGTGGCCGTCACCGAGCGGGTGGTCGCGCCGATGCCGTCGAGCCAGACCCACGTGGGCAGGTTCACGTAGCTCTTGGCGTCGGGGTTCAGGTGGATCGTCGGCTCCGGCACGGTCAGCGCCGCACGGGCGATCTGCAGCAGTTCCTCAGCCGTGATCCCCCCGGGCGGCGTGGTGCCCTGCGGCACCCACAGCGCCCCCTCGAGACCGGCCCAGCAGGACATGCCGCCGGGGTCGGCCGAGTTGTACGCGGGGCTCCACCACTTGCCGGGCTGGCCGACCTTGTCCTTGTACTGCTTCAGGAACTCATCGAACTGTTCCGCTGTCGAGCCCGGATTCGTGCGGATCCACCAGTCCTTCACGTCCTCCTGGCTCTGGAGCATCTCCTCGGCGGACTTGCCGGGCTCGTACCAGCACGGCCGGGGCACCCGATAGCCGTCGGCGCTGCCGCCGAGGCCGTTGCCGGACAGCCTGATGCTGGAGTTCTCCAGCGTCACGCCCGCCGTACGGCCGTCCTGATAGCCGCCGCCCTGCGGCCCGCCGGGATCTCCGGCGGCCGCGACCGTCAGCGACGCTCCGGCCAGCAGGGACACCAGCAGGAATCGCCTGCTCCTCGGCAACCGTCCGCGCCTGGTTCGCTCCGTGCTCATCGGACGCACTCCTTCGCGCGCTCGTCGGGATAGGAGGCGTGCCGGAACAGCATGATGCGCCACGTGCCGTCATCACCCTGTCGTACGGCCGCGACCTGGAAATACGTCGATCGGGGCGGCTTGGTCCACGCGGGCTGAGCGGACACGGGCGTGCCCGACCGGTCGGTGACCCGCACTCCCGACTCGTCCACGCACGCGTCGATCTGCGCGCCGTGCCCGTCGACGGAGGCCACCCGCAACGCGTAGAGCTTGGCCACACCACGCGCCGACCACTTGCCCGCCACGAATCCGCGCACCCACTTGTAGGCGTCACGGGCGGCGGCGTCCTCGACTCCGCCGAGGTAGGACTTGTCCTTGCCCAGGCTGCCGACCGCCCGCCAGCGGCCGGCGTAGTAGTCGGTGAACGCCTTGACGATGGCGGTGTGCGAGGCGTTCAGCCCGGTGGGCCACTCGGTCTCGACCTTCAGCCCGGGGCCCGCGGCGACCGTCTCGGCAACCGGCGGCTTCGCCGTCCCCGCTCCGCTCGAGGGCTGACCGGCGACCGCTCCCGCGGGCGTGAACTCGCGCTCCTGCGGCGATCCCCCGCAGGCCGTCAGGACGGCGCAGACCGACACCACGGCGGCGGCTCTCCAGCGCGTCAACAGCGGCCTCCGGTCGGTCCTCCGGTCGGTGGAACCCCCCGCCGGGACGACCGTAGTCATCGTGGCGGGGAGTCCTCCACCGTTATGCGCGGATCGGCATGATCCGGAGGTGGCACGGGCACGCAATTCGGGGCTCCGATCAGGCGAGACGGGGGGTTCTGAGGTCGGAACGGGCTCCGCGGCGCCAGGCCGGGAGGAGCTCCTCGATGAGCGCCTCCGTCTCGGGGGCCATGCCGCCGCCGTACGGATGGGAGGCCGCGCGCCTGTACAGGCCGTCGACGACCACCCGCAGCTGAGCCTGGTCGCCGCTGCCGTGCGCGGCCCTCAGCAGATCTCGCCACAGGCCCTCGTCGTCGGCGGTGAGCAGGAGACCCGCCCTCGCCGCCGCGACCGCGGCCTGCGGATCGCCCTGCGCCAGCCGGATCGCGCACAACCTGTGGGCGGCGTCGGCCACCCGTGCGGTCACGTCGTATTCCAGGGAGTCGGCCGCCAGCCAGGCGTATCTGTTGCCCGGCCGTCCGTTCAGGAGGGGTCCGCGCACGAGCGCCAGAGCCTTGTCCAGCAGCGCGGCCTGCGCGTCGTCGGACCGTCCCGCGTCGGCGAGTTCACCCGCTCTGCGGACCAGCGAGTGGAACAACTGCCAGTCCGTACGGACCTCCGGGCCGAGGCGGAGCCTGCCGGAGTTGTCGAGGAAGAGATGCGGCCGCCCCTCCGCGTCCTTCCCGAGCCATTCGGCCACCCGCGCGATGGTGGCGTCCCTGACGACGGGCTGAACTCCGCGGGGCCACAACACTCCGCCCAGGACGACGGGATGGACGCCGGCCCTGTGCGTGGCCAGATAGACGACCAGCTCCTGGGCCAGCGCGGCCCTGCCCTCCTCGAGCGGGTTGACCGGGCTGATCTCGATCGGGCCGAGGATGCGCACCTCGATCGACGGCGGATCGTCCTGCCCGTGTTCGACCGGCTCATCATGGCCGGTGAGCGGCTCACCCTCGGTCTGCTGAGCCGTACGAAACAGGCCGATCACGGCGTCGTAGTGCCTGCGGGGCAGCAGGTGGGCGTCGACGTCGAAGCCCAGGGCGTCGATCCGCGCCCTGCCGTCCTCGGTGATCTCCCAGTTCCAGGTCGCGTGGTCGACCTCTCCGGCGAGCACGAATCCGCTGGCCGTGCGCATGTCCTTGCCCAGGATCGCCAGGCGGCGGGTCTCGTCCTCGTCGGGGCGGATCGCCGACAACAGGTAGTGCGGCGTCCAGGCCGGGTCGGCGACACGGCCGTGGATGCGGCCTCGCAGGACGTCCTCGCCCCGTTGGACACGCTCCTCGAACTCGGGCAGCACCTCGGCCAGGCTTCCCGCCGTTCGGATGCGGTCGGGCGCGAGCTCCGCCAATTCCTCGCCGAACCCGACCAGGGTGATCCGCATGTCGTCGGACCACCGGTTGGTCGCCAACTCCACCGCGAGGGCGGACAGGCCCGCCACGGTGTGCGCTCCGGTCATGCCGACCACGCCGCGGGCCGCCTCCAGGTCGATCAGCACCCGGCCGTCGTCTCCGCTGCCCAGCGACACCAGCCCGGGGTACGGGGCGGGCACTCCTGCCAGGGCGTTCTCGTCGATCCTGCGGCCTTCGTGGGCGGGCAACCGCCACACCTGACCGCCGTCGCACGCCTCCCACGGCTCCGGGGCGTCCTCGTCGGCGGGCTGGATCCACAGGTCGAGCCCGCGGGCGGACAGGTGCACGGCATAGATGGTCGGCGGCCGTCTGTCCGCCTCGGCGAGGAGTTTGCCCAGCAGGCGCAGACCGATGTCGAGCATGCGGCTGCCCGGGGTGTCCGCGCCCAGGCGGATCGCGACCTCGGCGCCGGCCGCGTCCCCGCGCGGCCGCGCGATCCTGCGGCCGGACACGCGCCGCCAGAGCTGCTCCCTCCTGCGCCGCCCGAGCAGGGCGAGAAGGCCGGCGGAGGCCAGCGTCGCCGCGCCGAGGTAGTCGATGAGGTCCAGCCCTGCGGCGGAGTCCTCGGAATCGGCCACGGGCGCACTACCTGCCGGAGCGCCCGCGCTCTCGGACGACTCGCTGGGGGCAGGCCGGCTCGGAGCCGCGCTGGACGGCTTGGCGGCAGGCGGGGCGGCAGGTGCCGACTCTGCCGGTTCCGGGGTGGCGGGCGCGGAGGTGGCAGGCGCGGACGGCTTGGCGGTGGCCTGCGCGGAGGGGGTTCCCTCGGGCATCGCGGGCGGCGGGAGCACGATCTCGGGCTTCCCCTGGCCGGGAAGGCCGGTCCCCGCCGTGGGCTGACCGGTCTCGTCCGGGCCGGTCGTGGGGCCGGTCGCGGACGGGTCGGCCCGGCCCTCCCCGGGCGCCCCGGCCGGTTGGGGATCCGTGCGCGCGTCGCCCGCCTGAGGCGTCTCCGCCTTCTCCCCCTTGTCGGCTTTCTCGGGCTTATCGGCCTTATCTGCTTTGCCGCCGGATGATCCCTGATGCTCGGCGAGGATCTCCGAACGGTCGTCGTCGGCCGAGACCACGTGGACGTGGCGGGCGTCGTCCGGCATGTCGAGCACCCAGCCGGGCCGGATCAGGTCGGCCATGCGCAGCCTGGTGCCGTCGGGCTGCACCTTGTGCTGGTTGAGCCGGTAGATCTCGTGGTAGCGCCGTCCGTCACCCAGGCACTTGTCGGCGATCTCCCACAGGCTCTCGTGATGGCGGCCGTGCGGCGGCTGGACGATGTAGACCTTCTTGACCTCCCGCGCCTGCACAGGGTCCCGCGCGACGTCGAGGGCGACCGGTGCGGACAGGGCCACTGTCTGCGGGCTGATCGGGGTGGGGGCTCCCATGCGCACGATGGGCGCGGCCACCACGGTCGCGGTGAACAGCAGCAAAACCGCGGACACCAGGCGGTTGGCGAGCGCCTGAGTGCCTCCCGACAGGGGGACGCGGGCGGGCAGTCCGACCCTTCTGATCCCGGCGTACACCTCGACGATCAGGCACAACACCAGCTGAAGCCAGGCGAGCCAGACCAGGACGAGGAGGATCGCGACGACCGTCTCCGGTCCGAGTTGCCTCGTGAACAGGTCGGCGCGGAGCAGTTCCCTGGGCAGGGGCGGCCCGGCCAGGGTGAGCAGCGCGTACGGCACGCCTCCCACGAGAACGACGAGGACCAGCAGCGCCCCGAGCCCCGCGAAGACGTCACGGACCGTCCGGCGCGGCGCGATGCGAACGGGACGGCGGCTTCGCCACTGCTCAGGTGGCCGCCGCGGGGCGGGCCCCCGGGACGCCGGCGGCCGCGGTGACGCGCCCGATCCACGCGGACGAGGAGGGGGACCGGCCGATTGCGGCCAGCCGCTCCCCTTGGGCCGCCCGCGTTCGCGCACGTCCTCCGAGCCGTCCTGTGGGGACATGCCCAGTCCTGAGGGCGGCCGCCGGCCCGGCGGCATGGGCTTGTGGGACACCCGTCATCCCTCCCCGGGGTTGTCGTCCGATGGGCGGCGTACCGCCGCTGTGTCGCTCATCAGGCACCCTCATCCGGAGCGGCGATGGCACTGCCTTCCATGTCGTACGCATCGAGCCCGATCATGGACAGGAAGACGGTGTCCCAGTGGGCGGAGACCACGACCGTCACCTCGGTCGGCGTGGGCGAGCAGTCCTCCATCTCCACACCCTCCGCCGCCTGGGCGTCCACGATCTGCTCCGCCTTCGCGCAGACGACGTCGTCGTCGCCGAGGATTCTCACCTGGCCCGTGTTCCTCAGCAGCGGGACGTCGATCTGGTCGGCCGCGCCACGGGCGGCCTGCTCGGCGATGTCGGCGGCCTTGAGCCGGGCGTTGATGGCCGCCCCGCCGTCGACCAGCAGCCCGGCCAGGAGGATGACCGCGAGCGAGAAGATCACCACGAACACCGACATCGAGCCACGATCACGCGCGGACTTCCGGAGAGGAGTCATTCCACCCTCCGGAACTGCTCCAGTGGAACGGTGGAACTGCCGGACATCCGCTGCGCCACGCTGAAGCCGAGGAACGCGAGGTCGATCTGGCACGACACGGTCACCGTGACGACGCCGCCCGGCTCCCATTCCGCTCCGTCGACGCCGACCTGTGGTGCGCAGTCTCCCGGCAGGGCGTCGCCCGCCGCGTTCTTGGCCGCCTCCTCGGCGTCGCGCAGCGTCCGCTGGACCGAGGCCGCCCGCGCGGCGTCCCGCGCCGCGCCGTTCACCTCGCCCTGGGCCTCCACGATCCGGCCCGCGCCCACCAGGAACATCAGGAAGATCAGGAGGATCGGTGCCAGCAGCACCGTCTCGACGGCCATCGACCCGTGCTCGGACCGCGCTCCACGCGGGGACGGCGCGGGCGCTCTGCTGGGCGAAAGCCGTACATGCCGGATCATCCGCACCCCGTAGTGCCGTCATCGGGACGGAAGCATTCGGTGGGACCGCCGAAATGCGAGGTGATCGTGAACGTGCGCGCCGGAAGGAGGGGCAGGACCTGGACGACGGTGCCGGTCACGTCCACGCCGCGCTCGTCTCCCTTCTCCCAGGCCGTCACCCTCGCGTCGCTGAGCAACTGAGGACCGATCGCCTGCACGATCTCTTCCGCCTTGGTCTCCGCCTCGCCCTGCCAGCCGCTCGGTGCGCCGGAGGCACGGGCGATCCGCGCACCCTCCCGCGCGGCCGCGTCCGCGACCTGGCGGCCGTGTGCCCACAGGGTCATCTGCACGATGAGGAGCACCGCGACGAGCACGATCGGCATGAGCAGGGCGAGTTCCACCACGGACGCGCCCCTGTCCGAGGCGGCCCTTCGTGGCGACAGGCGGTCCATCACTTTCTCCCGCGTCTTGCTACTTGGCACCGCCGAAGGACTTCTGGATTTCGGTGTTCTTGGCGGTGACGCCGGCGGTGATGACGAGCGAGATCGTGATGGCGAGACCGGCGACGATGGCCGTGATGATGACCCACTCGACGGCCGACGCCCCCTTGGTCGGAGCGGTCCGCGCCCGATGGATGCGGTCATGGAACATCGCGATGAGGTAGCTGACAGGCATTTAGACTCCCAGGATTTTCATGGCGGCCGGAAAACTGATGAAGAGCACGAAACCCGCACACAACAGGAGTTGAGCCACGAGCATCGACTGGGACCGCTCCCCCGCCTTGCCCTGCAGGTCCGCGAGTTCGCGGCGGCGGAGCGTGGCGGCTCTGGCGGTCAATGAGGCCCGGACCTTGGCACCGTCGTCTGCCACGAGTCCGAGAGCGGCTGACAGGTCGCGGAGCTCGTCGACGTTGACCTCGTCGCCGAGCTGGCCGAGTGCCTGCCAGGGGGTGATGCCGACGATCCTCGCGTTGGCGAGCGCCTGGCGGATGCGTTCCATCGCCCAGTTGGAACCGATCCCGCCTGACGCGCCCTGGGGGCTGCCGACGGACACCGCCGTGATCAGCGCCTCGGGCACGCCGCGCCCACCCGCCAGGTTCATGGAGACGAGATCGAGGAAGGCGCCCACGGCATGGCGGAAGTCGTTTCGCCGGGCGGTCGCGTCCCGCCGAATCTGCACGTCAGGGAGCAGGAAGAACACCACGGCGACAAGAAGGGCCGCCCAGAGGGGCACCTGCATGGACAGCCCCCAGCCCATGAGCACCATCCAGCCGACGAGGATGGGGAACGCCAGCAGGCCGGAGACCGCCAGCAGGATCTTCGTCGCGAGGAAGCCCTCGAAGGACTTGCCGAGCAGCGCGAGGTCCGCCCTGATCGAACGGACCTGCCAGCCTCTGGAGGCGTAGAAGGCCGCCATCCGGGCGCCGAGTGCGCGCTTGAAGGCGCCGGTGTCCTCCTCCAGGGTGATCAATGACGCCTTCGGGGCGACGCCCCCGCTGCGGGCGACGTCGAGCGCGCCCAACCGGGTGATCAGGCCCGGCCGCGCGGGGAACAAGGCCCGCAACAGCAGGAAGAGGCCCAGGCCGAGCAGCCCTCCCATCAGCACCGGTGCGATCATGACGCCACCTCGATCGCCTGATCACGATTGTTCATCGAGCAGGTCACCGCCCCTCGGGGAGAACTTGTTCATGATCACGCCAGACGGTTGGGGGCCCGTCGCCGCCGCGGGGTCCTGAAGGTCCGGGATCTGACGGTGATAGGGGGCGAGGATCCGAGCGGGCTTGTCGAACGTGGACAGCTTCCTCATCCAGGCGAACCCGGCACCGAACAGACCCGCGACGACGATGAGAACGGCCTGGCCGAGCAAGGAGGCATAGTCCTCGACATAGGAACGGTTGAAGACCACGAGCCCGCCGGCGAAGGCCAGCGACGCGATGACGACGATCTGCACGCTCTTGCGGGTCGACTTGCGCTCGGCTTCGACTTTGCGCCTCATGTCGAGCTCTTCCCGGGCCGATCCGGCCAGGGCGGTCAGCACCTCGCGCAGGCCGGGGCCGCGGAGTTTGGCGTTGAGGATCAGCGCCGCGATGACCAGGTCGGCGGAGGGGTCGTCGAGTTCGTCGGCGAGCAGGCGCAGCGCGTCCGTCAGCGGCATGCGCGTGTGCAGCCGGTCCACGAGCTCTCGCAGGTGGGGCTGCAGGGAGGGCGCGGCGGCCCGGATCGAGACGGGGATGGCCTGTTCGAGGCCGGCGGCTCCCGCGATCGTGTCGCGCAGCGACTCCGTCCAGGCCGCCAGGGCCTCCAGGTTCTGCATGGCCCTGCGCTCCTCGGCCGCACCACCGGCCAAGCCGGGCCAGGCCAGGACCAGCACCACGACGCCGACCGCGACGACCGGCCAGCCGGTCAGCACGAGGACGACGACACCGATGACCACGGCCACCGCGATCCTCGTGGACAGCTTCTTGAGAACCTCCGCCCGCTCGGCACCGTGGTCCGGGCCCGGGGGCCTGGGCCGCATGCCGTACAGGGCGAGGACGAACAGGAACAGGCCGCCGCCGACCGCCGCTCCGCAGAGCAGCACCAGCGGGTCGAGGACCCCGGGAGGCACGAGCCGCATCAGAGCCCTCCCCCGTGGCAGGTCGTGAGGGGAGCGAACGCCTTCATCGCCACACCCCCTGCATGGGGTCGTAGCCGAAGTGGGCGAGCTCGTCGGCGCAGGAGATCGGCGCGTGCGGCACGACACCGCCGTCCGGGGAGGCCATGAACACCTCGGAGGACAGGACCCGGCCGTCGACGCCGGTGACCTCGCGCACGCTGGAGACGAAGCGCCGCAGAGTTCCGCCGAAGT
>NZ_BOOO01000056.1 GCF_016863275.1 Planotetraspora mira
AGCCCTTTCGGCGTCTTGGGGACCACGATCATTTTGTGTCTGGCCTGGTAGCGCTGCTTGACCAGTGGTCAAGTGCAGCGGCTAGTCAGTGCTGAGGGGAAGGGCACAACCGGCCGACATCGCCGATGCGCCGCCGAGTGTGATGGTGAACTCGTCGAACATCCCCGCGCGGCGTGGCAGGTGGCGTGATCATCGGCAGGTTACGAGGACTCGGATGGCTGACCGTTTTTGGCGGCGAGCTTTGGGACGGCGAATTCATCGTAGGTGCGGGGACTGATGGGTGGGAGATTCCGTTGGCGCGTTGGCTTGATACGTGAGGTGTCGAAGCCCTCGGGCCATTCGGTCTTCTCATCGAAGACCACTCGTTTCAACGAGGCGCCTGTCAGGTCGGCGCCGGCGAGCGTGGCCTCTCGAAGGTCGGCGTAGTCCATGCGAGCGCCGCGTAAGTTGGCATTCCGCAGGTCGGCCCTGGTCAGATCCGTTCCACGGAGGTCAACGCCCTCCGCGATGACCCCGGCCAGGACGGCGTCGCGCAGGTCGGACTGGTAGAGAACGGCGTCAATGAGGTTCGTCCCAGCCAGTCTTACTCCGGTGAGATCCGCTCGGGTCAGATCAGCTCCGATGAGGGAAGCCTCCGTCAGGTCGCTGAAGTGGAGATCCGCGTCCCGGAGCCGAACGGAGGCGAGGTTGGCCTTAGGAAGGACCAGGCGGTCGAGAAGGAGCACCTGACCTCGGATCGGGGCCCGGCGGCCGAGCACAGTCAGCGCTGCGTGGATGTCGGGGGCGCGGAGGGAAAGGTTGACATCGCTGCCCGGCGGTGTGCTGGCCTGCCGCGCGTGCCCGGCACCTCGTTGAGGATCGCGGGTGCGGTTGCCGACGAATGAGGAGAGGATCTCCGAGATGGACCGGCGATCGGCTGAGGAGGAGCGGGAGATGCGTTCGAGGGCGTAGATGCCGCCGAGGCGGACGTCCAGGCTCGGATCGCCCAGGTGGGTGATAGCAGCGGCAAAGGACTCGGTGGCCTGCCCGTGACGGCTGAGCTGTAGTTGACGCCAGGTCAGATAGGCGCCGATCAGAAGTACCAAACCACCGACTCCTTGGAGCAGGGCGGTTCGGATGCCGTTCACCGCGGCGGCGTAGTCGTCCGGCGGTTTGGCGGTGCCCAGGTCCCATGCGAGGACATAGCGGGGAAGGAACAGGGCGCAGGCCAGTGTGATGAGTCCTAAGAGCGCGATGAAGACGAGAGGCGCGGATATCCAATATCGCCATGGGGCGCGTCCCCGTGCGATCTTGTCTGTTCGCACAGGGTGGCGGGGGAGACGAGGTATGCGATCTTCGAAGCGGCTCATGGGCACCCGAGGGATCGGCAATGGGAGCGGGGTTCCACTGTCTCGCGAGCGCAGTTACATGGCCAGGAGCGGGACTGTACGGTTTCGACTCTGGGCGGTGCGGGGTAGCCGATCTCAATGGCTGGTGTACCGCGGGACTCGAGTAAGGCGGGGACCGCCTGGGGACCACACGTCATGCGCGCAGCCGAACGACCCGCACGTCACCAAACGTCGTGCACGGCTACCTGAAGGCCGTTGAGCTGCAAAAACGGCTAACCCCACTTCCTGGGGGTCAAGGGGTCGCAGGTTCAAATCCTGTCGTCCCGACTCTGTTTCGGCAGGTCGGAGCCACAGTATCCATGATCGGATACTGTGGCTTTTCGCTTGTGTCACCCAGGTGTCACCCAAGCTCGCCGTCTCGGGGGCTGTCGTCGGGTGACAGATCTCTCTCCTGAGTGCCACCGTGTTCGCCGATTCCTGGCTTGATGGCCGTTGCGGAGTTCAAATGCGCGGCGGATCTACGTTGTAAAGGACGGCGCTCGGGCACGGTACGCGAAAGATCGTGGATCGTGCCGAAGGCGTTCGAACGTCCGCCCGTGCGCTGACCACGCCGACCGGGCGCAAACCTGACATGTCATTTCCCCGGAGCCTTATGTGGGGAGTGGAGGAACCTGGCACAGAGCCTGATGGGGACGGGAAAAGCGCTCAAGGCTGAGGGAGGTCGTGCGGAGCCGGGAGCTGGGCCTTGGCGTAGAGCCCAGCGGAGGGTTACCGTCCGGCCATCGCAGGAGCAGCCCCACACGGTGGGGGCGATCACGTTCATCGTGGACGGCGAGGGTCGACGCCTGGGGGCGGTGGTCCCGACCGAGGTGGTCGAGCAAGCGTTACGGCTCCGCATGGAGGCCGAGGCGATCGAAATCCGAGAGGTGCCGCAGCTACACGACGCCGAGATCGGGCCTCGCTCACCCAAGGGCAAGTGAGGCTCCACCGGGGACATTCGTCATCGATGAGATCTTCGTACGCCATGGCGACGGCCCACTAGGACCGGAACCTCGCCGAAGAATCCTTGTGATCTCAACTCAGCGCAGATCCAACGGTGACTGCGTCGTCGGCGGAGTTGACGGGCGAGAGGTCCTTTCCGGCGTGTCGGGCGCTGCGCTTCTCCTTGCGGGTCTCGACCCTGGCTACAGGGTGGGTATCAAGACGAGGGTCAGCACGGTAGAGCTGATCAGTCCGCCGATGACGACCACGGCCAGCGGCTTGGAGATGAAGCCGCCTCCGCCGGTGGTGTCCAGGGCAATGGGCTCCAGCGCCAGCACCCTGTCGAGGACGAAGGGACGTGCTCGCCGCCACGTGTCCGCCCCAACCTACACATTCACGCACATCAGGCTTGGTTCCCAGCAGGTGCAGGTTGCGCGGGCTGACCCAGCTCGCCTTGCTCAGCGCGTCGAGCCGGGCCAGTATGTGCCTGCCACGTTCGACAGGGCCGATCAGCGCGAGTGACGCGATGATCTGAGGTTCATCGGGTACGTCCAGCCGGTCGATCGCTGCGAGCACGGGAGCACGGGCGTCCCGTGGGGGATTGGAGAAGAACCAGCGCAGGCTCCTCATGTGCAGCCAACGCAGCACGATCGCCGGGCCGTCACGCGTGCTGATCTCGTCGATGGTTGCGGCGTAGTCCGCATGCCGGTCCACGCCGGTCCACACGAAATGCGGGGTGATGTCGCGGAAATCGGTGAGCCTGGACCGGTCGATCGGGGCGAGGTCGGCGTCCTCCGCTCGGGCAAGGAGGCGTTCCAGGGCGGCGCGGTCGCCGAGTTCGAAGGCCATGATGGCGGCGTCGATCAGCCGTGCGCCCCGGCGGGCCGGGTCGGCGCTGAGGTAGGCGGCGCGTTCCAGGGCTTCCAGCGCGAGTCCCGACGCGCCCCGGGCATTGGCACGCATCGCGGCATCGGCCAGCGCGGCGGCGACCTCGTCGTCATGGGACGTCGCGGCGGCCGCCCGGTGCCAGATCCTGCGGTCGTCGTCATCGGGCAGGGCGGCGGCCAGCGCGGCATGTGCATCACGCAACCGATCCGCCTCGGTGGCCTGGACGATCGCCGACCTGATCAACGGATGCCGGAACCGCATCCGCACAGCGTCGGCCACCACCAGACCCGCCCGAATCGCCGGACGCAGCGCGGCCGCCTCGATCGGTGCGCCCGCCAGCATCGTCGCGGCCCGCGTGTTCTCCTCGATCGCATCGTCCTCGTTGACGGCGGCGACGAGCCGGCGTTCGTGCACCACGGCCGTATCTTCAAGACGCTCCACCTGCTGCAGTTCCTGCATGACGAGGGCTACCGGCGCATGATGGGCGCAGCTGAACATGCAAGAGGCCCGCCATCGCCTGGCCCAGAAGATCGCGGCGAAGTCGCCGCGGATCTGGTACACGCCGCCGCGTGGGTCGGAGGCGCCGGTGGAAAGCGTGTCGAACGCCGACCTTGATGACGGATCCCTCGTCTACAGCTGAACCCGTGTCGCACCCCGAATCGATGACGCGCCCCCGGCCCGGGAACAGCTCGCCAGGTAAACGCTTCCGGTCAGCCCGCCGTAGGACCTGTCAGCTCTTACCGAGTTGCGCAGGGGCGGGCGGCGCGGGGGGCGGTGCGCCGCGGCCAGGCTGCTGGTGCCCGGGTTCAACGCGGTGGGATTTCGTGCTGAGCTGGAGCGCGACGATGATCGCGGCGAGGACTGCGAGACCGGTCGCGATGAGGAACGACAGGCGGTAGCCGTCCACCAGTGAGCCGCTATGGCCGGCGGTGGCCGCGGCGGCGGCGGTGGCGAGGATCGCGAGGCCGACCGCGGCGCCGGTCTGCTGGCTGGTGGTGAACAGGGCCCCGGCCAGTCCCTGGTCGCTGGCCTGGACTCCGCTGGTGATCGCGATCGACGCGGTCGGCAGTGTGAGCCCGACCCCGGCCGCGGTCAGTACCAGGCCGGGCAGCACCGCCGCGGGGTAGCTGGCTCCGGCGGTGATCTGGGCAAGCCACAGCTGCCCGGCGCCCATGGAGACCAGCCCGGCCAGCAGGACGGCCTTGATCCTGAACCGGGCCAGCAGCCGGCGGGTACCGAGGGTGGAGACGAGCACGACGGTGACGGTCGACGGGACCAGCGCCAGGCCGGTCGCCACCGGGCTGAACCCCAGCACCTTCTGCAGGTAGAGCGACGCGAAGTAGACGTAGCCGGCCAGGATGGCGCCGATCAGCAGCATCGCCGCGATCGCGGCCCGCCGGGCCGGCTCCGCCAGGATCGACAGGGGCAGCATCGGGGCCGCCGACCGCTTTTCGGCGAAGACAAAGCCCGTGGTCAGAAGCACCACCAGGGCGAGAGCGATGAGTGTGGCGGGCGCGGTGAAGCCGTGCTGTTGCCCGCTGCTGAGCCCGAAGATCAGCGCCGCGATGCCGGTGGTCACCAGCAGCGCCCCGCGCACATCGACGCTGCCGCCGCTGCCAGACCGCTTCCCGGCCGGCAGTCGCGGGACCAGCGCGAGCAAGATAGCGATGATCGGCGGGTTGATCAGGAACACCGCCCGCCAGCCGAAGTACTGGGTGAGCAGCCCGCCGGCCACGATCGCAGCGGTCGCGCCCGCCGCGGTGGTGGCCTGCCAGATCGCCAGCGCCCGGTTGCGCGCGGCCCCTTCGGCGTTGGTCGTCGTCAGCAGAGACAGCGCGGCCGGGGCGACCATCGCCCCGGCCGCGCCCTGCACGATCCGGGCGATGATCAGCATGATCGGCCACTGCGCGAGCCCGCAGGCCAGCGACGCGATCGCGAACAGGGCCAGGCCGACGGCCAGCACCTGCCGGCGGCCGAGCAGATCCGCCAGGCGGCCGCCCGCCAGCAGCAGCGACCCGAACGCCAGCGCGTACCCGGTGACGATCCACTGCAACTCCGCCGCAGGCATGCCCAGCTCCCGCTGGATCGACGGCAGCGCCACGTTCACAATGCTGAAGTCCAGTTGCAGCACGAACTGGGCGGCGCAGATCAGCGAGATGACAAACACTGCCCGCCGCGAGCCGCCCGCAGCGGGCAGTGGCGCGGCGCCATTCGTCGAGTGGTCCGCCATTGGCGAATCTCCTGTCCTGACTGTGTTCCTTAATGGTTCATCGGGGTCAACCACGCCCGTCAGAACGTCGATGCCGGTCCGGCGGCAGTGCGCACAGATACACTGCATCTGCCTGACAGATGACACTGTCCAGATATGCTGCAGTTCAGGCCTAGAGGCGGTGGCCGATGGAACTCAGACAGCTACGTCACTTCCTGGCGTTGGTCGAGGAACGCAGCATCACCCGCGCCGCCAAGCGCGAGCTCATCGTCCAGTCAGGCCTGTCGAACTCGCTCCAGGCCCTCGAACGCGAACTCGGTACGCCCCTCTACGTCCGCGGAACCAGGCCCGTCCGACTCACCGCGGCCGGCGAGGCTTTGGTGGGCCCGGCTCGCCGGACCTTGACCAGCGCTGCGCAGGCGGAACAGGCCGTACACCACACCCGTGACGTGCTCATCGGCACACTGCGCCTCGGCGTCTCGCACTCCCAGCATCTGGTGCCGTTCGCTTCCTATCTCGGCGAGTTCACTCGCGATCATCCCGGCATCGACCTGCGCCTGCAGTACGCGCCCGCGTTGACGATGATCTCGATGGTCGAGAAGGGAGAACTGGATTGCGTGATCGGACCCGCGGTCAGCCAGGTCCCGGGCGTCCGGATGATTCGCCTGGCGCGAGAGCCGCTGCACCTCGTCTGCCGTGCTGATCACCACCTGGCGGAGCGGGCTGAGGTCAACATGAGACAACTCGCCAACGAGCGGTTCGTCGAGGTACCCCCGGGGTGGACGGCTCGCCTGTTGAGTGACGCCGCGTTCGCCGGCGAAGGAATACCGCGCCGCGTCGTCTGTGAGGTCGGCGACTGGGAACTATTCCTCGAGCTGGTCAGCGCAGGCGTCGGTATCGGCTTCGCTCCAGTCGGCCTTCAGTACCCGGTGCTGACCGCACCAGACAGCGTTCTGCGGCTCATCGCGGTTGAGGGCGCGCGTCTGGAAAGGCACATCTATCTGATCCTGCCCTCGGTGGGCGAGACCAGTCCGGCAGTACGGCGGTTCGCCGATCAGCTGCTGCAAATCCACCCCGCTGGCAGCTAACCAGCGCCTGTTAGCCAACGCAGCCCTGTCGACTCGGAAGTGGCGCGGCTGCCGGTGCGCTCATGTCGCGACCATCTGATCGTCAGATGGCCTCCATCTGAGACAGGTGCGACGCAGGCGACATCGGCGGCAACGGAGGCGCGGTTGTACCGGGCGAAACTTCCATGCCGACCGTGGACGCCGGCCCAACGGCCGCCGCGGCTACGGGGACAGGATGGCAGAAATGCCGCTCCGGAAGATCCACCACTCGGTCGGCGCCTACACGGCCGAAGAGAAGAAGGAGTTCGCCGAGATGAACCCCACTCCCGACCAGAACCACGTCCCCGGGCTGCCGCTGCGCGACCTCACGGGCTTCACCCACCGCTGGGTCGACGCGGAAGGAATCCAGCTTCACGCCGTGGAAGGCGGTCTCTCGAGCGACCCCACCGTCGTGCTGCTCGCCGGATTCCCGCAGACCTGGTGGGCTTGGCACAAGGCGATGCCGCGCCTTGCCGAGCGCTTCCACGTGATCGCGATCGACCTGCCGGGACAGGGCCACTCCGATCGTCCCCAAGGGGGCTACGACACTCACACCCTCGCTTCGCGCGTCCAGGCCGCGCTGACCGCGCTCAACGTGCCGAAGTACTGGCTCTTCGCCCACGACATCGGGGCCTGCGTCGCCTTCTCGCTCGCCCTGAGGTACCAAGACCGCCTGCACGGCCTCGCCCTGCTCGACGCCGGCATTCCCGGAATCACCCTCCCGGACGCCATCCCAACGGATCCCGAACGGGCCTGGAAGACCTGGCACTTGGCATTCCACCTGGTGCCCGAACTGCCCGAGACGCTGATCACCGGCCGCGAGCGTGACTACGTGGACTGGTTCTTCAGGGTCAAGACACTGTCCCCGAACACGTTCGACAGCGCCGATATCGACCACTACGCCGCCTCCATCGCAGCCGAGGGAGGGCTCCGAGCGGCTCTCGCCTACTTCCGCGACGCCGCGGAATCAGGGCGCAAAAACCAGGACGCTCTCGCCCCCGGACGAGGGCACTTGACCATCCCGGTCCTGGGAATCTCCAGCTCCCACGGCTCGATCCCCGACATGGCCGCCTCCATCAGCCCCTGGGCAGAGAACGTGACCGGCGTCGTCATCCCGGAAGCCGGGCACTTCATTCCCGACGAGCAGCCCGACGCAACTGTGGACGCGTTGACCGCGTTCATCGATCACGCGCGTGTCGGGTAGAGCGTGTCAGGGAGTTCGCCAACACCAGATCCTCCGCACCCTCGCCGAACTAGCAGTACGGCCGCTCAGGTCCAACGCATCGATGGGGAGAGCTACCGGAAGGTTCGGCGCACGCGGGGTCAATCTGCCATTGGGTCAAACTCCACCGGGAGACGCTCACCTACATCATCACTGTCTGCCATCGACCCACCGCGAAGCGACAGCGGGCCGGGCCGCGGGTCGGCGACAGAGGGGCGCCCGGCTTGACGTGTCCCTTCGCCTGTGCCCCTTCCACGGTGCTGGGACGCCAACGGACACAGCCGGGCTTGCGGCGGCGGAGACGGGCTGCTGGGCTCGCCTGGGTCGATGGCGGGTGGGATGGCCACCACCCCAGCCACGAACACCATCCCGGAGTCGGAGCACCCCCGCCGGAGGCACCACCATGCGCGGTTGGCACCTGGCGGGCACTTCCAGCTCAGCCTGACGCCCTTGTGAGCGGACTTGTACTGTCGCCTGGCGGCCCTTCCTCTCGTCCGCGCCAGCCGTCCGGCGTTGTTTGCGCGCTGTCCGCCGGGAGCGCCAGAGGGAGGCGGCGGCGTGCGCCCTGACGGCGGCGCGTGCAACGTCTTCCACGGGCTTCCGACGTTTTACGGCCTCGGACGGAACCGGAACGGCACTGGGAAGGCGCGGAGATGACTGCCAGATCCTCAGCCGACCCTGGACTAATCAAGCCTCGCCGCTACCTGCGACAAAACCTTGAACCGCCGCGATGGCCTGCAACCGCTGTCTTGGTGGTTCTCAACATTTCGCAGCTGATCACGATGTCGTGTGGCCTGCATGTGCCCCTCCGACGCTTCCTGACGGCGGTATCGCAGACGACCGAAGATCTCATGGACTTCACGTGTGACGACACCCCCGCCCAGCATCCTTCAGGCCATCGACCGCTTCAACGCCGCCCACCCGTGGGACCACCACGCCCATTACCACCCGTGGATCCTGCGGCAGCTCCCCAGGAGCTTCGGCAACGCGCTGAACGTCGGATGCGGCAGCGGTGACCTGGCCAGGCTCCTGGCCTCGCGGGCCAGACTGGTCCACGGTGTGGACGTGGACCCCGCGATCGTCACCCGGGCACGGGAGCTCACACCGTCGGCCGTTCCGGTGACCTTCACCGCCGCAGGCGCGCTGCGTGTGATACCGCCCGGCTCGCACGACGTCATCACCTGCGTTGCCGCAATCCACCACATGCGTTCAGCGATGCCCTCGCCCGGTTGCGCGAGCACCTGGCGCCCGGCGGGACCCTGGTCGTCGTCGGTCTCGCCCACGCGCAGTCTCGCGGCGATCGTCTGCTCGACGGCGAGAGGATCCACAGCGTCGGCACTCAGGTCCGCCCGTCCGCTCGAATCACCTGTGACTGACGTTGAGAGCGGCCAGCTTGACCACGGCGTTCTCGGAGGGGCTACCGGGCTCGGCCTGGCTCACGATGAGTTGTTGGCCGGCAACGTGGTTGACGGCGAAAGCCTGAAAGCGAAGGGTCATCGCACCGACCGCCCGGTGATGGAACCGTCTGGTTCTATGACCACAGGCCCAGCACCCTACGTCGTAGCGAGCCCACTTCTGGCGAAAGTCCTCGCTCGCAAGCGATAGCTCCTCGACAAGCTCGGGCAGGGCCGGATCGTCGCGATATGCCGCCAATGCGGCGTGCAAGTGGGCTACCTTATCGCGGGCCTCCTGCTCCCAGTCCGGATAGAACTCGCGTGCCGCAGGGTCGAGGAAGGTCAGCCGTATCAGGTTGTCGCTGTAGCCCAACCCCTCGTAGAGAGCCACGTTCAGCGGATTCTGGGCCAGCACGTCCAATCGGTGGTTCACCACACGCGCCGGAGCGTGATCCCAGCTGTCCATGAGGCGCAGAGTAGTCGAGTCGACCTGCTCGACCCCGCGGATCGACCTGCGCTTGCGAGTCAGCGGGTGTGCGAGATGGTGAAGGTGCTCGGTGGCCTCAGAGTCGAGTTGGAGGACGCGCGCCAGGGCGCTGAGGACCTGATCCGATGGGTGGCGTTGCCGGCCCTGCTCCAGTCGGGTGTAGTAGTCGATGCTGACCCCGGCCAGCATGGCCACCTCCTCGCGACGTAATCCCGGTGTCCTGCGGTGGTCGCCGACGCGCGTGAGCCCCACCCGGTCGGGGGTGGTGAGATGGCGTCTGGCGCGAAGGAACTGACCAAGAGGGTTCCTCATAGCGGACAGAGCAGGAAGCCGCATATCAAGTTCAGGCAAAAGTTGCGTTTGCCCCACATTGAGAGTTCGGACAAATTGCCTAACGTTTGACCTTTCCGGCTTTCGGGTTGGCAGTGAGGGTCCTCGGCTGCGCCTGGATGCCATCCGACCCAACACCGGCCTGATTCCAGCTACGGCCCGCGACGACTCACACCCGAAGACGATCACACACCGCGATCACGCAACGCCGGAATGCGCTGGGCGTGAATGCGTACGTGTCGAGGGCAAGTACAAACTGCTCAACGATGTCGGCACCCCGATCGGATCATCCAGTGTGACTCGGCGACGTACTTCCTCAAGAGCTCGCGCGTACAGCGTGTGCCAGCCGCCGTTGGTAGTGAAGGTGATCGTTTGGGTCGCGTCCGTCCCGGTCGTGGCCGGCACCAGCGTCTCAGTGGCGTAACCGTGAAGCGTGGCGAAGACCGGGACGCCGATGCGATCGAGGGGCCCCTCGCGTACCTCGCCCTGACGCTGCCCCTCCGCCACCAACCGCTCGATGAGCTCGGACCAGCCGCCCGGCGGCCTCCAGCAGGGCCTTGGACGCCTGCGGAGCAGTATCACCTGCGTATGCAGTCCACACCCCCTTGCCGTGGGCCCGGTGGCAATCACCTGCTCGCGCAGATCGTCGGCGATCTGGAGATAGGCGGGCCGCCCCGTCTTCTTGACCATGCACCCTCTTCCGCGTGGCACGAGGGCGGCCACAGCGTTAGGGAGGCTGCGGAAGATCGTCACGACCTCGCCAATAGCTCACCCCGGCGCTTCTGGCGTCTGCCCCAGCATCTGAATCGTTTTCTTCGTCTCCGGATGCTGAGGTCCAAGCCATTGTCGCTTGAGATCGAGTACATCGCGGAGGATCTGGTCGGCCTCGCCTCTGCGTCCTTGGACGGCGACCGCGTCAGCGAGGTACTCACGGGCGATGATCGCGAAGTAGCCGCCCTCGCCGGGGTGCCCCATGTCGGCGAGAGTCGCGCGCAGAAGGTGTTCGGCCTCGCCGTACCGGCCTTGATCGAAGATGCTCCTGGCCAGGGTCGCCTGAGTGGAGACCGCGAGCGGGTGCCCGGCGCCTACCACCCTGAGGACCACATCCAGGGTGTCTTTGCACATGGCCTCGGCCTGAATGTGGTTGCCTTGCTTGTTGGTCCAGCGGGCCAGATCCGCCCAGGCATCGAAGGTCTTCGGGTCTTCGGGTCCCATCACCACGCGGTCGAGTTGAAGCGTCTCGGAGCAGATCTGGGCGGCTTCCGCATACCGGCCCTGTTGGCCGATCGACCATGCGAGGTCTACTCGGGTGATGAGGGTGTCGCGGTGCTCGGCGCCTAGGACTCGGGTCATGTCGGAGAGCAGGTCCACGTACATCCGCTCGGCCTCGTCGTGCCGGCCCTGAACCATGATCGCGTGGATCAGTTGGTCGCGGGTGCGGAGCGTGTCGACGTGGTCGTCACCCTGAACCTGGCGCCGACCGGCCAGCACCGCACGGAAGACGTCCTCGGCTTCGCCGGGCGCACCGCGGTCGGCCAGCGAAACTCCCAGGTCGTGACGGGCCCCGAGGGCTGCTGGGTGGAGGTCGTCGAGTCGTTCCGCCGCGGTCGCGTTGGCCTGGGCGAGTGCTGCGCCTTCGGTGGTCGCCTGCCAGCCGATCCCCCGCAAAGATCGGAAGGCTGCCCCGCCTACTTCCAAGAGTAAGACCAAGTCGTCGATCACCAGGACCGGGGGAAGCCACGTGATCATGGCCATGATGTGGGGGATTAGCCGCTCCCAGGCAGGCCAGTCCGCAGGACGCTCCGCGTCGAGAGGAGCGGTGACGTTCCGCAGGAGCCCCACGGCGGCCCTCATGGTGGCGGCCCCTTCAGATTCGTGGGTTGCCAGCACTTGAGCCCGGCAGGTGTCCACAACTACCGGATGGATCATGATGTCGGGGTATCCGTCCGTGGCCGCGCCGACGACCTCGATCAGTCCGACCAGCGATAAGCCGCGCAGCGCCGCCAAGAATCCCGCCCTGTCGCCGTCCTCCGCGAACCGCACCATCTCTCGGGGGATGGGCGTGGCCGCGGCGAAACACGACAGCAGGTACTGGACACCACGAGCACGGACCACACCTTGGCTGGTTAGGTCATCGAGAGACACCTCCCAGGTCCGGGAGATGACCGCCCGGGTCTGCGACCCGACCGCGTCGAGTTCGGCGATCACCAGAGGTGCCATGCAGCTGTCCAGGGCCTTCCGATACTCCTCGAAGCTGTGCCAGCGGGTGAAAGGCGACGCGAGGTAGGTGCCTGCCAGGTGCAGGGCGAGCGGGAGCGAGCCCAAACGACGCGCCAGCGCCAGCGCCTCCTCCCCGCTGGGGTCCGGAACCTGCGGAGCCAACCGGCCCAGCACCTCCGCTCCGGCCACGTCGTCAAGCACCTTCAATGACCTGACATGCGTGCCCGTACCCCAGATCCGCTGATCATCGGTGCGGGTCGTCACCACGGTCATCACCCGGCCGCCAGATCGGGCCCAGCCCGTTCCGTCCCCGGGATCAGACACGCCGTCCACGGCCAGGACTCCAGGCACATCGGCATTGTCAAAGATCAGAAGCGCTCGCCCCGCCGTACCGGAGACAAACCTCCAGAAGGTGTCCGCGGCGATCACCGAGCCGTCCCGCACCTGACGCATCACCGGGGCGGGCGCGTCCAACTGGCGAAGGATCTCCAGGACTCCGCCCCGCAACGACACCGGGTCGGCCGCGTTCACCCACCAGACCGCCCATCCCCGTCGCTGCGCCCGCGCGGCCAGCCACAACGCAGCCGTCGACTTGCCGACACCACCCATCCCGGCCAGCACCCACACGCCTGCTGAATCCTTCTTCCTGGTGCGGCCCAGAGCTCCCGCCAACTCCTCCAGCAGACCAGCTCTGCCCAGCACCCCGGACGGAAGACGCCCCAGAGGAGCAGAGACAGGAAGCGCGCCGGTCACCCCCAGCCCAGCGTCCCCGGGTGCCCGGTGCCGACGGCGGTCGCGAGCATCGCGGCGTTCCAGAATCGCGACCCGCAACTGCAACGAGCCAACCCCAAGAGCCAGCACCCCGGCAACGACACCAGCCAGGCTGAGCAGATCCATGGCCCGAACATAACCCGCCTCATGAGGCCCCGGGGAGCGATATTTAGGTTGTTGAGGTGGTTCCAGCGCCACCGATGACAACGATCTCGTCAATGACCGGAGGCGGGTCCGTCCAATGATCAGCCGGGCGATACTCACAGCCTCAGCATCTTCACGGCATCACTGCGACTGGACATCCGCCATGCGTCTGTTGCGCGTCAGTCCCGATGAACTCACTGCGTCGCACGCTGTGGACAGGCCTGGGACCGAAATCCTCGTATCGATGGCGACAGCATCGTGAACATGGGTCTTGAGCCGCTGATGGACATCCGCTTCTCGGCAGAAGAGGAAGTGTCGGCAGCCTCGCCGTGATCATGTAAAGCATCAGGCGGGGCCGAAGCGTTAAGCATCAACCGAGGTCCGACAGAGCCAATCCGTGATCGAAAGCAACTTATCTTCACGTCTATTAAAGCGGCCCGCCTACGGCGGCCCGCGTCGCGCGCTGGTCGGCAAGCCGGCCGGGCTGCGGCTCTCCGGCCGGTCCCGGCCGACGCCGCCCGCGCGCTCCTAGCCATCGAGGCGGACCACCAAACGATTGACGATCGTCGCTGCCAGCACGACCACTCGGGCAACGCGGTTCGACTCTCCCCGGAGCCCAGAAGGTGAGAACCGCAAGGGGCTCCGCCCCCTGCGACCCCCGGCCCTCCTCGGAGATGAGCCGGAAAGGGCGCGGGGTAGAAGGGCGGTGTCATCTCCTCGCCGGCCACCACAAAGGGATGCCAGACCAGCCGCCCAAGGTCAAGCCGTCGAGTGCGGGCAGGACAACCAGCAAGGACGGAATGTCGCCGGGAGGCATGTACGCGCGAACGACGGCTTGACCCCAGGCGTCCGGCCCGCCATGGCTACGCCTGCCCGACGAGGAGATGCCCGCACGTTGCCGAAGCGGTCGCGTCCCTCGGACGGAGCGCAAGAGGGACCACAAGCTATCCGACCGACGGGACATCACCATTGAGAGCGGCTTGGACCTCCGCTAAGGGGGCGCCCATGATCACCCGGTTACCGCTCGACAGGTCCCTCAGACCGCATGCGCGGAAGAACGCTGCCCGGTACGGTCGTAGCTGTCGACGGCAGAACACATCGGCAAGGGTCAGCCGCGTGGCCCTGATCTCGTTGGGGGCCGGCCGTTGGGTCAGGGGGTGGCCGCCTGCTTGGCGATCAGCTCGAACGAGCGGATCCGGTCCTCGATGTCGTAGACCTGGGTGGTCAGCATCAGCTCGTCCGCACCCGTGCGCTCGCGCAGCTCGGCGAGCTGGCGGGCCACGGTCTCCGGGGAGCCGAGCGCCTGCCCCACGAACCGCGACCGCGCCAGCTCCAGCTCCTGCTGCGTGTACGGGTACCGGGCCGCCTCCTCGGGGCTGGCCAGCAGCTGCGCCCGGCCGGTATTCATGCGCAGGAAGGACAGCATGGCCGGGCCGGCCAGGTACTCCGCGCGCTCGTCGGTATCCGCGCAGATCGCGTTGACCGAGACCATCGCGTACGGCTTGTCGAGGTACTCCGACGGGCGGAAGTGCTGCCGGTACAGGTCCAGTGCCGGCAGTGTGTTGGCGGAGCTGAAGTGGTGCGCGAAGCTGAACGGCAGGCCCAGCATGCCGGCCAGCTGCGCGCTGAACCCGCCCGATCCGAGCAGCCAGATCTTCGGCATGTTGCCCAGCGCAGGGATCGCGGTGATCCGCATCCGGGGGTCGCGCCTGGTGAAGTACCCGATGAGATCGTCAAGCTCCTGCGGGAACGCCTCGGCGGACATGCCCTCCATCGTCCGGCGCAGGGCCAGCGCGGTGACCTGGTCGGTGCCGGACGTCCGGCCGATGCCCAGGTCGACCCGGCCCGGGTGCAGCGCCTCCAGGGTGCCGAACTGCTCGGCCACCGCCAGCGGGGCATGGTTGGGCAGCTGCACGCCACCCGAGCCAACCCGGATCGTCGAGGTTGACGCCGCCAAATGCGCGATCAGCACAGCCGGGGACGAACTGGCGACCCACGGCGTGTTGTGGTGCTCGGCTACCCAGAACCGCCGGTAACCCAGCTCCTCGGCGCGGACCGCGAGCGCTGTGGTGTGCCGGAGGGCCTCGGCGGAGGATCCGGTGGCGTCGACCGGAGCGACATCGAGGACAGAGAGAGGTACGTCAATCATAAGATCATTCCTTTGGTGGTGGGGTTGTCGCGTGGCGGGATGGTCTAAACCGGACTCCGGCCCGGGTGGCTGGCGGCGGAGCCGCCGGTGAACAGGGCCAACGGGGTGAGGTAGGCGCGCTTGGCGCCGAAGCGGCTCATGGCCCAGGCAGCCGGCGGGATCACGGCGCGAAGAGCGGGCGTGTAGCCGGTGGCGACCTACTGCACGGTGGCGAGTGGCGCGTCGAACACCGTCGGCAGCGGATGGAGAGCGCCGTTGACGGTGGTCACGTCGAGGACGGCCATGATCGAGCCGATGACGACGACCAGGAGGGTACGGGCGAGAGTGGCGGCGGATCCGGCGGTTCGTGCCGGTCCGGTGACGGTGCTGATCCCCCCGTCACTTACCGTACGGGTGCTCGGCGCGAGCGGTGCGCAGCGCGCGGCCCCACCACAACAGCTGGTCGACCATGTTCTTGGCGGCGCCCTCGGGGATCGCCGGGTCGAGCGGTCTGCCGTCCTTGCCCAGCCCGGACCAGGGCCCGTGCAGGCTGACGGTGTCGCGCACAGTCATGGCGTGCAGTTCGGCGAAGACCTGACGAAGCTGCTCGACGGCGCGAAGCCCGCCGCTCAATCCGCCGTAGGAGACGAAGCCGATCGGCTTGGCCTGCCAGTGGGTGTAGTGCCAGTCGATGAGGTTCTTCAACGAGGCCGGAAAGCTGTGGTTGTACTCGGGCGTGACGATGACGAACGCCTCGGCGGCGGCCAGCCGTGGGCTGACGTCGGCGAGAACGGCCTGAGTCCTCGGCGCGGGGGCGGGAAGGCCGTCCCACCCGGGCATGGACACGGGAAGATCCAGGCCGGCGACATCGACAACGTCCAGATCGATGTCGGTGCGGTGGTCCACATGGCCGGTGAACCACTCGGCGACCGACAGGCCGGCGCCGCCGCCACGAGCACTTCCGATGATGACGGCGACCCGGAGCGCGGGGTCGTTCGAAGGTGCGAAGTCAGACATCGCGGTCCCCCTGGTTCTGTCGTTTCATTGCCACGAATCGCAGCACGTCAGGTAGCATACAACGTGTATTGCAAAATATACAACGCTCGTTGTAATTTGGCCTTGATCGACATGCGGAGAGATGAAGCGATGACCGGCACGGGCTCAGAGGGCAAGACAAGGACGGCCCCGCCGCGGCGGGGCCGGGTGGACAAGGCGACAGCGATCGTGCAGGCCGCGTGCGAGGTCTTCGGACGGGACGGCTACTCCCGGGCCAGCATCGACACGATCGCCGCCGAGGCCGGCGCCTCGACTCGCACCATCTACAACCACTTCCCGGGTGGGAAGGAGGAGTTGTTCCGCTCCATCATGCAGTGGAGCTCAGAGCGGGTCAGGGACGAGCAGCTCGCGCAGCTGCGGAGGTACCTGGATCCGGAGCGTCCGCCGCATCCCGATGACCTTGAACGTGATCTGCTCGCTCTGGCCCGCGCCTGGGTCGGCCTGATGACGGACTTCCGTAACCACTTCTCGCTGGTGCGGCACATTTACGCGGAAGCCGGGCACATCCCGGCCGAGGTCTTGGATGCCTGGCAGGAGGCCGGACCGCGCGTGGTGGGCCGCGAGGTGGCGTCTGCCATGGCCGCGTTGGGCGATCGTGGCCTGATCGACGTCCACGACAGCCCGGCCCAAGCCGCCGTCCATTTTATGGCGTTGATCTGCACCGAGATCACGCAACGGTCCTACTGGGGGGTGAGCCCGCTCCCGCCGGAGGAGGCCGACCGGCTGACCTCCGCCGGGGTACGCGCGTTCCTGCGGGCGTACGGCTCCTCAGGCTGAGACGGATGTTTGCGTACGTGGCCGGACACTCTGTCCCCGCGTGACTGCGCCCCAGTTGCTTCACACCGAAGAGGTCACTGGTTCGAACCCAGTGTCGCCGCACCAGGTGCAAGCCGACGTTAGGGAAGTCCACCGAGCTTGCCATGCTGCTCGCGCACGGCCTGGCCTTCGGCCTCCGGTTCGCTCGTGCGGAGCCGTGGGCGCGGGTCCGGGAGTACATCTGCTGCCTGGTTGCGGGACTGGAGCGCAAGAACGGGTGGACGCTGTCGGCCAGCGTGCAGCGGCAGCCTCCCGCAGTCCTGGGTTGATGACCGGGACCGGTGCCGGGCCGGTTAGCCTGCAGGGGTCACCCGTCCTCGAGGTCCCGAACCGTCTGGTTCGCGGGTCTCAGGAAGCTGGGCGCCAAGGACGATGTCTTGGTTTACGGGTGCCGCTGGATCGAGGCGAAGCTGCACGACCGCGGCTGGGCGGCCCGGCATGATGGCAATAACCACGGCGACAACCTCGCTGAAGCCAGTGGCCGCGTATTCTCCGTTCCGGTCGGTGCGGGTGCGGACAAGCTGGCGGCCGTGCGGGCCGATCACGGTGATCGTGGCGCCTGGCAGCGGCTGACCGGACGGATCGGTGACCCGCCCGGTCAGTATCGGCTCTTCGTCGCCGAAATGGTGGTGGTGTGGGGCAAGGGCGACGGGCTCGGGCAGCAGCACCGTGGGATCTTCCGCAGGGGGCCCGGGGACATACTCGGTCATGGTCTGGTCTGCTGCCTCATGCGCCAGGCGCCGTTGCTGCTTGAGGTAGCCGAGCAGGATGAGCGTGACGCCGGCAGCGATCCAGGCGCAGAGCACCACTGTGGGCCGCAACAGTTGGTTACTGCCGAAGTAGCAGATGCTGCGCATGGCATCGGCGGCGTTCCCCATGGGCAGGATCGGGTGCAGGGAGCCGAAGAAGCCTGGCACGAGTTGGACGGGGACAGCGCCGCCGCTGCTGGGCACGCTGAGCAGGACGAACAACGTGATCGCGACCCCGGGGAAGAACCAGCCGAAGAAGGGCACCAGGCCATAGGCGGTTAGCGACACGGCCTGGGTCAGCAGGAACAGGTACAGCAGGGCCAGCGGATTCGGCGGGATCACCTGCACCACATAGGCAGCCGCGAGGTAAGAGATAGCGGCGGTCACCACCCCCCAGCCGATGCTGGTGGCTACGTGTGCCCACCGGCCGAAGCCCACCGCGCGCTGCATGGTGATCACCATGAAGTAGGCGGCGACAACGCAGGCCAGGACGACGTACAGCAGGCTGGAGCCGGAGGCATCGCCCGGCACGGTGGGGACCAGTTCGCGGAAGGCGAGCGTGTCGCCGGCCCGTCCCGCAACGGTGTCGAAGGTCTGGCGGACAACCGTCTCCAGGGCGGCGCCGTCCGCCTTGGCCCCGTACAGCAGCGGATGGTCCCCGACTGGCACGTACGCCGCGACCGCGCTGTGGTTTAGGACGGCAGCACGGGCCCCGGCGGCGTCGGCCGTCGGCCGGAGGGTGAAGCCACCCGGCGCCGCCACGTCGAGCTCGTGCTGGAGCCGCGCCGTGTCAGCCGGCGAAGCGGCCACTGCAATGCTGATGTGATGCGGCACCGGATGATGGAAGGCCGGCAGGTAAGAGAAGAGCAACCCGGCCAGAAAGAGCGCCGGGAGCCATAGGCCCATCGCGAGCGTGCGCGCGGCTTCGCCGACGCGTTTTCTGTCTATCTGCCCCTGTGTCACGCCGCGACGCTACAAGAAAGCTTGCAGTACTGCAAAATTTCATCACTGCAGTATGATGCCGGCCGGATACGCTGACACTCGCACACTGTGGAAAGGACCTGGTCTCCATGCAGGCAGCAGCTCCGGGGCTCCGGGAACGCAAGAAGGCCGAGACCCGCGCGGCCCTCCGCGCAGCTGCCGTGCGCCTGTTCCTCGAGCGAGGCCCCGCCGCCGTCACGGTGAGCGACATCTGCGAGGCGGCCGGGGTCTCCGCACGGACCTTCTTCAACTACTTCGATGCGAAGGAGGAAGCGCTCCTGCCCTGGGACAAGCACCTCATCGAAGAAGTCATCACGGGACTGGCCGCGCGGCCGGCCGCCGAGCCGCCGCTAACCGCGGTGCGCCAGGCGATCGAGCAGACTCTCCCCAGCCTCACCGCCAGCACCGGCTGGCAGGCCTGTGACAGGGTGCTCACGGCATACCCCGAACTGCGCACAACGATCGTCCAGGGGATGATCCGCAACGAGACCAGGCTTGCCGATGCCCTCGCCAAACGCGCCGGGGAGACGGGCGGCAGTCTCTACCCGCAGCTCCTCGCGGGCGCCGCGGCGTCAGCGTTCCGCGCGGTGTTTAGCGTCTGGGCACCGGAAACCGGGACCGCAGGCCTGCAAGCGCTGGTCGGCGAAGCCTTTGACCGGCTCGCCGCCGGCCTTCCCCCGAGTCGACCTGCCCCGGCGAGCGCCGCCGGCAGCCCGCTTGCTGGGGAGGCTAACAGCTTGGGGACGCCATGCCGGGAGGCTTAGTCCGGGCGGGCCTGGTTCCGGGGACCGTCACCGCGAGGGTTGTCAGGAGTTAAGCCGTCGGCGAGTGGGAGGCGCACGACGAACCGGGCACCATGGGATGAATCCTCGACCTGAAGGGTTCCGTCGTGGGCCTCCAGGACGGAACGGGAGATGGCCAGGCCCAGTCCCGTGCCCTTGGGGTCGCGGCGCTGGGCGTCCCGAAGGCGGACGAACGGCTCGAAGATTCGCTCGCGGTCCTCCGGAGGGATGCCGTCGCCGTCGTCCTGTACGGCCACCACGGCTTGGTCGCCGTCTCGTTCGGCCGTCACCCAGACCGCGCTGTGCGCGTGCCGCTGGGCGTTGGCCAGGAGGTTTGTCAGCACCCTGACGAGCTGGATGCGGTGGCCCAGGACCGTCAGGCCCTTCACCGTCTTGGCGTGAACAGGGACTCCCCGCGTCTGCCCGGTCTCCTGCTCCACCAACAGGCCCAGGTCGACAGGCTCCGGCTGGACCGGATCCGCTGCCCGCACGCGGGTGAGTGCCAGCAGGTCGTCGATGATCTCCTTGCACCGGTCGGTGGTCTCCAGCGCGACCTCGATCGTCTTGTGGGCGTCGACCTCATCGCGGTAGAGCAGGGCCTCCTCCAGAGCCGCGCGCAGGCCCGTGAGCGGGGTCTTGAGCTCGTGCGAAGCCACCGACGCGAACAGGCGCAACTGCCCCACGGCGCTCTCCAGCCGATCGAGAGTCTGATTGGCCGTCCTCGCCAACTCCGCGAACACGTCATGTCCCGGCGGCTGGGGAACCCGCAGGCTCAAATCGCTCGCAGTGATCTCGGACATCGTCGCGCGAATCTCCTCGACCGGCCGCAGCGCGCGACCCATCTGACACCAGCGCCCCCACGCCAGCAGCGCGGTGGCCAGCAGGACCCCGACCGCCGTGAACAGCTCCAGCCGGCGCGTCGCCAGGATGGCCGGCTCGGCACGCCCCGAGTACACCGCGTGGGGCTCCCCGCCCCAGATCAGATTCGCCTGGTAGGGGAGGCTCCGCATCGCCGTGAGCATGAGGCAGGTCCCGTCCGGCTCGCATACGGTGCGGTATTCGAGGCGGTCCTCGGGTGGCGGCAGGGGAGAGGTCAGTGCGGGCCGACCGGCCGCCGCCGGGCTGGCCAGAACGACCCGGTTGCGAGAGTCGACGAGCTGGAGGAGATCGACCTTTGACATGGCCGTGGGACGCGGAACGTCGCCCGGTCGCATGCTCGCCATCCAGTTGGTCGCGGTCCGTTGGTCCTGCCGGAAAAGGCGATCCTGGACCGTCTTCCGGATACCGAGGTCGAGGCTGATTCCGATCATCACGAAGAAGATCAAGGACGCCATGACGCTATTTCGAAAAGCCCGCATCCGGAGAGAGCGTGGGCGCGCCCAGCGCAGCATTTGCTTTCCCCCTGACGTTTTACTGAACTTGGTCATCGCATGCGCGGACCAGTCTCGGTCACGATGGGCCATTAGCCATCTGGGGGGAGAACTGCGATATCGCAAGGCGCGCTTCGCCCGCACGGTTTCAGTGCCAGGAACGAGGCGTTCTCGCTCACGCCTAGTTCGGGCCAGCGAAGTCGACCTGTCACGCTAGCACCAAACTTGAGGGCCTTAAGTAAAAGAATTACTTAGGTTTTCTCTGATTTCAGTGAGACCGAGCGGCGCTGATGCTCAAGATACTCCTCCGAGCTATTCGATCTTGATATGGTCGCGACGTACGATTCCGGGTTCCTGGTGACGGGTGGCCCCGTCGCCAGGAGCGTCGTCGCACCACGACAGCTCAACCCGTCGTGCCTCCGGTGTCGCGACATGCAGAGAGATCCCGGGGCAGTCTTTCCAGTCGTCATCGGGGCCGCTGTGGTGCGTGCCGTAGGCACGCCTCTGTTGAGTCAGGCCGTGAACGGACGTTGGTATTCCTGAGCGATGGGCCTGAGAAGGTTTCGGTGAGGGCATTGAAACGGGACAACATCTCGGCCAGCAACCGGACCTCGTCCTCGGGCCAGGTGTCGAGCAGCGCGCGGGCACGCTCCTGGCGGGCCCGTCGCGCACGGTCGAGCCTCTGTTGCCCCTCGTCTGTCAGTTCGAGGAGGTGGGCACGGCCGTCGACGGGATCGGGGGCGCGCCCGATCAGCCCGAGCTCCTCGAGCACCTTCAGCTGTCGGCTGATGGTGGCCTTGCCGATGCCGTAGTAGGCGGCCAGGTAGCTGGGACGCGCCGGAGCGGCCTCGCTGATGAGGACGATCAACCCGTACGCGCCGGGGTCCAGCTCGGGGTACATCTCGCGCCTCAACTCGGCGGACAACGCGCGAGATCGCCGGAACAGGACGCCAAGCTGGTGCTCGACCGCACAGTACGCTTCACGCCCCTCGATGGGGACCACTGCCTGTGTCTCGGTCATCGCGATGCCTCCTCCCCTTTCAAAAGTGTTGAGAAAGATCGGCACCCGGCGTGCCGGTTTTATCTCGGGCCAGCGATCACGATCAGGCTTGCGGTGAGAGTTCCCCCTGGACCGCCTGGATGTCCAGCTCGACCTTCAGAGTGGCCCCGATCAGCGAGATCCCCGCCTGCACCACTTGGTTGTAGGTCATCG
This sequence comes from Planotetraspora mira, assembly GCF_016863275.1. Taxonomy (GTDB): domain Bacteria; phylum Actinomycetota; class Actinomycetes; order Streptosporangiales; family Streptosporangiaceae; genus Planotetraspora; species Planotetraspora mira. The sequence continues at coordinate 22,176 of NZ_BOOO01000056.1, forward strand.
CGAAATCCTCGCGGCGCAACTCGGTGACGGCGCGGAACGCGGCTCGCAGGCCACCCCACGGGTCGGGGCTGGTGCCGAGGTAGGGCAGATCGAGGTCGATCGGCCGCGTGACGCCGCTCATCTTCAGGACACCGTGCAGCGTCCACCGATCCGGACCCGCGGGGGACAGTCCGGTGCTCCGGTAGGAGATCGTGGGATGCGGCCCGGCATCGAGGAAGTCCGCCGAGCGCAGGTGGTCGTCGCGCGTGCTGTTGCCCGTGTCGATCGACGCGGCGTCGATCTCGGCCACGACGCTGGACGACTCGGCGCTCGCGCCGATGTCGATCCGGCCGGAGAACTCGGCGAACCGTCCCCGCACGCTGGAGAGCCCGAGGCGACAGCGCCCGCCATGCCGGGTGCCTCTTCCCAGGCCGCCCGGCATCCCCCCTCGCCGGCCCTTCGAGGGCCGGCCGGTCTTCTCCTCGCCCCACGCCGCCAGGCCCCGTTCCCGGCCGTGACGGCGTCGGGCCGCTCCCTTCGCTGTGGACACGGCCGGGCGCCGCACCGGCGTCATTCCGGGTGCCCGAGCCACAGGTCGTGCTCGTCGTCGCCCTGCCCGGTCAGGTTGAGGGCGCTGGCCATGGGCGGGTACCCGGTGGCGATGAGCGTGTACTGACCACCCGTAAGGTCGGCGAAGGCGTACTCTCCGTCCTCGCCGGTCGTCGCCGTGCCGATCACGTTGCCCGCGGAGTCGAGCAACGTGACCCTGGCGTCGGCGAGTAGGCCGCCACCGCCCTTGACCCGGACCGTGCCGCGGACGTGGGCACCGGGTAGCAGTTCGATGTCCTGCCTGGTCTGGCCGTCGCCGACCTCGACGGGCACCGCGGCGGGACGGTGGGCGGCGGCGCTGACCGCGAGCGTGTAGGTGCCCGCGACGACCCCCGCGAAGCCGAAGGCGCCGTCCTCGCCGGTCATTCCCGTGGTGACCACCTCGCCGCGCACGTCCGTCACGATGACCATCGCCTGGGCCACCGGCCTGCCTTCCGCGTCGCGCACGGTTCCGGAGAACTTCCCCGAGCCGGTGAGCACCAGGTCGAAGTCCAGCGGCTGGTCGCCGACGACGAGAGTCGCGACCTGAGGGTCGTGCTCGCCGGCAGAGGCGATCAGGACGTATGTGCCACTGCCGGGCGTCCACAGGCTGTACCTGCCGTCGGGGTGCGTGACCGCGCGCCCGAGCTGGTGGCCTCGTACGTCGATCAGGGTGAGGGTGGCGTGGCCTACCGGTGTGCCGTCGGCGCCACGGATGAAGCCGCGGATTCCGCCACCACCGCTGCCATTCCGCCGTTCCGCCGACGCGTACACCGTGTTCTGGGCGGCGGCTAAGCCGTTGAGGACGTCCTGGTCGCCGGCTCTCACGGACGCCAGTTCCCATGTGTTCGGGGCGCCGTTGTCCGCGGTGCCTTCGTTGAGGGTGCGGTCCTCGATCAGCGCCATCTCGGCGAGGATGGCCTCCTCGGGCAGTCCGGGTGTGTCGCGGACCGCCTGTTCGGCGTCCATCCGCTGGTGCGACGTCCCCGCGTGAGCTTCCTCCCTGTCAGCTTCCCTCAACGCGCGATGCACTGTGCTCAACACCACGGCGCCCGCGACGGCCGTCACCGCCCCCAGAATGAAGGGGACGTGCGTGTTGTAGTGCTCGACCAATTTGCCGGCCACAAACGGGGCGAATCCGCCGCCGATGAACCGCACGAATCCGTAGGTGGCTGACGCGACGGGACGCGGTACCGGCGCGATGCTCATCACCGCGGTAGTGACCAGGGTGTTGTTGGTGCCGATGAAAATGCCCGAGGCGATTGTCGCGCCGATGACGACTTCCGGGCGCTCGGGGAACACACCGATCACCAGGGAGTCGACGGCCATCAGCGCCATGGTCACATACAGGGTGCGGGCGGTGCCGAAGCGGGCCTTGAGCGCCGGGGCGCCGAAAACCGCGAATATCGCGACCAGCACACCCCAGCCGCAGAAGACACCCCCGAGCTTCAGCGGGGACAGGTGCATCAGGAACGGGGCGTAGCCGAGGATGGTGAAGAAGGCCCAGTTGTAGAGCAGACCGGTGGCGCTGGTGGTGGCCAGGCTACGGTGCCGCAGCGCCTTGATCGGTTCGCTGACGGAGGAACGCTGGGCCGGTCGCGGGGTCGGGGGGACGAGGATCGCGGTGGCCACCAGGGCGATGAGCATCAGGACGGCGACGCCGAAGAACGGTCCGCGCCAACTGATGTTGCCCAGCAGGCCTCCCAGCAGCGGGCCGCACGCGATGCCGAGAGCCGCCTCGTACAGCACGATCGCGCCGCTGAACCCGCCGCTGGCCGAGCCGACGATCACCGCCAGAGAGGTCGCGATGAACAGAGCGTTGCCCAGGCCCCAGCCGGCTCGGAAGCCGACGATCTCCCCGATGCTTCCGCTGGTGCCGGCGATCGCGGAGAACACCACGATCAGCACCAGGCCGGCGATCAGCGTGCGTTTGGCGCCGAGACGGCTGGAGACCCAGCCGGTGATCAGCATCGCCAGCGCGGTGACCACGAGATAGCTGGTGAATAGCAACTCCACCTGGCTGGGGCTCGCCTGCAGTCGGGAGGCGAGCGACGGCAGGATCGGATCGACCAGCCCGATGCCCATGAAGGAGATCACGCAGGCGAACGCCACCGCCCAGACGGCCTTCGGCTGGCGGAACGGGCTCGGTGCGCTCGATACCTCCGCCGCCGAATGCCTGGCTTGTACGCGGGTGTCGTGGGAGCCGCTCATGAGGCTCCTTCTGCGTCGGCGTTGCCGCGGTAGCACCGCGGAGACTCGATCTGGGTCATAGGTCTTCCCTCTGCAATGGGATGTGCGATGAGCGTGTTCAGCGCGTCGATCGATGCGCACAGCGCTCGCTGTTGACCGGCGGGCAGCCTGCTCAGGTGCGTGACCAGTGCCTGGGCGCGGGAGGACCGCAGCGCGTCCAACTGCGCCCGTCCAGCGGACGTCGCCGCGACCAGTACGATCCGCCCGTCTGCCGGGTCGGCCCGCCGCTCGGCCAGGCCGGCCTCCGCCAGGCGATTGACCACGCTCGACATGCCGGGCTGGCTGATCCCCTCCCGATCGGCGAGATGGGAGATCCGCAGCGGTCCGGTCGAGACGACCGCGGCCAGCACTGACAGTGCGACTCCGCCCGGGCCGCCGTGCGGTATGGCACGTCTGATCCACCGCGAGACGCGCTCCAGCGCCTCGCCGGCCGCCACAAGATCGTCTGTGGCCGGCGACCGGGGCGTCCGTGTCGGCGGTTCTGCTGCCATGAGCGCAACTCTATTGATAATCTATATAGACAGTCAATGTAGTTTCGTGACCGACAGGGGATTCATATAGATGCGGCTATGCTTCTATGCATGAGTCGATCCGCCTCCGGGAGCGGGACGGGGAGCGCCGACGGTTTGACCCGCTCGGCCGGCGCGGTCGTCGGGCTGCTCTCTTCGCTGGTGCGCCACGCCCCTCGGGACCTGAGCATGACCTCGGTGTCGACCCTGTCCACCCTGGACAGCACAGGTCCCCGCCGCATCACGGACCTAGCGGCGATAGGAGGCATCACTCAACCGTCCGTCACCGCGCTGGTCATCAGCCTGGAGCGGGCCGGTCTCGTCGAGCGCTGCAAGGACCCGGCTGACAAGCGTGTCGTGCTGGTCGCCATCACCGCCGCGGGCTCGGACTACCTTCACGCCCGGCGCCGAGCCAACATCGAGGCGTTCGCGCAGCTCATCGACAGACTGCCGCTGGACGAAGCGGCCGCCCTGGGCGCCGCGGTCCCGGCCTTGGAGCACCTTCGCGAACTCGACGACCAACAGCGCGACCCCGGCCCCTCAATCGGCGGCGTCGGGACAGGGCTGGACGGCTGAGCCATCGCCTGCGCGCGTCGACGCTGGGGACCATCTGGGGACCACACGTGATGCGCGAACCCGAACACTCCCAGTACGCCTGAACGGTGCATCGCGCATCATGTGCCACCTAACCTGCGGAAACCACGTACCCAGCCCTGCTGGGGGTCGAGGGGTCGCAGGTTCACATTCTGTCGTCCCGACGCAGCTCAGAGGGCCGATCCGAGGGTTCGGGTCGGCCCCTTCTGTGTCTCGGGGACCACAGTCGACCTCTTGCCGGTGCTGATCGAGGGCGTGGCTGGAGGGCGTGGTCGACGCCGACACCGGCGGCGTCGAGCGGATCCCGTACGAGCTGTAAAGCTGCTGGACACCACGGCATTCATCACCGATCTGACGACCCGGATGCGCCCTGGGCTGGATCGACTGAACCGCCGCGTCGCGCGGGTGGACCGTCGCCCTTTGCGGTCTCCATGACAACGCTATACCAAATTTACATAGACTATCTATATAGACATCCGATAAATCTATTTATGGATGGAACGCACCTGAGAGGACGTCGAGGAGGTCGCGGCGGCGCTTGCCGAGTGGCCATCGCGACGGTGAGATGCCTGTCGGCTCCTCCACTGCTCGTGCGGCAATGGACTTTTCGAAAGGACGGATAACCATGAGCGCCGACTTGGTGACCAGTATGAGTGACACTCCTCCGGCCGAGGCGCCCCAATTCCCGATGCCCCGGGCGACCGGCTGCCCGTTCGACCCTCCGCCGTTCCTGCGCACGTTGCAGGCCGACGCTCCTATCACCCGGGTCCGGCTATGGGACGGCAGCGCGCCCTGGCTGATCAGCCGCTATGACCACCAACGTGTCCTGCTGTCCGACCCGCGGATCAGCGCGGACGCCGCACATCCGCATTATCCCCATGCGACCACGGGTCAAAAGGAGGTCAAGAAGGGGATGCGGACCTTCATCAACATGGACGACCCGGAGCACGCCCGCCTTCGCCGCATGGTGACAGCACCGTTCTCCATCAAGCGAGTCGAGGCGCTACGTCCCGCCATCCAGAAGATCGTGGATGATCTCATCGACGACATGCTCGCCGGCCCGACGCCGGTAGACCTGGTCCAGGCGTTCGCGTTGCCGGTGCCCTCACTGGTGATCAGCGAGCTGCTCGGCGTCCCGTACGCCGACCACGACTTCTTCCAGCAAAACAGCCGGCTGCTCGTCAACCGCGACACGCCACCCGACGAGGCGATGGCGGCCCAGCATCGGCTTATCGACTATCTCGACCGGCTGATCGCCGACAAACTGGCCGACCCGGGCGAGGATCTGCTGTCCTACCTGGCCGCACAGCGGGTCGCCACCGGCGAGCTGTCTCGGCAGGAAGCGGCACTGATGGGCCGCCTCCTTCTGGTCGCCGGGCACGAGACGACCGCGAACATGATCGCGCTGGGCACCCTCGCGCTGCTGCAGCACCCGGACCAACTGGCCGCACTGCGCGAGACTGACGACCCGAAGCTGATCGCCGGCGCGGTCGAGGAACTCCTGCGCTATCTGACCATCGTGCACGGCGGGCGGCGCCGCGTGGCGCTGGAGGACATCGAGATCGACGGCCACACCATCCGCGCCGGCGAGGGGGTGATCCTGGCCAACGACATCGGCAACCGGGACGCCACCGCCTTCGCCTGCCCGGACCGGCTCGACATCCACCGCGACGCCCGGCGGCACGTGGCCTTTGGGTTCGGCGTGCACCAGTGCCTGGGCCAGCCGCTGGCCCGGGTGGAGCTGCAGGTCGTCTACGGCACGCTGTACCGCCGCATCCCGACCTTGCGCCTGGCGGTGGACCTCGACCTGGTGCCGTTCAAACATGACGCGATCGTTTACGGCGTCTACGAACTACCCGTCGCCTGGTGACCGGGGAATCACTGAGGAGGAACTCATGAAGGTGTTCATCGACCAAGACAAGTGCGTCGCCTCCGGCCAGTGCGTGCTCGCCGCCGCGGACGTGTTCGACCAGCGCGACGAGGACGGCGTCGTCATTCTGCTCAACCCGGACCCGCCCGCTGAGCTGGCCGACGATGTCCGGCAGGCCGCCGCCGTCTGCCCCGCACTGGCGATCCGGGTGGAAGAAGAGTGAACCGGATCGTCATCGTCGGCGCCTCGGCCGCAGGCCTGAGCGCGGGGGAGGCCCTCCGCCGGAAGGGTTACGACGGGAAGCTGACTCTGATCGGTGACGAGCCGCACGCGCCCTACGACCGGCCGCCGTTGTCCAAGCAGGTCCTAGCCGGCACGTGGGAACCCCAGCGAGCGGCCCTGCGCTCGGAAGAGCAACTGGCCGGACTCGACGCCGACGTACGGCTCGGCCGCGCCGCCACCGGGCTGGACGTCACGAACCGTCAGGTGCGGCTGAGCGACGGCGACCGGTTGAGCTTCGACGGTCTGGTCATCGCCACGGGTGTCACTCCCCGCCGCCTTCCCCACTGCGACCTGGCCGGGGCGTACGTGCTGCGCACCCTGGGCGACGCCCTCGCCCTGCGCGCGGCGCTGCTCGCCGGGCCCCGGGTCGTCGTCGTGGGCGCCGGGTTCCTCGGCACGGAAGTCGCGGCGGTGGCCCGTTCGATGGGTCTGGAGGTCACCCTGACCGCGCCGCAGCCGGTCCCCGTGCGCCGCCCGTTCGGCGACCGGATCGGCGCGCTCATCGCCGAACTGCACCGCGACCAGGGAACGCGGCTGCGCTGCGGGGTGCCGGTCCGCCGACTGAGCGGTGCGGGCGGCCTGGTCACCGGAGTGGAACTGGCCGATGGCATGCTGCTGCCGGCCGACGTGGTGGTGATGGCCGTCGGCTCCGAGCCCGCGACCGGCTGGCTGGACGGCTCCGGCCTGCGCCTGGAGGACGGGGTCGTGTGCGACAAGCTGTGCCAGGCCGCCCCCGGCATCTACGCCGCCGGCGACGTCGCATCCTGGTACAACCCACGCTACGGCACGCGGATGCGGCTGGAGCACCGGATGAACGCCACCGAACAAGCCATGGCCGTGGCCGGCAACCTGCTCAGCGACGCAATCCCCTTCGCCCCCATCCCCTACTTCTGGACCGACCAGTACGACACGAAGATCCAGGCATACGGCTTCTTCCCCCCGGGTGCCGAATTTCGGATCCTGCGCGGCGACCCGGCGGACCGCTGCTTCACCGCCGCCTACGCCTACAACGACAAGATCGTCGGAGTCCTCGGCTGGAATAGCCCGCGCGAAACGCGCGGACTGCGCCGGCTCGTCGCCGAACAGGCTTCCTGGACAGCCGCCGCAGCCACATGCCCTTGACATGCCTGAGTGTCCGGCCGGAGCGGCGGGCGTAAAGGCCAGGCCGCTTCGCGGTCGGGGGGCTGAGCCTTGACCCGCGGCTCACCGGCCAGGAGATGGCAGCGGTGAGGAGAACGGGGGAGAGTGACCACGACCAGGACCCCGACGCGTGTGAAGGGCGGAGATTGTCGGTTACCGAGCGTCATGAACAGTTGGGGCGCGAGGTTGTCGACGCATCAGGGCTCGGGGCGATCTTGTTCCGTAGCTGTTCCGTGAGAGTTCGTAAACCAGCGGCAACTGACCAGAGGTAGCGAGAGGCGAACGCGCAGGTCAGTAGCGTGATCGAGGAGTCCGGGCAGGTGGAGCGAGACTGCACCTGAGAACACCCAGATCTTGGTGGGCAGGGGTGACTGCAGCGCGGCTTCCGGTGCTCAGGCCTGGCGGCTTTGCGGTCGGGCTCCCTCGCCGAGGTCTGGAAATCGCTGCTCGAACCACAGGTGGTCAGAAGCGCCAATCGTCATGGCTGGCATTCTTGCTTATGGGCCGACAAGCTAGTCGGGGGAGTGTGGCCCAGCGTGCTCACGAGAACGCACGGCCGAGGCCACGGCAGGTATCTCCAGATCGCCTCGGACTGGGTGACTATCTGGGTGACTGTCGCCGTGGACGGCCGCGTATGCCGGTGGACGGCTGAGGATCGTTTCCGCAGGTGGGGGCGGGTATCGCGGCTGATCCCGCCCCCGTCTGGGTTGCCTGGGGGTCAA
>NZ_BOOO01000057.1 GCF_016863275.1 Planotetraspora mira
GGTAGCTTAACCCACGGCTCTGATGTCTCTTTGACCACTTCAGGGGGGTCCTGGACAAGGGCACGAAGGGTAAGCGGGCTCGAACTGTGCCGCTCATTGCTGAGTCCGTGATCTGATCGCCAGACGTTTGGACGTCTCCGGGCCGGATCCTGCGGCGCGCTTGTTCGTCGGCCCCCGAGGTGGACGCATCACCACCTCAGTGTCATATGCGGGATGGTGGCGTCGCGGTGACGCATACATGTGGTGGGCTCGTCTCCTCGCTGGCCTTGCTCGATAGTGGATCAACGGCTTCGCCCTGGCGGGTACGGGTCCACACCACTCCCCCGCCCCTGATAGCTCCCGAACCAGTGGCCCGTCCGAGGTGTCAAGGCGAGCATCTCCGGCGGCAAAGTGACACCACCACCAGCGCGGATTGACGTCACTAGGGGGCAGATAGTCCGCATCATGGTAAGGAGTGATGCAACCGACGTGGCGCACGTCCATGGGTACGACAAGGCCGCGTACCTAGAGCCGAACAAGCCTGGGACGATCGCCTTCCTCGCCGACCAGAGCGGTCTGTTCGCAGTCGAGACTCACATATCAGACCTGCAGTTGTTGCAGCTCGCGGTCCATTAAGGCGCCCCGCACACCCTTCCGGCCGGATCTTCCCGTCGCCGTCGTCCCACCCTCGGCGTGATACAGCTCCTCTGAGGCGGTTACCCGGCGCCGGAGCCGAGGACGTCGCGGATTTGGTGGCGGGCGGTGACTCCGAGGAGGGGGAAGGACCGGTAGAGGTGGGAGCCGACGGTTCGGGGCGAGAGGCTGAGCCGTTCGGCGATCTCGCGGTTGGTCAGTCCCTGTGCGGCGAGGCGGACGATCTCGCGTTGTTGCGGGGTGAGCTGCGCCAGGCCGTCTGACGTGGCGGCTCCGGGGAGGGTGACTCCGGAGGCGCGGAGCTCGGTTTCGGCCCGTTGCGCATACGGCTTCGCTCCGATGCGCCGGAACAGCTCCACGGCTGAGATCAGCAGAGGTTTGGCCTCGTTGATCCGCCGCCGTCGCCGCAGCCATTCGGCGTAGTCCAGCCGCAGGGAAGCTCGTTCGAATGGCCACTGCTCACCCGCTGGGTCGGCGAGCGCGCGGGTGTAGTGCTCCTCGGCCTGGTCTCGCCCGGACAACAACGCGCGCGCGTGCGCGACCAACTGCTCGAGACGTGGCGACATGTCCCCGTCCACCTGGCTCACCGCGTGTTCCACGATCGCTCTGCACTCGTCGGCCTGGTCTGTGCGGACCGCGGCGGAGGCGAAGTCCACCAGCGCGAAATACGAGGCGTGGTAGTGGAGCGGGACGCCGTCGTCGCCGAGCACCTGGCGGAGGATGGTGTAGGCCGCCTCGAAGCGTCCCTCGACCAGCGCGATCAGCCCCGTCACCCGGCGTTCTCGCGCCGCGATGAACGGGACGTCGGCCGGATCCACGGCGGCGACCGCCGTGGCAGCGAGGTCGCGCGCGCGGAGCGTGTCGCCGCGAAGGGCCGCCAGTGTGGCGGCGGTGAGGCTGACCCCCGCGGTGACGATCTCCATCTCGTAGGCCGCGGCCAGTTCGGACGCCTCCGCGCACGCGTCCAGCGCCTCGTCCCATCGGGCGGTGTCGAGGCAAGCCCAGGCGAGCCCCATCATCATGGCTCCGCTGACACCCTGGATGCCGGGTTTGCGGAGCCTCTCGCGCGCCTCTGAGAGCCCTATCACCATGGCGCCGCGGCCACTCCGGATGCCGGGTTTGCGGAGCCTCTCGCGCGCCTCCCGGAGAATGCGCACCGCCAGATCCGACTCGTCGAGCACCCAGGCCGCCGGGCCCGCCGTCGACAGGCCGGGAATGTCGAGCCCGCGTTCGGTGATCCGGCGAATGTCGGCCAACGCCGCCGCCCGCCCCTGGTAGGGGTTGGTCGCCGTGTGCGTGAACAGCCGGACGGCGTTCGCCCAGTCCGGGGCGCCGGGGTTGATCGCGGCCTCCCGTGGGGAAAGCCGGTCCACCACCTGACGCACCGCGGTCCGTCCGGCAGGCGCTCCCAGGTGGTAGGCGACGGTCGCCGCCGGCCCCAGGGTGCCCCAGGCGATGAGCGGGGCCCACACCGCCGTCTCCTCGCCGAGCGTGACGAGCGCTCTGAGCGCCTCGGCCTGATGTTTGGTCCAGGCGAGCGCCCACCCGATCGCCCGGTTCGCCTGCGCTCGCAACGTCGGGTCCGACGTGGCGGCCGATGCCTGGGTCGCGAGGTCCCGAACCCATGTGGCCTGCCCCGTGGTGGTGGCGTAGTCGGCGGCGATGACGAGCCGTCGTGCCCGGTCCTCCGGGTCGGGGCTGAGCTCCGCCGCCCGTTCCATGGCGAGGGCGGCGGCCACACAGCCGCCGCGTCGCAGAGCCTCCGCCGCGGTCTCCTCCAGGAGCAACGCCACGCTCTCGTCGGGATGGAGTGTCGCCCTCGCCAGATGCCAGGCCCGGCGATCCGGCTGCCGTGTGAGGACGCCGGCCAGCCGGCGATGGGCGTCCGCGCGCTCGGCGAACGACGCCGCGTGGTAGACGGCCGAGCGCACCAGAGGGTGTGAGAAGGCCACTCCGGCGCCGCTCACCGTGATCAGGCCGGCGTTCTCGGCGGGTTGCCAGATCTGCGCCTCCAGGCCGGGAAGGCCGGCGCTGCCCGCCTCCGACAGCTCGGACGGGCCCGCCGCCGCGGCGAACAACAAGGCGGTACGGCAGGCCTGCGGCAGGGCGCTCACCCGCTCCGAGAACAGACGCTCCAGGCGCTCACTCAGCGGAAGCGGGTCTTCGAGCCGGTAACCGCCCCATGTCCTGTCCGTCGCGATCGCCCTGGTCAGCTCTACCAAGGCCATCGGGTTGCCCTGCGCCTGGGCCAGGACGGTCGACCGAGCCAGGCCGCGAGGGGGGTGCGTCTGCGCGTCGAGCAACCGGTTGGCGTCTGTCTCGGTGAGCGGCTCCAGCCGCAAATGGGCGACGTCGTGGCCGAACGGCGATGGCGGCGTCTGTTCCCTGGTGCTCACCACCATCACGATCCGCTCGTTCCTCAGGCGTCTCCCGACGAAGGCGAGAACGTCACGCGAGTTGTAGTCGAGCCACTGGGTGTCGTCGACGACGAGGAGCAGGGGGGACCGCTCCGCGACCTTGATGAGCAACGTCACGGTCGCTATGCCGATCAGCAGGCGGTCGGGAGCCGCGAACTCCTGTGCCAGGCCGAAGGCGGCCAGCAGAGCGTTCCGATGAGGTGGCGTCAGGTCGGCCACGGGAGAGCCGGCCGAGCTGAGGATCGGGCCCAGCAGTTGGTGGAGTCCGGCGAACGCGAGATGGGTCTCGGACTGGTCGCCCACGACCGACAGGACGTTGACCTTCTTCTCGCGGGCCTGTTCGATGAACCGCGACAGGAGGCTGGTCTTGCCGATGCCTGCTTCGCCGAGGAGCGCCAGTGCCTGGCTCGATAGCGAGTCGAGCAGACCGATGAGCCGTTCCAGCTCGGCATCCCGGCCGATGAGCAGCGACGACGTGCGTTCGACCATGCTGCCTGGGTTTCCGTTTCGGGTCCGAGGACAGGACAAATTGGACTGTAGCGCGGCAGGGGAAGGGTGCGTGGCCGGGGGTGCAGTCATCCTTCGGATACCGCTTGCGGACCCCGCTCGGGAGACTGGTCCGGCCACGCAGCCTGATCCTTCGAAAGGAGCGGACGTCCGTCCATGAGCACCCGACCTGATCGAGGCAGCCTTGCTCCTGGGTCGTGAGGAGGAACGCGCGCAGTTGGAGGGTCTGCTCACGGCCGCCCGTGAAGGTGCCGGCGGCGTTCTCGTACTCAGGGGGCAGGCGGGGATCGGGAAGACGGCGCTCCTTGACCACGCCGTGCGGGAGGCGCGCGGCGCCCGGGTGGTGCGGGTCGCGGGCATCGAATCGGAGACGGAGATCGGCTTCGCGGCCCTGCACCAGCTCCTGCTGCCCTTCCTCGGCCGCCTGCCGAACCTGCCGCCCCCGCAACGATCGGCCCTGGCCGCTGTCTTCGGCCTGCGTCAGAGCAAGGAGCCCGAGCGCTTCCTTGTCGGGCTGGCCGCACTGAGCTTGCTGGCCGACGCCGCCGGTGAGCCCCTGCTGTGCGTCGTCGACGACGCGCAGTGGCTCGATCAGGAGTCGGCCCAGGTGCTGGCGTTCGTGGCACGCCGTCTCCAGGCCGAGCGTCTCGTCATGATGTTCGCGGTCCGCGAGCCCATCACCCGGCTCCTGCCGCTGGCGGGGCTTCCTGACCGCGAGATCCGGGGGCTCGCGCCGCGCGCGGCGGCCGAACTGCTGGCCTCAGCGACGCCTGGCAGGCTGGACGACCGGATCAGCGAGCGAATCGTCGCCGAGACAGGCGGCAACCCGCTGGCCCTCATCGAGCTCGCCCATGAGCTGGATCTCGGGCACCTGACCGGTGCGGCCCGGTTGCCGGACCCGCTGCCGATCAGCCAGAGGCTCGGGGCGCGGTTCGTCCGCGAGATCCGCGACCTGCCGGCGAGCTCACAGATGATGTTGCTGACGGCCGCCGCCGAGCAGACGGGCGACCCCGCGGTGTTGTGGCGCGCCGGGGCCGAGCTCGGCTTCGGGTGGGACGCGGGCGCGGTCGCGGAGGCGCGACAGCTCCTGGAGCCGGGCACACGGGTCAGGTTCCGTCACCCGCTGATCCGCTCGGCGGTCTATTACGGGGCGTCCAGCGGTGAGCGTCAGAGGGTCCACCAGGTGCTCGCGGCCGTCACCGATCCCGATCGGGACCCCGACCGGCGCGCCTGGCATCTCGCCGAGGCGGCCCCGGGGCCGGATGAGGTGCTGGCCGCGGCGCTTGAGGACGCCGCCGGCACGGCCAGGTCACGCGGTGGGTCCGACGCCGAGGTAATCATTCGGATGCGCGCGGCCGAGATGACCCCCGAGCCCGCTCGCCGGGCAGGGCGACTGGTCGCCACCGCGCAGGCGGCTCTGACCGCCGGCGCCTTCTCCCAAGCGGGGTCACTGGTCGAATCGGCCGAGCCGGCCCTGGTGGATCCGCTCACACGCGCGCTGGCGGCGGAGATACGCGGCAAGATCCAGATGCGGGCCGGTGGCTCGGCCGCCCGGCTTCCCGCGCTGTTGCTGACGACCGCGCGCGCCTACGAGCACGTCGACGTACGGCGTCGCCGGGAAAAGCTCCTCGAGGCCATGGACATGGTCTTCACGATCCGGCAAGCCGCTCTGGAGGTCACTCCGCTCGAGATCGCGAAGGAGGCGCTCACGCTCGCGCCACCGCCGGAGGGCGAGGCGACGCCCGGCGACCTGTTGCTGGAAGGCTGTGCCACGCTCATCGCGATCGGATACGCCGAGGCCGTGCCCGTGCTCCATGCCGCCCTGGCCGCCTTGGCCGATCTTGCGGACCAGCGGGCGCCCGGCACGCTCGGGGTCGCGGCCGCGCACGCCGTGTGGGATGACCGTTTCGCCGACGAGCCCGCCGACGAGCGGGCCCCGGCTGTCGCGGGCCCTTCCGAGGCGCTCGGGCGTGGCCGCTACCGCGACGCGTTCGAGGCGGCCCGGCACCTGTGCGAGCTGGACATGGTGAACCTGGACCATCAGCGCCTGCCCGACCTCATCGAAGCCGGTGTCCGGTGTGGTGAGCGCGACCAGGCTCAGTCGGCGTTGTCGCGGCTCAGGGCGAAGGCCCAGGTGGCCGGCACTCCGTGGGCGCTCGGGCTGCTCGCGAGGTCGGAGGCGCTCCTGGCGGAGCCGGCCGACGCGGAGCGTCTCTACCTGCTGGCGATAGAGCATCTGGAGCGCACGCGCATGACGGCCGATCTGGCCCGCGCGTACCTGCTCTACGGCGAGTGGCTGCGCCGGCACAGGCGCAGGAACGACGCCCGCGCACGGCTGAGCATGGCCCACGACATGTTCGTGGAGATGGGCGCGGCGGCGTTCGCGGATCGATGCCGGATCGAGCTCGTCGCGGCCGGCACGCGCCACGGCGCGTCCGCGAACGCGACCGATGACCTCACGCCGCAGGAGAGGCAGATCGCCACACTGGCGGCCGGCCGCGCGACGAACCAGGAGATCGCCGCGCAGCTGTTCATCAGCCCGAGCACCGTCGACTACCACCTCAAGAAGGTGTTCAGGAAGCTCGGAGTCACCTCGCGCCGCCAGCTCAAGCTGAGGAAGCCGTGAGGTGGGCGGTGCGGTCGAGTGACCGCACCGCCCGGCGCTCAGCCCTCGGCGCAGGCCGCCTTCTCGATGAAGCTTGTGACGGTGCCAGGCTGGGAGATGATGCCCAGGTGGGAGGCGTTGAACTTCTGGGTGCGCGCGCCGGCGTGCTTGGCCATGGCGACCTGCTGCGCCTCCGGGATGATCTTGTCCTTGGTGCCGATCAGGTCCCATGAGGGGATCGTCTTCCAGGCCGGAGGCCCGGAGTGCTCGCCGAGGGCGATCAGGGACGTGGGGGGCTGGGAGGCCGCGAGCTGGGCGCCGGTCGCGGGGGGCAGGTCGCCGGCGAAACCCCGGACGAACACGTCCGGCAGCACGTACGTGTCGTACACGCCCGTCGGGGCGCCCGGGTAGTTCACGAGCTTGAAGACCGATGTCGGGTCGGTGACCGCCGGTGCGAGCGCGGAGTCCTTGCCGCTGAGGTCGGAAACGGTCTGGGTCTCATCCGGGAGGTAGGCGTCGATGTAGACCAGGGCCTTGACGTTGGCGTTACCCGTCGCGGCGTTGGTGATGACGGCGCCGCCGTACGAGTGGCCGACGAGCACGATCGGCCCGGTGATGCTCGCCAGGTAGTCGCGCAGGTAATCGGCGTCGCTGGACAGGCCCCGCAGCGGGTTGGGCGCGACGGCGACGGTGTAGCCGTCGTGCTGGAGGCGGCTGACCTCGCCGGACCAGCTCGATCCGTCGGCCCAGGCGCCGTGGACGAGGACGATCGTGGGCTTCGCCGCGTGGTGGGTGGCCGTGGCGCTGGTCGTGGCGGTCGCAGCAGTCGCCGAAGTCAGTCCGAGAGGGAGCAGGACTGCTGTGGCCGCCGCCGCGGCCGTGACGGCCGTGGCGTAGCGGATCCGGTGCACGAGCATGGACTTGCCTTTCTTCAATGCGGTGTGGGGATGAGTCGTGATCAGGCGAGGAAGCCGAGCAGGGCCGTGTTCACCTGGTCGGTGTGGGTCCACGCGATCGCGTGGGGCCCGCCTTCGATCACGATGTATTCGAGGCCGTCGACGAGCCCGCGCAGCCGCTCGCCGGCGACCTCCTTGGGCAGGATCCGGTCCTGGTCGCCTGTGATCACCAGGATCGGCACGTCGAGCTTGGCCACGTCGGGCCGGAAGTCGGTCAGCCAGGTCGGGATGCACGCCACCGCGGCGACCGGCGAGCCCGCGACCGCGATGTTCCAGCTCGACTGGAACGCCTGCTCGCTGACGAGGGTGCCGCCGTAGACGTCGTAGTTGTAGAAGTTCTCGAGGAACTGCTTGAGCCACAGTGGCCGGTCGGCCTTGGCCGTCTCGACGAAGCCGTCGAACAGGCCCTGCGGCGCGCCCTCGGGGTTGTCGTCGGTCTGCAGCAGGAAGGGCGGGATCGGCGAGACCAGTACGGCCTTGCGCACGCGGGCACTGCCGTAGACGCCCAAATAGTGGGTCACGTCGCCCGTGCCCATCGAGTGGCCGACGAGCACGGCGTCGTGCAGGTCCAGCTTCTCCATCAGGGCGTTCAGGTCGGCGGCGAACGTGTCGTAGTCGTAGCCGGTGGCCGGCTGGCTCGAGTTCCCCCAGCCCCGGCGGTCATAGGTGATCACACGGTGCCCGGCGGCGATCAGCACGGAAACCTGCTTCTCCCACGCCTTCCCGCTCAACGGGTAACCGTGGCTCAGCACCACGGGTGCCCCCGCGCCGTGGTCCTCGTAATAGATGTCGATCGGTATCGAGTTCTCCGTGCCTACGTTCACGTAGGGCATGGCGGTTCTCCATCTCACGCGCTTTCGGATTCGTCCGCGGCAGACGCTAAACCCGAGCACTGATGTCGGGAATCATGTGAACCTCATAGTCCGGCTGCGACCCCCACGCACCGGACGGCCCCTACGCTCGCGAAAAGACACCCGATCTGGGCAATTTGCACATGTAAACGCCTGTGAATAGCCGCATGGGGATGGCTACGTGTTTCACGGGATGTCGAGGTGCTTCGCCCGCCGCGGCCGACCTCGGGCTGGGCACGGAGACGGTCGCTGCACGCTCGAGGACCAGGCCCAGGTCGTGCGCCGGCACGTCTACCGACCAGTCAGAACGTGATGGTCCATCCTTCACTCCGGGCCTTCCCCGGCACAGACCCTACGGGCCTGCAACCTCAGCATCCTCCGCAAGATCCTTAACCATCCAGCCTGATCGGAGGCGGGCGGCTCTCCCTCCCAGCCCGATCGGCGCCACCCTTTACGTTGTAGATTCGCAATTTCGGGACCCCTGGCCGGAAGCCCGTTTGAACATTTGCGCTTTCAGTGCACCGCGGAGCGCGAATCGCCTGGTCGCGTCCAGCATCGATGGGTGGCGGTCAGAACGGTCCGGCAGGCTCTGGTTCACGGTCAGATGACGGTCAGACAAGCAAAAGGCTGACCATCTGTAAGATGATCAGGCTTCCGACCTGCCGAAACAGAG
>NZ_BOOO01000058.1 GCF_016863275.1 Planotetraspora mira
ACAGCTCAACGGCCTTCAGGTAGCCATGCACGACGTTTGGCGACGTGCACGACGTGTGGTCCCCAGATGGTCCCCAGTCCCCTATGGGTCTTGGCCTGTACTGATCGCCCACTCGCGGAGCGGCTTCGCCGTCGCTCTCCGCTCCGCCCACCTGCACGAGGGGACCGCCACCCCTATACGCGGGATGCGGATCATGGCAGGCTCCGACCCGGAGGCGGAACTCCAGAAGACCAGGCTCAAGTTCCGCCCCATGCTCCACGCCCTCACTGCGTCCGCGTATGGGCCGACCGAGGTAGGAAACCTCTTGATCGGGAATCACGCACGAGAGGCACCTGAACGTGATCCGAATAGACGGACTGACGAAGCGCTTCGGCGACAGGACAGCCGTGGACGACCTGACGTTCACCGTCGAGCCCGGCCGGGTCACCGGCTTTCTCGGCCCGAACGGAGCGGGCAAGTCGACGACCATGAGAATGATCCTCGGCCTCGACAAGCCGAACGCCGGGAGCGTGACGATCAATGGCCACGGCTACGTCGGCACGGCCAGGCCTATGCGTGAAGTGGGCGCCCTGCTGGATGCCCGCGCGCTGCACAGTGGACGTACGGCACGCAACCACCTGCTCTGCCTTGCCCAGACCAACGGCATTCGGGGTAAACGGGTGGACGAGGTCCTGGATCTGGTCGGGCTGGAATCGGTGGCACGCAAACGGGCCGGATCCTTCTCCTTAGGCATGGGCCAACGGCTCGGGATCGCGGTGGCGCTCCTCGGCGATCCGAAGGTGCTGTTGTTCGACGAGCCGGTCAACGGCCTGGATCCCGAGGGCATCAAGTGGATCCGCGAGCTGATGCGCGGGCTGGCCGGCGAGGACCGCACCGTCCTGGTCTCCAGCCATCTGATGAGCGAGATGGCGCAGACCGCCGACCACCTCATCGTCATCGGCAAGGGGAAGCTGATCGCGGACATCGGGATCAGCGAGTTCGTCCGGCAGGGTTCCAACGTGCTGGTGCGGGCGGACAGTCAAGACCAGCTTGCCCCCCGCCTGATCGAGGCGGGTGGCTCCATCCAGCAGGGTACCGACGGCTCTTTCATCGTCACCGGGCTGGAGCCTAGGCAGATCGGCGAGACCGCGCTGGCCGCCGGGGTCGTGCTGACGGAGCTGACACCACAACGCTCATTGGAGCAGGCCTACATGGATCTGACCCGCGACAGCGTCGAGTTCCATGCGAGCGCGGCATGACAGCCGCCATCGCGGACACGGTGCGGTCGGAGTGGACCAAGTTCCGCTCGATCCCGTCCAACGTGCCCATCCTGCTGGCGACCGTCGCCGTCATGGTGGGCGCGGGCGCGCTCACCGCCAACGGCGCGAGCAAGAACTACCAGGCGGCGGGAGCGGCGTTCGACGCTACCTACGTCAGCATGTACGGCGGGTTCCTGTTCGCCCAGATCAGCGTGGGCGCGCTCGGCGTGCTGGTGGTGACCTCCGAGTACGCCACCGGGATGATCCGCACGAGCCTGACCGTAGTCCCTCGGCGAGGACGGTTGCTGGCCGCCAAGGTCTGGACGTCCGGCGTCATCGCCCTGGTGATGGGGGAGGTCGCCGCCTTCGGCTCCTTCCTCCTCGGCCAGACCATGATCGGCGCCGCCGGTGCTCCGGCCGCAGAGCTCGGCCATCCCGGCGTCCTGCGCGCCGTCGTCGGCATGGGGCTGATCTGGGCCCTGGTGGGTCTCATCGGCGTGGCACTCGGCTGCCTGCTGCGCGACACGATGGCCGCCACAACCGTGGTGGTGGCCGTCAACTTCATCATCCCCATCATCGGGCCCAGGCTCATGCCCGCGGCCGTCGGAGACTGGGTGACCACGTACTGGCCGATCTCGGCCGGCCTCCAGGTCACCACCACCGTCCACCACGCGGAACGGCTGGCTCCCTGGACGGGGCTTGGCCTGATGACCGCCTTCACCGCCGTCCTGCTGATGGTGGCCTTCGCGGTGTTCCGCTCGCGGGACGCCTGACACAGCAGCAGTCCCGACGCCCCGCACGGCCGCCAACGCCGCCGGGCGTCGCTGTGTCCCATCCCCCTGCTGAGGGCTCTACCAGCACTTTTAGTGGCCCCCAGGGGTTGGTCCCCGGATGGTCCCCAGCCCCCCGTGCGTCTTCGCTTGTAGGCGGGGTGCGGGCATACCGTTATTCACGCCCTCCGTACAGGGTGACCCGTTCGTCCTTAACGTGGTCGAACTTGTCGCCCAGGAAGAGGTTGGGTCGCCATGGCGCGAAGGCGATATGGACCGTCCACTCCTCGTAGTACCAGTCGGTGCTGTACCCGGAGAAGCGATAGTTGGCCAGGTATCGGGCCAGTTCTCCCGGGAGGAGTCGGAACATCTGCGCTGGGCGTCGATCGTGAGGAAACGCATGCCACGCGGGCGTCCGTATCACCTCAACGCCGGTCCCGTCCGGTTTGAACAGCAACCCTTTGAGATCTATCGGAAGGGTGTGGGTACTGATGGTCTCGTTGGGCGTGTATCCGGTCCGCTCTTGAGTAACGACGTCATGCAAGAGCAGAGGGGCGTCCGGCATCGGCGGTAATGGGAAGGCCCGGGGGATGTTGCGGCGACGAGTGGCCGCTTCGGCACCACGGCCTTGCTTGCTCCACCGGACCACGACCCGCTGGACGATCAGTATGCAATCGTCATCTGTCACGCGCTCGCCCACATTAGTCACCGTAATGGCCTGCCAAGGCATCAGCCACGAGATATCGGAGCCCTAAGCACGGAGGACGGGGCGGGACTTGACGCTCAGAGCCCGGAGAACGGGAGAAGCGGGCCTCGGGCCGAGGCGCGGGGTCTCACCCGCTCGCGTCATCGTCCACTGTGAAGCAGAAGCGAGGCACTCTGAAAGGCTGTCGACGTGAATCTTGTGGAGCGTGCCGTCGGCGCAGTCGTCGGTTCGGCTGTGGGAGACGCGTTGGGTGCTCCTTTCGAGTTCGGCCCGCCCGGCGCGTTCTCCGCCCGCTTTCCCGTACCGGGCGCTGGCGGCGAAATGAGTGGAGGAGGCGGCTGGGATGCCGGGGAAGCCACCGACGACACGCAGATGGCCGTCCATGTCGCCGAGTCGCTGCTGGAGCGCGGCGGCCTGGACCTGCCGGACATCTCGCCCGCTTCCAGCGATGGGCGGCCGACGACCCCAAGGACATCGGGCTGCAGACGGAAGACGTCCTGACCCGCGGCCTGCACTGGAACCAGGCGGCCACCGCCCACTACCGCAGCAGCCACCGAGCCGCCGGCAACGGCTCCCTGATGCGAGCCACTCCCTCGGCGGTGTACTTCGCCCGCGAGGGAGCGCAGGCCACCATGGACGCCGCCCGGCGCATCGCCGCCCTCACCCACGGCGACCCGGCAGCTTGGGAAGGCACCGCCATCTTCCACGACCTGGTCCGGATCGCCCTGCACGGCGCCGACCCGCTGGACAACCTCCCTCAGACCCTCGCCGCCGTCCATCCCGACCACCGCGAACGCTATGCCGCCATCCTCACCCGGGACTGGCATCCCGACCAGGCCACCGAGTTCAACGGCGCCGTATGGCCCTGCCTCGGCTCAGCCGTATGGGCCCTGCGCACCACCCGCAGCTACGAGGACGCGATCCGTGCTGCAATCGACCTGGGCGGCGACACCGACACCGTCGCCGCGGTCACCGGCGGCTTGGCCGGAGCCGTTCACGGACCAGAGGCGATCCCGACCCACTGGACCGAACCTTTACACGTTCCGCTACCCGGAAGTGGCGGCCGGACCCTACGCCTGCCCCACCTGCTCGACCTTGCGCACAACCTCGTAGAGCGCTCAAGGCCAGGCTGACATCCCACAAGGAGCGGAACACGCCATCGTGAGTCGCCCCGGCTTCGATGGAGGCTCGGTCCTTGGTGCAGTAGTTGGTGTATCGAGAACGCTTGGGACCTGACCAGCCGGACTCCCCTTGACGCAGGTCAAGCAGCGCCATCAGGCCGGACACAAGATGATCGTGGTCCCCAAGACGCCGAAAGGGCCGACCCGATCAATCGGATCAGCCCTCTGAGCTGCGTCGGGACGACAGGATTTGAACCTGCGACCCCATGACCCCCAGTCGCGTTCACTCGTTCAATCAGACACTGCTTTGATCGCGCCGTTCCCGCTTAAGTGCAGGTAGATGGCTTGATTGACTGCCGCATCCTGCCGTCGACTCTCGATCCCTGACGCGGGATACAGCAACAAACCGGCGGTAACCGACTGCGATGACCGAAGCGCAGCATCAGGCCAGGTTGCTGGCCGGGATCCGTGTCGGAGCGAACCACTCCTGAATCCAGTTCGGGTAGGCGATCGGCGACCGGCTGACCTCGTCGAGTTCGGCGAGATCCTGCTCGGTGAGGGTCAGGTCGCTGGCGGCGATGTTGTCCGTGAGCTGTTCCAGCTTGCGAACGCCGACGATGACGCTGGTGACGGCACGCTGGGCCAGCAGCCAGGCGATCGACACCTGGGCCGGGCTCACCTCGTGCCGCGCGGCGACGGCCCGCAGCACGTCGAGCACCCTGAAGCCCTTCTCCTCGTCGAAAGGTACGAAGTCGAAGCCGTTTCGGGCTCGGCGGGAGTCTGGTTCGGTGGTCACTCCGCCGCGGTCGAACTTGCCCGTGAGGAATCCGCCGGCAAGCGGTTGCCACACCGTCAGGCTCAGCCCCGCGTCCTCGGCCAAGGGCACCAAGTCACGCTCGGCGTCGCGCGACACCAGCGAGTAGTGCGTCTGGTTGGCGACGAACTTCGCCTGATTGTGCAGCGCGGAGATGCCCAACGCCTTGCTGATCTGCCAGGCGGCAAGGTTGGAACACCCGATGTAGCGGACCTTGCCCTGTCGTACCGCGTCGTCGAGCGCGCTCAGCGTCTCCTCGAGCGGTGTCACGTGGTCGTAGTTGTGGATCTGATAGAGGTCGATGTAATCGGTCTTCAGCCGGCGCAGGCTGTCCTCCAGGGCCCTCATCACGTGCAGACGGGAAAGCCCCTGGTCGTTGGGCCCTGGCCCGACCGGAGCGATCAGCTTGGTGGCGAGCAGCACGTCCCGCCGGTGCTGCCCGATCGCCCGGCCGAGCAGCTCCTCGCTCTCGCCGTCGGCGTAGACGTCGGCGGTGTCGATGAAGTTGATCCCGGCGTCGAGTGCCGTGCCGACGAGCCGATCCACTTCCTCCTGCCCGAGTGCCCCATGGGTGCGGTACACCGGGTGCTCCTTACCGCCGAACGTCATGGCGCCCAGGGAGATCTCGGAGACCCAGACCCCGGTACGTCCCAGCAGACGATATTTCACCAGCTACTCCTTCATATGCGTCCGGTCTGCCGGCAGGCGACCGGGCCTACGCGCCTTTCCGGTCGCTATGACCGGACATCACGTCCGGAAATTACGCTACACGATGTCCGGTCGAGGTGTAGTGTGACGTTCGCCGCAAAGCGACGACCCTAGGATCCGGACATGCCTTCGATCACCCGACGACGCACCGCGAATGTCGGCCGACCCACCTCGGCCGAGGCGGAAATCCTGGCCGCGACGCAGCGTCTCCTGATCAACGGCGCGAACTTCACCGAGCTCGGCGTGCAACAAATCTCCACCGAGGCCGGCGTCGCCCGCTCGACCTTCTACAGCCACTTCCGCGACAAGATCGACCTGCTCATGCGCCTGGCCACCGAACTCATGACCTCGTCCTTCGACGTCACCTCGGCATGGGACCCATCGGACGGCGTCGAACGTCTTGCGGACGCCTTCCTGCAAGTGGTGAAGGTCTATCGGAAACACGCCGCCGTACGGCGGGCGCTCGCCGAGGTCGCCACCTACGACGCGACCGTACGTGACTTCTTGAGTGCGGAACTCAACCAGTTCACGGACTGGACGATTGCGGTGCTCCGCGCCGAGCAGGACGCGGGCCGCACCCGCGCCGACCTCGACCCGGTGAGCGCTACCCGGATGATCGTCATGGGCGGCGAACGGGCCCTCGTCGACCACGTCACTGCCGGGGATCCTGGTAGCGACGCCGCGTTCGCCCGCGAGCTGGCCCTGACCTGGTGGTACGGCGTCTACCGCCGCCCGGCGGACTACAGTAAGTAAGCGCTTTAGACATGGGTTAGTCGGACGTGTTGAGGGGCGTCCGTACGGCTAGCCTGGTGATGCTCGTTGGCCATGACGCGGGTGCCGGCTGAGAGCTTCTGCGCGGAGTGGCTCACCGCGCTCCATAACGGCAAGGCGTTCGACCTGGCCACTGATGTGCCTGCCGAGCATGCGTGGCGCCCCCACGCTTTCGCTCCTGACCAGCACCGTCGGCAGGCGGCTGCTGCCCGTTCGCGTGAGAGGCCATCTCTCCAGGTATTCGAACGTGACGTCGTCCCGTCCCCGTGATGGCCTGTCTGCGGTGAGAGGTGACTTCGCATCGAGGAGTACGGCTTGAGGGCTCTATCCCCTTGCCCTAGCTCCGCACTTCCTGACAACGGGGCGCCACTGACCGCCTCGGTCGGTCGAAGGCGCCCCGTGGCCGGCCCCTTCAGTGCTGGCCGCCTCAGGCGCCCCAGCCTTTCCGGGGCGCTACCTCGGGAGCCTGGACCAGTCAGTCGATGCTTCCAGCTACATCCGCCCGTGCCTGCGCCGCCTGGAGCATCCGCTCGAACGTGCGGTCCTTGGCCCACCGGCGAAATCGGGTGTGCAGAGTGGCCCACGGTCCATACCGCTCGGGTACGTCCTTGGATTGGCATGCCCGGACGTACCAGAGGTCGGTATGTGAGTGCATAGGTGATTGCCTGGGTAGAGCGTCACCCGGATCCATCCGATCGCCGGGCTGGCAGGTGCTGATTGCGTCGAGGGACGTCATCAGCGCACAGGATCAGGGCACGAGCACCAGCTTGCCGCGGGCGTGGCCGCCCTCGCTCTTCTGCTGGGCTTTCGCCGCCTCGGCCAGCGGAAGTACTTCGTCGATCCGCACCCGCAGCGTGCCGTCGGCGACCCCGCGCAGCTGCGCACCGATCACCGCGGCCACCTCCTCGGGGGTCGTACTGGCAGCCGGCGACATGACCACACCGAGCTTCTGGGCCCCCATGTCGGCGATGGTGACGATTCGATCCGTGCCGCCCCGCAATTTGATCGAGTCGGGCAGTGCCCCGAAACCCGCAGCGTCGAACACCGCGTCCACGCCCTGAGGAGCGACCGCCCGTACGCGCTCGACCAGGCCCTCGCCGTAGGCCACCGGGACGGCCCCGAGTCCACGGAGGTAGTCGTGGTTGGCGGGGGAAGCGGTGCCGATCACGTTCCCGCCGCGCGCCACGGCGAGCTGCACGGCGAGTGCGCCCACGACACCAGCGGCGCCGTGCAGCAACAGGGTTTCACCCTTCTTGAAGTCCAGCTCGCGCAGCACGCGATCCGCGGTCTCACCCGCCTGGGGCAGCGCGACGGCCTGTTCCCAACTGACCTCTGCGGGTTTGTGTATGACGGTGGCCATGCGGGCGTGCTCGGCGTAGGCACCGCCGTTGACCCAGCCCACGACCTCATCGCCGAGGACGAAGCCGGTGACGCCTTCACCGACCTCGTCGACGATCCCGGCTGCCTCCACACCCGGCACGGACGGCAGCGGCGTGGGCGTGAAGTCCTCGAACCAGCCGCGACGCACTTTGAAGTCCACCGGGTTGACGCCGATCGCCTGCACGGCGATGCGCACCTCGCCCGGACCCGCGTGGGGCTCCTCGACCTCCTTGAGCTGGAGAACCTCGGGCCCGCCGAACTCCTCGAAAACTATTGCCTGCATTGGTCAGCCTCCAGTGTGAGAACAACAACCTCCGACCGGCCGGACATACAGCCGGTCGCCCTCTCGGCACACTCATCATCGGCCGAACGCGGCGCGATCTAGCTGGCCTTTCGGACGGTTCGGTCCCGGCCGAAGGGCGGGGCGGGCGCAGTGACCCACAGTCGTACGCTTGACACCGTGGAGTACGCCGGATTCGCACAGCCGTCATCGGCCCTGGTCACAGCCGCGCACATCATGCATGCCCCGGCATCGGAGATGGCCACCCGCCTGTCCGCGGCCCTGGCCGACGACGTGCCGCACCGGGCGGTCGCCCTCCTGGCGACCCAGTGTGCGTCCTCCCCCGTCGCGGCCGTGGGCGACCAGGAGATCACCGACACGCTCACCGGAGCGGTACTCGGCGCGCTTGTCGCACAGGTCACACCGGGCCACCCGTGGCAGGGAACGGCGCACCTCGCAGGGGGCCCATGGCCTGTCCTCGCCGTCGCGAGTGATCTCACTCCCCGGGGCGCCGGCCTTGTCATGGTCCTCGACGAGGACACTCCTGTCACGGCGAACGTCCTCCTGATCGTGCAGGCGCTGGTGGACTTGCTCACCAGTCATGTGGAGCGCCTGGTCACGGATGCCACACCGAACACGCTGGCCCAGTCCCGGGCGGTCGCACAGGCCAGGACCCATGCCGTCGCCGAACTGGGCGAGGCGCACGCGGCCGCGCTCTCCGGGATCCTGGGCGTCCTGCGCAGCCACCGGCTGGACGACACCGTCGCACGGTCGACCGCCGTCGACCTGGCCGTCAACGCGCTCCTGGAGCTGCGTAATGAATCTCCGCGGGGCACCTCGCCGGTGTGGGAGGAGTCGGCCAGGCAGGCCTTCGGTCATCTGTCCGACTCGCTGAAGATGCTGCTCAGCCACAGTGCGGTCCAGCTGGAACTGGATCCGCCCGCAAACGACAGGTCGCTGACGTCGGTCACCGCGCACGCCGCCAAGGTGTCCGTGCGGGCCGCTGTCCTGGCGGCACTGCAGCAGAGCGAGGTCAGGCGGATCAGGGTCGGCTGGCAGCTCGGGCTCACCGAGCTGGTGGCGACCGTACGGGACGACGGACCCGGCCTGCTGAATGACGATCTCCGCGCCTGCCAGATCGCCCAGCGAGTGGAGGCCCAGGGCGGTTCCTTCGAACTGGACGCCGTGCCCGGCTGGGGGATGACGACCAAGCTGACGTTTCCCCTGGCACTGTCCGAGGCCGCTGCCACGAGGATTTCCAGGCCCGTATTCGCCTCCTTCCCGGATGAGGCTCCAGGCGCCGACCCCCTGGCCGGTCTGGGAGCGCGGGAACTCGAGGTACTCGAGCACCTCGCGCTCGGCCACCGCAACAGAACTATCGCGCAGGAGCTACACATCAGCGAGTCCACCGTGAAGTTCCACGTCGCGAACATCCTGTCCAAGCTCTCGGTCGGTTCGCGAGGTGAGGCGGCGGCGTTCTTCCACTCGGCGGCGGTCTGAGTTCCCAGACCGAACGCCTACCCAGGTCGTACGATCGACCGGTTCGCGACCCGTACCGAGGGCCGTCTCGCCCGGGCGGCAGAGGGCCGGGTACGGTGGCGCGCCGCGCCGCCGCTTGATTCCTAAAAGCACAATTCGGCAGAGAAGCGTGGACGGCTTCAGCCGGCTAGGCCGTGTTTCAGAAGTAGCGGTATACGGGTGCCGCGACCGGATGGCGGCCGGCCCCGGCGCACGGCCAGACCGAGTCCTCGGTGACAAGGCGTACAGCTCGAATGGCAACCGGCTCTACCTGCGTCGCCGCCGGATCCGCTGCGTCATCCCTAACGCTTGCAGTGCGGGGCAAGGTGGGACAGCACCCGTTTCCACACGGCCAAGAGCAGATCGTGTCCGCCTTGCGGACTCATCTCCAGTCGCGCGTTGAGAAGTCGCTTCTGCCACCAGGTCCCGTGACGAGACCCGGTCAGCGGGTCCTTGGCGCCAAACAGCAGCAACGTCTTGGCGGTGACCTCAGACAGCTCGAACCCAAGGCCCCCTTCATCCTCCGGGATCGGGGTCGCGACCAACACGACTCGATCCACTAACCCAGGGTGACGGGTGGCGAAAGCCAGCGCATCCAGGCCCGCGATCGACGAGCCCACGACCCCGACCAGCCCCGCGTGATCCAACTCGGGGTACGTCCCATCGTCAGCGACGAGCGTGACGCCGCGAGCCCAGGTCAGCTCCGGGTCCGGATCGGTACCCGAACCGAACAGCATTACGACCCGATCCATAGTGCCTTCCGCCAGAAGCCGCATCGGCGCACGCTATCAAGGACCTATGACAACTACGAGGCTCGATACTTCTGAAACAACGGCCTAGCCGCCTGGTACGAGCAGGCTGGTGACCTCGGCGATGGCCTGGTAGCGGCCGAGACGTTTACGACGGTCTGCCTGGCGATGATGGTCGCCGCCACGGGAGCGCGACGCGACCTGTCGTGCTGGCTGCCTGCTTTCCGCTCCGCGTGCATCTCGGCGAACGGCGCGGCGTCCACGCCCACGATTGCGCGCCCGCGGCCTTGAACCAGCGCCGCCCTGAAGTCGAGACCCCGTCCTCTGGTCGAGCACGAGCGGAGGACGGGGCCAGGCGACTTGCCAGGTGTCGTTTCGTTCTTCGTGATGAGCGCCACATGTGAGTGATCAGTGGTGCGACGCTCGATTTCACGATTTCACGCAGGCGATAAGCAGTCGATATCGACCCGTTCAAGTGCCTGCCGAGATTGACTCAAACCCTGCGCGGGGCGGTTCGCGCACGGCTCAGACATCGACGATGGGCACGGCGCCATCGGCGGTGTGGTGGGTGCCTCTTATGCCTTTATTCTATCTTGACTGATTTGCATCTCGGGTGCGTAAATATTCTGGTGAAGATCAGTCTCACGCACCGTTTTCTACCCTGAAGTCGCCGCTGGGTTAAGCCGCCCATTTGCGGCCCACCTTCCCCCATGCATTCTCTCGAAGGAGCGTTCATGAAGTTCGCTCGTCTACGCCGCGCCTCACTCGGAGGGGCACTGGCCGTCGCGCTCGCCCTCGCGAGCGCCGCCTGTGGCGGCAGCGACTCGGAGAAGTCGGCCAACGGGCTGGAGAAGACCAACCTCAACGTCGGCGTCATGCCCATCATCGAGGGAGCCGCGGTCCAGATCGCGATCACCAAGGGGTACTTCAAGGCCGAAGGGCTTACCGTCAACCTCAGGCAGATAGCCGGTGGCGCCGCGGCCATCCCACAGCTGAAGAGCGGGCAGCTCGACATCAGCCAGGGCGGGCACGTGGGCTGGCTGCTGGCGGCGGACAGCGGCGCGCTGAAGCCGAAGATCCTCGCTGAGGCGTCTTCGATGACGAAGAACCTTAACGCGATCCTTGTCGCCAAGGACTCCACGATCAGCAGCCCGAAGGATCTGGTCGGCAAGAAGATCGCCACTAACGCCAAGCACGACCAGATCGCCCTTCTTGTCCGCTCCGCTCTCGCGCCCTACGGGGTTCAGATTGACGAGGACAAGGACTTTCAGGTCATCCCGTTCCCCAACCAGGAGGCGGCGCTCAAGGAGAAGAAGGTCGACGCCGTCGTCGTGCCCGAGCCCTTCGTCACGCAGATCCAGCAGAACATCGGCGCGCGGCTGCTGACCGACTTCTCGACCGGTGCCACCGAGGGCATCCCGATCACCGGCTACGCGGCCAGCGACGACTTCGTGAAGGAGAACCCCAAGACGGTGGCGGCCTTCCAGCGCGCGATCGTCAAGGCCCAGGCCGACGCCGCCGACCGTGCCGTTCTCCAGGAGGCCGTGCCTAAGTACACGAAGCTCCCGCCGGCCGTCATCGGCGTCGTCGCGTTGAACGACTTCCCCACGTCGACGAGCGCCTCCCGGATCCAGCGGGTCGCGGACGTGATGAGGCAGTTCGGCTATCTGAAGCACAACGTCGACGTGAACTCGATGGTCTTGCAGAACGGATGACGAACCGGGCGCGGATCGTCCGTGGCACGATCGGGGTCGCGGGAGTGGTCGCGGTCGCCGAGCTGGTCTCCAGGGCCGGGTTCGCCGACACCTCCCTGCCGCCCGCGTCCTCCGTGCTGCTTCGGGCCGCGGAATTCTTCGGCGACACCGAGTTCCTCACCGCCGTGGGGAGCACGCTTGAGGCATGGATCCTCGGGCTGCTGCTCGCCACCGTGGTGGCGGTGGCGGTCGGGATCGCGCTCAGCACCACGCCCTGGCTGAACCGGGCCACCCACGTGCTGGTCGAGTTCATGCGCCCGATCCCATCGGTGGCGTTGATCCCGCTGGCCATCGTGAGCTTCAGCTCGATCACCGAGTCGAAGGTCTCGTTGGTGTTCTACTCGGCCTGCTGGCCGATCCTCATCAACACCCTCTACGCGCTTCGCGACGTCGATCCCCTGGCCAAGGAGACGCTGCGCAGCTTCGGCTTCGGCAAGGCGGCCATCCTGCTGCGGGTCAGCCTGCCGAGTGCCGCGCCGTTCGTGGCCACCGGTGTCCGGATCTCGGCCGCGGTGGGCCTGGTCGTAGTGGTCAGCTTCGAGCTCGTCGCGGGCAACGGCGAAGGGATCGGCGGCTATCTGTTGCAGACCCAGTCCGGGGGCGGCCGCCCCGACCTGATGCTGGCCGGCGCGATCTGGGCGGGCATGCTGGGCGCGCTCATCAACGTCGGGCTCGTCGCGCTGGAACGGCGGGCGTTCCGGTGGCACGCGGTCCGGACCGAGGCATCGGCATGACCGAGCGGGAGAACGGGGCATGACCGTCATAACCGGCGACCACCCGGCCGAACGGCCCACCGGCGTGCCGGGCCTGCGGATCCTCACCGGCGGCGTGACCCGGCTGTGGCTGGTCGCTCTGCTGGTCGGCTGCTGGGAGATCATCGCCCGGATCAAGCAGGACGCCTACTTCCCCCCGCCGTCCACGATCGTGCGGGTATTCCACGAGCTGTGGTTCTCCGGGCCGGCCACGCACCTGTTCCTCACCGACAAGGCGCTCGACGACTTCCAGCCGAGCTTCGTCAACCTGTCGTGCGGCTGGGCGCTCGCCGCGGTCGTCGGCCTCGCGCTCGGTGTTCTGCTCGGCCGCTCAGGCGTGGCGCGCGAGATCCTGGACCCGGTGCTCCAGTTCGGCCGGGCCATCCCGCCGCCCACCCTGATCCCGTTCTTCATCGTGGTGTTCGACTTCGGCGCCCAGATGCAGATCTCGACGATCGCCTTCGGCGTGATCTGGCCGGTGCTGCTCAACACCGCCGACGGGGTCCGCACCGTGGAAAAGCTGCAGCTCGAGACAGCCGAGGTGTTCGGCATCACCGGCGCCACCCAGCTGCTCCGGATCACCCTGCCCGCCGCCGCCCCGAAGATCTTCGCGGGCCTGCGGGTCAGCCTGGGGTTCGCCCTGGTCCTGATGGTCATCTCCGAACTCATCGGCAGCACGACCGGGATCGGTGCACATCTCATCAGCTCGCAACAGGGCATGGAACTGCCGGAGATGTGGGCGGGCATCGTGCTGCTCGGCATCCTCGGATGCCTGTTCAATGCGGTGTTCGCACTGGTGGAGCGCCGCTTTCTGTCCTGGCACAGCAACGCCCGCGGACTCGACTCATGATGGTGGTTTGAGTGCTCGAAGTAGAAAACCTGACCCACGCCTACGGCGATGCTCCCCCCGTCGTCTCCGGCATCGACCTGGAGGTCAAGCCGGGCGAGCTGGTCAGCATCGTGGGCCCGTCCGGCTGCGGGAAGTCGACCCTTTTGCGTTGCATCGCTGGGTTGCAGGCACCTACTGGGGGCCGGGTCCGGCTGGACGGAAAGCCCGTCGACCGGGTCCCGGGCAACCTCGCCGTCGTCTTCCAGGACTACAGTCGTTCGCTGTTCCCATGGATGTCGGTACGCGACAACGTCGCGCTGCCGCTCCGCCGCCGCGGCATGAACCGGGCGCAGCGCCAGGAGAACGCCCTGAAGGCGCTCGAGTCGGTCGGGCTGCCCGGCGCCGCGGCGAAGTATCCCTGGCAGCTGTCCGGCGGCATGCAGCAACGCGTGGCGATCGCCCGTGCCCTGGCCTATGGGCCGAAATTCCTGATCATGGACGAGCCGTTCGGCTCCGTGGACGCGCAGACCCGCGAGGACCTCGAGGACCTGGTGCTGCGGGTGCGCGGGAACAGCGGCATGACGATCCTGCTGGTCACCCACGACATCGACGAGAGCGTCTATGTCGGCGACCGGGTCGTCGTGCTGAGCAAGGGGCCCGCGCGCGTCCGGGCGGACCTGTCCGTCGAACTGCCAACGGCGCGCGACCAGATCACCACCCGTGAACTGCCCGAGTTCGTCCACCTGCGCGCCGAGGTCGGCCGGCTGGTACGCGGCCGCGAGGCGGCCGACGAGCCGAAGTCCTGACACTGCCCCGCCATACCACCCGTCCCCAGGCCGCTCCCAGCCGTCCCAGCCGGTCGCGGCCGTCCGATCGATGAAAGGTCCGCCACCATGCGAGTGCTGATCGTGGGCGCCGGGATCGGAGGGCTCACCGCCGCCCTCAGCCTGCATGCCGCCGGTGTCGACGTCGAGGTGGTGGATTCTGTTCGGGAGTTGCGCCCGCTCGGCGTGGGCATCAACCTGCTCCCGCACGCCACCCGGGAGCTCATCGAGCTCGGCCTGGGCGACGCGCTCGCCGAGTCGGGCCTGCCCGTGGAGTCGTTCGCGCACTTCGACCGGCACGGGAACCGGGTCTGGGGCGAGCCGCGCGGGCTCGCCCTCGGCTACCGGTGGCCGCAGTACAGCATCCACCGGGGCGAACTCCAGATGCTCCTGCTGGCGACGGTGCGGGAGCGGCTGGGCACGGACGCCGTGCGGACCGGCACGACATTCGTCCGGTTCATCGACGGACCCGACCACGTCTCCACCACGCTGCGGGACCAGGCGACCGGCGAAGAGTTCGGCGAGACGGCCGACGCCCTCATCGGCGCGGACGGGTTGTACTCCGCGGTGCGTGCCCAGTCGCATCCCGGCGAGGGCCTTCCGCTGTGGAACGGTGTCCGGCTGTGGCGCGGCATCACCGAGGCCGACGCGTTCCTCGACGGCCACACGATGGCCATCCTGGGCACCAGGTTTCTGGCGAAGTTCGTCGTATATCCGATCTCCCGGCCGGACGAGCTAGGCCGGGCCTCGCTGAATTGGCTGGCCGAGGTCCAGTCGGCCACCGGGCGGCTCACCGAGATGCCCGACTGGAACCGGGCTGGTCGGCTCGAGGACGTGCTCCCCCACTTCGCGGACTGGAACGTCGGCTGGCTCGACGTGCCCGGGCTGATCAGCCGCGCCGAAGAGATCCTCGAGTACCCGATGGTGGACCGGGATCCGCTGCCGTTCTGGAGCCGGGGCCGGGTCACCCTGCTGGGCGACGCCGCACACCCGATGTACCCATTGGGCTCCAACGGTGGATCGCAGGCGATCCTCGACGCCCGGGCGCTCGCCTACGAGCTCACCCGGGCGGACTCCCCCGCCGCCGGACTCGCGGTCTACGAGGAGGTACGGCGCAAGACGGTGAACGCGATCGTGCTGGCCAACCGGACCACCCGCGGGGACACCATCATGGAGACCGTCGCGCGGCGGGCGCCCGACGGCTTCGACCACGTGGACGAGGTGCTGTCGGAGCAGGAGCTCGCCACGCTGGCGGACGGCTATCTGTCGATCTCGCACACCGACGGCCTGAACCTGCCCTCGCCGTGGACGCCGGCGCCTCGCGCCCGGTAGCTCGCTTGACGGCGGCGTGGCAGTCGACGAGCGTGACCTCCCCCGCACGCGGTGCGTCTGTCGCCTGCCCTAGCCAATTGTGGCTGCAGTGACCTAGGCGCGCCGGCGCCCATGCGAATCGGGCTCATCCGGGGGAAATGGATTCAGGGGTTCGGTTGGAGCCACGGTCGTCGGCGTGCTGGCGCAAGCTCCAGTGAGGCGGAGCAGTTGCCGGATCCACGCTTCCAGCCCGGCTGGGTCCGGCGCGGCGAAGTGCTGTGCCGGCATTTCAGCTCCTTGGAGATCTCTTTGGATGAGTCGGCGGGTAGTGCGGGGATACACGCCCAGCACATAAAGTCGTCACGTAGCTACTTAGAGTAATGGGGTTGCCGTGATTGGGGCCATGCTTATCGCGCTGCTATCCAGGCTGATCACTATTGGCCTATTGGCCGCTTACCGGGATCGCGTGTGCCGGAATACCCGCAGCATGGCTTCCTGATGAGGCGCTGACGGCGTTGGCCGACAGGGAAAGTGGGGGCACTGTCGTCGTAACACGCCGCTCGAAGTGCGCCTGGGCCGCGGTGTCGGGGGTGATCGGCCGCGGAAGGACGCGTGACCCGGCGAGGAGCGCCCAAAACCCCCCGGTAACGGGCGCTCCTCGTGTCCCAGGCTCATGCAGCGGGAACAAGCCGGCGCGATCTCAGACGCCTGGCCCCATGCGATGACCACGCCGTTCTTTTCGACGAGAGAAGGCGCGACAGCGAAGCTATCATCGCGGCAGGTCAGGGCTGGTGAGCCTCGCTGCGAGCTTAGAGGCGCGGCTCGTCGAGCAGCATGGTCAAGCACTCTCCTTGTTCTCAAGGCCGACGGCATCTCGCAGTTCCTGAACGTCGGTGTGCAACGGCTTCTCGTCATGATCCTCACTGACCTGTTTCATCAGGTCGGCCAGCCCGTCGGCAATGGCGTTGAGCTTGTGCTGAATGGCAGCGTCAGCTCGGCTCTGCGTGTTCTGCAACAGGGCCACCAGGAGGAAGGTAACGATCGTGGTGGCCGTGTTAATGATCAGCTGCCACGTGTCGATGCTGCCGACGATGAAAAAGGACGGCGCCCAGACCAGAACGAGGAGCACACACATCGCGAAGAACGAGCCTCGTGAGGCGCATTTGGAGGCGGCGCTGGCGAATCGGTCGAACGCAGACAGATGGCGGCTCACATCGGACGGCATCGTCGGAGTGGAACCCTCAGCCATGGACGCGGAAGCTGATGATCTCTCACGCTGGGATCTGCACGGCTGGTGAACCAGCAAGTCTCAGGTGAGGAGGTAGCAGTATTTAAATATTGCTCCAAGGGTCAGAGCGGAGACCAGTCGTCGTCATAGCCATCATGGTGCCGGTAGCAACTGGAAAGCAGGCGGACCGTGCGGCACGGCACCCCATGCTTGTGGCTACAGGTTCGGCATGCGGGGGTCTGCGTGGCGCGCATGTCCTCCCCGATCCCGCTCACTTGAACGATGGCGTGGGCGTCGAGGATGGCCAATTCCGCTTCGCAGCGGGCAATCGTCTCGTGGGGGTCGTTGGCGGCCATGTGTATTGCCGCATCGCGGTCGCCCAATTGATAGAGCTCACCGCCGCTTGTTCGCAGGTCGCCGAGGGACGGGTTGTCCCACACCAGGCCGACGGACTTGCCGGCGTTCTGCGCGTCGCGCAGGGTCGCCTCGATGGTGGTGCGGAGCCATTGGTCCAGAGCACTCATGACGTGCCCTCCTTCACGCGTGCCGAGATCGCGTCCGGAAATCAGTAGCGACGTCACGCTCACAGGCCACGAAGCGGGGCCACGCCCGCGGCCTCGATCGCGAGGAAGGTGGACCTCGCCGCAGAATCGGCTACGCGGAGAGGATTACCTTGTTGCAGTCGTCCGTCTTGTTCTTGAAGAGGTCATAGCCGCGCGGGGCGTCCTGCAGCGGCAGGCGGTGAGTGATGACGAAGCTCGGATCGATGTCGCCGTTCTTGATCCTCTGGAGGAGCGGCTTCAGATACCGCTGGACGTGACATTGCCCGCTTTTCAGCGTCAGTGATCGGTTCATGAGCGACCCCATCGGAAACTTTTCGAGGAAGCCGGCGTAGACGCCGATAACGGACACCGTCCCGCCGTTCCGGCACGCCATGATCGCCTCACGTAGGGCGTACGGCCGATCGGTCTCGACGCGGGCCGCCTGCTTCGTCCGGTCGTAGGCGTACACGGCAGGGTTGCCGTAGTGCGCCTCCATGCCCACGGCATCGATGCACGCGTCCGGGCCGCGGCCCGCGGTGATGTCCAGCAGCGCGTCCTGGACGTCGACCTCCTCGTAGTTGAGCGTCTCCGCCCCCACTCGCTCCGCGATCCGCAGCCGGTAAGGGAAGCGGTCGATGGCGATCACACGCTCGGCACCCATCAGGTACGCGCTGGCGATCGCGAACTGGCCGACGGGACCGGCGCCCCACACGGCGATCACGTCGCCCGGCGTGATGTCGCACATCTCGGCGCCCATCCATCCGGTGGGCAGGATGTCCGACAGGAACAGCACCTTCTCGTCGGGAAGGCCGTTCTCGATTTTGATGGGCCCAACGTCCGCGAACGGCACCCGCGCGTACTCCGCCTGGCCGCCCGGGTACCCGCCGAGCATGTGGGAGTACCCGAAGATGCCCGCCGGCGAGTGGCCCATGAACTTCTCGGCGAGCCCCGCGTTGGGATTGGAGTTCTCGCAGAGGGAGTACATGTCGTGGTCGCACGCCGTGCAGTTTCCGCAGGCGATGGGGAACGGGACGACCACTCTGTCGCCGATTCGGAGGTTCGACACGGCCGGCCCCACGTCGACGACCTCGCCCATGAACTCGTGGCCGAGGATGTCGCCCTTCTTCATGGTGGGGACGTACCCGTCGTAGAGGTGCAGGTCGGAGCCGCAGATCGCGGTCGATGTGATCCGCACGATCGCGTCGCGGCTGTTGAGGATCTTCGGGTCGGGTACCTCTCGCACCTCAACGGTGTTGCGCCCCATCCAGCAGTTGGCCTTCATGCGAGCCTCCTCATGCCACTGGCTGTGCTCGCCGCTCCAGCGCTTGTCGTAGCGCCCGGGTGCCCTCAGACCTGCCCTCCGACCTGACCACCTCGCCGGTCTCCATGACCTGCTTGAACCTGCGCAAGTCGTCCCGCACCTGCTGTTCGGGGTGTTCGCCCAGCAGCCGGGCGATGACGCTTCCCGCCTTGCCACCGGGCACGTGATATCGCAGATTCACCCGCACTTCGGTGCCCCGGCCGCCGGGGGCGTCGGTGAAGTGGACGGAGCCGCCGTTCGGCACGAAGGAACTCTTGGCCGAACACCAGGCGATGAGCTCGTCTCGATGGTCCTCGACGGTTTCGGCATCCCACTCCACGGTCTTGCCCATCGGGCCTCGCACCTTCCAGTGCGACAAATCTTCGCTCGTTCGCACGGACTTGACGTGCACCATGAATCGCGGGAAGTTCTCGAAGTCGTGCCAGAAGCGATACACCTCCGGCCGCGGGCGTTTCACCGTGATGGCGGCGTGCAGGCCCATCACGCCCCGAGCCCACTGCTCGGCCTTGCCATGTCCCTGTTCGCGGGACCGGCGGATCCGCATCGCGGCGTACGCGTCGACAGCGGTGATGGCGATGACCGCCCCGGCGACGGCGACAACGCGGCGGCGCCTCCAGCCGGTACGGCCAGACATCGCGCCGGCCAGCGACGTCAGATCCGCGGAGTCACCTGCGAGGCGGGTCCAGAGCCCCATGGCCGGCTGTCCACCCAGCAGGGCCACTGCGTGAAGCAGCTCCCGCAGGCCTACCAGCGGTATCGTCGCGCGAGCCGCAGGTGAGTCGTCGACTCCGCTGATGCGTGCCACGGCGCGCGGCGCGGCGAGCTGCGCCGCGCCCAAGGCCAAACTGGCCCATCCGAGCGTACGGGCCATCCGGTCTGACATGGCGTCATGTCGCTCACTCATGTCGTCCTCGCAGGTGCTCATTCATGGCCCCGGCTCCGATGTCTCCGCGGGGGCCGATCGTTCACCATCGGTTCACCATATATCTACCGATATAGCCATGTTTATGCGACACTATGCCCTGGAATGCAAGTTTCCAGCCATGAGGTATCTAGTGTCCGAATTTCTTACCGCGATACTGGCCAAGGCCGTCGTGATACTGCTGGAGGCGCTGCTCATGCGCCTGATCCAGTCGTTCATGACGTCCGCGTTCCGCATCGAGTTCCCGCAGGCGGCCTGAGGCTCCACGCCTCACCCCCCGGCCAGAGACCCGGCCGAGCCTGGAATGCGTCCAGGCCCGGTTCACAGGGCCTTCACCGTCATTTATGGGGGGGGCGTTGCGCCGAGGTCAGCTCTTGAAAGCGTCCTTGGCCTTGCCTGCGGCGTCCTTGACCTTGCCTGCAGCGTCCTTCACCTTCTCGCCGGCTTCCTTGGTCCGGCCCTTGCTCTTGTCGGCACGGCCCTCGGCCTCGAGATCTTTGTCGCCGGTCGCCCGGCCCGCCATCTCCTTGGCCTTCCCCGCGCCCTCCTGAGCCTTGTTGCGGATCTTGTCTCCGGTACCCATTGGTCATCCCTCCTGGGTCGTTCGACTGGATAACCCTCTTCCCCCACCCATGGGCTCAAACCCCGCACGACGGCCACAAACCCACTATCTCGTCACAATCTCAATGAAACGGATAAATGGGTCGCAAGATGTGCATACGTGTGATTCCACGCCTCGGGTGTCGCAAGACCTA
The DNA here is from genome assembly GCF_016863275.1 of Planotetraspora mira. Taxonomy (GTDB): domain Bacteria; phylum Actinomycetota; class Actinomycetes; order Streptosporangiales; family Streptosporangiaceae; genus Planotetraspora; species Planotetraspora mira. The sequence continues at coordinate 20,294 of NZ_BOOO01000058.1, forward strand.
GCCCGTCTACTCGGCGTACTGCAGCTCACCCACACGCTCGGCTCCACCCACTGTGCTTACCGGGCGAGCTCGCGCGACACCGACCCGTCGAATGGCGAGATGTCCCGCCGCAGCGGCACCAGCACACAGAGCAACCGGG
>NZ_BOOO01000059.1 GCF_016863275.1 Planotetraspora mira
CATTTCACGAGAATGAGCGCCGGACAACCAATACCAATGAGTAATTAGAAGTAATCCGCGAGAGGGAATTAGATATATTTCTATGGAATATAAGTAAATCGTCGTGAATGTCCGACCGTACGCCGCACACACCACGCATGCCGCGCAGAAGCGGTGCCTGACATCATCGCGCGCATCCGCTCCGCGGAATCGAAACCTGGACGCGATCATCGTCTCTGACGTGCGACATCACCATGAACGTGCGCCATCACCATGACGCACGATGAATAATCAACAGATCTCGCAATGACGAGGCGGAAACCCGCACGCCGACGTCAATCACGCCCGGACAAATCCAGATATTTCCAAAACGCGCCGCAAACACCTCGCGCCGCAAACACCTCGCGCCGCAAACACCTCGCGCCGCAAACACCTCGCGCCACAAACCCGCCACACCGCGAGCCCCCACACCACGCCTACGTGCCCGGTCGAGCAGCATTGCCGAATACGAACAAACCTAAGCGCGCTTGGACCGCATAGCTTTGAGGACCGTCATGCCTGGCACCTCGCCGGCGATGATCTCCTTGTACTCCACCGACCCCATCGGGCAAAGCGTCACCCGGCCCGCGGCGTCGAAGAGCAGGCCCCAGCCGTACTTCTTGGGCAGAGGCGAGGCCCTGAGGCAGGCCTGAGACCTGGAGAAGAGGCGAGCACGCAACTCCGCGCGCTCGGACGCCGACGGCGCGTCCGATTCCTGCCGCCGCAGCCACGTCTCGAACAGGACGTCCTCCTGCGTGAAGCCGCCGGGAGCACCGGAGATCATGTCGAACTGGATCACGGCGACCGTCTTCTTGCCGCCCCTCAAGGCGGGCACCACGGCGCCGTCGACCGGGCAGTCGTCGGCGACCGCTATGAGCGTGTCGTAGTAGTGGAGATCCATCGCTCCATGATGCCCAGCGGCTCCGGCATTTCGAAAGAGCCTGCCCGGACCCTCAGGAGGCCTCGAACGCCCGGGCCACGGCGAGACGGGCCTCGTCCATGGACGTCTGCCCGATCTCGCGGGCCACGGATGTCATGTCCACATCGGGCATCCCGCAGGGGATCGCCAGCTCCCAGGGGCTCAGGTCGCCGTCGACGTTGAGGGCGAAGCCGTGGCTGGTGACCGAACGGCTCGCGCGCATGCCGACCGAGACGATCTTGCGCACGGTGTCCTTGGTCCATACACCGGTGAGCAACTCCGATCCCGGCGGGGTGTCGCGGCGCTCCGCCGGGACGCCGAGCGTTCCGAGCGCCTCGACCAGCCGCAACTCCACCTCGCGGATGTAGTCGACGACGCCCTCGCCCGTGCGCAGCTTCACGATCAGGTATCCGACGAGTTGTCCGGGACCGTGATAGGTGAGCTGGCCGCCCCTGCCCGTCTGCACGACGGGGATGCCGAACGACGGGCTGGGGAGGTGCGACTCGAGGGTGCGTTTCGTGACGGTGAAGACCGCGGGATGGCTGAGCAGCCAGAGCGTGTCCGGCCGCTCGTCGTTCTGTCGCTCCTCGACCAGGCCGTCCATGCGTTCCATGGCCTTCTCATAGTCGACGAGGTCGTCTTTGATCAGCACCAGAGGTCGTTCGCGCATCGTCACGTCACCTTTCCACCTGCGAGCATAAGCGCCGGTACGGCATGCCGCGGCAGGGCCCCGCGCCCTCTGGAAACCGCTGCACGGCTCAGTGGTATTGCCTCGCGGGAGCCTTGGGAACGGCGACCCACATGATGAGGTAGAGGATGAACTGCGGACCCGGCAGTATGCAGGAGAGCAGGAAGAGCAGCCTCACCGTCGTGGGCCGCATTCCGTAGCGCTCGGCGATGCCACCGCACACTCCGGCGATCATCCTGTGTTCTCTGGACCGGTACATCGGTGACCCCTTTCGTCGCCGGTTCAACGAACCGGCGAGAGACACCTGTTCCACTGAGAACCCTGATAAAACCCTGACCCGCCCCCACCGGTGCCGCTCCTCTAACGATCCCGATAGGCGTACGGGGCGCACGGGCTCAGTGTCATGGACCAGCGGACGAACGCATCCCAGAACCAGTGCCCACCGGCCCCGAGCCGGGCACGAAGACCGTCGAGGAGCAGCAGCCACGCGGCCCAGCCGGCCACGAGGACGCCCCAGTAGGAGATCAGCCGGTACAGCAGCACCACGGCCGCGGCCGCGCCACCCGTGACGCCGCCGCTGATCAGCGTGGCGGCCAGCCCGATCTCCGCGATCCCCAGGCCACCGGGGATCAGAAGCAACACCGCGGCCGCCTTGGCGGCGACGTAGCCGAGCAGCACCGTGTGCGGGCCGATGTGCACGCCCGCCGCCGCGCACACCGCCGCGAGGCAGGCCACGTCGAGCAGCCAGTTGGCCAGCGCGAGCCCGGCGAGCATCAGCCGGTCACGGCGCGCCATCGTGACGGCGTGCCGCGCGGCGCGGATCTGCTCCAGCACCTTGGGGAAACGGCGGTCCAGCCAGCCGGCGAACCCTCTGGGCCGGAACCGCGCAAGGGCCACGACGACCACGAGCACGAGCGCCAGCACGCCTGCGGCCGCCGGTCGGATAGAGGGCTCTCCCAGCACGGCGACCGTCCCGAGCACGACGAACGCCGCGGTCGAGTACACACCGCTCAGCACCAGGGTCGCGGCGATCAACGGCTTGGCCGCACCCAGCCGCGCGAACTGCCGGGTGGCGTACGCGATGCCGACGACCTGCCCCGCCGGAAGTGAGTTGGACACCGCGTTGCGTGCGTAGGTCAGCGCGACGGCCCGCGAGACGGTCAGGTGCGCTCCGCCGAGCATGAGCAGGCGGCGGATCAGCCGCGCGAAGGTGCCCATCGACAAGATCTGCGCCAGCACGGCCACGGCCAGCCAGCCGGCGTTCAGTCCCGTCATCGCACGCCAGATCTCGTCGGGGTCGGGGAGCCCGCTCTTGACGACGGACAGCACCAGGCCGACGGCGGCGCCCCCCAGTGCCCATCTCGCCCAACGAGGCATGTTCACCACTTCTTCTTTCCTCTACGGCACGCGCGGGCGACGCCGCATCATGTGCTTCCCAGTGCATCGTCGCCCTGACGCGATGGCGGGGCGATGCCGGATCAGCGGCAGTTGCCCCGCCTGAGATTTCCGAGTTCCGGCAAGCCGGAATGGACTCCTCACCAGCGATGAGCCATTTGGGCTGCGGCTCTATTCCTGGTGAGGCCGCAAGGTGACGTAGCTCTCCCGTCGACCAGGCGGGGAGACCTGCCGAGGTGGACCGTCATGCCACCAGGACGGGCACCGCGACGATCTCCGCCCGCCGGCGCGGCACGGCCAGCAGCACGAGGCCGAGGAGGGCCCAGCCTCCGAGCACGAGCAGCGGCAGCGCGAGCGCCGCGCCGTCGAAGTGCACGACGTTCTTGATGGCTTCGGCGGCCTGGCCGACCGGCAGAACCTGACCCACGGCGGCGTACCACTCCGGAATGAAGTGGGCGCCGAGCGGGCCGCCGCTCGCGGGCAGGCCGATCGGGATGAACAGCAGCGCCGCCAGCCCGACCCCCGGAGCGCCGACGACCCTCATGAGTCCTGCCGACACCAGGCCGATGGCCAGCGTGACCCCGGCGGACACCGCCACCAGAGCCGCGAACCGGCCAGGAAGAGCGCCGAAGACCACGTCGGACAACCAGGCGTTCGCCGTACCGACCAGGACGGACGCCGCGGCGAGCACGCCGAGTCGGCCGGCGAGGCCGAGCCCGGACGCGACCTGGAACATCAGCACGGCGACCGCGATGCCGGGGATCACCAGGGCGAGCACGTAGAACATCCCCGAGATGCCGCCCGCGTCGCCGAGAGGAAGCGGGATCGCGTCCTCCACGACGAGCGACCGGCCCTGGGCCTGCGAGGCGGCCTGGAAGACCTGCGTGATCACGGTCGCACCGGTACGGCCTCCGGCGCTCGCGACGACGAGCTTCCCCGCCTGCGGGATCAGGACGGCGTCGACCTCCCGATCGGCGAGAGCGTTCCTGGCGGCCCCCTCGTCGGCGTACGGCGTGATCGAGAAGGCGCCGGGCGCCTTGGCGTCGAGGGCGGCGTCGATCTGGCCGGCCCCCTGGGACGGCCCGACGACCGCTACGGGCACGTCATGCGGTTCGGGCTGGTGGAGCGCGCCCAGGAACGAGGCCGCGAAGACCATTCCCAGGACGGTGACCGCTCCGATGATCGCGATCAGCTTGCACATCGTAATTCTCCATGCGTTGACTTCAACAACGTTGACTTCACGATAGATGAATTCAACATGGTTGAATAGCCCTCATGGAAAGCAGGAGCGGGCGGCGTCCCGGATCGCCCCAGACGCGGGAGGCGATCCTCGACGCGGCGGTCGAGGCCTTCACCGAAGGCGGTTACGCCGGGACGACGATCCGGGCGGTCGCGCGCGCGGCCGGCGTCGATCCGGCGCTGGTCATGCACTTCTTCGGCAACAAGGACGGCCTGTTCGACGCCGCCATCAGGGCGAGCGGCCTGCCCCTTCGCGAGCTGGGCGAGGCCATGGAGGGCGACCCCGCAGGGCTCGGCGAGCGACTGGTGCGTCGCTATCTCTCGCTCTGGGAGAGTCCGGAGCACGGCCCCAAACTGCGGGCGGTCATGAGCTCCGCCTCGTCGTCTCCGGCGGCGGCCGGAATGCTCAAGGAGTTCATCACCAGCGAGGTGCTCCAGCCTCTCGCCAAACAACTCGGGGTCGACAACGCGGAGACCCGGGGCATGCTCGCCGGATCACATCTCATCGGGATCGCTTTCACCCGTTATGTGCTGAACGTAGAACCGATCGCCTCACTCGGCGGTGAGGAACTCGTGGCCTGCGTGGCCCCCGCCGTTCAGCGCTATCTCACCGGTGATCTCCCTCTGGCCCAGCCCATATAGGGTGTGGTCACACCGTCTTTGGAGATCACATGGATATTTCACACCTCCAGGCGCAGAACCGGCTCATCCTGCGTCAGAAGATCACCATGATGGTGAACAGATATGTCGTTCACGTTGCCGATCCTTCCGGAGCGGAAGGGCCCGTCGTGGCATTCGCCGAGCAGAAGCGGATGACGCTCAAGGAACAGGTGACCCTCTTCACGGACGAGTCGCGGCAGCAGACGCTCGCGGGATTCAAGGCCCGCAAGATCATGGACCTCGCCGGTGAGTACGACGTCACGGACGACACGGGAGTGGACATCGGTTCCTTCCGGAAGGACTTCGCCAAGTCGCTGCTGCGCTCGACATGGCACGTCCAGCAGCCCGGACTGCCGACCATGACCGGTCAGGAGCGGCACCTCGTCGTGGCCGTGCTGCGCAGGTTCGCCGACTCGTTGTCGTGGCTGCCGTACCACTTCGACTTCAGCGTCGGCGCCTCGATCGCCTTCTCCGTGAACCGTCAGTGGGGGCTGCGCGACCGGTACCTCATCGAGATCCACGACCCGCGCATCGACCGGCGCGTGATCATCGCGATGGCCGTCGCCCTGGATGCCCTCCAGGCGCGCTGATCCGAAATCGTCGGCGTGGCCCGGGAATCCCCGGGCCCCCTGCCGTGTTATCTTGAGCGTAGGTCGCATGGTTCTGGCCTGATATCAGGCACATGCACCTACCCTCTTCACCCGCCTCTCGGGCGTGATCATGCAGAAGTTCGCGATCATATGAACTGACCTGCGCTTTCCTGCATCGTGATCATGCGCAAGTTCGTCGGTCTCTATTGTGACCTGCCATTTCTCCTTGCGTGATCATGCACGAGAACCGGGCCGTACCCAGGCACGTCGACGCGCTCCGCCGTACGGCGACGCCCGCAGTGCTCAGAACCACCGACGCAACCGGTGCCATCGCCACGCAGGCAGAGCGTCGCCAGGCGGCCCATGAAGCCGCCGGGTCGCACAAGCGGTCCGAGTGACCACGAGCGGTCCGAGTGACGCCGCCTGCACGAACCCCCCGAGACAAGGAACCCACCATGACCACACCCGACACCATCCCGCGGCCCACATCCAGGACCAGGTCCAGGAACGGATCACGACCCGCGGCCAAGACCACCGACGCGAACAGGGCAGGCCGTACGGCGAGGCCCACCGCCGAACCGACGACCATCAGCGGCCTGCTCGACGGCGTCACGAAGAGCCCCGTCATCCGCGGCGGCGGCTACCTCCCGGGACCGAAGGACGTCTCCGTGCCGTCCGCACTGGTACGCGACTACGGGCTCCGCAACGGAGACGTCGTCGACGGCACCGCGCAGAACGGCAGGCTGATCAGCATCGAGACGGTGAACGGCCTGCCGCCCGGCCAGGCTCGGCCCGACTTCGCCGATCTCATCCCCATTCATCCCACCGAACGACTCCGCCTCGAGACCGGGCCGACCGTGCTCTCGACCCGGGTCATCGATCTTCTGGCGCCCATCGGCAAGGGACAGCGCGGCCTGATCGTGGCCCCTCCCAAGGCCGGCAAGACCATGCTCCTCCAGGCCGTCGCGAACGCGATCATCACCAACCACCCCGAATGCCACCTCATGATCGTGCTCGTCGACGAGCGGCCTGAGGAGGTCACGGAAATGCGGGAGACCGTCCAGGCGGAGATCATCGCCTCCACCTTCGACCGTCCCGCCACGGACCACATCACCGTCACCGAACTCGCGGTCGAGCGGGCCAAGCGGCTCGTCGAACTCGGACACGACGTGGTCATGCTGATCGACTCGATCACCCGGCTCGGCCGGGCGTACAACATGACGGCGCCGAGCGGCGGGCGGATCCTGACCGGCGGCATCGACGTCCGGGCCGTCCACCCGCCCAAGCGTGTGCTGGGCGCCGCGCGCAACCTTCAGGGCGCCGGCTCGCTCACCATCCTGGCGGCCGCGCTGGTCGAGACCGGATCGAAGATGGACGACAACCTCTTCGAGGAGTTCAAGAGCACCGGCAACATGGAGCTGCGGCTCAGCCGGAGCCTGTCCGAAAAGCGGGTCTTCCCCGCCGTGGACGTCACCGGTTCAGGCACCCGGCGAGAGGACCTCCTGGTCGACTCCGCCGAACTGCCCCTCCTGTGGAAGCTGCGCAAGGCCCTGCACGACCAGGGCACACTCGAGCCGTTCCTCGCGACGATGAAGAGCACCGGCTCGAACGCGGAGTTGCTCCTCTCCCTTCAGAAGGCGTAACCGCCCTTCAGGACGCGTAACCGCCTTCGGAATCGCGTGATGCCCGAGCGTCCGCGTGTGAGAACCGTACGAACCAGGCATGATCACACGCATGAGCCAGTGGCGTGTCCTCATCGAGGAGAACATCGGCGGCGCCGACCGCAGGGAGTGGCGGATCTCTGACATCTACGAGGTCAAGGGCGAACGCGAAGAGGCACGGGCGATCGCCCACGAGCTCGCGATGTCGCACTCGCCCAAGCACCCGGCGCTCCCGCAAGAACGGGCTGTGTACCGGATAAATGAGGACACGTGGCTGACGATGGTCATGGGCGTCAGAACCAGATACCACTATCGCGTCACCGTGGCCGAGCTCATCTTCCGCGGCTGACCCGCGCCCCACCCTCCCCCCTTGGCCGTGATCATGCACAGGTTCGGGAAAGTGCCCGCCGACCTGCGCATTCTCTGGCCGTGATCATGCACGGGTTCGAGATCATGCGGGCCGACCTGGGCATTCTCCGACCGTGATCATGCACAGATTCGCGTACAGCCACGCCCACCTGCGCAAATCCTCTCCGTGATCATGCAGCAAGCCGCACACTGCATGATCACGAAAAACATCACGCCAGGTCAGACCACCCGCTGACGAATCTGCGCATGATCACGAATCAGGTTTCCGCAGGCCAGCGCCACTACCCAAGAACCTGTGCATGATCACGCCCAGGATTTGGCCAGGTCAGCCCATCACTCTCCGAACCTGTGCATGATCACGCGCAAGGGGGAGAGGGAGCCTTAGGTGCCTATCGGGTGCCAGACGGTCTTCGTTTCGAGGAAGGCCGTCATGCGCTCGGTACCCGGATCGGCCAGCCAGTCGACCTTGGCGGCCGGCGGACGCAGGACACGCTTGAGGTTCTCCGCCGCCGCCTCCTCACACGTGACCGCCAGTTCCCCGTCGGCGCCGGTCAGATCGATGGCGTTGACGTCCATGTGGCCCGCCAGCCATGGCGCAATCTCGGCGGCCGAGCCGGTGAGGATGTTGACCACACCCCCGGGCAGGTCGGAGGTGGCCAGCACCTCGGCCAGCGTGATCGACGGCAGCGGCGCCCGCTCCGACGCGACCACCACACACGTGTTGCCCGTGACGATCACCGGAGCGATCACACTGACCAGCCCGAGCAGCGGGCCGGCCTCAGGGGCCACCACGGCGACCACGCCGGTCGGCTCGGTGCTGGACAGGTTGAAGTACGGCCCGGCCACCGGGTTGGCCGATCCCCGGATCGCGCCGATCTTGTCCGACCAGCCCGCGTACCACACGAGCCGGTCCACGGCCGCGTCCACCAGTTCGCCGGCCTTCCGCACGCCCACGCCGTCGGCGTCGACGAGTTCGGCCACGAACTGCGAGCGGCGCCCCTCCAGCATCTCCGCGACGCGGTAGAGGATCTGACCGCGGTTGTACGCGGTCGCGGCGGACCAGCCGGGGAAGGCCTTCCGCGCGGCGGCCACCGCCTCCCGGGCGTCCTTACGAGAGGCCTTGGACGCGTTCGCCAGGAACTCACCCTTCGAGGAGCTCACGACATAGGACCTTCCGCTCTCGGATCGCGGAAACGCGCCGCCGATGAACAGCTTGTACGTCTTGCGCACGGCCAGGCGCTCACTCATCGAAGGATCCAATCTGGAGTGGACGAGCCGGCTGGTAGGTCTGACCGCACCGGCAGACGCCGCCCCGGTGGGCGAACCAGCCGTGCCGTACGGCGAAGCGGGGGGAACGGAGAGCACGCGAGTAGCCGTCGCCTGCCCCTGCGGTCATGCGGCGCGCGCGGCGGCGGCGCCTGCGATCGTCACACAAGTCGTCATAGTGCAAGGTAGGCCTCCAGACCGTGGCGTCCACCCTCGCGACCGTAGCCGGACTCCTTGTAGCCGCCGAAGGGCGACGTGGGGTCGAACTTGTTGAACGTGTTGGACCAGACGACGCCGGCCCGGAGCCGGGACGCCATCCACAACATCAGCGAGCCCTTCTCGGTCCAGACGCCGGCCGACAGTCCGTAGGGCGTGTTGTTGGCCTTCTCGATCGCCTCCGCGGGAGTACGGAACGTCAGCACGGACAACACCGGGCCGAAGATCTCCTCCCTGGCGATGCGGTGCGACTGGGCGACCCCGGTGAAGATGGTGGGCGGGAACCAGAACCCCTTGTCGGGGATCGGGCACGCAGGCGACCACCTCTCGGCCCCCTCGGCCTCCCCCGCCTCCGACAGCTCCCGGATCTTGGCGAGCTGGGCGGCCGAGTTGATCGCACCGATGTCGGTGTTCTTGTCCAGCGGGTCGCCGAGCCGCAGGGTGGACAGCCGCCGCTTGAGCGCTTCCAGCAGTTCGTCGGCGACGGACTCCTGGACCAGCAGACGCGAGCCCGCGCAGCACACGTGGCCCTGGTTGAAGAAGATGCCGTTGACGATGCCCTCGACCGCCTGGTCCAGCGCCGCGTCCTCGAAGACGATGTTGGCGGCCTTGCCGCCGAGCTCCAGCGTGACCTTCTTGCGCGATCCGGCGACCGAACGGGCGATCAGACGGCCGACCTCGGTGGAGCCGGTGAAGGCCACCTTGTCGACGTCGGGGTGGCGGACGAGCGCGCCGCCCGTCTCCCCCGCTCCCGTCACGATGTTCACGACGCCGGGAGGCAGGTCGGCCTGCCGGCAGATCTCCGCGAAGGCCAGCGCCGTCAGCGGCGTGGTCTCGGCGGGCTTGAGGACGACCGTGTTACCGCACGCGAGCGCGGGCGCGATCTTCCACGCCAGCATGAGGAGCGGGAAGTTCCACGGGATGATCTGCCCCGCCACGCCCAGCGGCTGGGGAGAGGGACCGAACCCGGCGTAGGAGAGCTTGTCCGCCCATCCCGCGTAGTAGAAGAAGTGGGCCGCGACCAGCGGCAGGTCCACGTCGCGCGACTCGCGGATCGGCTTGCCGTTGTCGAGGGACTCAAGGACGGCGAGTTCCCGGGCCCGCTCCTGGATGATCCGGGCGATCCGGAAGATGTACTTGGCCCGCTCGGATCCGGGCATGGCCGACCACCCGGTGAACGCCTTGCGCGCGGCCTGGACCGCCCGGTCGACGTCGGCCTCGCTCGCCACGGCGATCTCGGCGAGCACCTCCTCGCTGGCCGGGTTGACCGTCTTCTCGCGGCCCTCACCGAGGGGCTCGACCCACTCTCCGTTGATGAACAGGCCGTACGACGGCTTGATGTCGACGATTGCCCGCGACTCCGGCGCGGGTGCGTACTCGAACATGGATGGCCGCCTTAGTCCAGGGTGAAGTAGTCGGGCCCGGCGTACCGGCCGGTGGCCATCTTCTGGCGCTGCATGAGCAGGTCGTTGACGAGCGACGAGGCTCCGAGCCTGAACCAGTCGGGATCGATCCAGTCCGGGCCGGCGGTCTCGTTGACCAGCACCAGATACTTGATCGCGTCCTTGGTCGTCCTGATGCCGCCCGCGGGCTTCACGCCGACCTTCCTGCCCGCCGTACGGAGGAAGTCGCGGACCGCCTCCAGCATGACGAGCGTGACGGGCAGGGTCGCGGCCGGCGACACCTTTCCCGTCGAGGTCTTGATGAAGTCGGCGCCCGCGATCATCGCGAGCCAGGACGCCCTGCGCACGTTGTCGTACGTCGAGAGCTCACCCGTCTCCAGGATGACCTTCAGATGCGCGCTGCCGCAGGCGGCCTTGACCGCCGCGATCTGCTCGAAGACCTTGAGGTAGTCCCCTGAGAGGAACGCGCCGCGGTCGATCACCATGTCGATCTCGGACGCGCCGTCCGCGACCGCGAGCGCCGTGTCGGCGACCTTCACCTCCAGCGACGACCGGCCGCTCGGGAACGCCGTGGCGACCGAGGCGACCTTCACCCCGGAACCGCCCAGAGCCTGTACGGCTGTCGCGACCAGGTCGGGGTACACGCAGACCGCCGCGACCGAGGGGACGGAGAGGTCGGTCGGGTCGGGGTGAATCGCCTTGGCGCACATGGCCTTCACCTTGCCCGGGGTGTCGGCACCCTCGAGCGTCGTGAGGTCCACCATCCGGATGGCGAGGTCGATGGCCTGCTTCTTGGACGTGGTCTTGATCGATCGCGTTCCCAGCATCGCAGCCCGGGCGTCCGCGCCTACCCGGTCCACACCGGGTAGGCCATGCAGGAACGCCCGCAGCGTCGAGTTGGAAGCGGCGACCTCCGCGAGCGGAGTAGTCGTAGTTGACACTGCACCAGCATCGCCGACCAGCCCGAATGATTCCAAACTGACCACAGCCGAGCCTCCCCTGAGTTTTTTGGCACATCTGGCCCGAAGTGATCTCCGCTGCCCGCCTAAGGCGCCCGTACGCATGCCTTAGGCGTCCTACGCCTCAGGTCGTGCCGGAGATAAGGCATCCGCCCGATGTGGGGGTGGGGGCCTTAGACCGAACCTTGAGTTGTAAGAGAAGAGACCACACAAGGAGACACCGAAATGGGTCCCGAGCTTCAGTACCAGCTCATCATCAACCGGGTGGCCGACCTCCAGGAGGAGGCAGCCGACCACCGTCGCGCCCGCCAGGCGAAGGCGGCCCAGAAGGCGCGCCAGCGTGACGGCCACCGCCGTCGCGGCGTGTTCGGCAAGACCACCACCTCATGAGACGCGTTCGAAAGCCCGGCCGGAGCCTCCCTCCCGGCCGGGCTTTGCGGCCACCGTGAAGCTCCGCGACCAGGATGAAACGGGATCCGCAGAGTTCGCACACGGGGGCATCGGTGAGTAAGCGCTTCATCGCCTGATAAATCAGGGGAAGCATCACAGAGGGCATGAAATGCTGAATGACATGACGCGCCGTGCGGTGAGCCCTGTCTTCGTCGGGCGGGGCGCGGAACTGGGGACCCTGGACGAGGCCTTCGAACAGGCCCGCAAGCAGGCGACGTCAGCCGTTCTCGTCGGCGGCGAGGCAGGCGTGGGGAAGACACGCCTGACCGTCCGGTTCGCCGAACAGGCCGCCCAGGACGGCGCCCACGTGCTCATCGGGGGCTGCGTGGAGCTGTCCACGGAGGGTCTGGCCTACGCCCCCTTCACCGCGGTCCTGCGCCAACTCGTCAGAGAGACCAGCGCGGGCGAGGTGGCCGCTCTCCTCCCCGAGGGGGCGGCACGCGAGCTGGCCAGGCTGCTGCCCGAGTTCGGCGAGCCCAGCAGCGACGAGGAGAGCGATTCCGCCAGGGCGCGGCTGTTCGAGCTGATCCTCACCCTGCTGGAACGGCTGGCGGAACGGCGGCCGCTGATCCTCCTCATCGAGGACATCCACTGGGCGGACCGGTCGAGCCGTGACCTCATCGCGTTCCTGAGCCGCAACCTCAGGACGTCTCCCGTTCTCATGGTGATGACCTACCGGTCCGACGAGCTCCACCGGACCCACCCGCTCCGGCCCGTCCTGGCGGAACTGGTCCGGGTGGACGGCGTCATCCGTCTCGATCTGCCCCGCTTCACCCAGGACGAGGTCGCCGCGCAGATGGCCGGCATCCTCGGCGTCGCCCCCGAGTTCGCCAGGGTCGACAACGTCTTCGAGCGCAGCGGCGGCATCCCGCTCTTCGTCGAGGCGCTTCTCGAGCACGTCGACGACTGCTCGTTCCCCGACTCGCTGCACGACCTGATCATCGGATCCGTCGAGCGGCTCCCCGAGGAGACGCAACGAGTCCTGCGGACGGCCGCCGCCGGCGGCATCCGCGTCGGGCAACCGCTGCTCGCGCTCGTCAGCGGCCTGTCGGACATCGACCTCGAGAACGCGTTGCGGCCCGCCATCGCGGCCAACGTGCTCCAGGTGGCGGACGGCGGCGCCTACGCGTTCCGGCACGCCCTGATCCGCGAGGCCGTCCACGACGAACTGCTCCCGGGAGAGCATGCGCGGATGCACGCGCGCTACGCCGAGGAGATCGACAGGGACCGCAGGCTCGTTCCCCATGGCCGGGCGGCCATCGAGATCGCCCATCACTGGTACTCCGCCCGCGATGACCTGTGGGCCCTGATCTCCGCGTGGGAGGCGGCCCAGAAGGCGGCCAAGTCGTTCGCCTACACCGAGCAGATCCAGCTCCTCGAACGCGTGCTGACCCTGTGGAACAAGGTCCCGGACGCCGCCGACCGGATCGGCGTGGACCACATCACGGTGCTGGAACGCGCGTCCGAGGCGGCGCACGTGTCGGGGGACATGGAACGCAGCATGAAGTTCGTCAGGGGCGCCCTGGCCGAGCTCGACGAGCGGGACGCGCCCGAGCGTGTGGCCGAACTCCTGGTGCGGATGGCCAACATCAAGCAGCAGCGGGGCAAGCCGGGCGCTCTCGACGATCTCCGGCATGCGGAGAGTCTCGTCCCGCTTCCCGGTGACATGCGGACCCTGGTGCTCGCTCGGCTCGGTTCGGAGCTGATGTTGTCGAACCAGGTGGTCGAGGGGACCGCGGTCACCGAAGAGGCGCTGTGCGTCGCACGTGAACGAGGGCACGAGGTTCAGGAGGCCGACCTGCTGATGAACCTGGCGCTCGGCCACTCGATCTCGGGAGATCTCGAGACGACGTTCGCGACGAACGAACGCGCGCTGGCCATCGGCACACGGCTGAAGTCGGCCCGCGTGATACTCCGCGCACTCGGCAACAACGTGGACGCGCTGGACAACCTGGGCCGCTCGGAAGACGCCGTCGCGCTCGCCATCGAGGGTGAGAAGCTCGCCCGGCAGTACGGCAGGTACCGCCATCAGGGGGTCTTCATCGCCAACAACCGGGCGGAGGCGCTGGAGTCCCTCGGCCGGTGGGACGAAGTGATCGAGCTCGTAGACGAGGCCATGAAGATGGGCCCGTCACTCCGGAACCGGTGGCATCTGCTGCGCGTCAGGGCCGACATCGCGATCGCCAGGGGCGAGGACGACGTGGCCCAGAACAGCCTGGCCGAGGTGGGCGCCCTGGCTCCCCTCCCCACGCTGTGGACCCAAGAGTGGATCTACAACACCCGCCTGCGCCTGGCCTGGCACCTGTTCAGGGGCGAGCCGCTCAAGGCTCTCGAAGTGGCCGAGGTGGCGCTGACGAACCCGCCCCTGTCGCAGAAGGCCATGCTGGGCTGGCGGCTGCTCGCCTCCATCCGGCTCGCCTGCGACGCGGCGGCGCCCAGTGACAGCGCCCGAGCCGCCGCCGTGCGTGCCAGAGGCGACCTGCTGGCGGCCGGCATGGAGAGCGACGGGCCCGTGAGCGGGGCCTTCCGTCTGATCTACGAGGGTGAATTCGACACCGCGGCAGCGGCGTGGAAGCGGCTCGGGCGTCCCTACGCCCGGAGCAAGGCGCTCCTCCACGCCGCGGGCGACGCCGCCACCTCAGGTGACCGCGACGGCGCGTGCGAGCGGCTCCGCGAGGCTCACCCTCTCGCCGTCTCGTTGCGGGCGACTCCGCTGGTGACGCAGATCGAGGCCCTGGCCCGCCGTGTCGGGAACCCGCTCGGCGAGTCCGTACGGCAGGCCGCCCGCGATGAGCAGATTCTGCTGACGCCACGTGAGGTGGAGGTCCTGCGACTCGTGGCGGCGGGACGGAGCAACCGCGAGATCGCGGCCGAGCTGTTCATCTCGGCCAAGACCGCCAGCGTTCACGTGTCGAACATCCTGCCCAAGCTCGGCGTCTCGAGCCGGGGCGAGGCGGCGGCGGCCGCGCACCGCCTCTCCCTGCTGGGCTGACGCCGACTCAGGCGAACCTCGGTAGGACGAACAACGATTCAGGCGAACGACGGCTCAGGCGAACAACGGCTCGGCCAGCAGGATCACGCCGAAGACGGCGAACGCGGCGGCCGCGCCGTACCGGATCCACTTCTCCGGCAGATGCTTGCCGAGCAGGCGCCCCACGAGGATCGCGAGGGCGTCCGCTGCCACCATGCCGACGGTCGAGCCGATCCAGGTGCCGAACCAGCCGTGCTGCGTCGCCAGCGTGATGGTCGCCAGCATGGTCTTGTCGCCGAGTTCACTGAGGAAGAACGCGATCCCGACGGCGAAGACGGCCGTGCGCCGTGCCCTGGCGGCCTTGCTCCGCTCCTCCTCGGTCAACTTGTCTCCACGCAGCGTCCACGCGGCGAAGGCCAGGAACGCGATTCCCGCGGCGATGGAGATCGCGGTGGTGGGGAGATTGTCGCCGATCAGGCCGCCGAGGCCCACGCTCACGAGGTGGACCAGCGCCGTGGCGATCGTGATGCCCGTGAGCACGGGTAAGAGCTTGAATCGGGTCGCGAAGGTCATGGCCATGAGCTGGCTCTTGTCGCCGAGCTCTGCCACGAAGATCACGAACAGAGAGATCCAGAACGCCTGCACAGGTCGCCTTTCTTCATGCGCGACCGGGCCGGCGATCCTCACCCGGGGGAGTCCGGGCATGGCTTCGGCCCGGCAGCATGGCTGTCGGGCCGAAAGTCTCGTCCGCCGCATGGGCTCCACGACCGGGCCGTTCGAGCCGGAAAGGCTCGGGCCAGTGTGTCGATCAGTGGATTGTGGACTACTCCCCTTCGGATGGTTCTGTAGGAGTCTACCGGCAGGAGGCAAATGCCCGGCTTCCGGTACCGGTCAGAGGGTGATCCCGACCAGCACGGGCTCGTTAACCAGCGTCACGCCGAACTTCTCGATCACGCCGTCGCGGACCTCGCGCGCCAGGGCGAGCAGGTCCTGGGCGCTCGCCTCGCCGGACGGGTTGGTCAGGGCCAGCGTGTGCTTGGTCGAGATCCGCACGGCTCCCCGTTCGTAGCCCTTGGGGAAGCCGGCGTGTTCGATCAGCCAGGCCGCGGGGATCTTGACGGATCCGCCGGGCACGTCCCATCGGGGGTGTCCCGGGGCACGCAACTCCAGGTCGGCTGCCTGCTCCGCGCTCAGGATCGGGTTGGTGAAGAACGACCCGGCGCTGCGGGTGTCGGGGTCGGCCGGGTCGAGGACCATGCCCTTGCCCCGGCGCAGCCCGAGCACGACCTCCCGCACCTCAGCGAGCGGCATCCGGGCGCCGATCTCCACGCCCAGCCGGTCGGCGAGTTCCTTGTACGCGATGGGGCCGGACGTCTCCGACCGCTCCAGCGCGTACGTCACCTCGAGCACGACGTGACGGCCCGGATCGTCCTTGAACGCGCTGTGCCGGTAGGCGAATCCGCACTCCGCCGAGGTGAGGTCGTTGATCTCACCGGTCATCCGGTCGTAGACGCGCACGCCGACGATCGTCTGCGAGACGTCCTGCCCGTAGGCCCCCACGTTCTGGATCGGCGTCGAGCCCACCAGCCCGGGAACGCCGGACAGGCATTCGAGCCCCGACCAGCCCTCCGCCACGCATCGGGCGACCAGGGCGTCCCAGTCCTCCCCCGCCTGGACGGTGACCAGGATCCGATCATCGGTGTCCGTGGGGTCGACTCCCTTGCTGGACACATGGACCACCAGGCCGTCGAAGCCCTCGTCGGACACGACCAGATTGCTGCCGCCGCCGAGGACCAGAACCGGCTCGCCCTCCCTGTCGGCCTCGGAGATGATCTCGACCAGCTCGTCCTGCGTACGGGCCTCTGTGAAGGCGTGTGCGGGTCCGCCCACCCGCAATGTGGTGTACGGCCCGAGCCGTACCTCTGCCAGCCGGTCAGCCATCGGATTCCTCAGGGAGATCGGAAACCGCCCGGCCGTCGTGACCGGGCGGAGCGCCGAGGCGATCCCACGGCCCTGCCAGCTTACGATCTCGCGGGGCCGCGTTCGTCCCGGAAACGTCGCAGTGGCCCCATGATCGACTCAGGACAGCTGGACGACGGCCCGCGCCTTGGACAGGACCCGGGCGTCGCCGGACCGCGCGTTGAGCGCGACCACGACACGCTTGTCCTCGAGCTTGTCCTCGATGACCCCGCTGATCGTGATGGTGGCGCCCTGGTCGTCGTCGGGAACGACCACCATCGACGAGAAGCGCACGCCGTAGTCGACGACCGCGCCGGGATCGCCCGCCCAGTCCGTGACGAAGCGGCCGCCCTCGGCCATGGTGAACATGCCGTGCGCGATGACGTCGGGCAGGCCGACCGACTTCGCGTGCCGCTCGTTCCAGTGGATGGGGTTGAAGTCGCCTGAGGCGCCCGCGTACATGACGAGGTTGACCCGGCGCACCTGGTACTCGACGGCCGGGATCTCCTGGCCTACCTGTACCTCGTCGTACTTGATCGTCGCAGCCATGGTTACGCCGCCCCTCCCCGCTCCACGATGGTGTTGTAGGCCTGGCACACGAGCTCGCCGGTGGTGCTGGTGACATCGCTGCGGATGGTCAGGAACTCGTTGCGGCCGACGCTGCGGATCTCCGTGATCGTCGAGGTGCAGACGAGTTCGTCGCCGGCGTAGATCGGGCGGCGGTACTCGAACCGCTGCTCGCCGTGGACGACCATCGCGTAGTTGAGCCCGAGGCCGGGGTCGGAGATCCCGTTGCCCGCGCCCGAGAGGCTGAACACGATCGGGAAGGTCGGCGGAGCGATCACGTCAGGGTGACCGGCCGCGACGGCGGCCTCCTTGTCCCGGTAGATCGGGTTGTCGTCACCGATCGCGGTGGCGAACTCCCTGATCTTCATGCGGCTGACCTCGTAGGGAGCGGACGCCTCGAATGTCCGCCCGACGAAATCGCGGTTCAAAGCCATGAGGTGGGGCTCCTTCGCGGCTGAAGAGCTGTCGGGGCCGACGCTAACAGAACAAGGTTCGGCTGTCGCGGGACGGCTGACCGCCCCCGTCGGCCGACTCAACCCTAGCGACGGGCGGGGCCGGGGGATCAGTCGGCCGTCGCCGGCAGATGACGGTCTGCACTCATGTGGACATGACAAACCGGCGATCCCGCGAGAGGACCGCCGGTCGTGTGTATTGAGATGTCCTGAAGTGTCGCTGAAGGTCCCCGTCGACTCGATCGGCTGTACGCCTCAACGAGTCTCGGTGCGGCCGGTGGCACCCACCCGGTCCCAAGGACACAGGTGATGCCTCAAACCCCGTCCAGCCAACCGCCCGGGTAGCACTTCCCCCCGGACGACCGCAGAGATGACGCTTAGCGGGTCTCGCGGTGCGCCTGGTGGCACTTGCAGTTGGGGCAGTACTTCTTCAGCTCAAGCCGATCCGGGTCGTTACGCCGGTTCTTCCGCGTGATGTAGTTGCGGTGCTTGCACTCCTGGCAGGCCAGCGTGATCTTAGGCCTAACGTCGGTGGCAGCCACGTGGGAGTGCCTTTCTGCGTTCGGGACTACTGGACAACCCCGGCCTGATCACCTTCGAGGAGGGGACCCGGCTGGGGTAGTAGCGGAGGCCGGACTTGAACCGGCGACACAGCGATTATGAGCCGCTTGCTCTGCCTGACTGAGCTACTCCGCCTGGACCGGAAAAACAGGGACCGGCCACGCAAGGATACCCGACCTGTACGGCACCCGCGCACGCGCGAGCAAACCATGATCGGGTGCCACAGATGGAGAGACCCCCACCAAGCCAAAAGCCCCACCCGAATTGGATCGGATAGGACTTTTGTGCCAGAGCCCCCAAACGGAATCGAACCGTTGACCTTCTCCTTACCATGGAGACGCTCTGCCGACTGAGCTATAGGGGCACGTCCGCAAGGGCTTTCGCACCGCGGACAGGTGCAACCTTACACGTCCACGACGACCGATGCGAAATCAATCTCCGAGTCCTTTCCGGGCACGCCGGAGTCCGTTTCAGGGGGTCGGCAGCGTGCCGGTCAGGTCGGCCCTGTCCCTCTGGTCCTCCGGCACCTGCGCCGTGATCTCGTACTTCGTGAAGTAGCCCTTGCCCCTGACCGGTGAGACGTTGCTCAGCGTCACCGTGGCCTCGTACGGCCTGTCCATGCATGCGGGCAGGCACCAGGTCCCGGTCAGTTTCCCGGCTCCGGCCGCCCGGGTGGGCCCCCAGCTCTGCCAGACCACCTGGTTGAGCGTGCTGAACTCCGAGAGCGTCAGGTCGCCGGGCCGTTGGTCGCTCCGGCCCTCCTCCGCGCCGTGGAAGTTCAGGACGTAGATCGGCGTCTCCGCGCCGTCCTCCGCACCGGTCGCCGAGCCGGGAGAGCCGCACGACGTCATGGCCGGCACCGTCAGGCACGCGGTCAGCAGGCACAACGCCGCGAAACGGCGCGCCTTGGAGATCGACACCGTCGTGGGTGCGGCAGACAGGCGCATTGGTTCCCCCTCAGGTCTCTGTTTCCCTGACGTTAGAGGGGTTACGCCTCACGCACCGGCGACTAACGGACGGCGGTCCGCAGATCGCCCCCCGCACGCGGAAGAGGGATCACTTCGCAGAGGTCGGCCAGATCGACGAATCGGGCCACCTCCTCGACGGACAGGCAGTCGGCGACGAGCATGCCCCCGCGCCGGACGCGGAGGACCTGGCGCCCGCAGCGATCCGCGGGCACGATCTCGAAACCGTCAGGTCCCACCCATCGCCTGCCCATAGGTGGACAAGCTAGCCGCTTTTCCCACCCATTTCTCGAAATGACACGCGCATCCGGAGACCACGTGCGTCCATCGCGGGATCTTCGGCAAGCGGGGAAACGGCTCACGTCTCGGCGGTGAGCGGGCGCGTGAACCCCCAGCCTTTCGCCAGCAGCGCGTCGACCTCCCGTACGGCTCTCGCGAGCCGTTCGTCCGGCGAACCCGTGACGATCACATGCGGCAGGCGCCTTTCCCGCAGGGTGCGCCGGAAGCGCCGGTCCATGTGCTCACGGATGAGCTCGCCGTCCCGCCAGCCGTCCTGCTCGAACGGCACACCTTCGACGGACGTGTGAATCCACAGATCGTGCCGTGCCCGCTCGTGCATCCGAACGACCTCGGGCGATCCGGAGCCGAGATAACGCTCGTGCCAGACGGAGGTGGCCAGGGCGTCGGTGTCGCAGACGAGCAGCGGGGAACCCACCCGGGCCGCGGCGTCCTCCCAGGCGAGTTGGCGCTCGGCGATCAGGGTGAACTCCGCCGACTCCCACGGCAGATCATCCAGCCATGGTTCGGGTTCGCCGTTCTTCTTCGCCGTACGGCGGGCCACCGCAAGCTTCTCCTCGCAGTAGGTCCTGCCGTACTCGGGGACCCAGCGGGTGGCGGCCCAGGCACCGCCGCGCGCGGCGAAACTCGCCGCCAGCGCCCTGGCGAGTGTCGTGGTGCCGCTCGACTCGGCTCCCACGACCACGACACGGCGGGCGAGGAAGGCCCGCACCGCGGGGCGGAGCCGGTGCCATGCCGCCACCGGGTCGTCACGGACCTCGGTGCCGCTGATCGGATGCCTCTCACGTGCGGGGTCGACGTCGACGTGGACGGCGTCGAACCTGCGCGCCAGTTCGGAGCCGTAGGGCTCGGAGGAGAAGACCGCGTCGATCTCAGGAACCGAGCCGTGGGCCATCGCCAGCGCGTGCCGGAACACGGCGACGTGGGCCGTCCAGATCTCCGGGTCGTCGTAGTCGATGTCGACGTCGTCGACGACGGGAGCGATCACGACGTTCGGCTGCGGATGCGCCTCCCTGAGCCATGCCGTACGGCCGGCCAGCGGAATGCTCTCCACGCTCGACGCCGCGACGACGACGGTGACCGTGGCGCATCGTCCGGCCGCGGTGTCGATCAGGTGGTGATGTCCGGCGTGCGGAGGATAGAACTTGCCGATCACGAGGCCGTGGGCGAATGTCGGGTTCATGCCGCCACCGCCACCGGCTGTGCGGCCATGTCCCTGCGCCAGGCCAGCAGCCCCGCGACGCAGAGAGCGAGGAAGATCACGTACAGGGCGCCGGTCAGGTAGAGCCCCTTGTAGGCGTAGAGCGGGATGTAGATCACATCGACGGCGATCCACAACCACCACGACTCCAGCAGCTTCCGGCACTGACCGTAGGTCGCCATGAGGGAGAGGGCGGTGGTCAGGGCGTCCCAGAACGGCACCGCGGAGTCGGTCCACGTGGCCAGGACCGCCGTGAGCGCGGCGGTCGCCGCGACGCCGGCCGACACGAGCCAGGTCCATTCGGCCGGGCCGGTCCGGGTGACCGAGAGCCTCCTCCGCCCGGCTCCGCCGTACAGCCACTGCCACCAGCCGTACAGCCCGAGCAGGACGTAGACGATCTGCAGAGCGGCGTCGGCGTACAGGCCGGCGGAGAGGAAGACCAGTCCCAGCAGGACGACGTTGGCGACGCCGATCGGCCAGTTCGCGATGTGCTGGCGGACCACGAGCCAAACGGTGAGAGCGCCCGACGCGAAGCCGAGCACTTCCGCCCAACTCGTGGAAACGCCCCGGAACGCGAATGCGGGCTCCAGTAAGGGTCCCAGCAGATCGGTGAGCGCCATGACCGCCTCCTTAATCGTCACCTTGACGATAACAGGTGATCCTTAAGCGCGAAATATCGTGATCAGCCCTTTCGAGGCCCGTCCAGAGCCCGCCCGGGGCACGGCGAGGGCTCGGGGCTGCACACGACGCAGGACTACGGCGTGGCACGGTCCATACACCCAATGGAACGGGATCGGAATTCTTTTCGGCGTTTTTCGAAATTAGGCCGTGAGGAATAGCCCGAACCTGTCCACTTGCGTCGGCAATGTCGGCAATAAGTTACAAAGCGATCTCGTGATCTACCTTGCCTTGGTACATCCCGCTAGCATCTACCTCGTCAGATGTGCGCGAACACACGTTCCTCAGGCGTGTGAGGCCGTCTGACGTCAGGCGTCAGGCGCACTCGGGGAGTGCGCCTTCTTCTTACAGGGGACCCCCTTGAATCCTGCTCTGCCCGGCGGGAGAAGGACTGGCGTTCGCCGTTCCCTCTCCGCTGCGGTCCTTGCGCTCGGGCTCGTCGGCACCGGCGTGGCCACCACCGTGTCGGCCGCCTCCGCGTCAGCCACCGCGAACGCGTCGGCACCCGTGACCGAAACCCCCGGGGAAGCCAAGGCCCGTACCCAGCAGATCCGCGCCGCAGCCGAAAAGCGCGGCCTCATCAAGAAGTCGGTAAGGCAAGAGTCGCAGGCGAACTCCACTGAGGGGTCGCCCGAACTCTCGACGTCGGCTCCCAGGCCGCAGATCGTCGGCGGCTCCACCACCACCATCAGTTCGGCGCCCTACATCGTCCAGCTCTGGTACCAGGACGCGACCCGCCCGGACTACGTGCTCTTCTACTGCGCCGGAACGCTGATCGCGCCGAACAAGGTGCTGACGGCCGCTCACTGCGTCTCCGGCTTCGACTGGGTGCACAAGGGCGAGGTCGACGGCGGCGTCAGCACCCTGAGCGCCACGAACTACAAGTGGGCGCTCGTCAAGCGTCAGTGGGTCAACCCGTCCTTCAACAAGAACACGCTCGACAACGACGTCGCCATCCTCACGCTCGACCGGCCGATGCCGCTGAGCGTCGCCCCGATCGCGATGGGCGCCGACATCGCGCTGTACAAGGCGGGCACCTATGCGACGGTCTTCGGCTGGGGAACCACAACCTCTGCCCCGGCCGGCCCGTCCAACGTGCTGAAGATGGCCAAGCTGCCGATCCAGGCGGA
Organism: Planotetraspora mira; assembly: GCF_016863275.1. GTDB lineage: Bacteria > Actinomycetota > Actinomycetes > Streptosporangiales > Streptosporangiaceae > Planotetraspora > Planotetraspora mira. The sequence continues at coordinate 22,615 of NZ_BOOO01000059.1, forward strand.
TTCCACCTGCGACTCGGCACTCCGCGACCCTGTGTCGGGCGACCAGTTCATCAACGGTCACATGGTCTGCGCCGGCCCGCCCGGGACCGGCACCGACTCCACGACCACCTCCACCTGCCCGGGCGACTCCGGTGGTCCGCTGGTGGTCCGCGGCAAGGTCGTGGGCATCGTCTCCTGGGGCATCGGCATCCGTGACTCCAGCACAGGCGAGTGGATCAAGAACTGTGGCGTGAAGGGCACGTACCCCGTCTTCACCAAGGTCAGCGCGTACGCCGGTGTCGCCAAGGCACGGACCTACGACACGGACGCGACCGGCGACGGCAACGCGGACGTGTTCGCCCGCGCCTCAACGGGCGGCACGGCGAGGTTCTACAAGGGCAAGACGCTCAGCACGTACTCGTCGGGCGGCAGCGGCTTCAGCACCTGGAACAAGGTCCTGCAGACGGACCTCAACCGTGACGGCATCAACGACTACATCGTGCGGACGACCTCGGGCGGCCTCTACTGGCGGCACAAGTCCGGGACCAAGACGGTCAACACCAAGATCTCGTCCAGCTACAAGACCGTCAAGCAGATCATCACCCCCGGTGACGTGAACGGCGACCTCAAGCCGGACCTGCTGTCGGTGACCTCCAAGGGCTCCCTGTACCTCTACGCGGGCAAGGGGAACGGCACCTTCGCCGGCGCCAAGGGGATCAGCACCGGCTGGCTCGCGTACGCCCAGGTGATCGGGCACGGCGACTACACCGGCGACGGACTGCCCGACCTCATCGGCCGCACCAGCAAGGGCGCGGTCTACCTGCACGCGGGCAACTCGACGGGGACCTTCTCCATGAGCTCCCGCAAGCTGCTGAGCACCACCAAGTTCCAGACCTCGAAGTACTTCTTCAGCCCGGGCGACGTGGACGGCGACGGCAAGTCCGACATCGTGACGGTCATCAGCTCCGGCTACATGTACCTGTACAAGGGCGACGGCAAGGGCAACTTCGCCAGCGCTGTGAGGGTCGCGACCGGCCTCAAGTCGTACAACCTCTTCGGCTGATCCTCAGCCGGTCGGCGCGCCCGTCGCGGGATCCGTCCCGCGGCGGGCGCGTCCTCGTTCGAGGGTCATCCGCTCCTCGATCGGGATCACGCCGGGGCAGGTGCCGCGCCGCGGGATTCGCCGCGAGCCTAGGCTGATCGCCCATGGGCGACCTCCTGGCAGCGATCGGAACGGGTACGGCCGTCTTCGCCGGAACCAACGTCGATGACATCATCATCTTGACGGTGTTGTTCCTGTCCTCCCGCGCGAGCGGCAGGCCGCGCCCGTGGCAGATCGTCGGCGGCCAGTACGCCGGCATCGCCGCGTTGGTGGCCGTCTCCGCCATCGCCGCGCTCGGGCTCACCATCGTCCCCGACCGATGGGTCGGCCTCCTCGGGCTCGTCCCCTTCGGCCTGGGGTTGTGGGGAATGATCAAAAGCATCCGGACCATCGACGCAGGTGTGGACCCCTCCCCAACCGTCGCGACCGGTCTGCTGTCGGTGGCGGGGGTGACCATCGCCAACGGGGCGGACAACATCTCCGTCTACACGCCGATGTTCCGCACCATCGGGGTGACCGCGGGCCTCGTCACGGTCACGGTCTTCACGGTGCTGGTCGCCGTCTGGTGTGCCGCCGGGTCCTGGCTCGGCTCACACGGCAGGGTCATCGCCGTCGTCGAGCGATTCGGCCACTGGCTCGTCCCCGCGGTCTTCATGGTGATCGGCGCCGTGATCGTCGTGGAGTCCGGCCTGATCGGCGGCCACGCGTGAGGTGCATCGGGTGACCCCGCCACGGGTCAGGCAACCGCCGTACCGTTGACCGAGGTCAGCGCTCGGCGGGGGACACGATCAGGTGCCCGGCGCGCAGCAGACCGGTCGCCGTCGAGGCCGCCTCGCGGACCGCCGTCGTCAGCGCGGCCTGCCGTTCCTGGAACCGGGCCGCCGGGACCGAGACCGTGAAGGACCCGGTCGGCGAACCCGTTTCGTCGAAGAAGGGCGCGGACAGACAACACACGCCCGCGCTGAACTCTTCGCGGTCCACCGCGTAGCCCCGCCTGCGCACCTGCGCCAACTCGACGATGAGCTCATCGTGGTCGACGATCGTGTGCGGGGTGACCGCGTCCAGTTCCACTCCCCTGAACATCGCCGCCACCTGCTCCTCGGGCAGGAAGGCGAGCACCGACTTGCATGAGGCTCGCGCGTGCATGTGCCCGGTGTAGCCGACATCGAGGTCGCCGACGCCGAGCGTGCCCTGGCCGGAGATGTAGTGCTGCAGCGTGAGCGTTCCGTGGTTCCAGCCGGAGACGAAGGACACCTCATTGAACTTGTTGTGCAGCCTGGTCAAGATCACCGCAAGCTCGGGCGACGGTCCCGACCTCCGCTGAAGGTGCCTGTTAAGTGAGGCGGCGCGGTGGCCGACATCGTAACGACCACTGGGAAGGCGGACCACGTACCCGCCCGCCAGCAAGGTGCGCAGCAGGTGGTAGCAGGTGCCGGGCTTGAGGCCCAACTGGCGGCTGAGCATCTTCGCGGTGGCGGTGCCGTCCGCGGCGGCGACGGCCTCCAAGACGTGCAGGCCGCGCTCCAGCGTGCGCAGCACGGTCTTCCTGCCGGCCTCCGGCTCACTCATGTCCCGCGTCCCGTGCCGCCTTCGCACGGGACGGCCCCTCTGCCACTCTCGGTCGCCGCGGCATCGGCCGCCTCCTTCTGCCCGCTCGCTGTGCGCCTTCGCGCACCAGAGTGACCCACTTTTTCGACTATCTGAAATCCAGCACGTCGGCCGATGAATGAGCCGGCCCGTCCTGTCTATCGTTTGCATCCCAGATCCGGCCCTCTGCCGGCCGATCGGCGAGGTCCGGGGCGGGGTATGGCACCGGATGATCGCCGCGGACGACCGATGCCGAGGACGAGACGGACGAGGCACTGAGCGTCGTGAACGAAGCCGTCCGGAACGAAGGAGAGAACCGTTGATCCACCGCTGGAACCCCGCCACCGTGGCCCCGCCGATCGGCCAGTACAGCCACCTCGCCTCGGTTCCAGCCGACCATGAGCTGGTGATGATCTCCGGCCAGGTCGGCGTACTCCCGAACGGGAGCCTCGCCGGCTCGGACTCCGAGACGCAGACACGGCAGATCTTCGCCAACATCGAGCGGCTGCTCGACTCGCTCGGTGCGGGGCCGGAGCACCTGATGAAGCTGTTCACCCTGGTCGCGGGCGTCGAGCACCTTGACGGCTGCCGCGCGGCGCGGCAGGAGACATTCGCGAGGTGGTACCCGGGCGGTGATTGGCCCGCCCATTCGCTCGCGGTGGTCGTGGCCCTGGCCGATCCGGCGCTGACCGTCGAGATCGAGGGCGTGGCCGCCCTGCCGCGTCGATGAGCCCGGAAGACTTCCGCGAACTCTTCCCGGCACTGCGCTCGACGGTGTGGCTGGACACGCCGGGTGCACCACCTGGCGCGGAACCGGTGACCGAGGCCCTGCACGAGGCTCTGTCCGCGTGGTCCACCGGCGCGTTCGACTGGCTCGAATGGGACGCGGCGGCCGCCGAGGCCCGGACCCTGTTCGCCCGGTTGATCGGGGTCGACCCCGCGACGGTGTCGACCCTCGGCTCGCTCGCCGAGGCGGCCGCCACGATCGCCGGATCACTGCCGCCCGGCCGGATCGTGGTGGCGGCCGAGGAGTTCCGCAGCAACCTGTTCCCGTGGCTGGCCCGGCACGACGTGGTGACCGTACCGGCCCGCGACGGCGGGACACAGGTGGAGGACCTGATCGCCGCGCTGGATGACAGGACCGTGCTGCTCGCCGTCAGCGAGGTGACCAGCAGGGAGGGGCAGCGGCTCGACCTGCCGGCCCTGCGGGACGCGACCGACCGGGTGGGCGCCCGGCTGTTCGTCAACCTGACGCAGTCACTGGGCGCGCTGCGCTTCGACATGGCGGCCGTGCGTCCCGATCACCTCGCCGTCCACGGCTACAAGTGGTTGCTGTGCCCGCGCGGCGCCGCCTGGCTCGTCACCAGGCCCGACCTGCTCGACGAGCTGACACCACTGGCGCCGAACTGGAAGTCGACCGGCCCGCCACACGGCTACTTCGGTGGTCCGATGCGACTGGCAGGCGATGCGAGCCGGTGCGACGCGTCCCCCGCCTGGTTCTCCTGGATCGGGGCCTGCGCGGCGCTGCGACTGCTCGGCTCGCTGGACGCCCGGCGCGTCGAGCGGCACTGCCTCGACCTCGCCCGCCACCTCACCGAGCAGGCGGGAAACCTCGGCCTGCGGCGCGTGGCCGGCGGCCCGCTCTCCCAGATCGTCGTGCTGCGCAGCGATCACGCCGACCGTATCTCCATGCGGCTCCGCGAGCACGGCGTACGGGCGACCGCGCTCGGCGACCGCGTACGTTTCGGTTTCCATTACTTCAACAACGAGGACGACGTGCGAACGACGCTGAGCGCCTTGTCCTGATCCGGACATGCCCGTAAGTGAGCCGATAGTGCTGTCATCCGAATCTCCGAGGTGGGGTCAGGGGCGTCGGAGCTTCACGGCGAGGAACGAGGGCGCTCGGTGAAGCCTGTCGTAGGCGGCTTCGTCGATCTCCCGAAGGCCGTCTGTGGGGCGCGGTTCGATCAGTTGCTCCAGCACGAACCCTGCGGCCAGCAGTTCGCCCAAGAACGTCTCCAAGGGCATGCGCTGGTAGTGGATCGAGAGTTTGCTGTCTCCGAGAGGCAGGTCTCTCCAGTCGTGGCTGAAGTACGAGCCGCCGAAGTGGCGCCAGTCGGCTGTGGGGTGGGTGGTCGACACCAGGAGCCATCCACCTGGTCGCAGGACGCGGCGCAGTTCGCCCAGCAGTTGCATCCGGTTCCTGATGTGCTCGTACACGAGTGCGCAGACCACACCGTCGAACGATGTGTCAGCGGCGAAATCGAGTGGCTCTTCTAGATTGTGGAGGAGTAGTTCTGCATCGCCGTTCACACGTGCTTGTGCGTGGCGCAGTAGCGTGGCGCTGCCTTCGATCCCCACCACCCGGGCGCCGCGGGCCGACAGTTCGGCCGCATAGTGGCCTGCTCCACAGCCGACATCCAGGATTTCGGCCCCGGAAACATTCCCCGCGAGTCGCAGCATCGCGGGCCTGTCGGTGTAGGCGTTGTAGGGGCTCGTATCCGCGTGCTTGGCGAAGAAGTCGCCGAGCCCGTCGTGGTAAGCGGTCGGCTGGTTCATCGGGACATCATGGCGGTGCCCGCGAGTTCATCGCTATCGAGATCGGGTACGCCGCTGAGCACTTCGGCCACGGTGATCGAGCGGGCGTTGGCCTTGATGATGCGAGCGCTGCGGGCTGCCGCGTCGTGTCGCGGCGAACCGGACAGGACACGCATCGAGGAGAAGACAGCCCCGGCGGCGGTGCAGCCGAAGACGCCCGCGTCCAACTTGAGCTCGCGTTCGGTTACGGCGTGAGCAAGGTCGTGAGGAACTCGGAATTTTCGGTCGTAGGAGCGCATCTCCAAGGTGACGCCGTCGCGGCGGTGCACGGCGATGCGGCAGCGATCACCTTCGGCCCGCATGAAGACAAGGCGCATGCCTCCATCATGAGGATGCCCACCCATTCGGGCCATCCGTTTTCTCCTGGACCAGTCGCCGAGGAACTGGGATGCCGGCGCTGCGAGGGCTTCGTATTCCGGCGCCGGGACCTATCCCCATCGAGGGCGACGCCCTGGCATCATGATCCGGTGCACCAGGCATGGAACGCATGGGGACACGTAGTCATCGCGGCCTTCCTGGCGCTTCCCGCCGCAGGTCTGGTCGCGTTGTTCCTCGCGCACCGCCGCAGCCGCCGGGGGCATCCCGCTCCCCGCCGCACGGCCATCGCGGACGTCGCCGTCGTGGCCGGAACCGCTCCTTGGATCTGGATGATTCTCACGCCCGGGACCTTGCAGCTTGTGCACCTCGTTCCCCTGGTCGACCTGGCGGACCAGATCACGCTGATGTCACCGGGAGCGGCGTTCGCACAGATCGCAGGCAATCTCCTGGTCTTCTCGGCGCTCGGTGCGATGCTCCCGGTCCGCTCACCGCGCTTCGCCTCGCTCAGGGCGGTCGCCGCCGTCGCGGCCACGGCGTCGCTCACCGTCGAGGTGCTCCAGTACGTCCTGCGACTCGGTCGGGTGAGCTCCGTGGACGACGTGATCCTGAACACGGCAGGTGCCGTGCTCGCGGCGCTCGTCACTCGCAGGTGGTGGGCCCGCAGGACGGATACTCACGGATCATGAAGCGAAGAAGCCCCCGACCGGCATTTCTGCCGATCAGGGGCTCTTCATGCCTCTCCGCACCACGCTGATCTGGATCGAGACGGACTCAACCGACACGACCTAGGAGATCCTGCGGCGGTAGGAGGCCATGGCGAAGTAGTAGGCGACGACGAGGATGCCGACGCACCAGGCGAGGGCGATCCAGATGTCGGAGCCGACCGGCTGCTGTGTGAACAGGCCGCGGATGGCGTTGACGATGGAC
>NZ_BOOO01000060.1 GCF_016863275.1 Planotetraspora mira
CGGCCCCTCCTTTTTTTGTTTTCCCCCGCGGGACCACACATCGCCCCGCCAAATCCGGCAAGGGCCGGTGCTCGAGAGCCTCGCCGGCGGACGTGCCGCAGCCTCCTGATCTTGCTCGCCTTGCCCGCCGGGACAGGCGTCGAGGGACGCGACGATGTTCGTTCCGGCGTCCGGCCGCGCCGCCTCGGGCGGGCGGTTCCCCCGCACATACTCACTCGCCACATTCTCAAGCCAAATTCAATTAAATGCCTGGGCGTGTCGGCGGGGTGCCCCTGAATCGTCAGTTAGCGTCCCACGTATCGGGACAAGCCCGGAAAAGGACAAGCCGGAAAAGGACATGCCGATGGGGGCAGTGCGCAAGGTGGCGAGCTACCTTGGCCTGGGCGGTGCAGAACAGTACGACGAGGCCTACGGTGGCGACGAAGACTATGGGGATGATGACTGGATGCCGGCGTCCGAGCGGGCCGCTAAGCGTTGGCAGTCGACGGGTGAGCCGGCGCGCATCGTCATGGTGCGGCCGCAGAAGTACGACGACGCGCTGACCATGGGACGTCACTTCCGTGAGGGGCACACGGTCGTGATGGACGTGGCGAGCATGTCGACCGCCGAGGCGACCCGGATGGTGGATTTCGCCGCAGGCCTGGCCTATGGCTGTGAGGGCCGGATCGAGCGCATCGCGGACAAGGTCTTCTTGCTGACTCCGGCCAATGTCGAGGTCTCCACGGCCTGAGGGGGCGGCAGGTTCATCCGTCCTGAAGGGCCGACTTCTGCGCGGGCCGGAGGGCCCGGTTCAGGGGTCGGCTTCATGGCTTCATGGACCGGTCGCCCCAGGCCCTACGCCGCCTGGCGACACCACGTCCGCCGGGGTTCCGGAGACCGGGCTTCAATGCCTCAAGGGGCCGCTTGTACGGCCCTAGGCGGCACGGGGGCCGCGGCGGAGCACACGGCAGAGTTCGGCGAGGTCCTCAGCGGAGGCCTCAGCACGCGCGGCGGCCTCTTTGCCGTATTCGCGCAGTGCCCGAACCCCTCGTTCCGATACGTCGGACAACTCGCCGACCCGGGCCTGGACCCGACGGAGGTCGGCCTGCTCCTGGACCCTGTGGCGCCAGATGAGGTAGCCGCTCCAGCCGCCGAGTGCGGCCCCCGCGAGCGTGAGCAGGAACGAGACGACGAACCCGACGACGAACACCACCGCCGCCACAGCGCCGACCAGATAACCAGGCCACGGCGTCGATCCTCGTGGCACGCACTCGGTCACGATCTGCTGCTCAGCCGTGCTCATCGACTGCTGGTCGGCACCCTCGGCCCGCAGCGTGATCGGATATCCCAAGATCGGGACGGTCACGGCCTCAGGCGGAGGCGCTTTGATGGTCTCGACGAGAGACTCGCCCGCCGCCTTGACCGCGGGCGCCGCCACGTGAAGGGCGAGCGCCGCGAGATGCGGGTCGGCTCCGGGACGGACGTCGTGGAGCAGATGCCCGCTGAGCGAGCTCAACGGTCCTTCCGCGCTCTCCTGGCCGGCGAGCGATCTGAGCACGGCGAGCGGCTCGTCATCCGTCCAGACCGTGCCGGAGACGACCTTGGACACCTCGGCGGGCCGGGGTACGGAAGTGATCTCGGAACAGCGCTCTCGCAGCCGGCGCAGCCGGGCCACGGCCTGGGCCGAGACGGCGATCTCAGGGACGGCCACCAGTTCGGGGAAGCCGTCGAAGGACGTAGGCACCATAGGAGCGGGCTCGTCGGGAACGAGGGCCTTGAGCCACAACTCGTCCTCCGGCGGGACGACCACGGCATCGAGCTTCCGTAGGACGAAGATCTTTCCCACCGGGCCGTAGGCGCCGCGGGCGGCTGCAAGCCACAGGGCACGCTGGCCGGAGGACACCGGGCGATCGTTCGAGAGTTCGCCGAAGGCGGTGCCCAGCCAGGACGCGTGTATGCGGTCTCCGAGGCCGCATACGGCCAGGGACAGGCAGAGGAACAGCGACGTCCGTTGTTCGTCGAGCTCCGCGGCCAGGGCGAGCGGCTCCAGCGCGTCCTGCCCCGACATGATGAGCCCGAGAGCCTCGACCGCGGGCGCGAGCCAGTAGCCGGGCACATCGGTGACGCCTGGCGGCAGGCTCGGGACGCTTCCGCCCGCTGCCAGGCCGACGAGAAGCGCCTCCGCGTAACGGTGCAGCTCCGTCGCGTCGGCCTTACTTCCAGGGTCCGGACTCGTGGTCAGGTCCATGCTCACGCGAACGCTCCCCGAGGGATTGGCTGGCACTCCCTTGACCCGCGCCAGACTAGACGCCCGGCCGGGTGGGAGGGGTAGAGGCGCGCCGGACGGTGAACGGGAGTTGACCTGATCAGGCATGATCCCGTTCACACACGTCCATTCACACGTTTCCGCTCACATGCGCTCGGGGACCTCGATGCCGAGGAGGTCGAGCCCCTGGACCAGCACCCGCAGTGTCAGGGCCGACAGGGCGAGACGCGACGTCCGGACCGGCTCCTCAGCCTTGAGCACCGGGCACGTCTCGAAGAAGCTCGTGAACGCCTGGGCGAGGTCGAACAGGTAGTTGCAGAGCCGGTGCGGCTCCGACGACTCCGCCACGGTCTCGACGATCGAGCCGAACCCGAGCAACTGCAGCGCGAGGGCACGCTCCGCGGGCTCGCCGAGAGTGATGGGGCCGGGGAAGTCTGCAGGGTCGAGCTCGCCCCGGCGGAAGATCGACCGGATCCGGGCCACGGCGTACTGCAGGTAGGGCCCCGTGTTGCCGGTGAGGGCCAGCATGCGGTCGAAGTCGAAGACGTACTCGCTGTCGTGGCTGACCGACAGATCGGCGTACTTCACCGCACCGATGCCGACCTGGCGGCCGATCTCCCTGCGGGCGGCGGGCTCATAGCCGCGCTCGGCGATGACCGCCTCCGCCCGGCTCACGGCCTCGTCGAGGAGCTCGGTCAACTTGGTCGATGCGCCGCTCCGCGTCTTGAACATCTTGCCGTCGGCGCCCAGCACGCTGCCGATCTGGACGTGCTCGGCGCTCACGTCGTCATGCAGCCACCCGGCCATGCGCGCGGCGGCGAAGACCATCTGGAAGTGCAGCGACTGGGTGGCGCCCACGACGTAGAGGATGCGGTCGGCCTTGAGGTCGCGCACCCGGTACCGGATCGCGGCCAGGTCCGTGGTGGCGTAGCCGTACCCGCCGTCGCTCTTGCGGATGATGAGCGGGAGCGGCCGGTCGTCGCGGCCGGTGAAACCGGGCGGGAAGACGCACAGCGCGCCCTCGCTGATCTCGGCCACGCCCGCCTGCTCGAGCTCGTCGCAGACGTCGGCGAGCATGGTGTTGTACATGCTCTCGCCGGCGATGTGGTCATCGGTGAGCGTGACTCCCAGCACGTCGTAGACGTGGTTGAAGTAGCGCTTGGTGTACTCGATGAACTCCCGCCACAGACGCAGGGTGGCCGGGTCGCCGCCCTGGAGCAGCGGAACCCGGCTGCGGGAGCGCTCCTCGAACGTGCGGTCGTTGTCGAACTTGTGCCGGGCCTCCTGGTAGAAGGCGTTGCCGTCGCCGGAGGCGAGCCGGGTGAGGGCCTCGCTCTCGCCGAGGTCGATCAGGTGCTCGATCAGCATCCCGAACGGCGTGCCCCAGTCACCGAGGTGGTTCTGCCGGGTGACGTCATGGCCGACGTGCTCGTGCACCCGGACCAGGGTGTCGCCCACGATCGTGGTCCGCAGGTGCCCGACGTGCATCTCCTTGGCGGCGTTGGGCGCCGAGTAGTCGATCACGATGCTCTTCGGCGCGGCCTGCGGCACGCCCAGCCGGTCGTCGGCGAGTTGAAGCACGGACTGGGCGGCGATCCAGTCATCGCTCAGGGTCATGTTGAGGAAGCCGGGCCCGCTGATCTCGACGGCGACGTCGGTGTGGTCCATGGCGTCGGCCACGGCCTGGGCGACCTCCCGTGGCGCTCGTCGGAGCCGCTTGGCCAGGCTCAGCGCGACGTTCGCCTGGTAGTCGGCGAACTGTGACGGCCTGATAAGCGGATCTTCGGAGGCGTACTCCTGGCCGAAGGCGGTGCCCAGCGCCTGCTGGACCCGCTCGGCGAGGATGAGCTGCGGGTCGGTCATGCACAAAGCTTAATGGGGTCGGTATGCGCGGATGCTTACCGGCGACGGTGCGATTTGTTGGCCGAGGCGATGCGTTCCCCGATGCGCGAGACGATCCCCTGGGCGGCCAGATGCGCGGCCAACTCGCACGCCGCCGCGATCCCCTTGGCTCTGGAGGAGCCGTGCGCGATGACGACGGTCCCGTTGAGCCCCAGCAGTACGGCACCGCCGTGCGCCTCGGGGTCGAGGCGGGCGGCGAGCTCTCTCAACTTCGCCCGCTGGAGCAGGCCGCCGACCTTGGCCAGCCGGCTTTCATTGATCGTCTCTCTGAGCTGGCCGAACGCGTAGCGCACGCTGCCTTCGAGGGCCTTCAGGGTGACGTTGCCGGTGAAACCGTCGGTGACGATGACGTCGACCTTGCCGGTGAGCAGGTCGTCGCCCTCGATGTTGCCGGTGAAGTCGATGCCTGAGGTGCCTGAGAGCAACTCGTGTGCGCGCTTGACCAGTTTGCTGCCCTTCTCAGGCTCGGCGCCGATGGTGAGCAGCCCCACCCGCGGCCGCGCGAGGCCGAGCGCGGTCTCGGCATAGGCGACGCCGAGGTGGGCGAACTGCACCAGCATCTCCGGCTTGGTGTCGGCGTTGGCTCCGGCGTCCAGCAGAACGGTCGGGTGCGGCCTGGTGGGCAGCGGCACCGTGATCGCGGGACGCATCACACCCTGCTGGCCACGCAGGCGAAGCCGTCCGGTGGCCACCACCCCGGCGGTCGACCCCGCGGACACCACGGCCGCCGCGTCGCCTCGCCGTACGAGATGGCAGGCGATCGCGATGCTGGAGCGCGGACGGCGCAGGCTCGCCAGCGCGCCCTCGTCCATCGCCAGAGCCTCCTCGGCCCGGACGACGGGGATCTCTGAGACGGCGTCGTGCGCGAGAAGGGCCTGGTGGAGAGCCCGGGGCTGGCCGACGAGCACGACGGGAACGCCGCGCTCACGCACCGCCTGGACGGCTCCGGCGACGATCTCGTCCGGCGCGTTGTCGCCGCCCATGGCGTCGAGGGCCACCGGTAGCACGCGGCTTCGGAGCGAATCGGGCGTGACGCCGTTCACCCTGGTCACTTCACCCGGATCTGGAACATGCCCGAATGGTAGGCCCTCAGGGTGACGGCTTCCTGTACACCACGATCTTGCCGAATGTCGCGCGCCCCGTGACGCGGATCAGCGGGCCGTCGCCGTCCTTGCCGGCGGTCACCGCGCGCTTGGAGAACACCGCGAGGCCTTCGTCGATGACGTGGGCCTCGTGGGGCACGGTCACGATCAGCTTGCCGCAGAAGGAGTTGAGCTCAAGGGTGACCTCGCGGCCCGGGATGACGGCGTCGGAGAGGTCGACGATCAGGGCGCCGAAGGTCGAACGCAGCTCGGTGTGGCGCCCGGCGACCCAGCGCCCGCGTCGGATGACCTTGCTGAAGACCGCAATGATCTTCTGTCTGTCCGCCGTGGCACTGGCCGGCGCCGTGCTCGTCACGGGGAGATCGGTGGTGAGGGGGACGAGGTCGCCGAGGGTGACGGCCGTGTAGGCGGCGTCGAGCCGGTCGGCGTGCTCTGTCGTGGTGAGGCGGCCGGTGGCCAGCGCCTCTCCGAGGATGCCCGCGACCCGATCGCGGTCCGCGTCGGAGGCGCGCTGAGCGGGGTCGTCGCCCGCGAACGGAGTCAAGGAAGTCACAAATTCAGGGTAGCTCCTGACGAGATATGTCGCGATAAACCCGGAATCTTCACTGTGAACTTTCGCCGGAGTGGAACCAACTGTGGGTGGGTCGCGTCCGAATAAGTGAGACCCACCGACGCGTGGCGAGGGCGGTTGGTTTACCGGAGATCCAAAAATCTACCAGGAAAGGAAGGTCGAGTGATCCCTTCTCAGGGCACGCGTGGCTTCCGGGCTTACACGGCCAAGCACCTCGACGAGTTGCTCGGCCGCGCCGGCTTCGATGGAGATGCGCGGCTGCGCGTGCGCGCCGTGGCCACGGTGTTGCCGTTCCGGACGAACGCTTATGTCGTGGACGAGTTGATCGACTGGTCGGCCGCCCCCGATGACCCCATTTATCGCCTGGTCTTCCCCCAGGAGGACATGCTGCCGGAGGCCGATGTGTCCCGGCTGGCCGATCTCCTCCGCGACGAGGCCTCGGCGGCGCAACTCAAGGCGGCCGCCGCGGAGATCCGGATGCGGCTCAATCCCCACCCCGCAGGACAACTGGAGCTCAACGTTCCCCGCGTGGGCCTGGAGACCATGCAGGGAATGCAGCACAAATACCCCGAGACGGTGCTCTTCTTCCCCAAGCAAGGGCAGACGTGTCACGCCTACTGCACGTACTGCTTCCGATGGGCCCAGTTCATCGGTGAGCCCGACCTCAAGATGGCGTCCGACGACGTCGGGCGTCTGGTCTCCTACGTCGGGGACCACCCGGAGGTCACGAGCGTGCTGCTCACCGGCGGTGATCCGATGATCATGGGCGAGCCGGTGCTCAGGCGCTACGTGGAGCCGCTCCTCCAGGTGGAGCAGATCGAGTCGATCCGCATCGGCACGAAGTCCCTGGCGTACTGGCCGGCCAGGTTCGTCACCGATCCCGACGCCGACGCGACGCTCGAACTGTTCGCGGAGGTGGTGAGGTCGGGCAAGAGCCTCGCCTTCATGGCGCACTTCTCGCACCCCCGCGAACTGGAGTCGCCGATCGTGGAGGAGGCGGTCCGCCGTATCAGGGACACCGGCGCCGTGATCCGTACGCAGGCGCCGATCATCCGGTCGATCAACGACTCGGCGGCGACCTGGGCGAGCATGTGGAGGCGCCAGAGCACGCTCGGCATGATCCCGTACTACATGTTCGTCGAGCGTGACACCGGTCCCCAGGACTACTTCGCCGTTCCCCTCGTGGACGCCTACGAGATCTTCCGCGACGCCTACGCCCAGGTCTCCGGAGTGTGCCGGACCGTCAGAGGGCCGTCGATGTCCGCGACACCCGGAAAGGTCTGCGTCGACGGCGTGACCGAGATCGCCGGGCAGAAGGTGTTCGTGCTCCACTTCATCCAGGCCCGCGACCCCGAGATCGTCGGCCGGCCGTTCTTCGCTCGCTACGACCCGGAAGCCGTCTGGCTCTCGGACCTCCGGCCGGCCTTCGCCGACCGTTTCCCCTTCGAACAGGGCCTCGAAGCCGCGCCTCTTGCCCGCCTGAGCGCCTGACACCACGCGCGTTAATAAAAGTGACCGGAAAAATCTGTCCCCCGGCCTGGGCGGCATGTTTACCATGCCTTTCTCCCGGGCCGGGGTTGGCCTGACCATATAGTCATCGGCTACTGGCCTATATCCGGACTTTTCTGGTCTCGCTCCTGGTCACAACCCCTGGGACAGAGGACATTCCCGCGGTGCGCGGGGGTGATAGAAATGCGGTCGTCTTTGTCGGCACGCACGCCGACGCACGGGGGTTCTTGGGTTCGTCATTCCCACTCTCGTGAAAAGGAATATGAACCGGGGGCAAGTAATGAAACGAGTGGTTAGGACAGCCGTCGTCGCCTTCACGGTCGGCGTCGCCGGCCTGATGGCTGCGCCGGCACAGGCCAACGTGTGCAACAACGTGTGCACCTCGCGGATCACGGCGGTGGCGAACCTCCTGGCCGACCTCCAGAGCCACGCGGTCGTCGCGGCCACCGCAGGGGCCAGCGCCCAGGTCTCCGCCGTGGCGAACCTGAGTGCCAACGTCGTCGCCGACCTGCAGGCCGATCTCGTCGCCGTGGCCGACCTGGCGGGCACCACCACCGCCAGCCTCAACGCCCGGGCGAACGCACAGATCGCCGCGGCCGCCGCCCTGGCGGCCGACGTCTCGGCCGACATCATGGCCAACCTCACGGTCAACGTCGTCGCGAACCTGCAGGCCCACCTCACGGCCGTGATCGAGGCGACCGCGAACGTGACGGCCAACATCGACGCCACCGTGCTGGCCAACGTGAACGCCGGCGCAGTGGCGGTCACGGAAGCGAGCAAGCCGGCTCTCGGCGTCACGGGGCAGGCTCCGGCCGTCGCCGCGGCCACCGCTCCGACCGCCGCCGCCACGGTGGGCGCTGCGGCCAATCTGGGGCTCGTCGCGAACCTCACGGCGCTCCTCGACCTCAACGCCGCGGTCGGGGTGGCCGGAACGGCTTCCGGTGGCCTGCTCGCGCTGATTCCATGCGACACGCCGGCCACCGCTCTGCAGGCCACTGCGGCGGCCACGGCGAGGACGACCACGACCCAGGTGAACCGGGGCGTGAGCACCACGGCCACGAACGTCAACAACCAGACGCTGGTTCCCGCTGGAACGACCGCCGCAACCACCGGCACGTCGCTCGTCACCTCCGCGGCCACCACGACGGACGCGACCGGATCCTCCACGGTGACGGGCATCCCCCGCACCGTCAGGGGGACCCTGCCGAAGCACAACAACGGGTACGTGCGCGGCGGCGGCAACCGCCCGTAGACGCCGAAGCGAAAAACGAACGGCCGGTGTCCCCCGAGGGGACACCGGCCGTTCCGTTCGCGGTGGAGGGGGTCAGCTGACGGGAACGCGCACGCCTGTGCGCCGGGCGATCTGAGCCTGTAGCCGCGCCATCTGCCAGTGCAGATCGATCAGTTGCTCGGCGAGCGTGCCGGCCGGCAACTCTATGGGATCCTCGGCGGCCAAGTGGTCGATCGCCATCGCCAGGTCGCTCATGCCACCCCTTCCCCTAGATCGAATCTCCGTTCGAATCATAGTAGAACAGGGGTCGCACTCGCATCAGGTTTCGTACACCGGTGCGATATAGCCGCGCGCGAGCGTGTTGGCGGTGATGTTGAACCCGACGACGGCGGGCGAGGTGTCGCTGTCCACTCCGAGCTTGTCGACGCCGAGCGCGTGCACCGCGAACAGGTACCGGTGCGGGTGTCCGGGAGGTGGTGCGGCCCCGTCGTACTGCTTGGCGTTGAAGTCGTTGCGCGCATGCACCGCCCCTTCGGGCAGGCCCTTGAAGCCGGGAGCGGTGCCGGCTCCGGTCGGCAACTCGGTCACGTCGGCGGGGATGTCGAACAGCACCCAGTGCCAGAAACCGCTTCCGGTGGGCGCGTCCGGGTCATAGCAGGTCACCGCGTAGCTCTTGGTGCCCTCCGGCGCTCCGGACCACTGGAGGTTCGGGGAGAGGTTCTGCCCCGTCATCCCCCAGTCGTTGTACACGTGGGCTTCCGGCTTGCGCTCCCCGTCGCGGACGTCGTCACTGACGACGTTCAGCGTGGCGACTTCCGGTAGGTGGTCGTAAGGAATCGACGGCGGTGTGGGCATCGGTTCACCCTCCCATGAGTGGTCAAACCCGGTTGTAGGCCCCCAGGACCTCCTGCGGATCGCCTTCCATCTTGATCTTGCCCTTGTGCAGCCAGATGACCCGGTTGCAGGTCTCCTCGATCACGTCGAGGTTGTGGGCGACGAGGAAGACGGTGCCGGCGGACTCGCGCATCTGCATGATGCGGTCCTTGCTCTTCTTCCTGAACTCGCGGTCGCCGGTGGCGAGGGCCTCGTCGATCAGCAGGACGTCGTGAGTCTTTGCGGAAGAGATCGCGAAGCGGAGTCGCGCGCCCATTCCGGAGGAGTAGGTCGACATGGGGAACTGGATGAAGTCCCCGATGCCGGAGAAGTCGACGATCTCGTCGTACTTCTCCCGGGTCTCGCCCGGTGACATGCCCATGGCGTAGCAGCCGAGCACGATGTTGCGCTCTCCCGTGAGCTCCTTCATGAGCGCCGCGTTGACACCGAGCAGGGACGGCTGGCCGTTGGTGTAGACGGCGCCCTTGTGCGCAGGGAGCAGGCCCGCGATGGCACGCAGCAGCGTCGACTTGCCCGAGCCGTTGCGGCCGATGATGCCGATGGCCTCACCGTGGTTCGCGACGAAGGAGACGCCGCGGACGGCGTGGACCTCCTTCATCTCCGGACGGCCCTGGCGGCGGACGATGCGACGCAGCGCGTTGGCCGCGTTGCCCTTCTGCTTGTTGGCCGCGCCGTAGACCTTGTACACGATGTGCAGGTCGTCGACGATCACGGTCGGCGTTCCCACTGTCATCTTCGACAGCTCCTCGCTCGGCTTCTGCATCACATCAGCCACGGCCGTACCTCTCCTCAGCTCGCCAGAAGTACCAGAAGCCGCCGATCGCCGCGAAAACGGCCCAGAAGATGCAGGTTACCCACGCCCAGCGCTCCGGGAACCGCTGATAGATCAGCAGGTCACGCATGAACTCGATGTAGGCGGCCGCCGGGTTGAACTCCATCGCCCAACGGAGGGCGCCCGGCAGGTCCTTGGTCTTATCGGTGATCATGTAGAACACGCCGGAGGCGTACAACCAGGTGCGCAGGATGAACGGAAGCAACTGGGTGATGTCGCGGACGAACGCGCCGATGCGGGCCATGAACAGGCTCGCCCCGAGGTTGAAGATGAACTGGAAGATCAGAGCGACCGGGATCAGCAGCCAGAGCCAGCTGATCGGCTCTCCGGTGATCAGCACCAGCACGATGAGCACGCCCATCGACCAGCCGAGGATCTGCAGTTCCTGGATCGCGTACGCCAGGGGAAGCGTCGCCCGCGGGAAGTGCAATGCTCGGATGAGGGACAGGTTGCCCGAGATCGACTTGGCGCCGCCCGTCACCGTCCGCTGGGTGAAGGTGAAGACCATGACCCCGGTGATGAGGAATGCGGGGTAATTTTCAATGTGCTTGCTCTGGGCCAGGATGACGCCGAACATCAGCCAGTAGACCGCCGCGTTGAGCAGCGGGGTGAGCACCTGCCACAACTGGCCGAGTGCTGACTCCGAGTAGTTCGAGACGTTCCTCGATGTGGCGTACGTCACAATGAAGTGCCGTCGGTCCCACAGTTGGCGCAGATAAGCGGGCAGTGTGGGGCGTGCGATGGCACGCCGCAATCCGTAACGCTCGGCGAGTGCGGCCAGTGACTCCTGGGCTTGGCCGCCCGCCTGGGCGTCCGCGACCGCGGACTCCGGCTGGCTCATGGCAAGGACTCTATTGGATGGTGGTGGATGAGAAGCCGGCGACGTTGGTCGGCCGATTCCTCGCTGGAGTGGGGTACATCTGTCGCATCGGACGCCGCTGCGACTGGTCAAAGGTAGCCCAAGACGCCGTGACGCAAGGACAACGCCACGGACCTTACGACATCCCCGGGACCATGGGGAGACGCAGAAGTGGTATATCTACCGTAGTTGAGCGCTTTATACCCGAGATACCTATTTGGGGTTGGCTCGCTGGTATGCGTGTGACGCCCTACTGACGCACGTGTGACCGAACTGCAACGCGGCAGAGACTCCTCTGCTGCGTCGGGTGAGGGATGCTCGCGGACGACTGACAGGGCGTCAGCTGGTTTGACCACGCCTGGAAAACCGGGGACCTTACCAGCGCGAACGCCCATCCTTAGAGGGAGGACCAATCCACTATGCGCGTGACTAAGGGCGCGAAGATCGCCGCAGGCTCCGCGCTGCTAGCGCTCGGGGTCGCCGCGTGCGGCGGTGGCAGCGGCAGCTCAGGTGACGGCGGGAGCAACCCCCGTACGGCCACGGGCACCGTCTACATCCGCGGTTGTGAGCCGCAGACCGGCTTCGTGCCGGGCAACATCAACGAGACCTGCGGCGGCACGGTCAACGACTTCGTGTACAGCAAGCTCGTGAAGTACAACCCCGACACGGCCGCCCCCGAGCTCGACCAGGCCGCGTCGATCGACACGACCGACAACAAGGTCTGGACGATCAAGCTCAAGCCGGGGCTCAAGTGGAGCGACGGCACTCCGGTGACCGCGAAGAACTACGTCGACTCGTGGAACTACACGGCGTACTCGCCGAACGCGCAGATCGGCAGCTCGTGGTTCGCTGACATCGTCGGCTTCGACAAGGTCAACACCGCGGACCCCGACGGTCCCGACGGACCCAAGCAGGCGCCGAAGCCGGAGACCGACAAGCTGGCCGGCCTCGAGGTCGTCGACGACACCACCTTCAAGGTGACGCTCGCCGCCCCCACCGCCGTGTTCCGCACCAAGCTGGGCTACATCACCTTCGCCCCGCTGCCCGAGGCCTTCTTCAAGGACCCCAAGGGCTTCGCGTCGAACCCGATCACGAACGGCCCCTTCAAGTTCGTGAAGTGGGACCACAACTCGCAGATCGTGGTCGCCGCCAACCCCGACTACGCGGGTGCGGAGAAGCCGAAGGTCAAGCAGATCGTCTACAAGATGTACAAGGACGACGACGCTGCCTACGCGGACCTGGTGTCCAACAACCTCGACTTCACCGAGCTGATCCCGCCGTCGGCCCTGGCCGGCGACAAGTGGAAGACCGACCTCGGTGACCGCGCGATCGAGGGTCAGCAGGGCGTCATCCAGACGGTGTCGTTCCCGCTGTACGACAAGGAGTTCGGCGGCAACGCCGACTTCCGCAAGGCGATCTCCATGGCGGTCGACCGGAAGACCATCACGGACAAGATCTTCAACAAGGGCCGAGTGCCGCTCGACAGCTGGGTCTCCCCGATCGTCGAGGGCTACAAGGCCGGATCTTGCCAGCAGTGGTGCACCTACGACCCGGTCAAGGCCAAGGAGTACCTGGCCAAGGCCAAGGGCGAGGGCTACACCCCGCCCAAGGAATTCCCGATCTGGTACAACGGCGACTCCGCGCACAAGGAGTGGGTGGACGCCATGGCCAACAGCATCAACCAGGCCCTGGGCGCCGACGCCGGCTTCACCGTGGTGGGCAGGTCCATGCCGACGTTCGACGAGTTCCGTAGCGTCATCACGGAGCACAAGATCAAGGGCATGTTCCGCACCGGCTGGCAGATGGACTACCCGCACATCGAGGACTTCCTGAACCCGCTGGTCAAGACCGGCGCGTCCTCGAACGACGGTCTGTACAGCAACAAGGCCCTGGACGAGAAGCTGCACGAGGCTGACACCGCCACGGACCAGAACCAGTCCGTCTCCCTCTACCAGCAGGCCGAGGCTATGCTGGCTGATGACCTGCCGACGATCCCGCTGTGGTCGTACGGTCTGCAGGCCGGCACCTCGAAGTGGGTTACTGGGGTCAAGGTCACGCCGTTCGGTGAGCTCGACCCGCTCTCCATCGCGATCAAGGAAGCGTAGCCTCCGGACTCGCACATCATCGAGGCCGGTCCCAGACCGGGGCCGGCCTCGGTCGTTGTCCAATCACGCCCGCCCCTGTGTTGACCTACGGGGGACGCTGTACGACCTTTAGCGTCAGACAGGAGGTGCGCATGGGCCGATACACCATCAGGCGCCTGCTGCAACTCATACCCGTGCTGCTCGGCACGACATTCCTCATCAACTACATGGTGTGGCAACTTCCCGGCGACCCCTTCGCCGGTCGGTGCGGCCAGCGGCCCTGCCCGGACAGCTATGTCTCCGCGATGAGGGCGCAGTTCGGCCTGGATCAGCCGATCCTGCTGCAGTACTGGCAGTTCCTGAAGAACATGCTCAGCGGAAACCTCGGCGTCGACTTCAACCAGGTCCCCGTGGTGACCCAGTTGGCCGACGCGTGGCCCATCACCATCCGCCTGGCGCTCCTCGCGGTCGCCATCGAGGCCGTCATCGGCATCAGCGCCGGCGTCCTGTCCGGCCTCAAGCGCGGCGGCTTCATCGACAACGTGGTCACCATCTCCACGCTGTTCCTGCTGTCGCTCCCCGTCTTCGTCACCGGCTTCCTCCTCCAGTGGCTGCTCGGCGTCCAGTTCCAGATCATCACCCCGACGGTGTCCGACGAGGCGCCCATCATGGAACTGATCGTCCCGGCCTTCGTGCTCGCCAGCCTCAACATGGCGTTCACCGCCCGCCTGACGCGGACGAGCATCGTGGAGAACCGCCGCTCCGACTACGTCCGCACGGCCATCGCCAAGGGTCTGACCAACAGGCGAGTGGTCGGCGTCCATCTCCTGCGCAACTCGCTGATCCCCGTGTTGACCTTCCTCGGCACCGAGGTGGGTTCTTTGATGTCCGGTGCGATCATCACCGAGGGCATCTTCAACATCCACGGCATCGGCGGCCTTCTCTACCGGGCGATCACAGGCCAGGACTACACGATCGTCGTCCCGATCGCCTCGCTGCTCGTCCTCGTGTACCTGGTCTCAAACCTGCTCGTCGACCTCCTCTACGGCGTGCTCGACCCGAGGATCCGCTATGAGTGACCCCTCCGTAACGCAGGACCTGATTCACGGCGGGGAAGGACCCGCTGCATCGGTCGTGTCGTCCTCGAACAGGCCGCGCAGCCTGTGGCAGGACACGTGGGACATCCTCCGGCACAGGAAGATCTTCTGGATCTCCTTCATCATGCTGATCCTGTTCCTGCTCATGGCCGCCTTCCCGTCGCTGTTCACGCACAAGAACCCCGACTACGCGACGCTCGCCAAGAGCATGGACCCGCCGAGCGGGGAGGCGTGGTTCGGATACGACCTGCAGGGACGCGACGTCTTCGCCCGCACGATCTACGGCGCCCGCACCTCGATCATCGTCGGCGTTCTCGCCACACTCGTGACCGTGATCCTCGGCGGCGTCGCCGGAGTGCTGGCGGCCTACTACGCGCGGTGGGTCGACTCGATCCTGTCCCGCATCGGTGAGATCTTCCTGGGTGTGCCGTACGTGCTGGGGGCGATCATCATCCTCGGCACCGTGGCGCCCGCGCAGAGCAGCCCCGACAGGGTGACGATCATGGCCGTGGTCATCATCGTGCTCGCCGTGCTCGGGTGGCCGATCCTCATGCGCATCGCCCGCTCGTCGGTGATCCAGGCGAAGCACCAGGATTACGTCCAGGCAGCGCGTGCTCTGGGGGCCGGCCCGTTCCGGATCATCTTCAAGCACCTCCTGCCGAACTCCCTGGCGCCGATCCTCGTGTACTCGACGATCACGATCGGCAGCTACATCGGGGCCGAGGCGACGCTCTCGCTGCTGGGAATCGGCCTGCGCGAGCCGGTGATCTCGTGGGGCATCGCGATCGCCGACCACACCAGCTACATCAGGACCGGCGCCCACGCGATGTTGTTCCCCGCGGCGTTCCTGTCCCTGTGCGTGCTGACCTTCGTCATGCTGGGCGAAGCCGTACGCGACGCCCTCGACCCGAAGCTTCGCTGAGGAGGCACAGCAAGTGGTAGAAGTGCTTTCCGGGCCCACGGGCAGAGGCTCCTACAGCGGCGCCCTCCTGGAGGTCGAGAACCTCCATGTGGAGTTCCACACCCGTCAGGGCGTGGCCAAGGCCGTCAACGGCGTCACCTACAGCGTGAATCCCGGCGAGACCCTGGCGGTGCTGGGCGAGTCGGGTTCGGGCAAGAGCGTGACCGCTCAGACGATCATGGGCATCCTCGACATGCCGCCCGGCAAGGTGACCGGCGGGGAGATCCGGTTCCGCGGGGTTGACATCCTCAAGCTCCCCGAGGAGCAGCGCAGGAGGATCCGCGGCGAGGGCATCTCCATGGTGTTCCAGGACGCCCTTTCGGCGCTGAACCCCGTCTTCCCCGTGGGCTGGCAGATCGCGGAGATGTTCCGGATCCACCGGGGCAGCTCGCGGTCCGACGCCAAGAAGAAGGCCGTCGAGCTGATGGACCGGGTCCGCATCCCCGGGGCCAGGGACCGCGTCAACGATTTCCCGCACCAGTTCTCCGGCGGCATGCGCCAGCGCATCATGATCGCCATGGCGATCGCGCTCGACCCGGAGATCCTGATCGCCGACGAGCCGACGACCGCGCTCGACGTGACCGTCCAGGCCCAGATCATGGGGCTGCTCGCCGACCTTCAGCGCGACAGCAACATGGGCCTCATCCTGATCACCCATGACCTCGGCGTCGTCGCCGACGTGGCCGACAAGATCGCCGTCATGTACGGCGGTCGCATCGTCGAGACCGCGCCGGTTCACGATCTGTACCGGACGCCGGCCCACCCGTACACCAAGGGTCTGCTCGAGTCGATCCCGCGGGTCGACCTCAAGGGCCAGGAACTGTACGCGATCAAGGGCATGCCGCCGAACCTGCTCGAAATGCCGTCGGGTTGCGCCTTCCACCCCCGTTGCCCCTACCGCCGGGAGGACTGCGCCACAGCGGTTCCCCCGCTGTACCCGATCAGTGGCACCCGTGGAAGCGCCTGCCACTACTGGAGGGAGGTTGTCGATGGCTCCCGCTGAGTCCATCCTCGAAGTCCGCGACCTGGTCAAGCACTTCCCTCTGACACAGGGCATCGTCTTCAAACGGCAGATCGGCGCCATCAAGGCCGTCGACGGGGTGTCCTTCGACCTCCATCGCGGTGAGACGCTGGGCGTCGTGGGCGAGTCGGGCTGTGGAAAGTCCACCCTCGCCAAGGTGATGATGGCGCTGGAGCGGCCCACGTCCGGGTCGGTGAAGGTCAACGGCAAGGACATCACCAAGGCCAAGGGCGCCGAGCTCAAGCACATGCGGCGCAACATCCAGATGGTGATGCAGGACCCGTACACCTCCCTGAACCCCCGGATGACCGTCGGCGACATCGTCGGCGAGCCGTTCGAGATCCACTCGGAGGTCCTCCCGAAGGGTGGCCGCCGCAAGCGCGTGCAGGAACTGCTGGACGTGGTCGGACTCAACCCCGACCACATCAACCGGTACCCGCACCAGTTCTCCGGCGGTCAGCGGCAGCGCATCGGCATCGCCCGCGGTCTGGCGCTGCAGCCCGAGGTCATCATCTGCGACGAGCCGGTCTCCGCGCTCGACGTGTCGATCCAGGCCCAGGTCATGAACCTGCTGGACCGGCTCCAGAAAGAGTTCAACCTGGCGTACATCTTCATCGCCCACGACCTGTCGGTGGTGCGCCACATCTCCGACCGCGTGGCCGTGATGTACCTCGGCAAGATCGTCGAGCTGGGTGGAGACAGCCAGATCTACGACCGGCCGAGCCACCCCTACACCCAGGCGCTGCTCTCGGCGGTGCCGGTGCCCAACCCGGAGGGCCGCGAGGCCCGCGAGCGGATCATCCTGCAGGGCGACCCGCCGTCACCGGCCAACCCGCCGTCCGGCTGCCGGTTCCGCACCCGTTGCTGGAAGGCGCAGGACATCTGCGCCAAGGAGGAGCCCCTCCTCCAGATCCGGCCGGGCACCGACCACCTCAGCGCATGCCACTTCGCCGAGGCCCTCGACGTGGTCCACGTCCAGTCGTAGCCCCCGCGGTACTCCCACCTACGGCTCTCGCCCGAGTCACGCCTGCTGGCGGCTCGGCGAGAGCCGTACGTGTGCTCCGGGAGGCAACCCGAGCCGTTCCGCCGCGTCGCCGCAGTTGATCGCCATGGCCACCAGGCCGGCGGAATCGGTGAAGGCGACCAGATCGCCGGGCGGCACGACCGTGAACGTCTCCCTGAACGGCACGGTGATCTGCCGCCGTCCGAGCCAGATGGCCAGCATGTCGCCGGTACGGATGCCGAGAGATGTCATGTCGGTCGCGGTGATCGACAACTGGACGTTGCCGTGGCGATCGACGCAGAGCACCTCGCCCTCGGCTGCCCCGTCGCGAAGCCGGCTCATGGGCGCGGGCAGCATGACCAGGCTGTCAGTCGGAACCGGCGGTCCCACGTCGGCGGGGCTGCTGCCGGCGCACAGGTGCGCCGCCACGGGTGCGAAGACGTCCCGGCCGTGGAACGTGGGCGAGACCGGCTTCAGGAACAGGTCCTTGTTGGCGATCTCGTATGCCGCCTCGGCGCCGCCGGCGGCCTGGAGGGCCCACGACAGGACGCCGTTGTCCGGCCCGATGAACACCCGGCCCCCGGCCTCGACCGCGACCGCGCGGCCGGCGCCGCAGGCGGTCGGGTCGACGACGGCGAGATGGACGCCGACGGGCAGATAAGGCGTGGTCTGCGCGAGGATGGCCGCGCCGCGCCGCACGTCCCCCGCGGGGACGAGATGGCCGACGTCGATGATCCTCGCCTCTGGCGCTATCCCGACGATGACTCCGTGGCAGGCGGCGACGAAGCCGTCCTCCAGCCCGTAGTCGGTCAGAAGCGTGATTACTGAGGTCACACCTGGTGACATTACGACTGCCCTTCCGGCCTGAACACCCCGGGATTCCCTACTACGATGATGGCGGGCGCCGCGAGCCCATCGAGGAGGAGCGGATGGAAACCGAACCGGCCGACGGCGATGGGCTTGCCATCTCGGATCGAGACCGCCAGATCCTCGCGTTCGAGCGCCAGTGGTGGCGTTACGCGGGAGCCAAGGAACAGGCCATCCACGAGGCGTTCGGCATCTCGGCCACGCGCTACTACCAACTCCTCGGTGAGCTGATCGACAGGCCCGAGGCCATGGAGCATGATCCGATGCTGGTCAAACGCTTACGCCGGATGCGGGCCGGCCGTCAGCGCGACCGTGCGGCCCGGCGTTTCGGTCTGAGGCCATGATGCTTCCCGAGCACACCGGGCTCGAGGCCCTGCTGTCCGACCCGTCGGGCGCGGTGATCGGGCTCGACTACGACGGCACACTCGCCCCCATCGTGGTGGACCCCGCCTCCGCCCGGATCCATCCCGACGCCCCCGGAGTGCTCGCCGAGCTGGCCAAGCAGGTCGGCGGCATCGTGATCGTCACCGGTCGCCCCCCTGGTACGGCTCTCGCGCTCGGGGCTAGCGCCTCCGGGCCGTCCCTCGCCGACGTGCCCGGTCTCGTCATCCTCGGTCACTACGGGCTGGAACGCTGGGAGGGCGGCCGGATCACGGCGCCGCCCCCGTTCCGAGGGCTCGAGCAGGTGCGCGAGCGTCTGCCGCTCATCGTGAGCGGCTTCGGCGACGTCCTGATCGAGGACAAGGGGCAGGCGGTGGCCGTTCACACGCGGACGAGCCCCGATCCCGAGGCCACCCTGGAGGAGTTGCGCGGGCCGATCGCCGATCTCGCCGCCGAGACGGGGCTGGTGGTCGAGCCTGGGCGGCTGGTGCTGGAGTTGCGACCGGCGGGCATGGACAAGGGCCGGGCCCTGTCGAGGTTCCTCGCCGAGCGGAGGGCCCGGTCGGTGATGTTCGCCGGAGACGATCTGGGTGACCTCGCCGCGTTCGACGCCGTGGTGGCCGCGCCGATCCCCGGCGTCCGGGTGTGCAGCGGCTCCGCCGAGGTGACCGCACTGGCGGAGCGGGCGGACGTCGTCGTCGACGGCCCCGCCGGTGTGGTCGAGTTGCTCCGGGCGATCACCCAGCGGCTGAGCGGGAGCTGAGGACGCCCACCGCGGCGAACCCGATGAGCACGGGCGCGAGTAGGAACGCCGCGTGGGTGCCGAAGCCGTCACCCAGCACTCCGAGGACGAACGGACCGCCGCCCGAGCCCACCGACCCCCAGACCGACGCGGCGCCCGACGCCTGGTCCGGCCGGCCTCCCGACGCGTCGATGATCCGGGCCAGCGCCAGCGGGAAGTGCAGCGAGATGCCGAGCCCGCTGAGGGCCAGCCCCGCATAACCGGCGGCCTGCGACGTGCTGAGCCAGAACAGCGCCCATCCCAGCAGCGTCACGGCGAGCGAGCCGAGGAACAGCGGCGTCGGCCGGAAGCGCAGGGCCAGCCGGGCTCCGCCGAACCGGCCGACGGCCATGCCCGCCAGCATCGCGGTCAGACCCTTCGCGGCGGCCGCCGCCGTCAGACCGGTCTGCTGGGCGAACAGTTCGGCCGCCCACAGGTTGAAGGTGAACTCGAGCCCGACGCAGCACAGCAGCACCGCGCCGGCGATGTGGAAGCGCCTGCCGTACGAGATCTTGCGGGTGGCGCCGGCCTCCGCGGAAGCCGGCGGGGCGGTGGTGAGCCGGGCGGGAACCCAGACGCGGCCCATCGTCAGGGCGAGCAGCACCGTGCCCACGATCGGGACGCACAGAGCGGCCCGCCATCCGACCGCGGAGCCCGCGACCACGCTGAACAGGTAGGAGACCGCGATCCCCGCGATCACCGCCACCGCGTTGGCCTCGCTGATGGCGGCGGGACCCGCAGGACCCTGGTGGTCGCTGAGCGCGGCCATCACGACGTACAGCGTGACCGAGCCCGCCGTCCCGGCCACGGCGAAGCCGGTCAGGGTGAAGGGGAGCGAGTGGCCGAGGATCACGATGAGGATGCCGGCGTTCATCACGACGAGTCCGGTCCAGACCGTGACGCGGCGGCCGAGCCGGGCGCTGAGCAGCGGAAGCGTGAGGCCCGCGATGACGCCGCCGACGGCCATGGCCGTGCCGTGCAATCCTCCGACGGCCTGGGAGACGCCCAGTTCGGCGCGGAGTGTGGGCAGTGCGGCCGACAAACCGTAGAGATATGTCGCGAAAGTGGCAAGGACCAGATAGATGAACCAGGTGGGACGATCCCTATTGAAACGCAATGCCTGAACGGTCGTGGCAGAGTCCACCAAGGCCCCCGTATCGCGCTTCAAATGGAGGGAAAGGCTAGCATCCGTGCTGTTATCAGCTCAGAGCGGCCAGTTGGTCCTCGAACCAGCGGTGCGGCGGCATGGCCGTCGCGGCTTCGCGCAGCCGGACGCCGCGCTTGATCCGCTCATCCTCGGGGAGGATCAGCGCCTCGTGGAGGGCCGTGGCCGTGCCCGAGACGTCGAACGGATTGACGAGCAGCGAGTCCGGCCCCAACTCGGCCGCCGCCCCGGCCTCGCGCGACAACACCAGGGCGCACCGCTCGGACAGGATCGGCCCCTCCTTGGCGACCAGGTTCATGCCGTCGCGGATCGGGTTCACCAGCAGCACGTCGGCCAGCCGGTAGGCCGCGAGCGAGCGGGGATAGTCGTCGTGGACGTTGAGGATCAGCGGGTCCCAGTCGTCGGTCGCGTACTCGTCCTCGATCTCCTTGGCGCACCGCTGCACGGCGGCCGTGTACTCCCGGTATTCGGGCAGGTCGTGACGCGAGGGGTAGGCGAACGCCAGATGCACGACCTTGCCGTGCCATTCCGGATGCCGGCCCAGGAACTCCCGGTAGGCGGCGAGGCCGCGCACGATGTTCTTGGACAGTTCGGTCCTGTCGATGCGGACGATCAGCTTGCGGTCGCCGACCAGGTCCCGGATGGCCGTCATGTGCGACTCGACGTCCGGCTCGGCGGCCCGCGCCCGAAGCGCCTCGCCGTTGACGCCCAGGGCGTGGACCCCGATCCGCGTGGTCCTGCCCTCGTAGGTCACCGTGCGGTCGCCGCGGTCGATCCGGGCCCCGAGGAAGGTCTCGCAGCAGTCCATGAACGCGCTGGCCCACCGGGCGGTGAGGAAACCGGCGTGGTCGGCTCCCAGGATGCCCGACAGCACCTCGGCGGCCACGTCGTCGGGGAGCAGCGAGAAGTACTCCGGTGGGGCCCACGGCGTGTGCGAGAAGTGGGCGATGCGCAGGTCGGGCCGCTCGACCCGGAGCATCGCGGGCGTCAGCGTCAGGTGGTAGTCCTGCACCATCACCTTGGCGTCGTGCGCCGCCTCCTCCGCCAGCGCGAGTGCGAAGGCGCCGTTGTACTCGCGATAGGACTCCCACTCCCGCCTGAACCGCGTGTCGAACTGCGGGGCGATCGGGGTGTTGTAGAGCAGGTGGTTCACGAACCACAGGGTCGAGTTGGCCACCGCGTTGTACGCCCGGTGGAAGATCGGCGGGGGGATGTCCAGCATGCGGACCGGCCCGGTGTCGTTGCCCGCCTCGTCGAGCCGCCCGCCGGGGGCCTGCCGTACGGCGCCGCGGTCGCCGTCGGACAGCGCCGCGCAGACCCACAACACGTCAGTGTCCCTGACCACCTCCGACAGGCCGGAGACCAGGCCGCCGCCGCCCCTGCGCATGGTCAGCGCACCGTTTTCCGACAGGGTGAAGGCCACCGGCCCCCGATTGGAGGCGATCAAGACTGAATGGGCGCGCATGGACGAAGATTAATCAAAGCTGACAGCGATCAATAGGATGTCGGTCAATCGCGGAAAGGCTTGATCCGTTATGGCACTGGACGAGGCGGTCGACGAGCTGGCCAGAACGGCCGCGGAAGGCGATCATCGTTCGCTCGGCGAACTGCTCCGCCGGATCGAGCCCGACGTCATCCGGCACTGCGAGCGGCTTCTGCCGTACCGGCAGGACGCCGAGGAGGCGGCGCAGGACACGCTGCTGGCGGTGGCCCGTAACATCAGCAGATTCGAGGGCCGCTCGCGCTTCGGCACCTGGCTGCACATCGTCACGGTGAACTGCGCCAGGACGACCTACCGGTCGCTGAAGCGCCGGTCGTCCGAACAGGCGGAGGAACTGCCCGAGCAGCGGCCCGACCCCCGGAGGGTCAGCGTCATCGCCGGGTCGCGCCTGGACCTGCTCGACGCCATGGAGGCGTTGGAGGCGGACAAGCCCGACCTGGCGCACGCGCTGGTCTTACGCGACATCTGCGAACTCGACTACGCGGAGATCGCCGACCAGCTCGGCATCCCGATCGGCACCGCCAAGTCGCGCATCCACCAGGCGCGCAAGTACGTCCAGGCGGTCCTCGGCGACGCGTACCGCTGAGCGGCGATGGACGCCCGCGTCCCGGATCGTGAGACGACGGAACGGACATGCGGGACGGCGAGGTACAGTGCTAGGGACCTGCCCGGCGGGTCTACAACTGAACATTGCTCATCCAGAGGGGTGGAGGGACCGGCCCTGCGAAGCCCCGGCAACCTTCCCGGCGTCCGACTCGTGACCACGAGGCCGGCCGGGACAGGTGCCAATTCCGGCTCGTGATCAGGGCGGTCGCGAGCGAAGATGAGGGAAAGGCCTCGCTTCATGGCGCTCTCAGATGCTCCCCAGTTCGGCCCCGCGACCGCTCTGTCGTGTCGCGAATGCGGCACCCTCTACGACCTCGGGCCGATCTTCGCCTGTTCCGAGTGTTTCGGGCCACTCGAGGTGGCGTACGACTTCGGCGACGTCCGTCGTGAGGACATCGAATCCGGCCCGACCAACATCTGGCGCTACCGGGCGCTGCTCCCCGTCCCCGAGAACGTGGCGACCAAGCCCAACCTCCAGCCCGGCTGGACGAAGTTGATCAAGGCCGACAATCTCGCAGCCGAGCTGGGCCTGCGTTCCCTCCACGTGAAGGACGACTCCGGCAACCCGACCCACTCGTTCAAGGACCGGGTGGTGTCCATCGCCCTCGAGGCGGCCAGGGCCTTCGGCTTCCACACGCTCTCCTGCTCCTCCACGGGCAACCTCGCCGGCGCGGTCGGCGCCGCGGCGGCCCGCGCCGGGCTCGACTCCTGCGTCTTCATCCCCGCGAACCTCGAAGAGGCCAAGATCACCATGGCCGCCGTCTACGGGGGCCGCCTGGTCGCCATCGACGGCACCTACGACGAGGTGAACCGCTTCTGCTCCGAGCTGATCGGCGATGAGCTGGGAGAGAAGTGGGGCTTCGTCAACGTCAACCTCCGGCCGTTCTACGCGGAGGGCTCCAAGACGCTGGCCTACGAGATCGCCGAGCAGCTCGGCTGGCGCCTGCCCGACCAGATCGTCATCCCCGTGGCGTCCGGCTCGCAGCTGACCAAGGTGGACAAGGGCTTCCGCGAGCTCATCAAGCTGGGGCTCGTCGAGGACAGGCCGTACCGGATCTTCGGGGCCCAGGCCGAGGGCTGCTCGCCGGTCTCCGCGGCGTACAAGGCGGGACACGACGTGGTCCAGCCGGTCCGGCCGAACACGATCGCCAAGTCCCTCGCCATCGGAAACCCGGCGGACGGACCGTACGTCCTGGACATCGCGCGGCGGACCGGCGGCGCGGTGGAGGACGTCGACGACCGTGAGGTGGTCGAGGCGATCCGCCTGCTGGCCAGGACCGAGGGCGTCTTCGCCGAGACCGCGGGCGGCGTGACCGTCGGCGTCCTTCGTAAGCTGGTCAGGAACGGCGCGCTCGACCCGGACGCGGAGACCGTCGTGCTCAACACCGGAGACGGGCTCAAGACGCTGGACGCGGTCGCCGCCGAGGCGCGGCCCACCGCCGTCATCCGCCCTTCCCTCGAGGCATTCCGTACGGCATTCGCCAACTGAAGTCGTTTCTCCAAGCCCAACTGAAGCAAGAAAGCGAGCGACAAATGAGTGTTTCAGTGCGGATTCCGACGATTCTGCGCACATACACGAGCGGAGCCGCGGAGGTATCCGGCGACGGAGGAACGCTCCGGGAAGTCCTGCAGAAGCTGGATGTCGACTATCCGGGCATCGGAGGTCGCATCCTGGACGAAACGGGCAAGATTCGGCGTTTTGTCAACGTATATGTGGGTGAAGAGGACGTCCGATTCACTGAGGGACTCGACACACCCACGCCCGGTGGCAGCCAGATCTCCGTCATCCCGGCCGTGGCCGGCGGCTGAACGGCTCGGTCGCGCATGCGTCTGACATGCGCTTCTATCATTATCGAAGTCAATCGCCGTTGAGAAATGGTGCAATAATCAACTATCCGACCCCTAACTGAATATTCGCCGTTTCCTGCTTTGAGCGAACGCCATGAAGTGGTTTGCGGATTGACTCTGTTGTGCCACGGCTTGACACGGGTATGGTCGAGGACGATCGACGTAATCGGGGGCTTCTTGGCGTGGTCCCCAGCCCAGCAAGAGGAGTCGGAAAGTGGCGCAGGGCACCGTCAAATGGTTTAACGCGGACAAGGGCTACGGCTTCATCGCGGTAGACGGTGGTAAGGACGTGTTCGTCCATTACTCGGCAATCATGATGGACGGGTACAAGGCCCTCGAGCAGGGCCAGCGAGTCGAGTTCGACATCACGCAGGGCCAGAAGGGGCCCCAGGCGGAAGGCGTCCGGACCGTCTGATCTGTTCAGCACCCCCTACGTAAGGCCCGGTTCGTCCCACGAGCCGGGCCTTCCTCGCGGTCGGACTTACCTGTACAAGCTGGTCAGGCTGGCTTCCGCTTGCACTCGCAGGGGTAGAGTGCTAAACACGTGTTTGGCACTCTGAGGTCGAGAGTGACAACTCACGGGATCGAGGCGATGGGGCCTGCGAAAGGAAAGCGGGCCCGTGCCGTCGCGGGCGTCGGCTCGGTCCGTTGAAACCACCCTGCTACTGGGAGGTCTAGCCTTATGGCAGCCAAGATGATCGCGTTT
>NZ_BOOO01000061.1 GCF_016863275.1 Planotetraspora mira
TTCACCTACACCGGACGATCCAGATACACACCACGCGCACGACCTGCCCCAACCGCTGCGGGCGACGACCCGCCAGATGGGCCATCAGTCGGGCCATATTGGAGCGCGCCATGACAGGAGTCCTCGGGCGCGAACCTGCAGTGGCCCACACTGCCCACAGCCGTGCCGTCCGCGGCGGCGGCCCACACACCGGGAGTCACACACCGGGAGTCACGCATGGGGTATCACGCACCGGATATCACGCGCGGAGAGTCACTAACCGGGAAGCACACCGCCGCTGCGCGTCGCGGCCGCCGCAGGGCACGGCCAGGCAGGGGAACCCCAGCGCCTTGGCCGTGACCTGCGAGCGTCACGACAGACTCACGACACACTCACGAGACGACCAGCGGCTACATCTGCTGCAGCCCGCCCAGCCGGAGGAGGAGCGACTTGACGTCCGTCGCGGCGTACGACTCACGGTCGAGTGACTCGCTGCTGAGCAGGACCGGGCCGTCCAGCGGGTCGGCGGGCAGGCGGCCATGACTGCCCTTCACAACGGAGGGATCGAGCGGCACGACGGGCATCGTGTAGCGGAACCCCAGTTCCTTACGGGCCAGAGCGAGCGCGGCCTTGGCCTTCACCAGGGGGTCGGCCGGGTTCAGGAACAGCTCGGCCGGGTCGTAGCCGGGCTTGCGGTGGATCTCAACGGATCGGGCGAAGTCCGGCGCGAGCTCGTCGTCGAGCCAGTAGTAATACGTGAACCACGAGTCCGGTGCGGCGACCGCGACCAGTTCACCGGCCCGCGCGTGGTCCAGCCCGTGTGCCGCCTTCCCCTTCTCGTCGAGGACCTCGTCCACACCCGGCAGCGAGCCGATCAGCGACCTGACCCGCGGGACGTCGGCGGGATCCCGCACGTATACATGGGCGAGTTGGTGATCGGCCACGGCGAACGCCCGCGAGGTCCACGGGTCGAGATACTCCATGCCGGCCTGCCGATAGACCGTCAGCAGCCCCTCGGAGCGCAGCACCCGGTTGACGTCGACCGGGCGGGACACGTCGGTGATGCCGTACTCCGACAGGACGACCGTGACGGCGCCCGCCGCCGCGGCGTCATCGAGCAACGGCCCGAGCGCCGTATCGATCTCCCGGGCGGCGGCGATCGCCTCGGGTCCCGACGAGCCGTACCGCTGCAGGTCGTAGTCCAGATGCGGCACGTACACCAGCGTCAGGTCGGGCCGCTCGCGCGCGAGCGTGAGCCGGGCCGCGTCCACGATCCACTGGCTGGAGGCGATGCCCGCCTTCGGCCCCCAGTAGGAGAACAACGGGAAGCGCCCGAGCTCCCTGGTCAGGTCGTTGCGCAGCGACGGCGGGGTCGTGTAGCAGTCAGGGGATTTGCGTCCGTCGGCGTGGTAGATAGGCCGGGGCGTCACCGTGAAGTCGGTGGCGGCGCCCATTGCGTACCACCAGCAGATGTTCGCGACACGGTAGCCGGGATGCACCTTCCTGGCGTCGTCCCAGATCTTCGGGCCTTCGACGAGCGCGTTGTGCTGCCGCCAGAGCAGGACCTCTCCGACGTCGCGGAAATACCAGCCGTTGCCCACGATCCCGTGGTCACGGGGCATCGCGCCGGTGAGCAGGGTCGACTGGACCGAGCACGTCACGGCAGGCAGCACCGTCCGCAGCTCCGACGGCGCGCCGAGCTTGGCCACGTTGGGCATGTGCTCTAGAAGCCGGGGTGTCAGCCCGACCACGTCGACGACCACCAGCGGTCTCATCGGGTCTCCTCCTTCAGTCCGAGGTCGATGAGGCGATCACGAGCCCAGGCGAGCTCCTGTGCGATCCCCTCGACGAGGTCGGCTCCGGTCCGGGGCCGGCGGTCCTCCGGGAGCGCCTGCCAGGTATAGGTCTCCACCTCGACGTGGTGGGTACGGGCGGTCGGCCCTCCGAGCAGCGCCCGGAGAGTCCCGTCCAGCACGTCCTGCGTCGAACCGAGCGGAGCCGCGGCCGCGGCGTGCAGCGGCACATGGAAGTGCACCCGCCACGGCGAGGCGCCGGCCAGGTCCCCCGACAACGCCTGTCCGAGGTCGTCGGCTCCCGGCCACTGGTCCCGCTCGCGAGTCTGGTGGATGAAACGGGGCTCGTCGAAGGCCAGCAACGCTTCCCGTACGGCGGGGTCGGCGGGGTGGTCGGCCTGCAGGGCGCACGACGCCTGAAGTTTCACCACCGGAAGCCCCGCCGCGCTCAGCCGGTCGAGAGCCTCGCCGGGCTCTTCGAACTGCACGGCAAGATGACACGCGTCCAGGCAGACGCCCAGGAAGGCCGGGTCGAGGCCGGACAGATGCTCGGCCGCCTGTGCCGTGGTCTCCACGACGCAGCCGGGCTCGGGCTCGAAGCCCACGCGAATGGTCCTGCCGGTCGCGACGGCGATGACCGCGAGTCCCTCGGCGAGCTGGCCGAGCCGCTGCCTCGCCTCCGCTGCCTGGTCCGGCGTCCACGGGCTGCGCCAGGCCAGGGGCAGGGTGGAGACGGTCCCCGACGTGACGTCATCGGGGAGCAGCGCCGCCAACAGCCTGGCCACGTCGAGCGTGTAGTGCAGGCGCTCCGGTGAGGTCCAGTCGGGACGGTAGACGCGCAGCTTGGACGAGCTCTCGTCGTGGAAGCTTCGGTACGGGAACGCGTTGAGGGTGACGACCTCCAGCCCGTGGCCGGTGAGGGCGTCACGGAGCCGTACAACCTGTGCGGGATCGGCGACCAGCGCGTCGGCGACGGGCCGGGACAGCCACAGGCCGACGCCGAGCCGCGCGACGCCGAGCCGCTCTCGGACCGGCGCCGCGTAGTCGCGCAACTGCGCGAGCACGCCGTCGAGGTCCTCAGCCGGGTGGACGTTGGTGCAGTAGGCCAGATGGACGGTCGAACCGTCCTGATGCCGGAATCTCACGATGTCGTTCCTTCGCTCCGACGGACGGACGGGGCAGGCAAGGGTGGCGCGGTGGGGCGCGGGCAAGTGAGGGTGCGGGCGGGTGCGGACGGGTGTGAATGAGCCCGGACGGGGCGGCCCGCGAAAACGGGCCGCCCCTCCGGTTTCAGTTGGGCGCGGGCGTCAGGCGGCCGGCCCGTTCAGCCGCGTGATGATCGCGTCGGCGTCGCGGGTCAGCACAGTCTTGACGTCGGCCACGGTCACGACCTTCGGGTCGGCGACGAGGGTCTTGAAGTTCTTCAGCTCCTTGATCGTCTTGTCGTCGTTGCCCTTAACCTCGGCCTTCTGGACCTTGTCGAGCTGGTCCTGGAGTTTCTTGGCGTTCTTCTGGCTGAGCCAGCCCGTCGCCGCGAAGCGGTCGATCAGGTTGGCGATGTCACGCGTGGAGGTGGTGATGCCGAACGAGACGGACTGCACCGTCTTGTTGCCGGCGTTGTCCGTCGCGGTGACCTTCAACTCATGCGTGCCGAGCGGGAACTCGAACAGCGACCGCAGCAGCCCGGACTGGAACGGCTCGCCGTCCAGCCGGCCCGCCAGGGTCTTGACCCCGGAGGTGCTGTCCACGGCCTGCCAGGTGATGCGCACGTCCTGGCTGTCGCCGTAGATCTGCCCGGCGGCGATGCCGGAGACGAGGACCGTCGGCTTGGTGCCGTCGATCTTCAGCGTGGCGGCCTTCTCGGTCTCCACGTTCCCGGCCTTGTCCTTGGCCCGGTAGGCCACGGTGTGGGTACCGTCGCCGGTCACGTTCACCGGCTCGGTGTACGGCTTCCACGCTCCGCCGTCCAGGGCGTACTCGATCCCCGCCACGCCGGACGTCGCGTCGGTCGCCGACAGGGTGACGGGCACGGTGGCTCCGTGCCAGCCGTCGTCGTTGGCCGGTGCGAACTGCGCCGTGGTCAGCGGGGCTGTGGCGTCCTTCTTCACCGTGACGGAACCGTCGGCGGTGTTGCCCTCCTTGTCGGTAGCCCGGTAGGCCACGGTGTGCGTGCCGTCCGCCGAGATGCTCACGGGGTCGGTGTAGGCCGCGAACGGCCCGCCGTCCACGCTGACCTCGGTCTTGTCGACGCCCGACTCCTCATCGGTCGCGGTCACCGCGACCGCGACACTGGACACGAACCAGCCGTCGGCTCCGTCGGGAGCCGCCGGGACGGTCGCGGCCGAGACCGTGGGCGGGGTGGTGTCCGGCTGCTCGCCCCACGAGGCGCGGAAGTAGTCGAACTTCGCCGTCTTCGTCGCCGCCTGGTTGACGCCGAAGGCGAACACTCCGACCTTGGCCCCGCTCACGGCGGCGTTCGTCACCGGGGTCGGCGAGCCGACCTCGGTCCACGTGGCGCCGTCGGCCGAGTAGTAGCCGTGGTAGGTGTTGCCCTGCTTGGCCAGACGGAGCCACCAGACGCCCTGGGTGAGGTTGGACACCCCGGGCTGCGGGTCCTGCACGGCGTCGCCGACCTCGCTGCGCAGCTCGAGCCTGCGGGTGACCGCGGAGCCCGCCGTGTTGTCCACGACGTAGTCGAGCTTGACGTAGTTGGCGTCGTCGCCGTACGCGATGAGACCGCCCTGCTGGTACTGCTCGTTGAAGGCGCTGCCGTCGACCTTCGTCTCGACGGTCCAGTCCCCGGCGGGCGGGGTCTGCAGAATGAAGTTCTTCGGACCGGAGTTGTCCGTGCCGTAGATGTCACCCTTGCTGGTGTCGATCTCGAGGTTGCCGCCGGTCACCCGCACCGCGGTGGGGTCCGGACGGACGACGGTGCTCCACCGGCACTGGTCGAGCGAGGTGCCGTCGAACTCGTCGTTCGGGTCGGCGGGGCCGGTGGCGGTGTCGTCCGGCAGGAGCTGGAACCAGTCGAACGCCGCGTCGATCACCGTACGGTTGCCCGTGCTGGCGAACGAGGTCAGGCCGATGCGCGGGTTGGTGATCCCGGCGATCAGCTTGTCGGTCTGCGGCATCTGGGTCCACGTCTCGCCGTCGGCGGAGTACGCCGCCGCGAGGTTGGTGCCGTCACTCGACAACCGCAGGTACACGGTGTCGGGGAACGACGCTCCGAGGCTGCCGGAGTTGGACTGGGCCACCTCGTTGGGCTGGCCGTTCTCCTCCCTGATGTACTGGATGATGCGCCCGGCCGCGCCACTCGTGCCACGGCCCTGGATCACCAGCTTGGCGTAGTTGTCGTCGTCTCCGTACAGGAGCAGACCGGCCTGCTGGTACTCGGTGCGGGCCGCGATCGTCACCTTGGTGGTCGCCTGCCAGGCGCCGTTCGGAGCGGGCTGGACCACGATGTTCGTGACGGGCGTCGTGTTGCCACCGCTGTAGATCTCGGTCGCGGAGGTCGGGATGTGCAAGCTGCCGCCGGAGACGGTCAGGTCCTGGTTCTCCCTGATGACGGTCCACTTGTTGTGGTCGAGCGTGGTGCCGTCGAAGCCGTCGGACTTCCCGGTCAGGCAGGTGGTGTTGGGGCTGTCCACGACGACCTGGACGTGCTCGGTCCGTGCGGCGCCCTTCGTGTCGGTGACCGTCACCTGGGCGTCGTAGGTTCCCGGCGCCTGGTAGGTGTAGGACGCGTCCTGCGTGGTGGGCTGCGGAGCTCCGGCGACGCCGAAGTTCCACTTGTAGGTCAGCGGAGTGTTGCCGTCCGGGTCGTTGCCCTCACTGTGGAAGGCGACCTGGAGAGGAGCGACTCCCCGCGTCGGCGTCGCCGTCGCGGTGACCGTGGGCCGCTGGTTGTCGGTGACGCCCTGGCCCTCGAAGTCGACCCAGTTGACGTTCAGCAGCGAGTCGTTGTTGCCGCCGGTGGGCTTGCGGACCACGAAGAACAGCGGCCCGCTCGTCGTCGGCGGAGAGGTGATGTCGACCGGGAAGTCCTGGTAGGACTGCCAGCCTCCCGTGTTCGGCACGGTCGCCTTGCCCACGAGGGGCCCGTCGGCCGTACCGGCGTGGATCTCGATCACGCCGCCCGTCGAGGCGGACGCGGCGCGGAAGGTGATCCGCCCGATGCCCGCCAGGTTGGCCGGGCTGAAGGACCAGAAGTCACCGTCCTCGATGAAGCCGATGTCCTCGAAGCCGCCCTGCGGGTCGGACGCCGTCTCGACCTTGACGCCGGGGTCACCGGTGCCGGTGCCGTCGGGGACGCGTCCGGTGGTCTCGTAGAACTCGGCCTGCTTGCGCTTGGGCTGGAGGATGACCTGGCCCCGGCCGGTCAGCGACTTGGAGCCGCCGGCGCCGCCCTTGTCGGTGTAGCTGGCCTCCAGCACGTAGAAGACGTTGTCGCCTTCGGTGTGCCCGGACGACAGCGTGGTCTGCACGGTGCCGCTGCAGCCGGTGTACTGGTCCAGCGGGTGGCCGTGGGTGTCGTGCCCGAGCACCGCCTGGATCTGCACCTTGTCACAGTCGACCGTCCCGTCCTCGGGGTCGGTGACCGTGACGGTGAACTTCACCTGGTCGCCGAACTCGAAGAAGCCGCCGTTCGGCGGGAGGTTGATCGTCACCGTGGGCGCGGTGTTGCCGACCGTGATCGGCACGCTCGCGGCGGCGGTCTTGCCGTCCTCGTCGCTCACCGTGAGGGTGGCGCTGAAGTCGCCGTTGCCCTGGTAGGTGTGGGTCGGCGAGGCCTCAGTCGAGTCGGTGCTGCCGTTCCCGTCGAAGTCCCACGCGTACGTGATCGGCGAGCCGTCGGGGTCGCGTGAGCCCTCGCTGGAGAACTTCACCGTCAAAGGCGAGGGACCCGACGTCTTGTCGGCGGCCGCCTTGGCGATCGGCGCCCGGTTCCCCTTGACGTAGTCGATGCGGTAGACGCCCGAGTCGGTGTTGTCCCCACCGAATCCGGAGCCCCACTCGATCAGGTAGAGCGCGCCGTCAGGCCCGAACTTCATGTCCATCGGCTTCTTGAAGCCCATGGTCCCGAAGATCTGGTTGATGTCGACGAGCTTGCTGCCGTCCTCGTTGAGCTGGAAGGAGTAGAGCTTGTCCTGGTTCCACTCGGCGAAGATCGCCTTGCCGTCCCAGTAGGCCGGCCACTTGCGGTCGGAGACCAGGTCGGGGTCGAAGCGGTAGGCGGGACCCGCCATCGGCGCGCCTCCGCCGCCGATCTCGGGGAAGGCGGGGTCGGCCGCGTAGTGGTAGTAGACCATCGCCGGGATGGCCTGGGGCAGGTCGGTCAGACCGGTGTTGTTGGGCGAGTCGTTCTTCGGCGCCGCGCAGTTGAACGCCGAACCCGACTGGCCGGTCGCGAAGTTGTAGTCGATGTAGGGCTTGTTGTTGCCCACGCAGTACGGCCAGCCGTAGAAGCCGGGCTTGTTGAGGATGTCCCACTCGACCGTGTTCTCGGGGCCACGGGTGGCGCTGGGGTTCCCGGCGTCGGGACCGTAGTTGGCCACGAGCAGCTTGTGGGTCTTCGGGTCGATCCCGATCCTGAACGGGTTGCGGAAGCCCATGCCGTAGATCTCGGGGCGGGTCTTCGCCGTGCCCGGCGCGAACAGGTTGCCCGCGGGGATCGTGTAGGTCCCGTCAGGCTCGGGGTGGATGCGCAGCACCTTGCCGCGCAGGTCGTTGGTGTTGGCCGCGGTGCCCTGGGCGTCCCAGGAGGACCGGCCCGACTGCTCGTCGATGGGGGCGTAGCCGTCGGAGGCGAACGGGTTGGTGTTGTCGCCGTTGGCGAGCCACAGGTCACCGGTGGCCTTGTCGAACACCATGCCGCCACCGTGGTGGCAACACTCGGCCCGCTGCACCGGGATCTCCAGCATGACCTTCTCGCTGGACAGGTCGACGGTCCTGTCGTCCTTCACGGTGAAGCGCGACAGCCGGTCGACGACCTTGCCGTTGGGCGAGTAGTAGAAGTAGATCCACTTGTTGGTGGCGAACGCCGGGTCGAGCGCCATGCCGAGCAGGCCGCTCTCGTTGGCGGTGAAGACGTCGAGGTGCGCCGCGTTCACCAGGCCGCCGTCCGGCTTGATCGCCTTCACGTCGCCGAGGCGGTCGATGTAGTACACCGAGCCGTCGGGGGCGACGTCCAGCATCATCGGGTTGGACGTGTTGTCGTCGAGCGTGACCTTCTCGAAGCTGCCGTCCAGGCTCGCCGAGCAGTCCGCGTCGACCACGCCGGCCGCCGTCTGGATGCCGCCGAGCAGCAGGCCCAGGAAGTTCGGGTCGGTGTAGCTCTCCTCGGTGTGCCCCAGCCCGGTGTACCAGGAGCGGCCGCCGTCGTAGTCCTGACACCACGTGTTGGGGTGGTCGGCGCCCATCGTGCTGCCCGTGTAGGACGAGGCGTCGAGCGAGGTCAGGACGTGCACCGTGCCGCGAGGGTCGGTCTGGTAGTCGTACCACTCGTCCGTGCGGGACCACGTGGTGGGCAGCCCCTTGGTGGACGGGTGGGCCGGGTCCTCGATCTTGACCGTGGCCTGCTGCGGAGTCGGGTGCTGCTTGAAGTAGGCGCCGACGAGCTTGCCGTACCACGGCCAGTCGTACTCGGTGTCGGCAGCCGCGTGGACGCCGGCGTAGCCGCCGCCGCCCTCGATGTACTTCTCGAAGGCGGCCTGCTGGGTCGCGTCCAGCACGTCGCCCGTGGTGGAAAGGAAGATGACGACCTGGTAGTTCGCCAGGTTGGCCTCGGTGAAGGCACCCGCGTCCTCGGTCGCGTCGACGGTGAAGTTGTGGTCCTGGCCCAGTTTCTGGATGGCGGCGATGCCGTTGGGGATCGCCGAGTGCCGGAAGCCGGCGGTCTTAGAGAAGATCAGCGCTTTGAATGGCGGATCCGCGGCGGCGGCCGCGACTCCTGGGGACACGATTCCGATCGATAAGGCGAGAAGGGCAGCAGCAACGAAGGCCAGTGCCTTTCTCATTGTCGGTGCGAACTTCTTGCGGGTCATCGCCCACCTTTCCCAGGGACGTGCTGTGGATCCTTTGTGCTCCCCGCCTCGCGGCGGAGACCCCCGAGTGCCT
Source organism: Planotetraspora mira (assembly GCF_016863275.1). Classification (GTDB taxonomy): domain Bacteria; phylum Actinomycetota; class Actinomycetes; order Streptosporangiales; family Streptosporangiaceae; genus Planotetraspora; species Planotetraspora mira. The sequence continues at coordinate 8,889 of NZ_BOOO01000061.1, forward strand.
TTCCTCACGCGGGCGAACCGCGTAAGACCGTGTTGCCGGCGTAGTCGCCGCCGGCGGCGACCGCAGCGGTGGCCGCGGTGGTGACATGAGCGGTGGTGAGCTCAGCGGTGGTGAGCTCAGCGGGGATGCTCGAGAGGTCGAGCCGGCCGCTCTGCCCGTAGAAGGCGACGGGATTGGCCCAGAGCACGGTGTCGACGTCCGCCTCGGAGAACCCGGCGGCGAGCATGGCGTCGCCGACCGCGCGGGTCTTCAACGGGTCGCTGCGGCCCCAGTCGGCCGCGGAGTTCACCAGGACCCGGTCGAGTCCGTGCTCTCCGAGGATCGTGACCATGCGATCCACGTCCATCTTGGTGTCGGGATAGACGGAGAAGCCCATCCAGCAGCCGCTGTCGGCGACCATGCCGACCGTCATCTCGTTGAGGTGGTCGATGAGCACACGCTCGGGCGGCAGGCCCGACTCGCGGACGACGTCGATGGTCCGCCGGGTTCCGGCGGCCTTGTCGCGGTGCGGGGTGTGCACGAGCACCGGCAGGCCGTGCTCGACGGCCAGCGCGAGTTGCCGGGTGAGGGCCTCGTCCTCGGCCGGCGTGATCTCGTCGTAGCCCACCTCGCCCACCGCGACGACGCGGTCCTTGGCGAGGTAGCGCGGCAGGAGGTCCAGGACGCCCTGGAGGCGCGGGTCGTTGGCCTCCTTCGGGTTCAGCGCGATCGTGCAGTGATGGACGACGCCGAACTGGGCGGCACGGTACGGCTCCCAGCCGAGGAGGCCGTCGAAGTAGTCGGCGAAGCTGGCGGGGGACGTGCGCGGCTGGCCCAGCCAGAAGGCCGGCTCCACCACGGCGAGGACTCCCGCCGCGCGCATGCGCTCGTAGTCGTCGGTGGTCCGCGAGGTCATGTGGATGTGGGGGTCGAAGATGCGCATCAGCGTTCCTCCCCGATGAGGGCGTGGATCCTGGTCAGGAGAGTGGGGTGGAGTTCAAGCACCGGCCACACGTCCGGCGGCACCTTGCGTCCCGCGAGCAGCCGCTCCTCGGCGAAGTCGGCCATCATCCTGGCCATCTCCTCATCCGAGCGCCTGTCGAGCCCGGCCACCGCTGCGAGGGGCACGCCGATGAACACGCACTTCAGCACCGCCTGCCGGTAGGCGTGATCAGACAGGTGATCGGCCGCGTACGGGCCCATCGCCGCCTGGACCAGCCGGGCGTCGTTGGTGCGCAGGGCGTCCCGCACGAGCGGCAGCCCCGCGTCACCGAGCCCGCCGCCGTCCTCGAGGGCGGGCAGCGACCTGAGCACGGCGAGCCGCTCGGCGGCGTCCCCGTGGGCGTAGAGCTCGAAGAGGGTCTCCCCCAGCTCGGCACCCGTCTGGGGCAGGGCGAGCAGCAGCCGCGCCCGGACCGCCTCGTCGAGGGTCCAGCCGGGCTCGCCGGGAACGGGTCCCCGGCCGCACGCCCGCCCTGCCGCGGGGAACAGCGCGGTCAACGCCCCGGCGTCGGCGCGGACCCGCTCCATGGCGGTCTCCAGCCAGCGGGCGCCCTCGTCGGTCAGTACGGTCAGGGGAATCTCCGGCACATTCGATGTCGTCATCGGTCCTCCCTGGAGGATTCGAGCAGGAAGCGCAACGAGCGCTCGGCGACCGCGGGACCCGCGTGGCTGTGCCTCGGCAGCTCGACGCTGACCAGGCCGCGGTATCCCACCTCGTCAAGCGCGTCCAGGACCGGCGGGAAGTCGATCTCCCCCTCGCCGAACTCCAGGTGCTCGTGCACACCGCGGCGCATGTCCTCGATCTGCACGTTCACCAGGTACGGCCCGGCTCGCCGCACGCTGTCGGGCACCGGATCGGGCTCCAGGCAGCGGCAGTGGCCGATGTCCAAAGTCAGGCCGAGCCGGTCGGGCGCCCCGGTGAGCTCGCGGAGCCGCTCGAACCCGGCGATGTCCTCGACGAGCATCCCCGGCTCCGGTTCGAAGCCGAGCGTGACGTCGCGGGCGACCGCCTCGTCGAGCACGGCAGCGACGCCGGTGGCGAGGTTGGCCCAGGCCTCCTCCACCCCGACCTCCGGCGGCCGGATCCCGCTCCAGAACGACACGGCCTCCGCGCCGAGGTCCGCTCCGATCCGTACGGCACGGCGGAGCAGGTCGACGCGGGACGCCGCCTGTTCCGCGGGATGGAGCAGGGTCGGATGGTGCTTGCGGAACGGGTCGAGCACGTAGCGCCCGCCCGTCTCGATCACCACGGCGAGGCCGAGTTCCCCGAGCCGTTTGGCGACGAGGTCCACCTGACGGCCGATGTCGGGCGCGTAGGGGTCGAGGTGTCCCGCGTCCAGGGTGAGCGCGACGCCGTCGTATCCCAGCTCGGCGAGCACGGCGAGCGCCTCGTCGAGCCGGTGGTTGGTAAGTCCGTTTGTCCCGTAGCCGAATCTCACGTCGGGGACACCTTTCTGGACAGCCTCCTCGCGAGGGGATGAGCCGCCGCGAGTGCCGCAGCCACGACGAGCCGGCCACGCCCGGCGGCGAGCGCGGCCTGCAGCGGCAGCAGCCCGAGGATGCTCTGGCCGACGGCGGCCCGGGTCCGCCCCGCGTCGGGGCGCCTGGCCGCGGCGATCTGCGCCCCGCCCACCAGCCCGGCGTAGGCCGCCGTCAGGCCGAACCCCGCCGCCCTGCGCACGACGGCCCCCGTGCTCCCGGCGGACCGGTGGACGTGGACGGCCGCCAGCCCGGTGGCCACGGCGGTGGCGGTCAGCGCCGTCGCCGAGCGTGCCGTGGAGCCGCCCGTGACCTCGCCGCGGCTCAGGGCCGTGACCCCGTAGGTGTGCGCCGCCACGGCGCCCGCGGTGAGCAGGGCCGCCCGGCCGTCGGCGGCATCGGTTCCCGCGCCGGCTCCGGCCGTACCGCCGAGGAGCACGTCGAGGCCGCGCGCCGCGGCCATCGCGAGCGGCCCGGCGGCGGTGTCCTTGAGGGCGAGGTCGTAGGCCCACACGACGGCGGCCAGCCCGGACGCGACCCCGAGCGCACGTCGTCCGCCGGCGCCCGCCGCCAGGGCGAGGCCGGCCCCGGTGAGCCCGGCCGCGAGGCCGAGCGCCTGCCCCGGCCGGACGCGTCCGGAGGGGATGGGCCGCTCGGGCCGCTCCCGCGCGTCGAGGTCGCGGTCGGCGTAGTCGTTCAGCGCCATGCCGGCCCAGTAGAGGCAGACCGACGACAACGCGAGGCCGGGGTTCACCGCTCCGCCCGCGGTCGTGTCACCGGGAACGGTGAGGGCCGCGGGCGCGCGGACGAGCTCGGCAAGCGTCGCGAGGTCGGGCATGGGACGAGGAGCCGGGCTCACGCCAGCTTCCCGGCCCAGGCGCGCAGCAGGTCGTACTGCACCTGGAGGCGGTGCTCGTCGGTCGCGACGGGGTCCTTGAAGAAGAAGCCGAGCTCCTCGACCGCACCGGCCTGGCCTCGCTCGTGCGCACGGGCCAGCAGCCGGGCGAGGTCGAGCACCAGGGGGGCGGCGAGCGCCGAGTCGCAGCCCTGCCAGGTGAACTGCATGGACATGCGCACGCCGAGGAAGCCCTCGAAGGTGATGTGGTCCCAGGCGGTCTTCCAGTCGCCGAGGTGCGCCACGTGGTCGATGTGGGTCTGGCCCTCGACGGCGTGTCCGAGGATCGCGGGCAGCGCGCGTTCCTTGGAGATCTTCTTGCTCTCGCCCGCGGCGGGGTCGGCCAGGGTGGCGCCGTCTCCCCCGCCGAGCAGGTTCGTGCCCGACCAGGAGCGGACGGCCAGGGCGCGGGCCGCGAACATGGGGGCGAGCGCGGTCTTGAGCAGGGTCTCCCCCGTCTTGGCGTCCCTGCCCGCGTACGGCACGGCCCGGGCGTTCGCCAGCTCGTCGAGTGCGGGCAGCCACGCCCCGGTGGACGGCGTGAAGTCGATGTACGAGCAGCCGGCGCTGAGCGCGGCGTACGCGTAGAGGGAACTCGGCGGCAACACGGCCGCTCCGGGGGTCTCGAGCGCGACGGTCAGCGCCTCCAGGCTCTGGTGAGCCGGGTGGGGGGCGACGGGCGGCTCGGTCGAGGCCACGTGGATCACGACGACGCGCGCGAGCCCGAGACGGTCGCGGAAGTCGGTGATGTCCCTGATCAGCGCTTGGGCGAGCGAGGCCTGGGTCTCGTCCTCCCGGGGCACCCCGGTCGCGAGGCCGGGCCGGATCTCCGCGTCGGCGGCCTCGAGTTCGTGGCGGACCAGGTCGGCCAGCGGCGGCGGGACGACGCCCGCCCTGCTCAGCTCCTCGGCCCTCTTCGGCAGCGGCGTGCTGGAGATGTCATGCCCGCCGAAGACGAGGGTGTCGAGCGGCGGCAGTCCTGCCTCCGCGAAGTCCGCACCCGCTGTCACGCAGCCCACCGGCGCCGCGAGCCCGGCGCGCAACGCCGCGGCTCCCGTGACGACCGTGGTGGCCACCGATCCTCTCGCACCTACCAGCCAGACACCGATCTTCATCGGTCACTCCCTTTTCCCTGAGCCGGTCGCCGACGAGCCCGGCCGTTTTCCTGGACCGATTCGCGGACGAACCGGCCGTTGTACCGGGCCGGTCGCCGACGAGCCGGGCCCTTGTCACGAGTTCGGGGAGGGCGCCCGCCCCGGCGCCTCAGGCGGGCGTCGCGGACGGGCACCACTCCGGTGGTGGGTCGTTATCGGGTGATGGTGAAGGTGTCGATGTCGAACAGGGAGCCGGACCCGCCGGAGAAGCTGAGGAACAGCGACCCGGTCACGTTGCCGGTCAGGTTGGTGGTGACGGTCCTGAAGGTGTCCCAGGAGCCGGTGTTGGTGACCGCGATGGAGCCCAGCACGGTGCCCGTCTGCGAACCCGAGCGGATGGTGATCGTCCCGCCCGCGCCCGCCGAGGAGTACTTCACCGCGAAGGTCTTCGCGTTCTGCGTGTTCACCGACGAGTAACCGGCCCAGTCGCCGTTGTCGATGTAACCCAGCGTCGTGCCGCCACTGGCACCGCCGTGACCCGCCGGCTGCACGCCCGACTGCGAGGTGTAGGCCTCGCCCTCGGTCGTGGTGCTCACCGGAGTCGTGGTGGTGGTCCTGGAGATGGTGAGGGTGTCGATGTCGAACAGGGAGCCGGACCCGCCGGAGAAGCTGAGGAACAGGGGCCCGGTCACGTTGCCGGTCAGGTTCGCCGTGACGGTCTGGAAGGTGTCCCAGCTCCCGGTGTTGGGAACCGCCACCGACCCGAGCACGGTGCCCGTCTGCGAACCCGAGCGGATCGTGATCGTCCCGCCCGCGCCGGCCGAGGAGACCTTCGCGGAGAACGTCTTGGCGTCCTGCGTGCTCACCGTGGAGTAGCCCGCCCAGTCACCGTTGTCGATGAAACCGAGCGTCGTGCCGCCACTGGCACCGGCGTGACCCGCCGGCTGCACGCCCGACTGCGAGGTGAACGCCTCACCCTCGACCGTGGTCGTGTCGCCCGTGGGCGGCGGGGTGGTGGGCGGGTTGCAGTTGGCCTGCACCATGCCCGCGGCGTACCGGATGCCGCCGAGCAGCAGGTTGCGGTAGTTCGGGTCGGCGTACGACTCGATGGTGTGCCCGAGGCCCGTGTAGAACGAGCGTCCGGACGCCTGCGGGTGGCACCACGTGATCGGGTGGTCCCCGCTCATCTCGCCGCCCGAGTAGCTGGTCTCGTCCAGGCTCTGCAGCACGTGGACGGTGGATCGGGGGTTGGTGCGGTAGTTGTACCACTCGTCGGTCCGCGTCCACGTCGCGGCGAGGCCCGACGTGGCGGGGTGCGTGCGGTCCTCGTTCTTGACGACCGCCTGCTGGATCGCGGGGTGGCTCTTGAACCAGGCGCCGACGAGCTGGCCGTAGTACGGCCAGTCGTACTCGGTGTCGGCCGCCGCGTGGATGCCGACGTAACCGCCGCCGCCGTTGATGTAGTTGGTGAACGCGGTCTGCTGGGTGTCGTTCAGGACGTCGCCCGTGGTGCTGAGGAAGACGACGGCCTTGAACTGCGCCAGGTTGGCGGCGGTGAAGGCGCTCGCGTCCTCGGTCGCGGTGACGGTGAAGTTGTTCGCCGTTCCGAGGTCGCGGATCGTCTGGATGCCGGTGGGGATGGAGTCGTGCCGGAAGCCGGCCGTCTTGCTGAACACCAGCACCTGGTAGGCGGGATCGGCCGCCTGAGCCGCGGTGGGCGCGAACTGGGTCGCGATCAGCGTGGCGGCGACCAGCGCCAGACCACGCCGCATGACTCTGCGCATGGCTGTCCTTTCATGTACGGCTCGCCGGCGCGCGAGGGATGCCTTCGGGGCACACCTCGCGCGCGGCCGCCTTGTCGGAGCGCCTGGCTAGCGGGTGATGGTGAAGGTGTCGATGTCGAACAGGGAACCGGTCCCACCCGTGAAGGTGAGGAACAGCGAGCCCGTCGCCGTGCCGGTCAGAGTCGTGGAGACCGTCTGGAAGGTGTCCCAGCTGCCGGTGTTGGGGACCGCCACCGACCCGAGCACGGTGCCCGTCTGCGAACCGGAACGGATCGTGATCGTCCCGCCCGCGCCCGCCGAGGAGACCTTGGCCGAGAAGGTCTTCGCGCCCTGGGTGTTCACCGACGAGTAGCCCGCCCAGTCACCGTTGTCGATGTAGCCCAGCGTCGTACCGCCGCTGGCACCGGCATGGCCTGCGGTCTGCACGCCCGACTGCGAGGTGAAGGCTTCGCCTTCGGTCGTGGTCGAGGTGCCGCCGCTACTGGTGTTGAAGGTGAAGGCGTCGAGGTCGAACAGGTTGCCCTGCCCGGTCGCGCCCTTGAACACCAGGTACAGCGTCTGGGTTCCGCTCGGCACGTTCGAGAGCGGGACGTTGACGTTGACGAAGGTGTCCCAGCTGCCGGTGTTGGCCACGGCCGCGGAGCCGAGGAGCGTGCCGGTCGCCGAGCCCGTGCGCACCTCGATGGTGCCGCCCGCGCCGCCGGACGACGCCCGGGCGGTCATGCTGGTGGCGCCGGTCAGCGCGTACGGCGTGAAGGAGATCCAGTCACCGTTGTCGGTGAAGCCGACCGTCTTGGCGCCTTCGGCGCCGGCGTGGTCGGCGAGCTGGATGCCCTGCATAGCGCCGTAGTGCTCGGCCTGGCGGTGCTTGGGCTGGAGGGTGCGGGTGCTGACCGAGGTCAGACTGCCCTTGTCGGTGTAGGAGGCCTCGAAGACGCCGAAGATGTTCGCCGCGGCGTCATGCTCACCGTCGGTCGGGGTCGTCAGCGTTCCGGAGCAACCCGTCTTCGACGTGATCTGGTGACGGTGGTTGTCGTGGCCCAGGAAGTAGGTCACGGTGACCTTCGTGCAGTCGATCGTGCCGTCTTCGGGGTCGGAGACGGTGACCGAGTAGGGCACCGTGTCGCCGAAGGCGAACAGCGTGCCGTTGGTCGGCGTGTTCAGGTTCACCGTCGGCGCGGTGTTGCCCACACTCACGACGAGGCTCGCCGTGCCGGTCAGGCCCTGCGGATCCCGGACCGTCAGCGTCGGCGTGTAGGTGCCGTTCGCCGTGTAGGTCTTGGTGGGGTTGGCCGCGGTCGAGGTGGTGCCGTCGCCGAAGTTCCACGAGTACGTCAGCGCGCCGCCCTCGGGGTCGGAGCTGCCGGCCGAGGAGAAGTTCACGGTCAACGGGTTGGCGCCCGAGGTCTTGTCCGCGGCCGCCTTGGCGATCGGGTTGCGGTTGGCGCCGCCGATGTACTCGATCCGCCAGAGGGCCTGGTTGTTGCTGCCCGTGCCGTAGTCGAGGACGTACAGCGCGCCGTCCGGGCCGAACGCCTGGTCCATGACCTGCGTTCCGCGCCAGGGGAAGGCCCCGATGTCACCGGGGGTGCCGTCGGACTTGACCTCGATGGCCTTGATCCACTGCCTGCCGTACTCGCCGGCGAAGAAACGGCCGTCGAGTGACTGGGGGAACTTCACGGCGGAGTTGAGCGAGGCGTTGTACCGGTATACCGGTCCGCCCATGGGCGACTCGGAGCCGCCGCCGAAGTCCGCCGGGGAGCCGGCCTCGCCGCCGTACCTGATCCAGGCGGGCTTGGCCGGGGGCAGGGTGGTCAGGCCGGTGTTGCGGAACGAGTTGTTCGTCGGGCCGCCGGCGCAGTTGTACTTGGCCAGCGAGGGCCCGCTCGGGAACGTGTACTCGTTGTAGGTCTCGGCCGTGGTGTTGGTGCCCGTGCAGTACGGCCAGCCGTAGTTGCCCGCCGAGGTGATCCGGTTGAACTCCACCTGGCCGCCGGGGCCGCGGTTCGCGTCGGCGCCGCCCGCGTCGGGTCCGTAGTCGCCGAGGTAGACGATGCCGGTGGCCTTGTCGACCGACATGCGGAACGGGTTGCGGAAGCCCATGCCGTAGATCTCGGGGCGGGTCTTCGCCGTTCCCGGCGCGAACAGGTTGCCCGAAGGGATGGTGTAGGTCCCGTCGGACTCCGGGTGGATCCGCAGGAGCTTGCCGCGCAGGTCATTCGTGTTGCCCGCGGACCGCTGCGCGTCGAACTGCGGGTTGCGGTCGGTGCGCTCGTCGATCGGCGTGTACGCGTTCGACTCGAACGGGTTGGTGTCGTCACCGGTGGTGAGGTACAGGTTGCCCGCGGCGTCGAAGTCGATGTCCCCGCCGACGTGGCAGCACTGCCCGCGGTCGTTGGGCACCACGAGCACGACCTTCTCGCTCGCCATGTTCAGCGTGTTGTCAGAGTTGAGCGTGAACCGCGACAGGTGCAGCTCACCCTTCCACGCGTCGAACTGCGCCTGGGTGCCGCTGGTGGGCGCGTCACCGCCGGGCGTGCTCAGCGTGGGCGAGTAGTACAGGTAGATGTAGCGGTTCGTCGCGAAGTTCGGGTCCGCCGCGACACCCTGGAGGCCCTCTTCGTCATGGGTGTAGACGTTGAGCTTGCCGGCCACCTTGGTGTTGCCGGCCGCGTCGGTGACCCGGACCGTGCCGTCACGGGCGGTGTGCACCACCGTGCGGTCGGGGAGCACCGCGAGGGACATCGCCTCGCCGAGCTCGGCGCCGCCGACGGCCAGCTGGACCTGCTGGTAGTCGGAAGCGGGGATGACAGAGGCCTGGGCCGCCGGCGCCGTCGCCACACTGGCTGCCAACACCAGTGAGAACGCGGATAACAGTGGGACCCACGGCCGAAGACGTGGAGACATGAGGGTCCTTTCCTGACCTAGGGGGGCTCAGTCAGGCAAGGCGCGCGCCGCCGCGCTTGTTGCCGGTTGTGCGGGTGGTGCTCATGCCGATTCATAGCTGGAGATGCCGACTCCAGATTGCTGCGAATTCCTCCTTAAGATTTGCAGGTCATAATCTTTGACCTGCAATGTTATGTGCGACCGGTGCCGAGCCGATCGCAGTCGGATCGTCCATGATGTGATCGACCACCATGCTCGCGGCGCCCCGGGAGGCGGCGCCGAAACCGAGATTTGACGCCATGAAACGGCAGCGTGCCGCGGGCCCGGCGATGACGAGCTGCTCGAGCTCCGCCTGGGCCGGCGGGATGAGCTGCTCGGCGAGCCTCGCGAAGTAGCCGCCGATCACGATCACGCGCGGGTTGAAGAGGTTGACCAGGATCGAGCCGCCGAGCCCGAGCCACCTGCCGACCTCCGCCACCGCGCCCATTGTCCGTTCGTCGCCGTCGGCGAGACCTCGCGCGATCTCCCTCACCCGCTCCTCGGGATCGGGGGTCGGCACGGTGTCCAGCCCGTACGCCTGGTCGGGGGTGGCCGAGCGGACCAGGGCGGCGAACCCGACCTTGGTCTCCCAGCAGCCGACCCGGCCGCAACCGCAGCGGGCTCCGCCTGGATCGACGGGCAGATGGCCGACCTCGCCGGAGAAGCCGTCCGCGCCTCGCAGCAGGCGGCCGCCGACGATGATGCCGCCGCCCACGCCGACCTCGCCCGTGAGGGAGACCATGTCGGCCGTGCCGGCCGCGACTCCGCTCGTGAACTCGGCGAGCGCGGCGAGGTTGGCGTCGTTGTCCACGGTCACGGGCACCCGCAGGCCGCCGAGCTCCTCACGGAGACGGTCGGCGAGAGGAAGGCCGTGCCAGCCGAGGTTGGGCGCGAAGGCGACCACGCCCCGCCCGCTGTCCACCAGTCCCGGCACTCCGACCACGATGCCGCCGGGTGACGCCCCGGCCCGCTTCATGTCGCCGATGACCCGCCGGGTGACCCGGCCGAGCTCCGCGAGCGACCGGTCGGGCCCCTGGCCCATGGCGTCGAAGCCGATCCGGCGCTCCACCAGGACCCGGCCGCTCAGGTCGGTGCCGTGGACGGCGATGTAGTCGACGTTGATCTCCATACCGAGCGCGCCCACGTGCGAGCCGTCGAGGGCCACCGCACGCCGGGGGCGGCCGATGGCTCCGGCCCGCTCCGTCCCGACCTCGCGGACCAGCCCGCGCTCGAGCAACTCGGCCATCAGGTTGGAGACGGTCGCACGGTGCAGGCCGGTCGAGTCGGCGATGTCCGCCCGGGAGCAGGAGCCCTCTTCGCGCAGGTGGCGCAGCACGAGCGCGAGGTTGGCGCGCCGCAGGGAGGCGTGACCCAGCGGCTGGGCGAGACCGTTCGCCGAGCGTGTGGGGGATTGCCTCTGGGTCAACGCCGGCCGCCTTTGTATGTATCGAAGATTAATTAACGCGTTTATAACATGGGCATCACAGGCGTGCACCCACGCCGCAGGTAACGAATCAGCAACACGCGAACCGCCGTTCCGCGTTACACAAGAGTTACGGAAGGCGAAGCGTTTCGACGCTTGCACGATCTTCGAAACCGCGCTTTTAATTCGACGAGCCATGCAAATTAATTCCGTCAGGCCACGCGAGTGGTCTGATTCGGCGTGCAATTTTCGCAAGGAGGTCTGCGTGCGGCGTGAGGGCACCTGGAACGGCGGCCCGGGCACCCCTCGGCGGGGTCCGGCCGATCAGGCCACCGTGCGCCGCTCCAACCTGGCCCTCGTGCTCAGGCACCTGAGGGAGCACGGCGCACGATCCAGATCGGCCGTCGCCGCGGAGACGGGACTGAACAAGACCACGGTGACCAGCCTCGCGAGCGAGCTTCTCGCCCGCGGCCTCATCAAGGAGACCGGCCCGCAGCACGCCGGCGCGGTCGGCCGTCCCGGACTCGCGCTCACCCTCGACGGTTCGGGGGTCGGCGCCCTCGGCCTGGAGGTGAACGTCGACTACATCGCGGCGTTCGCGACCGACCTCGCCGGCCGGGTGCTGCTCGACTGGCGAATCAGCTTCAACGCGATGAACAGCACTCCGGAACGTTCCCTCGACGAGCTGGCCAGGGCGATCAAGCAGGCGGTCGACGAGCTCGCCCTGCTCGGGGTCACGGTCGCCGGGATCACCGTCGCCGTCCCCGGGCTCATCGACACGACGACGGGGACGGTCGACGTGGCGCCCAACCTCGGGTGGTACGGCGTGCCCGTCGCGAACGTGCTCGAACGGGCCGACGTCTCGCGGGACGTGCCGGTCACCATCGACAACGACGCCAACCTCGCCGCGCTCGCCGAGTTCACGTCCGGAGTCGCGGCCGGCACGCCCGACCTGGTCTATCTCACCGGAGAGGTGGGGATAGGCGGCGGCATCATCGCCGGGGGCCGGCTGCTCGGCGGCGCGGACGGGTTCGCCGGGGAGGTGGGCCACGTCCCCGTGGACCCCTCAGGCGACCGGTGCGGCTGCGGGCGCATCGGCTGCTGGGAGACCAAGGTCGGGCTGGCCGTCCTGGTCCGGATGGTCACCCCCGACAACGCGTACGGCACGCACGACGGGATGGTCCGCGATCCGGAGGAGCGCCTGGCGGAGATCGAGGCGCGCCAGGCCGCGGGTGATCCGCACGTCACCGAGGCCGTCGCCGAGGTCGGCCGCTGGCTGGGCCGTGGCGCGGCCACGCTGGTCAACCTCTTCAACCCCCGCGTGATCGTCCTCGGCGGCTACTTCGCCAGGCTCGCCGACCAGCTCATCCCCGTGGCGCAGGCCGAGCTCGAACGATGGGGGGTGGCCGGGTCGATCGCCCGCTGCTCCTTCGTCGCGTCCGACTTCGGTTTCTGCGCCGCCTCACGCGGCGCGGCGGGAATCGTCGTCGAACGCGTCCTGTCCGACCCCACCACCGTCGACATCCGCGCCAGCGGGATGCCCTCCTCCGCGAGCCCCGAAGGGAGAGCCGACCCGGTGTCCCACCGTGTGAAGCCGCCTCGCTGACCCCAGTCCCCCGTCCACCCGGCCGGGCCGAACCCGGTGACGAAGCCGTTCCCGCCGACCTCGGCTTCGTCCCCGGCGGTGCCGCAACGAGCCCGGCCGGGCGGACGGGTCCACAACCTCAAACAGCCAGACAGGATCCAGGAGGCAACCCATGCCGGAGTCATCCCCCGACACGGCGCCGCTTCTCGTCATGCGCGGGATCGTCAAGCAGTTCCCCGGCGTCCGCGCGCTCGACGGCGTCGACCTCGACGTCCGCGCGGGCGAGGTGCACTGCCTGCTCGGGCAGAACGGCGCGGGCAAGTCCACTCTGATCAAGATCCTCGCCGGCGCGCACCAGCCGGACGAGGGCTCCATCACCCTGGCCGGCGAGGCCGTACGGCTGTCCACGCCGATCGCGGCCATCCGGCTCGGGGTCTCGACCATCTACCAGGAACTCGACCTGGTCGACGGGCTCAGCGTCGCGGAGAACATCTACCTCGGCCACGAACTGGCCCGGTTCGGCTTCACCCGTACGGCGCAGGCCGCCAAGGCGGTCCGCGACCTCCTGACCCGGCTGGGCCACCCGGAGATCCGGCCGACGACCGAGGTGGGGGCGTTGTCGCCCGCGGCCAAGCAGGTCGTGAGCATGGCGCGGGCGCTGTCCCACGAGACCCGGCTGATCATCATGGACGAGCCGTCCGCCGCGCTGGCGCAGGACGAGGTGACCAACCTCTTCCGCATCATCCGCGAGCTGACCGCGCAGGGTGTGGCCGTCGTCTACATCTCCCACCGGCTGGAGGAGATCCGCGAGATCGGCGACCGGGTGACCGTGCTCAAGGACGGCCGGACGGTCGCGGTCGGCCTGCCCGCGAGGGAGACCTCGACCTCGACGATCGTCTCGCTGATGACCGGCAGGAACGTCGAGTACGTGTTCCCGCCGCGTTCCGCCCCAGGAAGCCACGACGGCCGCCCGGAGGTGTTGCGGGTGGAGGGACTGACCGTACCCGGCCGGGTGCGGAACATCTCCTTCTCCGTGCGCGCCGGTGAGATCGTCGGCCTGGCCGGGCTGGTCGGCTCGGGCCGGTCCGAGATCATCGAGGCGGTGTACGGCGCCCGCCGCGCCACCGGCCAGGTCATTCTGGACGGCAAGCCGGTGCGCTCCGGCAGCCCGAGCCGTGCCGTACGGCTCGGCATGGGTCTCGCACCGGAGGAGCGCAAGGCCCAGGCGCTGCTCCTCGACCAGAGCGTCGCCCGCAACATCACGCTCGGCGCGCTGGGCAAGTACTCCCGGTTCGGCTGGCTGGACCGGGGCCGGGAGATGGCCGACGCCCGCCGGCACGCGGAGTCCCTCGGCATCCGGCCGCCGGATCCCCGGCGGGCCATCAGGACGCTGTCGGGCGGCAACCAGCAGAAGGCCGTGCTGGCCCGATGGCTGGTCGACGGCCGCAAGCTGCTCCTGCTCGACGAGCCCACCCGCGGCGTCGACGTGGGCGCCCGCGCGGAGCTCTACGCGGTGATCAAGCGGCTGGCCGACGAGGGCGTCGGGGTGCTGCTGGTCTCCAGCGAGGTGCCCGAGGTGCTCGGGCTGGCCGACCGCGTTCTGGTGATCAAGGAAGGCTCGATCATCCACGAGTCCGGCGCTGAGGAGCTGGACGAACACGCAGTTCTCGACATGATCATGGAAGGGAGCCTCGCATGAGCGAGTCCCGAGTACCTTCGGTCGCCGAGCCGCCGCAGGCGCCGCTCCCCGGTGGCCGCGCAAACGGGAACGTAAGCCTGCTGG
>NZ_BOOO01000062.1 GCF_016863275.1 Planotetraspora mira
GCTTCTGAGGGAGCAAAAGTTGATCAGGCGGCGAGCTGTATTCGTCCTGGCGCGTGGTGAGCGCGGCGGTGCTCTCGAACGCCGTCGAATGGTTCGCGTCGTATGCGCGTCGCCGTGACCGCTCAGCTAGCCGTTTTCATGGCCTTTTAGCAGGTCAGGCGTTATGTGATGTGCCACACCAGCCAAAAGAGGCCCTTGACCAGCGGAAACGCGGCGGCGGGCCTCTTGCTGTGTGTCCGACTGTTCATGGTCGTCAACGGCGATCGACCAGCGGTGCCCGAGGGTCCCGGCTGCGTGCCCGCCGGGATGGTGCGTCAGATCATGGCGAGCCGGTCCACCAGCAGCTCCACCCTCGGCTCGGTGTCCTCCGGCGGCAGTCGTCCCGTCCGGGTCAGGGTGGCGAGCCCGTGCAGGGCCGCCCAGAACACCTCGGTGAACAGTGCCGGGTGGACGCCGTCCCCAGCGACCTCGCTGAGGTTTTCCAGCAGGGCGGCGAAGGCGTCCTTCAGAGGTTGTGGGGTGTCCTCGTTCGCGAACGCCAGGCCGCCGTCGAGCTGGAACATGGCGTCGTAGACCGCCGGGTTGCGTGCGGCGAATTCGAGGTAGGCGCGGGCGAGGGCGGCGACCCGGGTGCGAGGGCCGTCCGCGGCGGAGGCCGCTGCCCGCAGCGCCGCGGCCATCTCGGCGGCGCCCTTGAGGGCGACGGCGCCGATGATCTCGCGCTTGCTGCGGAAGTGGCTGTAGAGGACGGGCTGGCTGTATTCGATGCGCTCGGCGAGCTGGCGGGTGGTGACCGCGTCCCAGCCCTGCTGCTCGGCGAGTTCGCGGGCCGTCGCCACGATGAGGCGCTCGCGCTCCGCCCGTTCGCGCTCCTTGCGTTCCTGTACCGACACGATTCGATCCTAGCATCGCTAGACAATCGAGCGACAGCAGTCTAGCGTTGCCTCATCATCTAGCGACGCTAGATCCCAGGAGAGGTCATCATGCTCAACGCACTTGAGATCGTCACCACCGTGGTCGTCGGCCTGATGGTGGGGGTGGAGTTCTCCGTCGCCTTCGTCATCAACCCGATCCTCAACGCCCTCCCCGACGACAGCAGCCAACGCGGCCGAAGCCACGGCGGTCGGATGCTCGGCGCCGTGATGCCGTTCTGGTACATCGGCTCGCTCGTCCTGAGCGCGGTCTGGGCCATCGCCGGATGGCACCACGACGGCGCCGGCCTTGTCGTCATCGCCGGCGCGCTGCTGATCCTCAGCGTGATCATGTCGATCCTGCTGCTCGTCCCGATCAACAACCGGGGCAAGACGTGGACCACCGAGAACCGGCCCGCCGACTGGAAGGAACAGATGAACCGCTGGGACCGCTTCCACTACGTCCGCGTCGCCGTCCTCATCGCCGCCTTCGCCCTGCTGGTCGCCGCCCTCGCCTGAGCCCGCGGGCCGACACCGCGCCGGTGGCGCACAATCCCCACTCCCCGGGCGGCAGCGGGCCACCGAATCCCGACATCCGTGAATGCGGCTCGATGCTTCTGCACTCCGAAGGACACTATGGCGCGACACATTCCGGTGAGCTTGAAGACAGGCGATGTGGTCGAGTAGGGGAGAACCGGCCGCGGCGGCGATCCGGGAGCTGGAAGAGGAGACCTGCCTCGATGATTTGCTGGATCGTCCTCCCCGCGACGTTCGGCGCGCTGCGCGTGCTCCACAAGGAGGTGCACTGACATGAGGCGGGCCCTTCCCGTGGTGACCGCACTCGCGCGGCTGGCCGGGCGCGGCGGCGTGGACACCACCGGTGTGACGTCCTCGGCCGTCGTCCCGCTGCCGGAGGCCACGCTCGACGCCGCGGCCAACGACCGCGTGGTCGGCGTCGGCGAGGCGACCCACGGCAACAAGGAGTTCGTCCAGGTCCGCCTGCAGGTCATCAAGACCCTGGTGGAACGGCACGGCTTCCGCGCCGTCGCGCTGGAAGCCGACTTCGGCTGCGCGGCCGTCGCCGACGACTACGTGACGGGCGGCCAGGGCACCGCCGAGGACGCCGCCAAGGCGCTCGGCTTCGACCTTTACCGCACCCGTGACACGGCCGGCCTCCTGCGCTGGATCCACGACCACAACGCCACCGTGCCCGACGCCGAGAAGGTCCATCTCTTCGGCTTCGACATGCAGAGGTACGACCGCAACAAGGAGCGCCTGCTGCGCTACCTCACCGACGTGGATCCTGCGCAGGCGGCCTCGGCCGAGCGCTCGCTGTCCGGCCTCACCGACGCCACCCGCACCTCACCGCCTCCTGCCGGGGCCAAGGACGCAGTCGCAGGCGTCATCAGCCTGCTGAAAAGCAAGCGCGAGGCGTACGTACGGGCCGGCTCCGAGCAGGCGTACGCCGTGGCGGTCCACCACGCCGAGACCATCCGGCAGGGCGTCGAGCTCCAGTCCTCGGGCAACGACTACCCGGCCAAGCGCGACGCCTGGATGGCCGAGAACATCGGCTGGATCGCCGGCCAGGCCAAGGGCAAGATCATTGTGGCCGCGCACGACGGCCACATCGACAAGAGCGGGGCCGCCTACTTCTTCGAGTCGATGGGCCGCAGGCTCGCCGCCACGTACGGGGACGACTACTTCGCGATCGGCACCGACTTCGGCACCAGCACCTTCATCACCAAGGACTCCATGTCGGGCCGCCGTCAGAAGTTCACCGTGGAGACCGACGCGCCCCTGGCCAAGCTCTTCGGCGGCGAGCCGATGGGCTACGTGGACATCGCCCAGGCCTCGGCCGACCCAGCCAACCGCAGGCTGCTCAACTCGAAGGTGCCCATGGGCAGCGTCGGTGACGAGTTCTCCGCCCTGTTCAGCAAGATGAGCAAGATGTACACCGTCGCGACGGTCCCGGCCAAGGCCTACGACGCCCTGGTGTACGTGCCGCACGCCGGCCCGGTGACACCCCTCTGATCACAGGAGGCCGGCGTCGCGGACCTTCATCGCGACGTGGACCCGGTTGTCGCGCTAGAAGCGTGTTGTGTTCCGGGTTACCCCCACCATTAGGTGGCCGGACACGAGTTCGAGCGCTTCCCGACACCGACATCAGCACTGTCGGGCGAGGGCGTATGCGTCGGTTCGGACCTTGCACCTGCCACCAGGGATTTTCCCAGCTCAGAGGCCCTACGGGGTCTCTTTTGCTTTCCAGGGACATACAGCCGTAGGTCACCGCGAGCCGCCATCCCTCGCTGGTCCACCAATATGCGCGCAATGATCTTGATGATCGTTCCGTACGGTTTCGATCAGCGCCGTCGACGACGCAAGTCGATCAGGCATGCGTGTGCCATGGCAGCGAATTCCGGGTGCCGTGTCGCGATGACCCGCTCGAATGCGGCTTCGGCGTCCGCGACCCGACCCGTGGCGAACCAGAGGGCACCGAGCTGGGTCAGTGCTCCCGGAGACTCGTCGGGGTGACCTGAATCCACCGCGCGCTGCAACGCGCGCATCGCCTCTTCGGTATGGCCCTGTCTGGACAGCAGGCCACCCAGATTGAAAGCCCCTTTCGGTGAGGCCTCCGGGTGCCCCGACTCCATGGCGATGGTCAGGAGGGTTCGGGCCTGCTCGGTGTCGCCTTCGTGGAACAGGATGATCCCCAGGTTCAACGCGGCCGTCGCCGCCGCGTCGGAATTGGGAAAATTCATGGCCATCCGGTACGCGTGCTGGGCACCGCGCGCATCACCGCGGGATTCCAACACCAAGCCCAGATCGAAGGCTGCCATCCCGGCGGCCGATGACCTGCCCTCGACCGCGATCACGCGCAGCATTTCCTCCGCCGCGGCGATGTCGCCTTTCTCGTAGGTGTTCCTCGCCACCGCGATCGCGAGGACCTCGATGTCGGAACTGCTCACCCGCTCAGCGGGGATACCCCGGTCCTGCGCCGCCGCCAGCATGGAGTCAGAGACAGAATCAGATGCGGCCGCCCGTCGTCGCCAGGGTTCCGGCCACCACCGCATCCCTTGTCCACCCCTTCTGCTGAGGGCCCTATCTCATCCTTCAGTCACTCCCTTTGCGGGTCAACACAAACCGGTGCCGGAAACCGGGAGCGGCCAAAGGCGCCGTTGTCGGCCCAGGATCGGCCGTCGCGGACGGCCCGCGTCCGGTGCGAGCTGTTCGAGGACGGGCCCCGCCGGCTGGCCCCCGGCCTGTGGACACTGGGGTGTTTCCCTGATTCGGCGGCCTGCCCCGGCGCGGTTCCATGAGGACGACCGGTCAAGGCGACGCAGGGGATGGAAACGGTGCTCGCTCACGATCCGCACACGGCCGGGCCCGGCCGGCATCGGGCTTTGCACGCGCATTCCCAGCCGACATCGCCGACAACGCCCGCTACCGCAGGACGAAGCTCACCATGCCGGTGCTCGCCATCGGTGCGAGCGGCAGCCTTGGCGATCTCGTCCCCTCTCCGGTGCGGTCGTACGCCACCCACGTGACCGGACTTGTGATCGCGGACTCCGGCCACTGGATCTACGAAGAACATCCCGCCCAACTCACCCGGCATCTGCTCGCCTCCCTCGACTGAGAGCTGGATCCATCATGTTGAACCCCCTCCGCCGGCGCGGCGCGATGATCGCGCTGGCCGCCCTCGCCCTGTTCACGCTCGCCGTCCCGGCATCGGCCGCCAGCCGTCCCGATCCCCCGAAGCCGACCATCGTTCTCGTGCACGGTGCCTGGGCCGACGCGTCAAGCTGGTCGGACGTGACCGGCCGGCTGCAACGGCTCGGGTACACCGTGCTCGCCGCGCCCAACCCGTTGCGCGGGCTCGGCGCCGACGCCGCGTACCTGTCGGCGTTCCTTGCTCAGCGGACCAGCGGCCCGGTCGTCCTGGTCGGCCACTCCTACGGCGGCGCGGTCGTGACCAACGCGGCCGGCACCGACCCCGACGTGAAGGCGCTCGTCTACGTCAACGCGTTCGTGCCAGACGAGGGCGAGACGGTCCTCGGCCTGCAGGGGGGCGGCGACCCGAGCGCGCTGTTCGACGTCGTGGCCTACCCGGGGGCGCCGGCCGGAGACGTCGACCTCTACATCAAGTCGGCGGTGTTCCCGCAAGCGTTCGCCGGTGATCTGCCGGCCGCCACGGCCGCCCGGCTGGCCGCCGAGCAGCGTCCGATCGCGCTGAGCGCACTGCAGGAGCCGTCCGGGCCGCCCGCCTGGAAGAAGCTGCCGAGCTGGTACCTGGTGGGCACGAAGGACGGCATCCTGCCGCCGTCGCTGCAGGTCACCATGGCGAACCGGGCGCACAGCCACGTCACCAAGGTCGCCGCGTCGCACCTGTCGATGTTGTCCCGGCCGCAGGCCGTGGTGGATGTCATCGTCGCCGCCGCCAAGTCCGCCCGCTGAACCCCGCACGCGGCCCCGCCTCAGGTGCGGGGCCGCGTTCCGCAGAAAGGCACGTCGTGGAGCTGCACCTGTCAGGCAAGACCGCAGTGGTCACCGGCGCGAGTAAGGGCATCGGGCTGGCGATCACCCGGGCGCTCGCCGCAGAAGGCGTCAGCGTGACCGCCGGAGCACGGCACATCAGCGCCGAGCTGTCCGAACTGGCCGCGGGGGGCCGCGTCCGCCCGGTCGCGGTGGACCTCGCCACCCTGGACGGCCCGGCCGAACTGGTCGAGGCCGCCGGCGCGGCGTTCGGTGGCCTGGACATCCTGGTCAACAACGTCGGCGCGGTACGCCCACGCACCGGCGGCTTCGCGTCCGTCACCGACGTGGACTGGCTCGCCACCCTGACCGTCAACTTCCTGTCCGCGGTGCGCACCACCCGCGAGGCGCTGCCGCTCATGCTCGGCCGCGGCGCCGGCACGATCGTGTCCGTCAGCTCGGTCAACGCGTCGCTGCCGGACCCGCTGGTGATCGACTACAGCGCAGCGAAGGCGGCCCTGGCCAGTTTCAGCAAGTCCCTGTCGAAGGAGCTGGGCCCGCACGGGATCCGGGTCAACACCGTCAGCCCCGGGCCGGTCGCCACCGACCTGTGGCTCGGCGCGGACGGCGTCGCCGCCACGCTCGCCCGCCACAACGGCGGCGAGTCGCACGCGGTGGCGGAGCAGGCCGCCGCCGACTCGGTCACCGGCCGATTCACCCACCCGGACGAGGTCGCCGACCTCGTCGTCCTGCTCGCCAGCGTCCGCGCCGGCAACGTCACCGGCGCGGACTTCGTCATCGACGGCGGCCTGATCGGCACCCTGTGACCCGGACGCTGGCGGCGGGGGTGCCCACCACCGGCGTCCGCTACAACGGCACACTGCAGCACTTCATGATGCTCAACCCCGTCCGCTCGACCGCGGCGGCAGGCGCCGCCGTAGCTCAGGCCATCGAGGTACTCGAGGCCGCCCTGACCTCCGGAAAGGCGAACTCATGACCACCACAGAACAGCCCGTCGTCGTCCTCGTCCATGGCGCATTCGCCGAGTCCGCGAGCTGGAACCGCGTCATCCAGCGCCTGCGCGGCCGCGGGCTGACCGCCGTCGCGGCGGCCAACCCGTTGCGGAGCGTGGCGGGCGACGCCGCCTACGTGCGCGACGTGATCGCCGGCATCGGACGGCCGGTCGTCCTGGTCGGCCACTCCTACGGCGGCATGGTGATCAGCCAGGCGGCGGCCGGCAACGACGCCGTGCAGGCCCTCGTGTACGTCGCCGCCTTCGCACCCGAGCCCGGAGAGAGCGCGCTGGTGCTGTCCGGCAAGTTCGAGGGCAGCAGCCTGGGTGGCGCGCTGGTCGCCTACCCGGTCTCCTCCGGCGGCAACGAGTTCCGGATCGCCGAGGACAAGTTCCACCACCAGTTCTGCGCCGACCTCGACGCCGATGAGGCCGCCCTGATGGCGGCGACCCAGCGCCCGGTCACCGAACAGGCGCTGACCGACGGGCTGACGGTGAGCGAGCCGGGCTGGCGTGCCAAGCCGTCCTGGTTCGTCCATGGTGATCGCGACCTCAACATCCCGGCCGAGGCGCTGAGGTTCATGGCCGAACGCGCCGGCTCGCTCGGAACCCGCGAGATCGCAGGCGCCTCCCACGCCGTCGGGGCATCCCAGCCCGACGCGGTGGCCGCAGCCGTCCTCGACGCCGTCGGTCACGTACAGGGCTGAACGAAGGCAGGCGTGGTCGGGCACGCGACGAATGAGAAGCCGCCCGACCACGGCTGCTCGCTCTGGCAGCCCGCGCGGCATGTTCGGTGGGATGCGCGTGCGTGCTCCGGTGCGTGGATGAAGCGGTGAGTTCAGCGGGATCGGTGGCAGACTGCCTCGACGTTGTTGCCGTCGGGATCGCGTACGAAGGCGCCGTAGTAGTCGGGGTGGTACTCCGGCCAGACTCGGGGCTCATGCAGGACCTCCGCGCCGGCGCCGATGGCCGCGGCGAAGAAGGCATCGACGAGCCGGCGGTCGGTTGTCGCGAAAGCGATGTGCGACTCGCGGAAACCGTCGCCGGTCGACTGCCGGCCAATCCAGAACGTGGGGCGGTCAACGCCGTATCCGATGACTGGACCGAATTCCATGATCCGTCGACCGCCGAGCGGCGCCAGAACAGCGTCGTAGAAGGCCGCGCTCTTGACGAGATCTCCGCACTGAATCGACACGTGATCAAGCATGGCGGCAGTCTGCCAGACGGCACCGACAGCGGCGAGGGCATCGAAACAGCCGGCTGACCGGGGTGTCGCTGCCCGATCTGACCTTCAACGGTGCACCGTCAGTTGCCGGCCTGGGGGGCGCGGGGCTTGGCGCGGACGTGCATGCGCTCGCCTTGGCGGCCGAGGATGCTGAGGATCTCGACGGGGTGTTCCCCGGTGCTGCCGAACCAGCGCGGCCTTGCACCTGCCGCCAGGGATTTGCCAGCTCAGAGGCCTTACGGGACTCTGATGAGGAGAGCCGGCATGCGGGGCGGTGGTTTGGCCGCCCCCTGGAGCGACACGGGGATTGGGCTGGTTTGTCCCAGGGCACGACGAGCATTGCTCACTACGGGGAACCGCCGCTTCCGCGAAACCGGCCGTGCTCCGGGTAGGCGAAGGCAGGGACGGCGCCCGGGTGCTTACAGGTCCGGGCCGGCCACCTGGAGCGGATGAAGCCCTGTCCGTCGAAGCAGCGGGGGCGGAAAGAACTCGGTGACCATGCCCATTAAACGATCGTGCATTCTGTCTCTGGGGGTTGCGGGCGGGGCACTCGCGCTGCTCACCGGTTGCGGAGCCGGCGAGCTCGCGTCAGGGGCGCAGTCCGCCGCCGATGTGGCGGGCGTCGTCGCGAGCCCGTCGCCGTCCGCGGCATTCAATGACGCGGACGTCATGTTCACGCAGATGATGATCGTTCATCATCAACAGGCCGGCGACATGGCGGACCTGGCGGCGACCCGAGCCTCCGACCCGGAGGTCGAGAAGCTGGCCGCCGCCATCAAGGATGAGCAGCAGGCACAGATGAAGGACATGCGCGGCATGCTCACGGCCTGGGGTAGGGCCGCCGCACCCGGCCAGATGGCCGAAGGCATGCCCGGCCTGGTCTCCCAGAGCGACATGGACAAGCTCGCGGCGGCCAAAGGGCCTCGCTTCGACAGGCTCTTCCTGCAGCACATGATCGCTCACCACAAGGGAGCGATCGAGATGGCTCGCACCGAGCTGGCGCAGGGTGCCGATGAGCAGGCCAAGAAACTCGCGGATTCCATCGTGGCCGATCAGCGGTCCCAGATCGACCAGATGCAGAGCATCCTCAAGCGACTCTGACAGCGGCGGAACATCGGCGGATACGCGACGGGGCCGCCTTCGATCTGCATCGAAGGCGGCCCCATCTTCATTGGCCTCTGGTCAGTTGACGGGCTGCCAGGGGCCGTAGGGCTGGCCGGGCACCTGGTTACGGGTCCACCACTGCGCCCTGTACTTCTTGTTCTTGTACACGACGACGTCGCCGGTGTTGAAGACGCGGGACGCGGTCCAGACGGCGGTGCCGTCGGCCGCGGTCTCCATCTGCTCCCACGGGCCGTTGGGGTCGCCCGGCTTCTGGTTCTGCGTCCACCACATGGCCAGCCAGGTCGAGCCCTGGTAGGTCACCGTGTCACCGTTGTTGTACACCTTCGAGGCGATCCAGGCCGGCGCGACGGGCGTGACCGGGAGGGTCAGCCCGACGATGACCGGGTCGTGGTCGGAGGCCGCGAAGGGGTCGGTGCCGTTGAACAGCTGGGCGGCGTTGTAGTTGTAGCGGCTGTAGCCGTAGGCCACGGATTCCTGCGCGTTGATCTGCCACACGTCCGCGCCGGTCGCCATCGCCTTCGCGGCCGGGCTGGCCAGCACGTGGTCGAGGGAGCCCTGCAGGCCGTTGAAGGAGTACGTCGACTCCGACGGGTCGAACGTGCTGCCCAGGTCGGTGTAGCCGGCGGTGTACAGGACCTGCATCGGGTCCTCGTGCGTGTAGGCGTTGAAGTCGCCGAGCAGGAAGATCCGGTCGGTGCCGAGGCCGGTCGCCGACTGCGACGCGAACGCGGAGAGGTCCTGGGCCTGGCGGACCCGGGTCGCGTTGTACGCGCCCTGGTCGACGGCCGGGGACGAGGTGTCCTCGATGTCGCCGTCGTAGAGCGGGGTGCCGGCGCCCTTCGACTTCAGGTGGTTGGCCACGACGAGGAACGCGTCCTTGTCGGTGGCGCCGGCCTTCTTGAAGCCCTGGGCCAGCGGCTGGCGGGCGATCGAGAACGGCTGGCCGGGGCCGGAGTCGCCGGTCAGCACGGTCGACGGTCCGACCAGGGCGACGTCGGCCGGCTTGTAGATGAAGGCGGTACGGATGACGTCCTGCTGGGACAGCGGCGGCAGCTTGTCGGCGGACGGCGACGGA
The DNA here is from genome assembly GCF_016863275.1 of Planotetraspora mira. Taxonomy (GTDB): domain Bacteria; phylum Actinomycetota; class Actinomycetes; order Streptosporangiales; family Streptosporangiaceae; genus Planotetraspora; species Planotetraspora mira. The sequence continues at coordinate 9,819 of NZ_BOOO01000062.1, forward strand.
GCGTAGGCCCAGACGTTCGAGCCGGCGGCCGCGTTGAGCGCGTCGACGAGGCCGGCCAGGGCGGTGTCACGCGGCTCACCGAACTTGACGGAGTTCTCGATCTCCTCGAGCGACACGATGCTCGCGCCGAGCCGGTTGATCCCGGTGACGATCTTCGCCTGCTGGCGGGCGAAGTTGACGTCGTCGGCCGCGCCGCGCGGGCCGGAGCCGCCGTCCGTGCCGGTGCACGTGTTGACCGCGATCCGGTTGCCCTGCCGGTCCGTGTAGTAGGTGCAGCTCCCCAGTCCCTTGGCGACGTAGTCCTCGCCGGTCATGGGGAAGTAGTTCTCGACGTTGAACGTGGCCAGGCGGACGTCGCCGCCGACGGTCGCCGGCCGCTGGTTGCCGGTACGGAGGTCGCTGAACGTGGCGACCGCCGAGCCGTCGCCGGTGACCTGCTGCCTCGGCTGGAAGTTCCACAGAGAGAACCGGTACTCGAGGATCACCGGCTCGTGGAAGGTCACCTTCGAGCCGACCGTGACCGGGTTGGTCGTCGTCAGCCACGGCAGCGGAGTGTCGCGGGAGCCGCTGGTGCTGTAGTTCGCGCTGGAGCCGTCGTCGAGCGTCACCATCCGGGCGGCGTTGTCGGCCGCGGCGGCCTTCGCCTCGGCGCTGCCCGCGGTTCCGGCGTCGGTCGGCTGGCGCAGCGGCTTGTCGCCCGCGGCCAGCGTGAAGGAGCCGTAGAAGTTCGCGTCGTAGTTGTCCGACACCGTGAAGTCGCCCTGCGGCGCGATCAGCTCACCCTCGTGCGCCTCCTTCGCGGCGTCGGTCGCCAGGTCCGACCACGCGATCTGGTCCGAGACGACGGCCGGCAGCGCGGTGGCGAGCTTGGTCACCGTCGGGAACTGGATCTCGGTCTCGCCCTGGAACTCGGTGACCTCGCCGGTCACCTGGACGCTCTCGCCGATCGTGACCTGGCCGGCCGACGCCGACCCGTAGACGAACACCGCGTCGGAGGCGCCCGGAGTCTTGTCGTCGGCCTTGGTGCCGCCGGCGCCGCCGGTTTCCAGGAAGAAGCCGTTGAAGCCGCCCGTGGCGTAGACCGCGGTCACGACACCCTCGGTCGTCACGGTCCGCCCCTTGTACGGCGAGGTGTCGGTGTCCGTGCCCTGGATCGACGCGATCGGGGTGATGGTCGAAACGACCTCGGTGACCTGGAAGCCGAAGGTGGCCGAGCCGGTCGCGCCGGTCGAGTCGGTGGCGGTCACCGTCACCGACGACGTTCCGGCCGTGGTGGGAGTGCCCGAGACGGTGCCGTCCGAGGAGATCGTCAGCCCTGCGGGCAGCCCGGTCGCCGTCCAGGTGTACGGCGCGGTGCCGCCGGAGGCGTGCAGGTCGATCGGCGTGATCGCCGTGCCGGACGTGGCGCTCTGCGCGCCCGGGCTCGTGACCGTGATCGTCCCGGTGCCGCCGCCCGGATTGCCGGCGTCGGAAGCCGCGTTCTGGGGGGTCGGGGCGGCGGTGTGGAAGTCGGCGGCGTTGTCATCGGTGTCCGTGCCGTCCGCGCCACGCTGGTAGCTCAGGGTCAGCGAGTTACCCGTCGGAGCGTTCGCCTCCGGAGAGTTGCTGGTTCCCCAGCCGATCTTGTCGATCACCGTGCCGTCGGTGGGAAGCACACCCGAGGTGCTGGCGGCGATGAACAACGTGCCGCCGCCCGCGCCCGGGTTGACGCTTCCGCCGGTGCTCAGGTCGGGCGTCGGCAGTGGCGCCCCAGGGTTGCTGCTCGCGTTGTTGCTCGGCAACTGGATGAGGAAGTGGCCGTGGCCGGCGACCGTCCCCGAAAGCGCGAACACCTGCGAACCGCTCGGGACCACGGTGCTCGTGGGCGCGCGGTACTGGAGGGTGTCGCCGGTGAGGGAGATGGCATTCGACGTCGGGTTGTAGAGCTCGACGAACTTGTTGAGGTAGCTCGCGCCGGACGAGCCCCCGTTGACGTACGCCTCGCTGATGATCAGGCCGGTCCCGGCCGGGCTGGCGGACGCCGGGGCGGCGAATAACGAGCAGGCGACGCCTGCCGTGGACAGTGTCAATGCGGCGATGGTGACTCGCCGGAAAAGCGGCGCAGACAAAGACCGCACCTCCAAATGGGGTCGCTGGCGTGCTGTGGCCCCGCTGGCTCAGCAGGGCCGACAGAGCAGGCTAAGCGCCGGTCTTTGATCGCGTGCGGACAGAACCTGAACGGCGTGTTACGGGGGGCTGGGTATCTGGGTGCAGGAGCACCGAGGGCGCGACGCCATGAGGACCGAAAGCGCGTGATGCCCGGCCAGGCACAGGTACGGCCCGCCTTCCTCATGGACGGCCACGTGCACGGAAGTTGGTCCTGGCATCGCTCCCATCCTCCGCAGTGGATGCCGGCGAGCGAGAGCTTCATCGGTGCTGCCCGTCTGTGGCAGTGTGGCGGGATGCGCGATCGTCGCGGGCTTGAGGAGGTCCATGGCTCCGAGTGGGTCCACGGACTGGTCGATGCCGATACCGGCATTCGGGCGGCGGCGCTAGCTCGGCATCACGCGCTTCTTGAGGCGCGGCACGCCGAGGAGGTGAGCCGCACACTTGTCGGCCTGGTGGATGCCTTCACCGCGTTCGAGCACGGGTCCGATTCCCGGCGCCGGGGGAACCATCGGCGCCTCGCTCCTTATGGAGTGGTTTTCCTGCAATGGGAGCGTCGATTTCCGGCGGAGTGGCGGGACGGCTGGACTTACTCGCCATGGTCGGCGAAGGAGGCGGTCCTGGCGGCGTTTTGTGCCGGGGGTCCGACGCCGGAGACGGGCCCGGCGCTGGCTGATCTGCTGCTCGCGACTGTCCATCGGAGGCAGCGTTGTCAGGACCGCTGGTACTGGCGCCTTGCCCGTCGCCTTGACAGCCCGCCGCTGCGCACCCGCCTTGAGGCGGCTGCCGAGGGTGCCGACGATCTTGCTCGGCTGCGGGCTGGATTCGTGCTCTGGTCGCTTGAGCATCCCCAGGAGGGGGTGGGCAGCGCGGCCTGGCGGCGCTGGCTACGGTCGGAGGGGCGGCCGGCGACGTCGGCCATTGCCGGGCCGGGTCTGGCTGCTATGAAGCCGGCCGCAGCGGCCTCGGTCCTGGCGGGTTTGGCGCCAGCCGACGCCGCGATCGTGCTGGAGGGCCTGCACGCGGGTCCAGCGGCCAGGATTCTTGCGGTGATGAGTCCGCTCGAGTCCGCAGCACGCGCTGTCGAATTGATGGATGTTCGGCTGGCGGCGAGGGCGTTGAAGGCGATGGACCCACCGGCCGCGGCCGGCGTGCTGGCGGGCATGGCCCCGTCCGCGGCCGCTGTGCGGTTTCCCGGTAGCAGCAGGGCTCAGCTGTTGCTGCTCATGGACATCGACGCTGCCGTGGCCCGGTTATGCGCCATGGCGCCCGCCGCCGCTGGGGAGCGGTTGGAGTTCCTTCCGCCGGCAAGGGCGGCCGCGTTGCTCATGCGAATGGACTCCTCTTCCGCGGCTCGTGCCTTGACGAGGATGGGTTGGTGGGGGCCGTCGCGGGTGCTCTCCGAAATGCCGCCGGCCGTTGCCGCCGACCTGCTGGCGAAAGTCGCCGCCGAGGGGCGCTTCGACGGCGCGCCGAAAGCCGGACCGGATTCCGAGCTTCGCGCTACGGCGCGACCGTTACCAGCTTGCGGTTGAGGAATTCGCCGATGCCCAGTTCCGACAGTTCACGTCCGAATCCGGAGTTCTTGACCCCACCGAAGGGCAGACTCGGCGAGTCGGCGAAGCAGGAATTGATGTACACCATGCCGGCCTCGATCCGGGTCGCCACCTGTCGGGCATGCTCGACGTCGGCATCGAAGACGTAGCCGCCCAGGCCGAACCTGGTGGCGTTGGCCAGCCGAATCGCTTCTTCCTCGGTGTCCACGACGTAGAAGGACAGCACTGGTCCGAAGGCTTCTTCCTGGTAGAGCGGGTTGTCCTCGCCGATGTCCGTGATGATCGTCGGTTCGAGATAGAAGCCGGGACGGTCGACGCGGTTGCCGCCGTGCACGATTCGCGCTCCCGCAGCCTTGGCGTCCTCGACCAGCCGAAGCAGTCCCTCCAGGGCGCGTTCACTGGACAGGGGGCCGACCAGAGTGGCCTCGTCCTTCGGGTCACCCACCCAGATCGCGGCAAAGCGCTCTTTCAGGGCGGCCAGCATCTCCTTGCCCCGTGCCCTGCCGACCACGATCACGCGCTTGATGTTGACGCAGCCCTGCCCCGAGTTGTAGGTGCGTCCCATCACCACTTGCTCGACCGCATGTTCCAAAGGCGCGCCTTCCAGGATCAGAGCAGGGTCGCTGCCGCCAAGTTCCAGGACCGCCTTCTTGAGGTTGCGGCCGGCGCGTTCCCCTACTGAAGTCCCCGCCCTCTCGCTACCGGTCAGAGTGACGCCGCGCACGCGGAAGTCGTCGACCAGCATGGCGATCTGCTCGATGCCGCAGAAGAGGTTCGTGTAAGCCCCTTCCGGGGCTCCCGCCTCCTCGAACAGTCGAGCGAAGGCCAGAGCGCACTGCGGCACGCTCTCGGCGTGCTTCATCATGACCACGTTGCCCGCTACCAACTGGGACGCGGCCACACGGGCCGGCTGATAGTAGGGGAAATTCCATGGCTCGATCGCCAGGATGACGCCGATGGGTTCGGCGATCAGCTTCGCGCCGGGCCGGCCCGGCAGCGACTGCTCCGCGAGGAACTTCTCCCCGTGCTCGGCGTAGTAGTCGAGAATGTCGGCTACAAGATCGACTTCAAAGTAGCCGAATCGGGTGACCTTCCCCATCTCCAGGGTCAGGTATTCCACGTACTCATCCCGCTTCTCGCGCAGGATCTGGGCGGCACGACTGACGATTCGAGCCCGTTCCGCAACCGGCCTGAACTTCCAGTCTTCGCGGTAGAGCTTGTCCGCGGTTTCCAGTGCCGCGAATACTTCTGCATCCGACTGCAGCGGGAACTCTTTCACGAATTCGCCGGTGGCCGGGTTGATCGTACGAAAGCTCATGGCCCACTCCTCATTCTGGCGTTTCGAATCGATGCTGGGTGCCCTCAGTGCCGCGATCTCCTCGACGCGCGCGTTACTTCGCGTCGCCGTCGAACCTTGCTCTGTTCGGGTTCGGTTCGATCCAGTCCTGGGCCCGACGCCACCACACCTCGGCGGACGGCTTCAGCCCCGTGGGGTCATCGAGGGTTCCGGCCTTGACGATCACGAGATCGGGCCGTTCGTGAAGGATCGTGAAGATCGGAGTACCGCAGTCGCCGCAGAAAAGCCTGTCCCGCAGGTTGCCGTTTTCGGCTCCGACGGTTCGGTAGGACTTGGGCGTTCCCTTGGTCTCCAGGGAATCGCGCGCCACCAGAACGTTCACTGAGAACGCCGCACCGCTGTTTCGCTGGCAATGAGCGCAGTGGCAAAGGACGACGGTCTCGGGCTCCGCGTCGAATCGGAAGCTGATCGAGCCGCACAGGCAGTGTCCGGTTCGCACGCTGGAACCAGGCGCCGGATCGATTTCGCTCATTTGAGGATCTCCCTTATTTCGGTCCGCTGGGTTGTCCCCAGCGATGGTTCTTCCGCGCGCGGCACTGTGGTTGCGATTCGTCACCGCATCAGGCCTTCTTGGGGAAGGCGTGCTTCGTGCCGCCGATGACTGTTGCGGCTGCGGCGATCAGGAGGATCAGCGCTGCCCAGGTGATCGAGGCGGTGCTCAGGCCGGCGATCAGGAGGCCGCCGATGAAACCGCCGACCGCGATGGAGGCGGAGAAGACCGTGATGGTGATCGACTGGGCGACGTCGGCTGCCTCACCCGTGGTGTTGATCACGGCACCGATGAACAGGCTGGGGGAGCTGCCGAACGCGAAGCCCCACGCTGCGACGGCGACGTAGACCAGCGACGGCGCATTCGCGAAAACGGCCAGCATGAGCACGCAGGCCGCGAACACCACGGTGCTGCTCACCACGAGCCTTCGCAGGTGACGGTCGATGTGCGTACCGACTACGAGAACGCTGAGCACGGAGGTGACTCCGAAGGCGAACAGCACCCAGCCTGTCTGACCTGCCATCCCCGCGTAGGACAGGAGATCGGTGATGTACGTGTAGAGGATGTTGTGCGCGATCATGTAGGTGGCCAGCGCGAACAGGATGGGACGCAACCCGGGGACGACCAGGACCTGCGAGATCTTGAAGCGTGTCTCGACCGGCTGTCCCGGCAGGTTCGGAAGTGCCAACAGGCCCCACGCCATGGTCGCAACGCTGACGGCGGCCGAGGCGTAGAAGGCGAGCTGCCAACCGCCGAGGCTGCTGAGCCAGGTCCCCAGCGGGATACCCAGGGCCAGCCCGATAGGGGTTCCGGCCAGGGCGATGGCGATGGCTCGGCCCTGCCGTCCCTCTGGCGCGAGGCGGGCGGCGTAGCCGCCGAGGAGAGGCCAGATGAGTCCGGTTCCCAGACCGGCGACGAAGCGGAGAACCAGCGTCAGTGTGTAGTCGCCGGACAGCGCGGTGAGCGCGTTGGTGGCGGCGACCATGGCGAGGGCGAGCTGCAGGACATGCTTACGCGGCCATGTGGCCGTCGCCCGGGCAAAGGGGATCGCGCCCAGCGCGGTGGCGAACGCGTAGAGCGTGACGGTCTGACCGGCCAGCGAGACGCTCGTGTCGAGCGTGCGGCTCATTTCCGGCAGCAGACCGGCCGGGAGGCATTCGGTGAGGATGCTGATGAATCCGGCCAGGAAGAGGCTGAGCAGGGCCTTGCCCGGGAGGCGGTCCTGCCGGGCGTTCACCGGGGCCGGGGCGGTGGATTTGGTGATGGCGTCAGTCATGGTGATGTTCCAGGAGCTCTGTTCAGCCCGTCAGGGCGGGTGCGCCCTGACAGGAGGGCTGGGCAAGGGCAGGCCGGGCCGTTGCACCGGCGATACCGGTGATGTGGGGGGCCGGGGCCGGTCCAGGGGCTTGCAAGCCGTTGCCCGGACACATCGAGCGTGCTTCGGGCGCGCGGTCTTAGCCAGACACCCGCTTCGTCTACGTCTCGTGTGGCTATCACTGGCAGGGACAGGCTGAGCTGCGGACTCCGAGCGATACTCGAAACATGGCAAGCCACCGTGCCGCCCGCACCGGCCCCTCAGCCGCTCCTGAATCGGCTCCGGAGCCGGACCTGCGGGAGGGACTCGACCCGCGCGCAGAGCTGAGTAAATTCCTGCACACCCGCAGGGCCCGCCTCAAACCGGCTGATGTAGGGCTCACCGACCACAGCCGACGGCGCCGCGTGCCGGGCCTGCGGCGCGAGGAACTGGCGCAGCTTGCCGGAGTCTCCGGGGCGTACTACACGCGCTTCGAGCAGGGCAACGCCCGCAACGTCTCACGCGAAGTGCTGGATGCGATCTCCCGCGCACTCAAGCTCTCCGAAGCCGAGCACGCCCACCTGCTACGCCTTGCCCAGCTCAAGCGGCATCAGTGGCAGCCCGAGCCGCCGCGCCAACAGGTGAGGCCCGAGATGCTGCAACTGCTGACGGCGATGGAAGGCGTGCCGGCATACGTATGGGGCCGCCGCGCCGATGTTCTTGCCTGGAACCAGACGGCCTCCGCCCTCTTCGGAGACTGGGCCGCCCGTGTCCCGCAGGAGCGGAACTGGGCCAGGATCACCTTCCTCGACCCCGCATCCCGGAAGCTGTTCACGGACTGGGAGTCCAAGGCGTACGACGTGGTGGGACAACTACGGCTGGGGGCCGGCCTGCACCCCGACGACTCGCTGCTCGCGTCGCTGATCGGTGAGCTCTCCATGAAGAGCCGGGACTTCCGCAGGCTGTGGGCCGCCCACGACGTCAAGAAGAAGACGTACGGCACCATGCGCCTGTCGCATCCGCTGGTGGGGGAACTGACGCTGCGCTACGAGACCTTTGCGCAACTCGGCGATCAGGAGCAGTCGCTGACCATCTACCATGCCGAGCCCGGCTCGCCCTCGGAAGAGGCGCTGCGCCTGCTGGCCAGTTGGGGAGCGGACGCCTCACAGGAGCGGCCCACCGGCACACCGCATTAGACGGGCTTCGGCCCGAACGGCGGCGGCAAGACGACGACCATGGGGGATGGGCATAACGCAAGGAACGGGTGTTCGAAGCCTCCAAGGGTGACATCAGATCGAGGCAGCGAGGCTCACCCTGGCAAGCGGCAGGCGCGGGGAGCGTGATTCACTCGTTATATGAAGGTTGGTGTCACGACGTTCACGACGGACGAGGGCATCCGGCCCGCCGTGCTGGCCAAGGCGTTGGAGGAGCGCGGTTTCGATTCGCTTTTCGTGCATGAGCACAGCCATGTTCCAGTGAAGCGAGAGACGCCGTTCATCATGGGCGGCGAGCTGCCTAGGGTGTATTACCGCACGCTCGACCCATTCGTCGCGTTGACGGCGGCCGCGACGGTGACCGACAACCTCTTGCTGGGAACCGGAGTGGCTCTGCTGGCCCAGCGCGATGTGATTCAGACGGCCAAGGAGGTCGCGAGCCTGGACCTGGTGTCCGGTGGCCGGGTGATCTTCGGTGTGGGTACGGGCTGGAACCGCGAGGAGATGCGCAATCACGGCACGGATCCGCGTACGCGGGGAACGCTGCTGAACGAACGGCTGGACGCGATCAAGGAGATCTGGACCAAGGACCAGGCCGAGTTCCACGGCGAGTGCGTTGACTTCGACCCGATTTTCAGTTGGCCCAAGCCGATACAACACCCGCATCCGCCCATTTGCATCGGTGGCGATGGCCAGGTGGCTCTGGCCAGGGTGGCGGCACACGGCGATGGTTGGATGCCGCACTCGGTGGATCACCCGGCCCAGGCCCGAACCCAGTTGAACCAGTTGGCGGAGGTCGTCGGGGACGTGCCGGTGATTGTGGCGTCCGTGCCACCCAGCCCCGAACTCGTCGCCGCCTATGCGGAGGCGGGGGCCGACGGCGTGGCGCTTTCGCTGCCGACCGAACCCGAGGCCGAGACTTTGCGCTTGCTGGACGCGTTCGCCGCGTTCGTCGGCGAATATCGGTAGCCACGCGGCCGGCGGGGATTACGGCCTCAGGCGGCACGCACCCCAGCCCGAACGACTCCGACCCGATCACGCACCCCGCGCCGGCGAGTGATCGAGCTCGATAACTACTCCCAATGGCACGACATGTCATACTTGCGCACCCAATGAACGATCTCGACGGGGGCGAGGAGCGGGAGCCGCGTGGAGCTGCGGGACATCGAGATCTTTCTGACCCTGGCCGAGGAGCTGCACTTCGGACGGACCGCTGAGCGGCTGCACGTCTCCGTGGCCCGTGTCAGCCAGGCGATCAAGAAACAGGAAAGGGCCATCGGCGTTGAGCTCTTCGTACGGAACAGCCGCAATGTACGGCTGACGCCGGTGGGTGAGCAGCTCCGGGATGACCTGCGTCAATTGCACTCGGGTCTGACGCAGAGCCTGGAGCGGGCCCGGCTGGCCGCCCGGGGCAAGTCGGGCACGCTCCGGATCAGCTTGTTCCCCGCCAACCTCCAGGAACTGCGCCGGTACTGGGAGACCTTCCGCACCCGCCACCCACAGTGGGAGCTCCGCCTGCGGATGTCGAGTTATGCGGATCCGTTCGCCCAGTTGCGCGACGGGGAGGTCGACATCCTGGTCACCTGGCTACCCGTGGAGGAGCCCGACCTGACCGTGGGTCCCCTGCTCTTCGCCGAGCCGCGAGTGCTGGCCGTGGCTGCCGACAACCCCCTCGCCAAGTGGTCTTCGGCTTCCCTGGAGGCGGTCGGCGACTATCAACACCTGGCCGTGGAATCTGCGCCCGATTACTGGTTCGACCACTACATTCCGGGCGTCACCCCGAAGGGCCGGCCGATCGAGCGCGTGGACCTCGTGGGCACCCTCGAGAACATCTTCATGCACACGGCCATGGGGGACACGGTCACCCTCTTCCCGGCCCACGTGAGCCGGTACTACTCCCGCCCCGACATCGTCTACCTGCCCGTCACGGACATGGATGCGCTGCCGTACGGGCTGGTGTGGCTCAGGGAAGCAGAGAACGACCTCATCCGCGCCTTCGCCGGGATCGTGCGTGACCTGGGACCGTTGCCCGACTGAGACCGTCAACTGTCGGGTTAACGACCGTTGCGATAGTCGCCGTTGTTCCTCGATCTTCCCAGCGCGATGCTTGATCCATCCAAAGATCGCGAATTTCCGGGAGGCTGGTCGTACATGTCGATTTCCAAATCCACGCCACGGCAATGAATGTCATTTCGTCCACGGTGTCCCTGACGGTCGCCGACCCGGCGGCCTCCAGCAAGTTCTTCACCTCCCATCTCGGGTTCCGCGAGATCCTGATCAATACGGACTTCATCGCGCTGGGCCGTGACGACGCGGCCGTCGACCTCGTCCTGATGCGGCACGATCCCGAGGTGGACCGGACCGGCCTCCGGCCGACGGGTGTGATCGTGTCGTTCGCGGTCACGGGCATCGCCGCCGAGTATGAGCGGCTGCGGAACGAAGGGGCCGACATCGGCGTCCCGCTGCACCAGGGCCGTGGGGGCGAGTGGGGGCTACGCCTCACCGACCCCAACGGTGTGGTGATCGAGCTCGTCGAATGGGAGCCACCGGGCGGTTTCCAGCCACCCGATTGAGGGTGCCGCCAACCAGCGTGGCACCAGCGGCCGAACGGCGACGGCCCGGTATCAGAGCGGTCGGCGATGGTCGATGTCGTCGACGATTCACAGGTCTGGCCCGCACGGGGGGCTTGCGCCTTCACTATTCAGCGTTACTATGTACCAGTAGTCAGCAACACCGAGTACTGGTAGTCAGTAGCACCGAGTAGCTGAAGGGGGGGCTTCATGGGCAAGCAGGTGACGGAGATGCTCAAGGGAACGCTGGAGGGCATCGTGCTCGCGATCTTGTCCGGCCGGCCCGCGTACGGCTACGAGATCACGGCGTGGCTGCGGGATCAGGGCTTCTCCGACATCGCCGAGGGCACCGTCTACGCGCTGCTCGTCAGGATCGAGCAGCGCGGTCTCGTCGACGTGGAGAAGGTCCCGTCCGAGAAGGGGCCGCCGCGCAAGGTGTATTCCCTGAACGCTCAGGGTCGAGAGCATCTCGAAGAGTTCTGGAGGACCTGGAGCTTCCTCACCGAACGGCTTGAACAGCTCCGCGAAGGAGGCAATTAGACATGGCCACAGAGTCGAACGAGCAGAAGAGTCGCTACCGGCAGTACCTGGAGATGGTCACAGGTCCGCTCGAGGACAAGAGGCGCTACCGGCAGTACAAGGCGCGCACGGAGCAGCTTCCCGCGAGCTATCACACGGCGATCGACGCGCTGCAGCGGTACATGATGTTTTTCGGGCCAGGGAAGGCGGACAGCCTGCTGGCGATGCTGGAGGATCTCGCCGATCTCTTCGAACAGAGCGCGGCGAACGGAACCCCGATCCGCGCGGTCGTCGGCGAAGACCCCGTGGAGTTCGCCGAGGCGTTTCTTCGGAACTACCCGGAGGGTCAGTGGATCAGCCGGGAGCGGGAACGGCTTGCCAACGCCATCGATCGCGTCACGGACGACAAGTCGTGACGAACCAGAGAACGGATATCCAGATGACAGCCAATCAGACCCAGGGCCCTGCGATCCATGTGCAGGGGCTGCAGAAGTCCTACAAGGAGTTGGAGGTGCTGCGCGGCGTGGACTTCGACGTGGCGCGGGGCAGCATCTTCGCCCTGCTCGGCTCCAACGGGGCGGGCAAGACCACGA
>NZ_BOOO01000063.1 GCF_016863275.1 Planotetraspora mira
CTCCATCGTCAACACGATCCGCGGCCTGTTCACACAGCAGCCGGTCGGCACCGACATCTGGATCGCCCTCGCCTGGTGCGTCGGCATCCTCGTCGTCGCCTACTTCTTCTCCGACTTCTCCTACCGTCGCAGGATCTCTTGAGCCGGGGTCGACCGGGTGGGGCGAGTTGAGGGCAAAATCAGAACATGCTGACGATCGGTCAATTGGCGGCGTATGCCGGCGTCACGGTGCGGGCGGTGCGGCACTATCACCAGATCGGACTACTGCCCGAGCCGGAGCGGGATGCCTCGGGTTACCGGCGGTACGGCGCGACGGCAGTCGTGTCCCTCATCAAGATCCGCACCCTCGCCAACGCCGGCGTGCCGCTGTCTCAGATCGGTCAGATGCTCGAAGCCGACGCGTCGACCTTCGCCGAAGTGGTCCAAAGGATCGACAGCCACCTGCGCGACGAGATCGAACGGCTTGAGACCAGCCGCAAGCAGATCGCGCAGCTCGCTGCCGGGGACAGTCTGGCGCTCCCGCCGGAGGTGATCTTCTATCTCGATCGGCTTCGGGAGATCGGGGCGTCAGAGCGGATGGTGGAGGGTGAGCGGGACGGGTGGATCCTGGTTGCGGCTCGCTGGCCCGATCAGATCCGCGAGGTCATCCCCGGGAAACTCGCGCAGCTCGAGGACCCGCAAATGGTTCGGCTCTATCGCCTGCTGTCGGAGCTCTTGGAAAGCGACTCATACGACGACCCGCGTGTGGAGGAGGCCGTCGACATCATGGTGGGCCTGTCCGAGCAGGCATACGCCTCCGGCGAGATGGGCCGCGGCGAGGTGGTGCGAGACGATCTGGCGTTCGACCTTCTGGACGCACTCACCATCGAGTCCGACCCGCGGGCGGGGCGGTTCCTGGAGCTGGTGCGCGCGCGTGGCTGGACCCGTTGGACCCGGTTGGCGGAACCGCCCGACTGACCGAACCGCCTACGACCACTGAGACCGCAGGTCATGCCCGGCCTCACTCGTCGAGGCGGCCGGAGCGCCGAGGCGCAGGCCGTCGATGACCAGATCGAGCAGCCGCGCGGCGTGGTCGCGGAGCCGGACCCCCGGACGCTGAACCCGTTAGCACCGTTCCTCGGAGGTCCCTCCGCCCGCCGGCCTCGCCCCGCACGCGGCCGACCCGGAGGCCGCGGTCCGGCTGTGGGACCTGAGCGGGGAGATGAGCGGTGCGAAGCTGTCGGCTTGACCGCTGCGTCAACGAGTCTTGCGCACGCTGGAACGGTCCGCTTTCCGCAAGGGTCGCAAGTTCTTGCGATCAATTGCCTATCATATTTCGCGGATATTTCCGAGTATTGCAAGCCGATATCGATGGCTGTCAAGATGCGTGCAAAGCGGTTGCTCTCGCGCCGGGGGTACGGCGAGCGCCGCCGTGTGCCGACCCGCCGACATGAGCCCCCGGAGCGTCCCCGGACGGCCCAGCCGAGGAGGTGAGGCATGGACCGCCGTTCTGGACGAAAGGAAAGCACGTGGCAGTCTCCCGCCGGACGTTCATCACCTCGGTGGTGTCGGGATCCGCTATCGCCGCGGTGTCGGGAACCGAACTGATCTCCGCGATGACCAGTGCGGCGAACGCCGCGAGTCCCGTCGGGGACGTGGTCGGGAAGATCACCGTCGGCTACCAGGGCTGGTTCGCCTGCCCGGGTGACGGCGCCCCCATCAACACCTGGTGGCACTGGAGCCAGAACGGGTCCCAGCCACCCTCGCCGGGCAACACCACGATCGTCGCGTGGCCCGACCTGCGGGAGTTCACCCGGACCTACCCCACCGCCTACGCCAACCTCGGCAACGGGCAGCCCGCCGCGCTGTTCTCGTCGTATGACCAGCAGACCGTCGACACCCACTTCCGGTGGATGCGGGAGAACAACTGCGACACCGCCGCGCTTCAGCGCTTCAACCCGAACGGCGGCGAGGGCGCGACCCGTGACGCGATGGCCGTCAAGGTCCGCAGTGCCGCCGAGGCGAACGGCCGCAAGTTCTACGTCATGTACGACGTGTCCGGCTGGACGAACTTCCAGCCCGAGATCAAGGCCGACTGGACGAACAAGATGTCGGCGATGGTGGCCTCCTCCGCGTACGCCAAACAGAACGGCAAGCCCGTCGTCGGCATCTGGGGCTTCGGGTTCAACGAGGCCAAGCACCCGTCGGACGCGGCCGCCTGTCTCGACGTGGTCAACTGGTTCAAGAGCCAGGGCTGCTACGTGATGGGCGGGGTGCCGACCTACTGGCGCGCCGGCATCAACGACTGCCGGCCCGGCTTCATCGACGTGTTCAACGCCTACAACATGCTCTCGCCGTGGATGGTGGGACGGATCAGCACGGCGGCCGACTCCGACCGCTTCTACAACGACCTCAACGTCCCCGACCAGGCGTACTGCAACGCCCGCGGCATCGACTACCAGCCCTGCGTGATGCCGGGAGAGGTGACGGCGCGGCACCGGGCGCACGGCGACTTCATGTGGCGCCAGTTCTACAACATGGTCCGGGTGGGCGCGCAGGGCATCTACATCTCGATGTTCGACGAGTTCAACGAGGGCAACCAGATCGCCAAGACGGCGGAGAACCAGTCGATGATCCCGGTCAACTCCGGCTTCCTCGGGCTCGACGAGGACGGCACCGTCTGCTCCTCCGACTACTACCTCAGGCTCACCGGCGACGGCGGCCGGATGCTGAAGGGGCAGATCGCGCTGACCCCCGTCCGGCCCACGCCTCCCGTCGTCGGAGGAGGAGGAGGCGACACCAACCTGGCCCGCGGCAAGGCGACCGCGGAGAGCGGCCACAACCAGAACTTCGGCTCACCGAACACCGTCGACGGCGACGCGAACAGTTACTGGGAGGGCCCTGACAACGCGTTCCCGCAATGGGTTCAGGTCGATCTGGGGTCGGCGGCGTCGATCGGGCGGGTCGTGCTGAAGTTGCCGCCGCAGTCGGCGTGGCAGACGCGGACGCAGACGTTGTCCGTGCAGGGCAGTGCGAACGGTTCGTCGTTCGCCACGATCGCGGGGCCGGCGGGTTACACGTTCAACCCGGCGACGGGCAACGCGGTGACGATCACGTTCGCGCAGACCTCGGCGCGCTACGTCCGCGTCAACATCACCGCCAACACCGGCTGGACCGCCGCGCAACTGTCCGAACTCGAGGTGTACGGCACGGCGGGCGGCGGCGGGGACACCGACACCCAGGCGCCGACAGCGCCCGGCAACCTCACGGTGACGGGGAAGACGGCCACCGGCGTCTCGTTGACATGGTCGGCCTCGACGGACGACAAGGGCGTGACCGGCTACCAGGTCCGAAGTGGCGGCGCGGTCGTGGCCTCGTCGACCGGCACATCCGCCACCGTCACGGGACTGACGGCGGGCACGGCGTACAGCTTCACCGTGACCGCGCAGGACGCCGCGGGCAACACCTCGCCCGCCTCCAACACCGTCAACGTCACCACGGACGCCCAGGCGAACACCAACCTGGCCCGGGGCAAGGCCACGTCGGAGAGCAGCCACACGCAGAACTACGGCTCGGGGAACGCGGTCGACGGCGACGCGAACAGTTACTGGGAGAGCGCCAACAACGCGTTCCCGCAATGGGTTCAGGTCGATCTGGGGTCGGCGGCGTCGATCGGGCGGGTCGTGCTGAAGTTGCCGCCGCAGTCGGCGTGGCAGACGCGGACGCAGACGTTGTCCGTGCAGGGCAGCGCGAACGGGTCGTCGTTCGCCACGATCGCCGGTTCGGCGGGTTACACGTTCAATCCGGTGACGGGCAACGCGGTGACGATCACGTTCGCGCAGACCTCGGCGCGCTATGTGCGGCTGAACTTCACGGCCAACACGGGCTGGTCCGCCGCCCAGTTGTCGGAGTTCGAGGTGTATCCGGCGTAATCGCCAGGGGCTCCGGCCGTACCCGCCAGGGACGGCCGGAGCCTGCCCGTCCTTTCGCAGGGCTGCGGGAACGGTGACGATTCGAGCGTTCCCCTCGACGCGTCCCCCACTTACATGATCGAATCTTCTCGGTCCGTCATCTTGGACTCTTCGTACGTGAACCGGCCCCCCCACCCGCGACCGGGAGACCGTCAATGAGCGCAGCGCTCGAGATATCCGGCCTTGCCAAGGCCTTCGGGGAAAAGATCGCGGTCGATCATGTCGACCTGACCGTTCCCCAGGGCTCCTTCTACGGCCTGGTCGGCCAGAACGGGGCAGGAAAGACCACAACGCTCGCGATGGCGGTCGGCCTGCTCCGTCCCGACAGCGGCGGCGCCCGCATCTTCGGCGCGGACGTCTGGGCCGAGCCCGAGCGTGCCAAGACCCTCGTCGGCGTGCTGCCCGACGGCCTGGCGATGCCGGAACGGCTGACCGGTCGCGAGGTGCTGACCTACCTCGGGCTGCTGCGCGGCATGGCGAGGGACGTCGTGGTGGAACGCGCAGGGGAACTGCTGGCCGTCCTGGAGCTCGACACGGCGGAGAACACGCTCGTCATCGAGTACTCCACCGGAATGCGCAAGAAGATCGGGCTGGCCACGGCGCTCCTGCACGGCCCGAGGCTGCTCGTGCTCGACGAGCCCTTCGAGGCGGTCGACCCCGTGTCCGCGACGACGATCAAGAGCATCCTCCGCGGCTTCGTCGACGGCGGCGGCTCCGTCGTGCTCTCCAGCCACGTCATGGCCCTCGTCGAACAGCTCTGCGACCACGTCGCGGTCATCGACCAGGGCAGGGTCGCCGCCGCGGGGTCGCTGGACGAGGTCCGCGGCGCCGGCTCCCTCGAGGACGCCTTCGTCGAGCTCGTGGGCGCGTCCGGCGCCGGTGCGAAGGGGTTGTCATGGCTGTCGCGCTGACCATGGCGGCCATGAAGATGGCCGTCCTGCGCAACTCGATGAACAGCCAGAAGGCCGGCCTCGTCGTCGCAGGAGCCGTGCTCGGGCTCATCCTGGCCGGTGGCACCGTCGCCGTCGCGTTCGTCGGCGATCCGAACGTGGGCTCGGTCACGGGATGGCACACCGGCGACCTGCTGGCCGCCGCGTACGCGGTCTGGATGCTCGGCTGGATCTTCGGGCCGGTCTTCATCGGAGGCGGCGACGAGACCCTGCGCCCCGAATACTTCACCCTTGTCGGGCTGCGGCCCCGGCGCCTCGCGTTCGGGCTGCTCACCGCGTCCTTCATCGGAGTCGCTCCTGCGGTCAGCCTGGTGGCCCTGGCCGCACTCGTGGTCTTCGGCGTGCGCCTCGGCTCGGCGGCCTCGGTGCTGATCGCGCTCCCGGCGATGCTGCTGTCGCTGGTGGTCTTCGTCCTGCTGTCCCGCGTCGCGACCGCCGTCATGGGGCTGGCGCTGCGGTCGCGGGTCGGCGCGATCGCCGCGGGGCTCAGCAACGGCGTGATCCTCGCCGCGCTCGGTCAGGGCTGGGTCTTCTTCGTCGCCTTCCAGCAGGTGGGCGGGATTCCGCCCACGGCGTCGGCGATCCTGCGATACCTCCCGTCCGGCTGGGGCCTGATCGCCGTCGAGGCGGCCGCCCAAGGGGCGTGGCCGCGCGCGGTGGCCGCGCTCGCCGCGATGTGCCTCCTGATCGTGCTGCTGCTCGGCGCGTGGGCGGCGCTGCTCACCCGGCGCACCTCCGCGGCCCGGCCGTCCGTCCGCGGCAGGCGGCCGATGACGGCGACCTCGGCGCAGGGGGCCGTGGTGGCCAAGGAGATGCGGACCTGGACCCGCGACCTGGTGCGCAACCACCAGCTCACTTTCGCCCTGGCCTATGCCGTCTTCTTCACCTCGTGCATGCTCTTCATGGGCATGAACGGCCTGCTGCCGTACACGGGCGCGGTCTTCATCCTCATGGCGGGGGCGATGTCGGCCAACCTGTACGGCACGGACGGCACGGTCCTGTGGCTCACCCTGATGACGCCGGGGGCCTCCGAGGTCCGGGGCAGGCAGTGGGCGTGGCTGCTGACCGTCGGTCCGGTGGGCCTGGCGCTGACGGTCGCCGGCGCCGCGATCACGGGCGGCCCGTGGCCGCTGCCGCTCGCCCTGACGGCCGCCCTGCTCGGCGGCGCGGCGGGCATCGTCCCGCTGATCTCGGTCTACGCGCTCGTGCCCGGCATCGATCCGCACCGGCGGGGCGGCAACCCGCTGCGCTCCTCCGAGGATGACGGCTCGCTGACCGGCCTCGCCTACGCCGTGATCGGGCTGGGCGGGCTCACCGGCGTGCCCGCCGGATTGGTCGCCTCCTCCTACGGCTGGCCGGGAGTCGCGGTGGGGATCGTGACCGGGGCGCTGTGCGTGTGGGGGTTCGGCGCGCTGGCCGAGAGCAGGCTGCAGTCCCACGGTCCCGAGTTGCTGCAGACGATGCGCACGGGCAAACGTGCGCAATCCGCGTCGGCGAGGTGGAAGAAGTTCGACGACCTGCCGAAGCGCGACCAGATCATCGCGACCGTCGGCTGGTCGTTAGGCGCGATCCCGCTGTTCCCGCAGGGCATCGTGGCCGGCGTCATGAAGGCCAACGGCACGGAGGAGAAGAGCTGGTTCCTCGCCCTCCACGTGCCAGACCCGTGGGGATGGCCGGTGGTCGTCTTCATGGTCCTGCTCGGCATCGCCATGTACGGCGGGGCGCTGTGGGTCTCCTACCGCCCCCGCCCGCGCGAGGAGGCGCTCCCCGCGGCGGCCGCCTGAGCCGGCGAGGCATGTTCACACGGGTTGCTCAGCGACACGCTCGCCGAGCACCCGCAGCTGCTCGGCCGCGCGGCTGCCTTCGGCGGCGGTGAACACCAGGAGCCGCTGCGCCTCGCTCTCGCACACGAAGTTCTGGCACTCGAGCTCGATGAGACCGAGCTCGGGATGCACGATCCGCTTGGTGTCGAGCCTGCGCACGGCCACCTCGTGCCGATCCCACAGCCCGGCGAACTCCGCGCTCTCCCGGCGGAGCCGCTCGACCAGCTCCGTGGCGTACGGGTCGGGTTCCCGGCGGCCCAGCCCCGCGCGCAGGTCCGCGACCTGGATGCGGCTGTGGTGATCGTGATCCTCCACGGGGTAGATCCGGCGGGCGGCGGGGTCGGTGAACCAGCGCCACACGAAGCTCCGGGCGAAGCCCGTGAAGCCCGTCTGGTCTCCGAGCAGGGCCCGTGCCATCCGGTTCTGCGCGGGGATCTCCCCGAGATCCGTCACGACCTGTGCGGGCGTGTCGTGGAGGCGGTCGAGGACGCGCATCGTGGCGGCGTGCACCGGCACCGAGGACACCTGCCGGAACGGCGCGTGGTAGCCGGCCAGGCGGTAGAGATGATCCCGCTCGTCCGGGTCGAGCCGCAGGGCACGGGCGATCGCGGACACCATCTGCTCCGACGGCTGGGAGCCGCGCTGCTGCTCCAGACGGTTGTAGGAGTCGACGGACATGCCGACCAGGATCGCGACCTCCTCGCGGCGCAGCCCCGGGGTACGGCGGCGCGTCCCCACAGGCATGCCCACGTCGCCGGGATGGAGCGATTCACGTCGGCGGCGGAGGAAGTCAGCGAGTTGCGGCCGGTCCACCTGTCCAATTTATGCCGACGGGGGGAGTGCCCGGCGTCGCGAGTGGGCGTGGGGCGACCGGTCCCCGTTCCTCAGGAGGGGAGAGTCTCTCCCTGGATAAACGGGCCCTGCCGCACCCTTCGCCGGGAACCCACCATCTGAGTGTCATCCGTACACCGCGGATGGGCCGGACGCGGAGGCGCCCGGCGGACTGACGAAGGATGAGGTTTCCCCCATGGAGAGTCGCAAGCTCGGCGCGACCGGCCCCGTGGTCTCCGCGATCGGCCTCGGCGCGATGGGCATGTCCGACCTGTACGGCCCGGCCGACGAGGCGGAGAGCATCGCCACGATCCACGCCGCGATCGACGCCGGGATCACCCTGATCGACACGGCCGACTTCTACGGCTCGGGCCACAACGAGCTGCTGATCAGAGAGGCGATCAAGCCCTATCGGCGGGAGGACGTGACGATCAGCGTCAAGTTCGGTAGCAGGCGGGACCCGTTCGGCGGCTTCACGCCGGTGGGATCCGACGTGAGCGCGGCAGCGGTGAAGGACCGGCTCGCGTTCACGCTCCGGCGGCTGAACACCGACTACGTCGACATCTACCGCCCGACCCGGATCAACCCGCAGGTCCCGGTCGAGGAGACCGTCGGTGCGATCAAGGAGATGGTCGAGGCCGGCCTGGTCAGGCACATCGGCATGTCGGAGGTCGGCGCGCAGACGCTCCGCCGTGCCGCGGCGGTCCACCCGATCAGCGACCTGCAGATCGAATACTCCCTGCTGTCCCGCGGGATCGAGGCGGAGATCCTGCCGGCCGCCCGCGAGCTGGGGATCGGCGTCACCGCGTACGGCGTGCTCTCCCGGGGCCTGCTGTCCGGGCACTGGACGCCCGGCCGCCACCTGACCGACCGGGACTTCCGGGGGATGAGCCCCCGTTTCCAGGGCGAGAACCTCGAGGCCAACCTCAGGCTGGTCGAGGCGCTGCGCGAGGTGGCGGTGGATCTGGGCGCGACGGTGGCTCAGGTCGCCATCGCGTGGGTCGCCTCGCGCGGCCGGGACGTCGTCCCCCTGGTCGGGGCCCGACGGCGCGACCGGCTCGGCGAGTCGCTCGCCGCGGCCTCGCTGACGCTGAGCCCCGAAGCGCTGGCGCGCATCGAGGCGGCCGTCCCTGCCGGCGCGGCATCCGGCAGCCGGTACGCCGACGTCATCCTCACCTCGATGGACAGCGAGCGGTGACGGGAATCGGACCCACGCAGTCATACATGTGGTGGGTCGGTGGCGACCACCAGGCCTATCTCTTCATGTAGCTCGCGGCGCAGCGCGGCGAGCGGCGTCTCGCCACGCTCGATACCTCCGCCGGGTGCGGCCCATACGACAGTGCCGGCCGGCTCTGGAATGGCGAAGCGGCACAGCAGGATGCGGTCGTCTTCATCGAGGACGATTGCGCGGGCCGAGTGGCGCAGGTTCACCGAGGACACCCGGGCATGCTAGCCGCGACAGGTCAGCTGATCCGCGTGAGATCAGGCTGAGGCCTGCTCGGCCAGAACCTACTGGAGATAGGCGGGGTTCCCGTCCACGACCCGGTGGGGCTGCCCCGTACTGGGGGGAGAGAAAAGGCCTTGCCACCGATGGTGTGACCCTGTGTATGGTCACGCGGCGAAGGCGCCGTAAGGCGCGGTCGTCCAGCAAGGAGTATGCGTGACCACTTTCGACATTCCCGTTCAGTTGGAGACCGAGCGCCTTGTGGTGCGGCCACACGAACTAGTCGATCATGACCAGGTAGTCGCGCTCGTCATGAACGGGGAGGCGTCTACTGCTCTTCCGCCGGGCCGGCCCTCTGCTGTTGAGGAAGTCGAGGAGTGGCTGATCGAGGGTGTTCACGGATTGCGGCGCTCTGGCGGGGGCGTGCACCTGGCGATCTTCACAAAGGGCGGTGAACTGGTCGGCGGGATCAGCCTGCATGGAACCGACTGGGAAACCGGGATCACTGAAGTGGGCTACGGCGTGGGTCCCAAGTTTCGCGGACAGGGCTTCGCGCCCGAGGCGGTTCGTGCGGTCACACGTTGGGCTTTCTCGCTGGGCATCCATCGGGTGGAGCTACGTACCACTCCCGAGAATGAAGCGTCCCAGCGTGTCGCGGCCAAGGCCGGATTCATCCATGAGGGCACGTTGCGACAGGCGAAGCGCGAAGACGACGGCCTGCATGATCTGCTCGTGTTCAGTTTTCTCGCGGACGAAATTCCGGCCTGATCCCGTGCCCGACGCGCCTACTGCGCGCCGATGATCGCTGAATCAGCAGGGTGTTAGGGCCGCAGCCGGCGGCACCCGCTACGTCGGGAACGCGAGCGGGTGGCCGGCCGTGCGCGGATCAGCCGCCGAGCTTCTCGCGGCCGTGCGGGGCCTCCCAGTCGGCCTCGCGCGGCTCCACCTCGATGCGGACGGGGCCGCCGTTGAGGACCATACATTGCGGTGTCTTGATCCACAGGGGAAGGCGCCTGATGCGTGGATTCGCTCTGGCCGTCGTGGTTGCGGCACTCGTGGCCAGTGGGTGGGGGCGCCCAGTCGAAGGGAACGGTCCGGTGGACGGAGTCGTGTTCGAGCGGGACGAGTGATTACGAGAACGCGACCCTTCCCATGAAGGCGAAACGTACCAGCTGACCGTCAGGGCCCCGCCGGGTGCCAAGTGGGCCATCCTGGTCTCCCAGCCCTATTAGGTGATCTTCCCCTGGATGCTCAATTGCCCGCCGGGGAACTCAGAGCTCCGGGCAGACGTATTGCCGCACGGCCTTCATGATCAGCTTGTTCTTCGCCAGCCCGAAACCATCCGGGTGATCCGGCGTCGCGAACCGCTTTTCGGCCAGTTCCAGCAGCTTCGCGTCATCGGCCGAGCCCTTGATCGAGGTGCACTGATCACGACCGCGGTCCCAGGCCCAGTCCGGGTTGTCGTCCCTGATCTCCGGATCGATCGCAGCCAATGCTTCGTAGTACTTCACATGTCTGGCCGAATCCGGGTCCGACCTGATGCTCGGACCATCGAGAATCACGGGAGCGGGCACCGGGTCTGTCTCATCAGCCCCACACGCGGACAGCATCACGAGCGCAAGCAGGACAGGGGCCACGAGCGTGGGGGGCTTCATGGATCGCGTGCGCATGGTTCGTACCGCTGGGGTGCCCGGCTTGTCAGTCATTGTTGTGGGTCGCCACCGCTCGGACGGGAGGGAGCGCGGTGCGCTGGGTCGGGTCACCGGTGGGAACCATGCGAATCACTGCCTCCGGCATCGCGCCGACCGTGAACGCGCGGACGGCCCGCCCGACGGACACGGTGACGAACGACGCCACGGGCGGAATCTCGGCGGGGAGTGGAATGAAGTACTCCCCTGAATCGAAGTGGGAGTCGATCACGCGCAACGAGGTGTTCGTCGGCTCGGGCGGCGTGAACGAGGTGCCCCACCAGGCCTCGACGACCACCTGGGCCGGTCCCCGCAGGCTGAGCTGCACCGTTCTCTTCGTCGTGTCATATGCCACGCCGTTGTCGTCTCCGGCGGTCGACGTGACGCCCTCAACCTGGGCGGCGATGAGGCCTGCGATGCCGGCGAGTCCCTGGACGAAGGTGACGTGGCTGTTGACCTTGGAGATCTCGTCTCTGAGGTGCTGCTTGGTGTTAGGCGGAACCATGCCACCGAAGACGACGACATCGATGTTCGTGGTGTCGTACTCGGTCAGCACCTCATCGAACTGGTTCGTCGCGTCCGCGTGGAAGCCCTTGCTTCGCAGGATGTCGGCGGCGTCAAGGATCACGCTTGGGCTTCTGCCGATGACCAGAATCCGTTTGGGTCCGCTGGTGGTCGGTTCGTCCATGAGTCGGTCTCCTGGATGGAGGAAATGTTGGCACGGCCAACATAGCAAACGTTGGTCACACCAACAATTGGTAGTCTCTGTCCATGCCGATGGATCACCCGCCAAGCCGTACTCCCGCCCGCGTCAAGGATCGTCCGACCTGGCTCATAAGCCGGACCTTCGCGCGCTCGTCGGGTCTCCTCGCCGCCGGGTTCGAGTCGTACGGCCGCGGCCTTCGCAGTTACCACTACCGCCTCTTGGCCGCGCTCGACGAGTGGGGGCCCGCGAGCCAGGCTGACCTGGGCCGCGGGACCGGGATCGATCGCAGCGACGTCACGGCGGCGTTGTCCGAACTCGAGTCACTCCGGCTCGTCGAGCGTTCTGTCGATCCCGAGCACAGGCGTCGCAACATTGTCACGATCACCCCGGCTGGGGTCGAACAACTCCTGGAACTCGACAACGTCATCGACGGTATTCAGGAGCAAGTTCTGAAACCTCTGACACATGCGCAGCGGCGTCAGTTCATCGCCTTGATGGTGAAGCTTCTCGCTGCCGAAGACGAGTCGTCGAAGGGGTGACGCATGGGCTGCAGGCTTGACAGCGAGGGGCTAACCGTTAGACGTTGTAGCTAACGGTTATAGGGGGCCCAATGCAGCAGGAAGTAGTGCTGGCGATGCTGGCCAAGGAGCCCTCGCACGGCTACCAGCTGCGCGCCCGGCTGCGCGACGCGCTCGGCCCTCTCGGTGACGCGATGAACGACGGGCAGGTCTACGTCACGCTGACCCGGCTGGAAAAGGCCGGCCTGTTGGCGGTCGAGAAGTCTGCCGGCGGCGCCGACCGGTCGGATCGCAAGGTGTACGCGCTCACTCCCAACGGCCAGCAGCGAGTCGCCGAGTGGATCGCCGAGGTGGGCTGGCCGAGACCCGACCTCGCCGAGTTCCATCTCAAGCTGATCGCGGCCGCGTCGGCCGGGCTGGCCGACCCGCTCACCATCGTCGACACCCAGCGCCGCGAGCTGCTGCGTCGGCTGCGTGACGCCCAACGCGCCGCCATGGCCGAACCGAATCGCTCGGACGCGGCGCTGTTGTTGGAGGGCATCGTGCTCCGGCTTCAGGCGGACCTGCGCTGGCTCGAGGCATGTGAGAAGAACTGGACTCACCGAAGGAGTGGATCGTGAGCAACGCCGCCGACACGTCCGTGCTTCGCGCCCGCGGGTTGCGAAAGGAGTACGGCAAGGGGGAAGGGGTGGTGCGAGCCGTCGACGGGGTCGATCTCGACATCGGCGCGGGAGAGACGGTGGCGGTGATGGGTCCCAGCGGCTGCGGGAAGTCCACACTGCTCCACCTGCTCGGGGGGCTGGACCGGCCCTCGGATGGAGAGGTGTGGCTGAACGGCCGTCGCATCGACGACATCGGCGAGAAGGCCCTGGCCCGGATGCGACGGACCGCCGTCGGCTTCGTCTTCCAGGCCTTTCACCTGATGGAGGAGCTCACCGCCGTGGAGAACGTCGAGCTGTCGGCGCTGCTGGCCGGACGCTCGCCGCGGGCCGCCAGACGGCGTGCGGAGGAGCTGCTGGAGCAGGTCGGGCTCGCCGACCGGGCACGTTTCCTGCCCTCGGCGCTGTCCGGTGGCCAGCGGCAGCGGGTCGCGGTCGCCCGGGCGTTGAGCAACGAACCGTTAGTCGTCCTCGCCGACGAACCGACCGGAAATCTGGACAGCGCCGCCACCTTGGACGTCCTCCAACTCTTCGAGAGCCTGCACGAGTCCGGTCAGACGCTGGTCGTTGTCACCCACGATGCGCGGATCGCGGCCACGGCAGACCGGCTGATCTCGATGCGCGACGGCGCGTTCGTGGACGAGACCAGGTTGACCGGTGGCACCACCGGGCGGCTCGGCGCCCTTATCGGGCTGGAGGACTGAGGGCGATGGGCCGCATCCTGCTCGTGGGCCGCCTCGCCGTGCGTGACCTCCGGCGGCGCCGCACCGAGGCCGCATTGCTGCTGATCGCCATCATGGCGGCCACCACGACGTTGACGCTCGGGCTCGTCCTGCGTGACGCGGCAAGCGACCCGTATCAGAGCACTCGGGAGGCGACCAATGGACCCGACGTGGTCGCCAACGTCGGCCGGGCCGCCGAGCTTTCCGCCCTCAAGGGTCTGGCCGGCGCTCCCGGTGTCATCGACCACAGCGGACCGTACCCGGTCACCGCGGCGGCACTTCAGGCATCCGGTCGAACGTCAGATGTACAGGTCGTGGGGCGCGACGCCGCGCCTGCGTCGGTCGACCAGCCCGAACTGATAAAGGGCGGCTGGGTCCGCGATGGCGGCGTGGTGGTCGAGGCCGCCTTCGCCAACGCGCTCGATGTGCGCGTCGGTGATCCGGTCACCCTGGACGGCCGGTCGTTCGAGGTCGTCGGCGTCGCGGTCACCGCCGCCATGCCGCCCTATCCGAAGGCCTCCTGCTATCTCCCCTGCATGAGCGGCGCAGTATCCGACAATCCGGACGGCGCCGGACTGCCTCCGGGGTTGCTGCACAATCCCGGCCTGGTCTGGCTCACCCAGGCGGATGTGCGGAGCCTCCCGCCGAATCCGGACTCCCTGGCCTACGTGATGAACCTGAAGCTGGCCGACCCCGATGGGGCCCAGGCGTTCGTCGACGCAAACCACGGCGAGCAGAGCGGCGCTGTGCCCATGCAGCCCTGGGAGAACATTCTCGAAGACGCCACCGAGCTGGCCGGAGACTCCCAGATCCTTCTGCTGATTGGAGCCTGGCTGCTCGGCCTGCTCGCCGTGGCCAGTCTTTCGGTACTGGTCGGCGGCCGGATGGCCGATCAGACCAGACGCGTCGGACTCCTTAAAGCGGTCGGCGGCACACCGAGCCTGGTCGCCGCCGTGCTGCTCGCGGAGTATGTCCTCGTGGCCGTCGTTGCGGCCGCGGCCGGGTTGGCGGTCGGATCGCTGACCGCTCCGTTGCTCACCGAGTCCAGCGCCGGGCTCGTCGGCAGCGCGGGCCCGCCGTCGATGACCATGTCCACGGTCGGTTTGGTGACCGCCGTGGCACTCGGAGTCGCGGTACTTGCGACCGTTGTTCCGGTCGTGCGCGCCGCCCGCTCCAGCACCGTCGACGCGCTGGCCGACTCGGCACGCCCACCCCGCCGTATCGGTTGGCTGATCGCGATCTCGGCGCGACTGCCCGTCCCGTTGCTTCTCGCCTTGCGGGTCGCCGCCCGCCGGCCGCGACGGGTCGTGCTGGGTGTGGTCAGCATCGTGGTCACGGTCAGCGGGATCTACGTCCTGCTGGTGCTCAACGCCTTCCTCGCCACCCAGCCACTCGTCGGCGGATATGACGATGCTCAGGTGGAGGTGCTGCGCCACGTGCTCCTCGTCTGGACGGTCGTACTGCTCTCCCTGGCGGCGGTCAACGCCATCGTCATCACTTGGGCGACGGTGCTCGACAACCGGCATTCGTCGGCGCTGGCGCGTGCTCTCGGCGCAGCCCCTCGTGAAGTGAGTACGGCACTGGCGGCCGCGCAGGTGCTGCCCGCGCTCGTCGGCGCCATCTTGGGCGTCTTCCCGGGAGGCTTCGCACTGTTCGCCGCAATAAACGCGATCACCGGCGGCGACAGCGACAGGGTCACGCTTCCCTCGCTCTGGCAGCTGCTCGCCCTGGTGCTAGGAACCGTACTCGTGGTGGCGGTACTCACCGCTGTTCCCGCCCGCCTCAGCAGCCGCCGTCCCGTGACCGAGACTCTCTAAGCGACACGGCATCGCCGATATTCGGGAGCCTTCCATGCTTGACCACCGGTCAAGCAGCACCATCAGGCCGGATGCAAGATGATCGTGGTCCCCAAGACGCCGAAAGGGCCGACCCGACCAATCGGATCAGCCCTCTGAGCTGCGTTGGGACGACAGGATTTGAACCTGCGACTCCTTGGCCCCCAGGAAGTGGGGGTAGGCGTTTTTGCAGCTCAACGGCCTTCAGGTAGCCATACCCGACGTTTGGTGCCGTGCAGGTTGTACGGCTACGCGCATGACGTGTGGTCCCCAGTCGCCCCCATGGGTCTCGCCTCTGGGCCATCAGACGGCGCAGTGAGGGCACAGCGACTGCTCTACGTCTTCCCTTGCCCGAGATAGTGACCCCGTCCGGCGTCTTCTGATCCGGCCAAACGGAGCGAATACGCCCCGGGACACTTACTGCACGAACCGCGCATACCCAATCTCTAGTGTTCTCGCATGACTGGAAGCCTCCGCCTTGTGCCCGTCACGCCTGCCAACATCGAGACGGCCCTTACAGTGAAAGTCCGTCCCGACCAAGAACGCTTCGTCTCACCGGTGATGAAGTCTCTGGCCGAGGCTTACGTCTACCCGGAAGTGGCCTGGCCACGCCTCATCCTCGACGGCGACCGTGCCGTGGGATTCCTCATGGCCTTCCTCGATATCGACTGGAACGGCAAGGGAGTCGACTTCCGGTCCGGCTTGTGGCGCCTCAATGTGACACCCGACGCACAGGGGCGCGGTGTTGGCCGCTTCGCCGTCGAATCAGTGGCCGCCGAAGTAAGGCGCCGTGGCGGCACGCAGATGTATGTCACGTGGGAGCCGGGAGAGGATGGGCCAGAGGCCTTCTATCGGAAGCTCGGGTTCGAACTTACAGGCGAGAAGAGCGAGGGGCAGACGGTTGGGGTGCTGGATCTGACGAACCCCGCGTAACGACTCATGGCCACAGTCAGCAAGACGCCACACTGTTCGGGAGACTCCGGCCTGGTGGCGGTGCACCGCGGCGCTGGCCGGCGGAATCGTGACTCCTTGCTCCCAAAGCACTGGTCATGATCCCGGGACCTGGCGTTTGTCTTGGTGAAGCCACATGTTCAGTGCACGGACGTGCATCGAAGGGCGAGGCCAGGCACCCCGGAAGTCACTCAGTTTGACACTCACTGGGGACATAGCGGAGTTCTGCGGGCTGGCCCGTCGAGCTGAGTTTCACGACCTCGTATACGAGGCCTGACCCCGGGGGCGTTCGGGGCGAGGCGTCGCTAGGTGTTCGCGGAAGGTAGTGCGTGCTGCGGTGATCGAGTTCGTTGATCGCGTAACTGAGAGTGCCCTCAAGGGGTCCATCGAGAAGGAGCCCAGCACAGAAATCGATCTTGGGCATGCGGGTTAGGCGGTTCAGCTCGAAGCGGTTCTTGATCTCTTCGTCGGTGAGAGCCGGATCGATGCGTTCGACGGCTCCATCGGAAATGGTCAGCAAGCAACGGCCATGCGCGTCTAAGACGGCGCTGACGACACCGACGCGGTAAATCACCCTGCGATCATCGCATCCATGCTGGATGTGCCCCACGTGGGAGGTTCGGTCACCATGTCGAGGATCAGATGTCGTAGTAGAGCTCGAACTCCAGCCTGCGACTTCTCCACCTGCGCCGATCACGCCGAGTAGCGCCTGACCAGGCAAAATAGCTCTCAACGTCTCCCGTCGACTTCCGACGTTTTACGGCCTCAAACGGAACTGAAACGGAACTGGGGCGTCAACATGTGCCCTGAATGTGCCCCTGATCTGGCGGCAAGGCTGCGTGGTCTGGTTGGGCCGCTGCGTCCGGCTTCTGGGGCGGATCATGCTCGGCAGAGATCGTCACATAGCCAGACGTCCATCTGGCTATGGCCGTCAGGGCGCTTGAGGCACATCCTGTGAAGTGCGCGGAGTGGCCGGGCGTGGCCAGCATGCTGGGTTCTGGCCGGCGAGGAGGAATGCATGGAAAGCGCGCCGAGCAGGACGGCGATGTTTGCGGCCGTGTCGCGTGGATTGTTTCGCCTGGAGACGGCGTCGCCGTGGGTACTGGACGATGTGCTGGCCCTGGTGCTTGTCGGCCCGGTATGGCAGCAGCTGCGAGACCAGTTCGATCCGCTGTTCCCCGGCCCGGTCCGCAGCGAGTCCCGTGCGGCTGTCTGCACCCGCAGCCGGTACGCCGAGGACCGGCTGGCTGCTGGTGCCTTCACGCAGTACGTGATTCTTGGCGCGGGGCTTGACTCGTTTGCGTGGCGGCGGCCGGATCTGCTCGGCTCGCTGACGGTGTTCGAGGTTGATCACCCTGCCTCCCAGGCCTGGAAGCTCGAGCGGGTCAGGGAGCTCGGCCTGCCGCTCAGCGACTCGCAGGTATTCGTGCCGGTTGATTTCGAGGCCGGACCGGTTCAGGATGTTCTGGGCCCGGCTGGGTTCGACTGGGCGCAGCCGGCGATGTTCTGCTGGACGGGCGTCGCCCCCTATCTGACGGCACAGGCGATCGAGTCGACGTTGCGCACGATCGCGGCGGCTGCTCCCGGGTCTGAGGTGGTGTTCTCCTACCGGGCCGAGGACTGTGCGCTCGACGACGCGGGGACGGAATTCGCCCGTATCTACACGCCGATCGCGGCTTCCGCCGGCGAGCCTCTTCAGCCTGGCTGGCCGGTATCCGAGATCGAGAGGCTGATCAGCCGGTGCGGGCTAAAGGTCGTGGACCACCCCGCACGTGCAGACCTCCAGCAGCGGTACTTCGCCGGCCGTACCGATGGCCTGCGGCCCTATACCTTCGAGACCCTGGTGGCCGCGCGGGTCACCTGAGCGAGCGCAGGCCACGTCGGCCAGCGGGAGGCGGCGGCGTCCGCCGTGACGGCGGCGCGTGCGGCCCGGTTAGGGCCGCCTTGAAGACGTACAGAAAGTTCTCACAGAGGCGGTGCTGTCTTTGTTG
>NZ_BOOO01000064.1 GCF_016863275.1 Planotetraspora mira
AGTCAGCCTGGGCGGCTCGATCGCCGACGCCGGTGATGCCCTGAGTGCCCATCTGACGGTCAGACGGTCCCCAAATGGTCCCCACCTCAAGGTCGTCTAGCTGACCCGCTGATCTATCCGACATGAAGAAAGGCATCTTGCTCACTGCCATCCGGCGAATGACCCGATTGAGTCTGCCGGAGGCGCTTGTGACCGCTGCCCAATTCCACTCAGCGGGATCACCGAGTCGCTGCAGGGTTGTCGCCCACGCCGAGGCACGCTTTTCCGTGTTGTGGTTCGTATGGCTCCATCGCAGTTCCTGTGTCCCGACCGATCCGCCGTAGTAGAGCTGAATGAGGCCCCAGCCTTCGCAGCAGTACCGGAAGGCTGCATCTCCAAGCGCTCCCGGAAGCAGGTCGATTCGCCTGGCCATGGGATCCGGCCCCGACCCGACGACGAACAACGCCAGGTGTCGTCCCCGTGGACCGTCGGGAACGTCTGGGGCGGCTTGGAACTCCCGCAGTTCGCAGTCCGGTTCCGAGTCGGATTCGAAGACACGGAACAAGCCGAGATCGAACACTGTCTCGAGGACCGATAACCAATCGTCGTCAGCAGCGTAGAAGTCGAGGTTCGGCACCATCTCACTATCGCGGTCGGCGCAACACCACCGCCAGCCAGAACTTCCGCTCATCGGCACGAGAGCGCGGATCGCGGCATGACAGTACGCTTCGAGATTCCGGGATCGAGGTATCCCGATGCCCTGATCTTCGCACCGGGCGACGGCGACGGCACACCGCCGCGATAATCCACACGCGCAATCCAGCGGCACCCCTCGGGGCCACGCCTTGCCTCAGCATCGTTCGTTGGTCACCGGTGGCGGTACATCAACAAATACCCCGATCCGATGCCATGAATAGCACGTTGATCAAGTGCACGAGTCATTTGTCCGGCCACTGTGTCGGTATCTGATCGCTCGGCTCAGTAGGCGCGGGGAGGGCGTCTCCTGCCGGCAGGGTGACGGTGACGGCCAGTCCGCCCTCGGCGTTCGGTGCCGCCGCGACCGTGCCATCGTGCGCGTCCACAATGGACCTGACGATGGCGAGGCCCAGACCGGTCGATCTGGCGCCCGCGGTGCGGTCGGACTTCAGCCGCTGGAACGGCTCGAACAGCCGGTCGACCTCCGCCGGGGCGATGGCTTCACCGCTGTTGCGTACCGTGACGACCGCCTCCCCGTCGCGGCCACCGGTGTCCACCTGGATCCAACCGCCCGGATGGTTGTGCCGGATCGCGTTGTCCACCAGGTTGCGCACCAGGCGATCGAGCAGGACCGGGTCGCCGACGACCAGGGCGGGGCGCAGGTCGGTGGTCACGGACAGGCCAGCGGCCTCGGCCTCGTCGTCCGCCTCGCTCAGCGCACCGGCCGCGGCCACAGCCAGATCGTGTGCCTCGTGGGCGATGACGCCGCTGTCGCTGCGGGCCAGTGCCAGCAGGCCGTCCAGCAGGCGTTCGGCCCGGCCGTTAGCGGCCAACACGCGGCGTGCCATGGCCTCCCACTGTTCGTGCGTGCTTTCCCGCTTGGCCAGCAGCACTTCGGCGCCGGTACGGACGATCGCGAGCGGGGTACGCAGCTCGTGCGAGGCGTCGGCGACGAATCTTCGCTGGCTGCTGAAGGAGGCTTCCAACCTGGCCACCATCTCGTCGAAGGTGTCGGCCAGTTCCTTGAGCTCGTCGCGCGGCCCGGTGAGCGCGACACGCTCGTGCAGCCGGTCCTGCGAGATCCGCCGGGTGGCGGCGGTGAGTGTCCGCAGCGGCCGGAGCATGCGGCCGGCGACGACCCAGGAGACACCTAGCCCCACCATCGCAGTGATCCCCAGCGCGATCGCCGAGGTTCCGGCGGTGTTGAGGAGCGTGTCGGCGCGCAACCGGGCAATCTCGGCATCATCGCGGTGCATTGCCACGACCTTCGGATCGCTTCCGGGCTGATCGATGAAAGCCGCTTTCACCTCATCCGGGGTCGGGCCATGGATGTTCCTGTAGAGGCTCTGGTACAGCAGCGCGTAGTTCAGCGCGAGGAGCGCCGCGCAGGTCGCCACGAGCACGACCGCATACACGAGGGTCAGCCGCAGCCGGATCGACGGGTGCTTCCACCGCGGCCTCATAGCCGGTACCCCGCGCCGACGACGGTCTGGATCAGCGGCGGGTCGCCCAGCTTGCGGCGCAGCCGGGCCATGGTGACCCGGACGGTGCCGGTGAACGGGTCCGCGTGCTCGTCCCACACCCGTTCCAGCAGGTCCTCAGCACTGACGACGGCGCCGTCGGCGCCCATCAGGACCTCCAGCACGGCCAGCTCCTTCGTGGTCAGCGGGATGACGCGGCCGTCGCGGGTGACGACGCGCCGAGCGGTGTCGAAGGTCAGGCCGGCACGCTGGAGCACCCGCGGCGCGTTGTTGGCCCGGCGCGCCAGCGCGCGGATCCGCAGCACCAACTCGTCGAAGACGAATGGCTTGGGCAGGTAGTCGTCGGCGCCGAGCATCAGGCCGGCGACCCGGTCCGCCGCCTCCCCTGCCGCGGTGAGCATGAGGATCCGGGCGTCGTTGCCGCCCCCGGTCAGTGCGATGCACACCTGGTCGCCGTGGACGAGCGGCAGGTCCCGGTCGAGCACGACCACGTCGTACCGGTTCGCGGCGGCCTTGTGCAGGCCGTCGAGGCCGTCGGTCGCGAGGTCGACCGCGAGACCCCGGTCCCGTAGCCCGTCGGCGACCTGTTCGGCCAGCAGCAACTCGTCCTCGATCAGCAGCACTCGCACCCTGACAATCCTCCCTGCTCCAGCAGTTTCGGCAATGGGGCATTACACCGGCGTTACAGGCGCTGTGACGGTGCCGTTGCGGGCCCGCTGCTCCACTGGGCCTACCGAATCAGAGGAGATCGCCGATGAGAAAGAGATTCCTGGTCGGCTGCCTGTTACCACTGGGGCTGGTCACGGCGGCCGCCTGTTCGACATCGGACGACGGCAGGGGCGTGGCCTCGGTGGGCGGCACCGCCGCACCGAGCGCTACGCCGAGCCTCAGCCGGCTCGATCTACTGACCAGATTTTCGCAGTGCATGCGGGAGCACGGCGTGCCGATGACGGACCCGGAGGTCGACGGCGACACCGTCAGACAAGGGCACGCCGACAAGGGGGCCGCCAGAGACAAACTGTTCCCGGCGGAGGACGCGTGCAAGCAGTACCGCCCCGCTCAGGAGGTCGGCCCCGTGATGGATCTGAAGAACGAGCTGGCGCGCCAGGAAGCGCGCTGCATGCGGGAGCACGGGGTGGAGAACTACCCCGACCCGGGGCCCGACGGCACCCGGGTCCCCTCGGAGGTCGGGGCCGACCCGGACTTCATGGACGCGAGGGAGACGTGCCGCGCGCAGACGGATGCGGAGTTTGCGTCGCGCGCGCCGAGCCCTGGAGCCACACGGTGATGACGACCCGGCAGACGATGCTGGCTGGACACCGACGCCCGAGGCCAACGCGGTGCACACATGGTCGCCGTGGACGAGCGGCAGGTCTCGGTCGAGCACGACCACGTCGTCGGCAATCGAGCATTACACCGGCGTTACAAGCGCTGTGACGGTGCCGTTGCGGGCTCGCTGCTCCACTGGACCCATCGGACCAAAGGAGATCGCTGATGAGAAAGAGATTCCTGGTCGGCTGCCTATTACCACTTTTGCTGGTCACGGCGGCCGCCTGTTCGACATCGGACGACGGCAGGGGCGTGGCCTCGGTGGGCGGCTCCGCCGCACCGAGTGCGACGCCGAGCCTCAGCGAGTTGGAGCAGGCAATCAGGTACACGCGGTGCATGCGGGAGCACGGCGTACCGATGTCCGACCCGCAGGTCGTCAACGGCGACGTCCGGATGGGGGGTGGGTTCGACAAGGACGCGCTGGGCCCGGACGTGGGGGCCAGGGCGCAAGAGGCGTGCAAGCAGTATGAGCCCGTCATGCCCGCCGGCTTGGCCGCGGTGAAGGCGGAGTTGGCCCGCGAGGAGTCGCGGTGCATGCGGGAGCACGGGGTGGAGAACTTCCCGGACCCTGACGCCGAAGCTCATGTCGACGTCTCCGAGCAGGTCCGCAAGGATCCGCAGTACGACCAGGCGAAAGCCTTTTGCAGGGAGTACATCCGGTCGTACCGCCCGAGCGCGGAAGCGACGCCGAGATGACCAGCCGCTCTGGAGCGCGCCGGCGTGGCCGCGCCGGCGCTGTGGTCGGTACGGTCGTGCTCGCTGCGGGGGCGGCGACCGTGGCCGCGGTCGGGTTCGGCGGCGATGGCACGGACACGCCGACCGCGGCGGACCTGCCGCCGGGCACCGCGCAGGTCACTCGGCAGACGATGTTGGACACCGACGAGGTGCCAGGGGATCTCGGCTACAACGCCGAGACCACGCTGGCCGGTCGGATCGCGGGTGTCGTCACCAAGGTGCCGCTGGCGGGTGACGTCGTCCGCCGGGGCCGGCCGATCTACCGGGTGGACAACCGGCCGGTGGTGCTGATGTACGGCGCCGTGGCCGCGTACCGGACGCTCGCCCCGGGGGTCACCGGCGCGGACGTACGGCAGCTTGAAGAGAACCTGAAGGCCCTCGGCTACGGCGGATTCACGGTGGACAACACGTACACGGCACTGACCGCGACCGCGGTGAAGCGCTGGCAGAAGGATCTGCGCCTGTCGCAGACCGGTCAGGTCGAGCAGGGACGAGTGCTGTTCGCGCCGGGCGCGATCCGGGTCGACAGTGTCACGACCGGGGTGAACCAGTCCACCGGCGGCGGGCAAAAGGTGTTGCAGTACACCGGGACCGGCCGCCAGGTGACGGCCCGGCTCGAGGTGTCCAAACAGCGACTGGCCCGCAAAGGCGTGAAGGTGCAGGTCCAGATGCCCGGCGGCAAGAAGGTGACCGGCCGGGTGGACCGCGTCTACACGGTGGTCGAGCAGCCGACCGACGCGGGCAGCGAGGCGGAGACCTGGATCGAGACCGTCGTCTCGCTGGCCGACCCCAAGGCTGCCGTGGGGATCGAGGCGGCCGTGGTCAACGTGGTCTTCACCGCGGCCGAGCGCAAGAACGTGCTCACCGTGCCCGTCGGGGCGCTGGTGGCGCTGGCCGAGGGCGGCTACGGCGTCGAGGTCGTCGAGGGATCCACCACGCACTACATCAAGGTGGAGACCGGCCTGTTCGCGAACGGCCGGGTCGAGATCACCGGCGACGGGCTGAACGAGGGCATGACCGTGGGGATGCCGCAATGATCGAACTGACCGACGTGACGAAGGTGTACCCCGGTGACGTGCACGCGCTCGCCGGCGTCACCCTGAGCATCGGCGCCGGCGAACTGGTCGCGGTCGTTGGCCCGTCCGGCTCGGGCAAGTCCACCATGCTGCACATGCTGGGCACGCTCGACCGGCCCACCTCCGGCCGGGTGGTCGTCGACGGGTACGACGTGTCGCGGTTGTCCGACCGGCAGCTGTCGGCCCTGCGCGCGAGCCGGATCGGCTTCGTGTTCCAGCAGTTCCACCTGGCCACCGGCCTGCCGGCGCTGGACAACGTGGCCGACGGCCTGCTCTATGCCGGGGTCGGCCTGGCCGAGCGGAGGCGGCGGGCCGAGGCGACGCTGGAGCGGGTCGGACTCGGACACCGGCTCGACCACGAGCCGCACGAGCTGTCCGGTGGCGAGAAGCAGCGCGTGGCCATCGCCCGGGCGGTGATCGGCGATCCCGCGCTGCTGCTCGCCGACGAGCCGACCGGCAACCTCGACTCCGTTTCCGGCCACGGCGTCATGGCGGTGCTGCGGGAGCTGCACGCCGCCGGTACCACGGTCGTGGTCATCACGCACGACCGTGAGGTCGCCGCCGGCCTCGACCGGCACGTGCACATGCGCGATGGCCGGCTGGTCGGCGACGGCGTCACCACGCCGCAGGTTGCGGGGGTGGCCGAGTGATGACCGCGCCACAAACCCGCCCCCGGCTCACGCCCGCCCACCTGGCCCCACGTGACGTGGCCCGGGTTGGCGCGGCCGGGTTGCGCGCCCGGCCGACCCGGGCGCTGCTGTCCGCGCTGGGTATCGCGATCGGCATCGCCGCGATGGTCGCCGTGGTGGGCATCTCGTCCTCCTCCCACGAACAACTCAACCGTCAGCTCGCCGCACTCGGCACCAACCTGCTCACCGTCTCGCCCGGGCAGAACCTCAATGGCCAGGACGCGAAGCTGCCCGCCGAGGCCGAGGCGATGATTGCGCGGATCGGCCCGGTCACCGCCGTCGCGGCTACGGGGACGATCCGCGACGCCAAGGTGTACCGCTCGGACAAGATCCCCAAGGTGGAGACCAACGGGCTGACCGTGTCGGCCGCCCGTTTGAGCCTGCCGCGGGCCGTCGGCGCAACTCTGCGCAGCGGCGTCTGGCTGAACGACGTCACCGGCCGGTACCCCGCGGCGGTGATCGGCGCCGACACGGCCGAGCGGCTCGGCATCGGCCGGCCCAGCCCGCAGACGGAGATCCTGGTCGGCGGCGAACGGTTCACCGTGATCGGCGTGCTCAACCCGGTCCCGCTCGCGCCCGAACTCGACACGGCCGTCCTGATCGGCTGGGACATCGCCACCGACCTGTTCCGCTTCGACGGGCGGGCGACCACCGTCTACACCAGGTCGCGGGACAGCCAGGTCGAGGCGGTCCACAGCGTCCTGGCCGCCACCGCCAACCCGCAGACACCGGGCGACGTCAGCGTGTCCCGCCCCTCGGACGTGTTAGCCGCAAGCCGAGCGGCAGACGTCACCCTGAACGGGTTGCTGCTCGGCCTGGGCGCGGTGGCGCTGCTGGTGGGCGGCGTCGGGGTGGCCAACACGATGGTGATCTCGGTGCTGGAGCGCCGAGCCGAGATCGGGCTACGCCGTTCGCTCGGCGCCACCCGAGGACAGATCCGGCTCCAGTTCCTCGCCGAGTCGCTCCTGCTGTCCACACTTGGCGGCGTCGGCGGAGTACTGCTCGGCATCGCCGTCACCACCGGATACGCCGCGTACCAGAGCTGGCCGGCAGTCGTACCGGCCTGGGCGACCGCGGGCGGACTCGCCGCCACCGTGCTCATCGGTGGCGTCGCCGGGCTCTACCCGGCGATCCGCGCGGCGCGGCTGTCCCCGACCGAAGCGCTGGCCACACCCTGACCGCACGTCGGCGCCGTCCAACGTGGACGGCGCAGACGCCCGGCAGCGGCGGCGTTACGTACCGCAAGCACACCGCAACCTCCGACCGAGCTACGAGCAGGGATCGCCACCAGCCCCGAGGCCCTACGAACCCTGTGCCACCGAGAGAGCGAGTCCGGCCCATGGGGATGGCAACGCACGGCTCTCGCCTGCTCGATCATCACGCACATCTCCGCCAGGATCCTCACCCAGCTCACTCGCCGGGCCTGCGACCTGACTGATCTCAAATCCGACTTGAGCAAGGCCCTGCGGGGCTCGACCGACAGCATGGAGCAGGCACACGCCGAGTGGAAAGCGGTGCGCCGAGCCTGGCAGGGATACCTCGCGCCAAGGCCCGCCAACCCCTCTCTACGTCAGCAACACCTCACACTCGTAACGGTGGGCCTGGGGCGACTTCTGTACGCCAATCCGCTCTGGACTCCGGCTCCTCAGAACGCCGCACCGTCCATGACGCTCGACGCGATCGCACCGACCCCGACCGACATGGCGCCCCTCATCCAGGCAACGCTCGACGCCTTCGAAGCACTGATGGTCATCGCCCGACGAGACCGACGAGACGTGAGCCACGCGCGCAGGCCGCAACCCGTCAATGGCGGCAGAAGTGGGAGGCGCGCTGGCGGAGTACAAGGAGTTGAACCGGCCAAAGACTCGCACATCGTGGGCCCTCAGCGAGGCTGCACTACTAGCTGCCGATCCTGACCTGAGGCCAGCGCTCTGGCAGGACATCAACCTCCTGGAGCTGCGCCGGGACCCTGCGGCATTCACACGACGGACTGCACAACAGCGTCCAGGCACCCGCGAACACCTGGAATGGCTCGCATCCCGTACAGCGGTGTCCGACACCCGGGTCGACCTGTCCGCCATTGTTAGACGCACCGCATCCTCTGCCGCCCCCGTTCCTCCTCACAGAGAACCCGCGCAGCGAGGCACGAACCGCAGGCAATGAGGGCAACCATGTATGTGATACGGCGACGGGTGGTCGCGTAGATCAGCAGCGTCGCGTAACGGTGCCGGTCTCAGAGCGAAGTCGTCCACGCACACCACCTGCGTAACCAGCAGGGCGCTGGTGGGCAACGCCAGTCGTGGTGCTGGAACGCCGGACGGCTCCGGAAATGTGACAACTGGACCGGTTGAAGGCGCCTCCCTACCATTGGTCCTGTGCGGCTGAAAGTCCTCGGACCCGTGGAACTCATCGTGGCCGGGCAGGCCGTACCGGCCGGACCGCCGAAGGAGCGAGCCCTCCTGGCCCTCCTCGCGATGCACGCCGACCGCGTGCTCCCCGCGGACCTCCTGGCCGACCGCCTGTGGTCCGGCAACCCGCCGGCCAGAGCCCAGGGGAGCCTGCAGGTGTACGTCTCCAACCTGCGCCGGCGGCTGGAGCCCGACCGGCGGCCCGGCGCGACCCCGACCGTCCTGGTCACCGCTGCCGACGGGTACGGCCTGATGACCGGCGGGCTCGGCCTCGACACGAGGGACTTCGAGACGCTCATGTCGGCCGGATTCGGCCATCTGGCCGAGGGACGGCACGAGGAGGCGGCGTCCGCCCTCGCCGAGGCGCTCGACCTGTGGCGGGGTGACCCGTACGCGGACGTGCGTTCCGAGGAGTGGGCGCAGCCGGAGATCGGCCGTCTGGAACAGGTGCGGCTGGACGCGGTGGAGGGGCTGGCCGCGGCCCTGCTGGAGCTGGGCCGCCACACGGACGTGGTCGCGCGGCTGGACCCGTTCGTCCGCGAACACCCCCTGCGGGAGC
This sequence comes from Planotetraspora mira, assembly GCF_016863275.1. Taxonomy (GTDB): domain Bacteria; phylum Actinomycetota; class Actinomycetes; order Streptosporangiales; family Streptosporangiaceae; genus Planotetraspora; species Planotetraspora mira. The sequence goes on from NZ_BOOO01000064.1 coordinate 8,953, forward strand.
GTGCCTGGGAACTGCTGGTGCTGGCCCACTACCGGGCGGGCCGGCAGGCGGCGGCCCTCGAATGCCTGCGCAGGGTGCGGGAGGTGCTCGCCGGGGAGCTGGGCATCGACCCCGGGCCGCGGCTGCGGGAGCTCGAAGGCGCGGTGCTGCGCCAGGACGCCACGCTGCTCCCGCCGGAGCGGCCCGCCATGCCGTCACCCCCGCAGACGCCTCCGACGCGGACGCCGAAACAGACGACGGCACGCAGGGCTCCCGAGTCCGCGGCGGACCAGCCCGTCTTCGTCGGCCGCGAGAGCACGCTGGAGTTCCTGAACGAGGCGGCGAGGGCGTCGTCCGCCGCCGGGCAGGTCGTGCTGGTGGACGGCGAGCCGGGCGTCGGCAAGACGAGCCTGCTGAAGCGGTTCCGCGCGACCGCCGACGTGCCGGTCGGCTGGGGGTCGAGTCCCGACCACGAGACCGCGCCCGCCCTGTGGCCCTGGGAACGAGTCCTGCGCAACCTCGCCGCCGCGGCTCCGGAGGCCGCCCTGCCCGACGAGGTGGGCACGTTCCTGTCGGGCGGGCCGGAGGCGATCCCGGCGTCCGATGCGCAGGGGGCGCGGCTGCGGTTCTTCGAGGCGGTCGGCACGTTCCTGGCCGGCGCCGGCCCGGTGATTGTCGTGCTGGAGGACATCCACGCGGCCGACGACGCGACGCTGCGGCTGCTGGTCCACGTGGCGTCCACCGCCCGGCCGGGCCTGCTGCTGGTGGCGACCTTCCGGCGGCACGAGGCGTCGGCGCTCACCGGCACGCTGTCGGCGCTGTCGCGGCTCGGCGCGCGCAGGCTCGGGCTCGACGGGCTCGCCACCGAGGAGGTCCGCGCGCTCGTCCGCGAGTTGTCCGGCCGCGACCCGGGCAGCCGCAAGGCCGAGGAGCTGCGCGGGCGCACCGCCGGCAACCCGTTCTTCCTCGCGGAGCTGGCCCGGGCGGGCGAGGAGCTGCCGCAGGGCGTGCTGGACGTCGTGCTGCACCGGGTGGCGGGCCTGGGCGAGGAGGCGGCCCGCGTGCTGGAGCTCGCCGCCGTGATCGGCGACGAGTTCGAGGCGGGCGTCCTGGCCCAGGTCGCCGGCGGCACGGTCGGCGACCTGCTGCCGCCGCTCGACAGGGCCCTCGACGCGGGGCTGATCCGGGAGTCGTCGTACCGGCTGGGCGTTTACGAGTTCGCGCACGCCCTGGTGACCGACGCGTTGCTGTCGCACCGGTCGCGGCTGTGGCGGGCGCGTGTGCACGAGCAGGTCGCCGGCGTCCTCACCCGCGTCCACGGGGACCGGGACGACCGCGCGGCGGTGATCGCGCGGCACTGGCTGGCGGCGGCGGAGCTGGGCGCGGAGCCCGCCCGCATGGCGATGGGCTACTCCGCCCGCGCCGCGCGGGCGGCCCTGCGGCGGCACGCGCCCGACGACGCGGCCGTGTCGTGGCAGGAGGCGCTGGCGGCGGCCGAGCTGGCCGGGGCCGGCGCGGCCGAGCGGTTCGAGCTCGCCGTCGCGCTGGCCGAGAGCCGCTACGCCGCCGGGCGGTTCGACGAGGGCTACGAGGCGGTCGAGCAGGCGCTCGCCATGGCCGGCGCCGACCTGGACAAGGCCGTCAGGGCCGCCGACATCGCGATGGGACACGGCGTCTGGGTGCCCTTCCGGTACGGCCTGGACGTGGCTGCCGTGCGGGACTCGATGGACCGGGCCGTGCGAGAGCTGCCGCCCTCCACACCGGCCTGGGCGACGGCACAGGCCGTCCGGGCCGTCGTGCTCGCCCAGACCGGTCGCGAGGACGAGGTCGACCCGGTCTCGTCGCAGGCCGTGGTGGCGGCCGAGCGCCTGGGCGACCCCGCCCTGCTGCGGCGCGTGCTCCACCTGCGACTGCTCGCCATGCAGGGACAGGACTTCATCGAGCAGCGCGCCGAGACCGCGTGGCGCCTGCTGGCCGAGCCGGACCTGTCGTCCCAGCTCAGGGTGATCGCGCAGCTTCACCTCGTCGTTCATCTCGTGGAGCACGGCAGGGTGCCGCAGGCCCGCGCGCTGCTGACGGAGATCGACACGCTGCTGCGCGACCTGCACAATCCCACGCTGGCGCTGCAGGCGGCGGTGGCGCATGTGGGGCTCGACCTGTTCCAGGGCGTGCCGGAACCGGCCCGCCACTTCGAGCTCGTCAGGGCGACGCTGTCGTTCGCCGATCTCGCATACTTCGAGGTGAGCATGCTCGCCGTACGGGCCGAGACGCTCATCCACGAGGACCGCCTCGGCGAGGAGGCGGCATGGATCGAGGAGATGTTCCGGCGTACCGGCCTGGCAGGGCTCGCCTATGTCCTGGCGTACGCGCTGGCGGACCTGGGCGAGCACGAGCGCGCCCGGCGGCTTCTGCATGAGACCCCTCTGCCGCCGCGCGACTACAACTGGGCGATGACCACCATGTCCCGGTTACACGCGGCGATCCGGCTCGGCGAACTGGACGTCGCGCGGGAGGTCTACGACGCGTTCCGTCCCTTCGTCGGGCTGCTGCACGTGAACGGCACGTGCACCACCGTCGACGGGGCGTACGACGGCCACATGGGGGAGGCGCTGCTGGCGCTCGGGGACCGCGAGGGGGCACGGGCCCACCTGCGGGAGGCGGTGCGCCTGCTGGAGCAGGCGGGCGCGGGCTACTGGCTGGCAAGGGCCCGACAAGCCCTCGACAAGTGCACGTAGAGGCGGGTCGCGCACTCTGTTTCCGACACGTGAGGGAACAGACTGATGATCACACCAGAACACCTGACCGGCTTCCTGATGATGCACGCCGGTTTCCGCACCGAGTTCGGCCGCCTGGCCGAGGCGTGCGCGAACCCGCGTGACGACGCGCACGAGGAGCTGCTGGAGGAGCAGCTCGCGCTCGTGCTGGACATGCTGCACGCCCACCACTCGCACGAGGACGCCGGCCTGTGGCCCACGCTCGTCGGCCGCGCCCCGGAGGCGGCGGACGTGCTGGCCGAGCTGGAGTCCGAGCACTCCGTGCTCGACCCGCTCATCGCGGCCGCCTCCGATCGCGGGGTGCCCCTGGCCGTGCGCGCGCCCACCCTGCGGCGGCTGCACGAGCTCGTCAACGAGCACCTCGACCACGAGGAGCGGATTGCCGTGCCGCTCATGCTCCGCCACCTCACTCTCGACGACGTCGAGGCCGACAAGCGCCAGGCGATGGACGACTTCGGCCGCCGCCGGGTCCCCGTCATCTTCGGCTGGCTCGCCTCGAGTGCGGACGCCGACCTGCTCGCGGCGTCGTACGCCGACCTGCCCGTCGTGGCCCGGCTCATGTTCCGCCTGTTCTGGTGGCCGGCCTACCGGCGGCGCTTCACCCGCCTGTACGGCGCCACCGCCCCCGCAAACGCTCTCTTGGAGTCGTGATGACCACATCCGCATCGACCACGTGGCCGCGCGAGGCGGCCGAGATTTTCGACCGCGCCATGGTCTGCGAGTACGCCTCGCTCACCCGGGACGGCCGGCCCGTCACCTGGGCCGTCACGCCGTACGTCGGCGCGGGCGGCACGCTCGACGTGAGCACCGGGCTCACCTACCCCGACAAGGCCGAGCGCGCCCGGCGCGACCCGCGCGTCGCGCTGCTCTACTCCAGCGCCGAGGGCACCGAACTGGACCGGGCACCCATCGTCCTCGTACAGGGCCGGGCGACCGTACACGACGCGGATCTGCAGGCCAACACCGACCGGTACGTCCGCGAGTCGCTCGCCAAGACCGGTGCCGGGTTCGCCGAGATGCCGTGGTTCCTGGTGAAGCGGCTGGGGTGGTATTTCGCCCGCATCTGGGTGGAGGTCACCCCCGAGAGGATCGTCTGGTGGCCCGAGGGCGACCTGTCCAGGACGCCCGAGATCTGGACGGGCCCGGGGGACGTCGCGGTCCCCGCCTCCGATCCCGCCCCCACGGGCCCCCGGCTGCCGAGCCGGTTGGCCCCGCCGGCGGACTGGCGGCCCTTCGCCGACCGCGCGGCACGTCTGGGCGAGTCCGTCGTCACCATGGTCGCCGACGGCATGCCGCTGGCCGTGCGCACCCGCTCCGCCGTACGCACCGAGGCCGGCTTCGACCTGCGGCTGCCCGCGGGCGTCCAGGCGGCCGAGGGGCCGGTGTGCCTGACCTTCCACCGCCACGGCCCGGCCATGGAGTGGCAGGAGAACGTGGTGCTCGTCGGGACCGCGACCGGAGAGGGCGACCGGCTGAGCGTGCGGGTCGAGCGGGCCCTGAACGACTGGAGTCTCTCCGGGAACCGCCGCGAGCGGAACCGCTCGTTCCTCGGCCAGGGCAGAATGCTCAGGAAGCGCCTGAAGGCCGAGGCCGCCCGTCGCGGCCAGCCCGTCCCCCGCGTCCGCCGCCCCACGCCTGGCTCCGTCCGTGAATCCGCCGGAGCGTGACGGCCTGCGGCGGTGAAGCCATGAGCGCGCAGCCGGTTCATGCTCCTCGATTCGATCCGCAGGCGATGCTCCAGGCGCTGCCGGAGAGGTGGCGGCCGGTTTTTCTCGCGCGGTATCGAGAGGCGTGGGAGGCGGCCCAGGAGCCGGGTGAGTACCACCGGCCACCCGAACTTCTCAATCTGTGGTGGCAGAACTCGATCGCGTTCGCCGATCCCTCCTATGGGCAGCGCGCGCAGGAGGCGGCTCGTGGGGTGGGCGAGTTGGTTTCCCTGGAGGAGGCCGTCCCCGACTGGGAGGAGCGAGTGGCACGGGCGCGACGGTCGTGACCTACCACGCGCCGATCAGGGCCGGCGTCAAGTTGAGGTCTCAACCCAGGTAGAGCACCAAGACGACGTTCTGGATCTGGCCGGCGAGTGCACCGACGGTAGCCGCGAGCGTCACAGCGCGCCTGTTCGGATGAGCGAAGACCACGCGCACTCCCTCGACGGTGCCGGCGCCGAGGTGACGTTGCCGCCGCTCCGCGGGGACGACCCCCGCTCCTGGGGCGCGCGGATACGGGCCTTGCATAGGCCGGCGAGCAAGAACGAGACCGCGTCGACGGCGATGGCAGCCGGCGCGGACAGGAGCGAAACCACTACGCCACCCACAGCTGAGCCTGTCGTGCAGGACGCGGCGAAGCGGACACAAGCGGCTCTTCAGCGGACTCCAAGAGGGTCTTCCTACTGTCGTCGGCACAAGCGGAAACCCGCTTGCCGATCTCAGAGGAGAGAAACCGTCATGCGTATGTCACGTCTGGCCGCGCTCGCCACCGCCGCCGCTGTCACCGGAATCACCCCGTTCCTCCCGGCGGTTCAGGCCGTCGCCGACACCGGAGAGGTCACGGTCGTCCTGACGCAGGGCAAGAGCCTGTACCCGCAGACCGAGGGGTACCTGCTCCAGAAGTGTCCCTCGACCGCGCCCTACGTCGTCAGTGCCGGCGGCTCGGCCGCCACCGGGAACTCGAGCGATCACAAGTTCGGCCGCTACGACAACATCTACACGACCGACGACGGACGCTCGGTGCGGATGAACATCCGCAACACCCAGACGCTACTGGAGGCGGGGAAGTCGCATCACGATGTGGTCCTGTCGTACAACCTGACGATCACATGCTCCAACGTGAACCACGGAAAGCCTCAGGAGTACGGCCTCTCGACCCGTTCGTTTCTGCCGCTCCACGGTGAGGCGACGCTCGCCTCGGCGTGCCCCACCGAGAACCACACCCTGGTCCTCCGGTCCACCGAGAGCCATGGTGACGGCACCGTCGTGACCGATCGCCAGGAGGGGCTGCACACCGACAGCTACACGTTCCAGCACGACGACGACTATGTCATGGGCTGGGCCGTGGTCACCGTCTACTGCGGCTAGCGGAACCAGACCTCCTCGAGGGGATTCGGCGGGCTCCTCCGCCGCGAGACGGGCGTGGGCGGTTCCGGGGGACATACGTTGGGGTCAATGAAGGATCTCCACGCCGGGCCCGCCCGGGCGACGACGGGGCCGGGCCGTCGGACCGGCCGCCATGGTCGCGGCGTCGCTCGCGGGGCGCCGTGGGTCGCTTCGTAGGCGCGGTCGTCGACACCCCAGGGCAAGCTCGGCGATCAGCCTCTTGAGATTGGATCGGGCCCAGAGCCTCCGCAGAGAGCTGCCGGGCTTATCGCCAGAGGACTCGAACCAGACTCTTCCCCTGTCGATCAGTTCACGCTGATCCGGATGCGAGGTCAGGCCGGGCAACTGAGTCCAGACCCGTTCACGCTGGTTCACCGCGTGTGGCTCTCGACTTGGCTCCCCTTTGGGCGCTCAGCCAATCACGCTTCTGATGTCGGGCGACCCGAGAGGCGTCAGGAGATGCTGCCGCGCACGAGGCTGGCGAGCATGGCCACCCGGTCGACAAGATCGCCATCACTGTCTGACCGTACCCGCGCCGGCATCGCCGGCTCTTGAGATTGCGGACGTGGAGGGCCCGCCTTCCCGGCAGGGAGACGGGCCCAGATCGTTCACGGGCAACCATGAGAAGCCGGCGAAACGGTCACCCCGCCTTGGAGATGTCGACGATCTTGCCCGCCGGCGGCGGCGTCAGCGTGACCTTCTTGCCGTAGTCGAGGAAGTCGAGGAACGCCGAGTCGTCGGTGCCGCTGCCGATGCGAAGGATGTACGGCTCGCCCTCCGCCGCCACCCACACCTTGTCTCCGTCGGCAGCTTGAAGGGTCATGGCCGACACACCGCGGATGTCCGTAGGGGCGGCCACCTTCAGGCTGTCGGCATCCGGTATCACCTGATCGAGCATCTTGTCGAAGTCGACGAACCCTGAGAAGTCGCCGACGCCCTTCGCCGTCGTGAGCGTCTTGATGTATTTGCCTTTCATCAGGCTCGCGGTGTCCTTGCCCATCGTCCTCTCGTAGAACACCTTGTCGCCCGAGATGTAAACGTCCTTGCCGATAACCGTCATCTCCATGCGGCCACTGTCGGACATCGAGATGTGGCCGGTGCCGCCCTTCCCGCGCACCATGGCCGTATCCATGTCGAAGTCCTGGCCGTCAGCGGTGAAGGTGCCGTGGAGGTGGAGGGAGCCGGCGGAGGCCAAGGCCTCACGCGACTGCTTGACGATCTCGGCGGCGGAGAGCGCCTCCAGGCCGGTGCTCGACGGAGAGGTTGTCGGGCCGGCGTCGGCTGCGGCCGGGGCGGTGGTCTTCGCGGGGGCAGCCGGGTCGGTCCCCCCGCAGCCGGCGAGCAGGCCGAGGGCCAGCACACCGGAGGCCGCCGCCAGGAGAGAGCGGCGGTGAAGGCGCGTCCTGCTCATGTGATGGCGAGAGGGCGCGCTCGATAGATCTGTGCACATGCCCGCTACGACGTCCAGCATGTCTGAGCGGTTGGCCGCCTGCATGAGACCGTGTCAAAAGCGTCATCATTCCGCGAAAACCACCGCCGACCAGCAACGATGCGTTCGCAGCCCGTATCAATGATCTTCGACTGGTGTTCATGGGGTCGAGTGTGCAGTTCAGCTGCGGCCGAGTGTCCGGGCTGTCAGCTTGGGAAGTCTTTCGACACGATGCGGTCTGACCTGCGAAAACGCTGACCTGGGCATATGTGAGTCGACTGACCGGAGTCCCCGTGAATCCCTGCTGATTGCCGACCCTACGGGCACGCAACGGGCACGCTGAACGCTTCCAGTCTGCTTTGGCCGGACTGATCTGCGTGCTAAGGCAGGTCTAGTTGGTTGTGCAGTTCCCGGCGCAGTGTCCCGATGACCCGCTCGCAGATCGCATTGGAGCACGCCGTCGACTACACCCGATGGCGACGATCGGTACCGACGTGTCCGGGTGACCCACCCGTTCCATCCCCTGTCCGGGCGCGATTTTGAGTTCGTCGTTCATCGCCGTAACTGGGGTGAGGACCGGGTCTACTGCCGCGACGAGGACGGCGGCCTGTTCTCGCTGCCAGCTGCGTGGACGGATGTGGCAGGGGCCGATCCGTTCGTGGTCGCGGCGGACGGGCGCTGCCCCTTCACCGCTGATGGGCTGGCGCTCGGCAAAATGATCGATCGTTGACATGCTCGGGCAGAACACGGATCTTGGTTGAGTGCCGTCTTGCCGGGAGTCGTCTGCCACTCACCCGAGGAGTTCGCGATGAAACAGCCCCATCGATGGCAGGAAGGCCAGGTAGTCGATGTGGGCACGCCCTCAAGCTCGTTCGCGTGCGTTTCCAGAGTGTCGATCAGCGTCTGCGGCTCGCCGCACTGCGGCGGCACGATGAGGTCGGTGCCTGGCGCCACCAGGGGCAGCACGTCCTCCTGACGCTCCGGCCGCGCCATCGCTGCCCGCCCGCGCTCCGTCATCATGTACCCCCTTTGGGTCATGACCGTGTCTGGGGCACGTACCTCAGCCTATGGCGAGTCACGGCAAACCTTCGTCAAGCGCCAGCATGCGCTTGATGAACCACCTGTTCGGTCTTGAGCCTGCCCAAACTGCTCGATGCCGCCCGGCTTCACCGCCGACTTGCCCGCCGGTATACGCCCTCCCCCGGCCCTCACCGCCTTCCACGAGGCGCACGACTGCGTCAGCGTGGTCTCCCCTTCCCCCGCACACGCCGAACTCCCCGCACGGTGGGAAGACAGAAGACGGAGGCTCGCCCACGCCTCGGCCCCGGCTCTCACGCTCACCCACCTGACCCGCTACCCCGAAACCGTCATATGCGCCGCGATACTGCCGTCCCCTACTGGACGGAGGCGGCACGACGATTCCACGCCGGCGAGGATCACAGCCGTCCAGACTCGGAAGACTTCGCCGCCGAACTCCGGCGACGGCTCTCGCTAACCGACGACCTCTACCTGCAGACCAACAACATGAGCGTCTACGCCCAGCACCACGTCTGGCGTCATCAGTCAGGTGAAATAGATCAGATCGAATGGGACTACGAGCTGGAGCCCTCTCCAGACCTATCTGATTCACCGCAGGTCAGCTTCCCCACGTGGATCAAATCGGGCGAGAACTGACATCCGCGAACGGTCTCATCATCAGGAAGCGCCCGCCGGCTGGGCGACGAGGACCGCTACACGTGAGCACGCCCCAGCGGCCAGGACGCGCGGTCTTCGTCACATCGACCGTGAACCCTGCTCCGCCGGCGAGCA
>NZ_BOOO01000065.1 GCF_016863275.1 Planotetraspora mira
ATCGATCATGGCCGCGCTCCGCTCGACGGCTCACGGCTCCGGCGAGGACCGGGATCCACGAACGGGGCGTCCTGGTCGGAGGCCGCGTTGGCGGTCACATGGGCGGCCAGGCGACCGGCCAGCTCGCGTGCCGTACGGATCAGGAGGCTGCGGTCGAGCCGGCCGCCCCACTGGCCGCTGAGCAGGTCGGCGCCCTTCGGGTCGTAGGCGAGGCCCGCGACGAAAGAGATGTCCCAGCCCGAGACGATGCGCCGGACCTCGTCGATCGAGGCCCGGTAGGAGCGGGGATCGGCGATCACGACCACGCCCACGCGCCGGTCGAGCAGGGTGAGCCGCTCTCTGAGATGGGCGACGTGGTCGAGACTCGCCCGCGTGAACAACACGACCGCGTCGGCCGCGGCCAGCAGGTCGTTCGTCTGGGGGTGGAGGCCCAGCCGTCCGCAGTCGGCCAGCACGTCGGCCTCCGGCACCGCGGCGAGCGCCCGGCCGAGTGTGCCCCACAACCAGGTCAGACCCGAGGCCTGCTCGCCGTTGGTCAGCCCGGCCAGCACGTCGAGCCCGCCGACGAGTTTCTGCGTGTGCTCGTAGATCTGGTCCGGGCTCAGGCCTCGCCGCGCGACGGCACCGAGACTGAGCAGACCGCGGGTGGGGTTGAGGACCCCGCCGTCCAGCGCCGGAAGCCGGTAGGCCAGGTCGCCGCCCGAAGGGTCGCACTCGGCGAGCAGCACCGGATGGGGCCAGACGGCGCCGAGCGCCGTCGCCGCGGTGGTCACGCCGGGCGATCCCTTGTCGGCTGCCAGTGCGATCAGCGCCACGTCACTTCGCCCCGGGCAGTGCGATGAGGGCGATCTGCCCGCTGGAGGCGTACAGCGCCACAGTCGGCGCGATGGTCGCGTCGACGACGACCGAGACCAGGCCGCTCGACGATCTGCTCTCCGCGTCTCCCACCCGGGTGACCAGGGCCTCGGAGGACAGGATTCGCTGCGGCGTGCTCCCCGGCTCCCTGCTGGTGGCCTCCTTGGCGGAGGACGGCACGTAGATCACCTGCACCACGTCACCCTTGATGAGCCCGACCGGCACCTGACCGTCCTTGAGCGCGAGGCCCACGATCGCCTTGCCCGGACCGACCGTGCTGCTGCTCTTGGTGACCATCTGGTCGGTGAGCAACGTCCCGGGCAGCAACGTGACCGCCGCATACGTCTTCTCGACCTGATCGCTGAACTTCCAGGAGACGTAGTCGATGCCGGTGTCGGCGATCTGCACCTCCTGGATGGCGCTCGCCGGAATGAGCTGCCCCGCTCCCACCTGTTCGACGATCCGCACGGCGGAGACGCGGTCGCCGGTCCGGATGACGAGCAGGGTGGCGCCCAGGGACCCGATGAGGATGAGGAAGACGGCGAGCGCCGCGAGTGCGGGTTTGCGCTCTCGCGGCGGCACGGGAAGCTTCCGGGCCGAGGGACCGGACAGCCCGTTGAGCGCCGGCGCGCGACCGTCAGGGACAGGCTTCTCGCTGATCCTCATGGGTGGGGGGCTCCCAAAGATGATCGAGCCCTTGTTTCGGGCCGCTCGAATTTGTTTACGGTCTTGCTTGTCGCTCCGAATTCACCACATTATGGACGGTTTCCGACCGCCCTGTCGCTGCTAAGCGGCGACCCATGCTTATCGGTTAGTAATGCCCCTGTCAACGCTCGACCATCCATAACTATGCACGCAAGCCGCTTTCTCATTGTGCAATTTCGTGATAGGGGACCTTCACATTCTTCACTTTCGTCACATCAATCACATTGATCTTCGTTCTCGTGCCGGACGCCGGGCTTCCCCCGACTCCGGTGACGGCGACCGATTCCCGCGACACCACCGATGACCTGCGACGGACCGGTTATCGACATTCATGTGACAGAGGTGAGAAGAGTTCATGTCCATTGACGGAACGGCACGCGGCAGCCGCCAGGACGAACCGGCCATCTCATCCCGGAACGAGTCCTGACGCCCTCTCCGCCGTCCGCCACGGAATCCGCCGCCGGTGCCGATCAGCTCCAGTCGCCCTCTCGTCCGTTCGCGGAGAGGGTGGACGGAGATCGCGGTCACGCCGGATTGATCTTTACCGATTCTGGTCAACCTCCACAGAAGTCCGAGATCCCTGGATACCGTTTCTCGCCGGAAGCCGCCGGAAAATCCCCGTTCTCCGTCAGGAGATCTTCACGCCGGTGCCTCCGGATGGCACTCTCTCAACGAGAACCTCCCCGCCCGACGTCACGACCGCGACCGTCGACCGCCAGGACGCCCGCACGATCGCCGTCGCCGAACCACCGCCTGGGAGTCTGCGCATGCGGATAACGATCACCGTGGCCACCGAGCACGGCCACCGCGACGTGATGGTCGAGGGCGACGAGGCGACCACGGTCGCCAGGCTCGCGTCCGCACTCGACGGCTCCTCCACTCGCGCCTCCAACGTCGTACGGCTCCCGCGCACGCGGGCCCCGTACGACCTCGACAGGGGCAGGCGGGCACCGGCCCCGGAGACGAAGCTCTGGCTGGACGGGCGGCCGCTCGACCCCGACAGCCTGGTCTTCGGCCTGCTGCGCGACGGCGATCTCGTCGCCGTCGACGGCCACGCGGCGCCGTCGACCCTGACGGAGGAGCCCGACGGCGTGGCCGAGGTCCGCGTGGTCGGCGGCCCGGGAGCCGGCGCCGTCCACCGCCTGGGCCTCGGCGCCCACACCATCGGAAGCGATCCCGCGTGCGCGATAGCCGTACCGGATCCGAGGATGGCGCAGCACGCACTCGTGCTCCGGATCACCCCGGGCTCGATCGCCGTCGAACCGGGCCGCCACGACCAGGAGGCCGCGCGCCTGGAGGGTGAGCCGCTCTCCGGGCCGACCCTATGGCGGGAGGGGACGATGCTCGCCTGTGGCGGATCGGTCCTTTCCATCGGCCCCGTCGACCCCCCGGACGCCCACCTGGACGCGCTTCCCGACGGGGGGCTGGCCTACAACCGGCCGCCCCGGCTCCACCAGCCCGAGGCGTCCCGGCGGATCGTCGTCCCCGCCGAGCCCAAACGGGCGGAGGGCATCAGGCTGCAGTTGCTCGCGGCGCTCCTCCCAGCGGTGTTCGGGCTGGTCATGGTGGTGGTCTTCGGCAATTGGTACTTCATGCTCATCGCCCTCATGACTCCGATGATCATGATTGGCCAGTGGGCGGGAGACCGCAGGCACGGCAGGAAGAAGCACCGCCAGGCGATCAAGGCGTACAAGGAACAGCTCGCCGCCGTCGAGGCGGAGACGGCGAAGGCGGTCAGGGACGACGAGAGGGCCCGCAGGCGCGGCGCGCCCGATCCCGCCGAGGTGCTGCTCACCGCGACCGGCCCGCGTCGGCGGCTGTGGGAGCGGCGGATCCACGACCAGGACGCCCTTCGCCTGCGGGTCGGGCTGGCGGACCTGCCCGCCGACCTCGAGTTCGAGCCGGAGGCCGGAACTCCCTCCGACGCGCAGCCGCACGATCAGCCGACGTGTCACGACGTCCCCGTCGCTCTGGTGATGCGGCGACTGGGCGTCGCCGGCATCACGGGCCCGAGGGAGGTCGCCCTCGGCTGCGCACGCTGGCTCGTCGGGCAGGCGGCCGCCCTGCACAGCCCGCGTGACCTCGCCATCGTCGTGTTGTCCGCCAACGACGACAGCGACGACGAGTGGGGCTGGGTCCGCTGGCTGCCTCATTGCGCCGCGGAAGGCCCGTCCCGTGGAGGGTCCCTCACGGCCGACTCCGTCGCCCTGGTCGGCGCGGACCCCGAGTCGGCCGCGCACCGCGTGGCGGAGCTCGCCACGCTGATCGGCGAACGCCTCGAGGCCGACGGCAAGGCGGGGCCGTTCGAGGCGGCCATGCATCCGCCTCGGCTCACGGGCGGGCCGTCGGGATGGGCGGAACTCGGCCGCGCCGGCTCGGCGGGAGCCGCGCCCGACCCCGCCTTCACGGCCTACGACGAGCGTCCCTTCGACGTGCTCGTGGTCCTCGACGGCGCGAAGGTGCTGCGCGGGCTGCCCTCGATGCCGCAGGTGCTCCGGCAGGGGCCAAGGGCCGGGGTCTACACGATCGCGATCGACGACGACCAGCGGCTGCTCCCCGAGGAGTGCGCGACGGTCGTGACCTGCGACTCCGACGGCACGGTACGGCTGCGCGGCGGCGGCCTCGATCCCATCGGCGGCATCCGGGCCGACCAGGTCTCCGCGTCGTGGGCCGACCGTGTCGGCAGGGCCCTCGCCCCGCTTCGGGACGTGAGCCGCGACGACCCCTCCTCCACGTTGCCCGAGTCGGTCCGCCTGCTCGACCTCCTCGGGCCGCTCGACGTTCCCAAGCAGTGGGGCCGGTCGACCCGGGCGCTCATCGGGCTGGGCCCGGAAGGTCCGTACGAGATCGACATCAGCCGTGACGGGCCGCATGCCCTGGTCGCGGGCACCACCGGGGCGGGCAAGTCGGAGCTCCTGCAGACGCTGATCTGCTCGCTGGCCGTCGTCAACCGGCCCGACGAGATGACGTTCGTGCTCATCGACTACAAGGGCGGCGCCGCCTTCAAGGAGTGTGTACGGCTCCCGCACACCGTCGGCATGGTGAGCGACCTCGACGGCCATCTGACCCAGCGGGCCCTGTCGTCGCTCGCCGCGGAGATCCGCAGGAGGGAGCGCCTGCTCCTGGACGCGGGCGCGAAGGACATCGAGGAGTTCCACCGGCTCCGGTCCAGGGGCTCGACCTGGGTGCTCGGCGCGGGAGGCGTGCGCAAGACGGAACGCAAGACGGGGAGCAGCGGCATCTTCGGCGATCCCGGAACGGACGAGGCCGACGCCGAGGTCTCCGCGGGTCCCCCGCCGCTGCCGCGGCTGGTGCTGGTCATCGACGAGTTCGCAGCGCTGGTGTCCGAGCTGCCGGACTTCGTCGAGGGACTGGTGGACATCGCCCGCCGCGGCCGCTCCCTCGGCATCCACCTGGTCCTCGCCACCCAGCGGCCCGGTGGCGTGGTGACCGCCGACATCCAGGCCAACACCTCACTCCGCATCGCGCTCCGCGTCACCGACCCCCGCGAGTCCGCCGACGTCATCGACGGCCCCGAGGCCGCGCACATCTCCCGGACGACTCCGGGACGCTGCTACATCCGGTCGGGAGCGGGATCGGCCGTGGCCGTGCAGACCGCGAGGATAGGAGGACGGGCTCCCGGAAGCGCGGAGGGACGCGACGCCGACGAGGTGCGGGTGGTCGACCTGCCGTGGCAGGCGCTCGGGCATCCCCTGGCCGCCGCGGCCAAGACCTCGGCGGCGGGCACCGATCTCGCCCAGCTCGTGGACGCGCTCGGCGAGGCAGGCCGCGGAATCCCCGCCCAGCCCAGCCCGTGGCTGCCGCCCCTCACCGACCACGTCACCCTCGACGAGCTGCCGGAGCCGATCGCGGAGGTCCGGCCGGGGCATCCGTACCCGGTGGCCTCGCAGGAGGTGCCGCCTCTGGCGTTCGGGGTCACGGACCTTCCCTGGGAGCAGGCGAGACGGTCCCTCATCCTCGATCTGCGGCAGGGAGGCCATCTCCTCATCGCGGGGACGGCGCGCAGCGGCCGGTCGACGGCGCTGCGGACGATCGCGGGGTCGATCGCGTCCTCCGCCTCCCCCGAGGACGTGCACATCCACGCCGTCGACTGCGGCTCGGGAGCACTGCTGCCGCTCGTCGGCCTGCCGCACTGCGGCGCGGTCGTCACCCGCGACCAGCTCGACCGGGTCGAGCGACTGCTCGCGCGCCTGCGCGCGGAGGTCGGCCGCCGCCAGCAGCTCCTCGCCGAGGCCGGATACGCCTCCCTCGCCGAGGCGCGCGCGGCCGCGCGTTCGCACGCCGGCGCGGGCGAGGCTCTGCACGACTTCGGCGACGCGGCCGGGCGGTTGCCGTGGCTGGTGCTGATGGTGGACCGCTGGGAGGGATACGTCGCCGCGTTCGAGAACTACGACTACGGGCGGCTGGTCGACGCGCTGCTGCAACTCTTCCGGGAGGGGCCCGCGGTCGGCCTGCGCGCGGTCGTCACCTCCGACAGGTCGGGACTGCTCGGGCAGATCTCGACGCTGTTCGAGGACCGCCTGGTGCTCAGGCTCGCCGATCCCGCCGACTACGGCCTGGCCGGGCTGCCACCGCGCAACCTGCCGAAGTCGATGTCACCGGGCCGGGCGCTGTCGACCGGCGAGCACGGCCTGGTCGAGAGTCAGATCGCGTTGTTGTCGGATGACCCGGCCGGCCCCGCGCAGGTGGCGGCGCTGCAGGAGCTCGGCCGTACGGCACGGGCCAGGTTCGGCGGGTTCCTGCACCGGCGCGGGTCGTGGGCGTGGCGGTCGGAGCCGCCGCTGCGGGTCGACGCGCTGCCCGCGCGCATCACGGCCGATCAGGTCCTGGAACTGGACACCGCGTTCGAGCCGCCGTCGCCGCTGTGGACGCTCCTCGGCGCGGGCGGCGACACCCTCCACCCTCTGGGCATCGATCTGCTGGCGCAGGGACCGGCCGCGGTCGTCGCGGGCCCTCCTCGCTCGGGCAGGTCGTCATGCCTGCTGACCGCGGCGCGTTCGTTGTTGCAGCGCGGCATCCCGATCATCGCCGTCACGCCGCGGCGCAGCCCCCTGCGTGATCTGGCCGGATCGCCGGGCGTGCTCGCCGTGCTCGACGGCAACTCGAGGAGCGTGGGCGGGGACGAGGCGGACGACTTCGGCGGGCTACCGGGCGCGAACGATCCGCTGGCGCTGGTCGCCGCGCACAAGCGGTACGTGATGCTCGTCGACGACGCGGAACTGATCTCTCCGGAGTCGATGCTCGGCCTGGCCGTGGAGGAGATCCTCCGCATGGCGAGGGACGGGGAGCACGGGCTGCTGATCGCGGGCGCCACGAGCGATCTGGCGACGGCCTATCGGGGGTTCGCCGCCGAGGCCCGCAAGTCGAGGACGGGGCTGCTGCTGTCGGTGCAGAGCCCCGCCGACGGCGACCTGTTCACTGTGCGTCTGCCGCGGGGGGCCGTCGGTGGCCCGCCGGGACGCGGTCTGCTGGTGATCTCGGGCATCGCGACCCCGATCCAGGCCGCGCTGCCCGCCTGACGCGCTACCGCGTGGCCGACTCGATGTTGCCGCGATAGGTGGTGATGACCCGGGACGCCTCGTTGAGCTCCTCGGACATGCGCTGGAAGGCGGCGCGGTAGCTCTGCCACGCCTCGCTGAAGCGCTGCGCGCCGGGGCCGGTCCAGGCGGTGCCGACCTTGGCGGACTCTCGGTCGAGGCTGGCCATCGTGGCGCGGACCTGGTCGGCCTGCTGGGTGAACTGCGCGGCCATGCTCTGCATCTGCGCGGGGTCGCCGCCGAGCAAGTTACTCATTCGGTCACTCCTTCGTCGACAGGGGGCCGACCTCACCGTAGATCGCCGGTCAACTCTGTGAAGGATTCATGCCAAGTGGCTATACCGCCAGGTTCAGCGGTACAGCCACTTGGTAAGCGCTCGGTCCTGCCGTGCGGTCTAGCCGTTCGCCACCGACTGGATCTCGTCCACGACGACGGGCACCGGCTCCGAAGGGGCGCCAGTGTCTTCGTCGATGCCTGCCGCCTGGACGTCCGAGGTGACGTGCCAGTGCTGCGTCACGGTGATGGTGTACGGCCCCCCGATGGACGCCCGGGTGAACCGCAGGTAGCAGCCGGTCTTCGGATCCATGCCCGACGCATATTTCGGGCAGCGCGCTACGTGATCACGCTTGTCATCGTAATTGCCAGTCGCTTCGATCGTCACGTAAGTCGGTTCTGCAGTGACCGTCGCCGTCAGGTACGCCACACCGGGGATATGGGCGGTCACCTCAAGCTGGCCCGCTTCGGGCACGTTGACCATCGTCTCCAGGCCCACGTAGGTCCGGTAGCCGCCGGGCCCCTCAGGCGGGTTCAGGGTGACGGGCCGCGGGGGAGGCAGGGTGAGGTTGGCCCGGGCCATGAGCGCGAGGTCGCCTCGGTCGATCAGCAGGTCCTCTCGATCGATCGGCGGCTCCGTAGCCCTGTAGACCCAGTACTCGGTCGTCCTGGTGAAGCAGTCCCAGCCTGCGTCGGTGCCGTCGTCGGTGATGAACCAGAACACCTTGTCCGTCTCACCCTCGTGCGGCTTGATCTCGGCAAGGGTCTTCTCGTACCACTCGTGGGCGTCCCGCTGATCCTCGGGGCCCATTCGACGCCACACCCGATAGTTGTTGCCAACCCAGTCGAACATCTCGTCATAGTCGTACTGGGGCTGGTACCAGCAGTGCGGTGGGTCGTAGCCGCCGGACACCGGCGTGTCCGGTGTGCCGTCGTAACCCGTTCCGCCGTATTCGACCTGGGCCTTCACCCATGCGTAGAAGTTGTTCCCGCCACCGCCCGCTCCGGTATCGCCGCCACCTCCGCCCCCTGGAGGGTCGGCGTAGGCGGGGAGCGCGGTCACCAGGGCGGCGAGAAGCACCGCCGCGATCGTCAGGACCCTTCGTAACTTTCTCGGCGCCTTCATCCGCACTCCTTGCCAGAGGAACTCGTCGCGGACACGGGCTGGTAGGCGCGCACGCGCCACACGCCCTTGGGCCCCGGCACCATGATGACCCGGAGCTTGTATCGAGAGGTCTTCTGCTTGCCGAACGTCCAGCTCACCTTGCCGCTGGTGAGGTTCTTCGTGCCCGCCTTCGACTCGTCCCCACAGCCGACGAGGGTGACGGACTTGGCGCTCACCGAGAGCGTGTGCAGGTCGTGGACGCGGACCACCCCGGTCGGCCGCACGTTCTCCGCCTTCCACCCCGTCACGACCCGGTCGAACAGGTCGGTGCCGTACATGGCGGAACCGGATGCCACATAGTCGAGGTAGCGCTTGTCCTTGCCCTGGGTCGACACGGAATACCACCAGGCGTTCCAGAAGTCGCCGAAGTCCTTGACGGCCTTGGCCGCCTTCGGCTGCGGAGCCTCAGCCTGGTAGACGACCTTGAAGTCCTTGGGGAAGGCCAGTCCGGCCGCGGGCGTGGCGCTGGACGCGGGCGCGCTCGGCGAAGCGGCCGCCGTGGAGGCCGCGGCGGCCGCGGTCGCGTCGGGCGTCGGACGGAAGCCCTGAGTCGGCTCCGAGCCGCAACCCGCGGTCAGCGCGGCGAGCGCGGCCACGGCGACGGACGCCACGGCCAACCGGCGGCCCTTCGAAACGTCAACGGCCATATGGTTCCTCCTATCCGGCGGCTCGCGCCGGGGCGGGCAGAAGTTCCTGGATGAGCGCCTCGGTCTCGGGGACCAGGCGGCCCTGGTAGCGGGACGTGGCCGCCCAGCGGCGCAGGGATTCGACCCAGTGCCGCAGCGTGTCGACGTCCCCGGTGGCGTGGGCGGCCCGCAGCAGTTCTCGCCACAGCGGCTCGTCCTCGTCCGACATCCGCAGCCCTGCCTGGGCGGCGGTCATGGCGCGCGTGGGATCCCCTGCCGCCAGGTAGAGCTGGGTGAGGCGCCTCGCCGCGTCGGACACCCGCGCGGACACCTCGTAGACGAGTTCGTCGCCCGCCAGCCACAGGTAGCGGCCCGCGGGATGCCCGTGCAGGAACGGCCCGCGGACCAGATCGAGCGCCTGGCCGAGACGCGCGGCCTCGGTCGCCGGGTCGGACCGCGACAGCCGTACGAGCTCGCGGAAGACCAGCCAGTCGACCCGCACCTCGGGCCCCAGATGAAGGCGGCCCTGGTCGTCGGCGAACAGGTTCGACCGGCCCTCGCCGTCGATGCCAAGCCACTCCCTGGTGCGGGCGATGGTGGCGTCGCGCACCGGCGCCTCGACCCCGCGCGGCCACAACGCGCCCGCGAGGACCTGCGGGTGCACCCCGCCCGGGTGGGTGGCGAGGTAGGCGACCAGTTCCACGCAGAGCGGCAGCCGTTCCTCCTCGAGAGGCCGCGGCCCGATCACCTCCACGGATCCGAGCACCCGCACATCGACGGACGGGCGGAACCCGGGGTGAAGCTGGGAGGCCGCGGGACCCGACGGCTCCGGGTCCTCCATCGCCACCCCCGGTTGCCCGACAGCACGGAAGAGCTCGATGACCTGCGCGTACTGCTGCTGAGGAAGCAGCTGTCCGTGCACGTCCAGCCCGAGGGCGCCGACCCTCGCCCGGCCGTCCGGTGACAGCTCCCACGTCCAGGAGGCCCCGCGGATCTCCTCACCGGCGACGAGATAACCCGAGGCCAGGCGGGTCCCGGTCTGGGCGAGCTCGGCGAGCCGTGTGGCCTCCTCGGGAGTCGGCGGCACGGCCGTGAGCAGGTAGACGGGCATCCACGCCTCGCCGTACACACCTCGGGAACGGCCGGTCAGGACCGAGCTCACCCCCGAGGCCGCCAGGGCGCGGCGCACGTCGGCGGCACGGGCCTCCAGCTCCGGCAGCGCCTCGGCGAGGGTCGGATGGACCGAGATCCGGTCGGGGGCGATCAGCGACAGCTCCTCGCCGAAGCCCACGAGGACGAGCCGCATGTGGTCGGACCAGCGGTTGGTGGCCAGCTCGACGGCCATCGCGGCGAGCGCGGCGGAGACGACGTGGGATCGCCCGCGCAGGTTGATCAGACCCTGCGCCGCCTCGAGGTCCACCAGCACCCGTCCGGCGTCACTGGTGCCGAGCGAGACCAGTCCCGGGTACGGCGCGAAGATGTCGGGGAGATCGGGCAGCCGGTGACCGTCGTTCGCGGTCAGGCGCCAGATCCGGCCGCCGTCGAGAGCGGCCCACGGAGCGGGCGCCTCCTTCTCCGGGGGGTGGATCCACAGGTCGAGGTGCGTGGACGCGAGGAAGGCCGCGAACACCGTCGGAGGCGTGCGGCCCTGCTTCGCGAGCTCCTTGCTCAGGTGCCGCAACCCCACGTCGAGCAGCCGGGAGCCGTGCGGATCCGCTCCCAGGAGCATGGCCATCTCGGCGACCGCCGCCTCGCCCTCGGGGTTGGCCAGCCTGCTGCCGAAGGCGCGGTCCCACAGCTGCCTGCGCCTGCGCCCGCCGAGAACGGCCAGCAGTCCCGCCGAGGCGAGGGACGCGGCGGCCAGGAAGTCGGGCCAGGATTCCGCGATGCCGGACACGACGTCGGAGGACACCGGGGAGTCCGTGTCCTGCTGATGACCTCTGACGGCCACCGTCGTCTCCGTCTGGCCCACATCCTGGCTCACGTCGGGCGACTCCTGCACAGGCGACTCCTGCACAGTGGGCGCCGCCTCGGAACCGCCCGCGCCCCCGGCGCCACCGGCCTTCACGGCCGGCCGGGTGACCTCGGGCGAATCCTTCGCATCCGCCTGGGCGTAGTGGGTGTGGCCGTCGAGTTCCACCGGCTTGTCCGGATGCTGGGCGAGCGTCTTCGGACGGTCCTGGTCCTGCGAGACGACGTGGACGTTGATCGCGTCGTCCGGCATGTCGAGCACCCAGCCGACCCTGATGAGGTCGGCCATGCGCAGCTTGGTGCCGTCGGGCTGCTCCCTGTGCTGGTTGAGCTGGTAGATCTCGTGGTAGCGGCGGCCCTCCCCCAGGCACTTCTCGGCGATCTCCCACAGGCTCTCGTGGTGACGCCCGTGGGGCGGCTGGACGACGTAGATCTTCTTGGTCTTCTGCACGGGCGCAAGCACCTGGTCGGCGACCTGCTCGGCCTTCTCGGTCCTGGGTGCCTGCTCGGCGACCACGGCCGTGTGCTGGTGCGCCGACGTCGTGAGCGCCTGGACCGCGGGCGCGACGACCGCGGTCGCGGCGAAGAGCAGGAGCGCGGCCGTGACGAGCCGGTGGGCGAGCGCCTGGGGGCCCGACGCGAACGGCACCCGCGCCGGCACGCCGACCCTCCTGATCCCCGCGATCAGCTCGACCAGGACGCAGGCCACCAGTTGGAGCCACGCGAGCCAGACCACGATGGAGAGCATGTCGAGGACCGAGCTGAGCCCGACGTCCTCCGTGAGCATGCGCAGCGAGAATCCGCCATCCGGGATCGGCGAGCCGAAGTAGCGCACCAGCGCGTACGGCACGCCGCCGATGAGTCCCGCGAGCGCGAGGACGGCAAGCAGCCCGAAGGCGACATCCGACGCGGATCGCCGAGCCTTGATGTGGACGGCCTGTCGTGGCGACATGCCGGTCATCCCCCCAGTCCGGTCAATGGCCCGGCCGTGGCCGTCGCCTCGCGGGTGCCCCCGGAGACGCCGAAGGCGGCCAGGAAGTACGTGTCCCAGGTCGTCTGTACGGTGACCGTGACGTGCTGGTCGTCCGGCGCCCCGCAGGCGATGCGCACCAGCCCGGCATCCCCGTAGGCGGCCACGATCGCGTCGGCCTCGGCGCACGCGTCGGCCTCGTCGGTGATCCTGACCTGACCCGTCTCGCGGAGGTAGCCGGGGTCGATCGTGTCCGCGCCCGCGCGGGCGGCCTGCTCGGCGACGTCGGCGGCGCGCAGATAGGCGTTCATCATCGACGACAGGTCGACCAGGATCCCCGCGAGCCCCAGCCCCATGAAGGCGAACCCGACCATGAACACAGAAAGTGAGCCGCGCTCCCGGTTCGCTCTCGCTCTCACTGGATCCTCCGGAACTGCTCGAGCGGCACGACGGACGTGCTGCTCATGCTGATCGACGGCGCGAAGCCGAAGCCGCTGACCGCGCTCAGGTCGACCGTGCAACCCACCACCACGGTCACGCTGCCTCCCTGCCTCCAGTTGCGGCCGTCCACGTTCACAGTGGGCCCGCCGTTGCAGTCGAGCCCCCGCACGGCCTGGACCGCCGCCGTTCCCGCCGAGCCGAGATCACGCTGGACCGAGGCCGCCCGCGCCGCATCACGTGCCGCGCCGTCGATCTCGCCCTTGGCCTCCACGATCCGGGCCGCGCCCACGATGAACAGCAGGAAGATGAGCATGACCGGCGCCAGCAGCACCGCCTCCACCGCCATCGAGCCCCGCTCGCCCCGCTCGCGCGTCACTGGCAGCCCCCGTCTTCGTCATCGGGGCGGAAACACTCGATCGGACCGCCGAATCGCGAAGTGATGGTGAAGGTCATACCGGGCAGCAACGGGACGGCGGAGACGACGTCACCGGTCACGGTGACGCCCCTCTGGTCGCCCTGCTGCCACGCCTGGACGGAGGAGTTCTCCAGGACCTTCGCGCCGATGAGCGCCACGCGCGACTGCGCCTGGCTCTCCGCCGCCGCCTGCCAGTTGCCCGCGCCCGGCCCGTTGCCGGCCGCGCGCGCGACCCGCGCTCCCACACGCGCCGCGCCGTCCGCGATCTGGCGCGCGTGGAAGACGAGCGCGAGCTGCACCATGAGGAGCATGACGACCAGCACGATCGGCATGATCAGGGCGAGCTCCACCGCGGACGCGCCCCTGTCTGAGGCGGCCCTTCGTGGCGACAGGCGGTCCATCACCTTCTCCGGCGTCCTGCTACTTGGCGCCGCCACCACCGGCGCCGCCACCGAAGGAACCCTTGATCTCGGCGGTCTTCGAGTTGACGCCGGCGGTGATGACGGCGGCGATGGTGATGGCCAGACCGGCGACGATGGCCGTGATGATGACCCATTCGACAGCCGACGCACCCCGGCTGGGAGCCGTCCGGGCGCGATCGGCGCGCACACTGAGCATCGTGAGGAGATAGTCGACGGCGGGAGGCATGAACTTCTTCATCGGTAACTGTCCTCTTCTATATGCCGAGCATTTTCATTGCCGCGGGAAAGCTCAGGAACACGAGGAAGCCGGCGCACAGCAGAAGCTGAGCGACCAGCATCGACTGGGAGCGCTCACCGGCCTCGCCCTCGATCTCGGCCAACTCGCGCCGGCGCATGGTCTCGGCCCGGGCGGCGAGAGACTGCCTCACCTTGGCGCCGTCCTCGGCGACCAGGCCGAGCGCGGCGGACAGGTCGCGCAGCTCGTCGAGGTTGACCTCTTCCCCCAGCTGGCCGAGGGCCTGCCAGGGGGTGATGCCCACGATCCGCGCGGTGGACAGGGCATCCCTGATGCGGATCATGGGCCAGCTGTGTCCGAGCGACGATGCCATCATGAGCGCCTCGGGGACGCCTCGGCCGCCGGCGAGATTCATCGCGACCAGGTCGAGGAACGACCCGACCGCGTGCCGGAAATCGCGTCGCTTGGCCGCGGCGTCCCGCTTGATCTGCACGTCGGGGAGCATGAAGAAGATCCCCGCGATCAGCAGGGCCGACCACAGCGGCACGGTCAGGTTGACGCTCAGGCCGAGCAGAGACGCCCACGCCGCGATGAGTGGCGCCGCGAGCAGGCCGGAGGCGCCGAGCAGGGACTTGGTGGCCAGGAACCCCTCGAACGACTTGCCCAGGAGGGCCAGATCCGCCTTGACGGAGCGCTGTTCCCAGCCCCGGGCCGCGTAGAACCTCGCGGTCGCGTCGCCGACTCTCTGCCGCAGCGGGCTGACCACTTCGTCCGTCGTGACGACGCTGACCCTGACCTCGGCGCCGTGCCGCCGGGCGTCCATGGCCGACAACCGCGCGGCGACGCCGGGTTTCGACGGGAAGAAGAACCGGCCCAGCGCGAAGAGGCCGAGACCGATGAGGGCCCCGCCCAGCAGCGCGGCCGTGATGTCCGACATCAGATCCCCACCTCCTGGCCCGTCTCCCGCAACGGAGCGCCGAACGCGTCGGGCACCGTCCGCGGAACGACCGCCTCACCCAGCAGACGCTCGGGCTTGGTGAACTTCGCGAGCCGCCGCATCCAGGCGAATCCCGCGCCGAACAGCAACGCCACCACGAGCAACACGGCCTGCCCGAGCAGGCCCTGATATTCCGCGACGTACGAGCGGTTGAAGATGACCAGCGCGGCCGCGAACGCCAGCGACGCGCCGACGACGATCTTGACGCTGCGCCGGGTGGAGCGGCGATCGGCCTCGACCTTGCGCCTCATGTCGAGCTCTTCCCGGGCCGATCCGGCCAGGGCGGTCAGCACCTCGCGCAGGCCGGGGCCGCGGAGTTTGGCGTTGAGGATCAGCGCCGCGATGACCAGGTCGGCGGAGGGGTCGTCGAGGGCGTCGGCGAAACGCTCGAGCGCGTCCGTCAGCGGCATCCGCATGTGCAGTCCGTCGACGAGCTCTCGCAGGTGGGGCTGCAGGGAAGGTGCCGCGGCCCGGATCGAGGCGGGGATGGCCTGTTCGAGGCCGGCGGCTCCCGCGATCGTGTCGCGCAGCGACTCCGTCCAGGCCGCCAGAGCCTCCAGATTGTGCATGGCCCTGCGCTCCTCGGCCGCACCGCCGACGAGACCGTGCCAGGCGACGACCATGAAGCCGGCGCCGATCGCGATGACCGGCCAGCGTGTGAGGGCGAGCACGACGGCGCCCACGACCACGGCCAGCCCGACCCGGCCGGTCAGCTTCGTCAGCACCTGCTTGCGCTGCTGAGTACGGCTCGGCGCGCCCGGCCTCGGCCGGAACCCGCGGATGGACGCGAAGAGCAGGAGCAGGCCGCCGCCCACGGCCACCCCGCCGATGAGGGCGAGGAGCATCTGGGTCACGGCGTTCATGACCAGGCTCCGTAACCCGTGTCGTAGCCGAACTGGGCGAGCTCGTCAGCGCAGGAGATCGGCGCGTGCGGGACGGCGACACCGTCCGGACCCTGGGCGAAGACCTCGGAGGACAGGACCCGGCCGTCGACGCCGGTGACCTCGCGCACGCTCGCCACGAACCGGCGCAACCGGCCGCCCCGGCT
>NZ_BOOO01000066.1 GCF_016863275.1 Planotetraspora mira
CGCGTCCCACCACCCACCACGTCGCCCAGGCCGCGAGCGCCGCCGCCGCGAGGACTCCCGCACTGGTCAGCAACTCCAGTTCGTGCGTGGACAACATGCCCGGCTCGGCCATGCCGGCGTAGACGAAGTGCGGCTGCCCCTGCCAGAGCACCTGAGTCTCCAGGGGAGGGACCCGGATGGCGGTCAGGACGAGGCACCCGTCGCGCGTGGTGCACTGGGTGCCGTGCGAGATGCGGTCGTCGTTCGGGGGCCGCATGGTGCTGAGCGGCGACTGGCCGGCCGCCGCCGTGCTGGCCGCCACGACCTTGCCCTGGTCGTCGACGAGTTGCAGGAGGTTTATCCGGGTCTTGAGCACCGGAGGGTACGGCGCGCCGGGCTGCAGGGATCCGATCCAGTCGGTGGCGACGCGCTCGGTCTCCTTGAAGATGTTGTCCTGGATCCGGGTCCAGATCGCCAGATCGAGTCCGGTGCCGATCACCGCGAAGACGATCAGGGAGATGATTCCGGAGACCAGCGTGAAACGTGCCCGAATGGAGTGAGGGCGTAGATTGGACAACACCGCCTGCCTCCTGTCCTGGTCACCGAATTCGCCCTGGTCATCGAACCGGACGGTCGCCTCCTTCGAATAACGACTCTCAGGTCAAAACACTATTGATGGGTGTCCACGGTTACGGCAAAAGATGGCGGCGGAGCTGATATCCAGACCAAAAACAGGCCTGGATATGACCGTCATATGACCATTTGTTGTGTTCCATCCGTTCCCGGATAGATCGTCAGATTGCGGGTGATCGGCCGCGAAGATACCCGTTGACACAGTAGGGAATGTAGATAATTGTGCAAGGGTCCCGCCCGCCCGTGAGAGGGAGACCCCATGAGCGTCACCGATGAGCTGCTCGCCAACGCCGAACGCTACGCCGCGGCCTTCGACAAGGGTGACCTGCCGCTTCCCCCCGCCAAAGGTGTGGCGGTCCTGGCCTGCATGGACGCGAGACTCAACGTCTACGGCCTGCTGGGCCTCCAGGAGGGGGACGCCCACGTCATCCGCAACGCCGGCGGCGTCGTGACCGCCGACGAACGCCGGAGCCTCGCGATCAGCCAGCGGCTCCTCGGCACCCGGGAGATCATCCTCATTCATCACACCGACTGTGGAATGCTCACCTTCACCGACGACGCGTTCAAGGAGTCGATCCAGTCGGAGGTCGGCATCAAGCCCGACTGGTCCGCGGAGTCGTTCTCCGACCTCGACGAGGACGTCCGCCAGTCGGTGTCCAGGATCAGGACCGACCCGTTCATCCCGCACACCGAATCGGTGCGCGGCTTCGTCTACGAGGTGGAGACGGGCCGTCTCCGCGAGGTCAAGGCCTGAGGGTCGCCTCGACGACGGAGAAGGGGTTGCCCACAGGACCGGGAACGACGCGGTCGACGGCGAAACCCCCGCGGTCCAGAAGCCTCTCGTACTCCGCCGGCGTCCGCTCTCTGCCCGTCAGCATCGCCATCATGATCAGATCGGTGCCCCTGCCGAGGTGTGGCTCGTCGCCGGCAGGAAGGACCATCTCGATCACCACGAGGCGCGCCCCGGCGGAGGCGGCGCCGGCGATGGTCCGCAGGATGCGCTCACACTCCTCGTCTCCCCAGTCGTGCAGGATCGACGACAGGACGTACACGTCGGCGACGGGCACGCTCTCGAAGAAGTCGCCGGCGACGATCCCGACACGGCCGTCCACCCCCCGCGCATGCGCCGCCTCCCGTGCGGCCGGCACGACGTGAGGCAGGTCTAACACGATGGCGCGCCGGTCGGGGTCGGCGGCGATCAGTTCGGTGACCAGCGACCCGTCGGCCCCGCCGATGTCCGCGACCGTCGTGCCCCCGGGCAGCCGGTAGCTCCGGAGGAGGTCGCCCTTGAGCCCGGCCGCGATGTCGGCCATGGCTCCGGTGAACCTCCGCGCCTGCTCGGGCTCGTCCGCGAGCCAGTCGAAGAACGGGCGGCCGTAGTGGACTGTCGCGGCCGGGACGCCGGTGCGGACGGTGTCCACCAGTCCGGCGAACGGCGCGTAGTGCGTCTCCATCCAGGACAGGGCGAGGTCGCGCGCGGATCCGGGGACGCCGCGGGCCAGCGTGGCTCCCAGCGGGGTGACGGAGTAGGAGTCGTCTCCCTCGCCGGCGAATATTCCCAGACCGGTGAGATCACGCAGCAGCCGCCGAAGCATCCCCGCGTCGCATTCCAGGTCAGCCGCGAGGTCCTCGACGTCACGGGGACCCGCGAGCAGGGCCGTGGCGAGGTCGAGCCTGGCCACGGCGTACAGCGCCTGGGAGACCTGGAAACCCGCCAGCAACTGCGTCATGACCAGCGAAGGCGGGACCTCGGCCGGCTCCTCGTTCGCGGACGACATCGGCGGCCCCGCGGGCTACCGTTCCCCGGCCGCGGCGGGACCCTGGGAGGCGCCGACGGGCTCCTCGTCCCCAGGCAGCGGAATCCATCTGTGCGACCAGGTCTTCACCGCGTCCATCACCTTCTCCAGGTCGAGCCCCTTCTCGGTGAGGTGGTACTCGACCTGGACCGGGGAGGTCGGGATGACCCGGCGCTCCACGATCTCCTCGGCCTCCAGGGTGCGCAGCCGCTCGGCCAGCATGGTGTCACTCAGTCCCGGCACCGCGGCCTTGATCTGCGCGTACCGGTGGTGCCCGGTGAACAGGGCGCGCAGGATGGCCCCCGTCCATCGGGCGCCGATCAGCTCGATGGCAGCGTGGAAGCGCACGCAGACGCGGTGGATCTCGTTCATGTTCTCCCGATCACCTCGTCGCGGGTGCAGTGTTCTCCCGCAGCGCCCGCAGAGCCTCAGCCACCCGGACGAGTTCGTCGAACATCGCCTTCGCCGCCCCGGTCATGACGTCGTTGGGCACCAGCTTATTGTCGGAATCGATGAACTGGTGGACAAAGGGGATGGAAACCGCCTCGAACAACGGGGTCATCTTCAGTGTCGTGACCACTTGTTTGATCATTTGTGCGGCTCGGGTGCCACCGGCCACTCCCCCGTAGCTGACCAGGCCGACCGGCTTGTACTTCCATTCGTTGTGGAGATAGTCGATCGCGTTCTTCAGCTCGGCGTTGTACCCGTAGTTGTATTCGGGCATCACGAACACGAACGCGTCCGCCTCGGAGACCTTGGCGCTCCAGTCAAGGGTGTGCTGGTGAATGTACTGGCCCAGCCGCGGGTGGTTCGGCTCGTTCATGAAGGGCAGGTTCACCTCGGCCAAGTCGACGAGTTCGATCTCGTCGAACCCTCCGTGCGTCACCGCCTCCGCTTCGGCCCACCGCCCGATTTCCAGCCCGATCCGGCTGGGGCGGGTGCTGGCGACGATGATCTCAAGCTTGGTCACGGTACCTCTCCTTGCATCTCGTGAGCTGCGCACCGGCGGCCACCTGGGACGACCACCCGTCTGCGCTCGACCAGCGTACACAAGAATTCTGAGCATCTAAATATTCCTTAGCCAACCTTTACCGTGGGGCGGCGTTGACATGCAGCCGCAGGGCTGCCTATCGTCCTGACATGCAGCCAACTGGCTGCATGTCAGAGATGAGGCGAGATGGACGAGGTGTTCAAGGCACTGGCCGATGCCAGCCGACGCCGGATGCTCGACGGCCTGAACACCCGCAACGGCCAGACCCTCCGGGAGTTGTGCGCCGGGCTCGACATGGCCAGGCAGTCCGTCAGCAAGCATCTGGCCGTGCTGGAGGCGGCCGGGCTGGTCACCACGATCCGCCGGGGCCGGGAGAAGCTGCACTACCTGAACGCCGAACCGATCAACGCCATCGCCGAGCGCTGGATCAGCAGATACGACCGCGGAAGGGTCGAGGCGCTCGCCGACCTGAAGAGAGCATTGGAGCAGGAACCGATGGGCAACCCCGAATTCGTCTACACGACCTACATCAACACCACGCCGGAACGGCTCTGGCAGGCGTTGACCGACCCCGCCTTCACCGGCCGCTACTGGGGCGTCACCTTCGAGTCGGACTGGAAGCCGGGCTCGACCATGGTCTGGGAGGGACGCGGCGCCAAGACCGTCGATCCCGCCCAGGTCGTGCTCGAATCCGATCCCTACCGCCGGCTGTCCTACTCCTGGCATACCTTCACACCGGAGTTCATCGAGGCCTTCGAGATGGACGCGGACATCGCCGCCCGATGGGCCGGCGAGCGCAGGTCCAAGGTGACCTTCGACATCGAGCCGCTCGGGCGGATGGTGAAACTGACCGTCGTCCACGACGACTTCGAACCGGGCAGCACGATGCTCGACGGCATCAGCAACGGATGGCCGCACATCTTGTCCAGCCTGAAGTCGCTGCTGGAGACCGGCGATACGCTGCCCGACCCCGACACCGACCTCGCCGGCAAGACCGGCTGACCCCGACCGACCCTGCGGGCCCGGCGGGCCCGGCTGACCCCGACCGACCTCGCCGACCCCGGGGACGCGGCGAGGGACCGGGGACGGCTCAGCCGCCCGCCCGTCTCACGATGACCCGGGACACCAGGTAGGAGCCGAGGCCGAACACCACCCACGTCGCGGCGGCGGTGACCAGGGTGGCCCAGACCGGCCAGCGGGCGGCCAGGACGGTGGTGACCACGGCGAATCCGGCGAGGCCGAGCGTGCCGAACACCGAGCCGCGGGCCTCCGCGTAGGCCTGGCGCGGGCCCTCGCTCTGCGCGACGAGGGTCAGCGAGGCGAGCAGGATCGCCGGAAAGGCCAGGAAGACACCTCCGAGCGCCGGGCCGGCCACCAGGGACACCACGCCGGCCAGGGCGGAGACTCCCGCGCCGAAGGCGAAGCGGACGACCAGGTCCCACGGCCGGGTCCGCGCCAGTTCGCGCGGGATGAGCCGCATCCGGTCGTCGTCCTCCCCGCGGGAGCCCGGGTCGTCGCCGCCCATGTCGTCGTTCGTGCCGTCGTTCGTGCCGTCATTCGAGTCGTCGTTCGTCTCATCGCTCATGTCATCGTCCATGGCCGCGTTCACGGCCGCGGCAGCAGCAGGTAGACCGCGGCGGCGGTCACCGCCCAGACCACCAGGCCGGCGAGGGTCGCCCTCCATACCCCCCATGCCGAAAGGAGAGGTGGCGCCACCAGGCAGTAGACGAAGAAGGCGACCGCGCCCGCCCGCATGCCGTCGGCCGCGGCGCGCATGTCCGCCTGGCCGCTCAACACGGCTGTGACCAGCAGGCTCCCGAGGGCGACCGAGGGGCCGGCCGAGAACACTCCGGCCAGCCGCTTGGGCGTCATCATCTCGGCCAGCACCGCGAATCCGAGGACGAACAGCCCGCCGGCGAGCGCCTTGAGCGCCACCTCCACGATCAGCCGAGCCACGGGTTTCCTCCCCCGGTCGTGTCCGGTCACCGCCCTGCGGTGCGCCCGCCTGATGGCCTTCTCTTAGGCATCACCTCCATCGCGTGTGCGCAACCTCGAGCGGAGACCAGCCCTTCCACCAGGCACGACGTGCGGACAGTCACGTGATCACCCACGGAGTGCCGCCCACGCGAGCGGGGTACGCGAGGGGAGGACGCCGACGGCCGCTCCCCCATCGGCCGGGATCGGAGCACCCCGGGGGGACGGGCGGAGGATGAGCACGGAGCGCGTTCACTTCACCAAGGAGAGGGCGACCATGCTGGCCACCCTGTACGGCAGGGCCAGGGACAGCATGTCCGCCGACCCCATCCTGGGCGACCGGACCGCCGAGGAACTGGTCGAACGGATCGACTACGACTTCGGCAGATTCCGGATGCACCGGGGTTGGACGACCGGCGTCGCGGCCCGGGCCAGGCAACTCGACGCATGGGCGGCCGAGTTCCTCGGCCGTGACCCCGCGGTCACCGTCCTGCACCTCGGCTGCGGCCTGGACAGCCGGGTGTTCCGGCTCGACCCGCCGAGCGGGGTCCGGTGGTACGACGTGGACTATCCGGACGTCGTAGCCGTTCGCCGCCGCCTGTACCCCGAACGAGAGGGGTATCGGATGATCGGCACCTCGGTGACCGATGTCCGGTGGCTCGAGCGCATCCCCGCCGACCGGCCGGCGCTCGTCGTCGCGGAGGGCCTGCTGATGTACCTGTCCGAGGACGGCATCGAGAACCTCTTCCGCGGGATCGTCGATCGGTTTCCCTCCGGGCAGCTCATGTTCGACGCCACCAGCCGGCTCGGCGTCCGGCTGCAGCGCTTCAACCGTCCCCTCCGGGTGATCGGAGCCACCTTCACCTGGGCGCTGGACGACCCGCGGCTGCTCGAGCGATGGGACCGGCGGATCCGGCTCGTCGACGAACTGCCCGTCCTCGACCTGCCTGGAGTGGAGAGGATGCCCGCCGGCGACCGGATGCTGATCCGGGCGATGCGCCTGGTCCCCGCGTTCAGACGGGTCGGCCGACTGCTGCGCTACGAGTTCTCGCGGCCGCGGTGAGGGCGCCGGGAACGGGCTGGCACGAGGGGAGATCTGCGGGACGACCCCTCCCGGGAGAAGTTTCAAGGTGTAGACATTTCCCCCAGAGGATTACTCCTGCCCCACCGGCACCATGATCACCGCCACGTTCGGCACTAGTGTCTGCCAGCAAAAAGGGATCTCCGCCGATGCGTCGCCGAACGACCATGACCGCTGCCGCCGTCGTCCTCCTCGGAGCCGCCGCAGGCGTCGCGTACACCATGACCCGCAGCACGGCCGAGACGCCCTGCGAGGCCGCCGCCACGCTGGTCACCAAGGCCCAGGAGTCGATCCGCAAGGATGCGAGCACGATCGTCTTCAAGGCGCCGGACGGCTCGCAGCCCATCTGGCTGGGCATGACGGCGATGGCCGACGGCCTGACCACCGGGAGCCTGGAGGACGTCGAGGGAGAACCCTCGCCGAAGCTCGTCGAGGCGCTTTACGAGTTCTCCCGCGCGGCACCCGCCTCCGCGGAGGATCTGACCGATCCGGACGGGAAGGTGCAGCTGTCCCTCTCACACATCTCCGCGGCGTGTCCCTGACCGCCACCGAGGTCCGCAGGACCGAGGACGGCGTCGACGCCGTACTGGCTCCGTACGGCCATTCTCACGAAGCTCCCAGGATTCTCCCCGGACTTCCCCACGGCCCGGCGGTGTGCTGATGGGCATGAGGAAACAAGCAAACCGCGTCATCATCGCGGGCTCGGTGGCGGGCGCCCTCGCGGTGGGCGTCCTGGGCGGTGTGGCCATCGCCGGGCAGCAGGCCGCCGGCGTCTCCCTCACCGCCGGAGGCGGCACCGCGAAGACCGCGCCGGACAAGGCCATGGAGGGGAAGGCCAAGGGCGTCGCCCGTCCCGGATGGCGCGCCCTGAAGCGCAAGGGCCTGGGAGTGCACGGCGAGGCGACGGTCAAGAAGAAGGACGGCTTCGTCGTCCGCACGTGGCAGCGGGGCGACGTCACAGGGGCCGTCGCCGGCTCCGTCACGGTGAAGAGCGCCGACGGCACGTCGTGGACGTGGAAGGTGGGCGACGGCACCCGGGTCCGCAAGGACGGGAAGAAGGTGGACGCGGCCGAACTCACCACCGGTGACACGGTGTTCGTGGCCGGAACCCGCGCCGGGGACACCCGTACCTCCGTGGTGGTCGTCGCTCCCAAGAAGGCGAACGACTGAGGCACACTTGATGCCACTATGAGCGAACCGAGGGTCCTCGTCGCCGACGATGAACCGAACATCCGGGACATGGTTGGCATCGCGCTCCGGTTCCACGGGTTCGCCGTGACCGGCGCGGCCCGCGGCCACGAGGCCCTCGAACTCGCCGCGACGGGACAGTTCGACCTGATCGTCCTGGACGTGATGCTCCCCGATCTGGACGGCTTCGAGGTGTGCCGCAGGCTCAGGGCCGCGGGCGACGAGGTGCCGATCATCTTCCTGACCGCGAGGGACACCACGGCCGACACCGTTCACGGCCTCACGCTCGGCGGCGACGACTACGTCACCAAGCCGTTCTCCGTGGACGCCCTGGTCGCCAGGGCGCGGGCGGTGCTGCGGCGCGGCAGCCGCACCCCGGTCAAGGACGAGGTGCTCCGCGTGGCCGACCTCGAACTGGACGAGGCCGGCTGGGAGGTGCGGCGCGGCGGGGTGCGGGTCGAGCTGTCGCCGACCGAGTTCCGGCTGCTGGCCTTCCTGATGCGCCACCGGAACCAGGTGGTGACCAAGGCCCAACTGCTCGAGCACGTCTGGGGATTCGGCACGCAGTCGCAGGTCGTCGAGACCTACATCTCCTACCTGCGCCGCAAGCTCGACCCTCTCGGCCCGGCGCTGATCCACACGCAGCGGGGCGTCGGCTACGCCCTCAGGACGCCGTGACCACGCTTCGCGGCCGGCTGCTCGCCGGCCTCATCGGCGTCACCGCCCTCGGACTCGCCGCTCTCTCCCTGGTCAGCATGCTGATGTTGCGCAGCCACATGATCGAGAGAATGGACGCCTCGCTGGCGACCGCCGCGAGCGCGTCGGCCACCAGGCTGGCCCGCGCGTCCGGCATCGCGGTCGTGCAGGCGGGGTCCTCCTACGCGGTGGTCACGCTCAACGCCTCCACCGGGCGCGCCCGGCTGGTCGGCGGGGACGACCCGCAGGCGGCGGCCCTGCCGGGCCTGGTCCAGGCGATGGGCGCCACCGCGCTCGGAGCGCACGCGGACGCAGGCGAGACGTTCACCATGGGCTCCCGGCTGCGCGCCGCCGCCGCGCGGATGGCAGCCGGCGACCGGATCGTCGTGATCGCCGTGCCGCTCGACGAGATCAGGAACACCCTCGCCCGCCTGCTGGTCACCGAACTCGTCACCGGCGGCGTGCTCATCGGGCTGCTGGCGCTGTTCGGGCGGTGGCTGATCCGCGGCGGGCTCGCGCCGCTGGCCCGGATGGCCGACACCGCCCAGCGCGTCGCCTCGGGCGGCGACCTGTCGACGCGGATGCCGGAGGGTCCCACGGAGGCGGGCAGGCTCGGCCGGGCCATCAACGTGATGTTGTCGCAGATCCAGCAGGCGTTCGGGGCGCGGTGGGCCTCGGAGGAACGGCTGCGCCGCTTCGCCGCCGACGCCTCGCACGAGTTGCGCACCCCGCTGACGACGATCCACGGCTACGCCGAGCTGTACCGCAAGGGCGCGATCCCGGACGAGGACGTGCCGCAGGTGATGCTCAGGATCGAGAACGAGTCGGCCCGCATCACCCGTCTGGTGACCGAACTGCTCGAACTCGCCCGGCTCGACCGGGGCGCGTCGCTGTCCGTCGCCGTCGTCGACCTGGTGCTCGTGGTGGCCGAGGTGGTGGACGACTTCACCGCGCTCAACCCCGGCCACCCGGTCCGCGTCGAGTCGCCCGCCGCTCTGGAGCGCGAGGTCGACGAGGCGAGGATCAGGCAGGTGCTGGTCAATCTCCTCGCCAACGTCAGCGCGCACACGCCGCCGGGCACCTCGGTCCTGGTACGGCTGGCCCCGCCGGGCGTCCTCCAGGTCGTGGACGACGGCCCGGGCATGCCCGAGCAGGACGCGGCGCGCGCGTTCGACCGTTTCCACGGCGCCGGGTCCGGGCTCGGTCTCGCCATCGTGCAGGCCATCGCCGCGGCGCACGGCGGCATGGTCACGCTGTCGTCCGCCCCCGGACGGGGCACCACCGTCACGGTCGAGCTGGGACCCCGCGAGGGCGGCCCGCCAGCGGACCGGCCATGACCCCGGTCGTCCCGGCACGAGAGCGCGCGTTCGCGCCTCACATGCGGGCGGCGGCCCGCAGGTCGTGGTTAAAGGCCTTGATGTCCTCATCAGTCAGGGACGACCGGGTGTTCGCTATCGCGTCCAGATAGTCACCGGTGTCCCGAGCGGGCTCCTCCCCCGCGACCACCCGGCCGTCCGCGGTCGTGAGGTGGCGCTCGAACGCCGTCTGCGCCGCCGTCCGTGCCGCGTACTCGATGTCGGCGGGGGTGAAGCGGGCGCTCGCCTCCACCAACTCGTCGAGGTTCACCCGGGCGAGGCGGCCGGCCCCGATGTAGCGTGCCCAGATCGCCCGGCGCGCGTCGGCGTCCGGCGGCCCGACCGGAATCAGGTAGTCGAACCTGCCCGGCCGCAGGAAGGCCGGGTCCATGCTTCGCACCGCGTTGGTGGCGCAGACGAGCAGCCGCCGGTCACGGCGCCGGAAGATCGGGATGAGTTTGAGCAGCTCATTGGTGATCCGGTGGGTCAGCGAGGCCGGATCGCGCCGCTGCGAGGCGATCTCCTCCGCCTCGTCGAAGAACAGCACGATCTGATCCAGGTGGTCGACCCGGGAGAACAGCTGCCGCAACGCCGCCGCCACGCCGTTCGGATCGGCGGCGAGCTGATAGGGGAAGACCTCGACGAAGGGCCATCTCAGCCGGGAGGCGACCGCTCTGGCGAAGGTCGTCTTGCCCGTGCCCGGCGGGCCGAACAGCACGACGGCGCGGGGCGGCTCCACGCCGTACTGCTCGGCGAGCTCACGGTTCTCCAGCGGCATCACCAGCCGCCGCTCGATGACGGCCTTCTCCGCCTCCATGCCGGCGATCCGCTCCCACAGCCCCGTCTCCGGAATCGTGCCGCCGATCTGGTCGAGGATGGTGGTCTCCGCACGGGCGAGCGGCAGTGTCTTCTCGAAGTAGGTGATGTCGGGCCTGCTCGTGTAGCCCGAGTTCAGGAACGCGGTCTCGCCGATCTCGTGCGGGGGCAGGAGCGCCCCGATGCGGCGCACCCGCCGCTTGGCCAGACGCTCCTCCAGCGCGGCCAGCAGTCCGGAGCCGATGCCGTGGTGGCGCCACTCCCGGTCGATGGCCATGCGCAGGACCCAGGCACGCTCGCCCGCCGTGAGCGAGACGGCCGCGCCGACGATCTCGCATCCCACCGCGGCGACCACCGCCGGCATGCCACCGCGCAGGGCGGCCACCGCCTCGGCGAGGGTGACCACCGGCTCCGCCGGGGTGTCCAGTGGTTCCTCTAATAAGCGGATTATGTGGTCGAAATCATCTTCTTGAAGATCACGAATATGCCAAGGGGCCAACGCCATCACTCCTGAGACGGAATCACCGGGTTGCTTCAGGCCGCGCCCCGTCTCCGGATCACAGGCCTCCGGATCACAGGACGGTGAGCGGGCCGGGCCGTCGTACGGCTCCGGCCCCGCGTGCGCCGAGTGCCTCACTCCGCGAGGCGCCGGAGAACCGATCGGCGTCCGGCCGTCCCCGGCAGCGGGTGAGTACCGCACCCTGTTCCCAGCCGTCTCCCTGGCGAAACACCCGCGGCCGGCGCGGTGCCACGGGGGCGCTTTGCCTGCCCGGTGAGGGCCAACTAACGTAATGAACGTTCAGTTCATTACGAGGCCCGCCCCACGCGGCGGCCTCATCGAGCAGATACGCCGGTCCCCTCATGACTTCAAAGATCTGGTTCATCACCGGGACGTCCCGCGGATTCGGCCGCGAGTGGGCCATCGCCGCCCTCGACCGCGGTGACCGCGTGGCGGCGACCGCCCGCGACACCGCGTCGCTGGACGACCTCGTCGACAAGTACGGCGACGCGATCGTCGCGTTCTCCCTCGACGTCGCCGACCGCGAAGCGGTCTTCGACGTGGTCGGCAGGGCGCACGACCACTTCGGCCGGCTCGACGTCGTGGTCAACAACGCCGGATACGGGCAGTTCGGCATGATCGAGGAGATCAGCGAACAGGAAGCCCGGGCGCAGATCGAGACCAACCTGTTCGGGGCCCTGTGGGTGACGCAGGCGGCGCTCCCCCATCTGCGTGAGCAGGGCGGCGGCCACATCATCCAGGTGTCGTCCATCGGCGGCGTCTCGGCCTTCCCCAACGTCGGCGTCTACAACGCCTCCAAGTGGGCCCTGGAGGGGTTCAGCCAGTCGCTCGCCCAGGAGACCGCGGCCTTCGGGATCAAGGTGACCCTGGTCGAACCGGCGGCCTACGACACCGACTGGGCCGGCTCGTCTGCGCGTCACGCCACGCCGCTGGCCGCCTACGACGACGTGAAGAAGCACGCCGCCGAGCAGCGCGCCCGCAGGGTGGGGACGCCCGGCAGGCCGGAGGCGACGCGCGACGCCATCCTCCGGGTGGTCGACGCGGAGCGGCCCCCGCTGCGGATCTTCTTCGGCGACGGGCCACTGGCGATCGCCACCGCCGACTACGAGTCGCGGCTGGCCACCTGGCGCGAGTGGGAACCCGTCTCCGTGGCCGCGCACGGCAAGGAGACCTGAGCCGGCGGGGACGCCGGGAGCGTCAGGGTGTCTCGGGGTCGCCCGGATCGCCGGCGAGCGCGCGGGCGGCCCGCACCTGCTCGTCGTCCATGCCCTCCGTCCCGGTACGGCCACGGAAAGCCGCCTGTCCGTCGATCCACCGGGTGTGAGCCTCCCAGGCCGACTGCTTGCTGGTCCCGAGCGCCGCGCCTATCTGCGACCAGGAGGCTCCCGCCGTCCGGGCGGTCCTCACCGTGAGCTGCCGGCCGTAGGCGGCCTTGCGCGCGATCGCCTCGCCGAGGGCGAGCAACTCGAGCGCCTCTTCCTTGGACAGGGCGGCCTGCGGCGGGGTGAAACGGCCGGTCATGGCGTCAGGGCCGTCGAAATCCTCGTCGGCCGGCGATCCCAGGCTCTCGCGGACGCGCAACTCGTCATAGCGCCCGACGGCGGTCCTGAGAGTGTGCTCGCGTTCTGCGCTGTCAGGTGTGAACATGACGCCGATCATCTCGTCAGGACGGCCTGACGTCAAGATGTCCTGACGCACGGGCCGGAGACCTCTGCCCCCCGCGCCCGGACAGTCACGGGCCGCGAAGTTCCACGAAACCCCCCATAGCGGTAGCCGCTGAACACTCGCGGCGTTTGGGTGATTCAAGACAGCTCGGTGACTGAACCTCGCCCCACCTGGCGTCATTACGCTACGCAAACCGGGTATTACGGGTGATCGACAAAGGAAACAGGCACATCAATCAAGGGCGAAGTGGGGGATTCAAATGGCAGGGTCCAGGACGCCGCCGGTGCAGGGCATACCCGCACAGCGGGAGAGCGGCGCCGAACAGAGTCCCGCACCGGGTCAGGGCACCCTCACACGGGATCGCCGAGCCGCATCCGGTCTGGTGACCGATCAGGGGCGCACCACCATCGCCGCGGAGGCGGTCGCGAAGATCGCGGGTGTCGCCGCCAGAGAGATCTCGGGCGTGCATGATTTCGGCACAGGGACGGCACGGGCGTTCGGCGCGCTCAAGGGCAGGCTGGGCGTCGACGAGAGCGTCACCCGCGGGATCGCGGTCGAGGTCGGCGAGCGTCAGGCAGCGGCCGACATCGCCCTGGTCGTGGATTACGGCGTCGCCATCCCGGACCTCGCCATGGCCGTCCGGCACAACGTGATCAGCGCGGTCGAGCACATGTGCGGGCTCGAAGTCACCGAAGTCAACATCGCCGTGGACGACGTGTACCTGCCGCGGCAGGACGGGGACGGCGAAACCCAGGCGACCCCGCGGGTCGAATGAGCGGCGCGCTCGCGAGGCTCGTCGCCGAGCGGGCCAGGGCCTGTCCTTACGTGGCGGCGCTTTCCGCCGGCCCGTTCGGAACGGTGACGACCTACCTGCCGGGCGAGTCCGTGCCCGGCGTGACGGTGCGGGACGACGAGATCGAGGTCAGCGTGGTCGCGAGCTACGGCTCCCCGCTGCCGAAGATCGCAGCCGCCGTCCGGGAGGCGATCGGCGACGCGGCCGGCGGCAGGCGGGTGAACGTGACCATCGCCGACGTCCGGGCGCTCAAGGCGGTCGAGACAGAC
>NZ_BOOO01000067.1 GCF_016863275.1 Planotetraspora mira
GATAGCTTAACCCACGGCTCTGATGCCTCTTTGACCACTTCAGTGGCCTATGGCGTTATCTTGGGTGATTGTCAGTATTCAGCGGGTTATCTGTCCGGCGGCCTCCTCCTCCCGCTCGTCCGGGGCCCTACCGGAGGCACAGGTGGAACAAGGCGGTCGTCGACCGGTTCGCGACCGACCCGCAGGTGAGTGTCCCGGCGGGCGCAAAGCAGGCCGCAGGTGCGACTCGTTGCTCCCAAAGCACTGGTCATGATCCTGGGACCTGGCGTTTGTCCAGGTGGAGGCACGTGTTCAGTGCGCGGATGTGCATCGATGGGCGAGGTTGAGCGTCCCGGAAGTCACTCGGTTTGACACTCACTCGGGGCGCCGAAATCCCTGGCTCTTTTCAGCCGGCGAACGCGCGGGCCATCTGCGGTCTGTTGACCATTAACCGGGCGCTGACTTGGAATCTTGTACGGTCTCGCCATCGTTACGGGCTTCAAGCCGCGTGACCGTAGCCCGCTGGGAAATCGTGAAAACCCACTCCTACGGCGACTTCGAACCCGGCTTCATCGCGGCGGTCGACGCCCTGATCGCCCTCGAACAAGCCAAACGAAGGAACTGAGTCGCTCCGGCTTCGATGGATGCTCGGTCCTTTGGGGCAGTAGTTGGTGTATCGAGAACGCTTGGGACCTGATCAGCCGGACTACCCTTGACGCAGGTCAAGCAGCGCCATTAGGCCGGATGCAAGGTGATCGTGGTCCCCAAGACGCCGAAAGGGCCGACCCGATCAATCGGATCAGCCCTCTGAGCTGCGTCGGGACGACAGGATTTGAACCTGCGACCCCTTGACCCCCAGTCGCGTTCTGGCGTTCATTCGTCACCTTGAGCAATCGGGGCGGATGAGAGAAACTCCAGGTAGACCGCGTGATCGCAATGCCGGGCCGTCCCGCCGGATGTCATCGACTGGCGCACGATCCACGGTCAAATGACGGTCGGACGATCTTGGAGGGAACCATGGGCTTCTCGCGGAAGCGGCTCGGCACCAACGGCAAGCCCAGGTACACCGCGTACTACATGGACCTCCGAGGCAGGGAGCTGTCCGCGGGGACGTTCGCCAGCAAGAAGGCGGCCGACAAGGCCTGGCAGAAGGCCGAGGCGAAGGTAGCCGAAGGTCGTGGTGGTGATCCGGCCCGGAACAAGCAGTCCTTTCGCCGCTACGTCGAGGAGGAGTGGCTGCCGCATCACGTGATGGAGGCAACGACGCGGGAGGGGTACACCTACTCGATCTACGCACACATCATGGACTGGTTCGGCCACATGCGCATGGCGGAGATCCTGCCCAGCGACGTGCGTGCATGGGTGAAGGACCAGCAGGGCCGCGGCCTCTCCCCCACCACCATCAAGCTCAACAAAGCGATCCTCAGCGGGATCTTCACGACCGCCCTGAACGACCAGGTCACCGCCCTTCATCCGTGTAAGGGCGTGAAGACCCCGACGCTAGCGAAGAAGCCGCTGCGCATCGTCACCCCAGAGGAGTTCGACCGGCTCTACGTCGCGCTCCCAACCGAGCACGCCCGGCTTCTGGCCGAGACAGCCATCGAGAGTGGCATGCGGTGGGGTGAGCTGACGGAGCTTCGCGTCAAGGACCTCGAACTCATCAGTCGCATCGTCACGGTGAGCCGTACGGTTGTCGAGGTCAACGCCACGCACCACCCGGAGGGCAAGCGGTTCCTGATCAAGGAGTACCCCAAGGACAAGGAGTACCGCCGCTTCAAGCTCAGCCCACAGATCGCCGCGAAGCTCAAGCAGCACATCGAGGACAGCAAACTGGAGCGCGACGACCTCCTCTTCATCTACCAGACGGAGGAGCCCGCACCGCAGACGAGGCTGGAGCCAGTGGAGCACCTCGGCCTGACCGAGCCAAACGCGGCCGGGCGGCGCTATCGGCACGGCACACTCAGCGCCTACTCCGCGGGCAAGTGCCGCTGCCAGCACTGCAAGAACGCCTACGCCACCTACCGAGCCGAGCGCCGGGCCGCAGGCCGGGACGCCCCTCGCCGGCCACGCCGCTGGGACACCGACGGCCACATCCCCCGCCGCTGGTTCCGTAACCAGGTTTGGCGCCCAGCCCTCACCGCCTCAGGCCTGGAATTCAAGGTCAAGATGCACGATCTCCGCCATGCCCACGCCTCCTGGCTCCTCGCCGGCGGCGCCGACCTTCAGGTGGTGAAGGAACGCCTCGGCCATGGCAGCATCTCTACTACAGAGAAGTACCTCCACACCCTCCCCGACGCCGACGACACCGCCCTCGACGCCCTGGCCCGAACCCGCTCGCGCTCCCGGCGTTGATCAGCAACTCATGTGAGCCCTTGGGGCCGACTGGGCCGTGGCCTGAACTCACGCTCGACCGTCCGCTTTTCAGGCGGACCAATCACCCTGCTGGGATAGCGAAAACCGTCGTCAGAGGGCTGTAGACGATAGCCGGTGTGTGCTTTCGTGTGGGGACGTTGCTGTCAGCGCTGCTGTCACCTCGGCCGTGGTCATCCGGCGGCAAGTCCGTCACAGCCCCACTGCTGCCTGGTCGACAGTTCATCCTTGGCCGGTGGCCGGTTCATCTCTACGCGCCTCCGCCGGGTGAGGACACTAAGGGCCGTCCTATGCCCGGCATGAGAGCGCGGCGGCTGAATCATGGGAGTCTGTGGCGTGGACTCGGTAACACTGCACGTGGCGGCACGCCGGTATCTGACAGAGCGCTACGACGAGTTGGCCAACAGGTACGTTGAGCTGCCCAACCAGGGGCGGGTCGTGGACGGGTATGACTACAGTCCCGAAGCCTGGCGCATCTTCCCTCGCTACAACGTGGTCGCAGCGATCCTGGAACAGGTGGAGCGGCTCGATCCAGACCGGCTACCCGAGTTCCCCGGCCTCGTCGAGGCTCTGGCAGCGGCGGCCGACACGGCCCAGTCCCCGTTCACCGAGCCGGCATCCAACGAGACGGCGGCCAAAGCGATGGCTGAGGAACGCCGGCTGTTCCAGTCAACCCTTCAAGGCTGGGTGACGCGGGGCGGCCTGCGGGTGAAACCGTTGGCGTACCGGCGCGTGTTGACGTCCGCCGAGTCGGCCGAACGGCAGGAACAGTTGCAGCAGTGGTGGGGGTTGGTGGGCAGGTCGTGGCACCCGATGCTCGCCGAGGCAACCCCGCCCGACGTGCTTGTGCTGACGGAGGCATCGATGTGGGATGAGCAGGGGCTCGCCCAGGTGCGGGCCGCACTGCGTGAGCTGAGCGGCGGCCGTGTGACAGAGCTACGCGAGTACGGCGCGGACTACCTCATTGATGTGGAGATGTTCGCGCCTCGGTACACCGGCGCCGAGGGCGTGTGGAGCGATGACACGCTTACGTGGATCGCGTTCGCCTCCCACGAGGGAACTGTCGCCTTCGGTGGCCAACTCGCCGCCGCCCTCGAAGCGGAGTGGCTCGACCTCGACCGATGGCGCTGAACATCCATTTAGGTACAAGCCGCGAGTGGCAGCCCAAACTGCAACCCAATGCACGGCTCCTGAGAGCCGACGGTTTTACAGAGCCCTGTCTACCGAGCCATCACATAACGCCTGACCTGCTAAAGGCCATGAAAACGGCTAGCTGAGCGGTCACGGCGACGCGCATACGACGCGGACACTTCGACGGCGTTCGAGAACACCGCCGCGCTCACCACGCGCCAAGACGAATACAACTCACCGCCTGATCAACTTTTACTCCCTCAGAAGGAGCCGCTTCACATTTAGGGGAGCCACTCCTGAAGTCCGGCGAGATGCCCGAGTTCCGACTCGATGCGTTGCCTGTCGTCAGTGGTGAGCTCCAGACCACGCAGATCGGCGAGCCAGGGATCGGTGGGCTCACCGAGGACCATGGCCAAGTCGATGAGGTGGCACAGGGCCATGGCCCGCTCGACCAGCGAGGCGTCCGCGCCGTGCCTGCGCACGGCGGACTTGAGCGCACGGAAGGCCTGCAGGTCATCGTTCTTGAACTCGCGCAGTATCCGGGCGTTGTCGAGCGCCTTGGCCAGGCCCGTCAGCTTCTTCGAGCCGCCATACTCCAGTTCGGCCGGCTCATCGCGCTGGATGAATATGATCGAGTTTCCGGACGGATCGATCAGCGTG
Organism: Planotetraspora mira; assembly: GCF_016863275.1. GTDB lineage: Bacteria > Actinomycetota > Actinomycetes > Streptosporangiales > Streptosporangiaceae > Planotetraspora > Planotetraspora mira. The sequence continues at coordinate 4,141 of NZ_BOOO01000067.1, forward strand.
AACCGGGACGCGCCTGGCCGGTAGCGGGTGATCCGCGGAAGGCCGGAACTCAGCACCTTCCCGTGGACCCGGCGCATCGCCGCGACGAACGCCGCGTGGTACGGCGCCACGGCGTCGACCATGACCAGGCAGCTTCCGGACTCCTCCCGGGTCGGATCCAGCCCCTTGGGGGCCGGGCCGAAGTGCAGCTGGAATCCGCTCCACTGCAGTGCCAGATAGACATAGGGCTTGCTCTGTTTGTAGGTCGCCTCGAACCCCAGCGCCTCATAGAACGCCAAGGTCTCCTCCACTGACGCGCACGGCATCAACGGCACCGTCGTCTCGCTCGGCCGAACCGCGGGCTCACTCAAAGTCAATCACCTCCAGGTCGCCCGGCGATGCTTGCACCCTTCGGCGAAACTCGCATATGGATGGGCCTGGTGCAAACCGCTCGCCGCCGTTTCACGCAGTTGGTCACGCACCCGACCTTCTGCTTAAAAGGAAAGGACAGGACCCTCATAGATGGCTCGCCGCCCTGCTCGATCGGTGGATGCCGGGCGGTGGGCGTGATGGTGTAAGGCGGCGTCGCTGTATGGGCTGCTGTACAGCCCCCGGGTCCGCTGACAAGGTTTACTTGTGAACGGAGCCATGGAACTGGTCGAGCTAGATGATCGCTGGCTCCTGCCCTATCGAGGCATGCAGGTGATCCAAATCCGGGTCAGTTATCAATTGACGCTGGACCTGGACAGCGGAGCTCAAGTCGACCTGGAGACCGAGGCTGTACTCAGTAGCGGATCGCTGCGTGCTCCAGACGTGGCGCGGACCCCTCTCACCCCTCAACGCCAAGACGTCGCGCCGGCTCTCGCCCTCATTGGCGCAACGATCCTCTCGGCCGTCGTCTTCAAGTCCGGTGTACTGCGACTGGTCTTCCACACCGGGACGCATCTGAACGCGAAACCTGATCCTCAATACGAGGCGTGGAGTGTAAGGGACTCGGGTCCGGATAGCCTGCGCCTCGTGTGTCAGCCCGGCGGTGGCGTTGCCGTTTGGCAATGACGAGAGACCCCAGTTTGGAAGACTTCGGTCCATCCTGGAACGGCCTGGTACGGCGGCGAACTGCAACTAGAACTGCAACTACGGAGCAGAGGCCACAGGAGGGATGGCCTCGATGATGAGCGCCGTGCCGACAAGAGGCACTCCCTCGTGCATAGGGACCACATCACCCGGCTTGAAGCACTGCCAGTCCTCGAAAGTGAACGGTGCCAGTCTCACCGACGCACACCCACCTGGTTCCAGAGGATCACGTCCTTCGACCCAGAGCCCAGCGACGCAGAACAGAGGATCTCCTTCGGGTGTGCGAATCCCGACGTCCCACAGCGGCTTGAGGACGTGGCCGGGAGGCACGGACAGCGCACGACCTCCATCCTCCCTGCGCGCCAGGCAGAGCTCCGCCAGAACGGCACCAACGCGGGCCTCACTCGCCCGCCATTCGCACCAGGCGACATCTCTCTGCAGCCACATCAGGCGAGCGGCCTCGGCCAGCAGACTCCAGAACTCGGGCGGCTGAGGATGCGCATCCCCCAGGTCTTCGAGAAGCAGGAGAGCCATCTCCCACTCGTCATACTTCAGGTAATCCAGCACGTCGGCCACGCTGAGGCCGGCCTCCTCGGTCCTAACGTCGGCGGGACACATCCGGGCGGCCTGGAGGAGAAGGGAATCCTGGGAATCCACCATCTGATTGTGGTCGATCCGGGCTCGTGTGCATCAGGCCATCCGAGCCAGGACCTTCTATTTACAAGGTTCCCAAACGATCTCCAGTCACGTTCACATCAGTTCGTGGCGCTGGTCGCCGACGCGGCGACTGTTCAGACCCGTACGGCTCGATCCAGCGTCGTGCGCCCCGGTGGCTCCCAGGGTGGCTCCCACGGCTTGGCGGTCCCGGCCCATGCACCCCGGCTTATCGACGTGCACGAGAGGTCGACACATGCGCGCATCAAGGGGCACAAGATGCGCGCATGTGCGTCTCTCCAAGACGCCCGGCCTGATCGGGACCCTGGTCTCCGGCGTCTTCCTCATGATCATCGCGTTGATCAACACCGTGGTCCTGTGGCAGATCGTCAAAGTCTTTCGGCAGATGCGCCGCGGTGCCTACGACGAGGCGGCGCTGGAAGAGCAGCTCAACAAGCGGGGATTCATGAACCGCATCCTCGGCGGGGCCATCAAGGCAGTCCGTAAGCCCTGGCACATGTACCCGATCGGTCTGCTGTTCGGCCTCGGCTTCGACACCGCTACCGAGATCTCGCTTCTCGTCCTGGCCGGCGGCGCTGCCGCGTTCAACTTGCCGTGGTACGCCGTGCTCACCCTGCCGGTCCTCTTCGCCGCCGGGATGAGCCTGCTGGACTCCATCGATGGCTGCTTCATGAACTTCGCCTACGGCTGGGCCTTCGCCAAGCCCGTTCGCAAGATCTACTACAACATCACCATCCCGGCATCTGGTCGGCTCTTGTGCAGGAGATTGTGTGAACATCCGTACCCGTGCGCCAGCGGCTGTGCTGCTCGTGTGGGCCGTGCTGTCGGTCATGTTTGCCACCGCGACGCCTGCCTCGGCGCACCCCTTCGGCCCTCCGGCCACGGCGCGGATCAGCGTCACCGGATCGCATGTGCGCGGCGCGGACCGCCGTGGCGGGCCGCTTTAAAGGCGTAGAGAAAGTTCTCATCCAGTGTGTCCTGTCCCGGGACATGCTTGACGGATCAGTCCCAGGACATGTTTGACGGGTGCTGTTGTCGGCCGATCTGTTGTGCGTCGTTTGCGGGTGGCGTGCTGCGGGAGGCCGGGATTGGCCCTGGTGGATTTGTCCGTCGTCGAGCAGCGGTATCGGGCGGTCTTGGCAGTGCTTGCCGGTGCGACGGTGACGGAGGTCGCCGCTGAGATCGGGGTGTCGCGGCAGACCGTGTCGTCGTGGGTGTCGCGGTATCGCGCTTCGGGCCTGGCTGGCCTGGCTGATCGGTCCCGTCGTCCGAATTCCTCGCCGTCGCAGATGGCGCCGCAGGTGGAGGCGCTGGTGTTGGAACTGCGTCGCCAGCATCCTCGTTGGGGGCCGGTGCGGCTGGTGCATGAGGCCGCCAAGCGTGGCGTCGTTCCCCCGCCGTCGCGGATGGGCGTGTATCGGACGCTGGTGCGCCACGGGGTGATCCAGCCGCGTACTCGGCGTAAACGGCGCGAGGAGTTCATCCGGTGGGAACGCCCGGCAGCGATGGACCTGTGGCAGATGGACATCGTCGGCGGGATCTTCTTAGCGGACGGCACCGAGGTCAAAGTGGTCACCGGTGTGGATGATCACTCCCGCTACTGCGTCATCGCCGCGGTGGTGGTTCGCGCGACGGGCCGGGCGGTGTGCCTGGCATTCGCCGCGGCGTTGCAGAGGTTCGGTGTTCCTGGTGAGGTGCTGACTGACAACGGCAAGCAGTTCACCGCCCGGTTCGGCACCGGTGGTGAGGTGCTGTATGACCGGATCTGCCGGGACAACGGCATCGTCCATCGGCTGACCGAGCCACGGTCGCCGACCACAACCGGGAAGGTCGAGCGGTTCCATCAGACGCTGCGCAGGGAGCTTCTCGACGATGCGGCGCCGTTCGCTGACGTCACGACCGCGCAGGCGGCCATCGATGCGTGGGTGGGTCACTACAACCATGAGCGGCCGCACCAGTCGTTGCAGATGGCCTGCCCAGCCGACCGGTTCACCGCAGCAGCGACAGTGGAACGAGAACTGCTTCCTTTGCGGCTGCCTGCCGCCCTGGGCTCGGTCGACGACGCACCCGCACCGGCAGGCGGTCATCTCCCAGCCGCAGCTGTTGCCGGCGACGTCGCTGATGCGGCCTCCCCACGCTGAACGATCCCGCTGATGTGGTCGCCGATGAGCGCCTGGTGGCGGCGTGGACCGGCGGCCC
>NZ_BOOO01000068.1 GCF_016863275.1 Planotetraspora mira
GCGCCGTACAGCAGGTCAACGGTTCATTCCCCCTTCCTTGCTCGCCGCGACCGCGCCCCCTGAGAGGACTCGGCGCCTAATTCACCGGACGTCCGGGGCGGGCCGTTCAGAGCTGATCGCCGAGGCGGTCCCGACCGCCTCAGAGCAGCAGATCGAAGACACGTATCGTGCGCTCCCATTGCTCAGTCGCGGGGTTCTTCACGTCTGGATCCACGATCTTGAAAGTCTGAGCCAGTGCCACTGACAGGCCGCCGACGATCTCGGGCAGGCGCCCGACGGTCTCCTCGCTGACCGACAGGTCGAGCGGAGGTAGTTTGGCGAGTTGCTCCAGGATGGGTTTCAGCTCGATGTCCTCATCGAGGAGGCGGAACCGGTGGATGCTCTCTTGGAGGCCCTTGGTGACGGGTAGATCCCAGGGTTCGATGATGTCGCGACGGTTCGCCTTGGCGTGGGCCTCACTGATCACCAGAAGGTCGTAGACCTTGTCGTTCACGAAGTCGCTATAGCGCCGGAGGTCGTCCTTGTCGACATCGACGCCTGCGGCGCTGCGGAAGAAGCGTTCGAATCTCGACACCGCCATGAGCACCATGGAGGTCCCCTTCCTTCCGGCCCGGAGTCACTCTCCAGCCTGGAGGTAGTCGTGGACCAGCCGTACGGCCATGGCGCCTTCACCGACCGCCGCGGCCACCCGCTTGACCGACCCGCTCCGCACGTCCCCGGCCGCGAACACGCCCGCCCTGCTCGTCTCCAGCGGGAACGGCCGGCCGACGGAGTCGGGCGCGCCTTCCTTGCCGGACCGGGCGGCGTCCGCGCCCGTCAGTATGTAACCCCGCGGGTCGAGCGCGATCTCGTCGGCCAGCCAGGCGGTGTACGGCTCCGCGCCGATGAAGATGAACATCGCGCGGGCCTCGATCGTGGAACGCTCGCCGGTGACGTTGTTCTCGGCGACGACCGCGGCGAGCGCCTCTTCCCCCATCAACTCCCGGACCTCTGTGTTCAGCATGATCTGGATCCGGGGGTGCCGTCCGATCTCGACGGCCAGGTAGCGGGACATGTTCCTGGACAGCGTGTCCTCCCGCACGAGTAGCCGGACGCAGGCGGCGTGCCTGGCCAGGAATAGGGCGGCCTGGCCGGCCGAGTTGCCTCCTCCAACGACGACGATCGGGTCCCGCTCGCACATCTGGGCTTCGAGCATGGTCGCCGCGTAGTAGACGCTCGTGGGCTCGAACTGTTCCAGGTTCTGGACGTCGAGCCTCCGGTAGCGGACGCCGGTCGCGATGATCAGGGTGCGCGCGTGGATCGTGCCGCCCTCCCGTACGGTGACGATGTGATCGCCCGCGTTCAGGTGCAGTCCGCATGCCTGTGCGGGGATGCAGAAACGCGCGCCGAACTTGCCGGCTTGGATGGCCGCCCGTTCCGCCAGTTCGCTGCCGGAGATCCCGGACGGGAAGCCGAGGTAGTTCTCGATCCGCGAGGAGGTGCCCGCCTGGCCGCCCGTCGCGACATCGTCCAGGACCATCGTCGCGAGGCCCTCTGACGCTCCGTAGACCGCCGCCGCCAGCCCCGCCGGCCCGGCCCCGATGACGAGCAGGTCGCATCGGGTCTCCTGTACCCGTGGTGCGGGGAGCCCGATCGCCCGGGCCAGCTCCGCGTTGCTCGGGTTGCGGAGCACCGTCTCGCCACGCCAGATCACGACCGGGGTCTCCTCCGGGGTGACGCCCATGCTCCGCAGGAACCGCTCTGCCTCCTCGTCCTGCTCCAGGTCGATCCACCGGTGCGGAAGCCGGTTGCGTGCCGCGAACTCCCGCAGCCGCCGGGAGTCGGCCGAGAAGCGGGAGCCGATGATGCGGAAGCCCGCCCCCAGTCCGATGAGCATCGTGCGGCGGATGAGGTAGGCCCGCAGGATGAGGTCGCCGAGTGCCGGATCCCCGGTGACCAGGCGACGGAGCGCGTCCGCCGGCACGGCGAGGACCTCGCCGTCCTCGGCCACCACGCCGGTGACGAAGCCGACCTGGCCGGTGAGGACGTTGAGCTCTCCCAGGAACCGGCCTGCCCCGTGGACGCCGATCACCTGGTCGTCCGCTCCGAATCCCTCGACTGTCGCGACCTTGCCGGCCAGGACCGCGAAGAATTCGGTGCACGGAAGGCCCTCCGCGTACAGGACCTCGTCCCGGCGGACCCGGCGCCGCTCGCCGTGCGGCGCCAGCGTCTGGAGCTGCGCGTCGCTCAGCCGCGGGTAGGCCCCCTGCGGGTCCGGCGTCTCGGAGAGGTCAGGAGGCCAGCGCATGTTCCACCCATCCGCGTAGGTCGGGAGCCGGCGCCGCACCCGCCCGCCGGGTGACGACTCTCCCCTGATCGATCACGACAAGCGTCGGGATCGCCTGTACGGCGAAGCGTTCCGAGAGCCGGGGCGCTTCGTCCACGTTCACCTTCACCAGCTTCAGACGACCGGCCAGATCGGCCGCGACCTGCTCCAGCGCCGGGCTGACCAGGCGGCACGGCGCGCACCAGGGTGCCCAGAAGTCGACGACCACCGGCATCCGAGCCGCCTCGACGACATCGCTGAAGTCGTCGTCCCCCGCCTCGGTGACCCAGGGAAGCGACTGGTGGCAGTCGCCGCACCGCGGGATCCCCGAGGCGGCACTGGGCAGGCGGTTCTTCCGTCCGCACTTCGAGCATCGGACGACGCCCGCGTCCTTGGCCTGTGACCGCATGGTCAGACCTCCGGATTCTCGTACGCCACCGAGAGCGTGCCGCCGGCCAGTCCGACACGGATGACCGCGCCGTCGACGACGTCGCCGGCGACCAGGGCGCGGGCGACGCGGGTCTCGACCTCGCGCGCGATGAAGCGGCGCAGCGGCCGTGCGCCGTAGACGGGGTCGAACCCCTGCTCGGCGATGAAGCGCACGGCCTCGGGTGCGACCTCCAGCGTCATCCTGCGTTCGGCGAGCCGGATCCTGATCTCGGTGAACATCAGTGACACGATCTGCTCGATCTCCGGCTCGGTGAGCGGCTTGAACAGCACGATGTCGTCGATCCGGTTGAGGAACTCGGGCCGGAACCGCGCGCGCAGTTCGGCCATCACCATCTCGCGCACCTCGGGATCGATCTCGCCCGTCGGGGATGCCTTCTCGCTCAGGAAGTGCGAGCCGATGTTGGACGTCATGATGATCACGGTGTTGCGGAAGTCGACCGTACGGCCCTGGGCATCGGTGAGCCGCCCGTCGTCGAGCACCTGCAGCAGGGTGTTGAAGACGTCCGTGTGGGCCTTCTCGATCTCGTCGAACAGCACGACCGAGTACGGCTTGCGCCGTACGGCCTCGGTGAGCTGGCCGCCCTCCTCATAGCCGACGTATCCGGGCGGGGCGCCGACCAGCCGGCTGACCGTGTGCCGCTCCTGGTACTCGCTCATGTCGACGCGGACCATGTTGTCCTGGGTGTCGAACAGCGCCTCGGCGAGGGTCTTGGCCAGTTCGGTCTTCCCGACGCCGGTCGGGCCGAGGAAGATGAACGAGCCGATGGGCCGGCGCGGGTCCTTGATCCCGGAGCGCGCCCGGATGATCGCGTCGGAGACGGCCTGCACGGCCTCGTCCTGACCGATGACGCGCTCGTGCAGGATCTGGTCGAGGTGCAGCACCTTGTCCCGCTCGCCCTCCTGGAGCCTGCTGACCGGGATGCCGGTCCAGCGGGACACGATGCCGGCGATCTCCTCCTCCGTGACGACCTCGCGGAGCAGCCGCCCCACACCGTGCTTGGATTCCAGCTGGCTCTCCGCGGCCTCCAGCCTGCGTTCCAGCTCGGGCAGCCTGCCGTGCATCAGTTCGGCCGCGCGGTTCAGGTCGTACACGCGCTCGGCCTGCTCGGCCTCGCGCCGGACCACCTCGATCTCCTGGCGCAGTTGCTGCACCTTGTGCAGAGCGTGCCGTTCGGCCTCCCACTGGGCGCGCATCGCGTCGGCCTGGGCACGCACATCGGCGAGTTCGGCGCGCAGCGCCTCCAGGCGGGCCTGGCTCGCCGGGTCGTCCTCCTTGGCGAGGGCCGCCTCCTCGATCTCCAGGCGCATCACCCGGCGCGTGAGCTCGTCCAGCTCGGCCGGCATGGAGTCGATCTCCGTACGGAGCATCGCGCACGCCTCGTCGACCAGGTCGATCGCCTTGTCGGGCAGGAAGCGGTCGCTGATGTAGCGGTGGCTGAGGACGACCGCGGCGACGATGGCACTGTCGGTGATCTTCACGCCGTGGAACACCTCGAGGCGCTCGCGCAGGCCGCGGAGGATGGAGACGGAGTCCTCCACCGACGGCTCGTCCACGAAGACGGGCTGGAAGCGGCGCTCCAGCGCGGCGTCCTTCTCGATGTGCTTGCGGTATTCGGTGATCGTCGTCGCGCCGATCATGTGGAGTTCGCCGCGGGCCAGCATCGGCTTCAGCATGTTCCCCGCGTCCATGGCGCCCTCGGCCGCACCCGCGCCGACGACGTTGTGGACCTCGTCGACGAACAGCAGGATCCGCCCTTCCGCCGACGTGACCTCGGTGAGCACGGCCTTGAGGCGCTCTTCGAACTCTCCGCGGTATTTCGCCCCGGCGACGAGGGCGCCCACGTCGAGGCTGAAGATCGTCTTGTCCTTCAGGCCCTCCGGCACGTCGCCTCGGGCGATGCGCTGGGCGAGGCCCTCCACGATCGCGGTCTTGCCGACTCCCGGGTCACCGATGAGGACCGGATTGTTCTTGGTCTTGCGGGACAGGATCTGCACGACCCTGCGGATCTCGCCGTCGCGGCCGATGACCGGGTCGAGTTTGTCCGCCCTGGCGGCGGCGACCAGATCCCGGCCGTACTTCTCCAGGGCCTCGTAGGCGACCTCCGGGTTGGCCGAGGTCACCCGCTGGTTGCCGCGCACCTGAGTGAGGATCTCCAGGAAGCGCTCGCGGGTGAGACCGTGGGCCTTGAGCAGCCGCCCTGCGGCGGTGTCCGGCCCCTCGTCGAGCAGTCCGAGCAGCAGGTGCTCGACCGAGACGTACTCGTCCTTCAGCCGCCTCGCCTCCCGATCGGCCGCCTCCAGCAGGCGGGACAGCCGCTGGGTCAGGTACACCTGGCCGGGCGCGGCGCCGGGACCGGTCACGCGGGGCCGGCGTTCCAGCTCGGCCTCCAGCTCCAGCGCCAGCTTGTCCGCATCGGCGCCCGCGGCCGAGACCAGGCGCGGGACCAGCCCCTCCGGCTGTTCCAGCAACGCGAACAGGAGATGCTCGCCGTCGACTTCGGTGTGCCCGAAGCGGGTCGCCCTGGTCTGGGCGTCGTGCAGGGCCTCCTGTGACTTCTGGGTGAGGCGGTTCACGTCCACGGCATGCCTCCGGGAGTTCTCACGCGGGTCCGCAGAGCCGCTTCGAGCTCCGCGATGCGGTCGAGCAGGTCCGCCACCAGGCCCAGCGAGGCGTAGTTGACGGCCAGTTGCGTGTGCAGCCTCTGGAGGCGCCCGGCGGCGGCGAGCTGGGAGGGCGGGAAGCACAGGTCCCCCGCCGCGTCGCGGAAGGCC
>NZ_BOOO01000069.1 GCF_016863275.1 Planotetraspora mira
GAAGCGGGATCCGTACGAGGGGATGGGTCATGGCCGGGTCCTCCCTCCCGATTCGGAGCGCGGGTTGAAGCCGGAGACGTCGGCCAGTTGCTCATAGAGGCGGCGCTCCTCGGCGCTCAGCGTGCGAGGAACCATGATCCGGACCTCGGCGAACAGGTCCCCGGGGTCGCCGCGGGGGTTGGGCATGCCCTGCCCGCGCAGGCGCAGACGGCGCCCGGAGGAGGAACCGGGCGGAACCTTGACCTTCGCCTCCCCGCCCGGGGTCTCGACCGCCACGGTCGCGCCCAGCGCGGCCTCCGAAGGGGTGAGGGGGAGCTGGACATGGATGTCCCGGCCCTCGACGCGGTAGCGGGGATGATCGGTGATTCGCGCGATCAGGTAGAGGTCGCCCCGCTTCGCGCCGCCGACGCCCTCGCCCCCCTGACCCGCGAGCCGGATCCGCTGCCCGTTGCGGACGCCCGCGGGGATCGTGACCTCCAGCGTCCGGGACCGTCCGCGGCCGGGAAGGGTGATCGTGCGGCGGCCGCCGCGGTAGGCCTCCTCGACCGTCAGCGGCAGCTCGGCCTCCTGGTCGGCTCCGGGCATCGGACCCCAGCCGCGGCCCGCGCGGCCCCCGCGCCCCCCGAACATGCCGCCGAACAGCTCCTCGAAGTCGATGCCCTCTCCGGTCTCGAACCGGACCTCCTGCCCTGCCGGGCCGCGCGCCCACCCGGCCCGGCCTCCCGGGCCCGCGCCGGCCCGGGCGTACGCCGCCGGGTCCACTCCCTCGGGCACCTGCCGGAAGTCCCGGCCGAACGCGTCGTAGCGCCGCCGAGTCTCAGGATCGGACAGCACCTCGTAGGCCTCCGACACCTCCTTGAAGCGGTCCTCGGCCCCGGGGTCCTTGTTGACGTCGGGATGGTGGGAGCGCGCGAGCTTGCGGTAGGCCCGCTGGATCTCCTCGCGGCCGGCCGTTCGCGGCACCCCGAGGATCTCGTAGAAGTCGCGGTCCGCCATCAGTCCTCCGCCTTGGTGGACACGACGACCGACGCGGGGCGCAGCTGGTCGGGACCGTCGCCGTAGCCGGGCCGTACGACGGCGACGACCGTGCCCGGCTCGGCATCCGGGTCCTCCACCGTGCTCACGGCCTCGTGCCTGGCGGGGTCGAACCGCGTCCCGAGATCCTCCACGCGTGGGAAGCCCAGCCGGGCGAGCACGGCCACCGCCTGGTCGCGGACGGCGCGGACGCCTTCGATGACCGCGCCGGGATCAGCGTCGGCGTCCGCGTGCCGCAGCGCCAGTTCGAGGTTGTCGACGACCGGCAGCCACTCCGCGGCGACCCTCGCCCGCTCGTCGAGCCGCTGCCTGGCGATGTCCCTGGCCGTCCGCTTACGGAGGTTGTCGAGCTCCGCGACCGCACGCAGCCATCGATCGTGCAGCTCCTCCTGCCGGGCGTCCGTGCCGGCAGCCGTCTCGGCGCTCGTCTCGGTGCTCGCGCGGGTCCCCCCCGGCCCCCTCGCCTGCGGCTCGGGTTCGGCCGCCGTCGCACCGGTTTCGCGGGTCGTCCCAGGCGCACCCTGCGGCCTCCCGGGTACGGCCGGCCGCTCAGAGGCCGGTCCCGCCTCCGCGGCCTCGGCCGCCGGAGTGCGCGGGTTCCTGTCCTTGTCGGTCATGTCACTCCGGACTGGTGAACTCGGCGTCGATCACGTCGTCGTCCGGCCCGCCTGCGCCGGGCTGCGCCGGCTGCTGCCCGGGCGGTCGCGGCCGGGCTCCGGCGTCCAGCGCGTGGAAGACCTGCTGCAACTCGCCCGCCAGACCGCGCAGCCTGTCGACGGGCGCCTCCTCCTTGATGGCCTGACGGGCGTCGGTGATCAGTTGTTCCGCCCGGGCCTTCTCGTGCACCGGGACGGTGTCCCCGAGCTCGGACAGGCGCCGCTCCACCTGGTAGGCGATCGAATCGAGCTCGTTGCGGGCGTCGATCGCCTCGCGGAGAGCCGCGTCGTCGGCGCGGTGCCGCTCGGCGTCGGCGATCATCCGGTCGATCTCGCCGGTGTCCAGATTGGAGCTCTCGCTGATCGTGATGCGCTGCTCGG
>NZ_BOOO01000070.1 GCF_016863275.1 Planotetraspora mira
CACCTGGTGGCTCCTGACCAGGCGGGGTTCGGCCGTACACCAATAGAGGCCTGGCCTCTGGCGACCGGCGCATGACGATGGCGGTGGCACAGGTCGGCGAGTGGCTCGGGCTCGGTGGCTCGATCCTGGCCAACCTGTTCAACCCGCGAGTGATCGTCATCGGAGGCTATTTCGCCTCGCTGGCCCAGTGGCTGCTGCCACACGCACAAGATCAGCTGCAACGGCTCGTGGTGGCAGCTCCAGCCGCCCGGTGCCGATTCGTCGCCTCCACGCTCGGCTTCGGCGCCGCCTCCCGTGGCGCGCCGAGCATGGTGATCAACCACATCATCGACGACTCGACCACGATCATGGATTTACCCAGGCCGGCACCTTACTGACGGCCCCACAGACCTGGAGACGGCACCCTCCAGCAACCGCAATATCCGCTACCACCAAGTGGCAATAAGCGCGGCGGCGCGCGCCTTGCCTGACATCCCCCCAGTCAGGAAGGGCTTTTCATGTCACCACGTCATCGAACGTGGGCCAGGCTGCTCGACGCAGCCCTGCCAGAAAACGGACGACGCACGAGACGTCGCACCGCGACCACGATGGCCTTAGCCCTCATCGCCCCTTTCATCACGCTCCTCGCGACGCCGGTGAGCGCCGAGGCCGCCACGGCGGCTGAGCCCGCTTTCAAGGTCGCTGCAGCGGCGCCGCTGCAGCCGCCCCCGCCTGCCGCCAAGCCCGCACCACCAGACGCCCGCTTCAAGGTGCTCGTGGTGCGCAGCACCCAGGACGCGGTGTCGTCGGCCGGCCTGGCCGCGATCCGGGATGCGGCCAGAACCGGTCATTTCACGGTCGTGGCGCCCGGGCCCGCTGACGTGGGCGACCATTTCACGGAGAAGAAGCTGGCGCAGTACCGCGCGGTCGTGTTCTTGGACACGGGTCACGCGAGCCCGCTCACGGACGCGCAACGCGCGAACTTCGAGAGCTACTTCCGCGACGGCGGCGGCTTCGTCGGCGTCGGCTCGGCGGTCGAGACCGACGAGTCCTGGTCGTTCCTGACTGACATCCTGGGGACGCGTGCGTCCGGCAGGACCGACGTGCAATCGGGTGACGTGAAGGTCGCCGACCGCGTCCACGACGCGAGCAAGGATCTGCCGCAGTTCTGGTCGCGGACCGACAACTGGTACAACTTCGCGAAGAACGTCCGCGGTGTGTCACACGTCCTCGCCACCGTCGTCGAGGACCCGTTCGGGCCGCAGCCGCAGGGCGCCAACCTCGACGGGATCGCCGGGGGCACGATGGGCGCCGATCACCCGGTCTCGTGGTGTAAGGACTTCCAGGGCGGCCGCTCGTTCTACACCGGCCTGGGCAACACGGCCGCGAGCTTCGACGCCGGCCTCACCAAGCACCTCAAGGGCGCGATCGGCTGGGCCGCGGGCCAGGCCGACCCGGTCTACAGCGATTGCGGCGCGACCGTGCTGGCCAACTACCAGCAGACGAAGATCGGTTCGCCGCCGAACCTGCAGGAGCCGATCGGCTTCGACCAGCTGCCAGACGGCCGCGTTCTGCAGACGGACCGCCTCGGTTCGCTGCGCATGCACGACTCGACCACGGGCGTCACCACGGTCGTCGCCAACTTCGCCGATCCGAGCCTGCCGATGACGCAGCAGATCTACTCCGCGGGCGAGGACGGGCTCTATGGCCCGGCGGTCGACGCCAAGTTCGCGACCAACAAGTGGGTCTACCTCTACTACTCGGCGAAGGAGGTCACCGACGTCAAGCTGAGCGACGGATCGGTCGTCACCCAGATCACGCCGAACACCACCCCGCCGGACGTGGCGGCGTCCAAGACCGCGTGGGATCCGTACGTGGGCTATTTCCAGCTCAGCCGCTTCAAGTTCGTCGACGCCACCGACAGCACGCCGGCGCACCTCGACATGGGCTCCGAGCAGCAGATCATGCGCGTGCCGGTCAACCGCCAGGAGTGCTGCCACGTTGCGGGCGACATCGACTTCGACAAGCACGGCAACCTCTGGATGGTCACCGGCGATGACACGCCCGCGGGCGGCATCAACGGCGGCGGCTACGGGCCGTACAACTCGCAGAAGACCGACGAGCAGCAGACCGTGCGCGTCACCAACGCGACGGGCGGCACGTTCACGCTGACCTTCGAGGGCCAGACGACGGAGCCGATCGCGTGGAACGCGGATCGCAATGCGATCGACGCGGCGCTCGAGGCGCTCTCGAACATCGAGGCGGATGAGATCCAGACCAGCGGCGGCCCGGTCAACACGTCGAACCTCAACGTGTTCTTCCGCCGCGGCAAGCAGCAGTCCGATCAGCCGCAGATCACCGCCGACGGCGCCGGCTTGACCGGCACCGCCACGCCGGCGATCGCCACCGCCACGGCGCAGGCGGGCGGCTGGTATCAGCGGCTCACCGGTGACTCGCGCCGTAGCGCGCTGAACACCAACGACCTGCGCGGCAAGGTGCTGCGGATCAAGGTCAAGGACGGCAACATCTCCGCCGCCGACGCCAACAAGGTCGACTTCGGCTCCGGCACGGGCGCCTACTCGATCCCGTCGGGCAACCTGTTCCCGCTGGTCGCGGGCGCGCCGCAGGACAAGACGCGGCCGGAGGTCTACGCGATGGGTTTCCGCAACCCGTTCCGGATCCAGGTCGACGAGAACGACGTGGCCTACATCGGCGACTACTCGCCCGACGCCCAGACACCGCAGCGCTCGCACGGCCCGTCGGGCACCGGCCGCTACGAGATCGTGCGCAAGCCGTCCAACTACGGCTGGCCGACGTGCTACAAGCGCGACCTCGCGCACTACGAGTGGAACTTCCACGAGTTCGCGCCCGGCACCACCACCGCGGGCACGCCGCTGAACAACCCGCCTCGGAAGTTCGACTGCGACGGGCCGACGCAGCGCAACGACTCGCTGTGGAACATTGAGGGCGGTCCGTCGGTCGAGCCGGGCCTGAGGGACGTCCCGCCGGTCACCGACCCGGACATCTGGTACTCCTACCGCGACAACAACACGAGCGCGCCGCTCGGCACGCCGTGCGAGGCCTACTACGCGCCGACCCCGGGCCCGATCGCGCCCGGTTCGACGACCGAATGCCCGCGGCTGTTCCCCGAGCTCTACACCGGCGGCGTCGGTCCGCACGGGGTCGCGAAGTACCACTACGACGCGAAGAACCCGAACCCTAACAAGTTCCCGCCGTACTACGACGACTCGGTGATCATCAGCGAGTGGACGCAGGACACGCTGCGCGAGGTCAAGCTCGACAAGCAGAACAACCACATCCAGAAGATCAACAACTTCCTGGATTGCGGCAGCCGTGCGAACGCCGGGGCAGGCAGGTTCCGGTTCGAGTGCGACAACCCGATGGACGTGCAGTTCGGTTCTGACGGCGCGTTCTACATGCTGACCTACGGCAACGGGTTCAACGTCATCAGCCCCGACGCGGGCATGTACAAGTGGGAGTACGTCAAGGGCAAGCGCGCGCCGAAGGCCGTGCTCACCACGGACCGCACCGACGGCTCAACGCCGCTGACCGTGAACTTCTCCAGCGCCGGCTCGCTGGATGAGGATCCCGGCGACTCGATCCGCTACGAGTGGAACTTCGGCGACGGCTCGGCGATCGAGACCGACCCGAACCCGACACACACCTACACGCAGTCCGGCCGCTACACGGCCGTGCTGACCGTGCTCGACTCGTCCGACAAGCAAACCTCGACCAGCACCGTGATCACCGTGGGCAACACGAGCCCGACGGTGGTCGTCAATACGCCGGTGGAGGGCGGGACGTTCGCGTTCGGCGACGACATCCCGTTCTCGGTCACGGTCACCGACCCCGAGGACGGGACGGTGAATTGCTCCGAGGTGCAGGTGACGTTCGTGCTCGGCCACGACACGCACGGCCACGCCGAGGAGTCCGTCAACGGCTGCTCGGGCGTGCTCCACACGATCGCCGACGACGTCTCACACGGCGGCAACGTCTCCGGCGTGATCCAGGCGCGCTACACCGACCACGGCGGTCCGGGCGGCGTCCCACAGCTGACCACGACCAGCCAGCACCAGATCCGCCAGAAGCACCAGGAGGTGGAGTTCGTCGTCAACCAGTCCGGCACCAACACGGCGACCAACACCGACGGCGGCGACGGCGGCGTCGGCGTGCACCGCGGCAGCCTGGGCTCGGGCGACTGGCTCCAGCTCAACGGCCCATTCAACCTGACCAACATCGATTCGATCACGTTCCGCGTGGCGGACGCGACGACCGGCCGCACGCCCGGGTCGCCGCTGGCGGCGATCGAGGTCCGTCAGGACTCGATCACCGGGCCGATCCTGACGACGGCCAACCTCGTGTCCACCGGCGGGACGGGAACCTGGACGAGCCAGACGTCCCCGGTCTCGATGTCCGGGACGCATGAGCTGTTCCTGGTGTTCCGCTCGGTCACGGGTGGCGCCACGGGCGGCAACCTGTTCAACCTCAACTGGGCCGAGTTCGTCGGCACGGGCATCGGCAGCTAGCGAGCCCGCCCGTATAGCGGCAAGAGAGAGAGAAGACACTAATGCGAAGAAGATTTCGCACATCGGTAGTGGCCGCCTGCGTGACGGCTTCCACACTCATCCCCGCGGCACCGTCGTGGGCACAGGAAACGACCCCGCCGACGATCAACGTGGCGACGCTGTCGCCCTCTGCGCCGACCGGCCAGAACAACTGGTACCGCGACTCGGTGACGCTGAACATGTCGGCGACCGACGACGTCGGCATCGACAAGTTCCAGTACTCGCTCAACGGCGGCGCCGCCTACATCGACGTGCCCGTCGCGGGGGCGCCGGCGTCGGCCACGGCGTCGGCGGTGATCACGCAGGAGGGCAACACCAGCGTCCGGTACCGCGCGGTCGACACGTCCGGAAACGTCGCGGCGTTTCGCTCGATCTCGGTCCGGATCGACACGCGCGCGCCGGCTGCGTCGTACCCGGCGATCACCGACGGTCACGTCGGTCACGTCGCCACACTTATCCCGACGCGCACGGACCCCACCCCCGGCTCGGGCGGAGTGGCTGTGCTGAACATGTACCTCGACGGCAAGCTGGTCCCGCCGTTGCCGGTGCAGACCTCCGACCTGTCGCTCGGCGTGCACACGCTCGCGGTGCATCTCTCTGACGCTGCTTCCAACAGCGCGAAGTACACGCAGACGTTCATCGTGACGACATCGTTCGCGGACGTCGGCACGCTGATCGCCCGGTTCGTGACCGCCGGCAGCGTCCCGGCGGAGGTCGGCGCGGCGCTCCAAGCCAAGCTCGACCAGGCGAAGGCGCTCGCCGACGCCGATTCGGCCAAGCCCGCGCGCCAGGTCCTGAACGAGTTCGTCTCGATCGCCAACGACCGGATCGCGCACGGCTCGGTCCGCAGCACACTCGTGGGCGATGCGCGTTACCTGATCGACCAGCTCAAAGGCCGGCTCGCGCCGGAGCCCGCGACGGGCCTCAAGTCTGAGCCCGCGGAGGGCCCGAAGTTCATCCCGGACCCGGTGCTCGCCCCGCTCCCGCACAACCCGCACGCCGACTACAACGTCCTGGTCTTCTCCAAGACGACGGGCTTCCGGCACGACCACATCCCGCACACCGTGGCCGCGATCCAGAAGCTCGGCATCGCGCACAACTTCAACGTCGACGTCTACGACCCGCAACTCTCGACCGTCACGCTGCCCACGAGCCCGTTCCTGAGCCTCGACACGCTCAAGCAGTACGACACGATCGTCTTCGACTCCAACGTCGGGCACCCGGGCCCGCTCGATCCGATCATCGAGCAGCCGAACTTCGAGGCCTACATGCACCAGGGCGGCGGCTATGTCGGCATCCACGGCGCCGCCGACTCGTTCGAGATCGGCACCTGGCCGTGGTACGGCAACCTCGTCGGTGGGTTCTTCATCAACCATCCGAACGGCCAGAACGGGTTCGGCCAGTGCGGCAGCTGCATCCACACCGAGGTGGTGACCGAGGACAAAACGCACCCGGCGACCGCGCATCTCCCTGCCCGGTGGATGACGGTCGACGAGCTCTACAACTTCGACCGCAACATGCGGGCCGACGTGCACACGCTGCTGAGCCTCAACGAGGACAGCTACCAGCGCAGCCTCAACAGCGGCAACGCGGCGACCAACCCGCTGCAACTGATGAACGGCGACCACCCGATCGCGTGGTGCCAGAACTGGGACGGTGGCAAGGCGTTCTCGACCATCCTCGGCCACTTCCGGACGCAGTACTACGACGACTCGTTCATGCGGATCATCCTCGGCGGGATCGAGACGACCGCCGACCGCAAGGGCGCTAACTGCTCGTCCTACCGCGAGACCAGCCTGCTGATCGAGGCCGACCGAGCGGCCGGGCTGCTGACCGCGGCCGCCGCGGACGCCGCCGGTGCCGCCCTGGACATCGCGCGGGACAGCTACCTGGCAACCAACTACACCACCGCCATCCCGGCGCTGAACTCGATCGACGCCCTGGCGAAGAACAAGGCCTCCGGCGACGCTGCGGCGCGTTCCGAGCTCGCGCGGCAGGCGCGCGCGCTGCGGGAGTGGATGCAGAACCTCAACCGCTGACCCGTTCACGCGGCGGGGGCGGTGGATCGCCGCCCCCGCCGCGCTGACGCTGGAGCGCACCACTATCGCGGATTTATGCACGACCTTCTCATGATCATCGACGAAACATCGGTAGGCCGATCGCGAGGTCGTGATGAGCCGGCCGAATGAAATGAAAGAACGCGTTCCGCGACGCGGAGAACGGATGCGTCCGCGATCGGAGGGGAGGAAGATGACGGTGACCCTTGGTCGAATTGCCGGGCTGTCGCGGGCGCCGCCCCGCAGACCGGCCTCACGAGTACGCCGCGCCGTACTGGGTCTTCAGTCAGTCGAGAAGTCCTTCGGTCCTTGTGCGGCCCGGTGGCGAACCGAGCAGGACGTCGAGCATGCTCAGGGGAGCTTTAGGTGGTCGAAGTAGGGCGCTGGCGGGCGGTTCCGCGATGGTGCAGGATGGCTAGCATCCGTCACCTTTCCTATACGATCCGAGTGGTCGTCGGCATGCAGCAGCGTTGCGACCGATGTCAACAGGTTCGCGAAGACGCTAGAAGGGACCTCACGTCACGAT
>NZ_BOOO01000071.1 GCF_016863275.1 Planotetraspora mira
GCAGCCAGCGGAACACCTCCGGGCATGACCGCGCGACCAGCGGCAAGTGCGGGCAGGAATTTGTCGAGATGCAGCCACGACCAGCGAACCGTCCGCGGGAACTTCGACGAAATTGCCTGACACGGCGGGTTTCTCAATCTGCGCAGCGCGTGGAAGCCGCATCGTTGTAGGCAGGCTGTTCAACGAAGGTCGGGGATGCGTTCGCCACCCTTCGTAGGGCGCTGGGTTGGCGATGAAGCCGGCCACGCAACGTCGTCGATCGCGAGCCACGGCGCGACGGCCAGGGCCGTGGGCGTGAGCCCGGCGAACGTCTTGACCTCACGGTGGAGGTGGGACTGGTCGACGTAGCCGCTCTCGGTGGCAACGCCGGCGGCGGCGTGACCCGCCGCGAGAAGGTGGGCGGCGTGGTCGAAGCGCACAAGTTGGGCGGCGCGTTTGGGTGTGATGCCGAGCTGGGACCGGAAGCGGGACCACAGGCGCTTGCGGCTCCAGCCGACCTCGTCCGCCAGGCCGTCGACCCGCACCCGCCCCCGGCTGGTGAGCGTCCGTCGCCAGGTGTAGGCGACCTCCGGATCGACCGGTAGGTGGGCGCCCAACCGTCGGCCGAGGATTTCCACCGCGATCGTGAACCGTTCATCCCACGACGCGGCGGCGCGCAGCCTGTCCTCGGCTTGCCCGGCGTCGCGGCCCCAGACATCCTCAAGGGCTACCACCGTCCCGCTGAGCTCGGTCGATGCGCCGAACAACGCAGCCGCCGCGACCGGCTCCAGCCGGATCTGGAGGCACTCGCCGACCCCCCAGCCAGCTGCCCGAAGATCGCCGGGGAGGAGCCCGACGACGACACTGCCGCGCTCGTGCCGGCCATGGGTTTCGTAGACGACGCCTTCTCCCTCGCTCAGGTCGACGAGCAGGGTGACGGACGGGTGCGCGACCATGGCGATGTCCACGAGTGCGGGGGCACGATGGCGGAACCCGGCCATGCTGATCCCCGGCAGCCGACCTGTCGGGCGCGGGACTGCGATGTCCACCCACGTCCAGTCGGGTGGTGTACCGATCGACAGCACGCCATCAGTCTAGGCCTTAGGGATCACGGGCAGGGTGTCAGCGGCCCGTTGCCGTGAAGCCCAGCAGCAGTTTGCTGGTCGTCTCGGGCGCTTCGAACATGGGTAGGTGCCCGACGCCGGGCAGCATCTCGACCCGCGCGTTCGGCACCGCGTCGTACTGGTGTGCCGACGACGGCTCCCAGCGGGGGTCGGCAGCGCCGAAGATCACCAACACTGGGACCTCGATGGCGGCGAGACGCTTGGGCACGCTCCGCTCGGTGATGTACGCGACGTTCCGGCGCGCCACCTTCCGGAACGCACGGTACGCAGTGCCCCGTACCTCGGCGATCACATCGTCCGGGAGGTCCACAGGGCGAGCGGTCGTCGCATTGATCCCACGGCGGATCATCGCGTCCGAACGCCGCGACCAGAGGAGCGGGCCGAAAGGCGGGGCCAACAGGACCCGCAGGATGGCCGGCTGCGGAAGGAGCGCATCGAGACTCGGGCCGGTGCTGATCAGCGCGAGCGAACCCACCAGGTCAGGGCGCTGTTCGGTGAGCGCGGTGGCGACGTAGCCGCCGCTGGAGTGCCCGACCACAGCGACACGACGAAGGCCGAGGTCGTCGAGCAGCGCCGCCACCCGGCCCGCCTGCGCGGGCACGTCGTATGACAGCGCGGGCGGGGACTGGCCGCAGCCAGGGAGGTCGATCCGGATGACGTGATGGTGGTCGGCGAGTGCCGGGACCACCGGGCCCCAGGTGCCGCCCGAGGCCCCCGATCCGTGGATGAGCAACAGCGGCGGCGCCTGCAGCGGGCCGTCGTGGACCACGTGCATCCCATGCGAGTGCTCAACGTCGTATTCACTCATGCGGAGACTATGCACGGGCGGTCGACTATCAGTCTTGGACAAATGTTCCCGCGGAGTTGACGACCGACGGCCCGCCACCATCGTCGCAGTCCCCGGAGGGCCGCGCTGTCATCGGCACGAGGGTGCACCCGCCGACGAGACGGTGATCACGCGCGACGGTGGTCATGCGGTTCGCGGCATGACAGGGCGTTCGATCGACAGTGCGCCCTGTCCGTCCCGTCAGCTAGCGATCTGCCGTTGGCGGCGTTACTGGCTCGCAGGTGCCCGATGCCCGTAGTGGTGCTGGTGTACCAGTGGGTCGGTCGCCACGACGAAGTCGATCACTTCCCAGAACTCGCTGAGTTTTGGGTGGGCCAGGGCCTCGGCTCGAGTGAGCTTGTGACCGTAGAGGGGGCCGTCTGGCGCCACTGAGGCAGCATCTACCGCGGTAGCCCCAGGCAGATCGCTGCCGGCGCCTGGGCCGAAGCGGCAGCCGAAGGTGAGGTGGTCGTGGTAGTCGGTGCCCTGACCCCACGTACCGAATACCACGTCAGTCCAGCTTTCGCGTACGCCAGCGTGGCTGTAACACGCGGCGAAGAACATCGCATACGGGAGGCCGTCACGAGTCACCATGCACCAGGTGCGGCGGCTGGGTTGCCCGCAGCACTCACAGGTCTTCTCGGCGCCGCCACGGTACGACTCATCGGTCTCCAGCACGGCAAGAGCTTCCCAGCCGCAGCGCGGCGTTCGCAACACCATGATCAGACAACCTTTGAGCATCCTCAACTCGGCATGTCCGGACACTCCGAGGGCTGCTGCTGGGTGGTCACGCTCCGCAGCGCGCGGATCGCGGCAAGTGCGGGCGGTTCGTTCGCGGAATGACGCACCTCGAGATCCGCGCGGAATGCGGCATGGCCGTGGCGTGGTCGGTAGAGCTAGCCAGCATCAAACGCCCCGTCGTGGCGCGGTGAATCCTGACGTTCGCGGAGCGACGGGGCGTGGGGTTGCCACTGAACCGCAGGGCGTTGCCCCAGTGAGATAGCCGGGAATCGATTGTGCGTTGACTTGCACGGCGAGCCGGGCGCACGTTTCGCACGACTGAACGGATAGTGCCATCGTGACAGAACTGAGATCATGGGAATTGTGGGGCGTGGATAGACCGTTCCAATAGGATTTCCCAGCCAGAAGACCGGAGTGTCTGGATTCTGGGCGAAGGGGAGAGAAATGGGCAATACCGCCGACTCACCTGTTGCGGACGATCCGACACCCAACTCGGACATCGACTCAACGACGGCATCGACGGTCCTAGCGGAGGTACTCCCAGGGGTTGCTGTCGTCTTCGGTGAGGTCCCGGCGGAACTCAAGCTCGATTTGATCGACTTTGGGCTCGTGTCGACCGCCGACCGCAAGCAGATCTCCACAGTCCTCGCCTCGATCGGAAACACTGCGACCGTGGCCGGCAACCTCGGAAACGCATTCGCCAGCGTGCAGGGGCTCTACAGGATCACCGACGCGACACGGGCCCTACTGAACGCTGGCGGAACACTCGCTATCAAGGGTGGCGCGAACCTCGGAGCAGTGTTCGCCAACGGCAAGATAGTCGCTCAGGCCCGCTTCATCCCCGTGACTGCGGTGAGCGCGGCGCAGGCCGCGGCCGCGGTCGGGCCGGCGCTGGCTATGGTCGCCCTTCAGATGCAGCTGAGTGAGATCACGGGCCTCGTCAGAACCAATATCGCGCTGACTAGCCAGGTACTCACGACCATCCGCAACGAGCAGTGGGCCGAGCTGACGGCTCTGGTCGCCACCGTCGATCAGGTAGTTGACCACGCGCGAGAGGTCGGGTCGGTCCCGACGTCCCTGTGGGACACCGTCGCGGGCAAAAAGGCGGACCTGGGTAAGCAGCTGGACCAGTACCGATTGAACGTCGGCGATCACGTCCGGCAGATCCATCGGCTCGACACACATGGCCGCCGTGAGTATCTCGAGACGAACGCCGAGGCAATCCTCTTCGACGCCAACGCCCTTCTGTCTTCCGTCAAGGCATGGACCGGATATCAGGCGCTCCACGCCGCGCGGGCGAGAGCCGCTGGACCCGAAGACGCCGGCGAGGCCCGTCTCGTCGACGCCATTGCGCGCCACACTCGCACGGAGCTCGACTCCGCTCTCGCCGAGACGACGAGCCTTGTCGACTCGCTGACGCGGGAGCTACGAATCATCGCCGAGCTCCCCGGACGCGACACACTGCCACTGACGGGGAAGCGGAGGGACTCGAAGGCAGCCCGCCTAACCTCCGCCCGTCTTCTAGAAGCGATCGAGCCTCTTGCCGATGCTCTCCATCCACCAGCCCCTCCGCTCGAGGCTCCGGGCGTCGCCTGCGCACCGAAATCGCTGGATCTCGAGCCGTACCTTCGCATCCTGCGATGGTTCCTCCAGGACGGTGAGACCCTACGTGTCCTCGGCTTCCCCGACCAGCTCGATGCCCTCGATCCAGTTTCTGCGATCTTCAGCGGAGTGAAGGGGAAGTTGGCGGCAGCGATGGACAAGGCGGCGGCAAAGACACTCGTCGCCGTCACGGATCGCCGCATCATCACGGCCAAGACGAACGCATTCCTTGAGCAAGGCGAGATCGGTCAGGACATCCCGATTGACCGAGTGCGATACGTCCGAGCAGCGACCACACAGGACGAAAGCGGGCGCTTGGCGATCGACCTCATCACGCGCGACGAGAACATCCGGTGGCTCTTCCACACTGACATCGACAACACTCAAGTGGACGCGCTCGCCGCCGTGCTTGCCGAGTCGATGACGATCCCGGACGTCGAACGCGATGAGCTTCAACGGCGGCGCTACGCCCCCATCGAGGCGGGCAAGAAGGGCGAGAGTACTGGCACGAGGTCCATGGAACCGACTGGATCCGAGGCCACGACCTTCGATGCCGAGTAGGCCTCGAGCCAATAGAAGCGGGGCCGCAACCGACCGCACCTACCGAGCCTGGTCACGTGCGGCGGTAGGCATGGGTGCCAGATGCAGGCACGTTGGATGGAGCGAGTGAGCAGCTTTCCCGCGTGATCGATGCTCACTCGCTCCACTTGGTGGGCAGTGGTGTGCGGCCGACCGGCGCAGACATCGACGCCACCTCGCGGATCACGTCCGCACCCGGCTCCAGGGAGCCCCGAAACGCCCGCTCATCGGCAGAAGGACGACTGCACCGGTCCGGGCCGTCTGCACGATCGGTCAGCCGGCGGGCTGGGGTAACCAAGTTCAAATCCAGTGATATCTCGTAGTCATTCCGAGCGACCGCCAACGGCCTAGCCTCCGGCCGGGACACTGCCGTTTCAGGTTGATCGTGTGCGCGATCGGCCGCAGCGCTGAGCGTTGATCTCGGCCGGCTAGCGTCAGAAGTCCCGGTCAGCAAACCAGCGCCGGGCCTGGTCAACAGGAACCTCGGCTTGTGCTGCCAGCTCGAAGAACACCTCGCCGGCCTGCTCCCGGCGGAGCGTGTCAATCAGCTGGTATTCGGCATCGATCGCGTTGAGAGCGGCGATGAGGCCGCGCAGGGCGTGCTCGGCGACAGCCATTCGGTCGGATGCTGTGGGTGCGAGCGCCTCGATGGCCGAGCGAGCTCGCGTGTATGCCTCGCACGCGGCGGCTCCGAAGGGCTTGGAGTCTTCCACCCAGTCGCGAAAAGGATTGCTCATGTGGGCCGCTAGCCACGCCTCGGACTTGGCGCCGTGGATTGATATCCGGACATCGGTGGCCTTGAACCGTGCCTTCACCACCGTCGCGGTGGCCCGTCGGGTCCCGTTGATCTCCAGACCGCGCAGCGACGGCAGCTCCGGCAGGTTTCCTGGATCCCAGTCGTAGGCATCGTCGAGCTGAAGAGTGCGCAGCCCACGGTGCGCCTGGAGATCCTGGGCGTCAGCGAAGACGCCGGGGGGATCGTCGAACGAGACCCTCAACTCCTCCAGGTCGGTCAACCCGGTCAGCACCGACGCGGAAACCGTTCCCGCGACCTTGAGCCAGAGCTCTGAAACGCGGCTCAAACCGCCCGGAATCCTGATATCCGGTCCGCGGGAGAACAACCGCAAGTCCATCCGATGACCCGATTCGGGCGCGTCAACCTCCAGCGACTCAGGCGGTTCCCTCAGTAGCAACACCCTTGCCGACTCCGGAAGGCGAACACTGCGTAGCCCGATGCCATCCAACCGAACGTCGGTGACGCCCGTCCCGGTAAGGTCGACGGTCCCGCTGGCGTCATGCCAGTACAAGAACCTGATCTGGCGGGCCGCGACCGCTTCGACGACACCACGGTCGGCCCCCGACCACTCCACGGTGATGCACTCCGGCAGCTTGTTCAGCTGTGACCAGTCCACCGCACCCTGGGCAGGGACCCGAATACGCCCGTTCCCGGTGAGATCGACGTAACGCATCGTGCTCGGGACGGTCGTCGGACCAGCCCCGAAGTCGACTTCGACATCGGGGACCATTGCGGAGCGGCGGCCGCCCTGCGGTGTGATCATGGGCAGATGATAGAGCCGGTCTACGTGCGATCTCTGGGCGCTCCCCGCACTCTCTGGGCCCACCTCGCTCTCATCGGCATGAGCGGAAGTGTCGCCGAGCGAAATGATGGCCAGTTCGCGCAAAGCTTGGTTGGTCAGCCTCGTCGTGATCATATAAAGCATCAGGCGGGGCCGAAGCGTCAAGCATCAGCCGAAGTAGGACAACAGGCGAATCTCTCAGCCGGTATCCGGACGGCCTCTCTACTAGACCGATGCCCCCAGAGCCTTGAGCCGGTCCGCGGCAAGAGCCCTGGGGTAGACGGAAAGCCGTCGACCGACCCACGCCGGCGCGCTTCTTCCGTCGAGATCAGCGATCAGGCCGTCCACGTCAACGGTGCAGGTAATGCCGTACGGCCATTCCTCCAAGAGCACACCGAGGATCAGGTCTTCCGCCCCGCCTTGAATGATGCGGTGGAGCCGCTCGGCTGCGGCACCGGGAGAGACGAAGGTGAATAGCCAT
>NZ_BOOO01000072.1 GCF_016863275.1 Planotetraspora mira
GCGCTACAACCGGGCGCTCATGACGCTCATCCACGAGGGGAAGGCCCGGCCGTCCTGGGTCGTCTCGCACGAACTGGACCTGGACGACGCACCGCGGGGTTACGAGCATTTCGACCGACGGGATCTCGGCTGGACCAAGGTCGTCCTCCATCCGGGCAAGCTCAGCTGACACGCGGTGCCCGGACCACCGCCGCCAGGGTGAACGCCATCACGGCACCGGTTCCGGCAAAAAGGGAGCTGGCGGCGTGATGGCGCGTCCATCGCCGGAAGGGTCCCATCGAGGGGGTGATGACCATGAGCGACGCTCGCGCGCTCAAGGACAAGCTGTTCGAGGCCTTCAACCCCCACGATCTGGATCGTGTTCTTCAGTGCCACAGCCGGGACGGGGTCCTGGTCACCCCTAGCGGCGTCGCGGAAGGACACGACCAGATCGCCTCGTTCTACGAGGAGGTCTTCAAAGGGTTTCCGGACCTGCGAATGACGGTCTGGCACACGGTGTTCTGCGCCGATCCCGCGGTGACCGAATGGATGCTCACCGGCACGCATAACGGGCCTTTCCTGCTGCCCGGCGGGGGTGTGCTGGACGGAACCGGCCGTCCCATCGCCGTTCGCGGCACCAGCACCTGCTCCGTCGGCAACGACAAGATCATCACTCATCGGATCTACTACGACCAGTTGGAGCTGTACAGCCAGCTTGGTGGCGAACTCGCCTTCGACGATCGCTCATCATCCGCGGGCGAGGCACGGCCTTCGCCCGGCGACTGAGGATTCGATGTCGCCCGGTTTGGCGTGGCTGTCGGGCGGCTCCGCGGCATCCGCCTGTCACTCCGCTGACGGTGGTCTGCCGCCGATTCCGGGCCGCCTGTCGGTACCGCGCCCGACGGACGGTTCCTGATCAGCCACACGCTGGGACCATCGCGCGACGGCCAGCGCGGCGACCAGCAGGAACGCCACGCCTGCGTAGACGGCCAACTCGATCCACTGCGCGCGACTCTCGGCCGCGGTCATGGACACGGCGAGCCGGACGACCACCGACAGGATGTGCCGGACCACCGCGATGACGCCCACGATGATGAAAGGTTCCAGCTGGAGCCGCCCGCCTTCGAGATGTGCCAGAACGGTGACGAAGATCTCCAGAATGATGAGGACGAGAAGCAGTTCTTCGATGACGATGATCGTCTTGGTCGTCCACGATCCGGAGCTCTGCGCCACTGTGATCCACATGAAGACGATGACGGCCGCGGCGACGACGAGCAGCATGAGCGACACCAGATAGAGCACCACACGCTCGGTCCAGACGAGGAAGCGCAGCATCTTCTGCTCCGACCCGTTCCGCATGATCTCGGCCACCCGGGAACCCCGCCTGCCCCTGGGCAGTTGCCCGCCCTCCATGGCCTCGCCGCTCTCCTTGGACGCTCGCGCGGCCGGAATGCCGTGGAGGATGGCCGCGCCTCCGATGCCGCGACCCGCCAATTGCCGTTCCCCAGCACGCCGGTATGCCCCGACAGAAGGGTTAGATACCCGTCCCGCCATCGGGGCCGTATCCGTACCGCACCCTTTTGCCGTGCTTTCGACCAAGACGTGACAGCTTGTTAATGGTCGACGCACATCCGACGCGTCCGGCCACCACCGCACCCGGGCGGCCTGGGCCGCCGCCGTCACTCGCATCCACGTCCTGGTCGACGTCACCGGCCTGACCCCCGACCAGATCAAGGCGAAGCAGCTCGCGCCCAACGCCTTGCACGGCAGCAGCGAGAAGATCCTGCGGGCGATGACCGGCACGTTCGGCCAGGGCCCACCTGAACCCTGACCGGATGACATGGAACGAGTTCACCCAGCTGGCCGAGACGACGCTGCGGATGCGGCGGGGCCTGTTCGGCGACCCGACCGAGACGATCGCGATCACGGGTGCACGTGGCAACGCGTTGACGGTGCAGCTGGCCGAGTTCGCCGGTCTGCCGCCTGACCAACGCAGGGTGCGGATCGGGGAGCTTGCGGCGGGCACGTCGCGTCGGGCGGCGGCGGTCGACGGCAGCGACGACGATGAGGTGGCGGACAACTTCCCGCTGTTCGAGGACGACGCCGACGACGGGCCGGGCACCGACGTGCCTCGCGCCGGGACGAGGGCGAGGGGTGACCTGGTGGCCCCAGTGAGGCGGACGACGCGCGCAGGCTCGTGGTCGACAGCCTGTCGCCGTTCAGCGGAGGCATCCCGGCGTGCAGCTGCTGGAGTGGTGGCACTACGCAACTTCCTCGAGGAGTTCCTAGCCGCGGTGGAGGCCTTCGCCGACGACGGAAGCATTATTGATCTCTGACCCGCTCGACACGCCAATCGATTACCGATCAACCGAAGTCGCCGTGTCAAGCATCAGCCGAGGTAGGACACACTGCGGCGTCCTGTGTCTAGTCCCACGAGATACTTGACGTTTCTGCCTCACCACATGCTTGACGGGCACCCTAGGAAACATGACCGGCCTTGCGGGGCCGGGCCGCTTTGATGCTGCGGACGGGTTGGGCGGTGGTGCGGCGGACCACGCGGGTGTCGTCGGGGAGTTCGATGGTCAGTGTGGTGTCGCTGACGTGGACGGTGACGATCGCGTGGGCGTGGATGCGGCCCAGGGCGACTTTCTGGCCGGCGACCATGATGACGCCGCTGTTGCTGGCGACTCGCTGGACAGTGATCGGCTCGACCGACGGGCGGGGCGGCGGTCCTGCCGGTCGTGCATCCCGCAGGTGACGCAGGCGGTCCCACTCACCCTCACGTAGACACCACACCCACCCCGCAAACGGTGAGCCCCCTGCGCAGGGGGCTCACCGTCAAAGATCAAACGACTGCGGCTTAGTGTCTGGGCCGCGCCGTAACCCTGATCAAGGCGACGGCGATGCCGATCCACACTGCCCCTTCGATGAGTGGGCCCGCCTCACCGACGACCATGGTCAGCGGTAAGCTCACACCGATAGCGACGGCGATCGTTTTGGGCAGCAGGCCCGCGCGGAAGACTGCGATCGCGAGCAGGACGCCACCGACCAGCCACAGCGGCAGAGCGGGCAGGAAGAGGATGTCGAGCGAGTTCCGGCCGCGTACGGCGGTGGCGAGGGCCGCGGTACCGAGCAGGGCATACTGGGCCGCGAACGTGATGGTGGCGGCGAGGCCGATCTTGCCCCAGCGCGCTTGAACTCGGTGCATCGCATGTAGCCCGATGATGGCCAGCACGCCGATCCACAGGCCAAGAGCGTAGCTGTACTCGATGAGGTAGTCGGTTGTGGCGTGGAACGGATCGGCCTGGGCCGGAGACGCCAGCTGGAGCACGCCTAGGGCGAGGGACGCCAGACCGGTCAGCGCCGACATGGTCACGGCCGTCCCGGCGCGAACCGGTGCGGCGGTTTCGCGGGCGATGGGGGTGGACATTGCTGTGGCTTCCTTTCTGCACTTGGTGGCGGCGCCACCGAAAAAATGGGTCGATGGCGCCGACGCTAGGCCGCCCACGGCCTGCGATCGTCCATCGCCGGGTGGGTGGATGCGGCGGCTGGTTGGAGCAACGGTGGTGCGGCATCCACCCGAGGGTGGACGCCCGGCGACTGTCGCCGGCCGTATCATGCGCCCATGCTCGACGGTGCCGCCCCCGCCGAGCCCGGTCGGCGCCGGGCCTGGCTTTTCGACGTCTCCATCGCCGCGGCGTTCGTCGCGGTTGGCCAGATCGATGTATGGGCACCGTGGATCGCAGTGTGGTGGGCCGACGATCCTGTGGCGGGACCCGCGGCGCTGAACTCCGTCCTCTTCTTCGTGGTCGCAGCGTCGTTGGCGTGGCGCCGGCGGGCGCCGCTCGTGGTCAGTTGCGTGGTCGCCGGGGCGGCCGCTGCGCAGGCCGTCATCACCGCGACCGCGCCCATCGGCTTGCTTCTGGACGGTCCGGTGCTGGTGAGCCTCTACTCCGTCGCGGCCTACAGCCGGCGCGGCCAGGCGCTGACCGGGCTGGCGGTGATGGCCGTGGCGGTCGTTGTGCATGACCTGCAGGACCCGGCGATCCGGTCCGGCGAGGGCTTCGATGATGCGTTGTTCTGGTGGCTTGTGCATCTGGTGGGCTGGGTCGTCGGGCGGTACGTCGGCAGCCGCCGAGCCGCGGCGGCGATGGCCCAGCGGGCGAAGACGCTCGAGGGCGCTGTCCGGACCCAGCGGGACCGGATCGCCCGGGAACTGCATGATGTCGTCGCGCACGGGGTCAGCGTCGTCACGGTGCAGGCGGGCGCCGCCCTGTCGGTCTTGGACGAGCGGCCGGACCGGGCGCGCGAGGCATTGATGGCGATCGAATCGACCGCTCGTGGTGCGTTGGACGAGATGCGCCGCCTGCTCGGTGTGCTGCGGGCAGAGGATGTCGGGCCCTCCTTCACGCCGCAGCCGTCCCTCACCGATCTGGCCGAGCTCTGCGAGCAGGTCGGGGCCGCGGGTCTGCCCGTGGCGCTCTCCGTCGAGGGTGCTGTGCGGATGCTGCCCGCAGGCGTGGAGCTCGCGGGGTACCGCATCGTGCAGGAGGCGCTGACCAACGCCCTGCGCCACTCGGGCGCAAGCGGCGCCGAGGTCAGGGTCAGCTACGGCACCGACGACGTCGTGCTCTGCGTGGTCGACGACGGGACCGGTGCAGGCGAGCAGCGGGGAGGTGGCTTCGGTCTCATCGGGATGCGCGAGCGGGCTGCCATCTACGGCGGCGAGTTGACGACTGGCCCACGAGAGTCTGTCGGCTATGCCGTCCGTGCGCGGCTGCCCTACCCGCAGGTGCAGCCGTGATCGACATCGTCGTGGCAGACGACCAGCAGCTTGTCCGGACCGGCTTCCGTCTCATCCTCGAGGCTCAGCCTGATCTGCGGGTCGTCGGCGAGGCGGGCACCGGCGTCGAGGCGGTGGCGGTCTCCCGCCGGCTGCGACCCGACGTCGTCCTCATGGACATCCGGATGCCCGAGCTGGACGGCATCCAGGCGACACGGCAGCTGCTCGCCGGCGCAGACCCGGACCTCCCGCACGTACTCATGCTGACAACCTTCGATCTCGACCGGTACGTCTACGGGTCCCTCAAGGCGGGCGCTAGCGGCTTCCTACTCAAGGACGCCCCGCGCGACCAACTCATCGATGCCGTACGCGCCGCCGCGGCCGGGCAGCGCCTCATCGCGCCCGCGCTGACACGCCGCCTGATCGAGCGCTTTCTCGTGCTCCCGCCCCCCGACGGCGGCCACGCGCCGAGCCTGCGGACGCTGACCGACCGTGAGCTCGAGGTGCTGCGACTCATCGCGCGAGGGCTGTCCAACACCGAGATCGCGGCATCGATATTCGTCGCGGAGGCGACGGTCAAAACGCACGTCAACCGGATCCTGGCCAAGCTCGGTCTGCGCACGCGCGTCCACGCTGTCGTCCTGGCCTACGAGACCGGCCTGGTGCGCCCGGGGGATCCCGACGCGCCCACACCGCCGCGCCGCGAGTTCGCCTGAGGACGCGACCTTCGCGTAACACGCGGATTCCGTCCAATTCGTCCGAGAAACCGTTTGCATTCTGCCAGCGGCCGTCGAAGCCCGAAGCCAAGGTCACATGCACGGATTTGCCGCGAGTCGCACCCCCGGCCCGACTCCGGATTGATCATGTCAACCATCAACCGAAGCCGCAGTGTCAAGCGTCAGCCGAGGTAGGACACACTGCGGCGTCCT
>NZ_BOOO01000073.1 GCF_016863275.1 Planotetraspora mira
GGGTACTCCGGGGGTGTTCAGCGGGTTGAGTGGTACGCAGATGTTGAGCCTTGAGAGAGTGCCCTCAGGAACGGTTCGAGTCTCACCGCCGGCTAGTCCGGCTTCGGTGGGATCCAGGAAGAGCGCAGTGACATCCTCGCGGGTTCCAGACTGCGCTGAGTAGGCGACTGGGCTGGGCTTAGACGCTGGGGGACTGTCGACGGGGACAGCCCTCTCGGTGCTTGCTCCGCAGCCGGCCGCCAAGAGGCCGAACAGCCCGACAAACGCGGGGACCAGCGACTCATCTCAGCACTCCGCTCTCTGTACACCGGAGCGACTCTGAGGCAAAGGACTGAGTGTTTTCGCTGAGACTCTGCAACGTTGGATCTCTCTCGAGCGTTTCTTGCCAGACCTACGACTTGCCGCCCCGGGTGGGAGTTCCAGGCAGGATTTTCCGGGCAGCCCTAGCCCAGCGCGTCCAATTTGATCTCATGGTCGAAGCGGCCGGCGTGTTCCGCGATGAAGCAGCCGTCGACGAAGGCGGCTACGATGCGCGAACGGTGCCGACGGCGGCGACGTCACTGCCAAGGCGACCCCCGTCCGACCCTGCAAACTGCCTCATGTACCTTCACCCCGTGCATGATCCGAACCGTGGCGACCACCCGAAGGGCGGCGGCGCCGCTCGCGGCATCGGCTGCGCGGTCGTTCTCGTGCTTTTCGCGCTCATGTTCATCGTCGGACCCATCCGCGCGCTGGGGCCTGCGTTACAAGCCGCGAGGGGTGAAGGTACTCACGGCACCCTGGCGATCAAGGCGCGCTCCTGCAGCAAGAACGGATGTAGGTGGAGCGGTGACTTCGTCTCCACCGACAACCGACTCAAAGTCGCCGACGTTGAGACCGATGACCTCAAGCAGAAGACGCGGGTTGGCGAGCGTGTCGTGGTCATCTACGTCGAGGGGAAGGCATACGCCGAAGGCACGACCGCGTGGAAGACCGGCGTCCTGATCATCGTGGGTTTCAGCATCGTCGTCATCGGCGGGGTGATCTGGCTCTGGCGGTTCTCCCGCCGAGCATGAGTAGTACCGGGCATCCGACGACAATGGGCGAGCCCGGCGCGACCGCGCGCTACGGCGCCCGGGCCCTCATCGGCGGGAGGACTGGGCCCCGTGTTTCGGCTGCGGGGAGCCGGCAGGGTGGGTCTCGCGGGGATGAGGCGGGGCCGGTCCAGCTGCGTTCCTCTGCCGGCTCATGGCGGGCATTCCAGTTCGCTTCGACGCGGGCGCTACCGAGCGTCAGAACGTCGTCAACGCTGGCCGCGGTGAGAGCAGCTTGATGACATCTCCTTCCCGGAGGGGTCTGCGAGCTCGCCAGTCGCTGCAAGGTGTGGTTCAGCCCGGCAAGCAAAGATGAGCCACCACCGGTTCTGGCGCAGGGCCTGGGTCCAGGCATGGTCCTTCGCGATCCACCTCCGCAACCTCAACCTGCTCGGCCGCTACAGTTTCACCGCCTCTACGCCTACCGTCGGCGCCTTACGTCCCTTGCGTGATCTGGATGCGTCGGAGCTGGATGAGGACGACGGCGGCGCGTCAGAAGTTCACGAGGGCGCTGATCGGCTTGCGGCCGCCTCCATCACCTATACGGGGCGGGTATGGACGCCGATGCCGCCGGAGACGATCAGATTGTCGCCCGTTATGTAGCTGGCGCCGTCGGATGCGAGGAAGGCGACAGATTCGGCGATGTCGGCAGGGGCTCCGACGCGGCCGAGGGGAACGCCTTCGCCCCAGGAGGCGATCGTGTCCGGGGAGATGCCCATCTTGCTGTACGCGGGGGTGTTGATCAGGCCGGGGCTTACCGCGTTGACCCGGATGCGGCGTGGGGCGAGTTCGAGGGCCAGGGAGCGCACGAGAGGCAGCAGAGCTCCCTTGGCAGCGGTCATGGCGGCGCCGAGTCCCTCGCCGGCGCCGACGGTGAACACCACGGACGCGCCTTCGTTCAGCAGGGGGAGCGTCTTTTGAAGTGTGAAGAAGTTGCCCTTGACGTTGATGTTGAACAGGGCGTCGAAGGCGGCCTCGTCGGTGGACTCGATCGGGCCGGGACGAGAGATGCCCGCGTTGAGGTAGAGCAGGTCGAGGGAGCCCAGGTGCTCGCGCACCTGGTCCACGGCCTGGTCGATGTCGGTCAGGGAGCTGGCGTCGGCCTGGACAGCGATGACGTCTCCGGGAAGGCCGGCGTCATCGATGTCGCCGAGGCCGGTGACCATGACGCGATAGCCGCGCGAGTGGAGCAGTTCTGCGGTGGCCTTGCCGATCCCGCTGGTTCCGCCGGTGATGAGTGCAGTCTTTGCTGCCACGGTTGTTCTCCTTGCTGGTTGCGCGGGGGCGCCTCCAGCCCTGTCGCCGTGGGCGGAAAGGAACTGAGAGGCAAAGCGCCGTGCGGACGCCCGGTTTCCCGCCTTCCATGACAGTGTATGCCTGCATGGCAGAGACTGCCAAACCTCCTGCGGGTGCCAGATTGGCAGGCCAGGCTAAGCTGATGGCATGACGCAGGGCACACAAGGCAAAGGGGCGACTACGTCCACACTGTGGGATCGAACGCGGCAACTGGCCGCCCAAGAGATCCTCCAAACCGCGTTGCGCCTGTTCACGCAGCAGGGCTACGACGAGACGACCATCGCGCAGATCGCCCGCGAGGCTGGCGTCTCCCAGCGCACCCTCTTCCGTTACTTCGGCACCAAGGAAGACCTCATCGGCGGCAGCCAGGAGCGGTTCGTCACCCTCCTGACGGACACCGTCCGCAAGCAGCCCGTCGATGTCGGCGCCTGGGAGGCGTTGCGTGCCGCATTCAAGGCCGCGCTCTCCCTCCATGCAAGTCCCGAGCAGGCACTAGAGCGCTTCCGCCTGGTGCACCACACCGACTCGCTGCGCGCCGCCTATCTCGGGAAGCGCGTGCGCTGCCAGGAGGAGCTACTGCCACTGCTCGAAGCCAGACTGGCGCCCTCGGGGACGGACAGAAGGCAAGTCCGCGCCATCGTTGCGACAGCGTTCGCGTGCTTCGATGCCGCCACTGCGACGTGGCTCGAGGGCAACGGGCAGGGCGACATTCTTGACCTGTACGACCAGGGCCTGGCTGCGGTACGCAGCTAGCGTTCTCGCAAACGGTCCTTTGCCCGAGCAAGGTCAAGACCAGGCCGCCGAACCCTCGCCGATTCCTGATCGGTTCTCAGAACTCGCTCTCACTCAAAAGGGGTTCCGGCACCCTTCTGAGAATTGATCGTGAGAAAGTCCGGGGCCATGACGGACCTCCAAGGAGCCTCGCCCCGCGACGCGAACGACGTTGAGCGCCACCCTGCCCGCGCCGCGCCGTCCAGCCCTGCTCACCGTGCCGCTCGCGCGGCGACGCCAGCAGATACCACACCGGCCGGTTCACAGAGGTGCCCCGGCTCGCCAAGCTCCTGCGGGTGACGACTCCGGCCGGCCGGGGCCCGGCCGCGCAAGGGGGGCCCATCACGGTGTCCGTGACGGCGCCTCACGGCCACAGACCAACACCCGTGCGCCCCCCAACAGCAATTCCACGACCGCCCGTCACCGCCGATCCGAAACGCGCCCAGCGAACGCGTGCCCACGTGGAGCAGCTGTGGCAATGTGTCGGCGACGGCAGCGTCGTCATATTCATCAATGAGGGCCATGGTCATGTAACACGGCGCTCTCGGTCAGGTACTTCGACCAGCGCCGCCGCACCGGAGGGAAACATTCCACGGTCACCCGGCTCCTCAGCGGTGCCGAGCCTGTCGTCGGTGTCCCAGCGAAGC
>NZ_BOOO01000074.1 GCF_016863275.1 Planotetraspora mira
TTTGGGTGTCGTGGTGCGGGGTGGGCTGGTTTCTGTTTGTTGTTTGTGAATTGCATAGTGGACGCGAGCATCTTTGTGGCCAAGTTTTTTAGGGCACACGGTGGATGCCTTGGCATCAGGAGCCGATGAAGGACGTGGGAGGCTGCGTTAAGCCTCGGGGAGTCGCCAACCTGACGTTGATCCGGGGATTTCCGAATGGGGTAACCCAGCACCAGTCATGTGGTGTTGCCGCCGTCTGAATGTATAGGGCGGTTGGTGGTAACGCGGGGAAGTGAAACATCTCAGTACCCGTAGGAAGAGAAAACAATAGTGATTCCGTGAGTAGTGGTGAGCGAAAGCGGAGGAGGCTAAACCGTGCATGTGTGATAGCCGGCAGGTGTTGCGTGTGCGGGGTTGTGGGACCCTCTTGGAAAGGCTGCCGTCTTTCCGGGCAGTGATAAATCGGTGTGGTAGTCGAAGCCTTTGGGATGGGGCGCCGTAGACCGTGAGAGCCGGGTAGGCGAAATCATATCGACTGTTTGGGGTGTTCCCGAGTAGCACGAGGCTCGTGGAATCTTGTGTGAATCTGCCAGGACCACCTGGTAAGCCTAAATACTTCCTGATGACCGATAGTGAACGAGTACCGTGAGGGAAAGGTGAAAAGCGCCCCGGTGAGGGGTCGTGAAATAGTACCTGAAACCGTGTGCCTACAAGCCGTAGGAGCGTAGTCGCCTTCGGGCGGCTGTGATGTGACTGCGTGCCTTTTGAAGAATGAGCCTGCGAGTTATGGTGTGTGGCGAGGTTAACCTGTGTGGGGGAGCCGTAGCGAAAGCGAGTCTGAATAGGGCGTTTGAGTCGCATGCTGTAGACCCGAAGCGGGGTGATCTACGCATGGGCAGGTTGAAGCGTGGGTAAGACTGCGTGGAGGACCGAACCCACCAGGGTTGAAAACCTGGGGGATGACCTGTGTGTAGGGGTGAAAGGCCAATCAAACTCCGTGATAGCTGGTTCTCCCCGAAATGCATTTAGGTGCAGCGTTGCGTGTTTCTTGCCGGAGGTAGAGCTCTGGATGGCTAATGGGCCCTACAAGGTTACTGACGTCAGCCAAACTTCGAATGCCGGTAAGTGAGAGCGTGGCAGTGAGACTGCGGGGGATAAGCTCCGTGGTCGAGAGGGAAACAGCCCAGATCACCGACTAAGGCCCCTAAGCGTGTGCTAAGTGGGAAAGGATGTGGAGTCGCAGTGACAACCAGGAGGTTGGCTTAGAAGCAGCCACCCTTGAAAGAGTGCGTAATAGCTCACTGGTCAAGTGATTCTGCGCCGATAATGTAGCGGGGCTCAAGTACACCGCCGAAGTCGTGGCACTCACACTTGTGTGGGTGGGTAGGGGAGCGTCGTGCGTCCGGTGAAGCGATCGAGTGATCGTGTCGTGGAGGGCGTGCGAGTGAGAATGCAGGCATGAGTAGCGAATCAGAAGTGAGAAACTTCTGCGCCGGATGACCAAGGGTTCCTGGGCTAGGCTAATCCGCCCAGGGTAAGTCGGGGCCTAAGGCGAGGCCGACAGGCGTAGTCGATGGATAACGGGTTGATATTCCCGTACCCGCTGTGACGCGCCAATACTGAATCCTTTGATGCTAAGAGTCCTTAGCTCGGCCGGCTCTTCGGAGTTGGTGTCAGAGTGAACGCTCGGTCCGATGAGGTAGTAGGTAAGCGATGGGGTGACGCAGGAAGGTAGCCCATCCCGGGCGGTGGTTGTCCCGGGGTAAGCATGTAGGGAGAGAGATAGGCAAATCCGTCTCTCATATATCCTGAGGTGTGATGCCGAGCCGATTGTGGCGAAGTGGGTGATCCTATGCTGCCGAGAAAAGCCTCTAGCGAGTGTCGTGGCGGCCCGTACCCTAAACCGACTCAGGTGGTCAGGTAGAGAATACTAAGGCGTTCGGGTGAACTGTGGTTAAGGAACTCGGCAAATTGCCCCCGTAACTTCGGGAGAAGGGGGGCCTTCGCTGGTGTAGGACTTTGCGTCCGTAGCTGGTGGGGGCCGCAGTGGCCAGGGGGAAGCGACTGTTTACTAAAAACACAGGTCCGTGCGAAGTCGTAAGACGATGTATACGGACTGACGCCTGCCCGGTGCCGGAACGTTAAGGGGACCGCTTAGCCGCACTTGTGTGGCGAAGGTGAGAACTTAAGCGCCGGTAAACGGCGGTGGTAACTATAACCATCCTAAGGTAGCGAAATTCCTTGTCGGGTAAGTTCCGACCTGCACGAATGGCGTAACGACTTCCCCGCTGTCTCAACCACAGACCCGGTGAAATTGCAGTACGAGTAAAGATGCTCGTTTCGCGCAGCAGGACGGAAAGACCCCGGGACCTTCACTATAGCTTGACATTGGTGTTTGGGATGGCTTGTGTAGGATAGGTGGGAGACTGGGAAGCCGCAACGCTAGTTGTGGTGGAGTCATTGGTGAAATACCACTCTGGTCGTTTTGGATGTCTAACCCGCGCCCGTGTATCCGGGTGGGGGACAGTGTCTGGTGGGTAGTTTAACTGGGGCGGTTGCCTCCTAAAGAGTAACGGAGGCGCCCAAAGGTTCCCTCAGCCTGGTTGGCAATCAGGTGTCGAGTGTAAGTGCACAAGGGAGCTTGACTGTGAGACTGACGGGTCGAGCAGGAGCGAAAGCTGGGACTAGTGATCCGGCATCGGCATGTGGAAGCGGTGTCGCTCAACGGCTAAAAGGTACCCCGGGGATAACAGGCTGATCTTCCCCAAGAGTCCATATCGACGGGATGGTTTGGCACCTCGATGTCGGCTCGTCGCATCCTGGGGCTGGAGTAGGTCCCAAGGGTTGGGCTGTTCGCCCATTAAAGCGGTACGCGAGCTGGGTTTAGAACGTCGCGAGACAGTTCGGTCCCTATCCGCTGCGCGCGCAGGAGACTTGAAAGGGGCTGTCCCTAGTACGAGAGGACCGGGACGGACGAACCTCTGGTGTGCCAGTTGTTCCGCCAGGAGCACGGCTGGTTGGCTACGTTCGGTAGGGATAACCGCTGAAAGCATCTAAGCGGGAAGCTCGCCTTGAGATGAGGTCTCC
This sequence comes from Planotetraspora mira, assembly GCF_016863275.1. GTDB lineage: Bacteria > Actinomycetota > Actinomycetes > Streptosporangiales > Streptosporangiaceae > Planotetraspora > Planotetraspora mira. The sequence continues at coordinate 3,067 of NZ_BOOO01000074.1, forward strand.
CACCCAGTGATGGGGTAAGGCTCCCTGGAGACGACAGGGTTGATAGGCCGGAAGTGGAAGCACGGTAACGTGTGGAGCTGACCGGTACTAATAGGCCGAGGACTTGACCACAAAGCAGTCTTTTTTCTTGCTCGCGTCCACTATGTGATTCAGAAACAACAACCAGGCCTGATTCAGAGGTTGGTTGATAGTTTCATAGGGTTACGGCGGTTATGGCGGAAGGGAAACACCCGGTTACATTCCGAACCCGGAAGTTAAGCCTTCCAGCGCCGATGGTACTGCACCGGGGACGGTGTGGGAGAGTAGGACGCCGCCGGACAATC
>NZ_BOOO01000075.1 GCF_016863275.1 Planotetraspora mira
GGGAGCAAGATATTCGTAATGTCCCATTATCTCTGAATCCGGCGGGATTCAGAGGGGGACATAGTTGATCGGAACCACCCACTTCCGCAGGTAGTGCGCGGGGTGGGTTCTGATCAACAGGGACCGGGCGCGGTCGTCGGGGGAGCGGTCGAGGCATGTCCGATGGGGGAGCGGCAGCAGGGTCCAGGAAGGTACGGCAGCGGCAGCGGCGGCGGGAGCGGCAGGCCGTGCCGAGGCCGTACGTGGTGAAGTTCGTGTTGACCGAGCAGGAGTACGCCGACTTCCGGGCGGCGGCGGAACGGCTCGGGTTGGCGCAGGGCGCTTACGCGGCCGAGGCGTCTTTGGCGGCGGCGCGGATGGCGAACCCGCCGATGCCGGACCCGTTTCGGGAAGCCTTGGTCGAGCTGATGCAGGCGTCGGGGCAGGTGCGGCGCATCGGGGTGAACCTCAACCAGGCGGTCGCCGCGCTCAACGCCACAGGGGCTGACCCAGGGAATCTCCTTCCGTACGCGGCCGCTTGTTTGCGGGCGGTGCAGCGCCTGGACGGAATCGCGGAAGCGGTCCGGAGGCGAATCCGGTGATCGGAAAGGTGCTTCGCGGGACGCGCGTCGAAGGGCTGCTTTATTACCTGTACGGCCCGGGCAGAGCCAACGAGCATGTGAACCCGCACCTCGTGGCGGGGTGGCGGCATCCGGCCGAGTTGGAGCCGGCTCTCCGCGCGGATGGCGGGCGGGATTTCCGGAATCTGATCGGATTGCTGAACCAGCCTCTCGCCGTCCTCGGTGGCGATGGTTATGACGAGCCGGTGTGGCATTGCGTCGCGCGCGCCGCTCGCGATGATCGAGTTCTGGACGACGATGAGTGGGCGCGGGTCGCCCACGAGATCATGAACCGGACCGGTCTTGCTGCCAGCGGGGATGACGATGCGGTGCGCTGGGTCTCGGTACGGCATGCCGATGACCACATTCACATCGTGGCCACCCTCGCGCGCCAGGACGGGACCAAGCCGAAGACCTGGAACGACTTCTACCGGGTGCGGGAAGCCTGCCAGGCGGTCGAGCGCCACTACGGCCTGAAAGTGACAGCTCCCGGCGATCGCACGGCAGCCCGCCAGCCGACGCGCAGTGAGACCGAACAGGCGCGGCGCCGGCGCTGGACTGAGGTTCCGAGAATCACGCTTCGCCGGCATGCCACCACGGCCGCGGCGGGAGCTGCTTCGGAGGAGGAGTTCTTCCGCCGGCTGGAGGCTTCCGGAGTGCTGGTCCGCAAGCGGTTCAGCCAGCGGACCCCCGGCGAGGTCACCGGCTACGCGGTTGCCCTGCCGATCCAGCTCAACCGCACGGGAGAACCGGTCTGGTTCGGCGGCGGCAAGCTGGCTTCCGACCTCACTCTTCCGAAACTCCGCACGCGCTGGAACGCCGGACGAGACAACCCCGCGAGCGCACTCGACTCGGCTGACCGGCGGCAGGTGTGGGATCACGCCGCTGAAGCCGCAGCAGCGGCTGCCACTCACATCCGGCGAGCGGTGGCCACTGATCCGAACGCCGCAGCAGACATCGCCGGCGCCACCTCCGACCTGCTGCATGTCGCATCGAGCGTGCTGAAGGACCGAAGGCTCCGCAGCGCGGCTGATGCCTTCGACCGAGCGGCGCGAGAGCCGTACGCCCGGATCGGAGGTGCGACGCCGGCCGGGATCGGCCTGCGTCGGGCGGCACGAATGCTGGCGTCCGCCGGGGCGACCTGGTCGGGTTCGACGCTCGCTGCCGGCGCCGTGGTCGCCAACATCGTGGCTTTGCTGAATGCGGTGGCACATTTGCGTGCTGTTCAGGGCCGGCTCGCTCAGGCGGTGGCGGCTCGGGCGGCGGTCCAGCGCCTGAGCCGAACCGCTGCCACCGGTGTCGCGGCCGCGCCACGGATGGCTGCTGCCGACTTCCCGCGTACCGGCGTTCCGCTGGATTCCGGACCGGTTCCGGGCAAGTCTGTCCGTTCCGCAGTTCGACCAGAGCCGTCGGCCAGGCGGCGCCCTCGGCTTTAGAGAAGGCGAACGGTCCTTTGCCCGGCTGGGGGAGTGCAGTCCTGGTTGGCGGGGCAGATTGGCAGGCGGGTTAGTTGATCATGTCTCGGGCGTGGTCAACGTTCGGGGGTGACCGTTGTGCCGATCATGGCTTTCTCCGCTGCGTGTCGCTGGGCAGCCATCGGGCTGCTCGCGGCGATGAGCGTGCCTGCTGTGGGCGCTGTGCCGGCGCTCGCCGCTGCGGGATGTCCGCATCTGGGGGAGACCGCCAACCGGTACATCGACGAGGAGAAGCTGTGCGCGAACTTCCAGCAGGAAGTCGCGAACTGGATCGCCACTGGCCAGCAGCCGGACCTCGGCCGGGCCCTGAGCAAGTCCGCGAAGGGATCCACGTTGCAGGTGGTCCCCCAGCAAGCCGACCCGGTCCAGTCTCCTGGAACTCCTTCGCAGCCTGCTAAGGAGAACAGCGGCCAGGCGCACGCGAAGAAATCTGCAAGGCGACACCGGCATGCCACCCACCAGCCCGATGTGGCGGGTACGGATCACCGTTCCGGACCTTCCGTCGCCCGCCCCGACACGACAGTCGCTCGTACGCGTCGATCCGGAAAGATGCGCCACCCGAAAACGCATGGCCATGCTCAAGTCGTCGCCGGAGCTCGAGGTGACAGGATCCGACGCCCGAAGAGTGAAGCCCCTCCTGCGCTTAGGACTCCGGGCGTGGAGCCGCGTTCCGCGCCGACCACGGTGAACCCGGGCGCCGCACAGGCGGTAAGCCACCAGACGGCGTCCGTCGGCCCTTCTCCCATTGCCATCTCGGCAGCCGTGGTGGCTGTGCTACTCCTGGGCATCGCCTTCTCGTTCCGGCGTCGGCTGCGCATGTGGTCGAGAAGGAACCGCCTCGCCCGCGATGGTGACCGCCTCCTTCGCTTCAGCTCCCCGACGGAGATGCCGCCTCCTGGCGAGGAGGAATCGGCGACGTCGATCGGTTACGCGGTCGCCCTGTCGGCGCTCCGTGGACTGGGGCTCGCAGGGGCCGGCTCTGACGGCGTGGCCCGCGCCATGCTCGTGGAGCTGTTGACCAGCAGCCACATCTCAGCCCGAGTGCTCATATCCCATGACGACATGGCCCGCCTGTTCGGGGACTACGCAAGTGAAGAGCTCCGCCACGTTCCGGGCCTGACCGTGCTGAACAGCCTTCTGGACGTGATCACCGAACTCGAAGTGGAGATCGTTCGCCGAATGGGACAGCGGTCAGATTCTGGAGCCCCTGCTGACATGCC
>NZ_BOOO01000076.1 GCF_016863275.1 Planotetraspora mira
AGAGCGGCACCGGGCCCGCGGTGCTGATGCTGCACGGCTCCGGACCCGGTACGACCGGATCCGGCGCCTGGGCAACGACGGCACAGGCGCTGGGCACATCCTGGCACCTGGTGGCTCCTGACCAGGCGGGGTTCGGCCGTACACCAATCCCGGCGGGCTCCAGGGGTGGGCTCCGGCTGTGGACGGAGCAGGCCGCGGGCCTGATGGATGCTCTCGGTGTCGAGCACTACGCCGTGGTGGGCCACTCCATGGGCGGTGCCGTGGCGCTGGCGTTGGCGGCCGCGCGTCCCCAGCAGGTCACCCGTGTTGTGGCGGTCTCGACGATGGGCGCCCCCGGGGCGCCGCTGTCCGCCGAGCTCGACGCGGTCTGGGCCGCCCCCGCCGGCCCGCTCGGGGCACGAGACATGTTGAGTCGCCTCGTCCTCGACCAAGCGCTCGTGACCGAGTCGGCCGTCGCTGCCCGTGCAGCTGCGATGCGAGCGGGGGCGGCCGCATTCGCGTCGTTGTTCCCTCCGCCTAGGGCACGTTGGGCCGACGAGCTCACCCTCTCGGCGCAAACGCTGGCAGGGGTCGGCGCGCCCGTGCTGCTCGTCCACGGCGCCGAGGACCGAGTCACCCCGCTCGGGACGGCAGCCCTGCCCCTGCTCGAACACCTGGCCGATGTCCGTCTGCACGTGCTCGGCCGATGCGGGCACGTGCCGGCGCTCGAGCACCCGCACGACTTCGTGCGACTCCTGTCGTGCTTCCTCGGCCGGGAACGAGGTCACTAATTGCTGCGACAGGTCCGCAGCCCGTGCTCAAGCAGATCAGCATGAAGCAGGCGTGATCCGCGCAGAAGCTAGCGCCCTCCCCGAGACCCGAGCCATGACGAGGCAGTGGCCGAGGTCATCGCTCGACATGGTCGCATCGACATCCGCGTGAACAACGCCGGACGTAGCCACGTCGGTGCCGTGGAGGAAACCGGCGAGTCCGAGCAGCGGGCCCTGTTCGAGGTCCACTTCTTCGGCCCCGCCGCGCTGACCCGCGCCGCCCTTCCCCACCTGCGGGCACGGCGGTCCGGCGCGATCGTGCAGGTCAGCAGCATGGGAGACGATTGTCGTTCGCGGGAATCTCCGCCTACAGCGCGACGAAGTTCGCGCTCGAAGGCTTCTCCGAAGCGCTACGGGCCGAGGTCGCCCATTGGGCGTAACCGTGCTCATCGTCGAGCCGGGCAATTTCCGCACCGGACTGCTCGCCGCGTCCGGCGAGAGATTGAATGAGACCGAGGGTCGCGCGCGGCGCCGGCGGGCAGCTCGCTGTCCTTGAACTGGGCCACGCCTGGCCTGGCGTGACATCGGGTCATCCCGGCGACGTGGGCGTGTACGACCCTGTTGCCTAATTCTGGTCGCGTCGGCGTGTTCGCATGATAATGATCGTTGGGGCCTGGAAGGGGGCGTTCCGGTTGAGTGTCCTGTGATCCTGCCCCCCGGAATGAGGTCCTCGATGTCGATGCGCCCGCGTGCGCTGCCGGTTGTTCCTAACTCACCGTGCAGGAGTCCCGCCACTGGCCCGCGACGTGTGCCACGGCAAGCGCGGCACCATCCACCAGGCGTACCGGGATGGGATGGAGGACCAGCTCGGCTCACTCGGCCTGGTCCTGAACGCCGTGGTGCTCTGGACGACCCGCTACATCGACGCCGCGGTCGCCCAGCTGAAGGCCGAAGGCCACGAGATCCGGGACGAGGGCATCGCCCGGCTGTCCCCGCTCAAGCACCGCATCCTCAACGTGCTCGGCCGCTACAGCTTCACCGCCACCCAGCCAGCGGGTGGCACCCTGCGCCCGCTGCGCGACCCGGACGCGGCCGGACTCGATGACGACGAGGACGGCGCGGAGAACTGACGGCGTCAGGTGCCGACCAGGTGCGTGGATCAGCTTGTGGGCCGCCGCCTTGGTCAGCCGCTTCGCAGCCGTGGCGGTCTGCTCCCCCCCGCGGCCCCGATGCCACCACGGCGTGGCTGTAGCCGTTGGCGGGAGGCATGCCCCGGGGCTTACGAGGTGGCGCATCGTCACGTCCTACTCATCCGGGTCCCAGGCGCTGAGCTGCTCGAAGAGACGTCGGTCGCCGTCGAGCTTCAGGGAGTTGATCGGGATACGGTCGTGCAGGATGAGGACCAGCTCGCTGGCCGTGCCCCGAGCGGAGGCGGCGGCCGCGTCCGGGTCCTGGCCGGCAGTTGTGGCCGATATGGTGCCGAGCCCGGGGAAACGGGTGGTCCGTGCGCCGTCGGCGGAGAGCAAGAGGCGCCAGGAGCGGCCCTCGGAGGCGTGGAAGTCGACAGCAGCGGGCTTGTGCGGCCAGGCACTCGTCGTTGCGACGCAGGTGGACAGGAACTCGTCGACACCGTCGAGCGCCACCTCGTCCGGCAGCGGCTGCGGGGCACCGACGGTGATCTGGGCGTCGTACGTGTGCACCGCGAACTGCAGGAGCTGGTGCCGAGCTACGGCACCGGAGGTCGGCGGCGACTGCGACGTCCCCCACCACGTCCAGCAACCGCGATCCGGGCCGGCCTTCCGCAATGCGTCCAGCAGTTGCTCCGTGGACTCCGCCAACCAGGCCAGCAGCGCCTCGCGCTCCCGAGGCGCAGCCGGGGCGCCCTCCGCTGCGGACTTGGCCGGAGCAGGCCCTGCGGCGACGGTGGCGGCCCAGTCGCGGCGCCCCTCGCCGATGTGCTGCGCCAGATCGAACAGCGTCCACTCGGGGCAGGTCGGCACCTGTACGTCGAGGCTGCGCGCGGAGGCGACCGCGGCGCGGAAGGCAGTCGACCGTTCGTCGATCAGTCGCAGCAGAGCGGGGAACTCAAGTGTCGTTGTCACCCGGACTCTCTATCACCGCCTTCCAACAATTGGACAGCGATTTTCACGGCCGCCGCAGGCGGACCCGCAACCATCACGGAGCCGCGACGCCGTACCCGCCCGTCCCGCGATCACGCTCGCGTCCGTGTGATCGTTCACCGAACGTCCCGCCACTGGGAGTCCGGACGGC
>NZ_BOOO01000077.1 GCF_016863275.1 Planotetraspora mira
ATGCCGTCGAGTACCCACCTTCCGGAGGGCCGGCTCGTCGCCGACATCGGCGGACCGGACGGCGACGTTCTGATCCAGTTGCTCACCGCCGCGCCGGAACGCGGCGGCATCGCGCGTCTCCGGAATCGGTCATCGAAGCGATGCCGCGGTAGATGACGAGGAGTCGGCGGCAGCCGTCGTGGTCGCGATCAGGTGACGAAGCGTGAGCGGGTCGTCATCAACCACCGATCGGAACGGGGGCGGACCCCGGAGCTCTGCGGTCATCGCTGGACTGCTCGGAAGGCGCAGCCGGGATGGCGTTGTCGATGAGCACGGCGGCGATGGCGGCGGCGGTGGGGAAGGAATCGTGGTTGAGGACTCGGGTGCGGGCGGCGGCGCCGTCGATGAGCAGCGCTAGTTGTTCGCCGAGTTGTTCGGGATTGCGGGCGCCGGCTTCGCGGGCGGTTTCGGTGAGTCGCGCGGCGATGGCGGTCTTGTAGTCGCGTGCGTACTGGGAGGCGGGGTGCTCGGGGTCGTGGAGTTCCACGGCCGCCGCGATGTAGGGGCAGAGGGGCGTGGACGCGGGCATGGCGAAGGCGGCGAGAAGTCGTTCTCGCGGCGAGAGGTCGGCGCGGTCGAACACTCCTGGCATGACGTCGGGATCGAACCGGCGCAGGTATTCGGCGACCAGTTCGTCCTTGCTGGCGAAATGCTGGTAGGCCGTCCGCTTGGACACCTGGGCCGCGGCGCAGACCTCGTTCATGCCGGTGCGGTTGATGCCTTGATCGCGGAAGAGCTGCTGTGACGCGCTGACGATGCGCTCGCGTGCGCCACGGCCGCGGCGCTGGCCCCGAGGGCCCTTCTCGAACTCCGTCATGTCCCTAGCATAGGCCGTTCGGTACCGACCGGTGTACATAGCTTGCGGCGACGCCGACCGTCAGGTACGTTACGTAAACAGATCGGTTTACTTAATAGACCCGCTAACTCAACGGAGTGATCATGGGAAAGCTCGATGGCAAGGTAGCGGTGATCACTGGTGGATCCGCCGGGATGGCGCTGGCCGGTGCCAAACTGTTCGTCGAGGAAGGCGCTTACGTCTTCATTCAGGCCCGGCGGCAGGAAGCACTCGACGACGCCGTCAAGCTGATCGGTCGCAACGTCACCGCCGTCCAGGGTGACGCGTCCGAGCTCGACGATCTGGACCGCCTGTTCGAGACCGTCAAACGGGAAAAGGGCTCGATCGACGTGCTGTGGGCGAGTGCCGGGATGGGCGAGGCTGCCGTTCTCGGCGAGATCAGCGAGGAGCAGTTCGATCGCGCGTTCTCGCTCAACGCGCGCGGCACGCTGTTCACCGTGCAGAAGGCGCTGCCGCTGATCAACGACCACGGCTCGATCTTCATGACCGGATCGAACGCCTCACTCGGTGCCTTCCCCGGCTGGAGCCTCTACGCGGGAAGCAAAGCCGTCCAGCAGGCCTGGGCCCGCGTCTGGCTCAACGAGCTGCGCGACCGCAAGATCCGCGTCAACGTCCTGACCCCTGGCCAGGTCGCCACCGCCAAACAGGAAGAACTGTTCGACGAGGAAACCAAGGCCGCATTCGAGTCGCTCATCCCGCGCGGAAAGATGGGCAGCCCCGAGGAAATCGCCACCATCGCCCTGTTCCTCGCCTCCGACGACTCCCGATACGTCAACGGACTGGAACTGGTCGCCGACGGCGGCGTCACCGCCATCTGACTCACATGCGAGACCTTGGGAACAGGAAGAGGACAGTCTCATGAGCACCATCACCTTCATTGGCACCGGCAACATGGCCCGTACGATCGGCACGCTCGCGGTGGCGGGCGGCAACACGGTCGAGGTCATGGGCCGCGATCAGTCCAAGGCCGATGCCCTGGCCAAGGTTCTGGGCGGCGGTACGACGACGGGTAGGTGGGGCGCCGTCCCGGCCGGGGACATCGTTATCACTTCCCTGTTGTACGGAGCTGTCGTGCCGGTGGTCGCCGCGTACGGGGATGCCCTCGCAGGCAAGACGATCGTCGACATCAGCAACCCGTTCAACGCTACGTTCGACGGGCTGGCCCACAGTGAGCAGACCTCGGTCGCGCAGGAGGTCGCCAAGGTGGCGCCGG
>NZ_BOOO01000078.1 GCF_016863275.1 Planotetraspora mira
CGGAGCAGCGCATCACGATCAGCGAGAGCTCCAACCTGGACACCGGCGAGATCGATCGGATGATCGCCGACGCCGAGCGACACCGCGCCGACGACGCGGCTCTCCGTGAGGCGATCGACGCCCGCAACGAGCTCGATTCGATCGCCTACCAGGTGGAGCGGCGTCTGTCCGAGCTCGGAGATGCGGTTGCGGTGCATGAGAAGGCCCGGGCGGAACAGTTGATCGCCGACGCCCGTCAGGCCATCAAGGAGGAGGCGCCCGTCGACCGGTTGCGCGGTCTGGCGGGGGAGCTGCAGCAGGTCTTCCACGCGCTGGGCGCCACCACCCAACAATCCGGCCAACCTGGCCAACCTGGCCAACCTGCCGGCCCTGAGGCCGGCGGCGGCCCCGACGAGGACGTCATCGACGCCGAGTTCACCAGCCCTGAGTGACATGACCGAGCAGGAGAAGATCCCGGATCAGGGGTGCGCTCCAGCGGCCGAGGCGATGGAGGCCGAACCCGGGACGCCGCACGAGACGCCCGAGCCGCAGCCGACAGGCGAGCCCGGAACGATTCGCGAAACCCGCAACCCCGGCGAGACCGGTGAGACGGGTTCCGCCACCGATATCGAGGTGGACGCCCGGCTGGAGGAGCTGCACGATCGATGGCTGCGTGCGGTCGCGGAGCTCGACAACCTCCGCAAGCGGACGGCCAGAGACATCGCCAGGCAACGGCTCGACGAGCGGGCCAGGGTCGCCGCCGAGTGGCTGCCGGTCATCGACAACCTTGAACTGGCGCTCCGGCACGCGGACGCCGACGCCGATCCCGGCGCGGTCATCGAAGGCGTCCGCGCCGTCCGCGACCAGGCGGTGGCCGTGCTCGCCCGGCTGGGCTTCCCGCGCGTGGAGGATCTCGGGACGCGGTTCGACCCCGCCAGGCACGAGGCCGTGAGCACGGTGGAGGACCTGGAGGCCGAGCCGGGCACGGTCGTCGCCATCGTACGGCCCGGCTACGGCGAGGGTCCCGACCAGCTGCGCCCCGCGTCGGTCGTCGTGTCCACCAGGGCGGAGGATTGATGGCGGACCGCGACTTCTACGAGATCCTCGGGGTGCCGCGAACGGCCGGCCGCGAGGAGATCCAGCGGGCCTACCGCAAGCTCGCGCGCTCCCACCATCCCGACGTCAACAAGGACCCCGGGGCCGAGGACCGCTTCAAGGAGGTGTCGGAGGCCTACGAGGTGCTGTCCGATCCTGAGACTCGGCGGCGCTACGACGCGTTCGGCCGGGACTTCCGGCAGGTGCCCGAGGGAGTGGACCCGGCGGCGTACGCCCGGGCCCGGGCCGGGGCGGGCACGGGAGGCCGGGCCGGATGGGCGCGCGGCCCGGCCGGGCAGGAGGTCCGGTTCGAGACCGGAGAGGGCATCGACTTCGAGGAGCTGTTCGGCGGCATGTTCGGGGGGCGCCGGCGGCGCGAAGAGGGGCGACCTGTACTTGATCCCGCGAATCACCGATCGTCCCCGCTACCGCGTCGAGGGCCGCGACATCCATGTCCAGCTGCCCCTCACCCCCTCGGAGGCCGCGCTGGGCGCGACCGTGGCGGTCGAGACCCCTGGCGGGGAGGCGAAGGTCAAGGTCCCGCTCGGTTCCTCCTCCGGCCGCCGCCTGCGCCTGCGCCTGCGCGGGCAGGGCATGCCCAACCCCCGCGGCGACCCCGGGGACCTGTTCGCCGAGGTCCGGATCATGGTCCCGCGCACGCTGAGCGCCGAGGAGCGCCGCCTCTATGAGCAACTGGCCGACCTTTCCAGCTTCAACTCGCGCTCCGAATCGGGAGGGAGGACCCGGCCATGAGTCATCCCCTCGTACGGATCCCGCTCC
>NZ_BOOO01000079.1 GCF_016863275.1 Planotetraspora mira
GAGAGGGGATCACCATGAAGCAACTCCCCGTGATGGCCCTTGCCGGCCTCGCGTTCGGCACGGTCCTCGGCGTGGTCGGGGCCTTCGGCGGCCTCAACGCGTTCCTGATCGTGCTCGTGCTCGGCGTGGTCGGCTTCTTCGTCGGCCTGGCCGTCGAAGGCGGTGTCGAGATGCCGACGATGCGGGCGAGACGGCAATGACCGGCGCCGGCGGGCCCGGGGCGGTCGCGATATCGGACCGCGCCTTCACGAAGATCGCGACCGAGGTCGCGGCCGAGGACGACCGGATCGCCGGGAGGCCGCACGTGGAGGCGTCGGTCAGCGGAGGGGTGGCCGCCGTGCGGTACCGGTTGGCCATCCGCTACCCGGCACCCGTACGGCAGGTCACATCAGAGGTACGGCATCACGTTCGGCAGCGGATGCGCGAGCTCACCGGCATCGACGTCGAGAGCGTCGACATCGACGTCGTCGGGCTCGTGCCCGTGGAGGAGGCCCCATGACGACAGCCGAGACGGGCCCCGGATCGACCGGCCCGTCCACGGGAGGCGGCGGGCGCGTCAGCGAGCCCGCCTCGACCCGGCCCGCCTCAGGGTCGCGGCCGAGGGCGGCGGTGCGCGCCTTCCGGCCCAGGCGGGCGATCCCCGCCGCGATCTCGGCGCTCGCGCTCCTGGCGGCCGGGGTCCTGACCGCCCTTGAGACGATCTCGGCGCTGGCGGGCCGCCCGGCCAGGCTCGTGCCGTACGAGCAGGTGGCCGCGTGGGCCCAGACCACGACATGGCAGGACAGGCAGGCGCTCACGTCGGCGGGCATCGCCGCCGTGCTGGGTCTGCTGCTCCTGCTGTTCGCGCTGGTCGCGGGACGCCCGCGCCTGCTCGCCCTGCGTACCGGAGATCCCGATCTGGTCGCCGGCGTGCGGCCGCGGACACTGACCAAGCTTGTGGCCGCCGTGGCGAGCGAGGCCGACGGGGTGCGCGGCGCCAGGGCCAAGGTCCGCGGACGGCAGGTGACCGTCAACGCCAGGACCGACCTGCGGGACACGCTCGGGGTGCAGGAGCGGGTGCGCGCCGCCGTGGAGGACGAGATCGGCAGGCTCGCGCCCATCGGCCGTTACACGGTCCGGGCCCACGTGCGGGGCCCGTCATGACGCGCCGCGGGCGTCGCGCGCTGGGCAGGGGCACCGCGCGGGCCAACCGGGCCGGCCTCACCACACTCGGGCTGATCCTGTTCGCCGGTGGCGGCGCGGCCGTCTCCCGTGGCCTGGGCGCCTTCGGCCCGGCCGCGGCCGGGCAGCCGCTGCTGAACGGGGGCATGACGTCCCTCACCCGGCAGGGCTGGTTCTGGCCGGCCGTCGCCGCCGCGTCCATCGTGGTGGCGCTCATCGGGCTGAGCTGGCTGCTCGCCCTGCTCCGGCCCGGCCGGCTGCGGCGGGTACGCCTGGAGTCGGGACTCTCGGGCGTCACGGAGATGAACGGCCGCCTGGCGGGAGACGCCCTGGTTAAGCAGGTCAGCGGTTTCCCGGGTGTCCGGAACGCGCGGGCCGTCCTGCGGGGCACGGCCGACAGGCCCGCTCTGGACGTGCGCGTCACCACGCGGGATCCGGCCGCGGTGGACTCCGTCCTGGCCCGGCTCCGCGACGAGGCGTTCCCCGCACTCAGGAGCACCCTGGGGTTCGAGCACCTGCCGGCACTCGTGCGCCTGGGATTCGCCAAGGGCAGGCCGCCCCGGCAGGTCCACTGA
>NZ_BOOO01000081.1 GCF_016863275.1 Planotetraspora mira
GATGTAAAAAATTCTGGACATGAGGTCAAAGATTGGCTACTTTCGAGATGTCAAAGATTCTGTACATCACGGAGAAGGTCATGACCCTCGAAGAGAAACGGGCGTGGATCCGGCTGGTGGTGGCCGTCGCCGCGTACGGCGGGTACGTCGTGGTGGTGCTGGGCCGGGCCGCGGGGCGGCCGCTGGCCGAGGCCCCCTATGCCGCGGCGCTGCTGTGGAGCGTGGGGGCGGCCATCGTCGCCGCGATCGTGGCCGAGGTCGTGGTGGGTGCGGTGAACCCGAAGGCGTCCCTGGCCAAGGACGTGCGGGACCGGGAGATCGGGCGGCTGGGTGACCACGTCGGCCAGTCGTTCGTGACGATCGGCGCGGTCGCGGCGATGCTCATGGCGGTGGCCGGGTGGGACCGGTTCTGGATCGCCAACGTCATCTACCTGTGCTTCGCGCTGTCGGCGGTCCTCGGCAACGTCACCAAGGTCATCGTGTACCGCGGGAGCTTCCCCCAATGGTGAAACCGACCCGTGTGACCAACCGCATCCGCGCTCTGCGGTTCGCGCACGACGAGATGACCCAGGCCGAGCTGGCAGAGCGCATCGGCGTGACCCGGCAGACCGTCATCGCCATCGAGCAGGGCCGGTACTCGCCGTCCCTCGAGGTCGCCTTCCAGATCGCCCACGTGTTCAAGGTTCCGCTCGACGAGGTGTTCCAGTACCCCGGCTCACAGGAGGAGACGACATGAAAGCCATCGCCCAGGACGTGTACGGCTCGGCCGACGTGCTCCGGTTACGCGAGGTCGACCGGCCGCCGATCGGAAAGGACCAGGTGCTGGTCCAGGTGCACGCCGCCGGGGTGGACCCGGGCGTGTGGGTCTGCATGACCGGCCGGCCGTACGGCGCGCGGGTCGCGTTCGGGCTGACACGGCCCAGGGTCGCGGTGCGCGGCCGCGCGCTGGCCGGGGTGGTGACGGCGGTCGGCTCGGGCGTGACGCGGTTCCAGCCCGGCGACGAGGTGTACGGCACCACCCCGAGCGGCAGCTACGCCGAATACGCGGCCGCCCCTCACGCGCGGCTCGCACCCAAGCCGGCCAGGCTGTCGTTCGAACAGGCCGCCGCGGTGCCCATCTCCGGGGTGACCGCGCTGGAATCCGTCCGCGACGGCGGCCGGGTCCAGCCGGGGCAGAACGTGATGGTCGTCGGCGCCGCCGGCGGCATCGGGTCCTACGCGGTGCAGATCGCCAAGGCGTCCGGCGCGAGGGTGACCGGCGTGTGCGGCACCGGCAAGGTGAAGCTGGTGCGGTCGCTCGGCGCCGACGAGGTGATCGACTACACCCGCGACGAGGTCGACCGCGACGGCCCGTGTCATGACGTGATCATCGACACCGCGGGATGCCGGCCGCTGTCGCTCCTGCGGCGCGCCCTGACCCCGCGCGGGACGCTGGTCCTGGCCGGCGGCGGCCACGACGCCGGCGGACTGCTCGGCGGCTACACCCGCCAGATGCGCGCACCCTTCGTGTCGATGTTCACCGGCCAGCACCTGCGCGGCCTGGCCTCCAAGGAACGCGCCCAGGAACTGGAGGAGCTGGGGCGGCTGATCGACGCGGGCGCGGTCACCCCGGTCATCGACCGCACGTACCCCCTCGCCGAGGCCCCCGACGCCATCAGATACCTCGCAGAAGGCCACCCCGCCGGCAAGATCGTCATCAC
>NZ_BOOO01000082.1 GCF_016863275.1 Planotetraspora mira
GGGGCCGTGCGGTTCAAGGTCAAGGACAAGCAGTACGCGCCGGAGGAGATCTCGGCGTTCGTGCTGAGGAAACTCGTGGCCGACGCGGCGAAGTTCCTGGGCGAGAAGGTCACCGAGGCCGTCATCACCGTGCCCGCCTACTTCAACGACGCCCAGCGGCAGGCCACCAAGGACGCCGGCAAGATCGCCGGCTTGGAGGTCCTCCGCATCATCAACGAGCCGACCGCGGCCTCACTGGCGTACGGCCTGGACAAGAAGGGCAGCGAGACCGTCCTCGTCTTCGACCTGGGCGGCGGGACCTTCGACGTCAGCATCCTCGACATCGGCGAGGGCGTGGTCGAGGTCCGCGCCACCGCCGGGGACACCCACCTGGGCGGCGACGACTTCGACCGCCGGATCGTCGACCACCTGGCCGACGAGTTCCAGCGCCAGGAGGGCATCGACCTCCGCGCCGACCCCCAGGCCCTGCAGCGCCTCTTCGAGGCGGCCGAGAAGGCCAAGGTGGAACTGTCGGCGGTCAGCCAGACCCAGATCAGCCTCCCGTTCATCACGGCGGACGCGAACGGGCCCAAGCACCTGAACACCACGCTGATGCGGTCCACGTTCGAACAGATCACCTCCGACCTGATCGAGCGCGTCAAGGGGCCGGTCGAGCAGGCCATGGCCGACGCCAAGCTGACCTCGGCCGATCTCGACGAGGTGATCCTGGTCGGCGGGTCCACCCGCATGCCCGCGGTCCAGCAGACCGTGCGCCGTATGACGGGAAAAGACCCCAACATGACGGTCAACCCCGACGAGGTCGTGGCGCTCGGCGCGGCGGTCCAGGCGGCCATCATCAGGGGCGAGGTCAAGGACGTCGTGCTGCTCGACGTCACCCCGCTGTCGCTCGGGGTCGAGACGCTCGGGGGTCTCATGACGAAGATCATCGATCGGAACACCACGATCCCGGCCCGCCGCACCGAGACCTTCAGCACCGCCGAGGACGACCAGTCGGCCGTCGACGTGGTCGTCCTGCAGGGCGAGCGGGAACGCGCCGCCGACAACCGGGTGCTCGGCCGGTTCCGCCTGGAGAACATCCGCCCCGCGCCCCGCGGGGTGCCGCAGATCGAGGTCACCTCCGACATCGACGCGAACGGCATCCTCAACGTGACCGCCAAGGACAAGGACACCGGAG
>NZ_BOOO01000083.1 GCF_016863275.1 Planotetraspora mira
GCACCCCTCGTCCATCACGCAGTGTCTATCGACACAACCGCAAGCGACAGTAGGCCGGCGACGCTGTCAGCTTGGGAATCGGCTAGTGACCTACTCCCTCTGAGCTGGGAAACAGGGGTCCTGCTCAGCGCTGGTCCAAACGAGTGTCAGACGCTGCGCAGCACCGAGACGACGACGCCCAGCACGGCGGCCTGGTCGCCGTCGATGACCTCATAGGCCGGGTTGCGCGGCTCGAGCAGGACGTGGCCGCTGCGGCGGCGGTACACCTTGACCGTAGCCTCCCCATCGATCATCGCGGCCACGATCTGCCCTGAGTGGGCCTCCTGCTGCTGACGCACCACGACGATGTCACCGTCACAGATCGCGGCCTCGATCATCGAGTCCCCGCGCACCCGCAGCGCGAACACCGTGCCGCGGCCGGTGAGCCCGCGGGGCAAACGCAGCAGGTCGTCGATGTGTTCCTCGGCCAGGATCGGGATCCCTGCGGCGATCTCGCCAACCACCGGCACGTCCACTGAGTCGCCACCCGACTCCGTCGGCCGGGACCCCGGCAGGAACGCCCGCACGTCGATCGGCCGGGACACGGTCGCACCACGCCGCAGGAAGCCCTTCTCCTCCAGGCTCGCCAGGTGCTTGGACACCGATGACGACGACCGCAGCCCCACTGCGTCACCGATCTGCCGAACGCTCGGCGAGTACCCATACCGGATGACCCAATCCCGGATCGCGACCAGGATGCGCTGCTGCCGCGCCGGCAAACTCGAGGTATCCAACTGCTCGAACAGGTCAAGTTCGTCGTAGGCGGTCACCGGCCGAATGATAAGGGCCCGCACCCGCGAGCCGGAACGACCCACCGAACAACACCCGGAGTCCGATGCTCTCATTCTCCGAGACCAGACCGCTGACGGCATGGCGTCGACTGCTCCAGACCACGCTCATCTGCTGAAGGTCGGCATCGCTCAGGAGGTAGTGGAGGTCTGGAGCGCATGGAGGGACGGGGCCCCGCCGACCCCCGAGGAGGCAACGCTGGCGATCATCTACTACGCCGAGCACGACGCCTACCAGTCCGTCGTATAGGTAAGGTCCGACGCCAGACGTCCACTCGCCAGCATGGTTGTATCCGCGCGACTCGCGGCATGAGCGTGCATT
>NZ_BOOO01000084.1 GCF_016863275.1 Planotetraspora mira
CCGTCTGCCGCGCTTTTTTCGACGGCGGCCAGGACTTGCTGGACGCGTAGGCCGTCGGCGAATGAGGGTGCGGGGTCGGTGCCGGTGGTGATGGCTTCGAGGAAGTCCTTCACTTCGTGGGTGAAGGAGTGTTCGTAGCCGAGTCCGTGGCCGGGGGGCCACCAGGCTCCGGCGTAGGGGTGGCCGGACTCGGTGACGAGGATGCGGCGGAAGCCGGCTTCCTCGGGGGGCAGGGTGTGGTCGTGGAACCACAGTTCGTTCATTGCTTCGAAGTCGAAGCTCAGTGATCCGTGTGAGCCGTTGATTTCGATGCGGAGGGAGTTTTTGCGGCCGGAGGCGAAGCGGGTGGCTTCGAAGGAGGCGACTGCTCCGCCGGTGAAGCGGCCGATGAACAGGGCGGTGTCGTCGACGGTGACCTCACCGGTGCCGGCCGCGGTTCCGGCGGCCAGGCCGGCGGAGGCTTCGGCGAGGGGCCGGTTTTTGATGAAGGTCTCGGTGATGGCCGAGACCCCGGTCAGGAGGTCGCCGGTGATGTATTGGGCGGTGTCGATGATGTGGGCGCCGATGTCGCCGAGGGCGCCGGAGCCGGCTTTGTCTTTTTGGAGTCGCCAGACCAGGGGGAAGTCGGGGTCGGTGATCCAGTCTTGGAGGTATTGGGCGCGGACGTGGCGGATGGTGCCGAGCCGGCCTTGTTCGACGAGTTGGCGGGCCAGGGCGACGGCGGGGACGCGCCGGTAGTTGAAGGCGACCATCGAGCGCACCCCCTTGGCGGAGGCCTGGGCGGCGGCTGCTGCCATGGCTTCGGCTTCGGCGACGGTGTTGGCCAGGGGTTTTTCCACGATGACGTGTTTGCCGGCGGCCAGGGCGGCGATGGCGATCTCGGCGTGGGAGTCGCCGGGGGTGCAGATGTCGACGATCTGCACGTCGTCGCGGGTGATGAGGTTTTTCCAGTCGGTCTCCACCGCGGCCCAGCCGAGCTGGGCCGCCGCCGCGGTGGTCGCTTCGGGCGACCTGCCCGCGAGCACCGTCATGGACGGTGTCACGGGCAGGTCGAAGAACGCGCCGACACTTCGCCAGGCCTGGGAGTGCACACGTCCCATGAACGCGTACCC
>NZ_BOOO01000085.1 GCF_016863275.1 Planotetraspora mira
GGTAGTCGTTGCGTTTCTCGATGAACACCACGAAGTCGATCGCACCCGCGATCAACATGTGCGACGCCTCGATCGGCAACCGCTCCTCCGCCTGCAACGCATACGTCGAAATACGGTTGAAAACCTCCATCGACGAATTCGCATGAATCGTCGACAACGACCCGTCATTACCCTGAGTCATCGCATTCAGCATCGTGACGATCTCGTCACCCAGCACCTCACCCACGATCACCCGCGACGGATTCATCCGCAGCGACCGCCGCACCAACTCCGCCATGGTGATCTCACCCTGACCTTCGGAGTTCGGCAACCGATGCTCGAACGCCACCACATTCGGATGCAACTCCTGAAACTGGTCCAAGCCCAGCTCCAGCGCCCGCTCCACCGTGATCAACCGCTCATGCGCCGGAATCTCATTCGCCAACGCCCGCAACAACGTCGTCTTCCCCGCGTTCGTCGACCCCGCGATCATCACGTTCTTCCGCGCCGCCACCACCGCGGAAAGAAAACGGCCGAGCTGACCGCTCACGGTCCCGTTGCCGACCAAGTCGCTGAGGAAGACCTTGCCCAGCCTCGCGCGGCGGATGGACAGAGACGGGCGGGAGGTCACGTCCATCACCGCCGACAAC
Organism: Planotetraspora mira; assembly: GCF_016863275.1. GTDB lineage: Bacteria > Actinomycetota > Actinomycetes > Streptosporangiales > Streptosporangiaceae > Planotetraspora > Planotetraspora mira. The sequence goes on from NZ_BOOO01000085.1 coordinate 630, forward strand.
CGCGACCCATCAGGAAGCCGCAGATCCAACTGAGGATTGGCCGTATCGAACGGCCGCGACGACAACCCCGAATACGCCGCCAAAATCTGAATCAACTCCACCAACTCCTCATCGGAGTCGGCCACCGGATCAGCCATCACCTCACGGCCATCCGCATAACTCACAAAAACCCGATCACACCCATTGACATCGATATTCTCGATCTCAGAATCATCCAACAACGGCTGCAACCGACCCACACCAAACAACGCGGCATGAACCCCCGCCGCCAACCCCTCCTCCTCCTCAGCCGTCGGAGGCGTCCGACCAACCCCGATCTCCCCCCGCGCGAACTCCTCCAACACCTGAGCGATCAACGCCCGCGCGAACTGCCGCTCATCCTCACCCGACATCGCCGCCACACCACCGGCCTGATCCAACCGACGCTGACGCGCCAGCCGATCACCCACCTCCTGCCGGAACCGCTTCACCAGCGAGTG
>NZ_BOOO01000086.1 GCF_016863275.1 Planotetraspora mira
AGGTACTTGGCGGCGTTGTCCTTGGTGACGGTCTCGGAGGCCAGGGTGATCGACTGGGGGACCTGGCTCTCCAGCAGATCGGTCATGCCCTTGCCCTGCGCGATCAACCGCGCCAGCTTGATCGCCGAGGAGGCCATCGTCGGGGAGTAGGTGACGGTGGCCTGCAACACGCTGGTACCAGACTGGATCTCCCGCATCGCGTTGGCCGACCCGGCGCCGCCGACCATGAAGAACTCGTTGCGCCCGGCCTCCTTGATCGCGGCCAGCACCCCGATCCCCTGGTCGTCGTCGTGGTTCCAGATCGCGTCGATCTTCTTGTGCGCCTGCAGCAGGTTCGCCGCGACCTCGGTCCCCGACTCCACCGTGAACTGCGCGTCCTGCTGCGCGGTCACGCTGAACCCGTAGGTCTTCAACGCGTCGGCGAAGCCCTTGCTGCGGTCCTGGGTCAGCGGCAGCGTCGCGATGCCCTGGATCTCCAGGATCACCGGCGAGGCGACGCCCTTGGTCTTCAGCTGGTCGCCGATGTAGTGCCCGGCCGCGACGCCCATGCCGTAGTTGTCGCCGCCGATCCAGGTCCGGTAGGACAGCTTGTCGGGGAAGACCCGGTCCAGGTTGATGACCGGGATACCCGCGTCCATCGCCGCCCGGGCGACCTGGTTCAGCTGCTGACCGTCGTTGGGCAAGATCACCAGCGCGTTGACCTTCGCCTGGATCAGCGACTCGACCGCGGAGATCTGCTGGTTGATGTCGTTGGTCGGCTCGACCGGCTTGAACGTGACATCGGAGTACTGACCCGCCGCGGTCTGCGCGTTCTTCGCGATCGCCGCGATCCAGCCGTGGTCGGCGGCCGGAGCCGAGAACCCGATCGTGACCGCGGTACCCGGAGTGTCGTTGCCGCCCGCCGGAGCGGCCGCGGTCGGCGCGGCCGCGCTCGGCGCCGCGGCCGGCTCGTTACTCGTACACGCCGTGACCAACGCCCCGGCACCAAGAGCTGCCCCGCCGAGAAGGAATCCCCGACGAGCGAGTGGATTGGACATGTGCATCTCC
>NZ_BOOO01000087.1 GCF_016863275.1 Planotetraspora mira
TTGAGAATGAACAGATTCGTGATCATCGTGAAGATCAGCAGACCCAGAATCGACCCGATGATCGACCCCCGGCCCCCCGTCAGCAACGTCCCACCGATGATCACAGCCGCGATCGCGTCAAGCTCATACAGATCACCATGCGTCGACGACCCCGTCGTCGTCCGCGCCATGATGATGATCGCCGCGATCCCACAGCAGAACCCCGACAACGCATACAGCCACATCGTGTGCCGCCGCACATCGATACCCGCCAACCGCGCCGCCTCCGGATTACCACCCACCGCGAACGTCCGCCGGCCGAACGTGGTCCGGTTCAACACCACCCACCCGACCACCACCACCAACGCCAGCATGTACACCAGCAACGGCAACCCCAGCACCCGCTGCGTCGACAAATCCACCAACGCAGAATTGTCCGCCGACACCAACTGCGTCTTCTTGTCCGACATCCGCTGCGCCAGTCCCCGCGCCGCCACCAACATCGCCAGCGTCGCGATGAACGGAACCATCCGCCCATAAGCGATCAGGAACCCGTTCACCAACCCCGCACCCGTACCGACCAGCACAGCGCACAACGCCATCACCACCGGCCCATACGCCTGCGTCGCCAACGTCGTCGCCCACACCGACGCGAACGCCATCACCGCACCGACCGATAGATCGATCCCCCCACCGATGATCACGAAGGTCGCCCCCACCGTGATCACACCGATCGTCGACGCCAACGCCAGAATCGACACCAGATTCGACGACGTCGCGAACGTATCCGGAACCGTCACCAACCCCACCCCGGCCAGCAGCAGCAACGCCACCACCAAACCCAGATGCGGAACACCCGCCAGACGGA
>NZ_BOOO01000088.1 GCF_016863275.1 Planotetraspora mira
CGGGGATCAGTGGTAGCCGGATGACGAATCGGGCGCCTCGGGGGGAGTCTTCGATTTCGATGGTTCCGTGGTGGGCGGTGATGACGGCGCGGCTGATGGCGAGGCCGAGTCCGCTTCCGCCGGGGTCGCGGCGGCGTCCGTCTTCGAGGCGGATGAAGGGTTCGAAGACGCGTTCGCGGTCGTGGGGGGCGATGCCGGGGCCGTCGTCGGTGACGGTGATGACGGCGTGGTCGCTGGTGCGGGTGGTGGTGACTTCGACGCTGGTGTCGGCGTGGCGTTGGGCGTTGACGAGGAGGTTGTTGAGGACGCCGATGAGTTGGATTTTGTTGCCGAGGACGGTGACGCGGCCGGTGGTGTGGGTGCGGACGGGGGTGCCGTGGACGCGGGTGGCGACTTCTTCGGTGATCAGGGCGCCGAGGTCGATGGGTTCGGGTGCGGCGGGGGGTGCGGAGCGGATGCGGGCCAGGACGAGGAGGTCGTCGATGATCGCTTGGAGTCGTTCGGTGGTGGACAGGGCGGTGGTGATGGTTTTCATCGGGTCGACGTCGGTGGGGTAGAGCAGGGCTTCTTCGAGTTGGGTGTGGAGGCCGGCGACGGGTGAGCGGAGTTCGTGGGAGACCACGGAGGCGAACTGGCGTTGTTGTTCGACGGCTGCTTCGAGTCGGGCGAGGGTTTTGTTGGAGGTGCGGGCCAGTTGGGCGATCTCGTCGCATCCGGGGGGTTCGGGGACGCGCATGCTCAGGTCGGACACGGTGATCTCGGCGGTCTTGGCGCGGATCATCGCGACGGGGCGCAGGG
>NZ_BOOO01000089.1 GCF_016863275.1 Planotetraspora mira
CGACGAAGTCAAGGACGCGGACGGAATGACGGTACAGGCTTGACGGGCGGGCTGGGCCGAGGAATGCTAACCCAGCCGGATCGGATTGGATCTGATCCACCTCACCCGCCCCAGATGCGAGGAGAAGTAGGTGCCCAGAGCGCTGCTTCTGACCGGCGACGCCGCCGAGGAGCTCGACACCATGTATCCCTACTATCGCGTGCAGGAGGGGGGCTGGGACGTTGACGTCTCGTCACGGACGATGCGTGACGTTCAGCTGGTCATCCACGAGTTCGACCCCAACTCCGACGCCTACGTGGAGAAGAACGGCCGAAAGCTGCCGGTCGACGTGCCCTGGGCCGAGGTCGACGTCGAGCGCTATGACGCCCTCATCATCCCTGGGGGACGTGCCCCCGAGTGGATCCGGGTCGACGCCGACGTCAGGCGCATCACCGAGCACTTCTTCGCGCGCGACCTCCCGATCGCGCTGGTGTGCCACGGCGCGCAGGTGCCGGCTGTGTACGGGCTGCTGAGGGGTCGAAAGACGGCGTGCTTTCCCCCCATCACCGGTGACATGGAGAACGCGGGCGCGACGGTCATCGACGCTCCCGACGTCGTGGACGGCAACCTCGTCTCCTGCCGGGGGTGGCCCGACATGCCGCAATTCGGCAGGGCGATGATGGAGCTCTTTTCGAAGTCCATCAACTCCGCATCCGCATGAGCACACCTGGCCTGTCTCGGTGACGGCACTTCGGACCGTCACAGTCGACGGCTCTCCCGTCCACGTCCTGG
>NZ_BOOO01000090.1 GCF_016863275.1 Planotetraspora mira
GTCATGAGCATGCAGACTCAGAAGGTTGCCGTCATCACCGGGGCCTCGCAGGGCATCGGCGCCGGCCTGGTCGAGGCCTACCGCAAGCTCGGCCACGCGGTCGTCGCCACCTCGCGCACCATCCCCCCCGCCGAGGACGCGGGCGTCCTCGCGGTCCAGGGCGACATCGCCGACCCGGCCACCGCCGAACGGGTGATCTCCGCGGCCGTCGAGCGGTTCGGCCGCGTCGACACCCTGGTCAACAACGCGGGCGTCTACGTCGCCAAGCCGTTCACCGACTACACCGCCGAGGATTACGCCACCGTAACCAGGATCAACCTGGCGGGGTTCTTCCACCTCACCCAGCTCGCCGTCGGCCAGATGCTCGCCCAGGGCGGCGGGCACATCGTCAACATCACCGCCAGCATCGTCGACAACCCCGACTCCCGAGTCCCGTCTGTCCTCGCCGCGCTGACCAAGGGCGGCCTGCAGTCCGCCACCAAGTCCCTCGCCATCGAGTACGCCACTCGCGGCATCCGGGCCAACGCCGTCTCTCCAGGCACCACCCGCACCCCGATGCACGACCCGCAGACCCACCAGTTCCTCGTCGGCCTGCAGCCCGTCGGCCGCATGGGCGAGATCCACGACATCGTCGAGGCGGTCGTCTACCTGGAGAACGCGCCGTTCGTCACCGGCGAGATCCTCCACGTGGACGGCGGCATGAGCGCCGGCCACTGACCACGCCC
>NZ_BOOO01000091.1 GCF_016863275.1 Planotetraspora mira
GCAACGTAGCGTTTCCGGTGTCAGAAACAACACGGCACCAGGAGCACACGATGCAGAAGTTCACCACCCCCACCCCGATCACCACCGTCCTGAACATCCCCGCCGGACGCCTCCAGCTCATCGCCACCGACCGGACCGACACCACCGTCGAGGTCCTGCCCACCAACCCCGCCAAGAGCCGCGACACCAAGACCGCCGAACAGACCACGATCGAATACGCCGACGGCGTCCTGCGGATCGAAACTCCGGCCGACAACCAACTGTTCGGCCCCTCCGGATCCATCGAAGTCACCGTCAAGCTGCCCGCCGGCTCCCACATCGAAGGCAAGGCCGCCAGCTGCGAACTCCACACCATCGGCCGCCTCGGCGACGTCACCTTCGACGGCGCATACAGCCAGACCAAGATCGACGAAGCCGCGAGCGTCCACCTCACCGCGGCCGACGGCGACGTCGAAGTCGGACGGCTGGGCGGCCCCGCCGACATCAGCACCGCACGAGGCGACATCCGCATCACCGAAGCCACCGGCGGCACCGTCGTGCTCCGCACCCAGTCCGGCGACATCTCCATCGGCGCCGCCACCGGCGTCTCGGCCTCCCTGGACGCCGGCACCTCCTACGGCCGCGTCAGCAACACCCTCAAGAACGACGGCACCACCGGACTCGACATCCGCGCCACCACCTCCAACGGCGACATCACCGCCCGCAGCCTCTAATCAGCAGCCTC
>NZ_BOOO01000092.1 GCF_016863275.1 Planotetraspora mira
GGCTTCGGCGACCGCCGCAAGGCCATGCTCGGTGACATCGCGACCCTGGCCGGTGGCCAGGTCATCAGCGAGGAGCTGGGTCTCAAGCTGGAGAACGCGTCGCTCGACCTGCTGGGCCGCGCCCGCAAGGTCGTGGTGACCAAGGACGAGACCACCATCGTCGACGGCGCCGGTGACGCCGAGCAGATCGCGGGCCGGGTCAACCAGATCCGCGCCGAGATCGAGAGCACCGACTCCGACTACGACCGCGAGAAGCTCCAGGAGCGCCTCGCCAAGCTGGCCGGCGGCGTGGCCGTCATCAAGGCCGGCGCGGCGACCGAGGTCGAGCTCAAGGAGCGCAAGCACCGCATCGAGGACGCCGTTCGCAACGCGAAGGCGGCCGTCGAGGAGGGCATCGTCCCCGGTGGTGGCGTGGCCCTGCTGCAGGCCGGCGCCAACGCCTTCGACAAGCTCGAGGTCAACGGCGACGAGGCCACCGGTGCCGCGATCGTCCGCAAGGCGCTCGAGGAGCCGCTGAAGCAGATCGCCGTGAACGCCGGCCTCGAGGGCGGCGTCGTGGTGGAGAAGGTTCGCAACCTGCCCGCGGGTGAGGGCCTCAACGCCGCCACCGGTGAGTACGTCAACATGTTCGAGTCGGGCATCATCGACCCGGCCAAGGTGACGCGCTCCGCGCTGCAGAACGCCGCCTCCATCGCGGCCCTGTTCCTCACGACCGAGG
>NZ_BOOO01000093.1 GCF_016863275.1 Planotetraspora mira
CAGCGCTGGCCCTGGCAGACTTGCCGGACTCACCGGCAGCGTGTTTGGCCCAGGCACAACAGTTGGCCTTCGCACGGGATCGGTTGATCTCCGCCATCACCGCACGGGTGGAACGGGTCCACCACACGCGCGAAGCCCGAGCACACGGACACAGCAGCACCCGCACCTGGCTACACAACGCCTGCGGCACCAGCCGAACCGCCGCCGCCCACCTGATGACCATCGGCACCCAACTGGCCCGCCTCCCCCTGGTACGCACACGATTCGCCGAAGGCACCCTGAACGAAGCCCAGGTCAACGCGATCTGCACCGCCATCAAAGACCTCACCGACCAACAAGCACCGATCGCCGAGCAGATCCTGACCGACCTGGCCGACCAGGCCACCCCCGAAGACGTCGCCAAAGCCGGCCGCTACCTCCGCGACATCCTCGACCCGGACGGGCAGGACAAAGACGACGACGCCGACTACGACAAACGATTCCTGCATGTACGCCCAACCGGCTCCGGTGGCATGCAGGGAGAATTCCGGCTCCCCAAAGAAGCCGCCGCACGACTGAAAACCTGGCTGGACGCCTACGCCAAACCCAGAACCGAAAACGACGAACGGCCCCTGCGCGTCCGCAACGCCGACGCACTCACCATGCTCCTCGAAACCAAAATCACCACCGAACTCCTCGTCCTCGTCCACGCCGAATCCCTCCCC
>NZ_BOOO01000094.1 GCF_016863275.1 Planotetraspora mira
GGGGTGGAGGCGGCGGTGTCGGGGTTGGTGGTGGGTGGGGTGCCGGAGTCGGCTGGTGAGTGTCTGGCTGAGGTTGAGGTGTTGGTGGGGGCGCGGGATCGGTTGATCGCGGCGGTGGCGGAGCGGGTGGGTCGGGTGCATCGGGCGGGTGAGGCCAGGGTGCAGGGGCATGCGAGTACGCGGATGTGGTTGCGGGGTGGGTGTGGGATGGATGGTGGTTCGGCCGGTCGGTTGCTCACGTTGGCGGTCGAGTTGGCGCGGTTGCCGGTGGTGCGGGCGCGGTTCGCTGAGGGGTCGTTGTCGGAGGGGCGGGTGTATGCGATCTGTGTGGCGGTCGGTGGGTTGACTGATGAGCAGGTGGGGGTGGCGGAGCCGATTTTGGTGGGGTTGGCGGATCAGGCGGGTCCGGCGGAGGTGGTTCGGGCGGGCCGGTTCCTGCGGGAGATTTTGGATCCGGGTTCGGCAGGCAAGGATGAGGATGCCGATTATGGGCGGCGGTTTTTGGTGGTGCGGCCGTCGGGTTCGGGTGGGATGGAGGGGGAGTTCCGGTTGCCGCGGGAGGCGGCGGCGCGGTTGCGGGCCTGGCTGGACGCTTATGCCAAGCCGAGGGTTGAGGGTGATGAGCGGCCGTTGCGGGTGCGTAACGCCGATGCGTTGATGGCGTTGCTGGAGAGCAAGGTCACTACTGAGTTGCT
>NZ_BOOO01000095.1 GCF_016863275.1 Planotetraspora mira
CGGTGTCACACGAGTGACGGTCGGGTCGGGTCTAGGAGCTCGCTGACTCCGCCCCGGTCGAGTGCCGCGATGAGCGCATCCGTTCCCTGCGACACCTTCAGCATGACCTCGGCCGGATGCAGCGGTACTAGCGCGAGCAGGGTGATCCGCGTCCCGTCCGCAACGTCGATGGTCCGTGCCTCCGGACGCACGTTGAGCATCGGCGTGATGACCGCCCCGGCGAACGGCGCGCCAGGCGCATACGGCAACGCGGGATCCCCGTTTGGTACGGAATGCCACTCGCCGATCCACGTCCCGTACTCGTGCGGCAACCGAGCCACCTGCTTCAGCACCCGCACCGGCCACCCCGTCCGCTCGTCGTGCAGCGCCGCCTGCGTCAGCGGCCAGTCCGCCGGCAGGCACAGCATCAGCTCCGCATACGGACTGATTCCATGCCCATCGGGCACTGTCATCGGCCGCTCGCTCATCCCCGATGTGACCAGCGTCTGGTACGGCCGCTCCGCCGAGGGCCCGACCACGTAGACATGCACACCGACAAGGTGCGAGGCGATCTCGTGCAGGACGAACGCGACCGGTCCGAAGTGCGTGGCGACGTGCCGATCGATGGCCTCGGCCACCTCCTGCCGCTGACCGGCAGCCGCCACGAACCCGTCATACCGCGGCTCATGCCGCACAATCCCCG
>NZ_BOOO01000096.1 GCF_016863275.1 Planotetraspora mira
GTACGGCGGAGTAGGCGGCCATCAGCCCGACGGGCCCCGCCCCGTAGATCACGACCGAGTCGCCCGCCTCCACCTGGGCGAGCCGGGTCGCGTGCCAGCCGGTCGGCCAGATGTCGGCGAGCATCACGTAGTCGTTCTGCTTCTCCTTCGCGTCGTCCGGGAGGACGAGGCAGTTGAAGTCGCCGTACGGCACGCGCAGGAACTCGGCCTGGCCGCCGTTGTAGGGCCCCATGTCGGCGAAGCCGTACGCCGCCCCGGCCATGCCCGGCTCGGGATTGGTGGTGAGGCAGTAGGCCGTCAGGCCCTTTTCGCAGTTCGCGCAGAAGCCGCACGAGATGTTGAACGGGATGCAGACCACGTCGCCGACGCGGACGTGGTCGACGGCCGGTCCGACCTCGACCACTTCGCCGAGGTTCTCGTGACCGAGGACGCGGCCCGTCTCGAAGTCGGTCCGCCCTTCGTACATGTGCAGGTCCGACCCGCAGATGTTGGTCGTGGTGATGCGGACCAGGACATCGGTGGGCCGCTCTATGCGCGCGTCCGGGACTCTCTCGACATTGACCTGTCGAGGTCCTTCGTACACTACGGCTCTCATGATTTCCTCGCATGTGGTTGATTGCGAAGGATCGCCTTACCCGTCAACGACGGGACGAAAGGTCGT
>NZ_BOOO01000097.1 GCF_016863275.1 Planotetraspora mira
CGTCAGCCGCCGACCAGGGGAACGAGCTTGACGAACGAGATCACCGGATCCGTGGTCAAGTCGATCTGCTCGTCCAGGTCCTCGATCTGCCGGTCATCGGCCAGCAGGATGAACCCGTTGCGCTGAAAGGCCTTCTCGGCGATGTCGGCCTGCCGTTCCCAGTCGATCCGCCTGGCCGTACGCATCCGGTAGCCGTTCAGCTCGGCCTCGGCGTCGTCGGGCATGACCAGTCCGTTGAATCGTGTCGAAGGCGTCGCGTTGTGCCGTGCGACATCCTCGCGCACGCGTAGCCGTACCAGCTCACGCGCGGTGATCCGATCAGGTAGATCCGGCAGCGTGAACTCCTCCAGCGGCCTGCCGGTGGCGGTCTCATCTCGGAGGGTGACCTGGGCCATCGGTGTCTCCAGGAGGTAGGGTGCACCGCCAGGAATATCAGCCCGCTCCGACAAACCAGCCGAGACTCCTCGGCCTGGAACGCGGCCGCGGTCGCGCGATTCCACCTGGCCGCTTCGGCGGCGGAATTCTGTCAGTGGGTCCCGCCATGATCCCGCCATGCGCGAACTCACGACGAACGTCGACGTGGACGAGGCGGTGGC
>NZ_BOOO01000098.1 GCF_016863275.1 Planotetraspora mira
GACGAGGACGCCCGGCGCGGTCTCGAGCGCGGCATGAACCAGCTCGCCGACGCCGTCAAGGTGACCCTCGGCCCCAAGGGCCGCAACGTCGTGCTGGAGAAGAAGTGGGGCGCCCCCACCATCACCAACGATGGTGTCTCCATCGCCAAGGAGATCGAGCTCGAGGACCCGTGGGAGAAGATCGGGGCTGAGCTCGTCAAGGAAGTCGCCAAGAAGACCGACGACGTGGCCGGTGACGGCACCACGACGGCGACCGTGCTCGCCCAGGCGCTCGTGCGTGAGGGCCTTCGCAACGTCGCGGCCGGCGCCAACCCGATGTCCCTGAAGAAGGGCATCGAGGCGGCCGTCGAGCGCGTCAGCGAGGAGCTGTCCAAGCTCGCCAAGGACGTCGAGACCAAGGCGCAGATCGCCTCCACGGCGTCGATCTCCGCCGGCGACGCCCAGATCGGCGAAATGATCGCCGAGGCGATGGACAAGGTCGGCAAGGAAGGCGTCATCACCGTCGAGGAGAGCAACACCTTCGGGCTCGAGCTTGAGCTCACCGAGGGCATGCGCTTCGACAA
>NZ_BOOO01000099.1 GCF_016863275.1 Planotetraspora mira
TGCTGCGCCGCCCGGATGAGGTCACGGGTGAGATCGTTCTCCGCGGCGGTGCACCAGACGAGCGCCCACTGTGCCAGGGGCGCGTCGTGGATGGGCACATAAGTCATGCCCGGCACGGGCATGACCCGTGCGTCGTGCGTGAATCCCGGCGATACGGCCTCGCCGCTGACGATGATCGGGATCATGTCCGCATAGTTGGTGACACTCGGACCGATCTCGATGAATCGCCCGCTTGGCGTGCGAGTGGGTACAAGCCCCTCTCGCCAGTAGTCGGGTTTGGCGCCGCCCATGACGACCTCGTCCCCGAGGTCCTCCAACGAGATCGACTCCCGTGAGGCCAGCCGGTGGGAGGCCGCTACCCCCAGCACGATCTGCTCGGTGAGGATGATCGGCCCCACCATAAGGTCAGGTTCGCTGACGGGCAGCCAGAGCAACTGTACGTCCACCTCTCCCGCGCGAAGGAGACCGAAGGGGTCGCTGAAGTTGACATGGCGGAGGCGTACCTGGCAATTCGGCCGAATGATGGCGAACTCCTCCAGGAGGGCGCGGTAGCGGTCGA
>NZ_BOOO01000100.1 GCF_016863275.1 Planotetraspora mira
TCAGCATCCTCGTTGGGGGCCGGTGCGGTTGGTGCATGAGGCTGCCAAGCGTGGCGTCGTTCCTCCGCCGTCGCGGATGGGGGTGTATCGGACGCTGGTGCGACATGGGGTGATCCAGCCGGGTGCTCGGCGTAAGCGGCGCGAGGAGTTCATTCGGTGGGAACGCCCGGCAGCGATGGATCTGTGGCAGATGGACATCGTCGGTGGGATCTTCTTAGTGGACGGCACCGAGGTCAAAGTGGTCACCGGTGTGGATGATCACTCCCGTTACTGCGTCATCGCCGCGGTGGTGGTTCGCGCGACGGGCCGGGCGGTGTGCCTGGCATTCGCTGCGGCGTTGCAGAGGTTCGGTGTCCCCGGTGAGGTGCTGACCGACAACGGCAAGCAGTTCACCGGCCGGTTCGGCACTGGTGGTGAGGTGCTGTATGACCGGATCTGCCGGGACAACGGCATCGTGCATCGGCTGACCGAGCCGCGGTCACCGACCACGACCGGGAAGGTCGAGCGGTTCCATCAGACGCTGCGCAGGGAGCTTCTCGACGACGCGGCGCCGTTTG
>NZ_BOOO01000101.1 GCF_016863275.1 Planotetraspora mira
TCGTGAAGATCCTTTCCACGCTGCTCAAGGCCGACGCGGGGACGACCCGAGTCAACGGCTTCGACGTCGCCACGCAACCGGCGAACGTGCGGGAGTCCATCAGCCTCACAGGACAGTTCGCCGCCGTCGACGAAATCCTCACCGGTCGGGAGAACCTCGTACTGGTCGCCCGGTTACGGCACCTCAAGAATCCCGGCAAGATCGCGGATGACCTGCTCGAGCGTTTCTCGCTGACCGACGCGGGCGCGCGGAAGGCGGCGACGTATTCGGGTGGCATGCGCCGCCGCCTCGACATCGCGATGAGCCTCATCGGGAATCCGCCGCTCATCTTCCTCGACGAGCCGACGACCGGGCTCGACCCCCAGGCGCGTATCGAGGTGTGGCAGACCGTCAAGGAACTCGCCGAGGGCGGCACGACGGTGCTGCTCACGACGCAGTACCTGGACGAGGCCGAACAACTCGCCGACCGGATCGCGATCCTGCACGAGGGCCGGATCATCGT